>NZ_JBITHO010000005.1:0-307725 GCF_044458065.1 Streptomyces sp. NPDC050504 | reverse complement strand
TCGCGCAGTTCCCCGCGCCCCTTCAGGGGCGCGGGGAACTGCGCGAGGGTGGGGCAGACGCGCAACGCACCCACCCACCAGCCCCCGGCAGGGTTTCGGGAAGGGGTGGGGAGGGGCCTGGCCCGCCGCAGGCGAAAGACGCCCGCCCCGGGCAACGGCAACACGCGCCGCACGGCCCCCCGCCCGCCGCAGGCGGAACGGCACCCCCGGCCCCGGGCGCACCGGACACCGCCCGCCCCGCCCTGCCCCGCCCCGGTCAAGAAGGGCTTCAGCCCTTCACCGCGCCCTGCATGATTCCGCCCACGATCTGCCGGCCGAACAGCACGAACACCAGCAGCAGCGGCAACGTCCCGAGCAGCGCCCCCGCCATCACCACCGACTGATCGGGGACGTACCCCCGCCCGAGGCCCGTGAGGGCCACCTGCACGGTCGGGTTCTCCTGCGTGAGCGCGATGACAGGCCAGAAGAAGTCGTTCCACGACGCGACGAACGTCAGCATCCCGAGCACCGCCATCGCGGGCCGCGCCGCGGGGAAGACCACGTGCCACACGATCCGCAGGCTGCTCGCCCCGTCCACCCGCGCCGCCTCGATCAGCTCGCTCGGCAGCGCCTGCGCGAGGTACTGCCGCATGAAGAACACCCCGAACGCGCTGACCAGCGTCGGCAGGACCACCGCCTGGAGCTGGTCGGTCCACTCCAGCTTCGCGACGGTCATGAACAGCGGCACGACGCTCAGCTGCGGAGGCACCATCATCGTCCCGACGACCAGCAGCAACAGCAGGTTCTTGAAGCGGAAGCGCAGCTTGGCGAAGGCGAACCCGGCGATCGTCGAGAAGAGCACGGTGCCCAGCGCCACGGACCCCGCGACCAGCGTCGTGTTCAGCAGCGCGAGCCCCATGTTGGCGTCGGTCCACGCCGTCTCCAGGTTCTCCAGCAGCCGCCCGCCGAACCACAGCGGCGGCGGTGTCCCGGCGAGCCGCGCGTTGGTGCGGGACGCCGCGATCGCCGTCCACACCAGCGGAAACAGCGATCCGACCGTGAACAGGATCAACACCGCACAGGTGAGCCGACCCCCGTACGCCTGCCGCCCGGCCCTCATCGTTCCTCCCCCTTCCTGAGGCGCCGCACCAGCAGCGCGTTGACCGCGGCGATCAGCAGCAGGAGCAGGAACATCGTCCAGGCGATCGCGGAGGCCCGCCCGAGGTGGAGGTTCACCCAGCCCTGCTCGTACAGGTAGAGCCCGAGGGTCTGGTACTGGTGCGACGCCCCGCCCCCGGCCCCGCCGCCCGCGCCGAACAGCAGCGGCTCGCCGAACAGCTGGGTCGCCCCGATCGTCGACACGACGACCGTGAAGAGGATCGTCGGCCGCAGCGAGGGCACGGTGACGTGCACGAACTGCTGCCACCGCGACGCCCCGTCCAGCGCCGCCGACTCGTAGAGGTCGCCGGGGATCGCCTGCATCGCCGCCAGGTAGATCAGCGCGTTGTAGCCGGTCCACCGCCAGATCACGATCGTGGAGACCGCGAGCTGCGAGGAGAGCGTGCCGTTCTCCCAGTCGACGCGCCCGATCCCGATGTTCCCCAGCACCCAGTTGACCAGCCCGTAGTCGCGCCCGAAGAGCAGCACGAACACCAGCGTCGCGGCGGCGACCGAGGTCGCGTACGGGGTGAGGACGGCGACCCGGAAGAACATCGAGCCGCGCAGCCGGTAGTTGAGCAGGTGCGCCAGGCCCAGTGCGATCAACAGCTGCGGCACGGTCGACAGCAGCCCGATCGTGAACGTGTTCTGCAGCGCGTTCCAGAAGAACTCGTCGTGGGCGAGCCGGGTGAAGTTCCGCAGCCCCACCCACTCCATGTCGTTCGGGTTCTGGAGCTCGACGCGGTGCAGCGAGGCCCAGCCCGTGTAGAGCAGCGGGAAGAGCCCGAAGGCGGCGAAGAAGAGGAAGAACGGCGCGACGAAGGCGTACGGGCTCCACTTCACGTCCCGCCGGTAGCGCCGGCTGCGCCGCGCCGCGCGCCGGTCGTCCACGGCGACCGTACCCGTGCCGCCCGTACCCGTGCCGCCCGTACCCGTACCGTCCGTGCCGTCCGTGTCGGCGGACTCCGCCGTCCCCGGTGGGCCCGAACCCGTCTCGTACTTCACGGCCTCACTGGTCCAAGGCGTTGTCGACCGCCTTCAGAGTGGCCTTCCAGCCCTCTTCAGGCGACTTGCCCTGCTGCTCCACCTGGAGGATGCCCACGTCGGAGACCTGCTGCCCGATGGGCTGGTCCTTGGGGCCGAGCACCAGCGTCGGCATGCCGCGCGCCGCGTCCGAGAAGATCCGGCCGATCGGGGCGTCGCCGAAGTACGGGTGCTTCGCGCCGGAGACCTCGGGCAGCGCGATCGCGGCCCGCGAGCTGGGGAAGCTGGCCTGCCGGGCGAAGAGCTTGGCCTGCTGGGCGGGCGCGGTCAGCCAGGCCGCGAGCTTCACCGCCTCGTCCTTGTGCCTGGCGCGCTCGGGGACGGTCAGGAAGGAGCCGCCCCAGTTGGCGGGCTTGGGCGCGGGCGCGACGTCCCACTGGTCGGCGCCCTTGGTGCCGGACTTCTCCTTGATGTAGCCGAGCATCCAGGACGGGCAGATCACCGTGGCGAAACGGGCGTTGGCGTACCCCTGGTCCCACTCCTTGGTGAACTGCTTGAACCTGGCGGTCATCCCGCCCTCGGCCGCCTGCATCGCGAGGTTCCAGGCAGCCTTCACGGACGGGCTGGTCTTGAAGATCAGCTCGCCGTTCTCGTCGTAGTTGCGGATGCGGCTGGAGGAGATGACACCGTTGTAGACCCCGGCCGCGCCGTCCATGTACGAGGTGCCCGCCGGTGCCTTCGCGGTGTACCGGCGGCCGGTGTCGAGGTACTTCTGCCAGTCGCCCGCCCAGAGCCTGCCCACGGCCGTACGGTCGGTGGGCAGCCCGGCCCGGCCGAAGAGGTCCTTGCGGTAGCAGATGCCCATCGGCCCGATGTCGGTGCCGAGCCCGATGGTCCTGCCGTCCTCGTCGGTGGCCTGGTCCCACTTCCAGGAGAGGTAGTCGGCCTTGCGCACCCCCGCGGCCTTCCCCAGGTCCACGAACTTCCCGGCCTGGGTGGTCGTCACCTCGTTGATGTTGCCGACCTCGACGGCCTGGATGTCGGAGAGCCCGCTGTTGGCCGCCAGGTGGGTGAGCAGCTGGGAGTAGTACTGCTCGTTCCGCTCGATCGACGTCTCCTTGATCCGGACGTGCGGATGGAGCTTCGTGTACTCGTCGTAGAGCCCGGCCTGCCTGTAGCCGAAGACCCCGAAGACGCCGACCGAGACGGTCACGGCGTCCTCGTCCGAGCCGCCGTCCGAGCCGCCGTCGGAGCCCCCGGACGAGCCCGCCGCCGTGCCCGCCGACGAGCCGCCGGACGCCGACGAGTCCGCCGGTGCCGGTTCTTCGTCCTGGGCGCAGCCGCCGAGCACCCCCGCGGCCAGGGCGAACACCGCGAGGGCCGCGACGGCCCGCAGTCTTCGGGACGTGTGGTCGGGTGAGCGAAATGTGCGCATCGCATCCTCCTATGCAGGGATTCCGATTGATTCCGTACGTAAAAGGTGCATTGGGAGCGCTCCCAGCATTGATGTCTGAAGAGTCCCGGGTGTCTGACGGGGTGTCAAGGAACGGAGTGGCCCGAGTGGCGCGTGGGAGCGCTCCCACATCCGATGCCGGAAGGCTCCTGCCGACCGCACTCGGGTGTCAAGACTTGAACGCCAACTCTTCGGAGAAGTCGGTCAGTTGGGGGACTCAACGCTTGTTTCGGAGCCGTGTCGCCGTCACTTCCTGAAGACACCCTTGGCGATCGCGACGGGCTTCCTCTAGCGTGGGCGCGCTCCCACCTCCGGGGTGCGGACTCACGGCGATGGGGGACCGATGGCGGTGCGCGGACGGCGGACGGGCAGGCCCACGCTCGAAGAGGTCGCGGCCAGGGCCGGGGTCGGCCGCGGCACGGTCTCCCGGGTGGTCAACGGCTCCCCCCGGGTCAGCGCCCGCGCCAAGGAGGCCGTCGACCGCGCGATCGCCGAGCTGGGCTACGTGCCCAACCGCGCCGCCCGCGCCCTGGCGGGCAGCCGCACCGACGCCGTCGCGCTCGCCGTGCCCGAGACCGAGGCGCGGCTCTTCGCCGAGCCGTACTTCCTGGACATCATCCGCGGAATCAGCGCCGAACTCGCCGAAGCCGACATGCAGTTGCTGCTCACGCTGATCCGCTCGGACCGGGAGCGCCGACGCTTCGCCCAGTACCTCGGCGCCCACCGCGTCGACGGCGTCCTGCTGGTCTCCGTGCACGCCGACGACCCGCTGCCCGACATGGTGGGCGAGCTGGGGCTGCCGGTGGTACTCAACGGCCGCAGGTCCCACGACGAGCCCGTGGCGTACGTCGACTGCGACAACACGGGCGCGGGGCGGCAGGCCGTCGAGCGGCTGGCGGGCCGGGGCCGCCGCCGCATCGCCACCATCACGGGCCCGCTCGACATGTACGCCGCGCGCTGCCGCCTGGACGGCTACCGGCAGGGCGTGGCGGCGGCCGGCCTCGCCCCCGACGGCCGGCTGGTGGCCTGCGCCGACTTCACCGAGGCGGGCGGCCACCGCGCGATGCGCGAGCTCCTGGAGCGCCGCCCGGACCTGGACGCGGTCTTCGCGGCGTCGGACGTGATGGCGGCGGGCGCCAGGGCCGCGCTGCGCGAGGCGGGGCGCCGGGTCCCGGACGACGTGGCGCTGATAGGCGTCGACGACTCGGCGGTGGCCCGGCACATGGACCCGCCGCTGACCAGCGTGCGCCAGCCGATAGAGGAGATGGGCGCCCTGATGGCGCGGGTGCTGCTCGCTCGGATCGCGGGCCGCCCGCCGGAGCCGCCGGGCCGCGTGCTGCCGACGGAGCTGGTGGTGCGGGAGTCGGCGTGACGCGGATCACACGGGGTCCGGTCGCCGTTCGGCCGCCGTTCGGGCGGGGCACGCAACGAGATCGGCCCCCGTCCTGGTTTCCCAGGCCGGGGGCCGATCGTGTGGGGTGAGTAACGGGACTCGAACCCGCGACATCCTGGACCACAACCAGGTGCTCTACCAGCTGAGCTATACCCACCACGACCGGTCTGTTGTGGTCTTTCCGACCGGCCGAGAAAAAGTGTACAGGGTCTGGGAGGGTGCTCGCGCCAGGGTTCTCGCCCCGCAGGTCAGAGGGGCTGCGCGGGCCCTATTCGGCGGGCAGGACGTGCTTGGCGGCGATGGCCTTCGCGGTGTCCGAGTCCGGGCCGGGCTGCGGCACGAAGACCGCCTCGCGGTAGTACCGCAGCTCGGCGATGGACTCGCGGATGTCGGCGAGCGCCCGGTGGTTGCCGTTCTTCTCGGGACTGTTGAAGTACGCCCTCGGGTACCAGCGGCGCGCCAGCTCCTTCACGGAGGAGACGTCCACGATCCGGTAGTGGAGGTACGACTCCAGGTCGGTCATGTCGCGCGCGAGGAAGCCGCGGTCGGTGCCGACGGAGTTCCCGCACAGCGGGGCCTTCACGTGCTCCTTCACGTGCTCCCTGATGTACGCCAGTACCTGCTGCTCGGCGTCGGCCAGGGTGGTGCCGCCGTCCAGCTCGGCGAGGAGGCCCGACGCGGTGTGCATCTCGCGCACCACGTCGGGCATGGTCTCCAGCGCCTCGGCCGGAGGGCGGATCACGATGTCCACCCCTTCGCCGAGCACGTTCAGTTCCGAGTCGGTGACCAGTGCGGCCACCTCGATGAGTGCGTCGTCCGTCAGCGAGAGCCCGGTCATCTCGCAGTCGATCCACACCATGCGGTCGTTCATGCGTCTCACCCTACGGGGCGGTGCGCTGCCCCGGCAGGGTCGCACGCCCGGGGGCGTACGCGTCGGAGTGCGGCTTTCCGGGCTCCAGCGGGGCCGCCGAGGTCGCGGCGGGTCCCGTGGCGCTCGTGGCGGCCGCGGTCCGACGGATCTGGGTGGCCGCGGGCGAGCCGCCCTGCATGGGCAGCACCGCTTCCGCGGGCACCGTGGCCACCGCCTGCAGATCGCTCTGCGGGCGCCGGGCGCGGTAGGCCGCCCGGTACGCGGCGGGCGACGAGCCGAGCTGGCGGCGGAAGTGCCCGCGCAGCGCGACCGGCGACCGGAAGCCGCAGCGGCCCGCGACCTCGTCCACCGAGTAGTCGGACGTCTCCAGGAGCCGCTGTGCCTGGAGCACCCGCTGGGTGATCAGCCACTGGAGCGGCGCGGAGCCGGTGAGCGAGCGGAACCGCCGGTCGAACGTGCGCCGTGACATGTACGCGCGCGCGGCCAGCGTCTCCACGTCGAACTGCTCGTGGAGGTGTTCCAGGGCCCAGGCGACGACCTCGGCGAGCGGGTCGGAGCCGATCTCCTCGGGTAAAGACCTGTCGAGATAGCGCTCCTGGCCGCCGGTGCGACGGGGCGGCACGACGAGCCGCCGGGCGAGCGCGCCCGCCGCTTCGGTGCCGTGGTCCGTCCGGACGATGTGGAGACAGAGATCGATTCCGGCCGCCGTACCCGCGGAGGTGAGCACGTCGCCGTCGTCGACGAAGAGCTCGCGCGGGTCCACGTGGACCGACGGGTAGCGCTTCGCCAGCGTGGGCGCGTACATCCAGTGGGTGGTGGCCGGCCTGCCGTCCAGCAGTCCCGCCGCGGCGAGCACGAAGGCGCCGGTGCACAGCCCGACGATGCGGGCGCCCTCCTCGTGGGCGCGGCGCAGCGCGTCCAGTGCCTCCGGCGGCGGCGGCGAGGTGATCGACCGCCAGGCCGGGACCACGACGGTGCCCGCCCGGCTGATCGCCTCCAGGCCGTACGGCGCGGTCAGTTCGAGTCCGCCGGTGGTCCGCAGCGGTCCGTCCTCACCGGCGCACACGAGCAGCCGGTAGCGGGGGACGCCGGCGTCCTGCCGGTCGATTCCGAAGACGGAGAGCGGTATCGAGCTCTCGAAGATCGGTCCGCCGCTGAAGAGCAGCACGGCGACGACTTCCCGGCGTCGACGCCCGGAGAGCTTCCGGGCTGCCTCCGGTGCGGTAACGGAGTCCTGACTCATGACGCTAAGCCCCCCTCGGTGTTCGCGTCTTTCCGGTCCTGACGGGCCTGTCGCTCCTGCACGTTTCCCCTTGGTCCTGCACGAATCCCCGCACGAAATCCCCAGCCGATCGTGGCCAAGATCGAATCTACTGGGTTCCGTGCTGCCGGAGTGACAGCATGTCCACCCGGCAGATTGTCGACATGGCAACTTGGCGCGAAGCATTCGATCACGAAGCGTTCCACTCACGGGCCGTGCAGGGAAGTGCGCCTTCCGTGCATGGCCCGTCCCCGTAGGGTGCGGGAGCCCGTCTCACACCTTTCTTGCCTGGTGACAAGGGGGTTGACAGGCCATTCCGCCAGGGAGGGGGAGGGTCCGAGAAGTTGGCTGAAAACATACGGGTGCTGGTGTGCGAACCAGTCAGTCGATCGGCGTGCCCGAGTGCCGGAAGCGTCGCTGTCGATACCCGTCGATTACCGCACGATTCACTCCGACGTACGGAGGAGATCGCGCCGAACCTCGTCGGAGCCCCGCGCACTCCGCCTCCGCCGCCCCCCTGGCGGCGCCCCCGCGCGGGAGTGCGGGGCGCGCCCGGCGGCCGCGGAACGCGCCCCGCGCTCCGCCCGGTCGGACCCTTGCAGGGCGGCGGCCGAGCGGGCCTCGGCGCGCTCCGACTGGCGCAGCAGCACGCGGCAGCCCGCGGTCACCGCGGCGAGGCCGAGGGTCGCGGCGGCGGCCCCGCCGAAGGACGTGCCGTACACGAGGAGCACGACGGGGACGAGCAGGACGCTGAACGCCGCCCAGCGGACGACGGCGCTCGCCGACTCGCCCGGGGTGCCGCCGGGGGGCGGTGCGGGGCGGCCGCGGTGCGGGGCGAGGACCGGGCCCGCGGCGGCCGGGTGCGAGGGCTGGTGCGGCACGTGGCGGTGGCCGCGCGATGGGTCGGACGGGGCTCCTGTTACCCCTGTGACCTGCGGGGCAGAACGGACGGGTGTGGCGGAAGGCGCGGACGAAGGTGCGGGCACGGCGTGCTCCCTGGGGGGCGGGGATGTGGCCGTGGGGGTAACGGGGGGCGAGCGGTTCGGGTCACTCGCGAGACGGCTGTACGGAGCAGCGAGCATTGCCATCCGGGGCGGGCTCGGGCATGCTCCCTGGAACGCCGCACATGCTTTGCGTGGGTCTGGGCAGTCGAGGAGTGTCGCCGTACCCTTGGGGGTATGGGGTTGGGAAGATGATTCCCAGACACAGCCTTGCTGTTCATTGTCGTCACTCCCCGAGGATCTGAACGCCGAGACACCGATGGCCGGTCACGAACTCCCCGAACCCGCGGACCGCAAGCAGGTCGCCGATCCCCTGGTGGACCGCGACCTCCGTCCCGCGGAAGACAAGCGCCCCTCCTGCGATCCCGCCTTCCGGCACGGGGTGGTCGTCGGCTTCGACGGCTCCACCTCCAGCGAGCGGGCCCTGGCGTATGCCATCGGAATGGCCCGCAGGTCGGGCTCCGGACTGATCATCGTGCACGTCGCGAACCGGCTGCCGACCACGGTCTGGGCGGGCTGCGAGCCGCCCGTCTTCGTCGACGTGCCGGACCACCGCACCGAAGTGCTCGGGCTCGAACTCGCCTGCGCCGACTACCTCGCCGAGGTCCCCTGGATCCTCGTGGAGCGCGGCGGGGACATCTGCCACGAGCTGGAGGAGGTCGGCCACGAGTACTCGGCCGACGCGATCGTGGTCGGCTCCACGCACGGCATCGTGGGCCGCATCTTCGGCTCGGTCGCGGGGCGGCTGGCCCGGCGCGCCCGCCGTCCGGTCGTCGTCATCCCGTAGCGCCGCCGCCTTCGAACCCGTCGATTTTCGGCATCGGCGCCTTCAAGTCACGTGATTCCGCGCCCGGTTGGCGTCAACTCGTCTTGACAATAGATAAATCTACCCGCGCGTAGAGGTGGTTTGCGCCCTTGTGAAGGGTACATACCGGTCGCTGGGAGACGGTGCGCGAGCGCAGACGCGGAGTGACGGCCGCCGGCTGGAGGGCCTGTGTCCGAGCAGCCACAAGCCGACGTAATGGGCGACGTCGGCGGACGAGAAGGGCGCCCCGGGTGCGTATGGTGGCACGCACCCGGGGCGCCCTGGTGTCCCGGCTACTCGACGGTGACGGACTTCGCCAGGTTGCGCGGCTTGTCGATGTCCCGGCCCAGCGCCAGGGCCGTGTGGTACGCGAGGAGCTGGAGCGGGATGCCCATCAGGATCGGGTCCAGCTCGTCCTCGTTCTTCGGGACGAGGATCGTGTGGTCGGCCTTCTCCTGGTTCTGGTGCGCGACCGCGAGGATGCGGCCGCTGCGGGCCTTGATCTCCTCCAGCGCGGCGCGGTTCTTCTCCAGCAGCGAGTCGTTCGGGACGATCGCGACGGTGGGCATCGCGGGCTCGATGAGGGCCAGCGGGCCGTGCTTCAGCTCGGAGGCCGGGTACGCCTCGGCGTGGATGTAGGAGATCTCCTTGAGCTTCAGGGATGCCTCCAGGGCGACCGGGTAGCCCCGGACGCGGCCGATGAACATCATCGACTTGGCGTCGGCGTACTCGGCGGCGAGCTTCTTGATGTCCTCCTCGCCCGCCAGGATCTCCTGGATCTGCGCGGGCAGCTTGCGCAGGCCCTCGATGATCCGCTTGCCGTCGGCGACCGACAGGTCGCGGATGCGGCCCAGGTGCAGGGCGAGCAGCGCGAAGGCGACGACCGTGTTGGTGAAGCACTTGGTGGAGACCACGCAGACCTCGGGGCCCGCGTGGACGTACACGCCGCCGTCGGCCTCGCGGGCGATCGCCGAGCCCACGACGTTGACCACGCCGAGGACGCGGGCGCCCTTGCGCTTCAGCTCCTGGACGGCCGCCAGCACGTCGTAGGTCTCGCCGGACTGGGAGACGGCGATGTAGAGCGTGTCGGGGTCCACGACCGGGTTGCGGTAGCGGAACTCGGACGCGGGCTCGGCGTCGGCGGGGATGCGGGCCAGGCCCTCGATCAGCGAGGCGCCGATCATGCCGGCGTGGTACGAGGTGCCGCAGCCGAGGATCTTCACGCGCCGGATGCCGCGGGCCTCGCGGGCGTCCAGGTTCAGGCCGCCCAGGTGCACGGTGGAGAACTTCTCGTCGATGCGGCCGCGCAGGACGCGGTCGACCGCGTCGGCCTGCTCCGAGATCTCCTTGTGCATGTACGTGTCGTGGCCGCCCATGTCGTAGGAGGCGGCCTCCCACTCGACGGTCTCGGGGGTGGCGGTGGTCAGCGTGCCCGAGGTCGTGTACGTGCGGAAGTCGTCGGCCTTGAGGGTGGCCATCTCGCCGTCGTCGAGGGTGACGATCTGGCGGGTGTGGGCGATCAGCGCGGCGACGTCGGAGGCGACCAGCATCTCCTTCTCGCCGATGCCCAGGACGACGGGGGAGCCGTTGCGGGCGACGACGATGCGGTCGTTGAAGTCGGCGTGCATCACGGCGATGCCGTAGGTGCCCTCGACGACCTTCAGCGCCTCGCGGACCTTCTCCTCCAGGGTCTCGGCCTTGGAGCGGGCGATCAGGTGCGTCAGCACCTCGGTGTCGGTCTCGGAGGCGAAGACCACGCCCTCGGCCTCCAGCTTGGCGCGGAGCTCCTGGGCGTTGTCGACGATGCCGTTGTGGACGACCGCGACCTTGTTCTCCGGGTCCAGGTGCGGGTGCGAGTTGATGTCGCTCGGCGCGCCGTGGGTGGCCCAGCGGGTGTGGGCGATGCCGGTGGTGCCGGTGAAGCGCTTGGGTACGCGGGCCTCCAGGTCGCGGACCCGGCCCTTGGCCTTGACCATCTTCAGGCCGGAGGACTTGGGGCTGGTGATCACCATGCCCGCGGAGTCGTAGCCGCGGTACTCCAGCCGGGCGAGGCCCTCCAGGAGGAGGGGGGCCACGTCGCGCCTACCGATGTAACCGACAATTCCGCACATAAAGTCTTTTGCCCCTCTGGTGGATCGGATCGCGCGTGGCGCGCGTTGCGCACGTGGCGCGTGAGACGTGAAGTCCTGAGGTGTGCTCAGGTGTAGACGATGCGGCGCAGCTGCCGGAGCGAGAGCTCCGGTGGCGCCACGGCGCGGTGCGGCAGTTCCGCCGCGATGCGCTCGAAGATCTCGGTGTTCACCAGGCCGCCGGACTGCAGCTCGCGGTGGCGGCGGCGGACGAACTCCTCGGTCGTCTCGTCGAAGTACGCCAGCACGTCGAGGATCACCCGGGCGGCCTCGCCGCGCTGTAGCGCGGTGCTGCGGACCAGGTGGTCGACGAGGTCGTCGTGGGACGACGGGCGGGAATCGAGCACCTGTCGATAGTGAGGGGACGGCGGCGCGTATGCAAGAATCCTGCCCGATTTCGGGCAGGATCCAAGGCGAAACGGTGCTTGGTCTGGTCCAAGGTGCCCGGTGTGAGGTGTCCGGCGTGCGGAACCCGCCCCCTCACATCTGCCGCAGGACCGCCTGCTTCGCCGTCGTGAACTCCTCGTCCGTGAGGATCCCCGCCCGGTGCAGCTCGCCCAGTTCCCGCAGGCGGCGCAGGAGCGCGTCGTGGTCCGGGGCCTCCGCGGGCGCCGCCGGGAGCGCGGCCCGCGGTTCGGGCGCCGCCGCCGGGTGCGGCATCCGCGCCACCACCGCCGCCGCGACCAGTGCCATCAGCGGGTCCTTCTTGAAGCCCCACAGCTCCACCGAGTACGGGTCGTACTTCGGCGGCGCCTTCGTCGACGCCGCCGTCACGAACCGCAGGTACCCGTTCTCCAGGCCGGACGCCGGGAACCACTCCACGGCCTGGACGTCCCCCAGGGGGATCGTCCGCGCCCCGTTCGTCGCCTTGCCCTCGTCGGTCTTCCAGTTCCACTCCAGGCGGATCCGGTCCCCGTAGAACGTCGCCGTGCCGTCGCCCGCGCCCACCGTGATCGGCAGCGCCGGGCCCGGCAGGAGGTAGGCGTCGACCGGGGTCTGCGGAACCTGGTCGAGCAGCAGCGCGTTGCGCACTTCGTCCACGAAGTACTCCGCGACGCCCGTCCGGTCGTTCTCCACCGTCAGCACGTACGGGTTGGACGCGTCCTCCAGCCCGCTCCCGGTGATCTGGAGCAGCGGGCACGCCCCCTCGCGCAGCCGCAGCCTCAGCCGCCCCGACTTCCGGCCCGGTTCGAAGGAGACCGACGCCAGCGCCCGGAGCGGCACGGTGACTTCGCCGAGCGTCCGGCGCAGCAGACCCACGCCCTTGTCGCCGCCGGGGACGATGCGCACGACGTCCCCGTCGAAGGTCCAGGTGCCGTCCTTCTGGATGATTTCCGCCATGCGGCGATTGTTCCACCGGGCGGCCCCGGCCAGGGTATTGGTCTATACCCCTTGACCCCGCCTGGGGCGCACGGTACGCATGGTGATCGTTCAACCGCTCGGCACCACAGTTGTGAACCCCGTCGAACCCGTCGAAAGGGAACAGCTTGTGAGACAGCACCGAACGCTTCCCCGCCATCGAACGCTTTCCCGCCTGTTCGGCTCCCTCCTCCTCGTCGCGACGGCCGGCGTCGCCGCCGTCGGGGCCGCGCCCGAGCCGGAGCCCCGGGCCGCCGCCGTGCCCGAAGGGCCGCGCGCGCCGCGCCCGCTCGGCGACACCGTGCCCGTGCCCGCCTCCGTGAGCCCCGCGGGACGCCCGTACACCCTCAACGACAAGACCCGCATCCGGGTCGACGGAGGGTCGCGCGAGGTCCGGCGCATCGGCGACTACCTGGCGGACGTCCTGCGGCCCTCCACCGGCTACCGCCTCCCCGTCACCGGCGAGGGGGGCGGCGACGGCATCCGGCTGCGCCTCGCGCCCGGCGCGAAGGACCTCGGCGACGAGGGGTACCGGCTCGTCGCCGACCGCCGCTCCGTGACCGTCACGGCCCGCAGGCCCGCCGGGCTCTTCCACGGCGTGCAGACGCTGCGCCAGCAGCTGCCCGCGAAGGTCGAGGCGGACACCCGGCAGACCGGGCCCTGGCAGGTCGCGGGCGGCACCGTCACCGACGCCCCGCGCTTCGGGTACCGCAGCGCCATGCTCGACGTCTCGCGCCACTTCCTCACCGTCGAGCAGGTCAAGCGCTACATCGACCAGATCGCCCTCTACAAGATCAACAAGCTGCACCTTCACCTCTCCGACGACCAGGGCTGGCGCATCGCCGTCGACTCCTGGCCCCGGCTGGCCACCTACGGCGGCTCCACCCAGGTCGGCGGCGGGCCCGGCGGGTACTACACCAAGGCGCAGTACAGGGAACTCGTCGCCTACGCGGGCTCGCGCTACCTGGAGGTGGTCCCGGAGATCGACGTGCCGGGCCACACCAACGCGGCGCTCGCCTCCTACGCCGAGCTGAACTGCGACGGCGTCGCCCCGCCGCTCTACACCGGCACCTCGGTCGGCTTCAGCTCGCTGTGCGTGAACAAGGACGTCACGTACAGGTTCCTGGACGACGTGGTGCGGGAGCTCGCGGCCCTGACGCCGGGCAGGTACCTGCACATCGGCGGCGACGAGGCGCACGCCACGAACCACGCGGACTACGTCGCCTTCATGGACCGGGCGCAGGCGATCGTCGGCAAGTACGGCAAGACCGTGCTGGGCTGGCACCAGCTGACCGGCGCGAAGCCGGTGGCGGGGGCCGTCGCGCAGTACTGGGGCTACGACGCCACGGGCGCGGCCGAGCGGCAGCGCGTGGTGGACGCGGCGAAGGCGGGCACGAAGGTGGTGCTCTCGCCCGCCGACCGGACGTACCTCGACATGAAGTACGACAAGAACACCGAGCTGGGTCTGGCCTGGGCCGGATACGTGGAGGTGGACCGCTCGTACGACTGGAACCCCTCGACGTACCTGCCGGGGCTGCCCGAGTCCGCGCTGCTCGGCGTCGAGGCGCCGCTGTGGACCGAGACGCTGGCCACGAGCGACCAGCTGGAGTCCATGGCGTTCCCGCGCCTGCCGGGCGTCGCCGAGCTGGGGTGGTCGCCCGCCGCGAGCCACGACTGGGCCGACTACCGGGAGCGGCTGGCCCGGCAGGGGCCGAGGTTCGACGCGCTGGGCATCGACTACTACCGCTCGCCGAAGGTGGACTGGGCGCGGGAGTGAGGGAGGCGCGGGGGTCCCGGGGCTCGGTCCGGGGCCCCCGCGCCCGACTGCGGGGCGGGCGGGGAGGTCGAGGACCTAGTCCTCCTCGGCCGCCTCGGTGCGGAGCAGGTCCTCGCTGACGCCGCGGCGCCAGTAGCCGGTGAACGTCACGCGCTTCTTGTCGAACGCGCGCTCGCGCACCAGGTGGCGGCGGAGCGCCTTGACCGAGCCCGACTCGCCCGCGATCCAGGCGTAGCCCGTACCGGGGGAGGGCAGGTCGGCGGCGGCGACGGCGTCCGCCGCGTCCGGGGCGCCCTCCTCGCGCACCAGCCAGGTGACCTCCGCGTCCGCCTCGGTGCGCAGCTCGATGCGGTCGGCGGCGAACGGCACCTCGATCCAGACCAGGGCCTTCGTGCCCGCGGGCAGCGTTTCGAGGGACGCGGCGGCCGCGGGCAGCGCCGTCTCGTCCGCCCAGATCAGGACCCAGTCGGCGTCGTCGGGGCGGCGGAAGCGCACGCCGGTGTTGTCCGCGACCGTGGGGCCCAGGACCGCCACGCGCTGACCGGGCTCGGCCCGCTCGGCCCAGCGGCAGGCCGGGCCGCCGTCCGCGTGGAGCGCGAAGTCGATGTCCAGCTCGGCCGGTTCGGCGCGCTGCTCGCGCACGGTGTACGAGCGCATGACCGCCCGTACGTCGTGCGGCATCGCCAGGTAGGCGCCGAACCACTCGTCGGGGCCGACGCCCGTGGGGAGCTGCGGCTCTTCCTGGCCGGGGTGCGGCAGGAAGAGCGACAGGCTCTGGTCCCGGCCGCCCGAGGCGAAGCCCGCCAGGTCCGCGCCGCCGAAGGTGACGCGGGTCAGGGAGGGGCTGATGCGCTCGGTGCGCAGGACGGTCAGCGAGAAGAGTCCGAACACGTCCGTACTCAGGCCTTCTTCTTGGCGACCGGCTCGGCGTCCTCGATGGCCTTCGCGAGGTCTTCGAGGATCGGCGCGCACTTGTCGTACGAGTAGATGGGCTCCGTCACGCGCGGGACGACCTGGCCCGCCTTGACGGCGGACAGCTTGGCCCAGGTCGGCCTGGAGGTCAGGGCGTCGGGCTGGAGCGTCCCCGAGCGGTTGTCCATCATGATGATGTCCGCGTCGTACTTCCCGGCGTTCTCCCAGCTCAGCCCCTCGAAGAAGCCGCCCTTGTCGACCTTGGGCGTCACGAACTTCACGCCCAGCTCCTGGAAGTAGAGCGTGTCGGCGGACATCTTCGCCTCGGAGACGTAGAACAGCTCGGCGCTGGCGGAGCCGATCATGACGGTGATCTCCGGCTTCGACTTGGCGGCGGCGCGCAGCCGGGCGGAGGCCTTCTCGAAGCGGGCCTTGGCGTCCGTGACCTTCTTGGCCGTGAGGTCGGCGCCCAGGGACCCGGCGAACTGCGCGTGCCGCTCCAGGGCCTTGGCCATGGTGGTGTTCGAGGCCCACAGGGCGACGCTCGGCGCCAGCTTCAGGATCTTGTCCTTGGACTGGTCCGGCACGTACCAGAGGGCGTCCTTCTCCCACATGGCGGAGACCAGGAGGTCCGGCGCGAGGGCCGCGTACTTCTCGATGTTGAACTCGCCCCAGACGTTGCCGACGATCTCGACCCCGTTCACGTCGAGGTCGCCCGCCTGGACGTCCGCCTTGCCGTCCTTGAGCCTGGTCGGGCCGAAGACGCCCTTGACCCCGATGCCGTAGTCGTGGAGCGCGGCGGCGGTGCCGACGAAGGCGACGATGTTCTTCGGGGTGCTGCCCGAGTTCGTCTTCACGGCCAGGCCGCGGTCGTCGGTGAAGGACCAGGGGCCCTCCTTGGCGCCGGACCCGGTGCTCTTGGAACCCTTGTCGCTCTTGTCGTCGCCGCAGGCGGCGAGCGCGGCGCCCAGGCCGATGACGCCGCCCGCAGCGAGGAGACCGCGGCGGGTGAGGTGGGAGGGGCGGGCGTTCGGCATGGCGGTTCCGCTTTCGTACGACGGCGCAGGTGGGGCTGGGTGCCGGTGTGGCTGGTTTTCGAGCGAAGGTTAGCCTAACCTCAGCACGTGTCGCAGGGCGGGGGTGGCGTGACCCCCGCACAGCCCCACCCCGCCCTGCGCACGTGTTCCGCCGTGCCCCCGGGCCCGCCGGGCCGCTAGCCGGCCAGGCCCAGCTCCCGTGCGATCAGCATGCGCTGCACCTCGCTGGTGCCCTCGCCGATCTCCAGGATCTTGGAATCACGCCACATTCGAGCCACCGGGTACTCGTTCATGAAGCCGTATCCGCCGTGGATCTGCGTCGCCTCGCGCGCGTTGTCCACCGCGACCGTCGAGGAGTACAGCTTGGCGATCGCCGCCTCCTTCTTGAACGGCTCGCCGGCCACCAGCCGCGACGCCGCGTCCCGCCAGGCCACGCGCGCCATGTGGGCCCGCACCTCCATGTCGGCCAGCTTGAACTGGATGGCCTGGTTGTCGCCGATGGGGCGGCCGAAGGCGCGGCGCTCCCCGGCGTACTTCACCGACTCGTCCACGCAGCCCTGCGCGAGGCCCGTGCCGAGCGCGGCGATCGCCACCCGGCCCTCGTCGAGGATCCGCAGGAACTGCGCGTAGCCCCGGCCCTCCTCGCCCAACAGGTTCTCCGCCGGGACCCGCACGTCCGCGAACGACAGCTCGCGGGTGTCCGACGCGTTCCAGCCGACCTTGGAGTACGGGGCGGCGACCGTGAAGCCGGGCGTGCCGGACGGGACGATGATCGAGGAGATCAGCGGGCGGCCGTCGGGCTTGCGGCCGGTCACGGCGGTCACCGTCACCAGGCCCGTGATGTCGGTGCCCGAGTTGGTGATGAAGCACTTGGAGCCGTTGATCACCCACTCGCCGGTCGCCTCGTCGCGCACCGCCGTGGTGCGCGTCGCGCCCGCGTCCGAGCCGCCGTCCGGCTCGGTCAGGCCGAACGCGCCCAGCATCTCGCCCGCGCACAGCTTCGGCAGCCAGGTGCGCTTCTGCTCCTCGGTGCCGAACAGGTGCAGCGGCATCGCGCCCAGCGAGACGCCCGCCTCCAGGGTGATCGCCACCGACGAGTCGACCCGCGCCAGCTCTTCGAGCGCGATGCCCAGCGCCAGGTAGTCGCCGCCCATGCCCCCGTACTCCTCGGGGAAGGGCAGGCCGAACAGGCCCATGCGGCCCATCTCGCGGACGATCTCGTACGGGAACTCATGGCGCTCGTAGTAGTCGCCGATCTTCGGGGCGACCACGTCGTGCGCGAACGCCTCGACGGTGCGGCGGAGTTCTTCGTGTTCGGGGCTCAGACGGTGGTCCATCGTTACTGCTCCTGCGGGGAGAGGGCACGCACGGTGCGGGACGGGCTGGGTCGGCCCAGGTGTCCCGACAGCCAGACGCTGGTCGCGATCAGGCGGTCGAGGTCGACCCCGGTTTCGATGCCGAGGCCGTGAAGCATCCACACGAGGTCTTCGGTGGCGAGGTTTCCGGTGGCGGACTCGGCGTAGGGACAGCCGCCGAGGCCGCCCGCGGAGGCGTCCACGGTGCTCACGCCGTGCTGGAGCGCCGCGAGGGTGTTGGCGAGCGCCTGGCCGTACGTGTCGTGGAAGTGCACGCCGAGCGCGGACGTGGCGACGCCCCGCTCGTTAAGCGCGGTCAGCAGCGCCCGTACGTGGCCCGGCGTGGCGACCCCGATCGTGTCGCCGAGGCTCAGCTCGTCGCAGCCCAGGTCCATCAGGGCGCCGGCCACCTCGACCGCCCGCGCGAGCGGGACGGGGCCTTCCCAGGGGTCGCCGAAGCACATCGAGAGGTAGCCGCGCACGTGCACGCCCTCGGCCTTGGCGCGGGCCACGACGGGGGCGAACATCGCGAGCAGCCCGTCGACCGTGCGGTTGAGGTTCTTCGCCGCGAACGTCTCGGTCGCCGAGCCGAAGACGGCGATGCGGCGGGCGCCCAGCGCGAGGGCGCGGTCCAGGCCGCGCTCGTTGGGCACGAGCACGGGCACTTCCGCCGCGACGTCGCGGACCTGCGGGAACAGCTCCTCGGCGTCGGCCAGTTGGGGCACCCACCGGGGGTGCACGAAGCTGGTCGCCTCGATGCTGGTCAGGCCGGCGGCCGCGAGGCGGCGGATGAGCTCGACCTTGACGTCGGTGGGGACGGTCGTCTTCTCGTTCTGCAGGCCGTCGCGGGCGCCCACCTCGTGGATGCGGACGCGGGCGGGGAGGCCGGGGGCGGGGAAGGCCATGGGCAGGCCGGGGGCGCTCACGCGTCCTCCTCCGCGGCGCCGGGGACGTCCTCCTCCGCGGCGGGCGTGACGACCGCGAGGACCTGGTCCATGGCGACGACTCCGCCGGGCGTGACGTCCAGCTCGGTGACGGTGCCCGCGTGCGGCGAGGAGATGACGTGCTCCATCTTCATCGCCTCGACCACCAGCAGGCTCTGGCCCGCGCTGACCTCGTCCCCGACGGCCACCTTCACGACCGTGACCGTGCCGGGCATCGGCGCGGCCAGCGCGTCGGCGCCCGCGTGGGCCGTGCCGGTGAGGGAAGCGGCGACCGGGTCGTGGTCCTGCACGTGCCAGGCGTCGCCGTCGCGGCCGAGCCAGGCGCCCGCGCGGTGGAAGTGGTGGACGGTGCCGTCGACGAGGACGGTCACCCGCTCCGCCGTCGCCGTGCCCTCGGACGGGACGACCCCGGTGACCGGTTCGAGCCCCGGGACGCGCAGGTGGAAGGCCAGGGGCGCGGGCGTGCCGCCCAGGCGCCAGCCGTCGGGCACGTCGAACGGGTCGCGCCAGCCCTCGCCCGGCTCCGGGGCCAGGTCCCGCTTGCGGGCCAGCGCCGCCGCCGCGTACACCTCGTCGGGCACGCCGTCCGGCAGCAGGCCCTCGGCCTCGCGCTCCACCAGGCCCGTGTCCAGCTCGCCCGCCACGACCGCCGGGTGGGCCAGCAGGCGGCGCAGGAAACCGGCGTTCGTCGGCACGCCCAGCGTCACCGTCTGAGCGAGGGCCGCGCGCAGCTTGCGCAGGGCGGTCGCGCGGTCGGGGCCGTACGCGATGACCTTGGAGAGCATCGGGTCGTAGAGGCTGCCGACCTCCGTGCCCTCGGTGAGCCCCGAGTCCGTGCGCACCCCCTCGCCCTGCGGCTCGCGCAGCGCGAGCACCGTGCCGCCCGACGGCAGGAAGCCGCGCGCCGGGTCCTCGGCGCAGATCCGGGCCTCGATCGCGTGCCCGGTCAGCCGCACGCCGCCCTGGTCGAAGGCCAGCGGTTCGCCGGAGGCGACCCGCAGCTGCCACTCCACCAGGTCAAGGCCCGTGACCAGCTCGGTCACCGGGTGCTCGACCTGGAGGCGGGTGTTCATCTCCATGAAGTAGTACGCGGAGGGGTCGTCGCCCGGCACGATGAACTCGACCGTGCCCGCGCCCACGTACCCGCAGGAGCGGGCCGCTTCGACGGCGGCGGCGCCCATCGCGGCGCGCGTCGCCTCGTCGAGCAGGACGCTGGGCGCCTCCTCGATGATCTTCTGGTGGCGGCGCTGGAGCGAGCACTCGCGCTCGCCCAGGTGCACGACGTTGCCGCGGGCGTCCGCCAGGACCTGGATCTCGATGTGCCGGGGGCGGTCGATCCACCGCTCCACGAGCAGCGTGTCGTCGCCGAAGGAGACCCGGGCCTCGCGCCTGGCCGCCGCGATCTCCTCGGCCAGCGCGGCCTCCTCGCGGACCAGGCGCATGCCCTTGCCGCCGCCGCCCGCGCTCGGCTTGAGCAGCACGGGCATGCCGATCTCCCGCGCCGAGTCGGCCAGTTCGGCGTCGGTCAGCCCGGAGCCCGACGAGCCGGGCACGACCGGCACCCCGGCCTTCCTGACCGTCTCCTTGGCCCGGATCTTGTCGCCCATGAGCGAGATCGCGGACGCCGGGGGGCCGATGAAGACCAGGCCCGCCCGCTCGCACGCCTCGGCGAAGGCCGCGTTCTCGGCGAGGAAGCCGTACCCGGGGTGGACGGCCCGCGCGCCGGACTTCGCCGCCGCCTCCAGGATCCGCTCGACGGACAGGTAGCTCTCGGCGGACGGCGCGGGGCCGATGCGCACGGCCGTGTCGGCCTCCCGCACGTGCCGCGCGTCGGCGTCGGCGTCGCTGAAGACGGCGACCGAGCGCACCCCCAGCTGCCGCAGCGTGCGGATGACCCGGACCGCGATCTCGCCTCGGTTGGCCACCAGAACGGTGTCGAACATGGACTCCCTCACATCCGGAAGACGCCGAACTGGGGGTCACCCAGGGGCGCGTTGGCACAGGCGGTCAGGGCGAGTCCCAGGACCTGCCGGGTCTCCATGGGGTCGATCACGCCGTCGTCCCAGAGCCGGGCCGTCGCGTAGTACGCGTTCCCCTGCTCCTCGTACTGCTCGCGGACCGGGGCCTTGAAGGCGTCCTCGTCCTCGGCGGACCAGGCCTCGCCGCGCGCCTCCAACTGGTCGCGCTTGACCGTGGCCAGCACGGACGCGGCCTGCTCGCCGCCCATGACGGAGATCTTGGCGCCCGGCCACATCCACAGGAAGCGGGGGGAGTAGGCCCGGCCGCACATCGAGTAGTTGCCCGCGCCGTAGGAGCCGCCGATGACGACGGTCAGCTTCGGCACGCGGGTGCAGGCCACGGCCGTCACCATCTTCGCGCCGTGCTTGGCGATGCCGCCCGCCTCGTAGTCCCGGCCGACCATGAAGCCGGAGATGTTCTGGAGGAACACCAGCGGGATGCCGCGCTGGTCGCACAGCTCGATGAAGTGCGCGCCCTTCTGGGCGGACTCGGCGAACAGGATGCCGTTGTTGGCGACGATCCCGACCGGGTGGCCGTGGAGGTGCGCGAAGCCGGTGACCAGCGTCTGCCCGAACTCCGCCTTGAACTCCGCGAACCGCGACCCGTCGACGATCCGCGCGATGACCTCGCGCACGTCGTAGGGCGTACGGGAGTCCACCGGCACCGCGCCGTACAGCCCCGCGGGATCGACCTCGGGCTCCTCGGGCGTCCGCACGGACCAGGGGAGCGGGCCGCGGCCGGGGAGCGTGGCGGCGATGTTCCGCACGATGCGCAGCGCGTGCGCGTCGTCCTCCGCGAGGTGGTCGGTGACGCCCGAGGTCCGCGAGTGGACCTCGCCGCCGCCCAGCTCCTCGGCCGTGACGACCTCGCCGGTGGCGGCCTTCACCAGGGGCGGGCCGCCCAGGAAGATCGTGCCCTGGTTCCGTACGATCACGGCCTCGTCGCTCATCGCGGGCACGTACGCGCCGCCCGCCGTGCACGAGCCGAGCACCGCCGCGATCTGCGGGATGCCGGCGCCGGACATCCGGGCCTGGTTGTAGAAGATCCGCCCGAAGTGCTCCCGGTCGGGGAAGACCTCGTCCTGCTTGGGCAGGAAGGCGCCGCCCGAGTCGACCAGGTAGATGCAGGGCAGCCGGTTCTCCAGCGCCACTTCCTGGGCGCGCAGGTGCTTCTTGACCGTCATCGGGTAGTACGTGCCGCCCTTGACCGTCGCGTCGTTGGCGACGACCACGCACTCGCGCCCGCTGACCCGGCCGATGCCCGCGATCACTCCGGCGGCCGGTGCCTGGTCGTCGTAGAGCCCGGTCGCGGCGAGCGGGGCCAGTTCGAGGAAGGGCGAGCCCGGGTCGAGGAGGGTGTCCACGCGGTCGCGCGGCAGCAGCTTGCCGCGCGCGGTGTGCCGGGCGCGGGCCTTCTCGCCGCCGCCCCGGCGAGCCGTCGCGAGACGGGCGCGCAGGTCGTCGACGAGGGCGCGGTGCGCCGCCTCGTTGGCCCGCCAGGACTCGGACGCGGGATCGGCCGCGCCGGTCAGCACCGGTGCCTGCTGCATCGTGAAGAGCCCCCTTGCCCTTGCCCATGCTGTTAGTGAGCGTTAACGCCCCGACGTCAGGTTAACGAGCGCTAACGCACCTGTCCAGGGTCGACTTTCGCGTACAGCGGCCAGGTCCTTTCGTAGGACACGGCCGCCGCGGCGATCTGTGAGGATCGGTGACCGTCGCACGTGCGACCGCGAACGGGGGGACCGGAAGAGATGACGCAGCACCGTGCCGCCCGCGAGGAGGGCGAGGAACGCGCCGTACCTGGGCAGCGCCCTGCCGCTCCCGGCGGTGTCCGCAGGATCGCGGAGGTCGACGCCCTGCGCGGCTTCGCGCTCGGCGGGATCCTGCTGGTGAACGTCCTGACCATGTCCGGACCCGCGGGGCTCGTCGGCGGCCGGCCGGAAGGGGGCGCCGACACCGCGGCGCTCTGGCTCGTGACCTGCCTCGCCCAGAGCAAGTTCTACCTGCTCTTCTCGTTCCTCTTCGGCTACAGCTTCACCCTCCAGAGCGCCGCCGCGGCGCGCGCCGGGGCCCGCGTCGCCCCGCGCACCCTGCGCCGACTGCTGGGCCTGCTCGTCCTCGGCGTGCTGCACGCCGTCTTCCTCTACATCGGCGACATCCTCACCTCGTACGCACTCCTGGGCCCGATCCTCCTCGCCGCGCGCCGCGCGGCCCCGGGGAAGGCGCTGCGCGCCGCCCTGTGGGTGTGGGGCGCGCTCGGCGCGCTGATGCTGCTCGTCGGGGCGTTCGGCTACCTCGACGGCGAGCCGGACGGCGCGTCGGAGGCGGAGGCCGCCCGGTACACCGCCGCGTACCGGGGCGGGTTCGGGGACGTGGTCGGCGCCAACCTCGACACCCTGCCGCTGGCCGCGGCCGCCGCCCTGTTCATGGCCGGTTTCGTGGTCGCGGCCTTCCTCGCGGGCCTGGCGGCGGGCAAGCGCGGCTGGATCACCGCGGTCGGGCGCCCCGCGCTGCGCCGCACCGCGCTCGCCGGACTCTGCGTCGGCCTGCCGTTCGCGGTCTTCTCCGCCGCGGGCACCGTGGGCCCGCTGCCCGGCCGGTGGGAACTGCTCGCCGGGGCGGTCGGGATCGTCGCGGCCCCCGCGCTCACCGCCGCGTACGCCTGCGGGCTGCTGCTGTGGCTGCGCTCCCCGCGCGGGGAGCGCGCGGGCGCCGTGCTCGCCTCCGCCGGACGCCTCGCGCTCACCCACTACCTCACGCAGTCGCTCGTGATGGCGCTGGTCTTCACCGGCTACGGCCTCGGGCTGTACGGGAAGCTGGGCGTCGCCGTCCCGGTGGGCCTGGCGCTGCTGCTGTACGCGGGGCAGCTCGCCGTGAGCGGCGGGTTCCTGGCCCGCTTCCGCACGGGCCCGGTGGAGCGGCTGCTGCGGGGGCTGACGCACCTGGGGGAGCGCGCCGGGGACGCGCGGGAGGTTAACGAGCGCTAACCGGGCCGTCTAGGATGGCTCCATGAGCACCAGGACCGCCGCGCCCACGCGCCGCGAACAGATCCTCAAGGAGGCCGCCCGCCTCTTCGCCGAGCGCGGCTTCCACGGGGTGGGCGTGGACGAGATAGGGGCCGCGGTCGGCATCAGCGGCCCCGGCCTCTACCGCCACTTCCCCGGCAAGGACGCGATGCTCGCCGAACTGCTGGTGGGCATCAGCGAGCGGCTGCTCGAAGGCGGCCGGCGCCGGACGACCGGCGAGGGACCCGCGGCGGTGCTCGCCGCGCTCATCGACGGCCACATCGACTTCGCCCTGGACGACCGCCCGCTCATCACCCTCCACGACCGCGAGCTTGACCGGCTGCGGGACGCGGACCGCAAGCGGGTGCGGCGGCTCCAGCGGGAGTACGTGGAGCTGTGGGTCGGCGTCGTGCGCGAACTGCACCCGGGCGTCGCCGAGGCGGAGGCGCGGGCCGCCGTCCACGCCGTGTTCGGCCTGCTGAACTCGACCCCGCACCTCGGCTCGTACGGCAGCGGGCTGCCGGGCCGGGCGGCGACGGAGGCACTGCTGCGGCGCCTCGCGCACGGGGCGTTCGCGGCGCTGGGGAACTGAGCGGGGCCGGGCTCCCCGCACGTCCCGGTGGCCGGATCTGTGCGCGGACTCACCCGGCACGCTCCGCATCCCTGACGGCACAATGGGCGCATGCCGATACCCAGCCGTGCCGCCCTCGTCGACCACCTCGTACGCACCCGTATCGCCGGAGACGTCGCCACGCCGCGCGACAACAACCTCTCCCACTACCGCAAGCTCGCCAACGGCGACCGCCACTACTGGCTGGGTCTCGAACTCGGCGACCGCTGGACCGACGAGCAGGACGTGCTCGCCGTGATGGCCGAGAGATGCGGGGTGAGCGACGACCCGGAGCACCGGGTCGGCCAGGACACCATCGACCCCGAACTGACCGTCGACGGCCTCGACCGGATGGCCGCGCGGCTGCGCAAGGCCGCGGCGGGCCGGGAGCGGGTGCTCTTCGCGACCGGTCACCCCGGCTCGCTGATCGACGCGCACAGCAGGGTCGCTGCGGGGCTGCGGGCCGCGGGCTGCGACGTGGTGCGGATTCCCGGCGGGCTCGTCGCCGACGAGGGGTACGTGGTGCAGTTCGCCGACGTCGCGCTCTTCGAGCGGGGCGCGACGCTGTGGCACACGCACTCGCCCGAGCCGATGAACGCGATCCTGGACGGGCTGCTGCGGGAGGGCTCCGCGCTGCCCGACCTCGTGGTCGCGGACCACGGGTGGGCGGGGCGGGCGGGGCAGCGCGGCATCGACTCGGTCGGGTACGCGGACTGCAACGATCCCGCGCTGTTCGTGGGGGAGGCGGAGGGGACCGTGCAGGTGGCGGTGCCGCTGGACGACCACGTGATCGATCCCCGGTACTACGAGCCGATGACGGCGTACCTGCTGGCCGCGGCGGGCCTCGCAGGGGCGTGAGCGGGGGCGGGGCGGTCATCGTCCTGACCCCGTTGCACGGGGGCGCCGGCTTTCGCCTGCGGCGGGCGTTCCCCTACCCGCCCCTTCCCGAAACTGGGGCGCTGCCCCAGCCCCCGTTTTGCGCAGTTCCCCGCGCCCCTAAAAGGGGCGCGGGGAACTGCGCAGTCTTTGAACGCCCCCGGCAGGGTTTCGGGAAGGGGCGGGGCGTCACGATCCGCGCGGCACGCGCACGACGCCCTCCTGGATCACCGAGATCGCGAGGCGTCCGTCGCGGGTGTAGATGCGGGCCTGGCCCAGGCCGCGGCCGCCGGATGCCGAGGGCGACTCCTGGTCGTACAGGAGCCATTCGTCGGCCCTGAAGGGGCGGTGGAACCACATCGCGTGGTCCAGCGACGCGCCGACCACGTCCCCGACCGCCCAGCCGCCGCGCCCGTGCGCGAGGAGCACCGAGTCGAGCAGCGTCATGTCGGAGACGTACGTGGCGAGGCAGACGTGCAGCAGCGGATCGTCGGCCAGCTTGCCGTTCGTGCGGAACCAGACCTGGGAGCGCGGCTCGCGCGGCCGCCCCACGCTGCCCCAGGGCGGCGCCTCGGCGTACCGCAGGTCCACCGCGCCGCGCGCCGCGATCAGGCGCTCGGCCACGTCGGCGGGGAGGTGGCGGGGCAGCATCTCGGCCGCCGTCGGCAGCGTCTCGGGGTCCGGCGCCCGCGGCATCTCCGTCTGGTGCTCCAGGCCCTCCTCGTACGTCTGGAAGGAGGCCGAGAGGTGGAAGATCGGCTGCCCGTGCTGGACCGCGACGATCCGGCGCGTGGTGAAGGAGCGGCCGTCGCGGATGCGGTCCACGGTGTAGACGATGGGCGCGCCCGGGTCGCCCGCGCGCAGGAAGTACGCGTGCAGGGAGTGGGCGTGGCGGTCCGCCGGGACCGTGCGGCCGGCGGCGACGAGCGCCTGCGCCGCCACCTGGCCGCCGAAGACGCGCGGGACGAGCGCGGACCGGCTCACGCCACGGAAGACGTCCTGCTCGATCCGCTCAAGGTCGAGCAGATCGAGCAGGGAATCGAGCGCCTTGGTCATGAGTGGGGGATCAGAGACCCATGTCCTTCGCGATGATCATCTTCATGACCTCGCTGGTGCCGCCGTAGATGCGGTTGACCCGGTTGTCCGCGTACAGGCGGGCGATCGGGTACTCGTTCATGAAGCCGTAGCCGCCGTGCAGCTGGAGGCAGCGGTCGATCACGCGGTGCGCGACCTCGGTGCAGAACAGCTTGGCCGACGCGGCCTCGGCCGGGGTCAGCTCGCCCGCGTCCAGGGCCTCCAGCGTGCGGTCGGCGACGGCCTCGGCGGCGTCCACCTCGGCCTGGCAGGCGGCCAGCTCGAACTTGGTGTTCTGGAAGTGCGCGACGGGCTTGCCGAAGACCGTGCGCTCCTGGACGTACTCCTTGGCGAACCGCACGGCCGCCTTGGCCTGCGCGTACGCGCCGAACGCGATGCCCCAGCGCTCGGACGCGAGGTTGTGGCCGAGGTAGTAGAAGCCCTTGTTCTCCTCGCCCAGCAGGTCCTCGACCGGCACCTTCACGTCGACGAACGCCAGCTCGGCGGTGTCGGACGTCTTGAGGCCGAGCTTGTCGAGCTTGCGGCCGATCGAGTAGCCGTCGGACTTGGTGTCCACGGCGAAGAGCGAGATGCCGTGGCGGCGGTCCTCGGCGGTGGGCGCGGCGGTGCGGGCGCAGACGATCACCTTGTCGGCGTGCACGCCGCCGGTGATGAAGGTCTTGGAGCCGTTGAGGACGTAGTGCGTGCCGTCCTCGGAGAGCTTCGCGGTGGTCTTCATGCCCGCGACGTCGGAGCCGGTGCCCGGCTCGGTCATGGCGAGCGCCCACATCTCCTCGCCGGAGACGAACTTCGGCAGGTAGCGCTTCTTCTGCTCGTCGGTGGCGAGCATCTTGATGTACGGCAGGCCGAGCAGCACGTGGACGCCGGAGCCGCCGAAGTGGACGCCCGCGCGGGACGTCTCCTCGTACATCACGGCCTCGAACTTGTACGAGTCGATGCCCGCGCCGCCGAACTCCTCCTCGACGCGGATGCCGAAGACGCCCAGCTCGGCGAGCTTGTAGTAGAAGTCGCGCGGGGCCTGGCCCGCGGCGAACCACTCGTCGTAGACCGGGACGACCTCGGCCTCGATGAAGGCGCGGATGGTCTCCCGGAACGCCTCGTGGTCCTCGTTGAAAACGGTCCGGCGCACGGGCCCGCCCTCCTTCTTCGACTGGGTCGAGTTGGCTGGTCGACTTGTCTAAGCGCTTGCTCAGGGTCGTTCGACACGAAGTTACCCGGGGGTCACTCGACCTGTCCAGAGTCGGACATCCCTCATCGGGACGCCACCGCTGTCCCATCCGTCGCACCCGGCAGCCAGCGGAGCGCGAACCAGAGCTCCATCCGCACGTCCGGGTCGTCCAGGTCCGCCTCCAGGAGCGCGGCGCAGCGCGCGACGCGCTGGCGGACGGTGTTGCGATGCACGGCGAGCGCGGTCGCCGTGCGGTCCCAGCTGCCGTGCAGGGACAGCCAGGTGCGGAGCGTGTCGGCGAGCGCGGGCGGCGCGTCGGCGAGCGGGGCCAGGGCGGTACGGGCGTGCGCGGCGGCCTCGTCGGGGGCGACGAGGCCCGTCAGGCCCGCCTCGCGGTGCTGGACGAGGGGGACGCGGGTGGCCTCGGCGCGGCGCAGGGCGCGGGCCGCCTGCGCGTCGGCGGCGGCCAGGGCGGCAGGGCCGGTGGGAGCCGTGGGGGCGGCGGGGTCGACGGGGGCGCTGACGCCGAGGGTCCAGCCCGGCTGCGGGGCGAGCGCGGGAACGGGGGACCCGCCGGGGGTCGGCAACAGGATCCGTACGGTGCCGTCCTCGCCGCCTCCCCCGTCCACCAGCGTGCTGCCCAGTGCCGCGCCCAGCGCGGGCGCCGCGAAGGGCGTGCCGTCGCCGCCGCGCGCGTGCACCACCCGCCAGGGCGCGGCGCCCAGCAGTCCGGCGGCCTCCCCGGGGGCGGCGCCCAGCAGGAGGCGTACGAGCGCGGCGGAGCGGTGGGCCGGGTCGGCGCCCCTGTGCGGGGCGGTCAGCAGGGTGAGCAGGACGGCGGCGATCCCGGCGACGGTACGGTCGCCCGGTTCGCGCGCGGGGGTCGCGACGCCCAGGACGAAGGGCGGGGCGGTGGAGCCCGCGGGCGGTCCCGTGGGAGAGCCGTCGCCCCCCGGCTCCGCGCCCGTCAGCGCGTACGCCGCCAGATGGGCGCCCGGCGCCGTGTCCGTGGCCGACGCGGGGCCCGTCCGTACGATCCCGGCGAGCGCGCCGAGGGCACTCTCCGCGCTGTCCGTCGCGTCCGAGGGGAGGCGGCCCGCCGCGTGCAACGGCGCCCCGTCCCCGGCGAACAGGACCGCCCGCCCGTCCAGGCGCGAAGCCAGCGTCCGCAGCACCGCGGGGACCGGGTCGGGGCGGGCGGCCGCGGCGGCGAGCGCCTGCTGCGCACGGGTGACCCGGCGCAGCTCGCGGTGGCGCGCCTCGGCCATGAGCCGCCACACCGCGCGGGCGACGGCCGTGAACGGCGTACCGGGCGCGACCTCGACGAGCGGAAGACCGTGCCGTACGCACGCCGCGAGCAGCGCGTCCGGCACCGTGTCGTACACCGGCGTGACGCCGAAGCCCAGCGCGGCGGCGCCCGCCTCGGCGACGCGCGCCACGTACCGCTCCGGATCGGTCAGCTGCACGCCCGCCGTCAGCAGCAGTTCGCCGCCCAGGAGGTACGGGTAGGGATCGGCCATCTCGGAGGTGTGCACCCAGTGCACGGCGGTGTCCCGGTCCCCGGTCAGCAGCCGCAGCCCGAGACCGCTGCCGCCGCCCCGGCCGACGGGCAGGAGCGCGGAGAGCGGCACGGGCGGGGTGGGCGGCCCGGGGCGGGCGGCAGGCCCGGCCGGACCGGAATCCCCCATGGGTCCATCGGTGATTTCGTTGGTGGACATTTCATCCATCCGGTTCGTCAACAGTGGATGAAACGTACACTTCATTCGCGCCCGCCCGGCCCCTACGGTCGAGCGGACAGGCAGAGCAGAGCGGAAAGAAGGCACCCATGAGCAGCGAAGCGACGACGCCGCGCGGCCCCATCGACTCCTCGGGCGTCCCGCGCTACGCGGGCCCCGCCACGTTCGCCAGGCTGCCCCGCCTCGACGAGGTCGGCACCGCCGACGTCGCCGTCGTCGGCGTGCCCTTCGACACCGGCGTCTCCTACCGCCCCGGCGCCCGCTTCGGCGGCAACGCCATCCGCGAGGCCTCCCGCCTGCTGCGCCCGTACAACCCCGCGCAGGACGCCTCGCCGTTCGCCCTCGCGCAGGTCGCCGACGCGGGCGACATCGCCGCGAACCCGTTCAACATCAACGAGGCCGTCGAGACGATCGAGGCCGCCGCCGACGACCTGCTCGGCTCCGGCGCCCGCATGATGACGCTCGGCGGCGACCACACCATCGCGCTGCCGCTGCTGCGCTCGGTCGCCAAGAAGCACGGCCCGGTCGCGCTGCTCCACTTCGACGCGCACCTCGACACGTGGGACACCTACTTCGGCGCCGAGTACACGCACGGCACGCCGTTCCGCCGGGCCGTCGAGGAGGGCATCCTCGACACCTCCGCGCTCTCCCACGTCGGCATCCGCGGCCCGCTGTACAGCAAGAAGGACCTGACCGACGACGAGAAGATGGGCTTCGGCATCGTCACGTCCGCCGACGTCTACCGGCGCGGCGCCGACGAGGTCGCCGACCAGCTGCGCCAGCGCATCGGGGACCGCCCGCTCTACATCTCCATCGACATCGACTGCCTCGACCCGGCGCACGCGCCCGGCACCGGCACCCCCGAGGCGGGCGGCATGACCTCGCGCGAGCTCCTGGAGATCCTGCGCGGGCTGTCCTCCTGCAACCTGGTCTCCGCCGACGTCGTGGAGGTCGCCCCGGCGTACGACCACGCGGAGATCACCGCGGTGGCCGCGTCGCACACGGCGTACGAGCTGACCACGATCATGTCCCGGCAGATCGCCGCGGCGCGCGAGGCGTAGGCGCGCGGGGCCGCGCTCGGCGCGGAGCGCGGCCCACGAGTCCCACTCCCGGTTCAGAAGGGGTACGTCCATGACGCACGACCACGACCTTGTGCTGCGGCCCACCGCCCGGCAGACCGAGGCCGCGCTCAATCCGCCGCCCGGACGCACCGGCGGCGACCTCGTCGTGGAGACCCTGACCGGGCTCGGCGCGACCACCGTCTTCGGGCTGCCGGGCCAGCACGCGCTGGGCCTGTTCGACGCGGTCCGCCGCTCCCCGCTCGCCTACGTCGGCCTGCGGGTCGAGAACAACGCGGGCTTCGCGGCGGACGCGTACGGCCGGATCACCGGCGAGGCCGCCCCGCTCCTGCTGTCCACCGGCCCCGGCGCGCTCACCTCGCTGGCCGCGCTCCAGGAGGCCGCGTCGGCCTCCGCGCCGGTCCTGGTGATCGCCAGCCAGGTCCCCGCCGCCGGGCTCGGCGGCGGGCGCCACGGCTACCTGCACGAACTGCGCGACCAGCAGGCGTCCGTGCGCGACATCGTGAAGTCCGTGCACACCGTCCGTACGCAGTCCCAGATCCCGTCCGCGATCGCGGCGGCCTGGGAGTCGGCGCTGACCGCCCCGCACGGCCCGGTCTGGGTGGAGATCCCGGCGGACGTGCTGAACGCGCAGACGATCGTCCCGGTCGTCACGGCCCCCGACGCGCTCCCGCACGACCTCCCGCCCCGCCCCGAACTGACCGCCCTGGCCGCGCACTGGCTCTCCACCGCCGAGCGCCCGGCGATCGTCGCGGGCGGCGGCGTGGTCCGCGCCGACGCGAGCGGGAAGCTGCGGGCGCTGGCCGAGCTGCTGGACGCGCCGGTCGTCACGACCTTCGGCGGCAAGGGCGCGTTCCCCTGGGAGCACCCGCTGTCCCTCCAGTCCTGGCTGGAGGACCGCCACACCACGGACTTCCTGGCGGACGCCGACGTCCTCCTCGTCGTCGGCTCGGGCCTGGGCGAACTCTCCTCGAACTACCACACGTTCGCGCCGCGCGGCCGGATCATCCAGATCGAGGCGGACGCGGGCAAGCTGGAGTCCAACCACCCGGCGCTCGGCATCCACGCGGACGCGCGCCTGGCGCTGACGGCCCTCCTCGAAACGGCCGCGCCCCGCCGGGACGACACGGCCCCCGAGCGCGTACGGACCCTCCTGGCCCGGGTCCGCGAGCGCATCGACGCCCAGGACCTGACCCTGGAACAGGGCCTGCTGTCCGCGATCCGCGAGGCGCTGCCCGACGCGTCCCCGAGCTTCTGGGACATGACGGTCCTCGGGTACTGGGCGTGGTCCGCCTTCGACCCGCGCCGCCCCAACACCATGCACTCCGCGCAGGGCGCGGGCGGCCTCGGCTACGCCTACCCCTCGGCGCTCGGCGCGGCGGCGGCCGACCCTTCGACGCCGGTGCTCGCGGTCTCCGGCGACGGCGGCGCGATGTACTCGATCGCGGAACTGGCGACGGCCCGCCAGCACGACCTGCCGGTCACCTGGCTGATCGTCGACGACGGCGGCTACGGCATCCTGCGCGAGTACATGACGGACGCGTTCGGCGAACCGACCGGCACCGAGCTGGCCCGCCCGGACTTCGTCGCGCTCGCGGAGTCCTTCGGCGTGCCCGCGCGGCGCACGACCCCGCAGGCGCTCGCCGCCGACCTGGCGAAGTCCCTGACGGAACCGGGCCCTTCGGTCGTGGTGCTCCCGGCGAGGCCCCGCATGTTCGCGGCGACGCACCTGGACTGAGGACGGGCCGCCGACGGGCCGCGGCGGCCCCGGGCACGGGGTCGCCCGCGGAAGCGGTGTGACCGGAGGGGAACTCCCCGGTGCGCCGGGTCGTCCCCCATGCTGAGGAGCGGCATCGGGGGGTGCGGTTGAGAGCAGTGACGCTGCGGGCAACGGGGTTGGCGGCCCTGGCCGTGACCGGCGCGGCGCTGGCCGCGCTGCTGGGCCTGGCGACCAACCAGGCATCCTCGTACGAGCGTTGGCCGGGGCCGCTGGACGTGCTGAGGGAACACCCCTGGGCCTCGGGAGCGGTGCTCACCGTGGCCGGGGTGCTGTTGAGCCTGCTGCTCCAGCGGCTGACGAGCCGGTGGACCCCGACCGGCCTGTCGGTGCCCGCGGTGCCCCCCGTGCCGGAGTGGGTGGTCGCGCGCTCGGAGTCCCTCGACGTGATCAAGGCGCTGTGCCGGCGGACCCGGGGGACCATCGGCATCACCACCGCGCTGCGGGGAGCCGGCGGGTTCGGGAAGACGACCCTGGCCGAGATGGCGTGCGCGGACCCCAGGGTCCGCAGGCGGTTCAGGGGACGGATCTTCGTCGTGACGATCGGCCGCGAGGTGCGCAGCCGCGAGGCCCTGGCCGCCAAGGTCGCCGAGGTCACCAGGTTCATCACCGGGGACGCCACCGCGTTCGACGACCCGGGCCTGGCCGGGGCCCACCTGGGCCGGCTCCTGGACCAGCAGCCGCGGACCCTGCTGGTGCTGGACGACATCTGGGAACGGGAACAGCTGGAGCCGTTCCTGCACGGCGGGCGCGACGTCGTGCGCCTGGTGACGACCCGCGTCCCCAAGGCCCTGCCGGGCGACGCCCGCCAGGTCCGGGTCGACGCCATGTCCGACGACCAGGCCCGCGCGGTGCTGACCTGGGGGCTCCCCGAGCTGCCCCGGGCCACGACCGAGCTGATCCTCGCCGTGACGGGAGGCTGGCCCCTCCTGCTCCGCCTGGCCAACCGCCTCGTCGCCGCCGACCTGGAGACGGGGGCCGACCCGGCGGACGCGGCGCGCGAGGTGCTGGAACTGCTGCGGGCCCACGGCCCGGTCGGCGTCGACCCGAGGGTCCCGCTCGACGTCGACGACCCCAAGGAGCGGCGCAAGGCCGTCCGGGCGACCGTGGAGGCCGCCACGCGCCTGCTCACCCCCGAGGACACGCGGCGCTTCGTCGAACTGGGCGTGTTCGCCGAAGACGAATGCGTCCCGGTCGCCCTGGTCGCGCGCCTCTGGCACGGGGAGCACGGCGGGAGCCGCTCCCGCGAGCTGATCCGCACGCTGGCGAACCTGTCCCTGATCACGCTGCACAGCGAGGACGGCGGATCCGTCTCGCTGCACGACGTCGTCCGCGACTACTTGCAGCGACAGCTGGCCGACGGGCAACTGGGCCTCGTGCACGACAAGCTCACGCACGCGATGGCCCGGGACCTGGCACCGGCCGGACCGCTGGTGGCGGGCGACCCCTCTCCCACGACGAGCTGGTGGGAGACACCGCACGGCTACGTGCTCGATCACCTGATCGCCCATCTGATCGCCGCCGGCCGTGCCGAACTGGCCGCCACGGTCGCCCAGGACCTGCGGTGGATCGAACGGCGGCTGTACCAGCGCGGCCCGGTGGCGCCGTACAGCGACCTCGCCCGGCTGGGCACCCGCGCGGCGGCCCGGCGCGTCCGGGAGCTGTCCCGCGTCGCGCACCTGCTCACGCCCACCACCCCCGAGCACGCGCTGAAGCACGTCCTTTACAGCAGGCTCGGACACCACTCGGTCTGGGACGGCCAGGTCGCCGCGCTGGCCGACGGCCTGACGGGACCGGGGCTGGCCCAGCGGTGGGAGCCACCGGACATGGTCGACGGCCTGCTGCGCAGCTCGCTGGTCCACCCCGGCCCGGTGACCGCGGTCGCCGTGGCCCCCGACGACGCGTGGCTGGTCGGCGGCTGCGCGGACGGCAGCCTCCACGTGTGGGAGACGCGCACCTGGAGCCGGCTGGCCACGGTGCGGGCACACACCGACCGGGTGGTCGCCGTCTCGGTGTCGTCGGACGGCACGTGGCTGGTGACGGGGAGCGCGGACCGGACCGCGAAGAAGTGGGAGACGGCGACCTGGACGTGCGCGGCGACCTTCTCGGGCCACGACAAGGCGGTGACCGCCCTCGCGCTCTCCCCCGACGACGGTCTGCTGGTCACCGGCAGCGCGGACCGCACCCTCAGGGCCTGGAACCCGGACGACGGCTCGTGCACCGCGAAGCTCAAGCACCACGTGGGGCCGGTCGTGGGGCTCTCCTTCCACCCCGACGGCTCCCACTTCTTCTCCACCTGCGAGGCCGAGGTGGTGCGCTGGAACAGCGCCACGTTCCGGCGCGGCACGCCCGTCTCCACCACCGACGTCTCGGTCGGCCCCGTCGCCGTGGCCCGCGGCCGCGGGTTCGTCCTGTCCACGAGCGACGGGCTGTTCCTGGTGCGCCGCCCCACCCATCGCGCGATACCGGCACTGAGGACCAGCGACGCGTTCCGCCTCGTGAGGACCGGGCCCGTGACGGCTCTCGCGGTCTCCGACGACGGCGCCCTCGTCGCCATCGCGCTGCCCACCGGCGCGACGCACGTCCGGGCCGTCGGCAGCGGTCCCAGGCTCGCCGCGATCGGACACCTGGGTGCGGTGAACGACGTGGCCTTCGCCCGCTCGGGCTCCTGGTTCATGACCGCGGGGACGGACGGGACGGTCAGGACGTGGGACCTGCGGGACGAGGGATCGCGCACCCCGCAGCCCTCCGGCGGCAGGGTCGCGTTTCCGCGGGCCGCCCGCAGCGCCGCCGTGTCCGCGTGCGGTGAGCGGCTCGCCGTCATCAGCGTGGTGGGGAACCTGACGGAGCGGAGGCTCTCCGCGGAGCCGGACGCCGACGGGGCGACGGAGCTGCCGCTCTACGACCGGAACTCGCCCTTCCACCGCGACTACGAACCGTTCGCGGCGCTGTCCCCGGACGGCGCGCTCCTCGCCGTGTGCGAGGAGGGGACCTGGACGACCCAGGGCAACGGCACCGCCCACGTGCGGTTGTTCGACCGGTCGGGGGCGCGGCTGTGCCGGTACCAGTGGTACGAAGCGACGATCACCGCCGTCGCGGTGACGCCCGGCCACACGGTCGTCGCCGGGACGGCGGACGGCAGGGTCGTGTTCTGGTCGCCCGTATCCGAGGACACGTCAGGGGCCCTGCGCGGCCACCGGGGGAAGGTGACCGCCGCCGCCTCGGCGCCGGACGGCGCCTGGATCGTGACGGGCGGCGCGGACGGACAGGTCAAGCTCTGGGACGTCGCGTCGCGAAAGCCGCGCGGGATCGCCCGCCACCAGGCCGCGGTGACGAGCACGGCGATCGCCCCGGACGGCACGTGGCTCGTCAGCGGGGACGCGCACGGGACCGTCTGCGTACGGGACGTGCCCCGGGGCACCGTCACGGGAACCTTCCGTGCCGTTTCCGGCCCGGTGAAGAGCATCGCCGTCTCCCCGGACGGGGAGTGGCTGGCCGTCGTGAGTCCACCGCGGACCATCGAGATCTGGCACAGGGAGACGTGCGCCCGCGTGACGCTGATGCGTACGGAGGCATCGCTGCTCGCCTGCGCCTGGACCGCCGGAGACGATCTCGGCCTGGTCGCGTGCAGCACGCGCGGCCTGCACGGCTTCACCTTCCTGCCTCCACCGCCCGCGTAGGCACGGACGGGGCCGTTCAGACCTTCGGCGCACCGCCGCCCGCGTTGCGGATCAGTCGCTGGAGCACCTTCAGCGTGGTGACGTAGTCCGCGTCGTCGATGCCCTCGTGGAGGGCGGCCCGGATCGCGGGGGTGTTGCGCCTGAGTTCGACGCGGGTCCTTTCCCCCTCCTCGGTGAGCCACAGCCGGTCCTCGTCGTCCCGGCTCAGCCAGCCGCGCTCCAGGAGTACGTCCGCCTCCGCCGCCAGGTCGTCCTCGGGGCGGATGTAGGAGGCCATCGCCTCCTGGAGTTCGGGCACGGTCATTCCCCGGCCGTCGGGCGAGATGTCGTTTTCCGAGAGGTTGCGCAGCAGCCAGAGCTGGGGCTGGGTGTAGCCCTTCTCGGCCTGCCGGGCCCGGGTGAACGCGATGAGCGCCTCGTAGGCGAGGCCCGTCCAGTACGCGGCGGGCTGTCCGGCCAGCTGGGCGTCGGACATCTGCTGGGTGGTCGTCATGTCGTGCTCCTCCTGGTGCGGAGCCCGCGGGTGCGGGGCATGCGAGGACCGTAAAACCTCAAGTGCGCTTGAGATCAAATTGCCCGCTCGGGGGTCGAGGGCACGTTGCGCGTGTGCCCCACCCTCGCGCAGTTCCCCGCGCCCCTATCGGGGCCCGTTCGCACCGGGGGCGTTATGGGTACCCCGGCCCCCGGGCAATCGCTCCCGTGACCGGATCACCCCATCCACCCAGGGGCGCGGGGAACTGCGCGACCAGCCACCCACCGGCCCGCAGGCGAAAAACCGTTCACCCCGAAGGCACCCCCGCGCCACCCTTCCCCGCCTAGCGTGAACGCCATGCCTCGTCCGCGTACCCTCCTCGCCGCCCTCACCGCGTCCCTCGCGGTGGCCGCCTGCACGGCCGCTCCCGCCGGGGCCACCTCAGCCCGCGCCCACCCCGCCTCCGCCCACCCCGCCCACCCCTGCTCCCCGCGCGTCTCCATAGACGCGTACTCCGACCGTTTCGACAAGACCGACCTCGGCGGCACCTTCGTCGGGAACCTCTCCGCCCTCGCCCCCGACCCCCGCACCGGCGCCCTCCTCGCGCTCTCCGACCGGTCGCAGCTCTTCGCGCTCGACGGGCGCACGCACACCCCCCGTACCGTCATCCGCCTCGCCGACGAAGCCGGCCTCGACCTCGACTCCGAAGGGCTCGCCGTCGAGCGCGACGGGACCCGCCTCGTCGCGTCCGAGACCGAGCCGTCCGTCCGGCGCTACGCCCCCGACGGCACGCTCCTCGGCTCCCTCCCCGTCCCCGCCGCGCTCCGCGTCGCCCCCGAGGGGCGGGCGACCCGCAACGCCACCTTCGAGGGGCTGACCCTCACCCACCACGGCCGCGGCCTCCTCGCCGCGATGGAGGCGCCGCTCTCCGGCGACACCGGGGTCGTACGCCTCCAAACCTGGCGCAAGGTCAAGGGCCCCCACGGGAACTTCGCGCTGTCCGCCCAGTACGCCTACCGCCCCGACCCCGGCCTCGGCGTCAGCGAGACCACCGCGCTCCCCGACGGCCGCCTCCTCGTCCTGGAGCGCGGCTTCACCGCCGGGTACGGCAACACCGTCCGGCTGTACGCCGCCGACACCCGCCGCGCCGAGGACGTCAGTGGCGTACAGACCCTCGCCGCAACCGACCCCCACCGCCGCTTCGTCGCCAAGACCCTCCTCACGGACCTCGCCGACTGCCCGTCCCTCGGCGCCCCCGCCCGCCAGCCCCAGCCCAATCCGCTGCTCGACAACATCGAGGGCATGGCCGTGACCGGGCGGGCCCCCGGCGGCCGGATCCGGGTCGTGCTCGTCAGCGACGACAACCAGAGCGCCGCCCAGATCACGCGTCTGTACCAGTTCCGCGTGCGCTTGCCACAGCGCCACTGATCCGTACAACCTTTCGGATGTTCGGGAGTCATGTGAGGCGGGTGCGCCGGGGGGCGCGCCCCTGACCGCAGAAACAGAAGGAAGCCTCCATGACGCACCCCAGTCGCCCGCGCCGTGCGCGCGGTGCGCTCGCGGCTGCCATAGCCGTCGGCGTGCTCGCTCCCGTCGGCCTCGGCGTCGGCACCGGCGTCACCGCCGCGCCCGCGGCCGCCGCCACGCAGTCCCTCGTCTGCACCTCGCAGAAGACCGGCCTCGCGGCCAAGCTCAAGACCGACATCGCCGCCGCGCTGCGCGGCCGCGCCGGGACCGTGGCGATCGTGGTGAACGACCGGGTCACCAAGACCAGCTGCACCCTGCGCCCCGACAGCAAGTTCGACTCCGCGAGCGTCGTGAAGTCGACCGTGCTCGGCACGCTCCTGTGGGACGCGCAGAAGACCCGCCGCGCCCTGACGGCGACCGAGCAGAAGCTCACCAAGGACATGATCACCAAGTCCGACAACACCGCCACCAGCACCCTGTGGCGCCAGCTCGGCGTCACCAAGGTCAACGGTTTCCTGCGGGCCGCGGGCATGACCGCGACCGTCCCGGGCTCCGGCGGCTACTGGGGCCTCACCCAGATCAACGCCCGCGACCAGCAGAAGCTGCTGTGGCACCTGACCGTCAAGAACACGGTCCTCACCGACGCCAGCCGGGCCTACGCCCTCAAGCTGATGAACACCGTCGTGGCCGCCCAGCGCTGGGGCACCCCCGCGGGCGCCCCGTCCGGCACCAGGATCCACGTCAAGAACGGCTGGCTCCAGCGCGCCACCAACGGCTGGCGCGTCCACAGCATCGGCGCCTTCAACGGCGGCGGCCGCGACTACACGATCACGGTCCTCACGCACGGCAACCGCACCATGACCGACGGCGTGAACACCATCCAGGCCGTGGCCAAGGCGGTCCACAAGGACCTCAATCCGGCCGGCGCCGCCCGCCTCAGCGCCCCCGCCTTCGTCCCGCCCGCCGCCCCGCAGGAGGCGACCGTGCCGGTGCCGGAGACCCACCCCGTTCCGTAGCCCGCCGAGGGGCGGGCCGCACCGGGAATTGTTGCGGCGGGATGAAATCCGCAGCCTGTCGCGTTGGTGCCTTCCGGCAGAGCAAGACGATCGGGAGGCACCAGTGGCGGCGACGGGGGCTCAACAGGGGGCGACGGCGGACCAGGGGCCGCCGGCCCAGGCGGCACCGCGGGGCTGGGCCCGCCGCCTCTCCGGCTACGCCTGGCGCTACCGCCTCAACGTGGTCCTCGCCCTCGGCTCCTCCCTCGCGGGCATGGCCGTCATGGCCGTCGTCCCCCTCATCACCAAGGTCGTCATCGACGACGTCATCGGGGACGGCACCCGCTCGCTCGCCGTCTGGACCGGCCTCCTCGTGGCCGCGGCCGTCGTCGTCTACGTCCTCACCTACGTGCGCCGCTACTACGGCGGCCGCCTCGCGCTCGACGTCCAGCACGACCTCCGTACCGACATGTACGGGACGATCACCAAACTGGACGGGCGCCGCCAGGACGAGCTGTCGACGGGGCAGGTCGTCGGCCGCGCCACCAGCGACCTCCAGCTGATCCAGAGCCTGCTCTTCATGCTCCCGATGACCATCGGGAACTTCCTGCTCTTCGTCATCTCGCTGGCCGTCATGGCGTGGCTCTCGCTGCCGCTGACCCTCGTCGCCCTCGCCGTCGCCCCCGCCCTCTGGTTCATCGCCAAGCGCAGCCGCGCCCGGCTGCACCCCGCCACCTGGTACGCCCAGGCGCAGGCCGCCGACGTCGCGGGCGTCGTGGACGGGTCCGTGTCCGGCGTCCGCGTCGTCAAGGGCTTCGGGCAGGAGGAGCAGGAGACCGGCAAGCTGCGCGACGCGGGGCGCAGGCTCTTCGCCGGGCGGCTGCGCACCATCAGGCTGAACTCCCGCTACACCCCCGCCCTCCAGACCGTGCCCGCGCTCGGCCAGGTCGCGATGCTGGCGCTCGGCGGCTGGCTGGCCACCAAGGGCGAGATCACGCTGGGCACGTTCGTCGCCTTCTCCACGTACCTCGCGCAGCTCGTCGGCCCCGTCCGGATGCTCGCCATCGTCCTCACCGTCGGCCAGCAGGCCCGCGCGGGCGTCGAGCGCGTCATGGAGCTGATCGACACCGAGCCGTCCCTCGCGGACGGCACCAAGGAGCTGCCCGCCGACGCGCCCGCGACCGTCGAGTTCGACGACGTCTCCTTCGCGTACGCGGACGGCCGCCCGGTCCTCGACGGCTTCTCGCTCACCATCGAGCCCGGCGAGACCGTCGCCGTCGTCGGCGCCTCGGGCAGCGGCAAGTCCACCGTCTCGCTGCTGCTGCCGCGCTTCTACGACGTCACGCGCGGCGCGGTCCTCGTCGGCGGGCGGGACGTGCGCGAGCTGACGCTCGACTCGCTGCGCGCCGCGATCGGCATGGTCCCCGAGGACAGCTTCCTGTTCTCCGACACGATCCGCGCCAACATCGCGTACGCCGTCCCCGGCGCCACCGACGAGCAGATACGCGAGGCGGCCCGCGCCGCACAGGCCGACCGCTTCATCGCCGAGCTGCCCGACGGCTACGACACGACCGTCGGCGAGCACGGCCTGACCCTCTCCGGCGGCCAGCGCCAGCGCATCGCGCTCGCCCGCGCCATCCTCGCCGACCCCAGGCTGCTCCTCCTCGACGACGCCACCTCCGCCGTGGACGCCCGCGTCGAGCACGAGATCCACGAGGCGCTCGGTCAGGTCATGGCGGGCCGCACGACCCTCCTGATCGCGCACCGCCGCTCCACCCTCGGCCTCGCCGACCGCATCGCCGTCCTCGACGGCGGGCGCCTGTCCGACATCGGCACCCACGAGGAGCTTGAGGAGCGCTCCGCCCTCTACCGGCGGCTGCTCACCGACCCGGGCGAGCTGGGCGGCGTGTCCCCGGGCCGCGCGACGCCCGTCGCCGCGCCCGCCGACGACCACTCCGTACGGGACGAGCTGGACGCGGAGTTCGACGCCGAGCGCGGCCTCACGCCCCGCCTGTGGGTCCGCGAGGAGACCGCGGCCCACCCGGCCGGGGGCACCGCGGCGCCCGGCGCGACCCCCGAGCTGCTCGCCCAGGTCGAGGCGCTGCCGCCCGCCACGGACACCCCGGGCGTCGACGAGGCCCGCGCCGTGCGCCCCGAGCACGACTACGGGCTGCGGGCGCTGCTGCGCGGCTTCGGGCTGCCGCTGCTGGCCAGCCTGGCGCTGGTCGCCGTCGACGCGGGCGCCGGGCTGCTGCTGCCGGTCCTCATCAGGCACGGCATCGACGAGGGAGTCACCCGGCTCGCGCTCGGCGCGGTCTGGGCGGCGTCCGGGCTCGCGCTGCTGACCGTCCTCGTGCAGTGGGCCGCGCAGACCGGCGAGACCCGCGTGACGGGCCGCACCGGCGAGCGGGTCCTGTACACGCTGCGACTCAAGATCTTCGCGCAGCTCCAGCGGCTCGGCCTCGACTACTACGAGCGCGAGCTGACCGGCAGGATCATGACCCGGATGACCACGGACGTGGACGCGCTCTCCACGTTCCTCCAGACCGGCCTGGTCACCGCGTTCGTCTCCGTCGTCACCTTCTTCGGGATCATGGTGGCGCTGCTGGTCATCGACCTCCAGCTGGCGCTGGTGGTCTTCGCGACGCTGCCGCTGCTCGCCGTCGGCACGTACTTCTTCCGCAGGTCGAGCGTCAAGGCGTACGAGCTGGCGCGCGACCGCATCTCGGCCGTCAACGCCGACCTCCAGGAGTCCGTCTCCGGCCTGCGGATCGTCCAGGCGTTCCGGCGCGAGCGCGCGGGCGCCGAGCGGTTCGCCGCGAACAGCGCGCACTACCGCGAGGCGCGGGTGCGCGGCCAGTGGCTGATCTCGGTGTACTTCCCGTTCGTCCAGCTCCTGTCGTCCGTCGCGGCCGCCGCCGTGCTGATCGTCGGCGCGGGCCGGGTGGAGGCGGGCACCCTGACGACCGGCGCGCTGGTGGCGTACCTCCTCTACATCGACCTGTTCTTCGCCCCCGTGCAGCAGCTCTCCCAGGTCTTCGACGGCTACCAGCAGGCCACGGTCTCGCTGCGCCGCATCCAGGACCTGCTGCGCGAGCCGACCACCACGGCCGAGGCCGACGAGCCGCTGGACGTGCTGTCGCTGCGCGGGGACATCGCCTTCGAGGACGTCACCTTCGCGTACGGGGCGGGCGACGCGAAGGAGGAGGCGCTGAGCGGGGTCTCGCTGAGCATCCCCGCCGGGCAGACCGTGGCCTTCGTCGGCGAGACGGGCGCGGGCAAGTCCACGCTGGTCAAGCTGGTCGCCCGGTTCTACGACCCGACGTCGGGGCGGGTCACCGTCGACGGCACGGACCTCAGGGCGCTGGACCTCACCGCGTACCGGCACCGCCTGGGCGTCGTCCCGCAGGAGGCGTACCTCTTCGCGGGCACCGTCCGCGACGCGATCGCCTACGGCCGCCAGGACGCCACCGACGCCCAGGTCGAGGCCGCGGCGCGGGCCGTCGGCGCGCACGAGATGATCGCCACGCTCGACGGCGGCTACCTCCACGAGGTCGCCGAGCGCGGCCGCAACCTCTCCGCGGGGCAGCGCCAGCTGATCGCGCTGGCCCGCGCCGAGCTGGTCGACCCCGACGTGCTGCTGCTCGACGAGGCGACCGCCGCCCTGGACCTGGCCACCGAGGCGCAGGTCAACCAGGCGACCGACCGGCTCACCGGGCGCCGCACGACCCTGGTGGTGGCGCACCGGCTGACGACCGCGGCCCGTGCGGACCGGATGGTCGTCATGGACCGCGGCCGGATCGCCGAGGAGGGCACGCACGAGGAGTTGCTGGCGCTCGACGGACGGTACGCGGCGCTGTGGCGGACCTTCATCGGGGCGGGCGCCGACGAGGACGCGGCCGAGCGGGTGTGAGACGGCGGGTGCGGGGCGGCGGGTGCGGGGCGGAACGCAACCCCGGTGGCCCCCAGTGCGTCGTACGCACGTATACACGTACTACACACGTTCGCGACAGAAGCTTCCGGGAGGGGATCGGGTGTTCGGTCACGTGGGGATCAGGAGGGGCCTCGTCCTCACCGTCGCCCTGGCGGCACTCACCGCGGCGGCCGTGCTGCTCGGACCGGGCGCGCCCCGGGCCGAGGCCGCTTCCGGGTGCGGCGGGCGGCTGGTGAAGACCGCGAGGTTCGCCACGGGCGAGCTGCGCGTCTACAAGACCCGCAGCCACGCCTGCGCGGTGACCGTCGCCAAGGCGCCCGGCGCGCGCCGCGCGATGGCCGTGACGCTCCAGGGGCGCGGCGGACGGCCCGCCAAGGACGTGGGGCGCTACACCCAGCAGGCCGGTCCCGTGACCGTGTACGCGCTCAACCGGTGCGTGCGCGCGACGGGGAGCGTGGCGGGCCAGGGCCGCACCACGGGGTGGATCCTCTGCTGAGGGCCGGGGCCCGAGCGCTTCTTGCCCGCACGTGGGTCTGGCGGTGGACGTGTCGATCCCGTTAGGTTCGCGGCGTCCACCGTGAACCAAGGGGAGGGTGCATGCGCAAGGCGCTCAGATGGCTGCTCTCGCTCGTCGTGCTCATAGGCACAGTGAGCGTGTCGGGAGCCGCGGCCACCGCCGCGGAGCCGGAGAGCAGGACCGGCAGCAACAGCGAGGCGAACAAGGGCCGTACGGCAGGTACGGACATCAAGGACAGGCTCCTGGCCGTACCCGGCATGAGCCTCATCGAGGAGAAGCCGTACGACGGCTACCGCTTCTTCGTCCTGAACTACACCCAGCCGATCGACCACCGGCACCCGGGCAAGGGCACCTTCCAGCAGCGCATCAGCGTGCTGCACAAGGACTCCAGCCGTCCCACGGTCTTCTTCAGCTCCGGCTACGACCTCTACGACTCGCCGTGGCGCGAGGAGCCGACGCAGATCGTCGACGGCAACCAGGTCTCCATCGAGTACCGCTTCTTCACCCCCTCCCGCCCCGAGCCGGCCGACTGGTCGAAGCTTGACATCTGGCAGGCGGCCACCGACCAGCACCGCATCTACCGCGCGCTCAAGGGCATCTACCCCAAGAAGTGGCTCGCGACCGGCGCCTCCAAGGGCGGCATGACCGCCACGTACTACGAGCGCCACTACCCGAACGACATGAACGGCATCGTCGCCTACGTCGCGCCCAACGACGTCGTCGACCGCGAGGACTCCGCCTACGACCGCTTCCTGGCGAACGTCGGCCCCAAGGAGTGCCGCGACAAGGTCAACGCGATCCAGCGCGAGGCCCTGGTCCGCCGGGCGCCGCTGCAGAAGAAGTTCGCCGCCTGGGCCGCCGACAGCGGCTACACCTTCGACACCGTCGGCACGCTCGACAAGTCGTACGAGGCCGTCGTCATGGACCTGGCCTGGGGCTTCTGGCAGTACCAGGACGCCGCCACCGCCTGCGCCCGGGTGCCGGTGGCGGCCACCGCGACCGACGACCAGGTGTACGCCTACGTCGACCGCGTCATCGGCTGGTCCGCCTACACCGACCAGAGCCTCGCGGGCTACACGGCGTACTACTACCAGGCGGGCACCGAGCTGGGCTCGCCCGACATCAAGCAGCCGCACCTCAAGGACCTGAGCCGGTACGGCTACCAGCCGCCGCGCAACTTCGTGCCCCGCTCGATCCCGATGAAGTTCAAGCCGTGGGTCATGCCCTCGGTCGACTCCTGGGTCCGCCACCGCGCCGACCGGATGCTCTTCGTCTACGGCGAGAACGACCCGTGGGGCGCCGAGCCGTTCCGCCTCGGCAAGGGCGCCAGGGACAGCTACGTCATGACGGCGCCCGGTGCCAACCACGGCGCCGACGTCGCGGGCCTCGTCCCGGCCGAGAAGGCGAAGGCCACGGCCAGGATCCTGGCGTGGGCGGGGCTCTCCCCGGCCGCCGTGCAGCAGGCCGAGCCGCTGGCGCGGTTCGACAAGCGCCTGGACAGGCGCGAGGTCGAGCGCGAGAAGCGCATCCGCTTCTGAGCCGCTGACCGACCGAACGGGCCGCGCCCACCGGGTGGTTCACACCCGGTGGGCGCACCCGACCGGGCGGACGCCGCCCAGCTCCACGTACAGGTCCGTGGTCGGCGGGCACTGCGCGCGGCGGCGCACCGCCGACTCCACCCGGAACTGCGGGCGCCGCTCGCCCGAGCCGTCGCAGGCGGTCTCCCGCACCTGGCCCGCGCCCGCGTGGGCGACGCAGTCCCCGACGACGGTGTGCGGGCCGCCGCCCCGCCCGGGGTCGCCCGGGTGCGGCGGCTCCAGGTTGCGCATGCAGGCGTAGCTCCTGCCGGTCGCCGCACCCGTCTGCGAGATGTGCAGCACGAAGTCGGTGCGGTCCGGGCAGACGGGCCCCGACGGCGGCGGGCGGCCCTGGTGGCGGGCGATCACCCGCGCCACCGCCCGCTCGCTGGTGCACGGCACCTCGCCCACGTCCGGCCCGCGCGAACTGCAGTCCCCGAGCCCCAGGAACCGCACCCCGTAGCCGGGTGCGGTGGGCCGGGCGCCGGACCCCAGGGCGTCCGAACCGCTCGCGGGCTCCCGCCGGCAGGCGTCGGCGAGGGCGGTCGTGAGCAGTACGGCGACCAGCACTCCCGCGGCACGTCCTCTGCGCATGCGACCCCCCGGAGCCGTCCGTCCAGCGTGGCCCGCGATCCGGGGCCGCGCCAGACGGACAGGGGGCTTTGCGCCCTTTGGGGGTGGCGTACGGGTGCGCGGGCGTAGCCGTCCGTACGCCCTCGCGCCGACGGCTAGTACGAGAGGCCGTGTCCCACCGGGTACAGCACCCGCGTCGGGTCGTCCGCGCGCTGCACGGGCACGGGCAGCCGCCCCTCGGGACGCGCGCGCCCCGCGATCACCCGGACGGCGGCGCGCAGTTCGACGTCGGTCCAGGAGTACGTCGCCAACGACGCCTTGACGTCCGCGAGTTGGGCGATGTCGTACGGATTGCGGATCGCGACGGCGACGACCGGGACGCCGGTGGCGGCCAACTCCCGCACGAGCGTGCGCTGACTGCTCGCGGCCGAGACGTTGTACGTGCCCACGACCACCACGTCCTTGCCGCGCGCCGCGGCCACCGCCTCGTCGATCTTCGCGCGGGTCGGCGCGGTGCCGGTGGACAACGCCGTGGCGGTGTAGCCCAGTTCGGTGAAGGCGGAGGCCAGGGTGGCGGTCGGCGGTCCCGTGGTGCCCGAGGGGGACGCCGGGTCGGCGCCGACCACCAGCACGCCGCGGTGCGTGCGGCGCGAGAGCGGCAGGAAGCGGTCGGGGTTGGTGAGGAGCGTGGTGGTCCCCTCGGCGATGCGGTCGGCGGCGGCCAGGTGGGAGCGGGTGCCGACCGTGCGGTCGACGCCGCGGTGGGTGACGTACGGGTCCCGGAAGAGGCCGAGCTTCGCCTTGAGGCGGAAGATCCGCAGGATCGATTCGTCGAGCCGGGCCTCGGTCAGTTCGCCGTCCCTGACCGCCTTCAGCACGGCGTTCCACGCCACGTCCAGCTTCGGCGGGTTGAGGAGCTGGTCCACGCCCGCCTTGAGGGCCAGGACCGGGACGCGGTCGTCGCCGTACTTGGTGCGCACGCCCTCCATGCCGAGCGAGTCCGTGACGACGACGCCGTCGTAGCCCAGCTCCTCGCGGAGGATGCCGGTGAGGATGGGGCGCGAGAGCGTCGCCGGGTCCTCGGCGGCGTCCAGCGCGGGGACGACGATGTGCGCGGTCATGATCGAGTCGATGCCCGCGGCGACGGCCGCCCTGAAGGGCGGGGCGTCGAGGGCGTGCCACTGCTCCAGGGTGTGCCTGATGTACGGCAGTTTGTTGTGGCTGTCGTCCTCGGTGTCGCCGTGCCCGGGGAAGTGCTTGGACGTCGCGGCGATGCCGCTGCTCTGGTACCCCTTGACCTGCGCGGCGACCAGTCCGGCCACGGCCTGCGGGTCGGCCCCGAAGGAGCGGACGCCGATCACGGGGTTGGCCGGGTTGACGTTCACGTCGGCGACGGGGGCGTAGTTCTGCCGGATGCCGAGCGCGGCCAGCTCGGCGCCCGCGATGCGCGCGGCGCTGCGGGCGTCGGAGCGCGAGCCGCCCGCGCCGAGCGCCATCGCGCCGGGCATCAGCGTGGCGGGCTCGCCGACGCGGCAGACGATGCCGTGCTCCTGGTCGGTGGATATGAGGAGGGGGAGCGGGGTGGACCGGGCGAGGCCCGCCCGCTGGATGCCGTTGGAGAGGTCGGCGATCTGGTGCGGGTCGCGGGTGTTGTGCGCCCAGGCGAAGTAGATGATGCCGCCGACGTGGTACTTGGCGATCAGCTCGGCGGCGGTGCGGACGCCGATCTCCTTGAGGTTGGCGTCGACGTCGGCCTGGTCGGGGGCGGTGGCCGAGTGGCCGTAGACCCGCATGACGAAGAGCTGCCCGACCTTCTCTTCGAGGGACATGCGGGAGATCAGGCGCTTGAGTCGGCGGTCACCGGCGCCGCTCGCGGCGCTCGCGGGGGTGGCGGTGGCGACGGTGGCGGCCACCACGGCGGCGGCGCCGACGGTGAGGACGGTTCGTCTGGAGGTGGAGGTGGAGGTGGAAGTGGAGGTGCGGTGGTGATGCACGGGAACTCCTTCCGGCCCTGCTCAACGAGGAAGACCCAACCGGGGAGTTGGGGGTGAAGGAAACTTCCAAGCAGTCATGGCTATCCGGAAAGTTATTGCCCGGTCAAGGGTTTGCACCGCCACCGGCGCATGTGGAGGGGGCGCGCCGGTGGCGGTGTGCTGCTGGCCGCAGGCGGTTGGAGAGGGGAGTCAGCGGTCGCAGCCAGCAGCGAGGGCCGACAAGCACCGCGCTGCGGTGACTCTCCGGCAGCACGGGGGTTGGACGGCCCGGGGCGGCGTCCGGTTCCCGGTTCCACGCGGGGGCGGATGTGCGGCTCCGCCGCATGGGCGCGAGCCCGAGGAGTGCCCCGAAGGGGCGCGGGGAACTGCGCGAGAGTGGGGCACACGTCGCGCATGCCCCACCCACCCCGAGCGGCTCGTCACCCGCGAACCCACCCACCCCGCGAAGCGGGCCCAGCCCCCGGCAGGGTTTCGGGAAGGGGCGGGTGGGGGACTTGCCCGCCGCAGGCGAAAACCCCGCGCCCCGGGGCAATGCCCCCGCGCCCCGGGGCAATGCCCCCGCGCGGCGGGCCGGCGCCCCGCCCCGCAAGGCCGCGCCCTCAAGGGCGCCCCGCGTCCCGCCCCGCGTACCGCGTCTGGAGCACCCGTACCGCCTCCACGATCGCGGGCCGCCGCGCCGCCCCCACCCGCCACACCGCGTACAGCCTCCGCACCGGCACCGGATCGAGCCGCACCTCCACCACCCCGGGCGGCAGCGCGCCCCGCCCGAGGCGCGGAATCATCGCGATCCCCAACCCCGCGGCGACGAGCGCGAGTTGGGTGTGGTTCTCCTCCGCGAGGTGCCGGATGTCCGGCTCGTACCCCGCCTCCCGCAGCGTCCGCATCAGCCAGTCGTGGCACACCGTGCCGGGCGGCTGGCAGATCCACCGCTCCGTCGCCAGCTCCGCGCGCCGCACGTCGCGGGCGCCCGCGAGGCGATGCCCTTCGGGCACCAGTAGATCGCACCGGTCCTCACCGATCACCGCCTGCTCCACCCCCTCGGGCGCGGGCAGCGGCGCGATGTCCCAGTCGTGGGCGACCGCCAGGTCGAGCACGCCCTTGGCGACGAGGTCGACCGACAGGTGCGGATCGACCTCGGTGAGCCGCGCGTCCACCTCGGGATGCTCCCGCGCCAGCTCCGCCAGCGCCCCGGGCAGCAGCCCCCGCGCGGCGGAGGCGAACGCCCCGATCGACAGCAGCCCCGCCGGCCGCCCCCTGCGCTGTTCCAGCGTCGTCTCCGCGTTCTCGACGATCGCCAGCAACTCCCGTGCCGTAGCGGCGAGGTGGCGCGCGTCCTCGGTGAGCGCGACGCCCCGCCCGCGCCGCTCCAGCAGCGTCGTGCGCGTCTCCCGCTCCAGCTTGGTGATCTGCTGCGAGACGGCGGACGGCGTGTAGCCGAGCGCGGCGGCCGCCGCGGCGACCGAGCCGTGGACGGAGACCGCGTGCAGGGCCCGCAGGCGCCCCAGATCGAGCACGGACATCTCCCATTCAGTAGCAACGCTAAATCCAATCATGCAGGAATCCGCGCTGGTGCTACACGCTCCCGTCCGGTGATCCTCGTCCCATGCGCCCACTCCACGCCGCCCTCGCGGCTCTCGTCGCCGCCCTCTGGGGCGTCAACTTCGTCGTCATCGAGGTCGGCCTGGACCACTTCCCGCCGCTGCTCTTCTCGGCCCTGCGCTTCCTCGCCGCCGCGCTGCCCGCCGTCTTCCTGGTGGGCAGGCCGACGGTCGCGTGGAAGTGGCTGGTGGGGGTGGGGATCGCGCTGGGCGTGGCGAAGTTCGGACTGCTGTTCATCGGGATGGACCAGGGGATGGGCGCGGGCCTCTCCTCGCTCGTCCTCCAGATCCAGGCCGTGTTCACCGCCCTGATCGCGATGGCGGTGCTCGGTGAACGTCCGGGCAGGACGAGGCTGTTGGGCATGGCCGTCGCCTTCGCCGGGATCGGCGTCGCGGCGGTCGACGAGGGCGCGGGCGGCCCGCTGCTCGGCTTCGTCCTGGTGATCGCGGCGGCCGCCGCGTGGGGCGTGTCCAACGTGCTGACCCGCAAGGCCGCCCCGCCCGACGCGCTGAACTTCATGGTCTGGGCGTCGACCGTGCCCGTACTGCCGCTGTTCGCGCTCTCGCTGCTCTTCGAGGGCTGGGACCGCGACCGGGCGGCGCTGGCGTCGCTGGACTGGACGGGGGTGGGCGCGCTGCTGTTCGTCGCCTGGGTCAGCACGGTGCTCGGCTTCGGTGCCTGGGGCTTCCTGCTGAGCCGCCACCCGGCTTCGTCGGTGGCGCCGTTCACCCTGCTGGTGCCGGTCTTCGGGATGTCGTCGGCGGCCCTGTTCCTGGACGAGTCGGTGAGCCCCTTGCGCTGGTGCGCGGCGGCGCTGCTGGTGGGCGGGGTCGCGGTGACGTCGATGGGCCGCCGGGGGAGGGACGCGGGGAGCACCGTGGAGCGGGAGACGGAGAGCGCCGCCGGGCGGGAGGCCCGCGATCTCGGGCGGGCGGGCGCGCGCTGAGGCACGCGCGCCCGCGCGGCGGCGCCCGCCCGCGCCTCGGCGCGCACCCTCCCGCGCGGCGCTTTACAGAAAGCGCTCACTGCCAACCGGTCGACTGTTCGAGCCGCCCGCCCGGCGGTGCTCAGGCGCCCTTCGCAGCCACCTCCGCCTCCGCCAGGAACGCCCGGCCCGCCGAGAGCAGCGGCGGGAGGTCCGCCGCCTGCGGGTACCAGCGCTTCTCGTACTCCCAGCAGACCCACGCCTCCCCGTCCAGCGGCGCCAGGCACCGCGCGAGCGGCAGCGCGCCCGCACCGAGCGGGAGCGGGGTGAGGTCGTCGGCCGACGCCACGTCCTTCACCTGTACGTATCCCAGGTGCGGGGCGAGCACGGCGTGCGCGGACTCGGGGTCGTCGCCGCCCAGCCAGGTGTGCAGCACGTCCCAGAGCGCGCCCACCGAGCCGTGGCCCACGGGGCCCAGGACGCGGGCCGCCGCCGCGCCCGTGCGGTGCGAGTCGTGGGTCTCCAGCAGGATCCGTACGCCCAGGTCCGCCGCGACCGGTGCGGCGGCGGCCAGCCTGCGGGCCGCCGTGGCGTCGGCGGCGTCCCGGTCCTGGTCGCCGCCGCCGGGAAAGACCCGGACGTACGGCGCGCCGAGGTCCCGGGCGAGCCGCAGCAGGGCGTCCAACTCGGCCAGGACCGGCGCGTCCTCGCCGTCCGCCGCGATCCGCACGTACCCCGCGAGCCCCAGGACCGCGATGCCGCCGCGCGCGAACTCCTCCGCCACGGCGGTGCGTTCGGGAATCCCGAGGCCCGGGTGGACGGGCTCCTCGGGGTGGGCGCGCAGTTCGACGCCGTCGTAGCCGTGCTCGACGGCGAGGCGGACCACGTCGGGGACGGGCAGGCCGGGGACGCCGAGGGTCGAGAACGCGTACTTCACTGTGTGCACCCCTACCGAATCGCTCATTCGCTGCTGTGCGGACCTGTTCAGACCTAACCGGGTCCGCCCGTTCTATTCGTCCGCCGCGCCGGTCGGGTCGAGGCGCCAGTCCTCCCCGACGAGATCGGCGCCGTACGAGCGGTGCGGTTTCTCGGCGACCAGCGCGAAGCCGTGCCGCTGGTAGATCCTGCGGGCGGCGTCCAGGACGTCGTTCGTCCGCAGCGCCAGCTCGCGGTGGCCCGCGCCGCGCGCGAACTCCACGACCGCGCGCACGAGCCGGTCGCCCGAGTCCGCCGTGGCGCTGCACGATCCAGCCGAGGTCGCCGGGGGTGGGGCCGCACGGGGCGGGGGTGGATGAGTTGCGTACGGTGTACTCAGATAGTGTCGCGATCATGAACGACGCGAACCGGAAGAAGCTCGTCGACCAGGCCCCCGCGGACCCCGGGGCCACCGACGAGATGCTGTCGAGCCAGCCGATCGGGTACTGGAGCGGGCTGGCGCACGAGGCGGTGACCCGCTGTCTGCGCGACGAGATGGCCAAGGTCGATGTGACGCAGCCGCAGTACTGGGTGCTCAACGCCGTGAACGGCGGGGCGGGAGCGGGCGCGGGTGCGGGTGCGCCGGGGCGTGCGGAGGTGGGGGCGCGGCTGGCGTCCCTGACGGACGCGCGGGAGACGGCGCGAGTGATCGACCAACTCCTGCACAGGGGCTGGCTCCGGGCGGAGGGACCGGGGTCGGGGTCGGGGTCAGGACCGGGGTCGGGGTCGGGTGGAGAGGGGGCTCTGCACCTGACGGAGGAGGGCGAGGCGGCGAGGGTGAGGCTGCGGGGGCTGGCGGCGGAGGTGCGAGCGGTGGTGCACGAGGGGGTGGGGGAGGAGGAGTACGTGGCGGCGCTCAGGGTGTTGCGACGGATGATCGCGAATGTGGCGGGGCGGTAGGTGGGCGTCTTCTGCGCACAGGGGGTGGGCGTCACCTGTCGATGACCCCGTTGCCTCGGGGTGCCGCTTTTTGCGCCCACGCGGCGGAGCCGCACATCGGTACAGCCTCGTGCCCCTGCGGGGAGCATCCCTACGACCCCCACCCCGGGGGAACGGGGGCCGGACCGGAGGACACGGCCCTCGTGGGAGGGCGACGGCCCCGTGCCGGGGCCTGGGCACATCCCCCACCCCACCCCTTCCCGAAACCCCGCCGGGGGCGAGTGCCGCCGACGCGGAGGGGCGGGCCCGCCTGTGGGGGGTGTGTCGGATGTGCGGCCCCGCCGCGTGTGCGCCCCGCCAGGGCCTGTTGCGGAAGTGTCGGCCGTGCGGACAACGGTGTCTGATTGCCGCCAGCGAGGTCCCGCTGTGGTCCCCATGCTGGCGGCATGACGATGTCATTCACCACGGAGTCGGCAACAGTTCTCAGCGGCATGTATGCCGCTGAGGCGGAGTACCTGGCGGCGGGAGGCCCTGGCGAGGCTTCGTTCGACCTCCTCGCCCCCTTCTTCGCGCCGGATGTCGAGCTGCACCAAGCAGATGCCCTGCCCTACGGGGGCACTTGGCGTGGGCACAGCGGCATGACGCAGTTCTTCCTCATGATGGGAGAGGTGTGGGAGTCGTTCGAGATGGTGGAGCAGGAGTTCCTGGCCACCGGCGAGACTGCGGTCGTGCTCACACAGGTCCGTGCTCGCGCTCGCGCGACCGGCCGTGCGATCAGCTTCCCCATTCTGCAAGCGATCACGGTCAAGGACGGGCGGATCACCGAGGTGCGTCCGTTCTACTGGGACACGCGGGCTATCGCCGACGCCTGCGCCGTGCCGACACCGACACCGACGGACTGAGGTCGACGGCACTGGTCACAGCCACTTCACCGTATGCGGTCCATCAACGGCACCCCCGAGGCAGCGGGGACATGCACGGGCGATGCCCGCCCCGGGGGCCAGAGGGGCCGCCCCCCGCCCCGGGGCCAGAGGGCCCCGCCCCTACCGAGGCGGCGGTGCGGTGGACCCCCGCACCATCAACTCCGCCCCGATCGTCGCGATCCCCCCGGGCGGCGCCGCCTCCTTGCCCGTCGCGAGGCGCCCCGCCCGCGCCCCCGCCTCGTGCAGCGGCAGCCGTACCGTCGTCAGCGCGGGCACCGCGTCCACCGCGAACGGCAGATCGTCGAACCCGGCCACCGAGATGTCCTCGGGAATCCGCAGCCCCGCATCGCGCAGCGCCGCGCACGCGCCCAGCGCGACGGTGTCGTTCGCCGCCACGACGGCCGTCAGGTCGGGCGTGCGGCGCAGGAGTTCGCCCGTCGCCTCGTACCCGGAGCCGCGGGTGTACGGCCCGTGCACGGTCAGCGGATCCTGCTCGTCGAGCACCCCCGCCGCGGCGAGCGCCGCGCGGTGGCCCTCCAGGCGGTGGCGGGTGGTGGTGCGGTCGGCCGGCCCGGCGACGTAACCGATCTTCCGGTGGCCGAGGCTGAGCAGGTGTTCGGTGAGCCGCCGCCCGCCGCCGAAGTTGTCGAAGGTGAGGGCCGCGGACACGGGCCCCTCGCCAGGACCGGGGCCACCCCCGAAGCCGGGACCACCCCCGGAGGCGCCGCCCCCGGCAGGGCCGCCGCCCCCGCCGCCCGCCCACGCCGCCGGCATCGGCCGCCCGCACAGCACCACCCGCGTCCCCGCCTCCGCGAGCCGCGCGAGCTTCGTCGCCATCGCCGCGCTGTGCTCCTCGTCCTCCAGCGCGCCGCCGGTGAGGACGACGGCCGCGGCGCGCTGGCGCTGGAGCAGCGTGAGGTAGGTCAGTTCCCGCTCGGGCGAGCCGCCGGTGTTGCAGACGACCGCCAGCTTCTCGCCGCCCGCGCGCCCTCCGGTGCCCCCTATCTGCGACTGTGCCGCGCTCGCCATGATCCCGAAGAACGGGTCGGCGATGTCGTTGACCAGGATGCCGACGAGGTCGGAGGTCGCGGCGGCGAGCGAACTCGCGGGGCCGTTCAGCACGTAGTCCAGCTCGTCGACGGCCTTGAGCACCCGTTCCCGAGTGGCCGCGGCGACCGGGTAGTTGCCGTTCAGGACGCGCGAGACGGTGGCCGGGGACACCCGGGCGCGGGCCGCCACGTCCGCCAGGGTGACTGTCATCGCTTCCTCCGTGAGGGGAGATCGGGCCCGGCCCTTGTACGGGGGGCTGCCCGCAGGCTAGCGTCATCTGCGATAGAAAGCGCTTGCTACGGCCATATCGGGCACCATGGAGGGAACTTCGTGACACGCAGGACAGTGCGGATCGCCATGAACGGCGTGACCGGGCGCATGGGGTACCGGCAGCACCTGGTGCGTTCGCTCCTCGCCATCCGCGAGCAGGGCGGACTCGACCTGGGCGACGGCGAGTCGCTGTGGCCCGAGCCGGTGCTGGTGGGCCGCCGCGAGCACGCGCTGCGGGAGCTGGCCGAGCGGCACGGCCTCACCGAGTGGTCCACCGACCTCGACGCGGTGCTCGCGGACCCGACCGTCGAGATCTACTTCGACGCGCAGGTCACCTCGGCCCGCGTGGCGGCGCTGAAGAAGGCGATAGCGGCGGGCAAGCACGTCTACACCGAGAAGCCCACCGCCACCGGCCTGGCCGAGGCCCTGGAGCTGGCCGGGCTCGCCCGCGACGCGGGCATCAAGCACGGCGTCGTCCAGGACAAGATCTTCCTGCCGGGACTGCGCAAGCTGAAGCGGCTGATCGACGGCGGCTTCTTCGGTGAGATCCTGTCCGTACGGGGCGAGTTCGGCTACTGGGTCTTCGAGGGCGACTGGCAGGAGGCCCAGCGCCCGAGCTGGAACTACCGCGCCGAGGACGGCGGCGGCATCGTCGTCGACATGTTCCCGCACTGGGAGTACGTGCTCCACGAGCTGTTCGGCCGGGTGACCAGCGTCCAGGCGCTCGCCACCACGCACGTCCCGCGCCGCTGGGACGAGCGGGGCAAGCCCTACACGGCGACCGCCGACGACGCGGCGTACGGCGTCTTCCAGCTGGAGGGCGGCGCGGTCGCCCAGATCAACTCCTCCTGGGCGGTGCGCGTCAACCGCGACGAGCTCGTCGAGTTCCAGGTCGACGGCACGCACGGCTCGGCCGTCGCGGGCCTGCGCAACTGCCGCGTGCAGCACCGCTCCGCGACGCCCAAGCCGGTCTGGAACCCGGACCTCCCGGCGACCGAGCGCTTCCGCGAGCAGTGGCAGGAGATCCCGGACAACGGCGAGTACGACAACGGCTTCAAGGCGCAGTGGGAGCTGTTCCTCGCGCACGTCTACGCCGACGCGCCGTACGCCTGGGACCTCCTCGCGGGCGCGCGCGGCGTCCAACTCGCCGAGCTGGGGCTGAGGTCGTCGGCCGAGGGCCGCCGCCTCGACGTGCCGGAGGTCTCGCTGTGATCCGCCTCCCCGACGGCCGCGCGCACACCCCGCGCGCCGAACCCCTGGCGCTGCCGCCGGGCGGGCCCGCACTGGCCTCCCGTACGGTCTTCGCGGCGGCGCACGTCGTCGCCGACCCGCACGCCGACGTCACGCCCGACGCCCCCGCGGCCGTCGACTGGGACGCCACGCTCGCCTTCCGCCGCCACCTGTGGTCGCACGGCCTGGGCGTGGCCGAGGCGATGGACACCGCGCAGCGCGGCATGGGCCTGGACTGGGCGGGCGCCGCCGAGCTGATCCGCCGCTCGGCCGCCGAGGCGAAGGCGGTGGGCGGCAGTATCGCGTGCGGCGTCGGCACGGACCAACTGGCGGGCCCCGTTGACCTCCTGACGATCCGTGAGGCGTACGAGGAGCAGCTCGCCCTCGTCGAGTCGGTCGGCGCGCAGGCGATCCTGATGGCGTCCAGGGCGCTGGCGGGCGCGGCGAAGACGCCCGACGACTACCGCGAGACGTACGGCGGGCTCCTGCGCCAGGCGGCCGAACCGGTCGTGCTGCACTGGCTCGGCCCGATGTTCGACCCCGCGCTCGAAGGGTACTGGGGCTCGTCCGACCTGGACGAGGCCACCGAGGTCTTCCTCGACGTCATCGCCGCGCACCCCGACAAGGTCGACGGCATCAAGGTCTCGCTCCTGGACGCGGACCGCGAGGTCGCGCTGCGGCGGCGCCTGCCGAAGGGCGTGCGCTGCTACACCGGTGACGACTTCCACTACCCAGAGCTGATCGCGGGCGACGCGCAGGGCTTCAGCCACGCCCTGCTCGGCGTCTTCGACCCGCTGGGCCCGCTGGCGGCGCGCGCGGTGCGGAAGCTGGACGAGGGGGACGCGGCGGGATTCCGTGAACTCCTCGACCCCACCGTCGAGTTGTCCCGCCACCTCTTCGCTTCCCCGACCCGCTACTACAAGACCGGAGTGGTGCTGCTGGCGTGGCTCGCCGGGCACCAGGAGCACTTCACGATGGTGGGCGGGCTCCAGTCGGCGCGCTCGCTGCCGCACCTCGCGCGGGCGTACGAACTGGCGGACGGGCTGGGCCTGTTCCCCGATCCCGGGCTCGCGGAACACCGGATGAGGGCGCTGCTGACGGTGCACGGGGTGGCGCAGTGAGCGCGCTCGCCCGGTTGAGCCTCAACCAGGAGACGATCAAGCAGTGGTCGCTGCCCGAGCTGGTCGAGGGCTGCGCGCGGGCGGGCGTCGGCGGGGTCGGCCTGTGGCGCGGCCCGGTCCAGGAGTACGGCGTGGAGCGCACGGCCCGCCTGGTGCGGGACGCCGGCCTCACCGTCACCAGCCTGTGCCGGGGCGGCTTCTTCACGGCCGACGGCTGGCTGTCCGACAACCGCGCGGCGGTCGATGAGGCGGCGGCGCTCGGCACGGACACGCTGGTCCTGGTCTCGGGCGGACTGCCCGAGGGCAGCCGGGACCTGGCGGGTGCGCGGGAGCGGGTGGCGGAGGCGCTGGGGGAACTCGCGCCCCACGCGCGCGCGTGCGGCGTGCGGCTCGCGGTCGAGCCGCTGCACCCGATGTTCGCCTCCGACCGGTGCGTGGTGTCCACGCTGGGCCAGGCGCTGGACATCGCGGAGCGGTTCCCCGCGGAGGAGGTGGGGGTGGTGGTCGACACGTACCACGTGTGGTGGGACGAGCGGGCCGCCGCGGAGATCGCCCGCGCGGGGGCGGGCGCGCGCATCCACGCGCTCCAGCTCGCGGACTGGATCACCCCGCTCCCGGCGGGGGTCCTCCTCGGCCGCGGCCAACTGGGCGACGGCTGCGTCGACTTCAAGGGCCTCGTGGCGGCGTCGGACGCGGCGGGGTACGCGGGGCGCTGGATCGAGGTCGAGATCTTCAACGAAGGGCTGTGGGCGAGGGACGGTGCGGAGGTCCTGGGAGAGGTGATCGCCCGGTACGGGGAGGTGCTGGGGTAGGGGGGCGGGCCCGCCGGGGGTGGGCGGGCACGTTGCGCGCGTGCCCGATCGTTGGCGCGCGCGGTGGAGCCGCACATCGACGCGGTCTCGCGGTCCGTGCCGAACGGGGCCGTCCCGCACGGGCCCCGGCGCCCCTACTTCGGGCCCCCGCCGCCCAACAGCCCGCCCAGCAGCCCGCCGAGCCCCCCGCCCTTCCCGCTTCCGCTTCCCTTGCCCGCCGCCGCTCGTTTCGTGAAGACCGCGAGCAGTACCGGCAGCAGTACGTCCAACGCCTTGGCGACCGTCGGCGCCGGCAGGCCCGTCTTCTTGGCGACCGCCGCCGCGACCGGCTTCGAGACCTTGCTGAACACGCCCGCGGCCATCCCGCCCCCGAGCAGCCCTCCGAGTCCGCCGAGCGCGGCCACTCCTTGCAGCCCGCCCCCGGAGGGCGCCGCGTCCGCCGCCCCAGCCGCGCCCTCCGCCGCGTCCGCCGCCTCCGCCACCTCCTGGACGTCCCCGCCCTGGAGTGCCGAGACGGTCGTGCCGACCATCGCCTGCGCGCCCGCCGTGTCCGTACCCAGCAGTCCGGCGATCTCCTGGAGCTTCTCGTCGCCGAGCTCGTCGAGGACGTCCTGCTCGAATGACTGGTCGTTCGGCTGATCGCTCATGCTTTAGAAGCTACTTCCGTCCCGTTATGTCGGCATTTTGAGGACCCGGGAACTCCGGAAAAATAACTGCCCGCATCCGTACAACCCTCTGGGGGTGACGTGGGTCCTACTTGGTGTCAGGGCCTTCGGGGAGGGGATCCGGGGGGATATCGGGGGCCGTGACGCTGGAGGGGGGAGCGCGTGGGGCCCGGTCTGCGGACCGGGCCCCTGTTGGTTGTGGCCGTGTTGTGGCCGTTCGAGCGGTGGCGGCCCGGTCGTGCCCTGGAGTTGTCCACAGTCCCGCAGTTGTCCACAGGCCCGCCGCGCTGTCCGACCCGAGCGGTAGCGTCGTCCGCATGCCCCAGCAGAAGCAGGCGCAGTCGACCGTGCCACCGCAAGCAGCACACACTCCCCAGCCCCCGACGAAAGCCGTACTCGAAGGCGTCCTGGAGCGGATCACCTACGCCAACGAGGAGACGGGCTACACCGTGGCCCGCGTCGACACCGGCCGCGGCTCGGGCGACCTGCTCACCGTCGTCGGCTCCCTCCTCGGCGCCCAGCCGGGCGAGTCGCTGCGCATGGAGGGCCGCTGGGGCTCGCACCCGCAGTACGGCAGACAGTTCACGGTCGAGAACTACACGACCCTCCTGCCCGCCACGATCCAAGGCATCCGCAGATACCTCGGATCCGGCCTGGTCAAGGGCATCGGCCCGGTCTTCGCCGACCGCATCACGCAGCACTTCGGCCTGGACACCCTCCAGATCATCGAGGAGGAGCCGGGGCGCCTGATCGAGGTCCCGGGCCTCGGCCCCAAGCGGACCAAGAAGATCGCCGAGGCATGGGAGGAGCAGAAGGCGATCAAGGAGGTCATGGTCTTCCTCCAGACGGTCGGGGTCTCCACCTCCATCGCGGTGCGGATCTACAAGAAGTACGGGGACGACTCGATCTCCGTCGTGAGGGACCAGCCGTACCGCCTGGCCGCCGACGTCTGGGGCATCGGCTTCCTCACCGCCGACCGGATCGCCCAGGCCGTCGGCATTCCGCACGACAGCCCGGACCGGGTCAAGGCGGGCCTCCAGTACGCCCTGTCGCAGTCCGCCGACCAGGGGCACTGCTTCCTCCCCGAGGAGCGGCTGATCAGCGATTCGGTGAAGCTCCTCCAGGTCGACACGGGCCTCGTCATCGACTGCCTCGCCGAGCTGGCGCAGGAAGAGGAAGGGGTGGTGCGCGAGCGGGTCCCGGGACCGGACGGCGGCGAGCCGATCACCGGCATCTACCTGGTGCCCTTCCACCGCGCGGAGCTCTCGCTCGCCGGACAGGTCAGACGGCTGCTGCGGGCCGAAGAGGACCGCATGCCGTGGTTCGCGGACGTGGACTGGCCCAAGGCGCTCGGCTGGCTGACGGGGCGCACGGGCGCCGACCTCGCGCCCGAGCAGGAGCAGGCGGTGCGCCTCGCGCTCACCGAGAAGGTCGCGGTGCTGACCGGCGGCCCCGGCTGCGGCAAGTCCTTCACGGTCCGCTCCGTCGTGGAGCTGGCCCGCGCCAAGCAGGCCAAGGTCGTCCTCGCGGCGCCCACGGGCCGGGCGGCCAAGCGGCTGGCCGAGCTGACCGGGGCCGAGGCGTCCACGGTGCACCGGCTGCTCGAACTGAAGCCCGGCGGAGACGCGGCGTACGACAGGGACCGGCCGCTCGACGCCGACCTGGTCGTGGTCGACGAGGCGTCGATGCTCGACCTGCTGCTCGCCAACAAGCTCGTCAAGGCGGTGGCACCCGGTGCCCATCTCCTCCTCGTGGGTGATGTGGACCAGCTGCCGAGCGTGGGCGCGGGCGAGGTGCTGCGCGACCTGCTCGCGCCGGGCGGTCCGGTGCCCGCCGTACGCCTCACCAGGATCTTCCGGCAGGCCCAGCAGTCGGGCGTGGTGACCAACGCCCACCGGATCAATTCGGGCGTTCCGCCGCTCACCCGGGGCCTCTCGGACTTCTTCCACTTCGTGGAGGACGAGACGGAGGATGCCGGGCGGCTGACCGTGGACGTCGCGGCGCGGCGCATTCCCGCCAAGTTCGGCCTCGACCCGCGCAGGGACGTCCAGGTGCTGGCCCCGATGCACCGGGGGCCCGCGGGTGCCGGGACCCTCAACGGCCTGCTCCAGCAGGCGATCACCCCGGCCAGGCCCGACGTGCCCGAAAAGCGGTTCGGCGGACGGGTGTTCCGGGTGGGCGACAAGGTCACGCAGATCCGCAACAACTACGAGAAGGGCGCCAACGGCGTCTTCAACGGCACGGTCGGCGTCGTCACCTCGCTCAGCCTGGAGGACCAGCGCCTCACGGTGCTGACCGACGAGGACGAGGAGGTCGGGTACGACTTCGACGAGCTGGACGAGCTGTCCCACGCGTACGCCGTGACGATCCACCGTTCGCAGGGCAGCGAGTACCCGGCGGTGGTGATCCCCGTCACCACCGGGGCGTGGATGATGCTCCAGCGGAACCTGCTCTACACCGCGGTGACCCGGGCCAAGAAGCTGGTCGTGCTGGTCGGGTCGCGCAGGGCCATAGGCCAGGCGGTGCGCACGGTGTCCGCGGGCAGGCGCTTTACCGCACTGGACTACCGGCTGTCCGGGTCAGGTCCAGTGGGAAACGTCACCTAGGACTTTCGGAACCGGGGCGAAGGGGGCAGGATGTTCAGGTTCGCGGCACTCAGTGCCGCGAATGGGCCTAATGGCCGACCCCGAGTGCACTCTGCTGAGCCAAATGGGGGATGGTAGAGACAGTCAGGGCACCTCGAAGAAGAGGCACTACGTCGGTGAGGGATGACGTGAGCGAGAACGCGAACAACGCTGTAGTACTGCGGTTCGGCGATGGCGAGTACACCTACCCGGTGATCGACAGCACCGTCGGCGACAAGGGCTTCGACATCGGGAAGCTCCGCGCACAGACCGGGCTGGTGACCCTCGACAGCGGATACGGCAACACCGCCGCCTATAAATCCGCCATCACCTACCTCGACGGCGAGCAGGGCATCCTGCGCTACCGCGGCTACCCCATCGAGCAGCTCGCGGAGCGCTCCACCTTCCTTGAGGTGGCGTACCTGCTGATCAACGGTGAACTGCCCAAGGTCGACGAGCTCTCGACCTTCCGGAACGAGATCACCCAGCACACGCTGCTGCACGAGGACGTCAAGCGCTTCTTCGACGGCTTCCCGCGCGACGCCCACCCGATGGCCATGCTGTCCTCGGTGGTCTCCGCGCTGTCCACGTTCTACCAGGACAGCCACAACCCCTTCGACGAGCAGCAGCGGCACCTCTCGACGATCCGGCTGCTCGCCAAGCTCCCGACGATCGCGGCGTACGCCTACAAGAAGTCAATCGGTCACCCGTTCGTGTACCCGCGCAACGACCTCGGGTACGTGGAGAACTTCCTGCGCATGACCTTCTCGGTCCCCGCGCAGGAGTACGAGCTGGACCCGGTCGTCGTCTCGGCGCTCGACAAGCTCCTCATCCTGCACGCCGACCACGAGCAGAACTGTTCGACCTCGACGGTCCGCCTCGTGGGCTCGTCGCAGGCCAACATGTTCGCGTCGATCTCGGCCGGCATCTCGGCGCTCTGGGGCCCGCTGCACGGCGGCGCCAACCAGTCCGTCCTGGAGATGCTGGAGGGCATCCAGGCCAACGGCGGCGACGTCGACTCCTTCATCCGCAAGGTGAAGAACAAGGAGGACGGCGTCCGCCTGATGGGCTTCGGCCACCGGGTGTACAAGTCCTTCGACCCGCGCGCCAAGATCATCAAGGCGGCGGCGCACGACGTGCTGTCCGCGCTCGGCAAGTCCGACGAGCTGCTGGACATCGCGCTCAAGCTGGAGGAGCACGCGCTCTCCGACGAGTACTTCGTCTCGCGGAACCTGTACCCGAACGTGGACTTCTACACGGGTCTGATCTACCGCGCGATGGGCTTCCCGACCGAGATGTTCACGGTCCTCTTCGCGCTGGGCCGGCTGCCGGGCTGGATCGCCCAGTGGCACGAGATGATCAAGGAGCCGGGTTCCCGCATCGGCCGCCCGCGGCAGATCTACACGGGCGAGGTCCTGCGCGACTTCGTTCCGGTCGAGGGCCGCTAGGTTCCTCACGGGGCCGCGGTCCTCACCTCACGCCTCTCGTCGCACGCCGCGACGGGGGGCGTGTTCGTTCTCGCGCGGCGTGTGCCCCACTCTCGCGCGGTTCCCCGCGCCCCTGAAAGGACCGCCGCCTGAAAGGACCGCCGCCCGAAGGCGCCGTCCCGGCTGCCGGGCGCTCAAGTGAGAAGCGCCCCGCTGCCAATCCCCCCACGGGTTGGCGAAGCGGGGCGCTTCCCTTTTCCCGGAGCGGATTCCCCCCACGGGATCCGGCCGGGCGTCTGGGTGCGGTCCGCCGGGGTACGTACGCACGGGAGGGCCGCTCAAAGCTCCCCGGTGCACGTGCCCCGGCCAACGCTTGCCTGGGACGCCCCCCATAGGCGTCCACATGGACGTCCCCCAAGACGTCCGTGGCATCGCCCACTTAGACTCGCCAACCCCCCGGATGGTTACCCCTAAAACTCTGTGATCTAGATCTCTTTGTGAAGGTCTTGTGCATCTCGTGGAGACCGCCCACCGGAATCCACAAAACCGCTCAGCGGACTTCCCGGCGGACTCCCCGGCGGACGCCTCAGCGGAACGACCGCAGCCGCAGGCTGTTCGTCACCACGAAGACCGAGGAGAAGGCCATCGCCGCACCCGCGATCATCGGGTTCAGGAGCCCCGCGGCGGCCAGCGGCAGCGCGGCGACGTTGTAGCCGAACGCCCAGCAGAGGTTGCCCTTGATCGTGGCGAGGGTCCGCCGCGAGAGCCGGATCGCGTCCGCCGCCACCCGCAGGTCACCGCCGACCAGCGTGAGGTCGCCCGCCTCGATCGCCGCGTCCGTGCCCGTGCCCATCGCGAGCCCCAGGTCGGCCTGGGCCAGGGCCGCCGCGTCGTTGACGCCGTCGCCGACCATCGCGACCGAACGGCCCTCGGACTGGAGGCGCTTGACCACGGACACCTTGTCCTCGGGCATGACCTCGGCGATCACCTCGTCGATCCCGACCTCCGCCGCGACCGCCTCCGCCACCGCCTTGTCGTCGCCGGTCAGCAGCACCGGCGTCAGACCGAGCGCGCGCAGCCGGGCGACGGCCTCCGCGCTGGTGTCCTTCACCGCGTCGGCGACGGTGAGCGTGCCGCGCGCGACCCCGTCCCAGGCGACGACGACCGCCGTACGGGCCGCGTCCACGTGCTCCGGGGGCGGTGCGACGCCCGCTTCCACGAGCAGCCGGGGCCGCCCCACCAGCACCTCGTGCCCCTCGACCGTGCCGCGCACCCCGAGCCCGGGGACGTTCTCGAAGTGCTCGGGCACCGGCAGCTCCCCGACGCGCCCGGCGGCGCCCGCCGCGACGGCCTTCGCGATCGGATGCTCGGACGCGTGCTCCAGCGCCCCGGCCAGGCGCAGCAGCTCCCGCTCGTCGGTGCCCCCGGTGGCGTACGCGCCGTGGAGCGCCATGCGGCCCGTGGTGACGGTGCCGGTCTTGTCCAGGACGATCGTGTCGACGCGGCGGGTGGTCTCCAGCACCTCGGGTCCCTTGATCAGGATGCCGAGCTGGGCGCCGCGCCCGGTGCCGACCATGAGCGCGGTCGGCGTGGCGAGGCCCAGGGCGCAGGGGCAGGCGATGATCAGTACGGCGACGGCGGCCGTGAACGCGGCTGCCGTGTCGCCGGTCGCGGCGAGCCAGCCGAGCAGCGTGCCGAGCGCGATGAGCAGCACGACGGGGACGAACACCGCGGACACCCGGTCCGCGAGCCGCTGCACCCGCGCCTTGCCGCTCTGTGCCTCCTCGACCAGCCGTGCCATGCGGGAGAGCTGGGTGTCGGCGCCGACCCTGGTCGCCTCGACGACCAGGCGCCCGGACGTGTTGAGCGTCGCGCCCGTCACGGCGTCCCCGGGGCCGATGTCCACCGGCACGGACTCGCCGGTCAGCATGGAGGCGTCGACGGCGGATGAGCCCTCGGTCACCGTGCCGTCGGTGGCGATCTTCTCGCCGGGCCGCACCACGAAGCGGTCGCCCGTGCGCAGCGCCCCGATCGGGATCCGCACCTCGGTGTTCCCGCGCAGCACCGCCACGTCCTTGGCGCCCAGTTCGAGCAGGGCGCGCAGGGCGGCGCCCGACTTCCGTTTGGCGCGCGCCTCCAGCCAGCGGCCGAGCAGGATGAAGGTGACGACCCCGGCGGCGACCTCCAGGTAGATCGTGGACGCGGCGTCGCCCCGGGAGACGGCGGGGTCGAAGCCGTGGCGCATGCCGGTCGTGCCCGCGTCGCCCAGGAACAGCGCCCACAGCGACCAGCCGTACGCGGCGAGTGTGCCCAGCGAGACCAGCGTGTCCATGGTGGCGGCGCCGTGCCGGGCGTTCTTCCGGGCGGCGCGGTGGAAGGGCAGCCCGCCCCAGACGACGACGGGGGAGGCGAGGGTGAGCGAGAGCCACTGCCAGTTGTCGAACTGGAGGGCGGGGACCATGGCGAGCAGCACGACGGGCAGCGCGAGTGCGACGCTCACCTTGAGCCGGGTGAGCAGGGCGTCGGCGGGCTCCCCTGCGCGTTCGTCGGCGCGTTCGTCGGCGGGACCGTCCGCGACGGCCTCCGCAAGCGGCTCCGGCTCCGGCGGCGGGGGCGGCGGGGGCTCCTCCGCCGTGTACCCGGTCTTCTCGACGGTGGTGATCAGGTCCCCGACCGTTACCCCCTCGGGGTACGAGACGCTCGCCTTCTCCGTGGCGTAGTTGACGGTCGCCGTGACGCCGTCCATGCGGTTGAGCTTCTTCTCCACGCGCGCGGCGCAGGAGGCGCAGGTCATCCCACCGATGGTGAGTTCGACCCGGGTGGTTTCCACGTTCGGGACTCCAGGAACAGGTGCGGGGCCGTACGCGACCAGTATGCGAGCTGGTCCCGTACGGCCCCGGAGGCGGCCCGCGGAGCCCGTACGGCTGCGCGCGCGGCCCGGCAAGGCGTCCGGCGGCGTTACGCCAGGCCCGTGAGCTCGTAGCCCGCCTCGTCGACGGCGGCGCGCACCGCGGCCTCGTCCAGCGGGGCCGCGGAGACCACGGTCACCAGGCCGGTGGACGCCACGGCCTTCACCGAGCCGACGCCCGCGATCTGCGAGATCTCCTCGGAGACCGCGCCCTCGCAGTGGCCGCAGGTCATGCCCGACACCCGGTAGACCGTGGTGACGTCGCCCGCCTGGGCGGTGTCGGCCGCGTCGGTGTGGCAGGAGCCGCTGGGCGTGCAGCAGGAGCCGGTGGCCTGGGGGAGCTCGGTCTTCTCTTCGGTGGTGGTCATGGCGATCTCCTCGTTGGGGCTCGGTGCGGTGCGCGATCTGGGCGCCGCGCGGAGTGCGCGGTGCGGTGGCACGGGGTGCCCCGGCCCGTACCGTTGCCGTCCCGGGTGCCCCGCTGAACAGAACTGTATACCCCTAGGGGGTATGTGCGCCACTCCCTCCCCGCGCGCCGCGCACGAGACCCCGCAGCCAGCCGATGGCCAGCAGGGTGATGACGACGAGGCCGCCCACGGAGAACAGCGTGAAGAGGTGCTGCTGCTGGTCCGTCGGCTCGGGGATGTAGCCCTGGGCGAAGAGCTGGCGGTCCAGGTCGGTGGTGGTGAGCCGGGCGACCAGCCAGATCGCGATGCCGTGCATGGAGTCCCAGAGCGCGTGCAGCACGGCGACGCCGAGGTAGGCGCCGACCACGGGCCCGGCGAACCTGAAGCGCCCGTCGGGCCTGCGGTACGCCAGGAGCACGCTGCCCGCGATCGCCGTCCACAGGCCGTGCCCGAACGGCGCGAGCACCCCGCGCAGGATCTCCGTCTCCAGCAGCGCGCGCAGGTCGATGCCCTCCATCGTGACCGCCGCGTTGAAGGCGTACCCCGCGCTCTCGAACGCCGCGAAGCCGAAGCCGACCGTCGCACCGAGCACCAGGCCCGCCCGCACGCCGTGGATCCGGGCGTGGCGGCGCACGACGAACATCAGCGCCGCCAGCTTCACGGCCTCCTCGATGAGGCCCACGCCCACGAACATCCAGAGCGAGGGGTGCAGGAGGTAGTACTCCATCACCGACGCGCCCAGCACGCCCAGCACGCCGCCGGTCAGGAAGGCGCCCAGGATCAGGTTCACCCCGAGGTCGCGGCCGTGGCGCTCGTACGCCCACAGGACGAAGACCGAGGGGACGAGGAAGGAGCCGAGCAGGATCAGCGTCGGCAGGAGGGTGGTGTTCTTGGTCGCGTACGTCACGACGGCCGTCAGTACCCACAGGGCGAGCCCGCCCCACAGGCAGCGCCGCCACAGCCCCGGCCGGGCCTGCGGGGGAGCCGGCGGCTCGGCGGGAGGGGCGGGGGGCTGGTGCATGTGCGGTCCCTTCGGCACGGCGCTGCGCCGCGCTCCGGACGGAGACGGAGTCCGAGCAGAGCCTATGCCGAATGTGCGATATGCGGCATTCGCTACGTCCGGGCGCGCCGCGCCCCGTCCCGGTTCCAGTCCCGGGCGAGCACCGCCATGTTCGTGGCGTCCATCCACTCGCCCTCGTACAGCAGCGACTCGCGCTCGACGCCCTCGGCGACGAAACCGGCCTTCTCGTAGGCCCGGATCGCGCGCGGGTTGAAGTTGTAGACGTGCAGCGAGACGCGGTTGAGGCGGAGCTCCTCGATGCCGTACGCGACGGTCAGCCGCACCGTCTCCGAGCCGAGCCCGCGGTCGCGGCCCGCGGGGCCGATGAGGATGCGGAACGAGGCGCTGCGGTTGTGCGCGTCCCACTCGTTGAGCACCGTCTCGCCGACGAGGGCGCCGCTCGCCCGGTCGACGATGCCGAGGTCGAGGCGGTCGGTCTGGGCGGAACGGGTGGCGTACCAGTCGCGCAGGTGCTCGTAGGGGAGCGGGCCTTCGTGCGCGCTGCCGGTGAACTTCAGGACCTCCGGGTCCGCGAGGATCTCCGCCATCGCGGGGGTGTCGGCCTCGGTGAAGGGCCGCAGGAGCACCTTGTCGCCGGTCAGGGTGGGCTTGGTCGCGAAGGTGGTGGGCATGGGGGCGATTTTCGGTGGGCGGGGGCGGTCGGCTCAACGGGGTTTCCGGGGGACGCCGGGGGGCCCGCGCCTTCCGGCGCGGGCCCCCCGGTCTCCCTACTCCCTGCGGCTCCTGTTGCCGGGACGCCTGGCCACCCAGCTGCGGATGGTGTCCGCGTGCCAGTACGGCTTCCCGCTCTCCACGTGGTCCGGCGGCGGCAGCAGACCGTGCTTGCGGTAGGAGCGGACGGTGTCCGGCTGCACGCGGATGTGGGCCGCGATCTCCTTGTACGACCAGAGCTTGCTGTCCGTCATCTGTGGCACCTCCCTGCCTGCGCCGCGGCGGCGGCCTGGGGGCCGTCGGGGGAGCCGTGGCGCGGCGTTGGCGATCACTGAAGCCTGTGCCCGGTGAACGACGCAGAGTGACGGTATGGGCGGGGCTGTGGTGCGCCTGTGACGGAAGACCCGCGTAATGGCGATATGTGTGACACCGGGGTAACTGCTGTGACGTAAGCGGCATATCGGTACGGGGGTGGGCTGGTCGCGCAATTCCCCCCTGCCCCGCCCCGCCCGCCCCGCCTCAGGCGTACAGCGCGGGACGCTCCCGCAGGAGCACCGGGACCCGCTCACCCGTCCGCTGCGCCCGCACCCCCGCCTCCGAGACCGCCGCAGCCGCGTACCCGTCCCACGCGCCGGGCCCCTCCACCCGGCCCTCGTGCGTCGCGTCGACCCACGCCTGGACCTGGCGGTCGTACGCGTCGGCGAAGCGGACCACGTAGTCCGGCGGGATCTCCCCGCCCCTGCGGCCGCGGCCGTCCACCGCCGACTGGACGGTCAGCGCGTGCTCCTGCCCCGTGCCGATCTCCGCGCTGCCCCGCTCGCACACCGCCTCGCAGCGCACCTGGTAGCCGAAGCCGCAGTTCACGAAGATCTCCACGTCCACGACCGCCCCGCCGTCCGTCTCGAAGAGGACCAGCTGGGGGTCGGCGAGCGCGGGCGGCGCGTACGAGGACGGGGCCGGGCGCAGCACCGTGACCGCGGTGATCTCCTGGCCGAGCAGCCAGCGCGTGGCGTCCACCTCGTGCACCACCGAGTCGTTCACCAGCATCTCGGTGGTGAAGAACGACGGCGACGAGGCGTTGCGGTGGCGGCAGTGCAGCATCAGCGGGCGGCCCAGCGAGCCGCCGTCCAGCAGGGCCTTGAGCCGTACGTACTCGGAGTCGTACCGCCGCATGAAGCCGACCTGCACCAGGCGGCGGCCCAGCCGCTGCTCCGCCGCCACGATCCGCGCCGCGCCCGCCGCGTCCGGCGTCAGCGGCTTCTCGCACAGGACGGGCAGGCCCCGGTCGAAGGCGGCCAGCAGGGTCGCCTCGTGGGCCGGGCCGGGCGAGGCGACCAGGACGGCGTCCACGCCGGGCGCCGACAGGGCGGCGGCCGGGTCGGTGTGGACGGCGCAGTCGATCCCGGCGGCCGCCTCCTTCGCGCGCGCCTCGTCCGGGTCGGCGACCGCCGCGACGTGCGCGCCGCTGGTGGTGCGGTGGATCCGGCGGACGTGGTCGGCGCCCATCTTCCCGGTGCCGATGACCGCTATGCCCAGGCTCATCCGCTCAGACCCCGCAGCCGCGCAGGTAGTGGCGGGTGCGGCGGGCCACCGGCAGCGGGCGGTCGGGCTCGCAGGGGTACATGTCCTGCTCGACGATCGCGAACAGGTCGACGTCCAGCGCGGACGCCGCCGCCAGGACCGGCTCAAGCGCGGGCACCCCCGTCGGCGGTTCGCACATCACGCCGCGCGCCACCGCCGGGCCGAACGGCAGCCGCTCCGCGCGGACCTGCGCGAGGACGGCCGGGTCGACCTGCTTGAGGTGGAGGTAGCCGATGCGCTCGCCGTACGTCTCGATGAGCTTGACGCTGTCGCCGCCGCAGTACGCGTAGTGGCCGGTGTCCAGGCAGAGCGAGACGAGGTCCGGATCGGTCGCGTCGAGGAGGCGCGCGACGTTCTCCTCGGTGTCGACGTGGGTGTCCGCGTGCGGGTGGAGGACCGCGCGCAGCCCGTACGCGTCCCGCAGTCCGCGGCCCAGGCGCTCGGTCTGGACGGTCAGATCGCGCCATTGCTCCGGCGTGAGGACCGGGTCCTCCAGCACCTCGCCCGTCTTGTCGTCGCGCCAGAACGCCGGGATCACGACGAGGTGGTCGGCGCCCATGGCCCGGGTCAGCTCCGCGACCCGCGCGACGTGCTCCCAGGTCTCGTCCCAGACGGCGGGGCCGCGGTGCAGGCCGGTGAAGACGGTGCCGGCGGAGACCGCGAGGCCGCGCGACGCGGTCTCGTCCACGAGGCGCGCGGGGTCGGTCGGCAGGTAGCCGTATGGGCCCAGCTCGATCCACGCGTACCCGGCGTCCGCGACCTCGTCGAGGAAGCGCCGCCAGGGCACTTGGCGCGGGTCGTCGGGGAACCAGACCCCCCAGGAGTCGGGGGCCGAGCCGATCCGGATGCGGGAGGAGACGGCGCTCATGCGCGTCAGCTTTCCCGGCGCGGGAGAGGGGTGTCAAGGACAGGTCCGAATGTAAGGACAAAATGTTGACAGAGGGGGAGGAGGGGGTTAGACCTGGGGCATGCCGCAGCCGGAGCCGCAGTCGCCCGAGGTGACCACACGGCCGTACGACCAGCCGTACGACGTCATCACGATGGGCCGGATCGGTGTGGACATTTACCCGCGGCAAGTCGGCGTCCCGCTCGCGCGCGTGGAAACGTTCGGGAAATTCCTGGGGGGTTCGCCGTCGAACGTCGCGGTCGGCGCGGCGCGGCTCGGACTGCGCAGCGCGGTCATCACGCGGACCGGGGCGGACCCCTTCGGGGCGTACCTGCGCGGCGCGCTCGGGGAGTTCGGGGTGGACGCGCGGTGGGTCGGCGAGGTGGCCGCGCTGCCGACGCCCGTGACGTTCTGCGAGATCTTCCCGCCCGACGACTTCCCGCTCTACTTCTACCGGCACGCCGGGGCGCCGGATCTGGAGATCCGCGCCGAGGAGTTGGACCTCGCGGAGGTCCGGGCTGCGCGGGTCTTCTGGATGACGGGGACGGGGCTGTGCGTCGAACCGAGCCGCACGGCGACGCTGGCGGCGCTCGCGGCGCGGGGGCGGGCGCGGCACACGGTCTTCGACCTGGACTGGCGGCCGATGTTCTGGGGGGCGGAAGGTTCGGGGGAGACGGCCGCCGGGGCCGCGGCGCCCTTCTACCGGGAGGCCCTGGCCCACGCGAGCGTCGCCGTCGGGAACCTCGACGAGTGCGAGGTGGCCACCGGGGAGCGCGAACCGCGCGCCGCGGCGCGGGCGTTGCTCGCGGCGGGCGTGGAGCTGGCCGTCGTCAAGCAGGGGCCGCGCGGGGTGCTCGCCGCGCACCGGGACGGCACGGTGGTGGAGGTGCCGCCGCTCGAGGTGCCGGTGGTCAACGGGCTCGGCGCGGGGGACGCGTTCGGCGGGGCGCTGTGCAGGGGGCTGGTGGCGGGGTGGGGGCTGGAGCGGGTGATGCGGTACGCGAACGCGGCGGGGGCGATCGTCGCTTCGCGGTTGGCGTGTTCCTCGGCGATGCCTTGCGCTTCCGAGGTCGCGGAGCTTCTGGAGACCGGGCGGGTGCCCGCGGAGCGGGGGGCGGGGCGGTGAGCGCGCCCGCTCGGGGTGGGTGGGTACGCGGGTGGCGAGCCCGCTCGGGGTGCGTGGGTACGTGCGGCATCCGCCCCACCCTCGCGCGGTTCCCCGCGCCCCCAGGTGGTCCGCCGTACCGTCCCCGTCAGCCACAGGCGCCCCGTCAGGGGCGCGGGGAACTGCGCGGGCGACCGGCCACCGGGCCGCACCCGCACGGCACCGCACCTTCCCCTCTGCGGGGCGCCCCGTGAGCGCCGCCCTCGCCCGGAGCGTCAGCGACCTCGTGGGGATCCGGGCCCGGCAGCCCGAGGCCATCGCCGACGCCGCCGCCCGGCGCGCGCGGCGCCCCTTCCTCGGCGACCGGGGCCGCCTCCTCGTGCTCGCCGCCGACCACCCGGGCCGCGGCGCCCTCGCCGTGGGGGACCGGCGGCTCGCCATGGCCAACCGGGCCGACCTCCTGGAGCGGCTCTGCCTCGCGCTGGAGCGCCCAGGCGTGGACGGCGTCCTCGCCACCGCCGACATCCTGGAGGACCTGCTCCTCCTCGGCGCGCTCGAAGGGCGCCTCGCCCTCGGGTCGATGAACCGCGGCGGCCTCGCCGGGGCCGCCTTCGAGCTGGACGACCGGTTCACCGGGTACCGCGCCCAGGACCTCGCGCGCCTCGGCTTCGACGCGGGCAAGCTCCTGCTGCGCATCGACTACGACGACCCGGGCTCCCTGGAGACCCTGCACTCCGCCGCGCGCGTCATCGACGCGATGGCCGCCGCCCGCCTCCCGGTCCTCGTCGAGCCGTTCGTCTGCCGCAGGGACGGGGGCGGGCGGCTGCGCACCGACCTGTCGGCCGACGCCGTCGCCCGCTCGATCGGCATCGCGTCCGGGCTCGCCGGCACCTCCGCGTACACCTGGCTCAAGGTCCCCGTCACCGAGGACCCCGACGACATGGCGCGGGCCCTGGAAGCCTCGACGCTGCCCGCCGTGCTGCTCGGCGGCGAGGTGGGGGCCGACCAGGACGCGGTGTACGAGAAGTGGCGGAAGTCCCTGCGGCTGCCGACGGTTCAGGGTCTAGTGGTGGGGCGCTCGTTGCTCTACCCGCCCGACGGCGACGTCGTGGCCGCCGTCGACACCGCCGTCGGGCTGCTCTAGTGGAAGCAGCAGGAGGATCAGGCATGGAACAGCAGCGCCATCTGCCCGCGGGCACCGCCCGCAGCGGACCGTACGCCCTGGACGTCGACCCCAAGCGCGCGGGCTGGACGCACTGCGCCCTGCGCGTGCTCGACCTCGCCCCCGGCGAGTCCCACTCGTTCGCCACGGGCGACAGCGAGTGGATCGTGTTGCCCCTGGGAGGTGGTTGTACGGTGCACGTAGAGGGGGAGTTCTTCGAACTCCAGGGCAGGCCGAGCCCCTTCACGGACGTCACCGACTTCGTCTACCTCCCCCGGGACGCCCACGCCCAGATCGCCTCCGGCGCGGGAGGCCGCTTCGCTTTGGCAGGAGCGAAGTGCGAGCGACGACTCCCCGCTCGCTACGGCCCCGCGCCGGAGGTACCCGTCGAGCTGCGCGGCGCGGGCACCTGCTCGCGCCAGGTCAACAACTTCGCCGCGGCCGACTCCTTCGCGTGCGACCGCCTCATCGCGGTCGAGGTGCTGACCCCGGGCGGCAACTGGTCCTCCTACCCGCCGCACAAGCACGACGAGCACGAGCCGGGCGCCGAGTCCGAGCTGGAGGAGATCTACTACTTCGAGGTCGAGGGCGACGGGCTCGGCTACCACCGCGTCTCGCCGTCCCGCGACGGCGGCACGGACGTCGTCGCCGAGGTCACCACGGGCGACGCGGTGCTCGTGCCCGACGGCTGGCACGGACCCTCCATCGCCCCGCCCGGCCGCGCCATGTACTACCTCAACGTCATGGCCGGGCCGGGCGCCGAGCGCGAGTGGCTGATCCGCGACCACCCCGAGCACGGCTGGATCCGGGAGGCGTGGGCCGGACAGGACGTCGATCCGCGCCTTCCGCTGTACGGGGCGGGGGAGGCGCGGTGAGCACGGGCAAGGCCCGGCGCCTCACCACCGCGCAGGCCCTGATCGCCTTCCTCGCCCGGCAGTTCACCGAGCGCGACGGCGAGCGCCGCCGCCTGATCACCGCGACCTGGGGCATCTTCGGGCACGGCAACGTCGCCGGGATCGGCCAGGCCCTCGTCGAGCACGCCGACGAGATGCCCTACCTCCAGGGCCGCAACGAACAGGCCATGGTGCACGCCGCCGTCGGCTACGCCCGGCAGAGCGAGCGGCTGTCCGCGCACGCCGTCACCACCTCCATCGGGCCCGGCGCCACCAACCTCGTCACCGGCGCCGCGCTCGCCACCGTCAACCGCCTCCCCGTCCTGCTGCTGCCCGGCGACGTCTTCGCGGGCAGGCCCGCCGACCCGGTGCTCCAGCAGCTCGAAGTGCCCGGCGCGGGCGACGTGTCGGTCAACGACGCACTGCGCCCCGTGTCGAAGTACTTCGACCGGATCACCCGCCCCGAGCAGCTGATCCCCGCCGCGCTCGCCGCGCTGCGCGTGCTCACCGACCCCGTCGACACCGGCGCGGTGACCCTCGCGCTGCCGCAGGACGTGCAGGCGGAGGCGTACGACTGGCCCGAGGAGTTCTTCAGGGAGCGCGTCTGGCGGGTGCGCCGCCCCGCGCCCGACCCGGCCGAACTCGCGGACGCGGCCGCCGCGCTGCGCACCGCGCGGCGCCCGCTGATCGTGGCGGGCGGCGGGGTGCGCTACAGCGGCGCGGAGAACGCGCTGCGGGCGCTGGCCGACGCGAGCGGCATCCCGGTCGCCGCCACCCAGGCGGGCAAGGGCGCGCTGCCCCACGGCCACCCGGCCGACGTCGGCGGCATCGGCCACACCGGCACCGCGACCGCCGACGCACTGGCCCGCACCGCCGACGTGGTGCTCGGCGTCGGCACCCGCTGGACCGACTTCACCACCGCGTCCGCCACCCTCTTCCAGCACCCCGGCGTCCGCTTCGTCAACCTCAACGTCGCCCCCGCCGACGCCGCCAAGCTCGCGGGACTGCCGCTCGTCGCCGACGCCAGGACCGGCCTCGAAGCGCTCGCCGACGCCCTCGAAGGGGTGCGCGTCGAGGCCTCGTACGCGACGGAGTACACCGACGGCAAGGAGGCCTGGGAGCACCGGGTGAGTGCCGCCTTCACCCCGGCCGACGACTCCGCGCGCCCCACCCAGGCCCAGGTGCTCGGCGCACTCGACACCTTGGTCACCGGGGACGACATCCTGATCAACGCGGCCGGTTCGCTCCCCGGCGACCTGCACAAACTGTGGCGCCCGCGCTCCCGCGACCAGTACCACGTCGAGTACGGGTACTCCTGCATGGGCTACGAGATCCCCGCCGCCATCGGCGTGGCGCTCGCCGCCCCCGGCCGCCCCGTCTGGGCGCTCGTCGGCGACGGGACGTACCTGATGAACCCCACCGAGATCGTCACCGCCGTCCGCGAGGGGATCCCCATCAAGGTGGTGATCGTCCAGAACCACGGGTACGCGTCCATCGGCGGGCTCTCCGAGTCGGTCGGCGCCGAGCGGCTGGGCACCGCCTACCGGACGCACGGCGGGGACCCGCTGCCCGTCGACCTGGCCGCCAACGCGGCCTCGCTCGGGATGCGGATGCTGCGCGCGAAAACCGTGCGTGACCTGCGGGAAGCGTTGGCCGTCGCACGTGAGTCGACCGTTCCCACAGGTGTCTACACGGAGACCGAAACGGCAGACACAGTGTCGGGCGCGCCCCCCGCGCAGGCGTGGTGGGATGTTCCGGTGGCCGAGACCGCGACCCGCTCGCCTGCGGTCGAGGCCCGCGCAGAGTACGACCGGCACGTCACTGCCCGGCGCCGCCACCTGTAGAGGAGCACGTACGTCATGACGAAGACCGTCAACCACTGGATCGGCGGGAAGACCGTCGAGGGCGCGTCCGGCAACTGGGGCCCGGTGACGGACCCGGCGACGGGCGAGGTCACCACGCGCGTCGCGCTCGCCTCCACCGAGGAGGTCGGCGCCGCCGTCGCCGCCGCCAGGGCCGCGTACGCGACCTGGGGCACCTCCTCGCTGGCCGCCCGCACCGCCGTGCTGTTCAAGTACCGCGCGCTGCTGGACGCCCACCGCGACGAGATCGCCGAGCTGATCACCGCCGAGCACGGCAAGGTGCACTCCGACGCGCTGGGCGAGGTCGCCCGCGGCCTGGAGATCGTCGAGCTGGCCTGCGGGATCACCACGCAGCTCAAGGGCGAGCTGTCCACGCAGGTCTCCAACCGCGTGGACGTCTCCTCGATCCGGCAGCCGCTGGGCGTCGTCGCGGGCATCACGCCGTTCAACTTCCCCGCGATGGTGCCGATGTGGATGTTCCCGCTGGCCGTCGCCTGCGGCAACACCTTCGTGCTCAAGCCCAGCGAGAAGGACCCGTCGGCGGCCGTGCGGCTGGCGGAGCTGGCCGCGGAGGCCGGTCTGCCGGACGGCGTGCTGAACGTCGTGCACGGCGACAAGGTCGCGGTCGACGCGCTCCTGGCGCACCCGGACGTGGCGGCGGTCTCCTTCGTGGGCTCCACCCCCATCGCCCGCTACATCCACACCACCGCCTCCGCCAACGGCAAGCGCGTGCAGGCGCTGGGCGGCGCCAAGAACCACATGCTGGTCCTGCCGGACGCCGACCTGGACGCGGCGGCCGACGCGGCGGTCTCGGCGGCGTACGGCTCCGCGGGCGAGCGCTGCATGGCCATCTCGGCCGTCGTGGCGGTCGGTTCGGCCGGCGACGCGCTGGTCGAGAAGATCGCCGAGCGCGCGCGGGCCATCAAGATCGGCCCCGGCAACGACCCGGCGTCCGAGATGGGCCCGCTGATCACCGCCGCCCACCGCGACAAGGTCGCCTCCTACGTCACGGGCGCCGCCGCCCAGGGCGCGAAGGTCGTGCTCGACGGCACCGGCTACACCGTCGAGGGCCACGAGAACGGCCACTGGATCGGCCTCTCGCTGCTGGACGAGGTCTCCACGGACTCCGACGCGTACCGCGACGAGATCTTCGGCCCGGTGCTGTGCGTGCTGCGCGTGGAGTCGTACGAGGAGGGCCTGGCCCTCATCAACGCCTCGCCGTTCGGCAACGGCACCGCGATCTTCACCCGGGACGGCGGCGCGGCGCGCCGCTTCAACCTGGAGGTCGAGGCGGGCATGGTCGGCATCAACGTGCCGATCCCGGTGCCGGTGGGCTACCACTCCTTCGGTGGCTGGAAGGACTCGCTCTTCGGCGACCACCACATCTACGGCAACGACGGCATCCACTTCTACACGCGCGGCAAGGTCACCACGACCCGCTGGCCCGACCCGGCCGACGCCCCCGCAGGCGTGGACCTGGGCTTCCCGCGCAACCACTGACGCGCAACGGCGAAGGGGCCCCGCTGGCTTCGGCCGGCGGGGCCTTACTCGCACCAGCCGGTCTATGCGAGTACGTGACTAGACGCTCGCCGCTCTTGTGGCGAGGGCAGGACGCTCCGTAGCTTGCTGCTCACACGGACCGGAGGGGGTCTCAGTGGACGAACTGCGCGTGATCGCTGGCGGGCCGTGCAGGAGCGGCGACGAAGACGATCGGTGCGGGAATGGTGATTGCCCGACCGTGTACGAGACGCCGGACCCCGCGATGTTGGCGATTCAGGGCTACGACGTGGTGCACCAGACGCCCGAGGGCGAGTCGGTCGTACTCATCCCCGAAGAGATCCTGAAGGAGGCCGCGCGTGCCCGAGGCTGGCTCTAGCCCGATCTACCTGGACGGCGACGAGTGGCAGTCGTACTTCCGGGACTTCAAGCGCTCCGCTTTCCGTCTGGAGGTCCACCAGACCTACACCATGCCTGCCGAGGCTGAGACGGTTCGCGGGTTCCTCGCGGGTGAGCAGATGCCGGAGGGCTTCAACGTCCAGTGGCACGACCTGATCCGCGACCACGCCACGGCCGGGCGCAGGATGACGCGGGCCAAGATCGTGCGTCGTCCGCTCACGGACTACAGCCGCTACCTCTTCGAGTGGTGCATCCCCGGCAACGTCTCGGCCGGAGAGGGCTACCAGATAGTGGATGTGACCGAGAGGCCGAATTCAGGAATCCCTGAGCAGGATTTCTGGCTCTTCGACGAGACCACTGTGGTCCACCTGAACTACCGTTCCGACGGGACGCAGATAAACCGCGAACTGATCCAGAACCCCGACATCGGCAAATATCTTGCCTGGCGGGACCTGGCACTTGAAAGCGCAGTCCCATTCGGTGCCTATCGAACCTGAGACACAAGCGCAGGAGCGTAGAGATTTGGCGGGGGCTCTTCGAAGCCTCCGCCGCGCTGCTGGTTTGAGCGGCGAACGCCTCGCGCTTCGCTGCAACATGAGTCAGACAAAGATCAGCCGCATTGAGACCGGACGGGCGTTGCCGACCGTCCTCGATGTTGAACGCATCCTCAAAGCCCTAGATGTGCCGGTCGAAGTTTCGGAAGAGATGCTTCGGCTCGCCCGCAGAGCTAATGTCGACTACGCCTCTTGGCGCGCGTACGCGCGGTTCGGGCTCCATCACAAACAAGCCGAGCTGAAGGCTCTCGAATCCTCGTCGCGGGTGATGCGGTACTTCCTGCCTGCGATCCCTACTGGCCTGCTGCACGTTTGGGACTATGCGGTAGCCACCCTGTCGCCCACCGTCGACGGCGACCCCGCACGTGACGTGATTAGGGCCGTCAACGCACGCATGGAGCGGCAGAGGCTCTTGGATGACGCGTCCCGCTCGTTCTTCTTCCTGATGACCGAGCAGGCTGTCAGGTGGCAGCGTGCGGCACCTGAGGTCATGGCCGCGCAGTGCGCGCATATGGCCGAGGTGAACGAGAAGGCGAATGTTCAGCTCGGCATCATTCCGCAGCCGGCCCGGGTTCCGGGCACACCCATGAACATCTTCGTCGTATATGACGACCGGCTTGTCACGATCGAACTCTTTTCCGGGGAAGTGGTGCTGCGTGATCCTCGTGATGTCATCCACCACCTGAACCTGTTCGACTTGTTCTGGTCGCACGCTCTGACCGGTGAGGCCGCTTCCGTGTTCCTCAATGAGGCGGCATCCGAGTTTATGCGTCAACGTAACTGACGCTTCCAATGGTTCCGTTGGGCTCGGATGATGGATTCATGGCGAGCGAACAGGAACGCACCGGCCGGCGACTCGGCCTCATTTCGAGCCGCAAGGCATACCTGAGTAAGAACGGGAACGTTCACGTTCCTATGTGGATTGCCCGAAATGGGGAACACGTCACCGGCACCGAAATGGTGCTCCTGCCCTCCGGGGCCGAGCTGCTGCAAGAACAGCTCGCCGAGGCTTCGGGGGCTCCTCGCTCGCTGTTCCACGCGCTGTTCAGGGCAAGGGGCCCTGCGACAGCTGACGCAGCCATCAGGAAGGCACACCCATGACCGACCTGTACGACCTCCCCACGCCCGAAACCGCCGTCTTCAACAAGGCGTGCGGCGGCAGTACCCACCCCGACGGCGAGGCGTGCGCCACCCTCGCCAAGATCGGCCCCGACGCCTGGGCCCTGGGTGACAGCAAGCGCCCGGACGTGGCGCCGCTGCGGTTCACCACGGCGGAGCTGGACGCGGCCGGTATCGACCCGGCCCGCTTCACGGTCTCTGCCTGACCGCTCCTTCGGCCCCGTCTCGCCCCCTCCGGCGCGGGCCGGGGCCGGCTGGCCCCCACCGTTCTCAACTCCACGAACAGGAAGCCGAGTTGCACCAGCACGGATACATGTGGCTGGGGGAAAAGAAGCAGTTCGACAAGGAGGGGCACAGGCGGCCACCGCACCCGGACCCACCGCCCACACCCACCGGCGCGGACGACACGAACGGCCACAAGCTCACCCAGCGGTACACGGAGGCGGCGGAGGAGTTCCGTAAGGGGGACCTGCCTCCCATCCAGACGGCGCACTGGCTCATGAAGCCGCCCCAGCGCATCCGGGGGACGTGGGAGCACCCGGAGCAGGCTGCGGAATGGCTCGGTGAGCGTCTGACCGAGTACGTCCCGCGCTTCCGCTCCCAGAGCGACCAGGACAGTACGACGTCGGCGCTCCACGTGTCCGAGGCAACCGAACGGCTGTCGTGGGGTGGCGACGTCTCCCTCGGCTTCTACGTGGGGCAGAGCCAGTTTCTGAGCCTGGCTCTGGTCACCTGCCGCAACAGGATGGAGCCAGAGCTACCGTGCCCGGCCTCGGCATAGCGGGCTCACAGTCCGCCGAAGCGCCTGCGGTCGTCCTGGGGCATGTCTCTCTCGGCCGGGCCCCCGATCCGCGACCGGATCGGGGGCCCCTTCCGTGCGCTCAGCGCGTCACTGGGCGTCGACCCAGCTCAGTTTGTGCGCGTACAGCACGCGGGCGCAGAGCGAGCCGCACGGTGTGTTCACCGGGTCGTTCGCGTTGACCGCGTACTTGCTGTGTTCGGAGACCGACCACAGGCGGTCGGCGCCGCGCTCGATGTAGAGGTCCTCGGGGCCCGTCGCCGTCTCGATCGGCTTCGGGTTCTCGACGAGCCTGCCCGAGTCGTCCAGGTGCGCGCGCCACAGGTAGCCGTTCTTGGCCACGCCCCTGCTCTCGTTGTAGTAGAACTTGCCGCCGCTGACGGCAAGGCCCTGGAGGCCGGGCCTGGGCAGGAAGTTGGCCCAGCCCTGGGCCTTCGCCTCGCCGCTGCGCGCCTCCAGGTCCGCGACCTTGTACGAGGCGACGCGTCCGGTGGACTTGTAGTCCCCGTAGGGGCGGCAGTACTCGCCCATGACCAGCCGGTCGGGCTCGGTGCTGCGGTCGAGCGAGAGGTACGAGGCCTTGGGCGCGTTCACGTCCGTGCAGGCGTACTTGAGCTTGTCGCCGTCCTTGGCCGACGGGTTCTGCTGCGGTGCCTTGAACTTCCAGGCGGCGACCTGCGGCATGACGTAGCGGTAGCCGAAGCTGTACCAGACGTTGTCGTGGCGGCCGACCTTCGTCTTGTCCTCGGTGTTGGCCTTCGTCTTCACGCCGTCGGTGTCGGCGCCCACCGCGTCGTGCGTGGCGGGGTCGCCGTCCGGGTCCAGGTCCATGATCCTGCGCATGTCGAAGACGCGGATGCCGTTGCGGGTGTCGGCGAGGTACAGGAAGTTGCCGTACCAGACCATGCCCCCGGCGTGGACGCCCTTCTGGAGGGTCTTCTCGGAGGCGTGCACGGCGTCGAAGGAGATGTGGTCCGCGCCGTTCTCGTACGCCCAGGCCAGCAGGACGTGGCGGTAGGCCGTCTCGACGCGGCCGGTGACCGGGTTGGGGCGGGTGTGGACGAAGGAGACGCGGACGCCCTTCTGGTTGCAGGCGTCCTGCTTCTCCAGCTCGTCCGGGTTGCAGTCGCCCTTGCCGTTGTCGTTGCTGTCGCGGCCCGGGTCCCAGCCGTCGTACGAGGCGAAGAGCTGGATGTCCTTCGCCGCGCCCCAGTCCTCCTCCTGCCGCGCGTCGGAGACCCCGGTGACGGCCTGGGGTATCCACTCGCGGCTCTTGGCGTCGTCCTCCTTGAGGCAGTACTTGACGTCGGGCCGGGGCGCCGAGCCGAACGGGTCCTCGGGGTCGTCGCACCAGGGCCGGGCCGTGCGGTTGGCCGACGCGAGGATGTTCTGCACGCCCAGCTTGGGCAGTACGGCGTCGAGCCGGTCGACGCGCCTGGTGGTCTCGGCGTTCATGGCGCCCGCCTGGAGCGTGAACCCGGCGGGGTCGGCCTTGGCGCCGGGGCCGGGGAACGCGGCCGCGGGCGCGGGCGGCGCCTCGGCGGTCAGCGGGTCCTGGACCCAGGAGTCGGCGCCCGCGCCCGGCGGGGGCGGGTCGTCGGCCCGCGCGGGCAGGGAGAGGCCGGTGGCCGTCAGCGCGGCGGCCGCGGTGACGGAGAGCCAGGCGGCGCGCGTGCGGCGGAGCGAAGTGCGCTTGCTGCGGGACAAGGGGCGGGCCTTCCGTTGCGTCCGTGGGGGGAAGTGGACACGGTTCCAGAACTCGCGTGCGGCATGCAAGGAGTTTCGAAACGGGCGGTTGGCCCCTGACGTGCCCTTAACGGGCCTTTTCGGCCGGGGAGTTCGCGGCCGCGCAGACCGGACGCGTCCGTGCCGCGTACGACCGCGCCCCCACCAGCAGGCTCCCGCCCAGCCCACCGAACGCCAGCCCGCCGAACAGGACCATCCAGGTCAGGCCCGCCGGGCTGAAGCCCTCCTGGGCCTCGAACGCGGGGATCGCGCCCGTCGCGCTCAGCGCCGCCCCGATCGTCAGCAGCGTCCCGTACGCCGCGAGCGGCACGCCCACCAGCCACGCCGGGACCAGCGGCAGCAGCCTCGGCACCCGCGTGCCCGACAGCGGGAGCGTCCAGCGCGGGAACACCGCGCCCCAGCGGTGCACGAGACCCAGCGCCAGGAACACCCCCAGGGCCGCCGCGAGCACCGTCACGTCGACGCCCGCCGACGCCAGCGACCGGGCGGCGTCCGACCCCCGCTCGCCCGAGGCCGCCCACTCCTCGGCCGTGACGCCCAGCGCGTCGCCGCCCAGCGTCCACCAGGTCTTGACCGCGGACCACGGCAGCAGCCCGCACAGCAGCGCGTACGCCGCGACCAGCGTCCCGCGCGGCGCGTCCGCCCGCTCCGGATGGATCAACGCGCCCGTGCCGGTGCCCTGGTGCGCGGCGCCGCAGCGCGGGCAGCGGCCCAGGCCCCGGCGGCGGTGCACGAGCAGCGTCGGCAGCACCAGACAGGCGCCGGCCGAGTAGAGCGCGACGTGCGCGAGCCCCGTCGCGCTCTCCACGCCGCCGCCCGACAGCAGGGTCACCAAGTACGCGGGCAGCCCTATCACGTTGACCGCGCAGACCGCGAGCGTCAGCACCAGCCCGGCGGTCACCGCACCGCGCCCGCCGGGGGAGCGCGGGTGCGGCACGGAGGCCGCCGCGCCCGCGGCGAGCAGCGCCAGGGCGGCGTAACACACCTGGATGTCCGCCGGGTACGGGGCGTCGGGGCGCCACGGCACGGCGGTGCCCGTCACCGCCCAGCCGCCTTGCGTCAGCGCGCACAGCAGACCCCAGACGGCGGCGGCGTGCGGCACCCGGTGCGGCCAGCGGCCCCGCCGGGACTCCGGGGCGGCCGTCGGCGGAGGGGCTTCGCCGGGCGTCGAGGCGTGCGTCAGGGTCTCCATGCCCCCAGGCTGGCCCGGGTCGGGGCCCGCCACATCCACCGCGTGAACCAGCCGCCTCCGCCGTGCGGCGGAGGCGTTCGAACGCGACCGGAGCCGCCCGAGCCCCTTCCGCCCCAGCTCAACACCGCCGTCACTGAAACACCTTCGCCTCCGAACCGGTGAATTCAATCAGCCGTACGAGTGAGTTCGAGTGACTACCCAGAGTGATCGACGCGAAGCTCTCCGTGTGCACGGGAGGTCAGGACCCGGGCACGTCGTTCCACGACGAGAAGGAGCTTTCCCATGCGCATTCGCCGTTCCCTGCCGGTCGTCCTCGGCGCCGCCACCCTGCTGCTCGGACTCTCGGCCACCGCGTCGGCCGCGCCGTCCCCCGTGGACTCGGCCAGGAACCCGTGCGGATTCTTCGAGACGTCCAGCGACGCCTACTACAACCACTGCACGAGCGACGGCTCGCACATCCTGATCGAGATCGACGACTGGGGCCCCAACACCGTCCAGTGCGTCGGCCCCGGCACCACCTGGATCGGCGAGGCGGGCGACGTCGACGGCGCCTGGTACATCGGCCGCACCTGCTGAACGGCGGGCCGGGCCCGGGGCGTTCCGCCCCCGGGCCCGGCCCGTGTCCGACGGCGGCCGGGCCCTCCGTATCCTGTCCCGCATGCTGATCAGGGACGCCGTCGCCGACGACTGGGACGCCATCTGGCCGTTCTTCCACGAGATCGTCGCCGCGGGCGAGACGCTCACCTATCCGACCGACCTCGGCCGGGAGGAGGCGCGCGGCTGGTGGTACCTCGCGGCCCCCGACCGCACCGTCGTCGCCGTCGACGAGGAGACCGGCGCGGTCCTGGGCACCGCCAAGATGAACCGCAACCACCAGGGCAACGGCTCCCACATCGCCAGCGCCACCTACCTCGTCGACCCGGCCCGCTCGGGCAGGGGCGTGGGCCGCGCGCTCGTGGCGCACACGGTCGACTGGGCGCGGGCGTCCGGCTACCGCGCCATGCAGTTCAACGCGGTCGTCGCGTCGAACACCCGGGCCGTGAAGCTGTACGAGTCCCTGGGCTTCGAGATCATCGGCACGCTGCCCGAGGGCTTCAACCACCCCGTGCACGGCTACGTCGACGTGCACGGGATGCACCTGAAGCTCTAGGACCTCTGCTTCTTCTGCTTCTTTCGGGCACCGGCTCTCAGGACAGGTCGATGCCCGCCGCCTTCAGCGCGCCCGTGACCGCGCCCCAGTCCTCCGGGTCGAGCGGCGGCGTCGCGTCCACGGCGAGCCGCTTGTCCTTGAACCCGCTCGACGTCGACACGCACACCACGGGCCCTTCGGCCAGCAGCCGCGGCAGGCCGGGCAGCCGCCGCAGCCCCGCGAGGCCCGCCGCGCCCGACAGCTCCGCCCAGAGCCCGGCCCCCGTCAGCTCCGCCTGCGCCGCGCGCATCTCCTCGTCCGTGACCAGCAGCGCGTCCCCGCCGCTGCGGGACACCGCGAGCGTCCCCCGGTAGCCGCCGACCGCGCAGGAGATGCCGTACGCGTCGGTGGGCCCGACCTCCACGGTCGCCGCTGGCGCCCCCGAGCGCACCGCGGCCGCCAGCGGACCGCCCGCCGCGGGCTCGCAGCCGTACAGCTTCGGCGCGCGCTCCGCGACGCCCAGGCGCACCAGCTCGTCGAAGCCCTTCCAGATCCCGAAGAGCAGCTCGCCGTAGCCGGTCGGCACGAACACCGCGGCCGGGACCCGGCCCAGGTCCGCGAACAGCTCGTACGCGAGGGTCTTGTAGCCCTCCGCGCCGAAGGCGTGCCCGGTGTGGGCGCTCGGGGTGAGGTTGCTGACCGGGTGGTAGCCCAGGCGCTCGTTGATCCGGCGCATCAGCGGCCAGCGGGCGGGCTCGGGGACCGTCAGCACGGCGGCGCCGTACGCCCGGAAGAACGCCTCCATCGCGGGCGGCGCCCCAGCGGAGCCCAGCACCACGCACGACAGGCCCGCGCGCGCCGAGTACGCGGCGGCCGACGCCGCGTGGTTGCCGGACGAGGCGACGATGACGCCGGGCGCGCCCGCGCCGACCGCCGCGCTCACCGTGATCCGGTTCAGCCGGTCCTTGTGGCTCCACGTCGGATTGCGGGACTCGTCCTTGACGTACACGCCGTCGGCGAGCGGGACCAGCGGGGTGCCGCCCTCCGCGAGGCCCGGCGCGCGCAGCGGCGGCAGCAGCGGCGCCCAGCGCTCGTGGCCCCGCACGCCGGGCGGCGGTGGCGCGGTGAACAGGTCCGCGGGGACCTCGTCGTAGGCGTAGTCCACCTCGGCGGGGAACGCCGTCACCGGGGTGCTGGTGACCGGGCAGCCCTCGGTCAGCGGGGGCCAGAGCGGGTACGTGACGGAGGGGTCGCGCAGCGAGCGCTGGGCCGTGGCCAGGGACGGCCCGGCCGCCTTTACCGCCGCGCGCCCGGTGGTCGGCTCCCGCTGTTCTGCCTGCCGCATCAGTTGAACTCCCAGGTGATCGTGGCGAACCGTTCGTCGTCCTTGCCGCCGGCCGCCCGGTACGTCGCCAGCGCCGCCGTGTTGGCCGGGTCCACGCCGACCCACATGTCGTAGCAGCCGCGTTCCCTCGCGACCGTCTCCAGCGCCTCGCAGAGCGCCCGGCCCACGCCGCGCCGACGGTGCTCCTCGTCGACCGACAGTTCGTACAGGCACATCTCCGTGCCCTTGTCCGGGTGGACCATCTCGACGCCCGACACGAAGCCGACGGGGCGGCCGTCCGTGTAGGCGATCAGCATCAGGTGGCCGTCGGCGGCGAGGAACCTCTCGGCCCATTCGGGGCGCGCCGGGCCGTCGTAGAGGTGACCGGCCGCGGTGAGTTCGGTGACCGTCGTGGCTCGGCGGATCTCCATGCGTGGGGTCCTTCCTCGGAGGCGGTCGTACCGCGTCCGCAGTACGGTCCGCGGGCCCCGTACTTCCCGGGGAGGCCGGTGGGTTCCGTCTCGCGGCAGTCTAGGAGGCGCGGGGGGCCGCATAGGGTTCGTTCATGGAGAACTCCCTTCGCAGGCCGCGCGGCTCGCTGCGCGGGCGCCTTCGCGGGCGCCTTCGCGGACGGCCGCGCGGGCGCCTGCTCGCGGGTCTCGTCGTGGGCGTCGTGCTCGTGGCGGGCGGCGGCACGTGGGCCGCGGTCGCCGACGACAGCGGGCCCCCGGTGCGGCGGCTGGACCGGACCGCCGTGATGGCCGACGGGGTGCGGATCGACACCTCGTACTTCACCGCGGGCGGCGCAGGGCGCAGGCCCGCCGTCCTCGTCGGGCACGGCTTCGGGGGCTCCAAGGACGACGTGCGCGAGCAGGCCCAGGCGCTGGCCCGCTCCGGGTACGCGGTGCTGACCTGGTCGGCGCGGGGGTTCGGGGCGTCCGGCGGGACGATCGGGCTGAACGCGCCCGACCGCGAGGTGCGGGACGTCTCCGCGCTCGTCGACTGGCTCGCGGAGCGGCCCGAGGTGCGGCTCGACAAGGCGGGCGATCCGCGCGTGGGCGTGACCGGGGCGTCGTACGGGGGCGCGATCTCGCTGCTCGCGGCGGGGCACGACGCGCGGGTCGACGCGATCGCTCCGCGCGTGACGTACTGGGACCTCGGGGAGGCGATGTTCCCCGGCGGGGTGTTCAAGAAGCTGTGGGCGGGGCTCCTCTTCACGGCCGGCGGAGCGCTCGACGCGGGTGCGGGCACGGGTGCGGGTACGGGGGAGGCGCCCGAGGGCGCGGGCGCCCCGGGCGAACGGCAGGGCGGGGGCGGGTCCGCTCGCGCGGGTTCCGCCGCGCCCACCCGTTCCGCCCCCGCGCAACGCCCGCCCACTGCGGGGGCCTGCGGGCGGTTCGCGGCCGACCTCTGCGCCATGTACCAGCGCGTCGCCGTCTCCGGGAAGCCCGACGCCGCCGCGTACGACATGCTGCGCGAGCGCAGCCCCGTCGCCGTCGCGTCGCGCCTCAAGGTGCCCGCGCTCGTCGTCCAGGGGCAGCGCGACTCGCTCTTCCCGCTCGGGCACGCCGACGCGGCGGCCGCCGCGCTCAAGGCGAACGGCGCGCCCGTCGCCGTCGACTGGATCGCGGGCGGCCACGACGGCGGCGACAACGAGGACTCCCGGATCGAGAAGCGCGTCACGCGCTGGTTCGACCGGTACCTGAAGGACGACGACGGCGCCGACACCGGGCCCGCCTTCCGCGTCAGCCGCACCGGCGGCGTCGACTCCACCGACGGCGCCGCCGTGCTGCGCGGCGCGGACGGCGCGAGCTACCCGGGGCTCGCGGCGGGGCGGCGGAAGGTCGAACTGACCGGCCGGGCGCAGACGTTCCACAACCCGGCGGGCGCGGGACCGCCCGCGATCTCCACCGTGCCCGGCGTCGGCGGCGGCCTCGCCCAGCTGTCCTCGCTCGGCGTCGGCCTCTTTGTCGACTTCCCCGGCCAGTACGGCGCCTTCACCTCGGAGCCGCTCGCCGCTTCGACCCGCGTCACCGGCTCGCCCACCGTGCGCCTGAAGGTCACCGCGCCCGGCGGCGACGCCGTGCTCTTCGGGAAGCTGTACGACGTCGGGCCCGACGGGCGCTCCCAGGTCCTGCCCGCCCAGCTCGTCGCGCCGGTCAGGGTCCGGGGCGCGCGGGACGGCGAGGACGTCGCGCTCACGCTGCCCGCGATCGACCACGAGGTGGCCGCGGGCCACCGGCTGCGCCTGGTCGTCGCCGCCACCGACCTCGGCTACGCGTCCCCGGCCGCCCCCGCCCCGTACACCGTGGCCCTGGCGTCCCCGCTGTCCGTGCCCACCGCGCCCGGCGTCCGCACGGCCGCCGCCCCGCTGCCCGCCTGGGTGTGGGGGCTGCCGCTGGCCGCCGCAGTCGTCGCGGCCGCGCTGCTGCTCTCCGCGCGGCGCCGCGCCGCGACCCCGGCGCCCGACCCGGAGCTGGCCGGAGTGCCGCTCCAGATCACCGGCCTGAGCAAGAAGTACGCGAGGTCCGCCGACCGGTACGCCGTGCGCGACCTGTCCTTCCGCGTCGAGAAGGGCCAGGTGCTCGGGCTGCTCGGGCCCAACGGCGCGGGCAAGACGACCACGCTGCGCATGCTGATGGGCCTCATCGCGCCCGACGACGGCGGGATCCGGGTCTTCGGCCACGCGATCCGCCCCGGCGCGCCCGTCCTCTCGCGGGTCGGCGCGTTCGTGGAGGGCGCGGGCTTCCTGCCGCACCTCAGCGGGCGGGAGAACCTGGACCTGTACTGGCGCGCGACCGGCCGCCCCGCCGAGGACTCGCACGTCGAGGAGGCCCTGGAGATCGCCGGGCTCGGCACGGCCCTGGAGCGCGCGGTGCGCACGTACTCCCAGGGCATGCGCCAGCGCCTGGCCATCGCGCAGGCCATGCTCGGCCTGCCCGACCTGCTGATCCTCGACGAGCCGACCAACGGCCTCGACCCGCCGCAGATCCGCGAGATGCGGGACGTGATGATCCGGTACGCGGCGGGCGGCCGCACCGTCATCGTCTCCAGCCACCTCCTCGCCGAGGTCGAGCAGTCCTGCACGCACCTGGTCGTGATGGACCGGGGCCGCCTCGTCCAGGCCGGGCCCGTCGCCGAGATCACCGGGGAGGGCAGCGCGCTGCTCGTCACCACCGCGGAGCCCGTCGGGGACGCCGTGGTCGAGAAGATCGCCGCGCTGCCCGGCATCGGCTCGGCGACCCGGGGCGACGAGGGCCTGCTGGTGCGGCTGGACGGGGCGAGCGCGAGCACGCTCATCGCCGAACTGGTCCGCCTCGACGTCCCGTTGACCGGTGTGGGCCCGCACCGCCGCCTGGAGGACGCGTTCCTCACCCTGATCGGAGGCACCCCCGCATGACGACGACCCGGGAGACGCCGAGGGAGGCCGCCCAGGCGCCCGGCTACCGCGCCGGGCACACCCTGCCGCTGCGGGTGGAGGCACTGCGCCAGCTGGGGCGCAGGCGCACGCTGGTGATGGGCGCGGTCCTCGCCGCCCTGCCGTTCGTGCTGCTGATCGCCTTCGCGGTGGGCGGCGAGCCGGGCGGCAGGAACGACCGGATCACCCTGATGGACACCGCGACCGCGACCGGCGCCAACTTCGCCGCGACCTGCCTGCTGGTCTCCTCCGGGTTCCTGCTGGTCATCCCGGTCGCGCTGTTCTGCGGGGACACCGTGGCCGCGGAGGCGGGCTGGTCGTCGCTGCGCTACCTGCTGGCCGCGCCCGTGCCCAGGGCCAGGCTGCTGGCGTCCAAGCTGGTGGTGGCGCTGGGCTTCGGCCTCGCCGCGATGGTGCTGCTGCCGGTCGTGGGGCTCGCGGTGGGCACGGCCGCGTACGGCTGGGGGCCGCTGGAGCTGCCGACCGGCGGCACGCTGCCCGCCTCGGACACCGTGCCGCGCCTGGCGCTCGCCGTCGCCTTCGTGTTCGTCTCCCAACTCGTCACGGCCGGGCTGGCGTTCTGGCTGTCCACCAAGACGGACGCGCCGCTGGGCGCGGTCGGCGGCGCGGTCGGCCTGACGATCGTCGGCAACGTCCTGGACGCGGTGACCGCGCTCGGCGACTGGCGCGAATTCCTGCCCGCGCACTGGCAGTTCGCCTGGGCGGACGCGCTCCAGCCGCAGCTGGAGTGGGGCGGGATGGCCAAGGGCGCCTCGGTCTCCGTGGCGTACGCGCTGGTGCTGTTCGCGCTGGCCTTCCGGGGGTTCGGCCGCAAGGACATCGTGTCCTGACGGTGTCCTGAAGGTGCTCGTCCGCTCCCCGTTGCGGCTTCGAGATCGTTCCGCAACGCTTTCGTCGGCTCCTCCCGGCCGTCCCGCGCGTCACATTCACAAGTGCTGACGTACGGACCGAGGGGGCTTGGGATGGGACCGACTGTGCGGAAGAGGACGGCCGGGGGCGTGCGCACGGGGGTGGTGGCCGCGCTCGTGGGCGGGCTGCTGCTCACGGCGGCCGGATGCAGTGCGCAGAGCGGCGGCTCGTCCGCCGACGGCGGGAGGGCGCCGGGCGCGGGCGGCGGGGCGGCCCGCGAGGGCGGGGCGAAGGCGCCCGGCGGCGGGCAGGCGAGCCGGGCGCCCGCCGACGGGACGGCCGAGGGGGACCAGGCGCGCGATCCGGCGCCGCCCGACTACCTCTCCACCTTCGCGCTGGACGTCGACACCGCGAGCTACGGCTACGCGCGGCGCACGCTCGCCGACGGCGGGCGGCCCGAGCCGGGCAAGGTCAGGCCCGAGGAGTTCGTCAACAGCTTCCGCCAGGACTACCGGCGCCCGAAGGGCAACGGCTTCTCGGTGACCATGGACGGCGCACGGGCACCCGAGGGGACCGGGCCCGGCGACTGGTCGCTGCTGCGCGTCGGCCTCGCCACGGGTCCGGCGGCCCGCACGGCCGAACGGCCGCCCGCCGCCCTCACCTTCGTCGTGGACGTCTCGGGGTCGATGGCCGAGCCGGGCCGCCTGGACCTCGTGCGGAAGTCGCTCGGGCTGCTCACCGACGAGCTGCGCGACGACGACTCGATCGCGCTGGTCACCTTCAGCGGCGAGGCCGAGACCCGGCTCGGGGCGACCCGCGTCGGCGGCAACAGGGGCCGGATCCACGACGAGATCGACGAGCTGGAGGCGACCGACTCCACCAACGTCGAGGCCGGGATCACCCGGGGCTACGACGAGGCCGTCGACGGCCTCAGGAAGGGCGCCAACAACCGCGTCGTCCTGCTCTCCGACGCCCTCGCCAACACCGGCGACACCGACGCGGACGGCATCCTCGAACGCGTCGAGGAGGAGCGGAAGGAGTACGGGATCACGCTGTTCGGCGTCGGAGTCGGCAGCGATTACGGCGACGCGTTCATGGAGAAGCTGACCAACAGGGGCGACGGGCACACCAGTTACGTCTCCAACGAGGCCGAGGCCCGCAAGGTCTTCGTCACCCAGCTGCCCGGCCACATCGAGCTGCGCGCCCGCGACGCCAAGGCGCAGGTCGCCTTCGACCGCAGGACGGTCCAGCGGTTCCGGCTGATCGGGTACGAGAACCGGGACGTCGCCGACGACGACTTCCGCGACGACTCGGTGGACGGCGGCGAGGTCGGGCCCGGCCACACCGTCACCGCGCTCTACGCCGTGCAGCTGCGCGAGGGCGCGCGCGGGCGGGTCGCCGAGGCGACCGTCCGCTGGCTCGACCCCAAGTCCCGCGCCCCGCACGAGGAGTCGGGCACGGTCGACGCCGCCGCGCTCAAGGGCGGGCTGTGGGGCGAGGCGGGCGAGCGGCTCCAGGTGACGGCCGTCGCCGCGTACTTCGCCGAGGCGCTGCGCGGCAGCACCGCGCCGCCCGGAGTGCCGCCGCTGGCCGGTCTTGAGCGCGAGGCGCGCAGGCTCGCAACGAGCGTCGAGGACGGCGCCGTACGGCAGTTGGCGGACGCGATCGGGCAGGCGCGGGGACTGGGCGAGGGCGAGCTGCCCAGGGACTGAATTCGCTGGCGGCGGGGGCGGCGGCACGGTAGGTCTATGGCCATGGCCACCGTGCTGCTCGCCCTCGCCGTCGTATCCACCGGTCTCTACGCCGGATTCATGCTGATCTTCCTGACCGGGATCATGCCCGCGCTCGCCCGGCTGACGGACGAGCAGTTCGTCCACGTCATGCGGCTGATCAACGTGCACGTGCCCAAGGCGGTGTTCATGACCGTCTTCGCCGGGGTCGTCGTCCTGCCCGCGCTCGCGCTCGCCTTCCCGGTCGACGGGCGCGGCGACGCGCAGCGGTGGCTGATCGTGGCGGGGCTGGTCTGCGCGGTCCTCAACCACCTGGTGACGATCGGCGGGAACGTTCCGCTGAACACCGCGCTCGCCTCGAACCAGGGGCAGGCGGCGGACGTGGTGCGGGCCGCGTTCGAGGCGCGCTGGAACCGGCTGCACCTGGTGCGCACGCTGCTGGTCCTCGCGTCGTTCGGGCTGCTGACGGCCGCCGCGCTGAAGTAGCGCGCCGCCCGGCCGGTGGACGGCCGACGGGCGGCCGGCGGGCGGTCAGTCGGTGGCCGGGCGGTCGGCGGGCGGGGCGTACAGGTGGCCGATGCCCAGGCTCCGGCAGACGTCGGCGAGTTCGTGCTCGAAGAAGAGCGAGCTGTCGCCCAGGGCGAAGCGCAGGTGGCCCACGCCCTCCATGCAGATCAGCCCGTACAGCCGCAGCCAGTGCCGCAGGATCACCGCGACGGCCTCCACCGGGAGGTCCTCGTGGTGCGGCGAGCGCAGCCGGTCCAACTGCTCGTGCAGCTGCGGGGGGAGCGAGCCCGGCGGGCCGACGGGGAAGGGGTGGGAGCGCCACAGCTCGGCCGTCAGGTCGGCGAAGAGCTGTCCGAACACCCGACCCGAGTCCCGGCCGAGCGGGCCTTCGGCGTCGTGGGACTGGCAGATGCCGGTGGGGGCGAGGAGCAGCTCGAACTCGTTCGGATGGTCGAGCACCCAGCGGCGCAGGGCCCGGCTCGTGGTGATCAGGCGGCGCGGCGTGTCGTCGGGCGCGAGGTCGGCGCAGGCGTTCCGGACGTGGCGGGAGATCTCGGCGAACACGTCGTCGCGCAGGCTCCCCAGCAGCTCCTCGTGGCTGGTGAAGTAGCGGTAGACCGCGGGGGCCGTCATGCCCCTGCGGCGGGCGATGGCGCGGATCGTCACGCTGTCGACGCCCTCGTCGACCAGCAGTTCGCGCGCGACCTGCTTGATGTCGTCGATGGTCGCGCGCCGCTGCTGCTGGCGCCGGGAACGTCCGACCAGTTGCACCGTCATGAACTCTCCCCTGTTTCCCGCGTGTTGACGGGTCCTGCCTCCATGGTGCCGTCGCCGCCCAGACCCGGAGCGGAACGGTGATCTTTCTGGCAGCAACCTGCCGGGCCGTCTAGACGGTGGCGGCGAAGAGCGCGACCGTTCCTCGTACCGACACGTCGACACCCGAGAACCTGCGGTCGAGTTCGCCCCTCAGGCCGTCCAGCGAGTCGCCCCGGTTGTGGAAGATCCGCCGGCGGTTGAGGAGTTCCATATGCGCGCGGGAGAACGGGGTGTGCCGCACCCCGCGGTCGAGCACGGTGCTGCCGAAGACCCGTGCGCCGCTTTCCAGGTGCGGCAGCAGGTGGTCGAAGACGGTCGCCTTCTCGGCCATCGTGCCGGGCAGGCAGTGCAGTACGAAGTTGAGCGAGGCGGAGGCGAAGCGCTCGCGCCCGGGGTCCGCGCGCCCGTCGGCGCCCTCGGGGCCGGTCAGCTCGAACGGCGCCAGGACGTCGCACAGGTGGCGCGTCGGGCGGTAGCGGCGCAGCCGGTCGCCCGCCGTCCTGAGCACGGTCGGGTTGAGGTCGACCAGCGCGAGGCGCGGGTCCGCGACGGGGAACGCGCAGCGGTCGAGGAACGTGCCGGTGCCCGGCCCGACGTCGATGTGCCGGCCGGAGACGTGCAGGCCGTAGAGCGCGTCCATCGCGGACCGCGGGCAGCGCCACACCAGCGGGCTGACCACGCCGAGCACGGACAGGTCGTAGAAGGCGAGCACGGGCGCGGTGTAGGCGGCGGCCGCGGTCCTGGCCCCCGCCTCGTCCCGGCCGCGAGCGGGCTGTCGTTCCATCGTTCCCCCCGGTCGTCGGGCCCGATCCTAGGGCCTGCCGGGGGGCCGATCACCCCCGCTTCACACATGCGCATCAGGTGTATCCGGGCGCGCCGCGCGCGGATCTCCTGAGACAGGACGGCTGTGGCCCGCAGTCCTTGCGGCCCGAGGGAAAGGTGGACTTCATGGAGAGCACGGAGATCGGGACCGCGGGCGCGATACGCGTGGCGGGAGCGGCGGACGTACCGGTCGGGGAGACGCTGAGCGTCGACTTCGACGGCGTGAAGGTGCTGCTCGCCAACGTGGACGGCGAGGTGTACGCGGTGCGCGACGAGTGCAGCCACGAGGAGGCGGCGCTGTCCGACGGCGAGCTGGAGGGGGCGGCCATCGAGTGCCCCTGGCACTTCAGCCGGTTCTGCCTGCGCACGGGCGCGGCCCTCGACCTCCCCGCGGTCGACCCGGTGGAGGTCTTCGCGGTGCGCGTGGTGGACGGGGACGTGCTGCTGTCCCGGGCCCCGGGGGGTGCGGCCCGGTGAGCGGGGAGCTGCCGAAGGGGGCGGTGCGGCGGTCCCTGAAGGTGGCGACGCTGCCGCTGGGGTTCGCCGGCCGGACCGCGTTCGGCCTCGCGCGGCGGATCGCGGGCGGCGCCGAGGAGGCGATCCGCGCCGAGATCGAGGAGCGCACCGCCAAGCAGCTCTTCGCGGTCATCGGTGAACTCAAGGGCGGTGCGCAGAAGTTCGCGCAGGTGCTCAGCGTGATGGAGAGCGGGCTGCCGGAGGGCCTGGTGAAGCCCTACCGGGCGGCGCTGACCAGCCTCCAGGAGGCGGGGCCCGCGCTGCCCGCGCGCGCCGTGCACCAGGTGCTGCGCGAGCAGTTGGGCGAGGACTGGCGCGCCGACCTGCCGGAGTTCGCCGACAAGCCGGTCGCGACGGCGTCGATCGGGCAGGTGCACAGGGCGCGGTGGCGCGACGGCACCGAGGTGGCGGTCAAGGTGCAGCACCCCGGTGCGGGGGAGGCGCTGGCCTCGGACCTGGGCCACCTCACCAGGATCGGCTGGATCCTGGACCGGGTGACCGGCGGCGAGATGAACGCCAAGGAGATCTTGGCGGAGCTGCGCGAGCGGATGGTCGAGGAGCTGGACTACGTCCAGGAGGCGGAGTCCCAGCGGGTGTTCGCGAAGGCGTTCGCCGACGACCCGGACTTCTTCGTGCCGCGCGTGGTGGCGGGCACCGAGCGGGTGCTGGTCACCGAGTGGCTGGCGGGCGAGCCGGTGTCGGCCGTGATGGCGGACGGCACGCGGGAGGAGCGGGACCGGCTCGGGCTGCTGCTGGCGCGGTTCTCGCTGGCGGGTCCCGAGCGCGCGGGCCTGCTGCACGCCGATCCGCACCCGGGGAACTACCGGCTCACGCCCGACGGGCGGCTCGGGGTCATGGACTTCGGCGCCGTGGCCCGGCTGCCCGACGGGCTGCCGCCGTGGATCGGGCGGGCGATGCGGGCGTGCGTGGACGACGACGCGGCGCGGCTCGGGGAGGTCATGCGGGAGGCGGGGATGCTGAAGCCCTCGGCGGGCGGTGCGGACGCGGACGACTTCGGGTGGCTGCTGGGGTCGTTCGAGCTGATGGCGCGGCCGCTCGCCACGGAGGAGTTCACCTTCGACCGGGAGTGGATGCGCGAGATGATGGGGCGCGCGGCGTTCTCCGACGACGCGGAGCTGATCAGGGCGCGGTTGCGGATGCCGCCGGAGTACGCGCTGGTGCAGCGCGTGTGGATCAGCGAGCTGGGGATGCTGAGCCAGCTCGGGGCGCGGATCGCGTACCGCGCCGAGGCGGAGAGGGCCCTGCCGGGGTTCGCTGGGGTGTAGCGGTACGGGGGCGGGTCCCGTTGCCCGGGGGCGCCGTTTTCGCCCGCGGCGGGACCCGCCCCGCCCGTTCCCGAAACCCTGCCGGGGGCGTCAGGAGATCGCGCGGTTCCCCGCGCCCCTTCGCCCCCCCGCCCCTACCCCTCCCGCCCCTTCGCGATCAGGCCCTCCGCGATCACCGTCGCGAGGTCGTCCAGCAGCGGCCCGTCCACCGGGTGGTGGAACGCGAACAGGGCGAGGAACAGCGGGCCGCCCAGCAGCAGGTGGGCCAGCGTCGGATCCTGTCCCGGCGGCAGCTCCCCCCGCGCCTCCGCGCGCCGCACGATCTCCGTGAGGTCCTTGTGCTCCTGCGCGATGAAGGTGTCCTGGAAGCGCGCGACCAGTGCGGGATCGCGGCCCATCTCCGTCATCAGCGCGGGCGTCACGACCCGCGCGGCCGGTGCCGACAGGCGCTCGTGCGCGAGCCCGGCCATCGCCCTGATGTCGCCGCGCAGCGAGCCGGTGTCCGGCGGCGGCTCTATGTCCATGCCGTGCACGGCCGCCGCGAACAGCAGCTCCGCCTTGGAGCCGAACCTGCGGTAGATCGCCGCCTTGCCGACCCCGGCCCGTGCGGCGACCGCGTCCATGGTCACCCCGGCGAAGCCGACCTCGGTGAGCATCTCGCGGGCGGCGGCCAGGACCGTGCCGTCGATCTGGGTGTCCCTGGGGCGTCCCAGGCGCTGACTCGCCATGGGGCAACTATACGATACTGTCGTTCCGGAACTCGGGTATCGTAACTCTCGCGACCATCCCCAGGGGGGTGTGCATGGACCGCGCAGCCGTCCACCGGCACCGTTGGAAGATCCTCGCCGTGCTCTGCATCAGCCTCGTGCTGATCAGCCTGGACAACCTCGTGCTCAACCTGGCCCTGCCGAAGATCCAGCTGGACCTCGGCGCCACCGGGGCCGAGCTCCAGTGGACCGTCGACTCCTACACGCTGACCTTCGGCGGGCTCCTGCTGCTCTGCGGCAGCCTCGCCGACCGCTTCGGCCGCCGGCGCCTGCTGCTGCTCGGCATGGCGCTCTTCGGGGCGTTCTCGCTGGGCGCCGCCTTCGCGGGGGACACCGGCACGCTCATCGCGATGCGCGCGGCCATGGGCGTCGGCGCGGCGATGATCATGCCCGCGACGCTCGCCGTCATCAAGGACGTCTTCCCCGCCGACGAACAGGCCAAGGCCGTCGGCATCTGGGCGGGCACGGCCGCCATCGGCGTACCGCTGGGGCCCGTGATCGGCGGACTGCTCCTGGAGTACTTCTGGTGGGGCTCGGTCTTCCTGGTCAACATCCCCGTCGTGCTCCTCGCCCTGTGGGCGGGCGCCGCGCTCGTCCCCGAGTCCCGCGCACCGCGCCACCCCGGGCTCGACCTGGTCGGCGCGCTGCTCTCCGTCGCGGGCCTCACGGTGCTCGTCTACGGTCTGGTGGAGGCGCCGAGGCACGGCTGGACCGACGCCACGACGCTGGGCCTGCTCCTCGGGGGCGCCGCGCTGCTCGCCGGGTTCCTCTTCTGGGAGCGGTCGACCGCCCACCCGCTGCTGACGCCGGGACTGTTCGGGGACGCCCGCTTCGGGGGCGCCGCCGTCGCGGTGCTGGCCATCGCCTTCGGGATGTACAGCGCGCTGTTCGTGCTCACCCAGTACCTCCAGTTCATCCTCGCGTACGAGCCGCTGGAGGCGGGCCTGCGGCTGCTCGCCGTCGCCACGATGGTCCCCGCGGCCCCGGTGGGCACCCTGCTCGCCCGCCGCGTCGGGCTGCGCGCCGTGATCGCGGGCGGCCTGGTGCTGATCACCGCCGCGCTGGTGGTGATGGCGGGCGCGGGGCAGGCGTCCGAGGGCCGGGTCCTGCTGAGCCTGGCCCTGTTCGGCCTCGGCGCGGGCCTCTCCATGCCGACCGCCGCCGACGCCATGCTCGCCGCGGCCCCGCGGGGGCAGTCCGGCGCGGGCTCGGCGGTCACCGACACGGCGCTGCAGATCGGCGGCGCGCTCGGCATCGCGGGCGTCGGCTCCGTGCTGACCACCTCCTACCGCGACGCGCTGCCCCCGCTGGACGCGCTGCCGCCGCAGGCGTCCGACGCGGTGCGCGACTCCCTCGGCGCCGCCACGGCCGCCTCCGACGCGGTCGGCGGGCCCGCGGGCGCGGCGCTCGCGGAGGCCGCGCGCCGGGCGTTCACCGACGGGCTCGGCGACGCGCTGACGGTCGGCGCGGTGGCCACGGCGCTCGGCGCGGTCGCCGCCGCGCTGATCCTCCCGGGACGGCCCGGGAAACCGGAGGACCCCGGGGCGGCCCCGGGAACCGACGAAGACTTCCGCCCGGGTGTATCCGGAGCGGACCCGCACGGATCTCATCAGGTGAAGGGCGCGAGAGGTGGACGTCATGCGTGACAACAAGGACCTGCGGATGGCCAGTTGCGACGACTGGCTGCCCCGCTACCAGTGGCGCACCCACTGCGAGCGGGTCGTCGACGCCGAACCGGCGGCGGCGGCGCGGGCCGTGCGCGAAGTGCGGCCCGGGGACATGTACGTGCTGCGGCCGCTGGTCTTCGTGCGCAGCATCCCCTCCCGCATCGCCTCGCGCGAGAAGGAGCGCTACCTGACCAAGGAGGACCGCGTCATCGAGGGCCTGTACGAGGGCGTGGGGGCGTTCGAGCTCCAGGACGACCAGGACGGCGACTTCGTCGTCGGCTTCGTCGGCCGGCCGTGGAAGCTGCGCCAGCAGTGGCTGCGGCTGACGCCCGACGAGTACCGGGCGTTCGACGAGCCGGGCCACATCAAGGGGCTGATGGCCTTCTCGGTCACCTCCCACGGCGGCCGGACGCTGCTGCACACCGAGACCCGGGTGTACGGCACGGACCCCGCCTCCGTACGCAGGTTCCGCCCCTACTGGCTGCTGATCGAGCCCTTCAGCAACCTGATCCGCCACGACTGGCTGGCCGCCGCGGCCCGCAACGCGCGCAGCGGGGTGCGGCCATGAGCGGCAATGAGACGGAGAGACGATGCCAAGCAGTGCGGCGCCCCAGGCGCCCGACATCCCCGACATCAGGGCCATCGCGCCGCGGGTCCTGGACGACCTGTGGAACAAGCGGGACCTGGGGGTCATAGACGAGCACTTCAGCCCGAACGTGGTGACCCACGTGCCGCTGCCCGGCCAGCCCGTCATCTACGGCATCCCCGGGCTGCGCAAGCTGGCGGGGGACATGTTCGCGGCCATGCCCGACCTGTCCCGCACCACCCACGAGGTCATCGCGCAGGGCACCAAGGTGCTGGTGCGCGGCGAGCTGCGCGGGCACCACAACGGCCCGCTGATGGGCATCCCGGCCACCGGGATGCCCACGTTCCTCACCGAGCACGTGATCATGCGGTTCTCCGGCAGCAAGATCGTCGAGATGTGGCAGCAGGCCGACTACCTGGGCGTGCTCAGCCAGATCGGCATCACGCCGCCGGAGGACGCCGGGCCGCTCGGCACCGTCGCCCACACCTTCAAGACCGTCGGCCGCATCGGCGCGCTCACCGTCAAGGACCGCATCAAGCAGCGCAGGGGGGCCGGTCGATGACCGCCGAGGGAACGCTCACGAACGCGACCGGCGCGGCGTCGGAAGAGGCGTCGCAGCAGACGTCCGACAGCGGCTTCGTGCTCACCGAGGAGCACATCCTGATGGTCTCCGACCTCTCCTGGTCGGACGACAACTCCCGCGCCCTGCCCCACTATTCGCCCGACTACAAGTGCTACCTCCCGGGCCGGCCCGTCCTCAACGGCGGGCAGGAGTTCCTGGACACGCTCAACCTCGTCAAGGCGGCCAAGCCCGACGTGCAGATCGACTGGCACGACATCCTCATCGAGGGCAACCAGGCCGTCCTGCACGTCACCTTCCGCGGCACCCACCTCGGTCCGCTCTTCGGCATCCCGCCCACCAAGCGGCCGCTGGAGATCGGCGAGATCATCATCGAGAAGTACGACGACCAGGGCCGCATGTGCGAGTTCCGCCAGGAGGGCGACTACGCGGGGATGCTCACCCAGATGGGCATCGTCCCGCCGCCCGGCACCGGCCCCATCGGCACCCTGGCCCACTCCATCAGGACCGCGATCAGGCTGACCCGCCTCGACCGCGAGCACCGCAGGAAGCAGGGCCACCGGGCCGCAGGGTGAGCCCGGCGCGCCGGTGAGCCGCCCTCCCGGTGCGCGGCCGAGTACTCCCGTACCCCCACACGACAGTTCAGATACGGAGCGTCATGCTCGCGCGCATCGGCAGGGCCGTCGCGGCCCGTCCCAAAGCCTTCCTCCTCGCCGTCATCGGCTTCGTCGTGCTCAGCGGAGCCGTCGGCGCCGGAGTGGTCGGCAAGCTCTCCAACGGCGGTTTCGAGGACCCGGCCGCCGCGTCCAGCGTCGCCCGCGAAGCCCTCGCCGACGACTTCGGGGTTCGCGCGCCCAACCTCGTGCTGCTGGCGCGGAGCGGGAAGTCGGTGGACGACCCGGCCGCGAGCAGGGACGGCGCGGCGCTCGCCGCCCGGCTCGCCCGCGAGCCGGGCATCGAGCAGGTCGCCTCCTACTGGACCTCGGGCAAGCGGCCCGAACTGCGCGACGGGGAAGGCTCCACCGCGCTCGTCCTCGCCCACATCGGCGGCGACGAGACGCAGGCCGCCAAGCGGATCGACGGGCTGCGCGCGGAGTTCGCCGGTGCGCAAGGGAGCCTCGACGTCAAGCTCGGCGGTTCCGTCGCCGCCGCGCAGGACACCGAGAAGGCCGCCCAGGAAGACCTGATGGCCATGGAGCGCATCGCCTTCCCGGTGCTCTTCGTCGTGCTGACGCTGGTCTTCGGCAGCCTGGTCGCGGCCCTGCTGCCCATCCTGATGACGATCCCCGTCGTGCTCGGCGTGCTGCTCCTGCTGCGCGTCATGGCCGAGTTCATGGACGTGTCGGTGGTCGCGCTCAACGCCACCACCATCGTCGGCCTCGGACTCGCCATCGACTACAGCCTGTTCGTCGTCTCCCGCTACCGCGAGGAGCTGCGCGAGCGCGGCGGCGACGTCACCGACCGGGCCGTCAGGTCCGAGGCGATCGTGGCGTCCGTCCGCACGGCGGGGCGCACCGTGCTCTTCTCCGCGCTCACCGTGATGCTCTCGCTGGCCGCGCTCGCCGTCTTCCCGCTGCCCTTCCTGCGCTCCATCGCGGTCGCCGGGATCGGCGTCGCCCTCTTCGCCGCGCTCGCCGCGATCGTGGTCGTGCCGACCCTGCTCGCCCTGTTCGGCGCGAAGATCAACAGCCTGGACCTGCGCAGGGCGCTGCGCCGGGGCCGCCCCGCGAAGGCCACCGGGGACGAGCACGGCTTCTGGCACCGCACCGCGACGTTCGTGATGCGCTTCCCGCTGCCCGTCGCCGCCAGTGCCGTCGTCGCGCTGCTCGTCCTCGGCTCGCCGTTCCTCGGCGTCCGCTTCAGCCTGCCCGACGACCGCCAGCTGCCCGCCAGTTCGCAGAGCCGCCAGGTCGGCGAGGCGCTGCGGACCGACTTCGGCTCCCGCGAGTCCGACGCGATCACCGTCGTCGCCACCGGGATCGGCGACGGCCGGGCCAAGAGCGCCGAGATCGCGGCGTACGCACGGGAGTTGTCGAAGGTCGAGGGCGTCGCGTCGGTCTCCTCCTACGCCGGGGTGCACGTACGCGGCGAGCGCACCGCGCCGCCCGGACCGGCCACCGCGGCCGCCGCCTCGCGGGCCGGCGCGTACCTCAAGGTCGTGCCGTCCGTGGAGACGTACTCCGACAGCGGCGAGCGGCTCGTCGACGACGTCCGCGCGGTCGACGCGCCCTGGCCGGTGAAGCTGACCGGCGCCGGGCCCGCGCTCGCCGACACCAAGCAGAGCCTCGGCGACCACCTGCCGCTCGTGCTCGGCTTCATCGCGGTCGCGATGTTCGTGCTGCTCTTCCTCTTCACCGGCAGCGTGGTGCTGCCGCTCAAGGCGCTCGTCCTCAACGTCCTCAGCCTCAGCGCCACCTTCGGCGCGATGGTCTGGATCTTCCAGGACGGAAACCTGTCGGGGCCGCTGGACTTCACCGCGACCGGCGCGCTCACCGCGGTCGCCCCGATCCTGATGTTCTGCCTGCTCTTCGGGCTCTCCATGGACTACGAGGTCTTCATGCTCTCGCGGATCAAGGAGGCCCACGACGCGGGGGCCGACGACACCGAGGCGGTGGCGAGCGGCCTCCAGCGCACCGGCGGGCTCGTCACGTCGGCCGCCGCGCTGATGGGCGTCGTCACCGTCGCCGGCCTGTTCACCAGCACCATCGCCTTCCAGAAGATGTTCGCGCTCGGGCTCACGCTGGCCCTGCTCATCGACGCGCTGGTGGTGCGCGGCCTGCTGCTGCCCGCCTTCATGCGCCTCATGGGCCCCGTCAACTGGTGGGCGCCCGGCCCGCTGCGACGGCTGCACGGCCGCTTCGGGATCGCGGAGGGGCCCGCGGCGCCCGAACGCGCCGCACCCGTCGCCCCGCTCGCCCGCACCCGCTGAACACCCCTGCGAACACCCCTGCCGTACCGGAAGGAAGAAGAGCCCCGTGGACCCCACCGCCGTACACCGCAGCCGCTGGCGGATCCTGGCCGTCCTGTGCCTGAGCCTGATCGTCATCGGCATGGACAACCTGATCCTCAACCTCGCCCTGCCCCGGGTGCAGCACGACCTCGGGGCGACCGGCGGCGAGCTCCAGTGGATCATCGACTCCTACACGCTGGCCTTCGGCGGGCTGCTGCTGCTCGGCGGCGGGCTCGGCGACCGGTTCGGCCGCAAGCGGCTGCTGCTGACCGGCCTCGTCCTGGTGTTCGGCTTCACGCTGGCCGCCGCGTACTCCACCAGCCCCGAGATGCTGATCGCGATGCGCGCGGGCATGGGCGTCGGCGGCGCGTTCGTGATGCCCGCGACGCTCTCGATCATCAAGCACGTCTTCCCGGCCGAGGAGCAGGCCAAGGCGATCAGCATGTGGGCGGGGTCCGGCGCCATCGGCGTGCCGCTCGGCCCGGTGCTCGGCGGGCTGCTGCTCGAACACTTCTGGTGGGGCTCGGTCTTCCTGATCAGCGTGCCGATCGTGCTCGCCGCGATCGTCGCCTGCGCCGTCATGGTGCCCGAGTCCCGCAATCCGCTGCGGCTGCCGCTCGACCTCGTGGGCGTCCTGCTGTCGGTGGCCGCGCTCGGCGTCCTCGTGTACGGCATCATCGAGGGCCCCAGGTACGGCTGGACCGACCGGGTCACCCTCTCCGCGCTCGGCGCGGGCGCCCTCTTCACCGTCCTGTTCGTGCTCTGGGAGCGGCACACGCCGCACCCGATGCTCTCCGGGAAGCTGTTCAGGGCACCGCTGTTCGCGGGCAGCGCCGTGGCGATGTTCTGCGTGAACTTCTGCCTCTTCGGGCTGCTGTTCGTGGTCACCCAGTACCTCCAGTTCGTCCGCGGGCACGGCCCGCTGGACGCGGGGCTCAGGCTGCTGCCGGTCCTCACCGCCGTCATCGGCGCGGGGCTCGGCGAGAAGCTGGTGCAGAAGACGGGCGTGCGGCCCGTCGCCTCCGTCGGCCTGGTCGTGCTCACCGGCAGCATGCTGCTGATGGCCCGCGCCGACGCCGGGTCCGAAGGCGTGGCGCTCGGCGCGCTCGCGCTCTTCGGCTTCACCATGGGCCTCGTCCTGCCGCCCTGCGCCAACGCCATCCTGGCCGCGGCACCCCCCGAGCAGGGCGGCGCCGCCTCCGCGGTCACCGACGCGACGCTCCAGGTGGGCGGCTCGCTCGGGATCGCGGTGGTCGGCTCCGTGCTGACCACCTCCTACCGCGACGGGCTGCCGGAGCTCGGCGGGCTCCCCGCGCCGGCCGAGGCGGCCGTCCGCGACTCGCTGGGCGGCGCCTCCGAGGTCGCCTCCCGGCTCGGCGGCGAGGTCGGCCAGGGGCTCGGCTCCCTGGCGTCCGACGCGTACGTCGGGGCGCTCGCCGACGCGATGACCGTCGCGGGCTCCGTCGCGGGCGTCGGCGTCCTCGCCGTGCTGCTCCTGCTGCCGGGAAAGCGGCAGGAGCAGGCCGCGGCGGGCACCGGCCCCGGCACCCCTGAGGCCCCCGGCGCCCCTGAAACGCCCGGCGCCCCCGAAACCCCCGTCCCCACCGCACCCCCGCGCGCCGCATCCCCCGTACCGGCGCACCAACTCCACAGCAACGCACACGAATCCCGAAAGGAACCCACTCGCGTGAACGACGAGACACGCCCCGACGGCACCACGGCCGAGCCGGTGAAGAAGCGCAGGCTCCGCCGCCTCCTGGTGGTGGGGGTGATCGGAGCCCTGCTCGCCCTCTTCACCTGGAGCAACGCCAACGCCGTCGAGGACGCCGCCGCGCCCCGCAACGTGCGCTCCGACGCCAGGGCCGAGGCCAGCAAGAAGGTCGTCCTCGGCTTCTACCAGGAGGTGCTCGCCAAGAAGCGCCTCGACCGCGCCGGTGAGTTCATGCGCGAGGACTACATCCAGCACAGCCCCGGCCTCAAGCAGGGCCTCAAGGGCTACTACGAGGACTACAAGCTCTTCCACTCGATCTTCCCCGACCTCGCGGGCTCCATCCACCAGATCGTCGCGCAGGGCGACAAGGTGATGCTGCTGGCCACCTTCAAGGGCCACCACGTCCAGACCGGCCAGGAGCTGGTCTTCGAGACCGCCGAGCTGTACCGCGTGCAGGACGGCAAGATCGCCGAGCACTGGGACGCGGTCGACTACGCCGCCATGCAGGCGTTCGGCGTGAACCTGCCCGGCGGCGACCAGCCCGGCACCCGCACCGACTGGAGCGGCACCAAGGAGCAGCGCCGCAACCTCGTCACGCTGCTCTACACGGTCAACACCTTCTACCGCGCCCCGAACGCCCCGGTCCCCAGCGCCATCGCGCCGAACCTGATCCAGAACCAGCGGGGCCTCGCGCCCGGCCTCAAGGGCATGAAGGACAACCTGCGTTCCTACCGCGAGCGCTTCCCCGACCTGTCCTTCGAGGTCAAGCACACCGTCGCCGACCAGGACAAGGTCACCGTGTTCTGGGTCTGGCGCGGCCACGAGAAGGGCACGGGCAAGGAGCTGAAGCTCAACCGCGCCGACGTCTTCCGCGTCGAGAAGGGCCGCTTCGTCGAGCACTGGAGCCGCCTGGACTACCGCGCGGTCAACCCGTTCGGCCTCAAGTAGTCCCGGCATCCGGTACGCGCGCGGGCGACGGCGGGGAACCACGGCCCCGCCGTCGCCCGCGCGGCCGTTCGCACCACAGAACCGCACCACAGAACCGCACCACCGAACCCAGGGGGAAACAGCGATGTCACGAAGGTCCGCGATCATCGTCGGCAGCGGGGTCGGCGGCCTGGCCCTGGCCGGCATGCTGACCCGGATGGACTGGGACGTCACCGTCCTGGAGAAGTCCGCCGAGCGCCGCGACGGCCTGGCGATCACCATCTGGCCCAACGCCCTGCGCGCGGTGCGCGCTTCGGGCGGCGACGACATGTACGAGGCGCTGCTCAAGGTCTGCCAGCCCATCGCGTCCGCCCGGATGTTCGGCGCCAAGGACCGCCAACTGGCCTCCATAGACCTGGCGTTCCTCAAGCGTACGTACGGGGTGACGGGCCAGGGCGTCACCCGCGCCGAACTGCTCGACACCCTGATCGAACAGGCGGGCACCCCCGTCAGGTTCGGCGCCGAGGTCGTGCGCGCCGACCCCGACGGCACGGTCACGCTCGCCGACGGCGAGGTGCTGCGCGCCGACGTCGTCGTCGGCGCCGACGGCGTCGGCTCCACGGTCCGCAGGGGGCTGCTGCCGCCCGGCCACGACGACCGCAGGGACAACCCGCTGGAGAGCTGGCAGGGCGTCGTCGAGCGCGGCGCCTGGGACTACGAGGGCACCGACTTCCACTTCGGCCGCAAGGGCACCTGCGGCATCATGCCGCTCACCCGCGGCCGGGTGTACTGGTTCGTGGACGGCTCCATCGACGCGCCGCCCACCGGCGACGGCTGGCCCGACGTGGTGCGCGACCTGGTGTCCCGCACCCCGGCCGCCCAGCTCTTCCCCGGCCAGGCCTGGGACCGGCGCCCCGTGAAGAACTGGGGCAGGGGCCGGATCACCCTGCTCGGCGACGCCGCCCACCCGATCCTGCCCACCATCGGCCAGGGCGCCTGCATGGCCCTGGAGGACGCCGGGGTGCTCGCCGCGCGCCTGGCCCGCGCCGACGACCTGCCGGGCGCCCTGCGCACGTACGAGGACGACCGCTACCCGCGCGTGCTGGGCCACTTCGAGAGCTCCAGGGGCATGCTCAGGATGCGGGCCATGCCGTCCCCGGTCCGCGACCGGGTGCTCGGGAACATGCCGAAGGCCCTGCTGACCAAGCTGTTCACCAAGTCGGCGCTGCCGCTGCCGGAATTCCGCTGACGGCCGCTGTATCCAGCGGGGGCGCCGCCGGATCTCTCCCAGTGAAGTGCCCGGCGTGAAGCGACGAATTCACGCCGGACGAATTCACCACGGACGGGAACGGACGGGCAGCGGCATGACGCAGACAGAACCACCCCAGCCTTACGACTACGACGCGGTCGTCGTCGGCAGCGGCCTCGGCGGACTGGCGGCGGCCGCCTTCCTCGCGAAGTTCGGCCGCCGCGTCCTGGTCGCCGAGAAGGGCCAGGGGATCGGCGGTTACGCGCACGCGTTCCGGGCCGGCGAGCGCTACTACGACCCGGCGATCCACGTGGTGCCGGGCGCGGAGGAGGGCGGCACCATCGACGTGCTGCTGCGCTACCTCGGCGTACGGGAGATGTGCGAGTTCGTCGAGTCCGACGCGCTGTACCGGGTGGTCATCGACGACGACGTGCTGGACGCGCCGTTCGGCTCGGAGGCCTTCATCGCCGCGCACGTCGAGCTGTTCCCGCAGGAGGAGGCGGGCATCAGGGGCTTCTTCGGGCTCTGCGAGAAGTTCCTCGAAGAGGCCCACCAGGTGCCGCTCCAGCTCTCCCCGCAGGAACTGGGCGAGGCGGTCGAGAAGTTCCCCACGCTCTTCGGCAACCGCATGAACACCCTCGGCGAGGTGCTGGACCGGTTCATCACCGACCCGCGCTGCAAGGCGTTCTGCACGGCCGGCTGGCCCTACATGGGCCTGCCGCCCTCGCAGCTCTCCTTCGAGCTGTTCGCCCGCTTCCTCTACACCCAGATGCACGGCCTCTACCACTGCAAGGGCGGCTTCCAGCACCTGGTCAAGGCGTTCACCACGGCCATCGAGCGGGACGGCGGCAAGATCGTCACCAACTCGCCGGTCGAGAAGATCCTGGTCACCGACGGGCGCGCCGAGGGCGTCGTCCTCGCGGGCGGCCAGGAGCTGCGGGCCCCCGTGGTGATCTCCAACGCGGACGCCACGCACACCTTCCACGACCTGGTGGGCATGGAGCACCTGCCGAAGGCGTACAGCCGCAGGCTGCGCTCGCTCAAGGGCTCCATGTCGATGTTCGTGGTGTACGCGGCGACGACCCTGGACATCGCCGCGATGGGCGGCGCCCACGAGACGTTCATCTACGAGAGCGACGACCACGACGCCAACTTCGCCGGGTTCTCCGAGGGCGAGGCCCCGGCCACCGTCGTCGTCGTGCCCACGCTGCTGGACCCGAGCCTGGGCCCGGCGGGCGAGCACCTGGTGACCTCGACGGCGCTGGCCCCCTACGAGGGCCCCGAGCCGTGGTCGGAGCTGAAGCCCAAGCTGGAGGAGAAGTACCTGAACCTCATCGAGCGGCTCTACCCGGGCTTCAAGGAGAACCTCACCTTCGTCTCCAGCTCGACCCCGCTGACGCTGGAGCGGTTCACGGGCAACCACCGCGGCGCCGCGTACGGCTGGGAGAACACGCCGATGCAGGCGGGCAGCAAGCGCCTCACGTACCACACCCCGATCGAGGGCCTGTACCTGTCGGGCCACTGGGCGCAGGCGGCGAGCGCGCTGCGCGTGATCGTCTCGGGCAGCCACACGGCCCAGCAGATCCTGCGCACGCAGGGCGTCGAGGACGTCGGCCCCGAGCTCTGAGCGGCCGGGCCCGCACGCGTCATCCGCAGACCAGGAACCACGCAACCCTTCCCGGAGGAAACACACCCATGTCCCGTCCCGCGTACATCGACACCGCCACCGACGCCAACTTCGACGGCTCCCTCGACAAGACGTACTACGAGATGGCCCGCCGCTACATCGAGGAGGTCTGGGACAAGAACAACGCCGAGACCGAGCGCGAGCTGCTGGCCGCGAACTGGAAGGACCACATGCCGCTGCCGGGCTGCCCGCAGGGCCCCGCCGGGCACCGCGCCGCCGTCCAGCTGATGCACGACGCCTTCCCCGACCTGCGGTTCTCGCTCGACGACGTGACGATCATGGGCGACAAGGTCATCGACCGCTGGACCGCCACCGGCACCTTCCGCGGCGAGCTGTACGGCTTCCCGGGCACCGGCCGCAGGATGACGATGACCGGCCTGGACTTCCACGTCGTGCGCGACGGGAAGTTCTCCGAGCTGTGGCACGAGGAGTCCACCGCCTCGATGGTCGAGCAGTGCGGCATGGCCCCCGAGCCCGGCAGCGGCCCCGGCACCATCCTCAAGCTGACCTTCGGGAACATCCTGCACGTCGCCAAGCACAAGATCCGCAACCGCTGACCACCGGCCACCCGCAGAGCGAGGCACGCACCATGAGTCTGACGACGAGCAGCCGGCCGCGCCTGGCCCCCGGCCCCCAGGGCTACCCGGTGGTCGGCTGCGGGCCCGACCTGGTCCGCGACCTGGTCGGCACCTTCACCAGGGCCTGGCGGGAGTACGGCGACATCGTCCGCTTCCGACTGCCGGGCAAGCGCAACCTGTTCCTGATCGCGAACCCCGACTACATCAAGCACGTCCTCGACGACCGGCAGCCCAACTACCCCAAGGACCCGCTGTCGGTCGGCAAGTTCGAACCCTGGGTCGGGCAGGGCCTGTTCACCTCCAACGGCGACTTCCACTTCCGCCAGCGCAGGCTCGCCCAGCCCGCCTTCAAGGGCGCCAGGATCTCCGGCTTCGGCCCCGCGATGGTCGACGCCACCAGCGACCTGGTGCACGAGTGGCGCGGGAGGGCCTCGCGCGAGGAGACCTTCGACATCACGCCGGAGATGTTCCGGCTCGCGCTGACCATCGTCATGCAGACGCTGTTCAGCACGGACGTCAGCGACCGGGCGGGCGAGCTGGCCCGCGCGGTGCGGATCTGCAACGCGTACACCAACGTCCGCCTCCAGCGGTTCGTGGAGCTGCCGCAGTCCCTGCCGAGCAAGGCGCGCAGCCGCTTCCTGGCGGCCCGCGACACCCTCGACTCCTTCGTGTACGGGCTGATCGCGGAGCGCCGCCGCGACCCGAACCCGCCGGACGACCTGCTCACGCGCTTCCTGCGCGCGGAGGACGAGCAGACCGGCGGGCGCATGTCGGACAAGCAGCTGCGCGACGAGGTCGTCACGATGTTCCTCGGCGGGTACGAGACCACCGCGCTGTCGCTGGTGTGGGCGTTCTCGCTGCTCTCCCGCCACCCGGAGGCCGAGCGCAAGGCGCGCGCCGAGGTCGCCGAGGTGTGCGGGGACCGCGAGCCCGCCGCCTCCGACCTGCCGAAGCTGCGCTACCTGCGCGCCTTCTACCAGGAGGTGCTGCGGCTCTACCCCTCGGTGTGGACGCTCTCGCGCTCCCCGATCGAGGACGACGAGATCGGCGGGTACCACATCCCGGCCGGGTCCCAGGTGTTCATCAGCCCCTATCTGATGCACCGCCACCCCGACTACTGGGAGAACCCGGAGGGCTTCAGGCCCGAGCGGTTCGAGAAGAGCGCGACGGGCGGCGCGCCGCTCTACGCGTACGTGCCCTTCTCGCGCGGCCCGCGGCTGTGCCCCGGCTCGTCCGTGGCCGTCCTGGAGGCGCCGCTGGTGATCGCCCGCATCCTCCAGGCGTACCGGCTCACGCTCGCCGGCGGCCACGTCTGCGAGCCGACGTCGAACGTCTTCCTGTACCCGAGGGGCGGCATGCCGATGCGGCTCCAGCACTTCAAGGAGACGGGGGAGGGCGCGAAATGAAGAAGGCACAGGTCCCGCCGGGACTGAAGCGGCCGCCCGGCCCGCTCGGCCTGCCGCTGCTGGGCTCCGCGCTGGACTTCAGGCGCGACCCGCTCCGGACCTTCGTCCAGGCGTGGCGCGACCACGGCGACCTGGTGCGCTTCCGGGGGCCCGTCCCCGTGGTGCTGGTCACCCACCCCGACGACCTCAAGCGGATCCTCGCGGACAACTTCGAGAACTATCCGCACCCCGACGACTTCAACCGCAAGGTCGGGGTCTCGGTCGGCCAGGGTCTGGTCACCACCGAGGGCGAGGTCTGGCGGGCCCAGCGGCGCACGGTCGCGCCGACCTTCCGCCGCGAGCCGCTCGAGCGGTTCGCCGACGTGATGGTCGACAGCTCCCGGCGGATGCTGGAGCGCTGGGAGGTGCTCGCGCGCACCGGCGAGCCGATGGACGCGCGCACCGAGATGCAGAGCCTGACGCTGGAGATCCTGGCGCGCTGCCTGTTCAAGGCCGACTGGTCCAAGGACGCGCTGGTGCTGGGGGAGGCGGTCGCGGCGCAGCTGGAGCACATCAACGCCAAGCTGATCGCGGTCGCCGACATCCCGGAGAGGATCCCCACTCCGCGCAACCGCCGCTTCCGGGCGGCCCGCAAGGTCCTCGACGACACGGTGTACCGGCTCATCGCCGAACGCCGCAAGCTGCCCGCGGACGGCGAGGCCGAGGACCTGCTGTCCATGCTGATGCACACCCCCGACCCGGAGACGGGCCGGCTGATGACCGACGAGCAGCTGCGCGACCAGGTGATGACGCTCTTCATCGCCGGGCACGAGACGGTCGCCGCCACCCTGTCGTGGATCTGCCACCTGCTCTCCACCAGGCCCGCCGAGACCGAGCGGGCCAGGGCCGAGGTGCGGGCGGTGCTGGGGGACAGGCCGCCGACCATGGAGGACCTGCCGCAGCTGAAGTACCTCAAGCTCTTCATCCAGGAGGCGCTGCGGCTCTACCCGCCGCTGTGGCAGGTGGCGCGGATGCCGCTGAAGGACGACGTGCTCAGCGGCCACCACATCCCGGCCGGGTCCTTCCTGCTGCTCAGCACGTACATCACGCACCGCAACCCGAAGTTCTGGGACAACCCCGAGGGCTTCGACCCCGAGCGCTTCACCCGCGAGCGCTCGGCGGGCAGGCCGCGCTACGCCTACGTCCCGTACGTCGGCGGCCCGCGCAACTGCGTCGGCATGGCCTTCGCCAACATGGAGCTGACGATCGTCGTCGCCTCCCTGCTCCAGCGCTTCCACCTCGACATGGTCCCGGGCCATCCGATCGTGATGCAGCCGGACATCTCGCTGCGCGCCAAGCACGGCATCCGCATGACGCTGCGGCCCGTGCGGGAGTCGGACGCGACCGAGGGCGCGGTGGCGCCCGTACGGGCCGCGGCGGCGCCGGAGCCGGTGGCGGTGGACGGCGCGGCCACCGGCTGCCCGTTCGGCCACGGAAGCGCCCAGGAGCCGTCGCAGGAGCCCGCGGCGTCGCCGCAATAGCCGATATCCCGGGTGCGTCGCGCCGGACCGCCGTGGAGCGGTCCGGCGCGACGCGTTTTCCGCCCGGAGGGGCTGACCTGTTACTGCCAAACGCGCGCCGGTGGTACGGACGAGCGCCCTCGCTCGATTGCAGGAAGCTGCCAGCTCCCGTCGCAACCAGAGCCCCGACTGTGTACCGGACGGCCGATTGTCACGAGACCGTCCGCATGCCGGGACGTCGCGGTGGTCCAGACCCCCGGGGACCGCGATCGCCTGGTATATGCAGCTGGTTTCACCGTCGTCCCAGCTCAACCCGGGCGTACGCGGGGCCCGACCGGCCCCCGGCTCCCGGCGGCGGCATGATCAGGCCACTGACGACTCCTCAGAACCTCCGGAATGCCGCCCGGAATGGTCCCTCCGAATAAGCGGAGGAGACGATTCTGTAGCACGAAGGGTGTGGTTATGAGCCACATCGGAACGTTGACACTGTCCCTTGTGGTCACCGTATAGTTAACGCCTGTAGCGACAGAGACAGTGGTAATTGAGACGCTATTTCTTGCGTGAGCGCACAACGGGGGAAGCAATGGAAGCTCGTGCTCTGAATGAACTCGTCGACGATTGCCTGGCCGGAAACCAGGAGAGCTGGAACCAGATCGTCGACCGGTATACCCCACTGATATGGGCGATTGCCCGCGGCCACCGGCTCTCGCCGGCGGACTGCGAGGACGTCAGTCAGATGACCTGGATGCGCGTCATCCAGCACCTGGCGAAGCTGCGCGACCCGGAGAAGCTGGCGCACTGGATCTCGGTGTCGGCCCGCCGGGAAAGCCTGAAGCACATCCAGAAGGCCGGGCGCAGTACGCCCATCGAGGACCCGGAGGTGTTCGACAGGCCGCAGCCGTCGGTCAACCAGCCGGAGGAGAAGGCGCTGGAGCGCGAGGCGCGGGACGAGGTCCTGCTCGCCTACTGCTCGCTGTCGCCGAAGTGTCAGGCCCTGCTGGGCCTGTTGGTGGCGGAGCCGCCGATGTCGTACGACGAGGTCAGCGCGGCTCTGGGGCTCGCCCGTGGGTCGATCGGGCCCATCCGCGGCCGCTGCCTCAAGCATCTGGAGCGTGCGCTCGAACGCGAGGCGGGCAGGTCGGAGCAGGCCAGGGTGCTGTTCGCGGCCATCAAGGAGATGGGCCTGCGGACGTACGCGCTGGAGGGCGGGGCGGAGTTCCGCTCAGCGGCCGGGGGCAGCCCGGTGGCAGCCGGCTGACTCGGGCTCTCCCGCGTCCTCCTCGACGTCGGCCGACGTCGATTCGCTGTTCACCAGCGCTTCACTCATGAGGGCCTCATGGGCAATGAACGGAAAGAGCGCCTTCGCGTTCTCGGCGACGCTGCTCGGCGGCTGCCCGATGGCATCGCGCAGCTTGTCGAGGGCGTCGTTCGGCGTGCTCTCGGGGCTCTCTGATTCTTCCATTTCGGTCACCTCCATTTTTTAGTTCGCGGATTAACTACATGCAGGGTAAGTGAAGGCCCCACGAACGGCAATACCGCAGAGTAGGCGCGTTCGTGGGACCTTCGCTTCTTCCGTACGCCGGAATCCCGTCCCGTACGGCGTGTGACTATCCGTGTACGGCGACCCGCGCGTCCGCCCCCGCCCCCGCCGTCACCGGCACCGTCACCGGCACCGCGTCGAACGCCTTGAGCAGCCGGTCGATCCGGCGCGCCTCGCCCGCCGGGTGGCACTCCGACTCCGGCAGCGTGTTGCGCACGAAGCCGCTGAGCGTGCGGCCGGGGCCCGCCTCGACGAACGTCCCGACCTTCCTCTCGTCGATGACCTTCAGCGTGTCCGTCCACCGCACCGCGCCCGCCAGCTGCCTGCGCAGCATGTGCCGGGCCTCGGCGCCGTCCGTGACGCGGGTCGCCGTCACGTTCGCCAGCACCGGGAAGAGCGGGTCGCGGAACTCCACCCGGTCCAGCTCGGCCGTGAACTCGTCCTCCAGCGCGGCCATCAGGCTGCAGTGGAAGGGCGCGCCGACGTTGAGCGCCACCACGCGCTCGGCCCCCGCCGCCTTCGCGGCCCGCGACAGCGCCCGCACCGCGTCGGCCTCGCCCGAGACGACGTGCTGGCGCGGGTCGTTGTAGTTGGCGACCTCGACGATCCCGCCGCTCTCGGCCCGCACCTCCGCGCACAGCTCCTCGACCACGGACGTCGCCGGGCCGATGACGGCGGCCATCGCGCCGGGCGTGCGCGCGTTGACCCCGGCCATCAGCTCGCCGCGCCTGCGCACCAGCCGCAGCGCGTCCCGCCAGTCGAGCACCCCGGCGCTGACCAGCGCCGCGTACTCGCCGAGGCTGTGTCCCGCGGCGATCGACGGGGTGATGCCGTGGCCGCGCAGCACGTCCAGGACGGCGATGCTGGTGAGGAAGACGGCGGGCTGGGTGATCTCGGTGGGGACCAGGTCCTCGGCCGTGCCCTCCCAGCAGATCCGGGACAGCTCGAAGCCGAGGATCTCGTCCGCGGGCCGGTAGTAGCGGTCGACCAGTTCGGGGTGGCGCTCGACCAGGTCCCGGCCCATGCCGGGGCGCTGGGAGCCCTGCCCGGGGAAGAGGAAGGCGATCTGCTGCATGACAACTCCCTTGATGCGGAGGGCTGATGTGGAGGGCTGACGGAGTGGGGGCGGAGCGGGGGGCGGATGTGGAAGGGGCCGGCGCGTGGTCCGCGCCGGCCCCTTGCCGCTTGGTTGGCCCCGGCCGGTCACCGCAGGCTGAGGAACTTCCCCTGGTGGTAGCCGAGGGGTTCGGTGTGCGGGGCGCAGCCGGTGCCGGTGACCTCCCCGATGAACACGGTGTGGTCGCCCGCCGTGATCTGCTGGGTCACCCGGCAGTCCAGGTGGGTGTGCGCCCCGTGGAGCACCGGAGTGCCCGCGTCGCCGGTGCGGTGCGGCACTCCGGCGAAGCCCGCGGCGCCGCGCGGCCGGTCGGATGCGGCGAACCGCGACGCGAGCCCCGCCTGCTCCTGGCCCAGCACGTTCACGGTGAACACGCCGGTGGCGCCGATGACTTGGGACACGTGCGACCGGTTCCCCAGGCAGACCAGCAGCATCGGCGGGTCGAGCGAGACGGAGGTGACCGAGGAGACCGTGGTGCCGTACGGGCCTTCGGGGCCGTACGAGGTCACCACCGTCACTCCGGTGAGGAACCGGCCCATGGCGCGGCGGAACTCGGCCGCCTCGACCAGGGTGGCGGTACGGGACGTCATGGTGACCCCTCTCAGGCGGTCGGGGCGGCCGCGGTCCAGTCCACGATCGCGCCCGCGTAGATCCACTTGGTGGACTCGACGCCGACCAGCATCAGCCGGTCGCCCGGCTTGACCTTGCCCGAGCGCCAGGCGTCGTCGAGGAAGAGCGGGACGGCGGCGCAGCCGACGGCGCCCATCGTGGACAGCGAGTCGAAGACCTTGCCGTCCAGCGCCTTCCACTCGGCGGTGTCGAGGCCCAGCTCCTGGAGGGAGTCGAGCATCCAGCCGACGTTGCCCTCGGGGACCAGGCACAGGTCCACCGAGTCGACGTCCACGTTGCTGCGGCGCAGCGTGCTGCTGATCGCCTCGGTGACCATCACCGGGGTGAAGTCGCCCGCGCCGACCACGTCGACCTTCAGGTCGACCAGCCGCTTGGCCTTCAGCTGCTCGTGGATCGGGGCGTGCGTGCCGCCGCCCACCGAGTGGATGCCCGCCTTGCGGTCGCCGCCGATGGCCTCCATGGCCGCGCCGAGCAGTCCGCCCTCGCCGCCCTCCTCGGCGCGCAGCACGATCGCGCCCGCGCCGTCGCCGAACATGTAGACCGGCATGCGGTCCCGCATCCGGATCTTGTACGGGTCCTTGCCGAGGAACACCGGCGCGAGGACGGGCGAGATCGCCTCGCTGCCGATGACCAGCGCGGTCCGGTAGATCCCGGACTCCAGGTACATCCGGGCGACGTCCAGGCCCTGGACCACCCCGGCGCCGCCGGAGCGGATCTCCAGCGTGGCGCAGCGGGCCAGCCCCAGGCGCTCCTGCACCAGGTTGACCAGCGGCGGCAGCGGGAAGTCCGGGGTGCCGGTGGCGAGGACGATCAGGTCGATGTCGCCCGCTTCGAGACCTGCGGACTCCAGGGCCCGGACGGCGGCCTTGTAGGCCATGTCCGAGTTGTTCTCCCGGTGTTCACCGGTCACCGGGTCGATCATCCAGAACCGGCGCTCGATGGAGAGGCCCTCGCGGACCTCGTCGGGCAGGGGCCCGACGAGGCGCGCGATCTCCTCGGTGGAGATCGGGTCACCGGGCTGGTAGCCCCCGGTGCCGATGATCTGTATCGCGGGCTTGTTGGTCATGGAGTGCGGCTCCCTCAGCTCCCTCGGTTCCTCAGACCGCGGCGAGCGCGGCGCGGTGCTCGACCAGGCCGACCAGGTTCTCCACCGTGAACAGGCCCATGACCTGGGTGGCCTGGAGCTTGCCGGTGAGCGCGGCGGTGTCGATCTGTGGCATGACCTTCTTCAGCTGGGCCAGGCCCGCGGCCGAGACGATCTCGTTCTCGTCGCCGAACTCCTCGTCCGGGATGCCGCCCTGGACGTACGCGGCCAGCTCGGCGGCCTGGATCTTGATGCCGAGCGAGCGCTCCAGGCGGAACAGGATGTCGAGCAGGTCGATCGACTCGGCGCCGAGGTCGTCCAGCAGGGTGGCCTCGGGCACGACCTCGTCGGCTTCGGCGCCCAGGGCGTCGATGACGGCCTCGGTGACGGCGTCGACGATGGTGTTGCGGTCCATGTGATGGGTCCTCCGGGACTCGTGCGGTGGGCGTTCTTCGCCGTTCTCACAGGTCCAGATCGGGGCGGAGGGCCCGGGGATACACCTTGGTCGAGGGAGACCTCGCGACGGGGCTGCGCGGATCGTCGGAGGGGGGAGTGACGGATGTGCCGTACGCGGCGTGGTCATGTGCCGGACACGGATGCCGCAGGCGTGCCCGATTGTTCTATGCCGGTCCCTCTTTCGAGTGATGGCTTATGCGGGAAGGCGGGGAAATGCTGGATCGCGTTCCTCCCCGCCGGCCGTCGTCCGGAGCCACCACCGCGGTATGGGGTGCCTCCCGCCACGGTCCGCCGGGCCCGGCCGGCGGGGAGGGCTCACAACCGCCGCCCAGGCGGCCCCTGAGCGGCACCGGGCGCCCCGGCCTCCCCGCCGGGGCGCCCGGTCACACGCGCTACGGGGCGCCCGTCACACGCGCCTAGGACTCCCGGCCCACCGGGTGGAAGTTGACCCGCTCACGCACGACGGGGTAGCCCGCCTTCGCGAAGTTCGCGGCCATCGGGAAGTTGCCCCGGTCCGTCGCCGCGGCGATGGCCTCCGCGCCCTGCTCGACGAGGAAGTGCGTGCACTCCGCGAGGAGGTCGTACGCGTAGCCGCGGCCGCGCTGCTCGGGGTCGACCCCGATGAAGCCGATGACCGGGCCCGTGTGGTTGCGCGCCGGGATGTGGATTCCGGCGAACTCGCCCTCCGGCGTGTGCGCGACCTGCCACCACTCGCGCGGCGAGGGGCACCAGTGGAAGAAGTCGAGCTCCTCCTGCGCGGCCTGGTCGAGGCCGCCCTCCCCGATGGCCTTGAGCGCGTGCGCGTCCAGGGTCGCGGAGTGGATGCGGCGCAGCGCGTCGAAGAACACCGCGTCGTCGGGCTCGGCGCGGAAGGTCAGGCGGCCGGGCCGCTCGGGCAGCCCGCACTCGGGCGTCCAGCGGTACATGAAGCGCTCCACCAGGAGCTCGTACCCGGCCGCCCGCGCGGCGGCGAAACGGGATTCCGCGGCGGCCTTCAGAGCGTCCTGCTCCCGCCAGTCGCCGGACAGGTTGATTTCGAGTTCGACCTGCCAGGGCGCGGAGCGCAGGAGTTCGGCCCCGGCCTCCTCCTCGCCCTCGGCGACGTCGAACCAGTTGACGTTGATGGGCTCGGAGTCGTCGGGCCCGCCCCACCAGGCGCCGCGCGCGACGACCCGGCCGTCGCGCAGGGCGACGCGCTTCCAGTCGGGGCGGTGCTGGGTGAGCCGGTGGGCCTCGCGCGCGCCGAGCGGGTCGGGAAGCGCGTCGAAGAGGTGGGCGTCGTTCGTGGAAAGCGTGCGGATGACCAGATCGGTCATGGGTGGTTCCTCCGGGAAAACGTGCTGAGTGGAGCGCTCCCCGGTCAGAACTGACGCGTCACGCCGGGACACGGAAGAGGGAGCGCTGGATGGTGGTGAACTGCACGGCACTCGCCTCCTTCCGGTCGTCTCAAGGCGTGGAGCCACACGTTACGTGATCATCATCTGATCCGTCCACGGTTTTTGCGGGGCCGGGCGTCAGGCCCTCGAAAGGCCCGCCTCCCGCGCGTCGATCAGCTCGTCCCAGTGCGCCCGCGTCCACGTGCAGGCCGCGTCCAGCGGCCCGAGCAGCCCCCGGCCCAGCGGCGTCAGCGCGTACTCGACGCGGCGCTCACCGCCCCCGTACTCCTCCCGCACGACGAAGCCGTCCTGCTCCAGCCTGCGCAGCGACTGGCTCAGCGACTTGGCGGTGACGCCCCGCAGCGGCACCTTCAGCTCGGAGAAGCGGCGCGGGCCTTCCTGGAGGCAGCGCAGGATCAGCGCGGCCCACTTGTCGCCCACCCGGAACGGCACCAGGGTCGACGGACAGACCGGATCGAACATCTCGGGATCGAGGGGCGCCAGGCCGTCCCGCGGCTTCGTCATGATCCACACCGTAGGCCGGTATCCGACCGGAAACCAGCCCACTTCCTACGCTCCCGTCCATGGACACCAAGAGCAGCAGGATCGTCGTTTTCGGAGCGGGCGGACGCGTGGGCCGGGCGGCCGTGGCGGAGGCCCGGCGGCGGGGCCACGAGGTCACTGAGGCGGGCCGGGCGGACGGGCAGGTGACGGACCCGGCGGCGGTGGCGCGGCTCGCCGCCGGGCACGACGCGGCGATCGTCGCCGTGTACGACTCCGGGGCCCTCCCCGGCGAGTTCTTCCCCGCCCTTGCCCGCGCCCTCACGCGGGGCCTCCCGGAGGCCGGGGTGAAGCGGCTCGTGTACGTCGGCCTTGCGTCCGTCCTGCCCACCGCGTCCGGCGAGTTGCTGATGGACACCCCCGGATACCCGCAGGAATGGCGGGAGTTCTACGTCGGCCACGCCTCGGGCGTCGAAGCGCTGCGGTCCGCCGCGCCCGCCGCGCTGGACTGGGCGGTGCTCAGCCCGGCGGGCGACTTCGCCCCGGAGGGTTCGGAGCCGTCGGGCGGGTACGCCCCGGCCCCGGCGGAGGCGGACAGCCGCGTCACGCACCGGGACTTCGCCCGCGCGCTGGTGGACGAGGCCGTGCGCCCGACCGTGCGCCGGACCCACGTGGGGGTGGCCGCGGCATGAGCGCCGCGGTCCACGACAGCCCGAACCCCTGGGTGGCCGACCACATCCGCCGCTTCGAGGAGACCGGCGGTCGCCCCAGGCCCGGGGTGGCGGACCTGCTCCTGACCACCCGCGGCCGCAGGTCCGGCGAACTGCGCCGCACGGCGCTGGCGTACGTGAGGGACGGTGAGGCGTACGTCCTGACGGCCTCCAACGCGGGCGCGGACCGCCACCCGGCGTGGTTCCTGAACCTGGTGGCCGCCCCGGAGGTGACCCTTCAGGTCGGCGGGTCCGCCTTCCCGGCGACGGCCCGCCGGGCCACGGCGGCGGAGGCGGCGCGGCTGTGGCCGGTAGTGGTGGCGGCGATGCCCTCGTACGAGGCGTACCGCGCGGCGACGACCCGGGAGATCCCGCTGGTCCTGGTCACCCCGGCGGGCTGAGCGGGGCGCCTGCGCACGGACGAAGGTCCCGCCGCTTCGGGGAAGCGGCGGGACCTCTCCGTGCGGTACGGAGATCAGAGCACGTCGAACTCTCCGGCCTTCACGCCCGCCACGAAGGAGGCGAAGGCGTGTACGGGGAGGGTCAGGGTCGGCCCATCGGGGGATTTGGTGTCGCGTACGGGGACGGTGCCGTGTGCGGCGGCGAGGTTCGTTGCGACCTCGACGCAGTCACCGCCGTTGTCGCTGTACGAGCTGGTGAACCAGTGGGGGGTTCCGGCCGTCATGACGTTCCCTTCTTGATGCCCGTCACGAAGGAGGCGAAGGCATCAGCGGGGAAGGCCAGGGTCGGGCCGTCGGGGGACTTGCTGTCCCGTACGGGGACGGTGCCACGTGTGGCGGCGAGGTTGACTGCGACCTGCACGCAGGCGCCGCCGTTGTCGCTGTACGAGCTGGTGAACCAGCGAGGGGTTTCCGTCGTCACGAGGCTCCTTCCTTGATGCCTGTCACGAAGGAAGTGAAGGCGCCTGTAAGGAAGTTCAGGGTCGGGCCGTCGGGGGATTTGGTGTCGCGTACGGGGACGATGCCGCGTGTGGCGGTGAGGTTGACGGCGACCTGCACGCAGGCGCCGCCGTTGTTGCTGTACGAGCTGGTGAACCAGTGGGGGGTTTCGATCGTCACGGTGCTTCCTCCTTGATGCCTGTCACGAAGGACGTGAAGGCCCTGGCAGGGAAGTTCAGGGTCGGACCGTTCGGGTTCTTGGTGTCGCGTACGGGGACGACACCCTGTGAGGCGGCGAGGTTCGTGGCGACCTGCACGCAGTTGCCGCCGTTGTCGCTGTACGAGCTGGTGAACCAGCGAGGGGTTTCGATCGTCACGAAGTTCCCTTCTTGATGCCTGTCACGAAGGAAGTGAACGCGTCCGCGCGGAAGTTCAAGGTCGGGCCATTGGGGGACTTGGTGTCACGGACGGGGACCACACCGCGCGTGGCGGCGAGGTTGACGGCGACCTCGACGCAGTTGCCGCCGTTGTTGCTGTAGGAGGACTTGAACCAGTGCGGTTGTGCGGTCGTCACAATGTGCCCTTTCGTACCTGCTCGATCATGGCCACAGATGCCGCCTGCGACAGCGATTCGGCCTGCAACTGATGGTAGGCCGTCAGCATGGTCGTCACTGACGTGCATTCTCGGTCCACATTCCCCTGCGCCTGGGACTCGGCGTAACAGATCACGGACCGGTCCGGCAGCGTCAGGAGGTTGACTGGCAGGTCGAACGTGCGGCGTTCGCCGATGTCGTACGGCACCACCTGTAGCAGTGTGTTCGGCAGCGCGGCGAACTCGACCAGGCGCGCAAGCTGGGCGTCCATGACGGCTTTTCCACCCACGGTACGCCGGATACAGCTTTCGTCCATGGCCACGAACACCATGGGTGGCCGAGAACGTTGCAGTGCGGCCTGGCGTCGCGCCAGGAAATCGACACGTTCGTCTGCTTGCTCGGACGAGATGGCGCCTCGTCGCACGGCGCTGTCGGCCAGCACGCGCGCGTACTCGGGGGTCTGAAGCAGGCCAGGAATGATCCCGATCTCGAAGAGCCGAAGTTCCACGGCCTGCGCCTCGTGCTTCACGTACTCCGGGAAGCCCTCCAGCAGGCCGCTCTGGAGGAGCTTGCGGCGCTCGCGCTCGAATGTGTCTACGGTTCCGTCGATGCCGAATGCTCTGTCCGTACTACGCGAAAAACGGAGAGTCGGAGGCTTGCGACCAGTTTCCACGGCCGAGACGTGGACGCTGGAGTAGCCGATGCGGTCGGCCAGTTGCTCCTGAGTCCAGTCGCGCGCCTCCCGCAGGCTGCGCAAACGCGCGCCGAACGCTTCCTGAGGTGAGCCGTCGGGGGTTAACTCCTTGCGGTTCAAAGGCTGTTCACCGCCCCTTCCTTCTCTTCCGACAAGTTGAACGCTTCCCATCCGCGGGTCCACGCTGGACCCCCCGGTAGTCGTAGCACTACGGAGAGGAGCGGGCGTGTTCGGCGAGAACATTGACGTCGAAAGAGTGCAGTCGGCGGGCTGTCGCGAGTACCGCGCGGAAGCGGTCGCCGTGGGGCCCGTGGGCGGCGGGACCGTCCGGGTCGTGCTGGGCACGTTCCGCACCCCGTACCCGGGCCGGGCCGTGCGGTGGTTGTCCGCGCAGGCGCTGCGGGTGGCGGACGGCCTGGACCCCGACCCCGGGGTGGGCTGGCTGGCGCCGGAGCAGCGGGGCGCGCTGGTGACGAGTCCGGAGTTGGACCGGTTGCCGAGCGCCCCGGCGGCGCTGCGGGCGTGGTGCGCGGACGAGGCCGGGCGGCGGACCGCCTACGAACGGCTCCGCGAGGGGCGGCCGGTGGTGGTGGAGGCGGTGGACCACACCGGGGCGTACGTGCTGTGGGCGGTGCCGGTGGAGGCGCCGATACGGGTGCGGTACCGCCGCCGCGTACCCGCTGGGGGGCGCGTGGCGTGAGGCACGTACGGACCGTGCTGGTCGCGGCGGCGGTGTTCGCGTCGTGGGCGGTGGCCGGTTGGCTGCTGGCGACGCCCCTCGTACGCCCCTGAGACCCGAGTACCCAACGAACGCTTCGAACCCTTCGAACTCTTCCGATCGAGCTGGGAGCTTCCGTGATGCGCTGCGGTGAACGCTTCTTCTTTCCGTCCTCGCTGGTGGACCGGGCCGTGGGCCTGGCGGGCGGGGATGCCATCGCGGATGACGTCCTGGTCATAACCGAGTGCGAGTTGGCGGGGCACGAGGGGGCGGACCACGCGGCGCACGTCCTGTTTTTGCCGGGCGCTTCGGGGCGGGCGGTGTGGGTGCGGTGGCGGAAGGCGGAGTCGAGGGTGGGGGTCGCGGAGCCCTGTGGGGGCCGGGACGGGGCGGGGGGACTGTGCGAGCTGTTCGCCGAGCATCCCGGGGGCCACTTGTTCCCTCCGCCGGACGGGGAGCGGGGCGCTCCCTTCGTAACTCTTCAAGAGAACGGAAAGTTCATGGCACACGCCGACATCGACCCCGCACGTCCGCCGAGGCGCCGTATCGGCGCGGTGGTGTTGCTGCGGGACCAGGACGGGTCCGTACTGCTGGTGAAGCCGCTGTACAAGCACGCGGACAGCAAGCTGGGCTGGCAGTTGCCCGGGGGAGGGGCGCACGCAGGGGAGACGGTGGCGGCCGCGGCGGCGCGGGAGTTGTTCGAGGAGACGGGGCTGCGGCGGCACATCTCGCACGCGCTGATGATCGACCAGATCCCGGAGAGCGAGGACGGTACGAGCGCGGAGGGGTTCAACGTGGTGGTGGACGGGGGGATGCTGACGCCGGAGGAGGCGCGGGGGGTGCGGCTGCCGGAGAGCGCGGTGGGGGAACTGTCCGCGCTGCGGTGGGTGCCGATGGGAGACCTGGACGCGCACGCGCTGCCGTACCAGGCGGCGCGGATCAGGGCGGCGGCGAGGGCGTACGAGTTCGGGATGCGGCTGCCGCTGTACCGGTGCGGGGAGCCGGCGCGGGTGTAGGGGGCGACACGCTCACGGGGCCGCCGCCCCGGGGTGCTCGGCCGGGGCGGGGCCCCGCCCCCCCCGGGGGCGGTCGGGGTTCGGCACGGCCAGAACGCAGCCAACCTCCGCGTGCGCGGAGCGGACCCGCCGATCCAGAGCGGGCAGGTCAGCGTCAGCGGAACACCTCCGCGTGCGCGGAGCGGACCCTTCGCGACCTGGGGCGTTAGAGGGGCTTGGTAAATCCTTTGCCGTTTGGGCTGCTTCGGCAAGCCCGTGCTGCTGTGTGCATCGGGGCGAGATCCTGCTGCTGGTGGTGAGGGTTTTAGAGGCTAGCGGTTCTGTGGGGGCCTCGTGTTGGTCTCGGTCGTGATGTCTTCGCGTGCGGAGCGGGCCGAAGGCGGGAGCGGCCCCCGTCGGGCAGTCGGGGCCTGGCGCGCCAGCCGGAACGCCTCCGTTCGTGCGGAGGCTCCGGGCCGGGCCGTGCGGGGCCGGGGCGCAGGTCATGAGCGTCGCCCCCCCCCAAATGAGCGCTACGCGTCCCGCGTTGCCCACCATGTCGACGGTGCCGCGACCTCGTACCCCAGCGATTCGTACAGCGGCCTGCCCGCCTTCGACGCCGTCAGCGTGCACGGCAGGTCCGCCACGTGTGCCAGCGCGCCGAGCATGATCGCCCTGCCCACCCCCCGTGAGCGGAACGCCGACGACGTGGCGATCCAGTAGTGGCTGCCGATGCCCTCGTCCAGGACGCTGACGCCCGCCCCCGCGACCGCGCCGTCGAGCGACGCGATGAACACGTCCACGCCCGGCTGCTCGATCAGGGCGTCGGGGAACAACTCGCCCGGCCGGTAGGGCTCGAACCCGGTCAGCTCGAAGCCCTCGATCACGATCCGCTCGGCCGCCCGCAGGTCCTCGGGCTCCCGTACCCGGACCACGTCCAGCGCCGGTGCGGCCACGGGGCCGGGGGCGCGCAGCATGACCGGCATCTGCCAGTGGCGCAGGTCCAGGTGCGTCAGGTCGGTCGAGCTGAAGGGGTCCTCGACGTACACCTGCCCCGCCGCCCGGCGGACGACCGCGCTCAATTCGGCGACCTCGTCCGGGGAGAGGCCGGGCTCCTGGACCAGGACGCGCAGCCCCGCGCGCGCGTCGCCCTCGACCGCGACGAACCCGCGTCGCCGGATCACCTCGTGCCCCCGGCTCCGGCCGGTCGCGCTCCAGAACGCGGCGGAGTTGCGGGCCTGCATCCGCAGCGCGTCGGCGGCGGTCGCGGTGGCCGGGGGCTGCCCGGGTGAAGTCGATCTTGGCGTCATTGCGCCCACGGTAATGCGGAACCGGCCTGCTGCACAGGCCGGTTCCCGGGGTTCTCGTACAGCCGGAGCGGCTAGTAGTCGCCGGGGAGGTACTTCCAGCAGTAGCCGGGGCCCCCGGAGTAGGTGCCGTTGTAGTAGTCGTCGGTGTACGCGAGCAGGAGGTGGCCGGTCCAGGGGCCGACGACGCCGTCGTCGATGCTGTTCCAGCGGCGTTGGTACCAGCGGACGGTGGCCTCGGTCTTCGGGCCCCAGACGCCGTCCTCGGGGATCGTCCCGTAGGGGGGATCGGAGGGGTACCCGGCGTTCTTGATGTACCAGTTGAGGTCGTGCTGGACGCACCACACGGCCGGACCGGACGTGACGCGTCCGTAGCCGATGTTGGGCGCGCTGGGGTTGGCCGACGCGGTGCCGGCGGTGCCCAGGAGCGCGGCGCCCGCGAGGGCGAAGGCCGCCGCGCCCTTGGCGAGCTTGGACGTGATGCGCATGTGCTTCCTCAGCATCCGTAGGTGATGTTGATCGCCACGACCGGGTTGCCCAGGCCCCAGACGCCGCCCGGCCTCAGCTGCACGACGTCACCGCTGGAGAAGTAGATCCACGCGCAGTCGTCGTTGCGGGAGTTCTCGATGTGCGTCGCCGTCCGGGTCTTCGAGCCCGTGATCTGGTATCCGGTGTCCTTGTACATCGTCAGGATCCGGCCGCTGTTGTCCGTGAAGCAGACGTAGGGCCAGGGGCAGGTGTCGGCGGCCGCGGCGGGCGTGGCGGTGACGGTGGAGAGGCCCGTCGCCGCGAGCGCTCCGGCGAGGGTGACGGCGAGGTTCCTGAGGCGCTTGTTCATGAAGGGCTTGTTCATGAAGGGCTTTGCTCCTGAAGGCTTGGCGAGGTCGGTCGTCGGCGGTCCGCCGGGAAACCCGGGCAGGGGCGCGGTCAGCAGCCGTAGGTGATGTTGATCGCTACGACGGGGTTGCCCAGGGCGGAGAACTCGCCCGGCTCGATCTTCGAGGTCCAGCCGTTCTGGAAGCGGATGTACGCGCAGTCCTCGTTGCGGGCGTTCTGGACGAAGACCGCCGACCGGGTCTTCGCGCTCGTCGTCTGGTTTCCGGTGTCCTTGTACATCGTCAGGAGCCGTCCGTTGCCGTCGAAGAAGCAGACGTAGGGCCAGGGGCAGGGGTCGGCGGCTGCGGCGGGGGTGGCGGTGACGGTGGAGAGGCCCGTCGCGGCGAGTGCTCCGGCGAGGGTGACGGCGAGGTTCCTGAGACGCTTGTTCATGAAGGGTTCTGTTCCTGAGAGGGCTGGGTGGTTTCCGGTCGTTGGCGGTGGTCGCTCTGCTGGTGTGCGCCAACAACTCACCAACAGGGGTTTCCCGGCGGGGGCGGTCGGCCGGGAAACCCGGGCAAGGGCACGATCAGGGGCAGCCGTAGGTGATGTTGAGCGCCACGACGGGCTCACTCGTGGAGAAGCTGGTCCCCGGTGGCAGTACCCAGAAAGAACCGCCCGAGAGGTAGATGCCCACACAGTCCTCGCGGCGGGCGTTGTACACGAGTTTCGCCGTCCGGGTCTTCGCGCTCGTGGTCTGGTATCCGGTGTCCTTGTACATCGTCAGGATTCCTCCGCCGGATGCCGCGAAGCACACGTAGGGCCAAGGGCAACCGTCGGCTGCGGCGGGGGTGGCGGTGACGGTGGAGAGGCCCGTCGCGGCGAGTGCTCCGGCGAGGGTGACGGCGAGGTTCCTGAGACGCTTGTTCATGAAGGGTTCTGTTTCTGAGAGGGCTGGGTGGTTTCCGGTCGTTGGCGGTGGTCACTCTGCCGGTGTGCGCCAACAACTCACCAACAGGGGTTTCCCGGCAGGGGGCGGCCCGCCGGGAAACCCGTGCCGGAGCGCGTGGCGCCGGTGGGCGTCAGAGCTGGCTGCAGATCGCGCCGCCGTTGGAGTACCAGCGCCAGGAGACGGCGTTGCGGGTGTTGGGCCCGTAGACCCCGTCGACCTTCTGGCCGGTCCTGCTCTGCAGCCACCGCACGGCCGACTCGGTCTTGGAGCCGTAGATGCCGTCGATCGCGCCGACGTCGAGGCCGTAGCAGATGGCCAGGGCACGCTGGAGTTCACTGACGCCGTCGTTGTTGGCCCCCCGGGACATGATGCAGCTGGTGGATCCGCCGCCGGTCGTGGGCACGAAGGTCCAGTACCCGCCCCGGCTGACCCCGGTGGTCGAGGTGCAGGTGCCGTCGGCCGCCGAGGCGGTGGGAGCGCCGGCCAGGATGCCTCCGACGGCGGCCGCGAGAGTGGTCAGAACGGTCAGGGTTCGCTTCACGTGCGTGTTCTCCGTACGTATTCAAAGGGGACGTCGTGGGCAGGGCGGGGCGGCGGCCGGACCGATGTGGCCGCGTGCCCCGGTTCGCCCACGAGTGCCGGAGGCCCCCCGGCCTCTCCAGCGGCACCGAATTTAGGCCGAAAATGGCTGCTGCTCTGAACACTCCGTGCGGAAGTCCTTGATGCTCAGCGCACGGAACTCGGTCGGGCTGACGCCGTACGCCTCGCGGAAGGAACGGCTGAACACCACCGGTCCGCTGAAGCCCCAGCGGGCCGCGACGGCGCTCACGGGGCGGCAGCGGAGGGCCGGGTCGGCGAGGTCCGCGCGGCTCTTTTCGAGGCGGCGGCGCCGTATCCGGGCCTGGACGCCCTCCTCCTGGCCCTGGAAGAGCTGGTGGAGGGTGCGCACCGAGATGTGGTGGTGGGCGGCGACGGCCGCGGGGTTCAGTTCGGGGTCGCCGAGGTTGTGCTCGATGAAGGCGTGGATCCTCCGTACGAGGGCCTGCGTCCTGGCCTCGGCGGGGAGCAGGTCCTCGGCGTCCAACTGCTCGGCCAGGCAGGCCGTCGCGAGGTCGACGGCGACGGTGCTGAGGTGGCGCAGCTGTTCCGGCGTGCACTCGGCGCCGTGCGTTTCGAGGGAGGTCATGAAGGACGCGAGGATCGCGGCCATGCCCCGGTCGCCCGGTATCCGCCGGGCCAGCACCCGGTCCAGGCGCTCGGCGCGTATCGGCAGGACGGAGTGGGGCAGCATCAGGATCGTGGCCCGCACTTCTCCGCCGTCGGCGGCCATCTGGTTGTCGGATGGCCGGGAGGTGTCCCAGAGCATCAGGTCACCGGCCCCGACGGCGCACTCGTTGCGGTGCTGCGACATCGAGGTGGATCCCCCGCGCAGCAGGGCCAGTTGGTACTCCTCCGGGTCGCCGCGCCGGATCATCGCGTCCGTGCGCCGCGAATGCAGCGGCGAGAGGGTGAACCTGGAGGCGCGGATCGCTCCCAGGTCGAGCACCGCGGCCTCCCCCTGGAACGCGGCGGGCCGCTCGCAGCTGAGGCTGGTGGGCATCACCTCGCTCGACACGACGTCGGAGTACCAGTCGAACCGGTCTTCCGCCGCTACCCCGTCCGTCGACACCACTGACCACATTGTCGCGCCCCCCGTTCGATCTCTTTGCTCAGGACCAGGATGCAGCCGGGGGCGGCCGTCCGTCACACGGCGGCCGGGCGGGCCCCGCCGCCCCGCCCGGCAGATCGTTGCCCTGCGCATGCGGATCGTCGCCGCAGGTGTTCGTATGGAAGGGCAGAGCCCATCCCAGGAGTCCCCCCAGGAAAGGCACTCCCATGCGTTCAGCCACCCGGCGGATACCGGCCGTCGTCCTCACGACCGCCGTCCTCGGCGCCGTACCGCTCGTCGGTTACGCCCCCTCCGCGCAGGCCGCCGAAGGAATCCGCTTCCAGCAGCTCCTCAACGGGGAACGCCTCCCGGACGGCGACGTCATCCAGGCGACCGTCCTCCCCGGCGGAGCGGCCCCCGGCCAGATCTCGATCCAGCTGAAGCTGTCCGGGGTCACGTGGTGGAAGGGCATCCAGTCGGGCCCCATCGTCCTGTGCCAGGCCCAGGACAACCAGCAGTCCTCCAGCGCCCAGCTGTCCGTCGACGACTTCAACGCGCACGGGCTCCAGCTGTGGAAGGCCAAGACCTTCGGCATCCACACCGAGATGTACAACGTCGTCGACGCCACGCAGGCGATGTCCGGCGGCAACTCCTACATCTTCATCTGGACCAAGGACTGACCGGTCCCCGGTGCCAGGCATCCGTACGAACGAGCGAGGTTCCCCCATGAAGACCGTCGCCAAGCGACTCTCCGCCGCCGCCCTGGTGGCCGCCGTCCTGACCCCGGTGGCCGGTGTGCAGGCCGCGAGCGCGAGTGCGCCCGAGGCCGTCCGTCCCGCCGTCGCCTCGGCGCCCGCCGCACCCTCGGACTGGACGTTCTACGCGGCCTTCGCGACCGCGGGCGCGTGCTGGGCCAAGGCCGCCGCGTACAAGAACGAGTACTGGTGGGTCGACGCCACGACCTGCGTCTACAACGCGGCGCAGAACAGCTGGTTCATGTTCTACGAGTCGTAGGGCAGGGCCTGTTCGGCCGGGTGGTGCGGAGGGGCGGGTGGTGCGGCGGCCGGGCGGTGCGGAGGGCGGGGGATAACCCCCCTTCGAATCGGTGGCCTGCACGGGTGATCTTGGACCGGTCCTGCGGTGGAATCGTCTCGCAGCCGAAACGGTCACCAAGCCCGCGCACCCCGAGGAGTTCCGCCGCCATGCTCCGCACCACCTTCGCCGTACGGACCACCGTCACCGCCACCGCCGTCGCCCTCGCCGCCACCGCGGCCACCCTCCTGGCAGGCGGCAGCGCGGGGAGCGCCCCCTCGGGCAACGTCACCGGCTGGCAGGCCGGTTGGGGCGCGGCCATGCAGCAGCCCGTGGCGGGCAACGAGGACGACGGGCCGAACTGGTCCACCACCGGCTTCGCCGCGGGCCAGTCCCTCACCCAGACCCTGCGGCTCTCCGGCGGCGAGGGCGACAGGCTCCGCCTGCGCGTGTCCAACGCCCACGGGGACCGGCCCCTGCGCCTGGCGTCCGTCACGGTCGGGCGCGCCGCCGGGCACGACGGCACCACGGTGTGGCCGGGATCCGAGCGGACGCTGACCTTCGGCGGGCGCACCGCCGCGGTCGTCGCCCCCGGCCGCGAACTCCTCAGCGACGGCGTCCCCTACACCACTTCGCCGCTGGAACAGGTCACCGTCAAGCTGACGTTCGCCGCCGCGACGGGCCCGGCCACCTTCCACCGGTTCACCACGGGCACCGCGCACCGCTCGGACGGCGGGACCACGCGGGCCACGTACTTCCTCAAGGGCGTCGAGACCCACGGCACCCGCCGCGACGGAGGGCTCGTGCTGTTCGGCGACTCGCTCGTCGACGGCACGGGCACCACGCCGGGCGCCGACAACCGCGTCCCGGACGAGGTCGCGGAGCGGCTGCGCGGGCGCGGCGTCGTCAACGCGGGGATCGCGGGCAACCAGCTGCTGGCGGACTCGCCGTGCTTCGGCGACAAGGGGATCGACCGGTTCAAGCGCGACGTGCTGGACCGGCCCGGCGTGCGGGCCGCCGTGATCCACCTCGGCGCGAACGACATCGCGGCGGCGCAGCTCGGGGGCGGGCCCTGCATGGCGAAGCGACAGGTCACGGCGGCCGAACTCATCGAAGGGCACCGGAAGTTGATCCGCGCCGCGCACGCCAAGGGCGTCAAGGCGATCGGGGCCACGGTGACGCCGATGAAGGGTGCGCTGTTCCCGGTGTGGAGCCCGGAGGGGGAGAAGGTGCGGGGCGCGCTCAACGAGTGGATCCGCAACGGCGGGGAGTACGACGAGGTGCTCGACGTCGACCGGGCGATGGCCGATCCTTCGGACCCGGAGCTGCCGCGTGCCGGGTACGTGTACATGGACGGGCTGCACCCCAACGACGCGGGGGCGGCGGCGATCGCCGCGGCGCTCGGGTGAGGCGGGGGCGGGGCCGGGGCGGGCGCTGGGGCGGGCGCGCCCGTCCTGGCCCCGTTGCCCGGGGGCGTCAAAAGATTTGCGCAGTTCCCCGCGCCCCTTTGGGGGCGCGGGGAACTGCGCGCGTGCCCACTCGGTGCGGGCTACTCCGACCAGGAGACCGGGGACGCGTCCGCCGCGCCCCTCGGGGTCAGCCAGGGGGCCTTCGGGCGGGGCGGGGGGAGCGTCGCCCCGGGGGCCGTCAGGCGCAGGGCCACCAGGAGCGCGCACAGCTCCTCCGGGGTCGGCGCCCCCTTCGTCACCCGTACCGTGCTCACTGCGGCTGGTTCCCGTGCTTGCGCCGCGCCAACGGCACGTACTTCGCCCGCAGCAGCGCCAGCGAGCGGATCAGGACCGAGCGCGTCTCCCGGGGGTCGATCACGTCGTCGACCAGGCCGCGCTCCGCCGCGTAATAGGGGTGCATCAGCGTCCTCTTGTAGTCCGCGATGACCTCCGCCCGCTCCGCCTCCGGATCCTCCGCCGCCGCGATGCGCTTGCGGAAGACGACGTTGGCCGCGCCCTCCGCGCCCATGACCGCGATCTCGTTGGTGGGCCAGGCGAAGGAGAGGTCGACGCCGATCGAGCGCGAGTCCATGACGATGTACGCGCCGCCGTACGCCTTGCGCACGATGACCTGCACCCGGGGCACCGTCGCGTTGCAGTACGCGTACAGCAGCTTCGCGCCGTGCCGGATGATGCCGCCGCGCTCCTGGTCCGCGCCGGGCAGGAAGCCGGGCACGTCCACCAGCGTCACCAGCGGGACGTTGAACGCGTCGCAGGTCTGGACGAACCGCGCCCCCTTCTCGGAGGAGTGGATGTCCAGCACGCCCGCCATCCGCATCGGCTGGTTGGCGACGATGCCCACCGTCTGCCCGTCGAGACGCGCGAACGCGCAGATCAGGGACGCGCCCCAACCCTCGTGGACCTCGAAGTACTCGCCGTCGTCGACGATCTCCCCGATCACCTCGCGCATGTCGTACGCCGCCTGCGGATCCACCGGCACCAGGTCCATCAGCGCGTCGCAGGACCGGTCCGCCGGGTCGGCGGTCGGCTCGGCCGGGGGCATCTCGCGGTTGTTCTGGGGGAGGAGGGACAGCAGGTGCCGTACGTCCTCCAGCGCCGACTCCTCGTCGTCGTGGGCGAACGCCGCCAGCCCCGACACCTCCGCGTGCAGGTCGGCGCCGCCCAGCTCGTCCTGGGTCAGCTTCTCGCCCGTCACGGCCTGGACGACGTCCGGGCCCGTCAGGAACATCTGCGAGGTGCCGCGCACCATGAACACGAAGTCGGTCAGCGCCGGGCTGTACGCCGCGCCGCCCGCGCACGGGCCCAGCACCACGCTGATCTGCGGGATCAGCCCGGAGGCGCGGACGTTGCGCTGGAAGATGCCGCCGTAGCCGGCGAGCGCCGTCACGCCCTCCTGGATGCGCGCGCCCGCCCCGTCGCAGAGCGCGACCAGCGGCACGCCGCTCGCCTCCGCCAGGTCCATCACCTTGTGGATCTTCTGCGCGTGGGCCTCGCCCAGCGCCCCGCCGAAGACCCGGAAGTCGTGCGCGTACACCAGGATCTCGCGGCCGTGGACCCGGCCCCACCCGGCGACGACGCCGTCGCCGTGCGGGCGCCTGCGGTCCATCCCGAAGTCCGTCGCGCGGTGCCTGCGCAACGGCTCGACCTCGGTGAACGAGTCGGGGTCCAGCAGGAGTCCGATGCGCTCGCGGGCCGTCAGCTTGCCCTTGGCGTGCTGCCGCTCGGTGGCCGCCGCGTCACCCGCGTACAATTCCTCCTTGATGACGCGCAGTTCGTCGGTCCGCTGCTCCATCGTCTCGCGCGGCAGCTCGGCCCTTACCTCGGGGCGCAGCGCGGTCTCCGGGGTGCTCACGGCCGCCCCAGCCCGAGGGCGGTCATCGCCCCGCCGTCCACGTTCACCAGCGACCCCGTCATGTAGGAGGACTCCGGTCCGCTCAGGAAGCGCACCACGTCCGCGATCTGCTCGACCTCGCCGAAGTCCCGCATCGGTATCTGCTTCTTGATGGAGCGGCCCGTGGCGCCCTCGGTGAGCCCGGCGACCAGGTCGGTCGGCGCGAAGCCCGGCAGGACCGCGTTGACGCGGATGCCGAAGCGGGCCGACTCCATGGCGCAGCAGCGGGTGAAGGCGTTCACCGCGCCCTTGGAAGCGGCGTAGTTGGACTCGCCGATCCAGCCGCGCTCGCCCATCACGGACGAGACGTTGACGATGACGCCCGCGCCCTTGGACATGAAGTGCGGCAGCACCGCCTTGGTGCAGTGGAAGACGCCGCCGAAGTTGACCTTCATGACGTCCAGCCAGTCGTCCATCTCCATGTTGTAGACGAGCGCGTCCTGCGCCACGCCCGCGTTGTTCACCAGGATGTCGATGCCGCCCAGGCCCTCGACGGTCTGGCGGACCATGTCCTCGGCGGCCGCGGAGTCCGCGACGTCGCCGTGCACGGTGATCGCGCGGCCGCCGGCCGCGACGATCTCCTCGGCCAGCTCCTTCGCGGGGCCTTCGGACGAGCGGTAGTTGATCGCGACGGCGGCGCCGTCGGCGGCGAGCTTGCGGCACACGGCGGCGCCGATCCCCCGGGAACCGCCGGTGACCAGGGCGACCTGTCCTTCGAGCTTCATCGGTTTTCTCCAGGAGTGTCAGAGGTGGGGGTTGCGTCGGTGCCGCAGCGCACGGCCACCGAGACGTGACTGCCGCCCAGCGAGGAGCTGTTGAGCAGGACGGGCCGGTCGCCGCCGAACCTGCCCTGGTGCAGCGCGAGCGCCAGGGTCAGCGCGCCGCCGACGCCCATCGGCTCGCCCAGCACGGTCTTGGGCGCGTGCAGCGCGGGCACCGGGTAGGGGCCGAACAGCCGCTCCACCGCCGCGCTTTCCGCGGTGTCGGCCGCGCTGAGCCCGGCCGCCGCGAGCCACACCGCGCCGAGCCCGGTGGGCTCGATCCCGGCGTCGGCCAGCGCGGCGCGCATCGCGCGCTCCACGCCCCGGCCCCGCGCGTCCCACAGCCGGGCGCGGCTCGCGTCGGACGCCATGCCGTGGCCCAGCACCTCGCCGAGGATCGTCGCGCCGCGCGCGAGAGCCGCCGAGCGGCGCTCAAGGACGATCGCCACGCTGCCCTCGGACAGCGTGAACCTCCCGTCCTCCGGCTCGCCCTCGGCCCGGGTTGAGGCCGCGCCCACGGCGGCGTACGCCCGGCCGACCTGCTCGGTGAGCGTGTCGGTGACCGTGCACACCAGCGCGTCGGCGTGGCCCGAGGCCAGCAGGTCGGCGGTGTACGCGAGGGCGGCGGCGCCCGTCGCGTGGCCCACCGAGAGGGTGGAGGTCGGGCCGCGCAGCCCGAGGTGGATGGCGACCTGCCCGGCCGCCTGGTTGTAGACGGTGTTGGGGAAGACGGAGGGGTCGGCGGCGGCCGGGCCCTCGGCGAGCAGCGGGTCGGTGAACTTCTGCATCGCCTCCATCGGGCCCGTACCGGTGCCGAAGACGATGCCGACGGCCTCCGCCTCCGGGCTGCCCGGCTCGATCCCGGCGTCCTTGAGCGCCTTGGAGGTGGACGCGACGGAGAACTGCGCGAGCCGGTCCATCCGGCGGCGCTCGCGCTTGGTGAGGTACGGGTCGGGGTCGAAGTCCACGGCGCTCTGCCGCAGCCCGTCCGCCCAGGTCACGGGCGCCTCCCCCCTGCTGTAGGCGGACCAGACCTCGGCGGCCGTGCCGCCGGCCGGGCTCAGCAGCCCGATGCCGGTGACGACGACCCGGTCCCGCTCGGGGGTCGGCGGGACGTGGTTCTCGCGGTGGGCGGTGAGCACCAGCGAGGCGTTGGCGCCGCCGAACGCGAAGTTGTTGGAGAGCGCCGCCGGGGTGTCCAGCTGCCGGGCGCCGCCCGGCACGTAGTCGAGCGGGCAGTCCGGGTCCGGCGTGGTGTAACCGGCGGTGGGCGGCGCGAGCTGGTCGGCCAGCGCGTGCGCGGTGACGATCGCCTCGGCGGCGCCCGCAGCGCCCAGCATGTGCCCGATCATCGACTTGGTCGAGGAGACCGGCGTACGGGCCGCCTCCGCCTCGCCGAGCGCCAGGCGGATCGCGTTGGTCTCCGCCGGGTCGTTCTTCGGGGTGCCGGTGCCGTGCCCGTTGACGTACCCGATCTGCTCGGGGGTGATGCCCGAGAGCCGCAGCGCCGAGGTGATCGCCCTGGCCGCGCCCCGGCCCTCGGGGTGCGGGGCCGTGGAGTGGAAGCCGTCGGCGGACAGGCCGTAGCCCGCCACGTCCGCCAGTCCCGCCAGGCCGTGCTCGCGGGCGAAGTCCGAGCGCACCAGCAGGACCATGCCGCTGCCCTCGCCGAGGGACAGGCCCTGGCGGTTCGCGTCGTAGGGGGTGGCGGGCTCGGGGGAGAGGGACTGGAGCGCGTTGAACCCGGCGAAGCACACGTCCGAGAAGGCGTCGCTGCCGCCCGCCAGGACCGCGTCCGCCCGGCCGGTGCGCAGCAGGTCGGCGGCGAGGCCGATCGCGTTGGCGCCGGACGCGCACGCGGTGTTCACCGCGAGGACCGGGCCGCGCAGCCGGAACGCGGCGGCGACCGACTCGGCCAGCGCCTGCGGGGTCACCAGCAGCGCGAGCCTCGGGTCCGGCTCCTCGCCGTCCCGCACCGCGCGCAGCCACTCGCGGCCCGAGAGCAGGCCCGCGTTGCAGGTGCCGAGGACCACGCCGAACCGCTCGGATGCGACGAGCCCTTCGGGGAACGCCGCCAGCGCCTCGTCGGCCGCGACCAGCGCCAGTTCGATCGAGCGCTCCCGGAAGCCGTCCGGGGCGCGGTGGCCGTGGCGCGGCTCGACCGGGTCGGTCACCTCGCCGCCGAGCCCGGTGCCGAGCCCCTCCATGGACAGCGCCCGCACGGGGCCGATGCCGACCTTGCCGCCGCGCGCCCCCTCCCACAGGTCGGCGGCCGTCGGGCCGAGCGCCGAGATCGCGCCCGTGCCCACCACGGTCACACCGCTGGACATCCCTGTCATGTTGTTCCTTCCCCCTTCACGCCTGCTGCTGCTCACGCCCGCCGGTCACGCCCGCCGGTCACTCCTGCCGTTCACGACCGCTGTTCACGGCCGCGCGGCGGGGGCGCTCAGCACGAGCGCCGTCTGCTGTCCTTCGAAGCCGCGGCCGATCGCCACGGTGTGCCGCACCCGTTCCTCGCGGGCGGCGCCCGCCACCCAGTCCATCCCCGCGCACTCCGGATCGAGGTCGTCGAGGCCGAGCGTGGGCGGCAGCGCCCCGCCGTCCAGCGCCATCGCGCACACGGCGGCGTTCAACGCGCCCGCGCCCGCGACCAGATGCCCGGCCGACGGCTTCACGCTGCCCGCGGCCGTCGCCCCGTCCCGGCCGAACACGCTGGTCAGCGCCCGCGCCTCGGTCAGGTCGCCGAGCCGCGTCGCACAGCCGTGCGCGGCCACGTAGTCCACGTCCCCGGCGTCGACGCGGGCCTCGCGCAGCGCCTTGCGCAGCGCGGCGGCCAGCGGCTCGCCCGCGGGGTGCGGGGTCACCAGCTCCGGGTCCTGCGTGGCGCCGAAGCCGCGCACCTCCGCGTAGATCCGCGCGCCGCGCCGCTCGGCGGCCTCCCACTCCTCCATGACGAGGAAGGCGGCGCCCTCGCCGAGCACGGACCCGCTGCGCTCGCGGTCGTACGGCCTGAAGGCGCCCGCGCCCGACTCGTTGCGCTTGGTGAGCACCCCCATCCCGTCCATCTTGGTCATCACCCACCAGGACGACGCGTCGTCGAAGCCGCCCGCGATCACCACGTCGGACTCGCCGCCCTTGATGGAGCGGTAGCCCCGGGCGAGCGCCGTGAGACCGGCGTCCGCGGTGCCGTGGTAGTAGGAGTTGGCGCCCTTGAAGCCGTGCGCGTGCGACAGGTGGAAGAGCGACGCCGACTGGAGGCCCTCGACGAAGTACAGCGGGTAGAAGGCGGAGGACGCGCGCTCGCCGAGCTGCCGCAGGTCCGCCTTCCCGTCCTCGCGGCGGCCCGCCAGCGAACCGTTCAGCAGGTGCTCCGGGTTGGAGATCTCCTTGTTGCCGCCGACGAACACCCCCGCGCGCTCCGGGTCGTAGCCGCCGCCCGCCGCCGCGTCGCCCGCCAGGTCGAGCCCGGCGTCCTCGGCCGCCAGCGCGGCGCCCGCGATGGCCAGCTGGTCGTTGCGGGTGGTCATCCGCAGGGACTTGCGCGGGGCGTAGCGGGCCGCCTTGAAGTCCGGCAGCTCGGCGGCCAGCCGGGTGGCGAGCGACGAGGCGTCGTACCCCCGGATCGGTCCGACGGCCGTACGGCCCTCCAGCAGGCCCTTCCAGGTCTCGCCCCGGCCCTCGCCGAGCGCGGTCAGCACGCCGACGCCGGTCACGGCGACGCGCCGCCCGCCGGTGGTGCCCGCAGTGCCCGCAGCGCCCGTGTTGCCCGTGGTCGCTGTGGTTGCCGTGGTCGCCGTGGTGCTCATGCCGCCACCTCCGAGGAGACCAGGCGCAGTTCGCGCACGGTCGTGACGTCCTTGCCATCGACCGACGCGGCGGCCTTGAGGGTCACCTCGTGCCGGGTCGCGGCCGTGACGGTCACCTGGATCTCCAGCCGGTCGCCGGGCTGCGCGAAGTGCCGGTAGCGCACCCGGCGCGCCTCGGCGAGCGTCCAGCGCCTGCCGGGCGGCGCGTCAGGCGCGGCCAGCCTGGCGGCCCTGACCAGGTCGTCCAGGATCAGGACGCCGGGCAGCACGGGGAAGCGGGGGAAGTGGGTCTCGAACACCGCGAGGGTGCCGGTGACGTGGCGCGCCGCGCGGGCGCTCCTGCCCGGCGTCACGTCGATGACCTCGTCGAAGGCCGTCATGCCGCTGCTCCTTCGGTAACGGGGGCCTGCTCGGATCCGGCCGCCCGCCCGGGGGCCGCGACCACGAAGCAGGCGTTGGTGCCGCCGAACGCGAAGGCGTTGACGAGGGCGGCGCGCACCGGGCGGCGCACCGCCGCGTTCGGCACGTAGTCCAGGCCCAGCTTCGGGTCCGGGGTGTCGAGGTTGATCGTCGGCGGCACCACGCCCTCCCGCAGCGCGCCCAGCGCGGCGATCAGGTTGACCCCGGCCGCGGCCGACGTCAGGTGGCCCGTCATGGACTTGGGCGAGGAGACGCACAGCCGCCGCGCGTGCTCCCCGAAGACCGCGCGGATCGCGGTGGTCTCGCTCGCGTCGTTGCCGGGCGTGGACGTGCCGTGCGCCGCGATGTAGTCGATGGCGTCGGTGCCCAGGCCCGACTCGGCGACCGCGTCGCGCATCGCGGAGGTCGCGCCGCCGCCGTCCGGCGGCGAGTCGGTGATGCGGTACGCGTTCAACGTGGAGCCGTAGCCGACGAGCTCGGCGTGGATCCGGGCGCCGCGCGCCACCGCGCTGTCCCAGTCCTCCAGCGCCACGATCACCGCGCCCTCGCCGAGCACGAAGCCCGAACGGTCCGCGTCGAAGGGGCGCGAGGCGCGCTCCGGCTCGTCGTTCCAGCGGTCGGTGATCGCCCCGAGCAGCGAGAAGCCCAGCACGTCCATCCAGGAGGTCAGCGCGTCGAAGCCGCCGGCCAGCATCTGGACGCACTCGCCCTCCTGGATGCGCCGGTACGCCTCGCCGATCGCGTGCGCGGCGCCCGCGCAGGCGGTCGACACGCTCGCCATCGGGCCCCGGCAGTCCCCGGCACGGGCGACGGCCACCACGCCGACGTTCTGGTTGCGCAGCAGGACGTCGCCCGGGGCCTGCCGGTACAGGTCGTGGAAGTCGCTGGTGGCGAGCTGGTGCGACATGTCGACCAGCTCCTGGAGCCCGGGGCGGCCCACCGTGCCCGCCACCGCCGTGCCCCGGTCGTACGGGTCGGCGGCGTGCCAGCCCTCGCCCGCGTCCGCCACCGCCTCCTTCGCGGCGGCCAGCGCGAAGAGCGCGGCCCGCGACAGGTGGCGCCGCTCCTTGGCGGAGGCCACCGCCTTCGGGTCGAAGCCCTTGACCTGGCCCGCGATCCTGACCGGGAACGTCGAGGCGTCGAAGGTCTCCAGCGCGCTCACGCCGCTGCGCCCGGCCGCAAGTCCCCGCCAGGTCTCGGCAGCGGTGTTGCCGAGCGGGGTGACGGCGCCGACCCCGGTGATCGCGACGCGGCGCACCGCGGTGCCCACCGCGTTCATCGGCGACCACCGCCCACCGGCTCGCGCGTCAGACGGTCCAGCATGCGCCGGGTGTCCTCGGGGTCCTCCAGGTCCTCGGCGGGCAGCAGCGCGCACATCACGGCGTCGGCCTTCATGACCGTACGGCCGTTCACGGAAGCGCTGCCGGAGATCACCGCGGTCTCGTCCCCCATGGACTCCACCGCCCCCTCCAGGACGAGCACGTCGCCGGGGCGCACGGGCCCGTGGAAGGAGACGCCGTCCACGGACAGCAGCGCGGCGCGCCTGCGCACGTCGGTCGTCGCGATGATCAGCCAGGTGCCGGCCTGGCAGAGCGCTTCGAGGACCAGCGGCGCGGGCATCTCGGGCCCGTTCCCCTCGTCCCGCCAGAAGTCTTCGAGCCAGGAGGTGAGCTTGCGGGCCGTGATGGAGCGCCCCGCATCCCACGCGTCGATTCGGTCGATCAGATGGAAACGCATCGTCATCCTTCGTCAGGGGCGTCGGCGGTGGCGTGGTCGGCGGCGTCGTCGGCGGTGTCGGAGGCGGCGGCCGTGCCGGAGGAGTCGTCGGCGGTCAGCAGCAGTACGGCGTGCGCGACGGCGTACTCGCCGCTGTGCGAGAGCGAGATCTCCACGTCGGTGGCCCCGGCGCGCGCGGCCCGCGCGCCCGCCCCGCCGCTCAGGCGCACCCTGGGCCGGCCGAGCGGGGTGTTGACCACCTCGACGTCGTGCCAGCGCGTGCCGGGCCCCAGGCCGGTGCCCAGCGCCTTGAGCACGGCCTCCTTGGCGGCGAACCTGGCCGCCAGGTGGGCGCCCCTGTTGCGCTTGCCCGCGCAGTAGGCGCGCTCGCGTTCGGTGAAGATGTCCTGTTCGGCTTCGGGGTTGTCGTCGAGCAGCCGGTCGACCCGGTCCACCCGCACCAGGTCCACTCCCACCGCGATCCGCTGTGTCACCGTTCCTCCGTCGCCATTCCAGTCCGGCACTGCTCAGAGAGATCCGGCGCGGGGCGCGCCGGATACACCGGGACGCGAGCGGAGTGTCCGCGGGTGTCCGGATCTCGTCACTGAGTGGCCGGACACGCGCGCAGCGAGTTACCTTGACTTCTGGATGACGTACCGTCCGGCGAGGGTCACCGCCCGCGCCTGACGGCCAGCGCCGGGGGGCGGGGGAGCAAGAGTGCCCGAGCAGCGGGGGGACGCCGTCGAACAGGCGTTGCGACAGGTGCAGTCATTGATCGAGAGCACGGTTGCCATGCACCGTGACCTCTCCCACCGGGAACGCCAGATCGTCCGCATCGACGGCGGCTACGACGGCGTCGCCGACGCGGCCAGGGAGCTGATCGACTCTGCCGTGACGTCGGTGGCCGTGGTGCACGCCCAGCGGATCCACACAGGGAAAAGATCCGGCCAGTCGGGGCAGGGTCCTGCCCAGAACCCGACGACGGGCCCCGCCAGGGGCGCCGAACAGGGGGCCGTGCGCGTCCCCGCACAGCGCGACCGGCGCGCGAGCGCGTACGGGACCGCCCACGGCACCGCGCACGGCCTCGTCCAGCGCGTTCCCGCCGCCGTGCCGGTGCGCGTGCTGATCAGCCCGGCGCTGCTCACCGACGCCTTCGTCCGCGAGCACGAGGGCGTCGACAGGCCCGTGGCCGTACGGGTCGCCAGGGTGCCCCCGCTCCAGGCGCTGATCGTCGACGACACCACCGCCCTCGTGGCGTCCGATGGCCCGAACGGCCCGCGGGCCTCGGTGATCAGGGCCCCCGAGGTGCTGCACACCCTGGGCACCTTCTACGAGACCGTCTGGGACAGCGCCGTACCGGCCGCCGAGAGCCTGGTCTTCGGCGACCCCTACCGCGCCCGGATCGCCCGCCAGGTGCTGCGCGCGATGCGGGCCGGGGTCACCGACGAGGTCGCCGCCAGGGAACTCACCGTTTCGGTGCGCACCTACCGGCGCTACGTCGCCGAGGTCATGGCGCTGCTGGGGGCCCAGTCGCGATTCCAGGCCGGAGTGCGCGCGGCGGAATTGGGGCTGGTCCCGCTGGCAACTTCCTGAAGGGCGCGTTGCAACACCCTGCGGGCCGCGAGTTCAATCGAGTTCAGGGTACGGGATCCGGTGCTGCCGGACCGCCCGTTCCCCGGCGGCCGAGTTCCCCCTCCGTGTGCCGTCGGGGCGCCCGGGGGCCGGGGTACGTACGGCGTACCCCGACCCCCGGGCGCTCTCGGTGAAATCCGTGCGGAAAGCGGCTCAAGAATCAGGTGAATCAAGTCATGAAGAGATCACCAGGCACTCCGGCATTCCTCGAAGACGCGTTTTGCCAGGGGGCAGAAATCCACGTACGAGTTCCGGAGGACGCGTGATGGTGAACCTCCAGGAAAGGACCCTGCAGAGTTCGGGCGTCGGCGTGCTGGACAAGGCGTCGCAGCTGCTCGCCGTGGTCGAGCGCAACCCCTCGTCGCTGGCCGAACTGGTCGAGCGCACCGGCCTCGCCAGGCCGACCGTGCACCGCATCGCGCTCGCCCTGGAACGGCTCGAACTCTTCACCCGCGACCAGTACGGCAGGTTCGTGCTCGGCCCCCGGCTCGGCTCGCTCGCCATGGAGGCGCAGCGCGACCGGCTGGCGCGCGCCGCGCAGCCCGTGCTCGCCGAACTCAGCGAGCTGACCGGCCTGGACGCGCGGCTGTACAAGCGGCGCGGCTCGGTGCAGATCTGCGTGGCGTCGGTGGAGCGCCGGGGCCACGTGCCCATCGGCTCGGCCTGGCCTGCCAAGGCGGGCCCGATCGCCCAGGTGCTGCTCGCCTGGGAGGAGCCCGACGAGCTGTACAAGGGCCTGGGCGGCGCCCGGTTCAGCGCGACCCAGCTCGCGCTGGTGCGCAAGCAGGGCTGGGTGTACGGACAGGACACGGTCGCCCCCGACACGGTCTCGGTGGCGGCGCCCGTCTGGCTGACGAGCGGTCAGGTCGTCGCGGCGCTGGCGGTGTCGGGCCCGGCCGCACGGGTGCAGCCCCAGCAGGGGCGGATGCTCGGCACGGCGGCCATCGACGCGGCGGCCGAACTGAGCGACGCGCTGCGGCGGCAGGCGGGGCGGCGGGCCCTCAAGCTGTGACGGGGCGCCGGGCGGAGGTCCGGCGCGACGGATAGACGGACAGACGGACAGGGCGCATGCGGGTTGGGGGGGGGGCCCCCCCCCCGGGGGGGGGCGGCCCCCCCCCCAACCCGCATGCGCCCTTGCCCTTATCGCGTCCGTGCCGGGGCCCGGCCCGCCGCACCCCGCCGCGCCGCGTCGCCCAGGGTGACCGCCGCGTCGATGGCGAGGCTGCGCATCCTGCGGCACCGCTCGGGCGACATCCCCTCCTGGGGTCCGCTCAGCGTCAACGCCGCCGTCACCCGGTCGACGCCCTCCCTGATCGGCACGGCGACGGTGAAGCGCCCGGGGGACGTGCTGTCCGGACCCTGCGCCCAGCCCTGGCGGCGCACCTGGCCGAGCTGCGCCACGGTGAAGTGCGCGCCGTGCAGCCCCTGGTGCAGCGCGTCGGGGTCCTCCCAGGCCAGCAGGACCTGGGCGACCGGACCCGCCTTGGCGGGCCGTGACGTGCCGACGGGCACGGGGTCGGCGCGGCTGTCGGCCACCGCGCCCGCCAGACAGACCTGGAGGCCGCCGTTGCGCCGGAACAGCCGCGCGTCGAACCCCGTCGCCCCGTGCAGTTCGCCCAGCACCGGCTCGGCGAACTGGGTCAGCCGGTCGCGCCGCGTGCCGACCGTCAGATTGCCCAGCCGGGCGCCCAGCACGAACCGGCCGTGCGTGTCCCTGGCCAGCAGGCCCAGGCGCTCCAGCGCCAGCGCCAGCCGGTGCACGGTGGGCCGGGGCAGCCCGCTGGACGCGACCAGCTCCACGAGCGTCGCGGGCCCCCGCTCGACCACGCTCAGCAGGGTGGACGCCTTGTCCAGCACGCCCACCCCGCTGACCGCGTACTCCTGGTGCTCCCGCCGCTGTCCGGTGGCGACGCTCATCCCGCCGGCACCAGCAGGGCTTCGACGGCCGCCGGACTGTCGACCGAGACCACCGGCAGGCCGGGAAGCGTGCGCTTGACCAGACCCGCGAGGGTGCGCCCCGGGCCCAGCTCCACCAGGCGGACGCAGCCCAACTGCCCCGCCAGGGTGTGCACGCTCTGCTCCCAGCGCACCGGCGAGGTGAGCTGCCGGGTGCCGATGTCGGGCCACTCTCCGTCGCCCGTGTGCACGGCCGCGTCCACGTTGGCGACCACCGGAAGGTGCCCGGACGCGAAGGAAGCGGCCTCCAGAGCCGTGCGCAGCGCCTCGGCCGCCGGGGCCATGTAGGGGCTGTGGAACGCGCCGCCGACCTGGAGGCGCAGCATCTTGGCGCCGATCTCCGGCGCCCGCGCGGACAGCTCCTCGATGGCGGCGGGCGAACCCGAGACCACCGTCTGACCCGGCGCGTTGACGTTGGCGACCCAGGCGTCGGCCCCGGCCTCCCTGACCTCCGTCACCAGCGCCTCGACCGCCTCCAGCGGGGCCGCCACCAGGACGCCCATGGTGCCCTCGCGCTCCAGCGCCGCGTCCCGCATGGCCCGGCCGCGCGCGGCGACCAGCTTCGCGGCCCCGGTGACGGTGAGCGCCCCGGCCGCGGTGAGCGCCGCGTACTCGCCCAGGCTGTGGCCCGCGCAGGCGACGACGTCGCCGCCCAGCGCACCGAGCCGCACGGCCTCGGCGTGCGCGATCACCGCGACCGTGAAGACGGTCAACTGGGCCAGGTCCGTGCGCCGCAGCTGCTCGGCCCCGGTCTCCAGCAGCAGCTCGGCCAGGTCCTCGCCGGTCGCCTCGGAGATCTCGGACGTCAGCGCCCACGAGGGGGTGGAGCGCCAGGGCTCGCCCATGCCCTGCTTCTGCGTGCCCTGGCCGGGAAAGACCAGGCCGATGCCGTGCGTGCTCATGTGTGTCTACCTTCCGCCGGATGGATGGGCGTTCCGCCCAGACGGAATCCCGTTCCTGGCAGCCCATGACAGTCGGCGCGCCGGGCGGCGGCAACGCCGACTTCAGCAAGCTGCCAGGGAACGGGGTTGTGGATCAGGCGCAGCCGCGCTGCCAGTTCCACCCGATGAAGGTGTTCCGGTTCTGCACCTCGAAACGGCAGGAGGAGGTGCCGTCCGCCTTCAGCTGGATGTAGGAGTGGTGGGTGTTGGCGTACGTGTTGCCCGAGGTGTCGAAGATGCCCTTGTACGTGAAGTCGGCGTGCGCCTCGGAGTTGACCACGGTGCAGTCGGTGACGCAGTCGTTCTTGTTGGTCGCCGACTTCAGGTTCCAGCCCGCGTTCCACGGCTCGCGGTTCCACTCCTGGCGGGGCGTGGTCGCCGCGGTGGTCACCTTGGAGCCGTCGGAGGTCCAGGTGGAGTCCGTGTAGAGACCGGTCATCCGGATGTTGCAGCAGTCGAACATCTCGTTCCAGCTGCGCAGCTGCTTGGTGGTGCCCGCCTGGGCGGCGGCGACGATCCCCGCGGGGGCCTTGGACTTGGCCAGGGGGACGAACTTCACGGGCCCGGTGACGAGCTCGCAGTCCTCGCCCATGGTCACTTCCTGCTGGACCGCCATTCCGGCCGGGGGCGCGGGCAGTTCGCCGGTGAGCTTCACGCTGCCGCAGGACTGCGACGCGTCCCGGGCGGCGGGGTCGGCGGCGGACGCGGAGCCCGTCGTCAGGGCGATCAGACCAGCGGCGGCCACGGCGGTACAGACGATTCGGTTGCGCAATTCACTTCCCTTTCCGGATGAGTTCCCGGCGGAGCCTAGCCGCGAATTTTCGAATCGGGCTTGACGGAAAGCAGGTTGGCAGGAAGCGGTCATCGACCTGCCGCAGCCCTCGCGGAGCGTGCGAACAATTGCGTTCGACAGTCGGGACAGAGGGGCATTCCGTGGGGCTTACGCAAGGGTTCGGGGCGCGGACGACCGCTTCGGTGCTGCCCGCGTCCGCGCGCCGCGCGGCCGGCCGCAGCGCCATGGGCGGGGTCGGCCTGCTGAAGCGGCTCGGCCCGCTGGAAGCGGCCTTCGAGACGCGGGTGTGCGAGGCGCTCGTCGCGTCGGAGAAGTGGCTCCAGGACGCCATCGGCAGCGCGCCCGACCCGCGCGTCGCCGAACTCACCGGGCACATAGGGGCGGCGGGCGGCAAGCGGCTGCGACCGCTGCTCGTGCTGCTCGGCGCGGAGTTCGGCGAGCCCTGGCGCGAGGGCACCATCCAGGCCGGCGCCGTCGCCGAACTGGTCCACCTCGCCTCCCTCTACCACGACGACGTGATGGACGCGGCGGCCACCCGGCACGGCGTGGCCAGCGCCCACGCCCGGTGGGGCGAGCGCGCGGCGGTGTTCGGCGGCGACTGGCTGCTGGCCCGCGCCGCCCAGCTCGCCGCCGACCTCGGCCCCGAGATCGTCCGGCTCAACGCCGAGACCGCCGGGCGCCTGGTCTCGGGCCAGCTGCGCGAACTGACGGGACCCGCGCCCGGCGAGGACCCCGTCGACCACTACTTCCAGGTCGTCGCGGGCAAGACCGCCGCACTGCTCGCGATGGCCCTGGCCGTCGGCGGCGTGCAGGCGGGCGCGCCCGCGGAGCACGTCGCGGCGCTCACCGAGTACGGCGAGCACCTGGGCGCCGCCTTCCAGGTCGCCGACGACCTGCTGGACCTCAGGTCACCGGCCGAACTCACCGGCAAGGAGCAGGGCAAGGACCTGCTCGCCGGGGTGCCCAGCCTGCCCGTGCTGCTCGCCGTCGCGGGCGAAGGCCCGCGCGACGCCGAGCTGCGCGCCCGGCTCGCCGCGGGTCCCTCGGCCGACCCGGCGGAGCACCTCGGGACGCTGGAGCTGCTCGCCGCCTCGCGGGCGGCCGAGGAGACCGAGGCGCTGATGCACGCGCGGCTCGACCGGGCCAGGCTGGCGCTCGCCCGGCTGCCCCGCAGGCCCGCCCGCGACGCCCTGGACGCGCTCTGCGACTACGTCGCGGTGCGAACGGCATGACGGAATTGGGGAGTTGGGGCATGACCATGCAGGAGCGCAACGACGAGCTGGCCCGGATCAGGGCCGAGGCCGTCGCCGGTGACGAGCGCGCCACGAGCGCGCAGCACGCCAAGGGGAAGCTGACCGCGCGCGAGCGCCTGGCGCTCCTCTTCGACGAGGGCAGCTTCACCGAGATCGAGCAGCTGCGGCGGCACCGCGCCACGGGGTTCGGCCTGGAGAACAAGAAGCCGTACACCGACGGCGTGATCATCGGCTGGGGCCGGGTGAACGGCCGCAAGGTCTTCGCCTACGCGCACGACTTCCGGATCTTCGGCGGGGCGCTGGGCGAGGCCCACGCGCAGAAGATCCACAAGATCATGGACCTGGCCATCGCGGCGGGCGCGCCGCTGGTGTCGTTGAACGACGGTGCGGGGGCCCGCATCCAGGAGGGCGTCTCGGCGCTGGCCGGGTACGGCGGGATCTTCCAGCGCAACACCAGGGCGTCGGGCGTGATCCCGCAGATCAGCGTGATGCTCGGCCCGTGCGCGGGCGGCGCGGCCTACAGCCCCGCGCTGACGGACTTCGTGTTCATGGTCCGCGAGACCTCGCAGATGTTCATCACGGGCCCTGACGTGGTCAAGGCCGTGACCGGCGAGGAGATCACCCAGAACGGGCTGGGCGGCGCGGACGTGCACGCCGAGACCTCGGGCGTCGCGCACTTCGCGTACGACGACGAGGAGACCTGCCTGGAAGAGGTCCGCTACCTCATCGGGCTGCTCCCGGACAACAACCGCGAGACGCCCCGGCGCACGGTCGCCACCGACCCCGCCGACCGGCGCTGCGACGCGCTCGTCGACCTGGTGCCCGCCGACGGCAGCCGCCCGTACGACATGCACAAGGTCATCGAGGAGATCGTCGACGACGGCGACTACATGGAGGTCCACGAGCGCTGGGCCACCAGCGTCATCTGCGCGCTGGCCCGGCTCGACGGCGAGGTCGTGGGCGTCGTGGCCAACCAGCCGCAGTCGCTCGCGGGCGTCCTGGACATCCACTCCTCCGAGAAGGCCGCGCGGTTCGTGCAGCTCTGCGACGCGTTCAACATCCCGCTGGTGACGCTGGTGGACGTGCCCGGCTTCCTGCCCGGCGTCGCCCAGGAGCACGGCGGGATCATCCGGCACGGCGCGAAGCTGCTGTACGCGTACTGCAACGCGACGGTGCCGCGGGTGCAGGTCATCGTGCGCAAGGCGTACGGCGGCGCGTACATCGTGATGGACTCGCGCTCGATCGGCGTCGACCTCTCCTTCGCCTGGCCCACCAACGAGATCGCGGTCATGGGCGCGGAGGGCGCGGCCAACGTCGTCTTCCGGCGGCAGATCGCGGCCGCCGACGACCCGGAGGCGATGCGCGCCCAGATGGTCAAGGAGTACAAGTCCGAGCTGATGCACCCCTACTACGCCGCCGAGCGCGGCCTGGTGGACGACGTGATAGACCCCGCCGACACCAGGACCGTGCTCGTCCGGGCACTGGACACGCTGCGTACCAAGCACGCCTCCCTGCCCGCGAGGAAGCACGGCAACCCACCGACGTGACGAGGAGCGAGAGGCCGATGGCAGCCATGGAACCCGAGGAGAAGAAGGCAGAGGTACTGGCGGGACCGCTGGGTCCCACCCTGATGAAGGTCGTCAAGGGCACCCCGACCCCGGAGGAGCTGGCGGCGGTGGCCGCCGTGCTCAGTGCCGCGTCGAGTCCTGCCGACGAGCGTCCCGAGGACTCCGCGCAGAGCAGGCGCGCTCCGTGGCGGCGAATCGACTCGCGCGACACGACGGCGGGTTCGTGGATGGCCTGACGAACGGTCAGGGATCTGCTGACGGCTGCGTCGACAGCCGCCGGTTGGTGGCGCGCGGCAGCGCTTCGCCACCTCGCGGATTCCGGTCAGGTCCACGGGTCGTCCAGCTTCTTGGGGGCGATGGTCCAGGGGTCGTCCAGCTTCTTGGGGGCGACCGTCCACGGGTCGTCCTTGGCGACGACGGTCCACGGGTCGTCCATGGCCTTGGGGGCCTTGGGGGCGAACGTCCACGGGTCGTCGGCCTGGACGGTGACGGCGCCCTTGGCTGGCGAGGCCACCGCGCCGGCCGCCGTCGCCAGGCCCAGCGCACCGGCCGTGGCCAGTACGAGCGTCGCCCCGGTGGCGAGGGTCTTGCCGGTGCGGGCGGTGAAGGCGGTGAAGGTGGCGCGCATGGTGTCCTCCTGAAGTCCTCCGGAGCGGTGCCCTGGTGGCCCTGCCCCGTGTGCTCTGCGGTATGTCCAGAACAGTAGGGGCGGGCTCTGTCCAGCCTCCATCGGATCGATTTCGTCGCGACGAAATCGATCCGATGGAGCTCTGAGAGAACGAAAAAACCGCAGGTCAGTAGCTTCCCAACAGGTAGCCGGCGCGAAAGGTCGCGGGCCCTGGAACGGGGAGTGACGATGGAATTTCGGATTCTGGGACCCGTCACGGCCGAGGTCGCGGGCGCCCAGGTGGAGCTCGACGGCAGCAAGCAGCGCACCGTTCTGGCCGCGATGCTGCTCGCCGACGGCCGGGTCGTCTCCGACGAACGGCTCACCCAGCTGCTCTGGGGCTGGGAGCCACCCGCCACCAGCACCAACCAGCTCTACACCTACGTCTCGCGGCTGCGCACCCGCATCGGCCCCGGCCTCAGCCTGGTGCGCGTGGGCCCCGGCTACCGCATGGACATCGGCGACGCCGCGTTCGACTGGACCGCCTTCCAGCGCCTGGCCGACCGGGGCCGCGCCGACCTCGCCGCGGGCCGCCACGCCGACGCCGAACGCCACCTGGAGTCCGCGCTCTCCCTCTACCGGGGCGCCGTGCTCACCGGCGTCACCCCGCACCTCGCCGAGACCGAGGCCGCCGGGCTCGAAGAGGCCAGGCTCGCCGCCCTGGAGAACCGCGTCGAGGCGTCCCTGGCACTCGGCCGGCACGCCGAGGCCGTCCCCGAGCTGACCCGCCTCGTCGCCCAGCACCCGCTCCGCGAGCCGCTGCGCTGCCAGCTGATGACCGCCCTCTACCGCTGCGACCGCCAGGCCGACGCGCTCGCCGCGTACGAGGCCGGGCGCCGCGCCCTCGACGAGGAGCTGGGCGTCACCCCCGGACCCGTGCTGCGCGCCGTGCACCAGCAGGTCCTCACCGGCGAACTCCCGCCGCCCGCCGCCGCCCCGGCCGCGCGCCCCGCGGACAGCGCCCCGAAGGCCGCGCCCGCCGCCCGCCTCGTGGCCGCCGCTCCGGCCGCCGTACCCACCGGATCCGGCACCGGGCCCGCCCCCGCGATGCTCCCCGCCGACGCCGCCGACTTCACCGGCCGCGCCGCCGAACTCGACGCCCTGCGCGCCGCGCTGCACGCCCCCGGCGGGCCCCTCGTGGTGACCGGCGCCCCCGGCACGGGCAAGTCCACGCTCGCCGTGCACGCCGCGCACGCCTGCCGCGCCGACTTCCCCGACGGCCAGCTCTACGCCGACCTGCGCGCCGCCGACGGCACCCCGCGCGAACCCGGCGACGTGCTCGGCTGGTTCCTCACCGCGCTCGGCGCCGAGCGCGCCGCGCTGCCCGAGACCGTCGACGAGCGCGCCCAGCTCTACCGCACCCTGCTGGCCGACCGCCGCGTCCTGGTGCTCCTGGACAACGCGTCCGACGACGCGCGGGTGCGCCCGCTGCTGCCCGGCGGCGGTGCGAGCCGCGCCCTGGTCACCGGCGAACGGCAGCTCGTCTCGCTGCCCGGCGCCGCACCCGTGCGCCTGGGCCCGCTGGCCGAGGCCGACGCGGTGGACCTGCTCGCCGCCGTCGCGGGCCGCGAACGCGTCGCGGCCGACCCCGAGTCCGCCGCCCGCGTCGCCGAACTCTGCGACCGGCTGCCGCTCGCCCTGCGCGCCGCGGGCGCCCGCCTCGCCGCCCAGCCGCACTGGACGCCCGCCCGCCTCGCCGCCCGGCTCGCCCCCGAGGGCCGCCGCCTCGCCGAACTGCGCTTCGGCAGCCTCGACATGGGCGCCGCCCTGAGCGCGGGCCACGCCCGGCTCCCGCTGCGCACCCGCACCGCCTTCCACCTGCTCGCCCAGCTGGAACTCCCGCACCTCGCCCCGGCACAGGTCGTGGAATGGGGCGTGGGAAAGGACGTGGACGACGCGGAGGAAATCCTGGACGAACTGGCCGACGCCTGGCTCCTGGAAACGGACTCCACCGGAAAGGGCGACCGGCTCCTCTACCGCTTCTCCGGACTCAACCGGGTTTTCGCGCGCGGCTGCACCGTCCGGATCGTCAAGGAGGCGTACGAAACTCCCGAGTTCGCCGCCGCCTGATTTCCGCGTCGCCTGCCGCTCTTCTCTTCTTTCTTTTCCTCTGCCGTCTCCTTGGAAAATCCCCGGGATCCTTCCCGGGGATTTTCCGTTCGGGGGCCGGTCGCTCCTTCGCGGCCGGCCCCCGCTCTCGTCAGTGGGGTGTGCGGCTCAGAGGTCAGCCGCAGCCTCCCGCGTGTCCGTCCTCGAAGCCTCGTATGTCCAGCGAGACGCCCATATCGTTCTCCTTGGCCGAGAACTCGTTGAGGATTTCCAGGTACTTGGCCAACAGCTCGATGTAGGGGTTTCCGCCGTCCAGCAGCTGCAGTTCCATCTCCTGTTCCAGTGAGTGCTGCTGCTCGATGCTCGTCAGGACGTCCAGCGGGTTCTGGGACATGCTTCCTCCTCTGTGGATCCGGGCCCCATTCAGGTCCCGCACCAACAGATTCGGCCGAGTGCATGTATTAATTACCGCGTCGCTCTGTAGCCCCGTACAGAGCCCGAAAGGGGTCCGTACAGAAGCGCTATAGGGGAATGCATGAAAAAAGCGGGGCGCGTCGCCCCGCCGTCCACCGGCATGAAGCTGTCAGCGCACCCCGCACGCCGGGCGAACCGGCCTAGGGTGTTCGGCGACCTACCGAGGGAGCCCTCCATGCCCGTACTGGCCGCCGTAGGGGCGGACGACCTGCCGCTCGCCGTCCTGATCGTGGTCGTCGCCGTGGTCGCCGTCAGCAGCCTCGCCATGGGGGTCTCCACAGCCTCGCGCAGACTCCTCGGCATCACGGTCGGCCCGCTGCGCGCGCTGTGCGCGGGACTCGTGGGCGTCGGCACGCTCTCCGGATTCGAGGCGGTGGTCACCGACGAGGCCAGCCGCGGCGCGCTCTCCACGCTCCAGATCGCGCTCTCGCTCTTCGCCGCGATGGTGACGCTGGTGCTCGCCGAGGTCTTCGTCCCGTACGGGGCCTGGGCCAGGCCCTGGCAGATGCTCCGCGGCCTGGGGGACCGGCTCCGCAGGGCGCGCAGGTACTCGCAGATCAGCCGCATCATGATGCGCAACGGCCTGAGCAGGCTGCTGCGCGGCCGCTCCCACATCGACCGGGCCTTCCAGCCGGGGGAGTTCGGGGAGCAGGCCGCCAGGTCGCTGCGGCTGGCCCTGGAGGAGTGCGGCGGCGCCCTCATCAAGCTCGGCCAGGTGCTCTCCACCCGGCGCGACCTGCTGCCGCCGCACTTCATCGACGAGCTGAGCCGGTTGCAGAGCAGCGTGCCGCCCGCGCCCTGGCCCGAGGTGGAGGCGGTGCTCCACAAGGAGCTGGGCCGCCCGGTCTCCGAGGTCTTCGAGTGGATCGAGCACGTGCCGCTGGCCGCCGCCTCCATAGCCCAGGCGCACCGCGCCCGGCTGCGCGGCGGCCCCACGGTCGTCGTCAAGGTGCAGCGCCCCGGCATCCGCGAGTCCGTCGAGCGCGACCTCGACATCGTGCTCGCCATCACCCGGAGCCTCCAGGCCCGCGCCAGGTCCGTGCAGGCACTGGGGATCAAGGAGTTGGGCGACGGCTTCGCCGAGTCCGTGCGCGAGGAGCTGGACTTCCGGATCGAGGCGCGCAACTCACAGGCGGTGGCCGACAGTTCGGGCGGCCACGGCACGAAGGACCGGGTGCGCATCCCCCGGGTGTACTTCGGCTACACCTCGGCGCGGGTGCTGGTGCAGGAGTGGCTGGAGGGCGTCACGCTGGACCGCGCGGGCCCGCTCGCCGACCAGCGCGGCCTGGACCGCAAGGAGCTGGCGCGCACCGCGTTCGCCGCGGTGCTACAGCAGGTCCTGCGCGCGGGCGTCTTCCACGCGGACCCGCACCCGGGCAACATGCTCCTGCTGGATGACGGGCGGATCGGGCTCATCGACTTCGGCTCGGTCGGCCGGATCGACCCCGCGGTGCGCCAGGCCATCCAGGAACTGCTGGTGGCCGTCGACCGGGGCGACCCGGCGGGGCTGCACGACGCGCTGCTGGACCTGCTCGGCACGCGCGCCACCACGCACGAGGACCTGATGCCCGACCCGCTGCTGCTGGAGCGGGAGCTGGGCCGCTTCATGGCCCGCCACCTGGGGGCCGGGGCGCAGCCCGACACCGAGACGTTCACCGCGCTCTTCCGGATGCTCGCCCGGTTCGGCCTCGCCGTGCCGCCGGAGGTCGCCGCGGTCTTCCGGGCGCTCGCCACCATCGAGGGCACGCTGGCCCAGCTCGCCCCGGGCTTCAACCTGCTCGACGAGGCGCGCGCGGTCGCCGTCACGGTGCTCTCCGACCGGCTCAAGTTCCGCGGGCGGGGCGGCCGCAAGGGCGGCAGGGCGGCGGACGGCGGGGCGGACGGCGGAGTGGGAGGAACGGACGGCGCGGGCGGCGGCGGGCCCGAGCTGTCGGACGTCGCCGCGCTGGCCAACGCGGCGGCCCAGGAGGCCCTTTCCCTGCTGCCGATGGTCCGCAGGCTGCCGCGCAGGGTCGAGCGGATCAGCTCCGCGCTGGAGGAGGGGCGGCTCGGGGTCCGGGTGCGCTTCCTCGCGGACGAGCGCGAGCGCAAGTTCCTCTCCGGCCTGCTGCACCAGCTCACCGTCACGCTGCTGTCCGCCGTCACGGGCCTGATGGGCGTGATGCTGGTGGTGTTCGGCAGCGGCAAGGGGCCGAAGGTCGGCGGCTCGCTGGAGCTGTATCCGGTCGCCGGCTACCACGTGCTGCTGGTCAGCGCGATCCTGATGCTCAGGGCGCTCTACACGGCGATGCGCCGCGACCCCTGAGCGGGCCGCGGCGCACCGCCGCGCTGGTCAGAGCCGTACCGGCAGGGCCTCCAGCGGCCGGACGACGACGTTCTGCGCGTACCGCAGCTCGGCCGGCTCCACCGCCAGGCGCACGTCGGGGAAGCGCTCGAAGAGCCTGCGCGCACCGATCTCGGTGATCACCTTGGCGAGGTGCGCGCCCGAGCAGTAGTGGATGCCGAAGCCGAAGCTCAGGTGCGCGGGCTTGTGCCGGTCGAGGTCGAGCACGTCGGGGTGGTCGGGGAACTGGGAGGTGTCGCGGTTGGTGGACATCACGCTGATCACCACCACCTCGCCCGCCGGGATGGTCACCCCGCCGAGCTCGACCGGCTCGGTGGTGACGCGCTGGAGGGCGTTGCTGATCGGGCTGACGTACCGGATCAGCTCGTCCATCGACTTGCCCCAGCGACCCGGCTCGCCGAGCAGCTGCTCGCGCTCGTCCGGGTGGGTGAGGAGGGCCGCGATCACCCCGCCGACCAGGCTGGCCGTGGTGTCGTTGCCGCCGGTCATCAGCGCGAAGCCGGTGGACAGGATCTCGGTGCTGGTCAGCCGGCGCTCGGGGTCGGCGTGGATCAGCGCGGAGAGCAGGTCGTCGCCCGGCTCGCGCTCCTTCTCGGCGATGAGGGCCGACATGTAGGCGGAGAGCTCCTGGATGTTGCGGTCCAGGACGCCGGAGCCGTCGGTGGGGGAGTAGGTGCGCAGCGCCGTCGACCAGCGCAGGAAGTCCGGCCAGGCGTCGGCGGGCACGCCCATCAGCTCGGCGATGGTGATGACCGGCAGCGGGTCGGCGTACCCGGCGATCAGGTCCGGCACCGGCTGACCCGCGAGCCGGTCGAGGAGGTCGTCGGCGATCTCCTCGACGCGCGGGCGCAGCGCCTCGGCACGGCGCGGGGTGAACGCGAAGCTGATGGCGCGGCGCAGCGGGGTGTGCCGCGGCGGCTCCAGGTTGGCGAGGTGGTTGGCCTCCTCGGGCGGCGGCGTCATGGTCTGCCCGGTGCGCTCCGACATCAGCCGGTAGTGGACGTGGATGTCGCGGCTCAGCCGGGGGTCGGCGAGTGCGGCCTTGGCGTCCTCGTACCTGGTCACCACGAAGGCGCGGCCGCCGCCGGGCATGGACAGCTCGCTCACCGGGCTCTCGTTGCGGACGTGTTCCAGGACCGGGTAGGGGTTCTGGGTGAAGTCGTTCGTGAGCATCCAGTACTTGGAGAGTGTCCGGGTGCCTGCCATGCCGTCCTCCGTGCCGTCAGCGGCGGTTACGCCCTTTTGCAGTGGACGCTAGGGGCGCTCTGCCGTTCGGCGCAGGCCTGGACTCAAGAATTCGATATGAGCTCGGGAAGCGGACGACAACGGGCATAAATTCTATGCCGTTTGGCAGAGGTGGCCGCGTGCGGGCCGCGTCTAGTCTCCAATGCATCCGCCGGACACCGTGCACAGTGCTCCGGTCATCGACCCCCGTAGACAGAAAACTCTGTGAGGAGTGTGAGTCGTGTGACCGCGACCATTTCGACTTCGATCAAGCAGCGGACCGCCGCCAGGGCCGTGGGAGTCACGAAGCTGTACGGCGAGGGCGAGGCACAGGTCGCGGCGCTGCGCGGCGTCGACGTGGACCTCACCGCCGGTGAGTTCACGGCGATCATGGGCCCCTCGGGTTCCGGCAAGTCCACCCTGATGCACTGCCTGGCGGGCCTGGACACCATCACCGACGGCGAGGTGTTCATCGGTGACGCGAAGGTCAGCGGCATGTCGGAGAAGCAGCTCACGGAGCTGCGGCGCAACCAGATCGGCTTCATCTTCCAGCAGTTCAACCTGCTGCCGACGCTGACGGCCGAGGAGAACATCCTGCTGCCGCTGGCCATCGCGGGCCGCAAGCCGTCCCAGGACTGGTTCGACCGGGTCGTCGACACCGTCGGCCTCGGCCAGCGCCTCGGGCACCGCCCGACGGAGCTGTCCGGCGGCCAGCAGCAGCGCGTGGCCTGCGCCCGCGCCCTGGTCTCGCAGCCCGAGGTGATCTTCGCCGACGAGCCGACCGGAAACCTCGACTCCACGTCCGGCACCGAGGTGCTCAAGTTCCTCCAGCACTCCGTCCGCACGCTGGGCCAGACGATCGTCATGGTCACCCACGACCCGAGCGCGGCCTCCTACGCCGACCGGGTCATCTTCCTCGCCGACGGCCGGATCGTCGACGAGCTGCGCGAGCCGACGGCCGACGCCGTCCTCGACACGATGCGCAAGATCGACGTCAGCGGGCGGGTGGCCTGATGTTCAAGGCAACGCTCAAGAGCCTGCTCTCGCGCAAGCTGCGGCTCGTCCTGTCGGGCCTCGCCGTGGTCCTCGCGGTGATGTTCGTCTCCGGCTCGATGGTCATCAGGGACACCCTGGGCCGCTCCATCGACAACCAGTTCGCCGGCGCCTACGACGACATGGACCTGCACGCCTCGCTGAAGCCCAAGGTGGCGGCGGAGACCGGCGAGACCGCGCTGGCGCAGCCGGTCGAGGCGGCCGCGGTCGCCAAGGCCGCCGGGGTCGCCGGGGTCACCAGGGCGGCCGGGTTCGTCAAGGTCGAGGGCGCCCGCGCGCTCGGCAAGGACGGCAAGGTGGTCTCGGGGACCGGCGGTCCCCGGTACGGCGAGAGCTGGCGGGGCGAGAGCAAGCTGCTCGCGCTGCGCTCGGGCCACGGCCCGCGCAACGACGGCGAGGTCGCCATCAACGCCGCGCTCGCCGACAAGGGCGACTTCAAGGTCGGCGACCGGATCGGCGTGCTGACCGGCAAGCCCAAGCAGACCTTCACCGTCGCGGGCGTCTTCGGCTACTCGGGAGACCGCGACTCCATCGGCGGCGAGCAGACCGTCGCCTTCACCGTGCCGGTCGCCCAGCAGCTGATGATGGGCAAGGCGGGCGCCTTCTCCGGCGTCGGCATCACCACCGGGGGCGACGCGTCGGCCGTCAAGAGCGCGCTGGCCAAGGAGCTCGGCCCGGCCTTCGAGGTGGTCACCGGCAAGGAGCTGGCCAAGAAGGCGTCCGACAAGTCGCGCGGCATCCTCGACATGATGAACCAGCTGCTGCTCGGCTTCGCCGGGGTCGCGGTCCTGGTCGGCATCTTCCTGATCGTCAACACCTTCTCCATCATCGTCGCCCAGCGGCTGAAGGAACTGGCGCTGCTGCGGGCCCTGGGCGCCAGCCGCCGCCAGATGATCAACTCCGTGCTCCTGGAGTCGTTCGTGGTCGGCCTGGTCTCCTCGGCCCTCGGCCTGGCCGCGGGCATCGGGGTCGGCGCGCTCGGCGCGAGCGCCCTGGCGGGCCAGACCGACGGCCTGAAGGTCGCCTCCCTCGGCGTCCCGGCCAGCGCCGTGATCACCGCCTTCTCGGTGGGCATCCTGGTCACCATGGCCGCCGCGCTCTTCCCGGCGCTGCGCGCCTCCAAGGTCGCCCCGATCGCGGTCATCCGCGCGTCGGCCACCCCGGACGGCAAGGGCACCAAGCAGACCTGGACCGGCGGCATCCTCACCGGACTCGGGGCGGTGCTGCTCGCCGTCGGCCTCAGCTCCGGCGGCTTCGGCTCCATCCTGAGCGGCGTGGTGCTCGCCTTCATCGGCGTCGCCCTGCTCACCCCGCTGTTCAGCCGCCGCGTGGTCTGGCTGCTCGGCGCGCTGTTCTCCCGCTCGCTGCCCGGTCAGCTCGGCCGGCGCAACTCGGCCCGCAACCCGCGCCGTACGGCCGTCACCGCGTCCGCGATGATGATCGGCGTCGCCCTGGTCACCGCCATCTCCACGGTCGCGGTCTCCTCCGAGAAGAGCGTCAACAACGACATCTCGCACAACCTCAAGGCCGATCTGATGGCGATCGGCGAGGGCGGCTCGGCGGCCACGGCCACCATCGACCCGGCCGCGCTCACCAGGATCGAGAAGCTCCCCGAGGTCAAGACCGTCGCCTCCGCGATGTTCGACACCGCCAAGGTGGGCTCGGCGAGCCAGGGCGTCGCCTCCTGGCAGGACTGGCCGAAGGCCCGTCAGATCATGGGCCTGGAGGCCGACAAGGGCTCGATCGACGCGCTGGGCGCGGGCCAGGTCGTCATGAACGCGGGCACGGCCGACGACCGCGGTCTGAAGGTCGGTGACACGGTCACCCTCCAGCTCCAGCGCGGCGAGCCGCACACCTACCGGGTGGCGGGCGTCTTCAAGAACTCGAACCTGGCGAACAGCCTGATCGTGCCCTGGCAGGACGCGACGACCGGCTTCCGTAACCAGCTTCCCGGCCAGGCGTTCTTCGAGCTGAAGGACGGCGCGGGGACCGCCGCGGCGCAGACCGCGATCGAGGGTCTCCTCAAGGACAGCCCCGAGGTCACGGTCAAGACCAAGGCGCAGGTGACGGAGATGTTCAGCGGCGGCTTCGCGATGATGCTGACCATCGTCCAGGCCCTGCTCGGGGTGGCCATGCTGATCGCGGTGCTCGGCATCGTGAACACCCTGGCCCTGTCGATCCTGGAGCGGACCAAGGAGCTGGGCTCGCTGCGGGCCATCGGCCTCAGCAGGGGCCAGACGGTACGCATGATCATGACGGAGTCGGTGGTCATCTCGCTCTTCGGCGCACTGCTCGGCATCGTGGTCGGCGGCGTGCTCGGCCTCGCGGTCACCCACGCGATGAAGGACCAGGGCGTCACCCAGCTGGCGCTGCCCTGGGGCCAGATGGCGGCCTACCTGATCGGCGCCGCTGTCGTGGGCGTCATCGCCTCCCTCGCCCCCGCCAGGCGCGGTGCGCGGCTGAACGTCCTGAAGGCCATCAGCCACGCGTGAGCGGGCCGCGGCCCGCACGCCGAAGCGCCCCCCAGGGTCTCCCCGGGGGGCGCTTCGGCGTGCGGAGCGCGTGCCGTTTTCGCACGGAGCGGAGGGCCGCGTTGCAGCTTCCTGCCTCATCCATTGTCCGGCTACTTCAAGTGGGCTGATATGGAGTGGAGTTCACAGCCATTCAGTGCGCGGCGCCGGATGGGGGTGATCCACCACAGATACAGGGGGCCATATGCACGAGCGTGAGTTCCGCGCCTTTGTCTCCGTGGCTGAAATTGGTCGCATGGACCAGGCGGCGAAGGCTCTGGGATATTCACAGCCCGCCATCAGCTACCAGATCAAGTGCCTTGAACAGATGCTGGGGACGCGGTTGTTCACCCGCGATTCGACAGGGGCGAGGCTCACCAGGGAAGGGCGCATGATCCTGCCGTCCGCTCGGGCCGTGCTCGCGCTGATCGACAGCATGAAGGGCGTCTGCGAGGTGTGATCGGGTCCGCCGGCCCCGGGCGTCCGGGAGCTGGCGGACCCGTCCGCGGCCCCGGCGCCCTACTGGGCCAGGCCGTTGTCCCACACCCAGGCGGCGATGCCGACCCGGTTGCGCACCGCGAGCTTGCGCTGCACGTTGGCGATGTGGGTCTTGGCCGTACCGGCCGAGATGAACAGCTCGTCGCCGATCTCCCCGTTGGTGAGCCCCTTGGCCACCAGCCGGGCGATCTCCGTCTCGCGCTCGGTCAGCGCGTCCACCGGCCGGCCCGTCTGCTGTTTGGCCGGATTCTGCAACTGCTTCAGCAGCCGCACCGTCACCGACGGGCTGATCAGGGTGTCGCCCGCCATCGCGGCGCGCACCGCCTCCACGAGCAGCGTGGGGCCCGAGCGCTTCAGCAGGAATCCGCAGGCCCCGTTGTGCAGCGCCGCGTGCACGTACTCGTCGAGGTCGAAGGTCGTCACGACGACCACCCGCAGCGGATCGGCGACGTCGGGACCGGCGAGCCTGCGCGTCACCTCCAGGCCGTCCAGCCGGGGCATCCTGATGTCGGAGAGAACGACGTCCGGTCTCAGTTTTCCGGCCAGTTCGACGGCCTGTAGTCCGTCGACGGCTTCGCCGACGACCTCCATGTCCGGCTGGGAGTCCAGGATGAGCCGGAAACCCACCCGGACCGATTCCTGGTCGTCTGCGAGAAGTATGCGGATGGTCACGGACAGCACCGTATCCGCAGCGGGCGCGCGGCAGCCACCGGACCGTATTCAAAGATTCTCTGCGGGCTTCGCCGTGCAATCCGCCGCTGGGAGCATCTGGTCAGTTGGAGACACCAGGCTCCAAGGAGCGCCGCGCGGCGTGCACCCCCCTCCTCTTCCCCCCTTCCCCCCTTTATTTTTTTCGGATTGGTGAGTGGGCATGGCTCACAGCAGAAGGCTCAGAGCGCCGGTCGCGACCGCGGCTTCCCTCGCGGTCTCGTTCACACTCCTCGGTGCCGGGGGCCCGGCCGCGTCGCAGGACACCGGGAAGCCGGACGCGTCCCGGGTGGCGCTGTTGCCGGCCGCGGCGGGCGACGCGGTGCGGGCCGCCTGGCCCGACGGCGACTTCGACCGGACCCCGGCGGCGACCGCGGGGCACGCGGCCGCGCTCCGGGGCACCGCGCTCGGCGGACCCGCCGACGGCGCCGTCCTGACCGGCGTCCGGCCCGTGCTGTCGGTGGCGCGCCAGCAGGGCGCCCGCGCCTACGAGTTCGTGCTCGGCACCGGCGAGAGCCCGCGCACCGGGCAGGTCACCTCGTCCGGCTGGGTGCGGACGCCGCACTGGCGGGTGCCCGCCGGGCTGCTCAGGAGCGGCGCGCAGTACCGCTGGACGGTACGGGTGAAGACCCTGTCGGGAACGGTCGGCGCGGACGCCCCCGCCCGCTCCTTCTCGGTGAACCAGCGCCTGGGTGCACAGGCCCCCGGCGGGCCCGTGCCCACCGACGCGCTCGGCCCCGTCACGGTGAACCTGGCCAACGGCAACGTCACCGCCTCGGTCAGCACCCCGACCGTCCAGCGCGGCACGGGCCCGCTCGGCGCGACGTTCAGCTACGACTCGCAGGCCGCGGCCTCCGCCGCAGGACTGACCGGCGCGTACTACGCGGGCGACTCGGCGACCGGCATCGGTGCCGGGGAGAAGCCCGCCGCCCGGCGCACCGACGCCCGGGTGGACTTCCGCTGGGGCGCCCAGGCCCCGTACCCGGACGCGGCGCCCGAAGCGGCCTTCAGGGCCCGCTGGACCGGCAAGCTGACGGTGCCGGGCACCGGGCGCTACCGGCTGGGCGGCACCTACGACGGCGGCATGCGGATCCTGCTCGACGGCAAGCCGGTCCTCGACGACTGGCAGCGCCCCGCGGCCACCGGCGAGCGCGCGGCGTACGGCACCGAGGTCACCCTCAGGGCCGGGCACGCGTACGACATCCGGATCGACTACCGCCGCCGCGCCGACGGCGGGCAGGCCGGGCTGTGGGTGAGCGGGGACGGGCGCAGCGCCCCGGTGCCCGCCTCCTGGCTCCGGCCCTCCGGCGCCGTACTGCCGCCCGGCTGGACCGTGACGCCCGACGCCACGGCGCCGGAGGCGGCGAGCGCGGCGAACAGGGCGAGCGGCCCGACGGCGCCCGGTGCGCCGACCGCGGCCGGTTCTGCCGGTGCCGCCGAGGCGACCGGTGCCGCAGGTGCGACCGGTGTCGCCGGTGCGTCGCCCGCCGCCGCCTTCGCCGCCCGGAGCGCCGACGCGGCCAAGGCCGCGCAGGGCGCCCGACAGGCCCGGCAGGGCAACAGGGACAACAAGAAGAACAAGGGCGCCGCGGGCGTCGCCGGTGCGACCGAGGTCGCCGCCCTGGTCGCCGCCGCCGAGGACGAAGGGCTGAGGTTCTTCTACGGCGGCAGCGCGGAGTGCGCCGACGACACCGCCCCCGCGGGCTACGTGTGCGCGGTGCGGGTCCCCGGCGCGGGCACCACGAGGCTCGTCTACCGGGCGGGCAAGCTGGTCAGGTTCGTCAACCCCGGCCGCGAGACCACGGACTTCGGGTTCAGCGCCGACCACCGGCTGACCGCCGTCAGGCCGCCGCTCGTCATGGACTGGATCGCGGTCGCCCCGGCCGCGCGGGACACCGAGGCAGCCCAGTACAAGATCGCCTACGGCTCCGGGGCGACCCCGGTCGCGCGCCGGGTGAGCGCCCCCGATCCCGAGGGCGTCCAGCGGCTCGTCGAGCGGCGCCCCGAGCGCACCTACGCCTTCGCCCCCGGCTCGGCGGAGATCCGCGTCGCGGGCGTGACCACGGCCCAGGGCTGGACCCGCAAGGTCGGGCTCGACGCCGCGGGCCGGACCGTCTCCGACACGGACGGCACCCGGCGCACCACCCGGTACACCTGGACGGCCGCCGACCAGCCCGCGTCGACGACGGACCCCGCGGGGCGCACGTCGACCACCGTCCACAACGAGGGCGGCATGCCCGTCGGCACCTACGGCCCCGGCCCTGCCCGCTGCTTCGGCACCGACCTGCGCCCGCTGAGCCCGGCACCCGAGGGCTGCGGCCGGATCCCCGCGCAGACCACCGAGTACGCGCCGGACGGCGTGACGACCGTGCGCGCCGACTCCGACGGAGTGCCGGCGCAGACCAACCAGACGCTGCTCAACGAACTCGGGCTGCCCGCGGCCCAGGTGGCCGACCCCAAGGGCCTGGCGCTCAGGACCGGCGTCGAGTTCAACGAGGCGTTCATGCCCGCCGCGAAGATCAACCCGAGCGGCACCCGGCAGACCTTCGACTACTACGGGCCGACCGAGTCCGTCGACAACCCCTGCACCCCCCAGAAGGACCCGCTGCCGCAGTTCGGACTGCCGTCGGCGATCACCCTCCCGGCGTCCGCCGACGGCACGGCCCGCGCCGAGAAGTTCGTCTCCAACGAGCGGGGCCTGCCCGCCGCGGTGAACTTCGGCGGCGCCGACTGGACCTGCGTCACCTACGACGAGCGCGGCCAGATCAGCACCATGTCCATGCCGGGCAACGCCAACCTGCCCGCGTGGAAGGTGAGTTACGACACCTCGTTCGGCGGTGACCCGCTGGTCACCAAGGCCGTCCAGCACGACCACTCGCTGCTGATGACCGTCGACCTGCTCGGCCGCACGGTCGGCTACACCGACGGCCACGGCACCGTCACCGAGCTGGTCCTGGACCGCGCGGGCCGCCAGGTCCAGGAGCGGGTGACCCCGCCGTCCGGCGCGGACGCCGCGCAGGTCAAGGAGACCCGCTACGACGCCGCGGGCCGCACGCTCTCCGTGGACCTCGGCGGGAAGCGGCTGGCCGAGACGGGCTACGACGCGGGCGGCGCGCTGGAGCGGGTCCGCTACGGCAACGGCACCCAGCTCTCCGTGGGCCGGGACGAGGCGGGCCGGGTCGTCGCCAAGAACTGGACGCTCGCCGACGGCGGCAAGCTGCCCGCCACGGTGCGCCGTTCCCAGTCGGGGACCGTCGTGGACGAGTCGGTGGCGGGCAAGGAGGGCCGCGCCGACGGCCCCGACTTCGAGTACGACGCCGCGGGCAGGCTCGTCCGGGCCTGGATCGCCGGGCACGAGTACAGCCGCGACTTCACCGCGCAGGCCCCGGCCGACTGCCCGAGCGGCAGCCGCGCCAACGCGGGCCTCAACGGCAACGTCGTCCGCGCCACGGACCGCACCGCCACGTCCACGGTGACCACCGGCTACTGCTACGACGACGCCGACCGCCTCCTGGCGACCACCGGTGCGCACCCGCTGACCGGCCCGTCCTACGGCCTCAACGGGCACCTCACCGGCTACCGCTCGGGCACCACCGCGGTCACCCAGCGCCAGGACGCGGCCGAGCGCTACCTCGGCGGCTCCGTGGACGGCCCCGACGCCGCCGACGTCACGTACACCAAGGACATCGCCGACCACCTGACCGCCCGCGACGCCACCACCCCCAAGGGGACCTCGCGCCTGCTGTACAGCCACACCTCGGCCTCCGACGTCTACCCGGACCTGGTCCTCGGGTCCGACGAGCGGGTGCTGGCCCGGGTGGTCCCGCTGCCCGGCGGCGTGGTCCTCAGCCTCAAGGGGCAGACCGGCACGGGGCGCACCACCTGGAGCCACCCCACGGTCCGCGGCGACGTCTTCCTCCTCACCGGCGAGACCGGCCGCCAGCTGGGCGACCGCTACCAGTACGGCCTGTACGGCGAGGCGCTGCGCGCGGACGGCACCCCCGACCCCGACCACGTGCCGGACAACCTGCCCGGCGACTACGACTACGGCTGGCTCGGCCGCTACCAGTCGGGCACCGAGCACGCGGGCGCCCAGTACAGCGTGGTGCTCGACACCCGCGTACTGAACCCGTCCTTCGGCCGCTTCTCCGCCCCCGTCTCGGGCGGTCCCTTCCTCAACCCCTACGAGTACGCGGCCGGCGACCCGGTCAACCACACGAGCATCGACGGCTACAGCCTTGACGTGGAGAAGGAATGATGACGACCACCCTTTCGCTCCGTACCGAGTTCACCGACGCCCGGACCGACGTGCTGGAGCACAACGGATCCCGGCTCGTCCGGGTCACCCCCGCCGCCGGCGGTGACCACCGGGCCTGGTTCACGGCCAACGCGGCGGCGCTGCGCTCGGCGATGTACGAGCACGCGGCCGTCATGGTCAAGGGCAGCGGCCTCGCCGAGCAGGCGGAACTCGCCGTCCTCGCCGAGGAGATCGGCGGCGCGACCCTGGAGTACAACGAGCGCTCCACGCCGCGCAGCCGCGTCACCGGCAAGGTGTACACCTCCACGGAGTACCCGGCCGACCAGAGCATCCCGCAGCACAACGAGAGCGCCTACTCCGAGAACTGGCCGCACAACCTGTTCTTCTTCTGCGCGCTCGCCGCGCAGACCGGCGGCGAGACCCCGGTCGCCGACAGCGAGGCCGTGCTGAACCGCCTCCCGGCCGACCTGGTGCGCCGCTTCGAGGAGAAGGGCGGCGTCACCTACACCCGCACCTACCGCACGGGCATGGGCCTGTCCTGGCAGGAGGGGTTCCAGAGCGACGACAAGGACTACGTGGAGCGCTACTGCGCCGACCACAACATCGAGACGGCCTGGGACGGCGACGTGCTGCGCACCCGCCAGCGCCGCCAGGCCGTGACCGTGCACCCGGTCACCGGCAAGAAGGTCTGGTTCAACCAGGCGCACCTCTTCCACGTGCACGCGCTGCCCGAGGCGGTCCGCGAGGGCCTGCTGGAGATCTGCGGCGAGGACGGCCTGCCGCGCAACGCCTACTACGGCGACGGCACCGCCATCACCGCCGACGAGATCGCCACGATCCTCGGCGTGTACGACGAGACCACGCTCGCCGAGCCGTGGGCGACCGGCGACCTGCTGATGATCGACAACCTGCTGACCTCGCACGGCCGCAGGCCCTTCACGGGCGACCGCAAGGTGCTGGTCGCCATGACGCAGAGGGCCGCCTGACCATGACCGTCATGGAGGAGGTCGGCTCGCTCGACCTCAGCGATCCGCGCACCTTCCAGGAACGGGACATGCGGGCCTGGTGGCGGCGCGCCCGTGCGGAGCGCCCGGTCTACTGGCAGCCGGTCGAGGGCCGGGCCGTCCCCGGCTTCTGGGTGGTCGCCAAGCACCGCGACGTGATGGGCGTCTACCGGGACAACAAGCGGTTCACCTCCGAGCGGGGCAACCTGCTCACCACCCTCCTGGAGGGCGGCGACTCGGCGGCGGGCAAGATGCTGGCGGTCACCGACGGCGTCCGCCACCGCGAGCTGCGCAACCTGCTCCTCAAGGCGTTCGCGCCGCGCGTGCTCGAACCGGTCGTCGAAGGCGTCAAGCAGCGGGCCGACCGGCTCGTGCGCCAGGCCGTGGCGCTCGGCGAGTGCGACTTCGCCCAGGACGTCGCCGAGCACATCCCGATGGCCACCATCGCCGACCTGCTCGGCGTGCCGGAGGAGGACCGCGAGTACCTGCTCTCGCTCACCAAGGAGGCGCTCAGCACGGAGGAGGAGGGCAGCGGCGCGGACGACGCGCTCGTCGCCCGCAACGAACTCCTGCTGTACTTCTCCGAACTGGCCGAGGAGCGCCGGGAGGACCCGCGGGACGACGTGGTGAGCGTGCTGGCCACCAGCACCATCGACGGCGAGCCGCTCACCGAGCAGGAGATCGTCTTCAACTGCTACAGCGTCATCATCGGCGGCGACGAGACCAGTCGGCTGTCGATGATCTGCGGGATGAAGGAGCTCATCGACCACCCCGAGCAGTGGCGCAGGCTCAAGTCCGGCGAGGTCACCGTGGAGAGCGCGGTGGAGGAGCTGCTGCGCTGGGTCACGCCCGCGATGCACTTCGGGCGCCGCGCGGTGACGGACGTGGAGATCGGCGGCGAACCGGTCCGCGAGGGCGACGTGGTCACCCTGTGGAACAGCTCCGCCAATTACGACGAGGAGGTCTTCGACCGCCCCGACGTCTTCGACCTGGGGCGCACGCCCAACAAGCACGTGTCGTTCGGCTACGGCCCGCACTTCTGCCTCGGCGCCTTCCTGGGCCGGGCGGAGATCAGCGCCCTGCTGACCGCACTGCGCACCCACGTCGCGGACGCCGAGCTGACCGGGCCCGGCAAGCCGATCCACTCCAACTTCCTGCACGGGTACGGAAGCCTGCCCGTCTCCCTGCGGGCGGCCTGACCGCCCGCCGCCCCCAGCGCGCCTGTGCCCCGGCCCGATCCAGGCCGGGGCACAGGCGCGCCCGCAGTGCCGCCGGGGCGCCCGTGTACACCGTGATGAGAATTCTTCGATACGGAACTCGGGGCGCTTCGAAGTTTTTCATGAGCCGATCGGCTCCGTGCGTTTGATTCGTAGTGTGAGGCCGATCGATGCGTCTACTCAATCGGAGAGAATGGCAATGGCCGATCGGAATGGAATTCAATTGCCTCTGACGGCCGCCCAGCACGGAATGTGGCTGGCCCAGCAGGTGGACCCGGACAATCCGATGTACAGCATCGCCGAATGCGTCGAGATATCGGGCCCGGTGGACACCGGCCTCTTCGAGGCGGCGCTGCGCAGGACCGTCGACGAGTCCGAGGCGCTGCGGCTGCGGTTCGTCGCGGGCGCCGAAGGCCCCGAGCAGTCGGTGGTGGCGGACCTGCGCTGGGACCTGGCCGCCCCGGACTTCAGCGCCGCCGAAGACCCGGCGGGCGCCGCCGAGTCCTGGATGCTGGCCAGGGTGCGGGAACCGGTCGACCTCGCCGCGGGACCGCTGTTCACCTTCGGCCTCCTCAAGCTCGCCGACGACCGGTACACCTGGTTCAGCCGGGTCCACCACACCATCGTCGACGGCTACTCCTGGTCCCTGATCGTCGCCCGGGTCGCGGCCGTCTACTCCGCGTACGCCGCCGGGAAGGAGCCCGCCCCGAGCACCTTCGGCTCCTTCGGCGACCTCGTCGAGCAGGACACCGCCTACCGCGCCTCCGAGCAGTTCGCCGCCGACCGCGCCCACTGGACCGAGCGCCTCGCCGGAACCGGCGCGCCGGTCAGCCTCGCCCCCCGCCCCACCCGCGTCCCCACCGACCACGTCCGCCGCGTCGGCGAGGTCGCCGCCAAGGACGCCGACGCGCTGCGCGACCTCGCGCGCGAGCACCGGGCCAGCTGGCCCGCCGCCGTCGTCGCGGGCATCGCCGGCTACCTCCACCGCCTCACCGGCGCCGACGACGTCGTCCTGGGCCTCGCCGTCGCGGCCAGGACCGGCGCCGACGCCAAGCGCACCCCAGGCATGGTCTCCAACGCCCTTCCGCTGCGCGTCACCTTCACGCCGGGGACCACCGTCGCCGAGCTGCTGCGCGCCGTCGGCGACGAGCTCCACCAGGCCCTGCGCCACCAGCGCTACCGCTACGAGGACATCCACCGCGACCTCGGCCGCGTCGGCGACCGCAAGCGCCTGTGGGGCCCCGAGATCAACCTGATCATGTACGGCGAGCGGCTGCGCTTCGCCGGACACGACGCCGAGGTCCGCGGCTTCTCGATCGGCCCGGAGGAAGACCTCTCGCTGGTCGTCGACAACCGCACCGCCGACGACGGCTTCCTCATCGACTTCCACGCCAACGCCGACCTCTACACGGCCGGGACCGTGGCGGCCCACAGCGCCTCCCTCACCGGCTTCCTCGCCGCGCTCGCCACCGCCGACCCCCAGGCGCCCGTCGCGGCCGTGGACCTCGCCGTGCCCGAGAACTGGACGCCGCCCGCGCTCCCTTCGGCCGAGGAGGCCGACGGCCCCGCGCCCGCCGCCTACCGCGCCCCGCGCACCGAGCGCGAGGAACGGCTGTGCGCGCTGGTCGCCGAGATCCTCAAGGCCGAGCCGATCGGCATCGACGACAACTTCTTCGAGCGCGGCGGCCACTCGCTCACCGCGATCCGCCTCCTCGGCCGCATCCGCGAGACCTTCGGCGCCGAACTCTCCATCCGTACGGTCTTCGAGACGCCCACCGTCGCGGGCCTCGCCGCCCACCTCGACGCGGGCGACCCCGCGCGCCGCGCCCTGGAACCGCTGCCGCGCCCCGCCGTACTGCCGCTCTCGCTCACCCAGCAGCGGCTGTGGCTGGTCAACCGGCTCCAGGGCCCCAGCGGCGCCTACAACATGGGCCTCGCCCTCAAGCTCACCGGCAGCCTGGACCGGGCCGCGCTCGCCGCCTCCGTCCAGGACGTCGTCGCCCGCCACGAGAGCCTGCGCACCCTCTTCCCCGAGACCGACGGCACCCCGCGCCAGCACGTGCTCACCGTCGAGGAGGCCGCCGCGCGCGTGCGCCTCACCGAGCAGGACACCACGCACACGGAACTCGACGCCGACGTGGCGGCCGTGGTCGCCGAAGGCTTCGACCTCACCGCCGAACTCGCCGTGCGCCCGCGCCTGCTGGTGCTCGGCCCCGACGAGCACGTGCTGCTGATCGTGCTCCACCACATCGTCGGCGACGGCCTCTCGCTCGCCCCGCTCGCCCGCGACCTCGGCACCGCCTACACCGCGCGCGCCGCGGGCAACCCGCCGGCCTTCGAGCCGATGCCCGTGCAGTACGCCGACTACACCCTGTGGCAGCAGTCGGTGCTCGGCGCCGACTCCGACGCCGACAGCCCGCTCGGCCGCCAGCTCGCCCACTGGACGAAGACCCTCGCGGGCATCCCCGAGGAGCTGAGCCTGCCCACCGACCGGCCCAGGCCCAGCGAGCTGAGCCAGCGCGGCGACATCGTCCGCTTCGACATCGACCCGGCCCTCCACCAGCGCCTCACCGACCTCGGCAGGTCCCACCGGGCCAGCCTCTTCATGGTCCTGCAGAGCGCCGTCGCCGTGCTGCTCGCCAAGCTCGGCGCGGGCGACGACGTCCCGCTGGGCAGCGCCGTCGCGGGCCGCGGCGACGCCAAGCTGGACGAGATCATCGGCTGCTTCGTCAACACCGTGGTCTTCCGCAACGACCTCTCCGGCAACCCGACCGTCGCCGAACTCATCGGCCGCGCCCGGGAGATGTCGCTCGCCGCGCACGCCAACCAGGACGTGCCCTTCGAGCGTCTGGTGGAGGCGCTCAACCCCGAGCGCTCGCTCTCCAGGAACCCGCTGTTCCAGGTGATGATGGACGTCCAGACGCCCACCGACGCGGTCCTCGACCTGCCGGGCCTCACCGCGACCCCGCAGCAGGTCGACCCGGGCGTCACCAAGATCGACCTGCTCTTCGGCCTCGACGAGCGCTCGCACGGCCACGAGGCCGCGGGCGGCATCGGCGGCCGCCTCGAATACAGCACCGACCTGTTCGACCGCGCCACCATCGAGGCGATGGCCCAGCGGCTCGTACGCCTCCTGGAGACGTTCACCGCCGACCCCGCGCAGCGCCTGAGCGCCATCGACGTCACCACCGAGGACGAACGCCACGCCGTGCTGCGGGAGTTCAACGACGCCCCGTTCGTCGAGCCCGAGCTCCTGACCCCCGCGCTCTTCGAGGCGCAGGTGGCCCGCACCCCGGACGCCACCGCCCTGGTCGCGGGCGACACCTCCTTCACGTACGCCGAACTCAACGCCCGCGCCAACCGGCTCGCCCACGAGCTGATCGCCGCCGGGGCCGGCCCCGAACAGCGCGTCGCCGTGCTGCTGCCGCGCTCCGCCGACCTGGTCGTGGCGCTGCTCGCGGCCCTCAAGTCCGGCGCCGCCTACGTCCCCGTCGACCCCGACTACCCGGCCGAGCGCATCGCGTACATGCTCCAGGACTCCGCCCCCGCCCTGGTCCTGGCGTCCGCCGCCACCCGGGACGCCGCCCCCGAAGGCGTGCCCGTCCTGGACGTCACCGAGGAGCGGCACGCCCCGACGCTCGACCCGAGCGACGCGGACCGCACCGCCCCGCTGGACCCGGCCCACCCGGCGTACGTCATCTACACCTCGGGCTCCACCGGCCGCCCCAAGGGCGTCGTGGTCGCCCACAGGTCCGTCGCCGTCTACCTCCAGTACGCCCGCGAGCGCTACCCGTCCGTCGCGACGAGCGCCCTGCTGCACTCGCCGGTCTCCTTCGACCTGACCGTCACCGCGCTGTACGGCCCGCTGATCTCCGGCGGCACCGTGCGGGTCACCGACCTGGAGGGCCGGGGCACCGGCGCGCCGCGCCCCGCCTTCCTCAAGGCGACCCCCTCCCACCTGGCGCTGCTCGGCGTGCTGCCCGAGGAGTTCTCGCCCACCGGCGAACTCGTCGTCGGCGGCGAGATGCTGCTCGGCGAGGCCGTCGCCCAACTGCGCGACCGGCGCCCCGGCGTCACCGTCGTCAACGAGTACGGCCCCACCGAGGCGACCGTGGGCTGCGTGGAGTACCGCATCGGCCCCGACGACCAGCCGCCCGCGGGCCCCGTGCCGATCGGCCGCCCCATGTGGAACTCGGTCGTCTACGTGCTGGACACGGCCCTGCGGCCGGTGCCGCCCGGCATCGCGGGCGAGATCTACATCGGCGGCGAGCAGCTGGCCCGCGGCTACCTCGGCCGCGCCGCCCTCACCTCCGAGCGGTTCGTCGCCGACCCGTACGGCGCCCCCGGCACCCGGATGTACCGCACCGGCGACGTCGGGCGGCTGCGCGCCGACGGCGAGCTGGAGTACCTGGGCCGCGTCGACGACCAGATCAAGCTCAACGGCTTCCGCATCGAACTCGGCGAGATCGAGGCCGTGCTGGCCCGCCACCCCGACGTGGCGCACGCCGCCGCCACGGTCCGCGAGGACCGGCCGGGCCACCGGCAGCTCGTCGGCTACGTGGTGCCCGCCGAAGGCCGCAGCGCCGACCCGGCCGCCGTGCTCGCGCACGCCGAGGGACCGCTGCCCGCCTACATGGTGCCCGCCGCGGTCGTCGTCCTGGACGCGCTGCCGCTGACGCCCAACGGCAAGCTCGACCGCAAGGCGCTGCCCGCCCCCGAGTTCACCGGGACCGGCGGCGACGACGGCGAGGGCGCGGGTGCCGCGCGCACCCCGCTCCAGGAGACCCTGGCCGGGCTCTTCGCCGACGTGCTCGGCGTGGACTCGGTGGGCCTGCACGACAGCTTCTTCGCCCTCGGCGGCGACAGCATCGTCTCCATCCAGCTGGTGGCCCGCGCCCGCAGGCTCGGCCTGGACGTCAGCCCCAAGGACGTCTTCGAGCTGAAGACGGTGGCCGCGCTCGCCGCGCAGGTCGGCGAAGCGGCCCCGGCCGCGCCGCAGGAGGCCGCCGCCCCGGCGACCGGACCGTTCCCCGCCACGCCGATCATGCGCTGGCTCGAAGAGCGCGGCGGCCCCGTCGACGCCTTCCACCAGACCGTGCTCCTCCACGTGCCCGGCGGGCTCGGCGAACAGGCCCTGGCCACCGCGCTCGGCGCGCTCCTGGAGCGGCACGACGTCCTCCGCACCCGCCTGGTGCGCGGCGCCGAAGGATGGCGCTTCGAGGTCCCCGGGACCGGCGCCGTCGCGGCGGGCGACCTCCTGCGGCGGACCGACGTCGCCGGCCTGGACGCCGACGCCCTGCGCGCCGCCGTCGAGGCCGGGGCCCGCGCCGCCTGGCAGCGCCTCGACCCGGCCGCGGGCGTCATGGTCCAGGCCGTCTGGTTCGACGCGGGCGACGGCGCCCCCGGGCGCCTGCTGCTGGCCGCGCACCACCTGGTCGTGGACGGCGTGTCCTGGCAGATCCTCCTGCCCGACCTGCGCGGCGCCTGGGAAGCGGCGGCGGCGGGGCGCACCCCGGACCTCGACGCGGTCGGCACCCCCTTCCGCCGCTGGGCCGAACTGCTCACCGCGCGGGCCGCCGAGCCCGCCGCGGCCGCCGAGCTCGACCACTGGAGCGAGCAGGTGCGGCTGCCCGCGCCCGACCTGACCGAGCAGCCGCTCGACCCCGGGCGCGACACGGCCGCCGGGGCCCGCACCCTCACCCAGTCGCTCCCCGCCGACCGCACCGAGCCGCTGCTCGCGCAGGCCGCCGAGACCCTGAACGCGGGCGTCCACGAAGTGCTGGTCACCGCGCTCGCGGTGGCCGTCGAGGAGTGGCGCCACCACCGCGGCGCCCCGCTCGGCGAAGGCGCCCTCATCGACCTGGAGGGCCACGGCCGCCAGGACCTGGACCCCGCACCGGAGTCCGCGGTCGACCTCAGCCGTACGGTCGGCTGGTTCACCACCATCCACCCCGTCCGGCTGGCCACCGGCGTCGACGACGCCGCGGCCCGCGACGAGCTGTGGGCGGGCGGCGCCGCCGCGGGACGGGCGGTGCGCACCGTCAAGGAGCAGCTGCGCGCGGCCCCCGGGCACGGCATCGGCTACGGCCTGCTGCGCCACCTCAACCCGGAGACGGGACCGAAGCTCGCGGGGCTCGCCCAGGCCCCGGTGCTCTTCAACTACCTGGGCAGGACACAGGGACCCGGCGCCGACTGGGGACCCGCGGCCGAGACCGACGCGGTGCGCGCCGAGGGCGCCGACCTGCCGCTGTCGCACGCAGTGGAGATCAACGCGGTGGTCGAGGACCACCCGGAAGGACCCCGGCTCACCGCCACCTGGACCTGGTCCGCGCGGCTGCTGTCGGTGGCCGACGTGCGGGAGCTCGCGGACACCTGGTTCCGCGCCCTGCGCGCACTGACCGAACACGCCGAGCGGCCTGACGCCGGTGGCTACGCCCCGTCGGACCTGGCGCTGGTGGAGCTTTCCCAAGACGAGATCGACGGGCTCGAAGACGAGTGGAGGACGCTGTAATGAAGAAGTCGGGTCCCGAGGACATCCTGCCCCTGTCGCCGCTCCAGGAGGGGCTGCTCTTCCACGCGCTCTACGACGACAGCGGCAGCGACGTCTACACCGTCCAGGTCGTCCTCGACCTCGGCGGCGAGCTCGACGCCGCACGGCTGCGCGCCACCGCCGACGCCCTGCTGCGCCGGCACGCCAACCTCCGCGTCGGCTTCCTGCACCCCAAGCAGTCCCGCCCCGTCCAGGCCGTCGCCCGCGAGGTCGAACTCCCCTGGGAGGAGGTGGACCTGCGCCACCTCGGCGACGCGGAGCGCACCGCCGAGCGCGACCGCGTCCAGGCCGCGGAGAAGGCCCACCGCTTCGACGTCGCCCGCCCGCCGCTGATGCGCTTCACGCTGCTGCGGCTCGCCGACGACGCGTACCGCTTCCTGTGCACCTTCCACCACATCCTGCTCGACGGCTGGTCCACCTCCGTGCTCCTGGGCGAGCTCTTCGAGCTGTACGCGGCCGGGGCCGACGCCTCCGCGCTGCCCGAGGTCACCCCCTTCCGCAACCACCTCGCCTACCTGGCCAGGCTCGACAAGGGCGCCTCCGAGGACGCCTGGCGCCGCGCGCTCGCCGACATCGACGCCCCCACCCGGCTCGTCGAGTCCAACCCCGGCAGCGCCGTCGTCCACCCCGAGCAGGTGCACATCGAGCTGTCCGCCGAGGCCACCGAGGCGCTCTCGGCCCGGCTGCGCGCCAGCGACCTCACCTTCTCCAGCGCCGTGCACGGCTCCTGGGGCCTGCTGCTCTCCGTGCTGACCGGCCGCGACGACGTCCTGTTCGGCACGGTCGTCTCGGGCCGACCACCCGAGGTGCCGGGCGTCGAGCGCATGGTGGGCATGCTCATCAACAGCCTCCCCGTCCGGATGCGCCTGGAGGGCGGGGACACCCTGCGCTCGGTGCTCGGCCGGCTCCAGAGCGAGCACCAGGAGATGTCCGCCCACCAGTACACCGGGATGCGCGACATCCACCGGCTGTCGGGCCACGCCGAACTCTTCGACACCTACGTGGCGTTCGAGAACTTCCCGTTCGACCTCCAGGACCTGCGCGACCTCGCGGGCGACCTGACCATCGACGGCTTCGACGTCCTGGACGCCAACCACTACCCGCTCTGCCTGGTCTCGCACGTCTACGAAGGCACCCTGCGGCTGATCCTCAACTACCGCCCCGACCTGTTCACCCGCGAGCAGGTCGAGGTCGTCGGCGGCCGCATGGTGCGCCTCCTGGAAGCGCTGACCGAGGACATCGAGCGCCCGCTGGCCGCCCTGGACCTGCTCACCGACGAGGAGCGCGCCGCGCTGGTCGGCACCGGGGACACCGCGGCCGTCACCCCCGCGACCTTCCCCGAGCTGTTCGCCGCACAGGCCGCGCGCACCCCGGACGCCGTCGCCGTCGAGTCCGCCGACACCACCCTCACCTACGCCGAACTCGACGCGCGCACCGACGAGCTGGCCGGCCGGCTGGCCGCCGACGGCATCGGCCCCGAGCAGATCGTGGCCCTCGTGCTGGGCCGCTCGGTGGAGTCCGCCGTCGCCTCGCTGGCCGTCATGAAGACCGGCGCCGCCTACCTGCCGGTCGACCCCGACTACCCGGCCGAGCGCATCGCCTTCATGTTCTCCGACGCGCGCCCCGCCGCCGTGCTCACCACCTCCGCGTACGCCCCGGTCGTCCCGGAGACCCCGGGCACGCGCACCGTCCGCCTGGACGAGCCGTGGCACGGCGACGCCGGGACCGTCACGGGCCCGGTGTCCGTCGCCTCGCCCGCGTACGTCATCTACACCTCGGGCTCCACCGGCGTCCCCAAGGGCGTCGTGGTCACCCACTCCGGGATCGCCGCGTTCGCCGCCACCGAGCGCGAGCGCTTCGCCGTCGACGGCACCAGCCGCGTCCTCCAGTTCTCCTCGCCCAGCTTCGACGCCTCGGTGCTGGAACTGTGCATGACCCTCACCTCCGGCGCCGCCCTCGTCGTGCCCGAGCCCGGCCCCCTCGCGGGCGAGCCGCTGGCCGAGCTGATCGCCGCCCGGCAGGTCAGCCACGCCCTGATCCCGCCGGCCGCGCTCGCCAGCGTCCCGGCCGCCGAACTCCCCGGCTTCCGCTGCCTGGTCGTCGGCGGCGACGCCTGCTCCGCCGAACTGGTCGAGCGCTGGGCCCCGGGCCGCCGCATGGTCAACGCCTACGGCCCCACCGAGTCCACCGTCGCGGTCTCCATCAGCACCCCGCTGGAGCCGGGCGGCCTGCCGCCCATCGGCGCCCCCGTCGCCGACACCCGCGTCTACGTGCTCGACGCCTCGCTGCGCCTGGTGGCGCCCGGCGTCCCCGGCGAGCTGTACGTGGCGGGCCCCGGCCTGGCCCGCGGCTACCTGCGCCGCGCGGGCCTGACCGCCGAGCGCTTCACCGCCGACCCGTTCGGCGCGCCCGGCGAGCGCATGTACCGCACCGGCGACGTCGTGCGCACCGGCGCCGACGGCCAGCTGGAGTTCGTCGGCCGCGCCGACGACCAGGTGAAGGTGCGCGGCTTCCGCATCGAACTCGGCGAGATCGAGAGCGCCCTGGCCTCCCACGACGCCGTGGACACCGCGGCCGTCACCGTCCACGAGACCCAGCCGGGCGTCAAGCAGCTCGTCGGCTACGTGGTGCCAGCGGCGGGCCAGAGCCCCGACGCCGAGGCGCTGCGCGGCCACGTCGGCGAGCGGCTGCCCGAATACATGGTGCCCTCGGCCGTTCTCGTCCTGGACGCGCTGCCGCTGACCGCCAACGGCAAGCTGGACCGCAAGGCCCTGCCGGTGCCGCAGCTCGCCGCCAAGGCCGGCAAGGCCCCCGGCACGCCCCGCGAGGAGCTGCTGTGCAAGCTCTTCGCCGAGGTCCTGGGCCTCGACGAGGTCGGCGTCGACCAGAGCTTCTTCGAGCTCGGCGGCGACTCCATCGTCTCCATCCAGCTCATCAGCCGCGCCCGCAAGGCCGGACTGCGCCTCACCCCGCGCGACGTCTTCACCCACAAGACCGTGGAGGCCCTGGCCCCCGTCGTGACCGAGGGCACGGGCCGCCCGCGCAGGGGAGCGGCCAAGGCCCAGGCCGCGAGCGACGGCGTCGGCGGCGTGCCGCTCACCCCGATCATCCACTGGTTCAGCGAACACAGCGGATCCGCCGAGCAGTTCAGCCAGTTCAACCAGGCCATGCCCGTCGAGGTCCCGGCCGGGCTCGACGCGGCGCGCCTGACCTCCGTCCTCCAGACCTTCCTCGACCACCACGACGCGCTGCGCCTCAAGCTCACCCGCATCGCGGACATCGACGAGTGGAGCCTGGAGACCACCGCGCCCGGCACCGTCCCGGCCGCCGAATCCCTGCACCGCGTGGACGTCGCGGGCCTGGACACCGACGCGCTGCGCGCCGTGCTCGCCGAGGAGTCCACCGCCGCCCAGCGCAGGCTCGCCCCCGAGCGGGGCCGCATGGTGCAGGCCGTCTGGTTCGACGCGGGCGACGGCCTGCCCGGCCGCCTCCTGCTGGTCGTCCACCACCTGTCGGTCGACGGCGTCTCCTGGCGCATCCTGCTGCCCGAGCTGACCGCCGCCCTGGAGGCCGCCGCCGCGGGCCGCACCTTCACGCCCGAACCGGTCGGCACCTCCTTCCGCCGCTGGGCCCAGCACCTGACGGCCGCCGCCAGCGAACCCGACCGCATCCGCGAACTGCCCCTGTGGCGCGAGATCCTGTCGGGCCCCGACCCGCTGCTCACCGAGCGCCCGCTGGACCAGGAGCGCGACACCCTCGCCACCGCGGGCCACCTCACCCTGCGGCTGCCCGCCGAGATCACCGAGCCGCTGCTCGGCCGCGTCCCGGCCGCGTTCCACGCGCAGATCAACGACGTGCTGCTGAGCGCGCTCGCCGTCGCCGTCGCCGACTGGCGCCGCGCCACCGGACGCGGCGACGCCTCGTCCGTACTGGTGGGCCTGGAGGGCCACGGCCGCGAGGACGTGCTCCCCGACGGCGACCTCTCCCGTACGGTCGGCTGGTTCACCAGCCTCTACCCGGTGCGCCTGGACGCCGGAGCGCCCGGCGCCGACCCGCTGACCGCCCTCAAGGCCGTCAAGGAGCAGCTGCGGGCCATCCCCGACAACGGCATCGGCTTCGGCCTGCTGCGCCACCTCAACCCGCGCACCGCCGTCGCGCTCGCCAAGTTCGCCGAGCCGCAGATCGGCTTCAACTACCTCGGCCGCATCGGCGCGGCCGACGAGGACGGCCTGGACAGCGCCCTGGGCGGCGGCGCCGACCAGGGCACCCCGCTGCCGTACACCCTCACCGCCAACGCCGTCACCGAGACCCACAGCGAAGGCCCCCGCCTCACCGCGACCTGGACCTGGCCCGGCGAACTGCTCACCGAGGACGACGTCAAGGCGCTCGCCGACGGCTGGTTCGCCGCGCTGCGCACCCTGGTCGAGCGCGCCGAGCGGGCCGAGAACGGCGGCGGCCTCGTCCCCTCCGACCTCACCCTGGTCGCCCTCCCCCAGGAGGAGATCGACCGCCTGGAGCGGGCGCAGCCGCACCTCACCGACGTGCTGCCGCTCTCCCCGCTCCAGGAGGGCCTGCTCTTCCACACCGAGTACGACCAGCAGGCCGAGGACGTCTACATCACCCGCCTCGCCCTCGACGTCGAGGGCGCGCTGGACATCGAGGCGCTGCGCGCCGCCGTCGCGGGCCTCCTGGAGCGCCACGACAGCCTGCGCGCCTCCTTCCACCGCACCAGCGACGGCACCCCCGTCCAGCTGGTGCCCGCCAAGGTCGAACTCCCCTGGAACGAGATCGACCTGAGCCACCTCGCGGGCGACGGACTGACCGCCGAACTGGACCGCCTCCTGGTCCAGGAGCGGGCCCGCCGCTTCGACCCCGAGCGCCCGCCGCTGCTGCGCTTCACCCTCATCAGGCTCGGCGACGACCGGCACCGGCTGCTCTTCGCCGCCCACCACCTGCTCCTGGACGGCTGGTCCGCGCCCGTCCTCGCCGGCGAGCTGTTCGCGCTGTACGGCGCCAAGGGCGACGCGTCCCGGCTGCCGCAGGTCGTCCCCTACAAGGACTACCTGGGCTGGCTCGCCGAGCAGGACAAGGGCGCGGCCGAGGAGGCCTGGCGCACCGCGCTCGCCGGAACCGACGAGCCCACGCTGGTCGCCCCCGGCGCGGCCGGCCACGCGGCGGCCCTGCCCGGACGCATCGTGGACGAGCTGCCCGCCGAGCTGACCGCCGCCCTCACGCGCACCGCCCGCGCCCACGGCCTGACCCTCAACGCGGTCGTCCAGGGCGCCTGGGGCATCGTGCTGGCCCAGCTCACCGGCCGCGACGACGTGCTCTTCGGCGAGACGGTCTCCGGCCGTCCCGGCGAGCTGCCCGGCGTGGAGTCCATGGTCGGCCTGTTCAGCAACACCGTGCCGGTCCGGGTCCGCGTCGAGTCCGGCGCCTCCCTGATCGACACCCTCACCCGCGTCCAGGACCAGCGCGTCGAACTGCTGGCCCACCACTACCTGGGCCTCGCCGACCTCCAGCGGATCGCCGGGCTCCCCACGCTCTTCGACACCGCGGTCGTCTTCGAGAACTTCCCCGACGACCCCGGCGCCCGCCAGGCCGTGCACGGGCTCTCCCTGTCCGAGGTCGACACCAAGGGCGACAACCACTACCCGCTGGGCATGGTGGTGATGCAGGACGAGCAGCGCATGGTCCTCAACTGGTACTACCGCGCCGACCTGCTGGACGAGGCCCTGGTGACCTCGGCGACCGGACAGCTGCGCCGCGTCCTGACCGCGCTCGTCGAGGACCCGGCCACCGCGGTCGGCCGGATCGCCCTGCTGGACGACACCGAGACCCGCCGCCTGACCACCGGCTCCGCGGGTGCCGCCACGCCCGCTTCGGGCGCCGTCGTGCCCGAGCTGATCGCCGCCCAGGCCGCCCGCACCCCCGACGCGGTGGCCCTGGTCGACGGGGGCACCGAGTACACGTACGCGGAACTCGACGCGCGGGCCGACCAGCTCGCCCACGCGCTGGTCGACAAGGGCGCGGGCCCCGACGAGCTGGTCGCCGTCGCCATGGAGCGCTCGGCCGGCCTGGTCGTGGCACTGCTCGCCGTCCTCAAGTCCGGCGCCGCCTACGTCCCCGTGGACCCCGCCTACCCGGCGGAGCGCATCGCCTACCTGCTCGGCGACGCGAAGCCCAGGCTCCTGGTCACCGAACGCGCGGTCGCCGCGAACCTCCCCGAGGCCGACGTCGAGCGCGTCGTCGTCGACGACGCGGCGGTGGCCGCCGCGATCGCCGGACGGCCCGCCGGGGCCCCGGTCACCGCACTGACCCCGCAGCACCCGGCGTACGTCATCTACACCTCGGGCTCCACCGGACGCCCCAAGGGCGTGGTCGTCACGCACGCCTCGGTCGTCGACTACCTGGAGTGGACCGGGTCCGCCTACCCGGCGGCCGCCGGACTCGCCCTGGTGCACTCGCCGCTCTCCTTCGACCTCACGGTCACCGCGCTGTACACCCCGCTCACCGTCGGCGGCACCGTGCTCATCGCGCCCCTGGAGGAGGACCCGGAGGTCGCGCGGCGCCTGGCCGCCACCCCGGTCACCTTCATGAAGGCCACCCCGAGCCACCTGCCGCTGCTGGCCGCGCTGCCCGCCGCGTACTCGCCCGGCACCGAGCTGCTGCTCGGCGGCGAGGCGCTGCTCGGCGAGGCCGTCGCCGCCTGGCGCGAGCGCCACCCCGACGCGACCGTGTGGAACGTGTACGGCCCCACCGAGGCCACCGTCAACGTCACCGAGCACCGCATCGCCCCCGGCGACGCGCTCCCCGCGGGCCCCGTCCCGATGGGCCGCCCCCAGGGCAACGTCCGCACCTACGTGCTGGACGCCGCGCTGCGCCCGGTGCCCGAAGGCGTCGCGGGAGAGCTCTACCTCGCGGGCGCCTGCCTGGCCCGCGGCTACCTCGGCCGCCCCGCGCTCACCGCGGAGCGCTTCACCGCCGACCCGTACGGCCCGGCGGGCGAGCGCATGTACCGCACGGGCGACGTCGCCCGCCGACTGCCCGACGGGAACCTGGTGTTCGTCGGCCGCGCCGACGACCAGGTCAAGGTGCGCGGCCACCGCATCGAGCTCGGCGAGGTCACCGCGGCCGTCGCCGCGCTGCCCGGCGTCGCCGCCCAGGCGGTCGTCGTGCGCGACGGCGGCCAGGACGGCAAGCGCCTGGTGGCGTACGTCGTCCCGGCCGAAGGCGCCCCGCTGGACGCGGCGGCCGTGCGCGAGCCGCTCGCCGCGGCCCTCCCCGACTACATGGTCCCCGAGGCCGTCGTCGTCCTGGACGCGCTGCCGCTGACCGTCAACGGCAAGCTCGACCGGGTCGCCCTGCCCGAGCCGGAGTTCACCGCGACGAGCGGGGCCCGCGCCCCGCGCACCCCGCAAGAGGAGATCCTCTGCGGCCTCTTCGCCCAGGTCCTGGACCGCGAAGAGGTCGGCGTCGACGACGACTTCTTCCAGCTCGGCGGCAACTCCCTGAGCGCGGTGCGCCTGCTCAGCCGGGTCCGCGCCGCCTTCGGCGCCGAGGTCGACGTGCGCGCCGTCTTCGAGGCGCCCACCCCGGCCCGGCTCGCCGCCGCCGTCGTGCCCGGCGCTTCCGGCCGGCCCGCGCTCGTCCAGGCCGCCAGGCCCGACGAGGTGCCGCTCTCCTTCTCGCAGCGCCGCCTGTGGTTCCTCGGCAAGGTCGAGGGCCCCACGGGGACGTACAACATCCCCATCGGCATCCGGCTCAGCGGCACCCTGGACCGCGCGGCGCTCGCCGCCGCCGTCGCCGACGTCGTCGCCCGCCACGAGGTGCTGCGCACCCGCTACCCGGACTCCCGGGGCAAGCCGCGCCAGGAGATCGTGGCCGCCGCCGACGCCCGCGTACCGCTGGAGACCGTGCGCACCGGCGAGGAGGGCCTGGCCGACGCGCTGCGCTCCGCCGCCGCCCGGGGCTTCGACCTCGCGACCGAACTGCCCGTCAGGGCAACGCTGTTCGAGGCGTCCGCCACCGAGCACGTACTGCTGCTCACCGTGCACCACATCGCGTCCGACGGCTGGTCCAACGCGCCGCTCGCCCGCGACCTGTCCACCGCGTACGCCGCCCGGCGGACCGGCCGCGCCCCGGCCTTCGCGCCGCTGCCCGTCCAGTACGCCGACTACACCCTGTGGCAGCGCGAGCTGCTCGGCGACGAGAAGGACGGGGAGAGCCTCGGCGCCCGCCAGCTCGCCTTCTGGAAGGGGACGCTGGAGGGGGCACCGGCCGAACTGGCCCTGCCCACCGACCGGCCGCGCCCCGCCGAGATGGCCACCGAAGGCGCGCTCCTGGAGTTCGAGCTGGACGCCGCGCTGCACGCGGCGCTCGCCGAGGTCGCCCGCACCCACCAGACCAGCCTGTTCATGGTCGCCCAGGCGGCGCTGGCCGCGCTGCTCACCCGGCTCGGCTCCGGCACCGACATCCCGATCGGCACGGCGGTCGCCGGACGCGGCGACGAGGGCCTGGAGGAGCTGGTCGGCTTCTTCGTCAACTCCCTCGTCCTGCGCACCGACACCTCGGGCGACCCGACCTTCGCCGAACTGCTCGGCCGGGTCAGGAAGGCCGACCTGGCCGCCTACGCCCACCAGGACATCCCCTTCGAATGGCTGGTGGACGCCCTCAGCCCCGAGCGCTCGCTGGCGCACACCCCGCTGTTCCAGGTGTTCCTCGCCTTCCAGAACAACGCGGCGCCGCGCCTGGAACTGCCGGGCCTGACCATCTCGGCCGCGGACTACGAGCTGACGTCGGCCAAGACCGACCTGGGCTTCGAGCTGACCGAGACCCACACCGACGGCGGCGAGCCCGACGGGCTGCGCGGCCAGATCAGCTACCGCACCGACCTGTTCGACCGGGCGACCGTCGCGTCCCTCGCGGTGCGCTTCCGGGGCCTGCTGGAGGCCGTCGCCGCCGACCCGGCGCTGCCGCTCAGCCGCATCGAGCTGCTGCCCGAGGCCGAGCTGCACCGCGTCCTGACCGCGTGGAACGACACCGCCCGCGAGGTCGCGGACGCCACGCTGCCCGCCCTGTTCGACCGGCAGGCCGCCGCGACGCCCGACGCCGTCGCGGTGCTCTCCGGAACCGAGCGGCTGACCTACGCCGAGCTGTCGACGCGCGCCAACCGCTGGGCGCGCTGGCTCATCGGCCGGGGCATCGGCGCCGAGGACCGCGTCGCCGTCGCCGTCGAGCGCTCCGTCGAATGGCTCGCCGTCACCCTCGGCGTCCTCAAGGCGGGCGCCGCCCACCTGCCGGTCGACCCGGGCTACCCGGCCGACCGCATCGCCTACATCACCGAGGACGCCCGCCCGGCGCTGATCGTCACCGACACGGCCGCCGCGGGGCGCGTCGCACCGGGCGGCGACACCCCGGTCGCGGCCGTGGACGACCCCGCAGTGCGGGACGCCGTCGCGGCCCAGGACGGCGCCGACGTCACCGACGCCGAGCGGGTCCGCCCGCTGGACCTGGCCCACCCGGCGTACGTCATCTACACCTCGGGCTCCACCGGCCGCCCCAAGGGCGTCGTGGTCACCCACCGGGGCATCGCCGGCATGGCGGGCGCCCACGCGGAGCACTTCGCCATCGACACCGGCAGCCGGATCCTCCAGGCCGTGTCGCCGAGCTTCGACGTCTCCATGGCCGACCTGTCGATGACGCTCCTCAGCGGCGCCGCCCTGGTCCTGCCCGAGGGCAACAAGGCGCCCGCGGGCGAGGACCTGGCCCGCCTCGTGGAGACCCACGGGGTGACCCACCTCCAGATCACCGCGGGCGTGCTCGCCACGCTGCCCCGCACCGCGCTGCCCACGCTGCGCACCATCGGCACCGGCGGCGAGCCCTGCTCGCCCGACGTGGTCGCCCACTGGTCGAACGGGCGCCGCCTGCTCAACCTGTACGGGCCCAGCGAGACGACCGTCTGCGCGACCATGAGCCGCCCGCAGTCCGGCGACGTCAACCCGCCCATCGGCTCGCCGGTGTGGAACACCGCCGCCTACGTCCTGGACGACCGCCTCAGGCCGCTCCCGGTCGGCGTGCCGGGCGAGCTGTACCTGGCGGGCCACGGCCTGGCCCGCGGCTACCTCGGCCGCCCCGGCCTCACCGCCGAGCGGTTCGTCGCCCACCCCTTCGGCGCGGCGGGCGAACGCCTCTACCGCACCGGCGACGTGGTGCGCTGGAACGCCGAGGGCGAGCTGGAGTTCGTCGGCCGCGCCGACGACCAGGTGAAGATCCGCGGCTTCCGCATCGAGCTGGGCGAGATCGAGGCCAGGCTCACCGCGCACGCCGACGTGGAGCGCGCCGCCGTCGGCGTGCACGTCGACGCGAACGGCCGCAAGCAGCTCGCCGCGTACGTCGTCGCCGCCCCTGGCGCCACCGTCGACCGCGGGGCGCTCGCCGCCCACGTGGCCGACGCGCTGCCCGACTACATGGCGCCCGCGGCGTACACCGTCATCGACGCGCTGCCGCTGAGCGCCAACGGCAAGGTGGACCGCAAGGCCCTGCCCGAGCCGGACTTCGGCACCGCCGAGGCGCACCGCGCACCGCGCGACGCCAAGGAGCGGCTGCTGTGCGAGCTGATCGGCGACCTGCTGGGCATCGAACACGTCGGCATCGACGACGGGTTCTTCGCGCTCGGCGGCGACAGCATCGTCTCCATCCAGCTGGTGAGCCGCGCCCGCGAGGAAGGGCTCGAATTCACCGCGGCCGACGTGCTGCGCCACCGCACCGTCCAGGAGCTGGCGGCGGCCGCCACCGGCCTCGGCGACGGCGGCGCGGACGGCACGGACGGCGCCGCGGCGCCCGTCGACGACTCCGGCATCGGCGAGATCCCGCTGAGCCCGGCGGCGCACGCCCTGCGCGAGCGCGGCGGCCCGGTCGCCCAGTCGGTCACCACCCTGACCGTCGCCCTGCCCGACGACGCCGACGAGGAGCGGCTGGAGGCGGCACTGCGGGCGCTCGTCGACCACCACGACGCGCTGCGGCTGCGGCTCAGCCGCCGCGCCGGGAACCTCGTCTGGGGCCTGGAGGTCCGCCCCCGCGCCGAGGTGCGCGCCGAGGCGCTGCTCACCCGGGTCCCCGCCGACGGCGACCGTGCCGCGCACGAGGCGGCGCTCAGGGCGTCCATCGCGCCCGAGGACGGCGCCGTCTTCCGGGCCCTGTGGCTCGACGGCGGCTCCGCGGGCGGACACCGCCTGCTGCTCGCGGCCCACGCGCTCGCCGCCGACCCGGCCTCCTGGCCGGTCCTGGCCGACGACCTGCGGACGGCCTGGGACGCGGTGACGGCGGGGCGCACGCCCCAACTGCCGCCCGTGGCCACCACCTACAAGGCGTGGGCCGAGGCGACCGCCGCCGCGGCCGCCGCGCCCGAGCTGATCGACGAGCTCCAGGCGTGGACCGAGATCCTCGGCTCCGGCGCCGAGCCGCTCGCGGCCGGGCCGCTCGACCCGCGCCGCGACGTCGCGGGCACCGTGCGGAGCCTGGAGGTGGAGTTCTCCGCCGCCGAGTCCGACGCCCTGCTGAGCGCCGTGCCCGAGGGCTTCGCCACCGGGACCGACACGGTCCTGCTCGGCGCCTTCGCCGCGGCCGTCGGCGCCTGGCGCGCCCGGCACGACCAGCCGGGCGGCACCGCCGTCCTGGTCGGCCTGGAGCACGACGGGCGGGCCGCCGACGACGGACTCGCCCGCACCCAGGGCCGGTTCGGCTCCGCGTACCCCGCCCTGATCGGCGGCGGCGAAGAGGCGGCCGGCGCCCTCGTCAAGCAGGTCAAGGAGCAGCTGGCCGCCGTGCCCGGCGACGGGTCGGGCCACGGGCTGCTGCGCCACCTCAACCCGCAGACGGTGCCGCTGCTCGCGGGGCTGCCCGCCCCGCAGGTCCGCTTCCGCCACCACGGCCGCTTCACCGCGCCGCTGCCCGACGGCGCCGTGCCGTTCGGCGGCCGGGGCGCGGCGGCCGAGGCCGAGGACCCGCAGATGCCGGTGACGTACGCGCTCGACGTGGACGTGCGGGCGTACGAGGGAGAGGACGGCACGCGGCTGACGGCCCGCTGGTCCTGGCCCGCCGCGGCCTTCGAGGCCGAGCGGGTCGCCGAACTGGCCGCCGCCTGGCAGCGCGCGGTGCGCGAGCTGGTCGCGGGCACGGACGGCAACGGCGGGGGCAGGTCCCCCTCCGACTTCCCGCTGGTGCGCCTGGAGCAGCAGGACATCGACCTGCTGGAGCGCGGCGGCCGGACGCTGGCCGACGTGCTGCCGCTGGCGCCGCTCCAGGAGGGACTGCTCTTCCACTCCCTCTACGACCAGGGCGAACACGACGTCTACACCGTGCAGTTCGGCCTCGACCTGGAGGGCGACCCGCGGACCGACGTCCTGCGCTCCGCCGTGCGCGCGCTGCTGGCCAGGCACGACAACCTGCGGGCCGGATTCGCCTACGAGGGGCTCTCGCGGCCCGTGCAGTTCATCGAGGCCGACAGCGAACTCCCGTGGAGCGAGAGCGACCTGAGCGGGCTCGGCGAGGCCGAGCGGGCCGCCGAGGTGGACCGGGTGATGCGCGAGGCGCGGGCCGAGCGGTTCGACGTCGCCGCGCCGCCGCTGGTGCGCTGCGCGCTGCTGCGGCTTGGCGGCGGCCGGGCCCGGCTGGTGCTCTCCTTCCACCACATCCTGCTGGACGGCTGGTCCACGCCGATCCTCCTCGACGAGCTGATGCAGCTGTACGCGTCGGAGGGCGACCCCGCGGGGCTGCCCGCCGTACGCCCGTACAGCAGCTATCTGAGCTGGCTCGGCGAGCAGGACCCGCAGGCTTCCGAGCGGGCCTGGCGGCAGGTGCTGGACGGGACGGCGGAGCCCACGCTGCTGGCGCCCGCCGACCCGGACCGGGCGGCCGTCGCCACCGAGAAGATCTCCGTCACCTTCGGCGGCGACCTGGTCGCCGGGCTGACCGCCCTGGCGGGCCGGCACGGCACCACGATGAACACGGTCGTCCAGGCCGCCTGGGGGCTGCTGCTGTCGCGGCTGACCGGCAGCGAGGACGTGGTGTTCGGCGCCACCGTCTCCGGCAGGCCGCCGGAGGTCCCGGGCATCGAGCGGATGATCGGCCTGTTCATCAACACGGTCCCGGTGCGGGTCGCCTTCCGGGCCGACGAGCCGGTCACCGCCTCGCTGGCCCGGCTCTGGGGCCAGCAGGTGGACCTGACGGCGCACCAGCACATCCGGCTGGTGGACCTCCAGAAGCTGGTCGGCAAGGGCGAGCTCTTCGACACGCTCCTGGTGTTCCAGAACATCCCCGCCGACGGCGCCGGGTTCGGCGGCGACAGCGACCGGGTGCGCGCCGTCGACCTGGAGATGAACGACGCGACGCACTACCCGCTGACCCTGGACGCCGGGCTCTCCGGCGACCAGCTGCACTGCCGCCTCGGCTACCGCCCCGACCTGCTCACCAAGGCCGAGACGGAGACGATCGCGGACGGGCTGCGGGCCGCGCTGGAGACCCTGGTGGCCCGGCCGGAGCGCCCGGCGGCCGACGCCGACGCCCGGGAGCTGACCCGCTGGTGGGCCGGGACCAGGTCCAGGCTCCAGGACGGCATCGGCCAGGACGCGGCGGAGGTGTCCACGTCCACGGACCCGGCCACGGACACGGCGGCCGACGCGGACGCCGACGCGGCCCCGGCGGCCGACGCGGTGGCCGCGGCCCCGGCGCCCGGCGCCTCCAAGGAGGCCGTGCTCGCCGGACTCTTCGCCGAGCTGCTGGGCGCCCAGGAGGTCGGTCTGGACGACGACTTCTTCGAACTGGGCGGCGACAGCATCGTCTCCATCCAGCTGGCGGGCCGGGCCCGCAAGGCGGGCCTGCTGATCAGCCTGCGGGACGTGTTCAAGCACAAGACGGTCCGGGCCCTGGCCAGGATCGCCCGCGAGGACGACGGCCCGCAGGCGGGGGAGAAGCCCGAGGACGCCATCGGCGAACTCGCCCTCACCCCCGTCATGCACGACCTGTACGACCGGGGCGGGCCGACGGACGGCGTGCACCAGGCCGCGCTCCTCCAGGTCCCCGCGGGCAGCGACGAGCAGCGGCTCGCCGCCACCCTCCAGGCGGTCCTCGACCACCACGGCACGCTGCGCTCGCGGCTCGTCACGGCGGACGGGACCCGCCGCCTGGAGATCGCGCCCCCGGGCGCCGTCACGGCCGCGGCCCTGCTGACCCGCACCGACATCTCCGCGGTCCCGCAGGACGGGATCATCGCGGCGGTCACCGATGCGCAGGTCAGGGTCCAGGCCGAACTCTCCCCGGCCGGGGGCGAGATGGTCAGGGCCGTCTGGTTCGACGCCGGGCCCGACCGCCCCGGGCGGCTGCTGGTCCTGGTGCACCACCTGGCCGTGGACGGGGTCTCCTGGCGGGTCCTCCAGGAGGACCTGAAGCAGGCCTGGGAAGCGGTCGGCGAGGGCCGCGAGCCCGCCCTCGAACCGGTGGGCACCTCCTTCCGCCGCTGGTCCTCGCTCCTGACGGACCAGGCGCTGTCGCCGGCCCGCACCGGCGAGCTGGAGCTGTGGCGCTCGGTGCTCGCCACCCCCGACCCGCTGCTCGCGCAGCGGCGCCTGGACCCGACCGTCGACGTGGTGCGCACCGCGCGCCAGGTGACCCTGCACCTCCCGGACGCGGTCACCGCACCCCTGCTGGGACGGGTCCCCGCGGTGTTCAACGCGGGCATCGACGACGTGCTGCTGACGGCGCTCGCCATGGCCGTCGCCCGCTGGCGCGGCGAGCGGGGCGCCGACGGCGGATCCGCCGTCCTGGTGGGCCTGGAGGGCCACGGCCGCGAGGAGATCGCGGACGGCGTCGACCTCTCCCGTACGGTCGGCTGGTTCACCAGCGTGTACCCGGTGGCGGTCGACCCGGGCGGCGCCGACCGGGACGCGCTGTGGTCCGGCGGCCCGGAGCTGGGCGCCGCGCTGAAGCGGGTGAAGGAGCAGCTGCGGGCGATCCCCGACAAGGGCATCGGCTACGGCCTGCTGCGCCACCTCAACCCGGAGACGGCCGCTGAGCTCGCCGGCCACCCGGAGCCGCAGCTCGGCTTCAACTACCTGGGCCGGTTCGCCGCCGCCACCGCCGACGAGGGCGGGCGGAGCGCGGGCTCGGGCGACTGGGCCGCGCCGCCCGAGGCGACCGAGACCCTGGGCAGCGGGGGCGACGAGGGCCGTCCGCTCTCCCACGCCCTGGGGCTGAGCGCGGTGGCGCAGGACCGCCCCGACGGGGTGCGGCTGGTGGCCATCTGGTCCTGGCCCGGCGCGCTCTTCGACGAGCGGGAGGTCAGGGAGCTGGCCGGACTGTGGTTCGAGGCGCTGGAAACCCTCGTGGCGTACGCCGAGCGGCCCGAGGCCGGTGGCCTCACCCCCTCCGACGTCTCCCTGCTGGACCTCTCGCAGGACGAGATCGACGAATTCGAGAGTGAACTGTCATGAAAGGAAACGACAAGGTGACCAAGCCCGGATTCGTCGACATCTGGCCGCTGTCCCCGTTGCAGAAGGGCATGCTCTTCCACGCCCTGTACGAGGAGAACAGCGCCGACGTCTATGTCATCCAGATGGCCCTGGACCTGCGCCGCGACCTCGACGTGGCCGGTCTGCGCGCGGCCGTGGCCGGGGTGCTGGGCCGCCACGACAACCTGCGGGCCTCCTTCCGCAACCGCAAGTCGGGCGAGCCGGTCCAGGCGATCCTGCGCGACGCGGACCCGGACTGGTCCGAGGCCGACATCAGCCACCTGGCGGGCGGGGCGCGGGACAAGGAGCTCCAGCGGCTGCTGGACGACGACCGCACCCGCCGCTTCGACCTGACCCGTCCGCCGCTGCGCTTCTCGCTGGTCAAGCTGGCCGACGAGGAGTACCGGTTCGTCTTCACCGCCCACCACATCCTGCTCGACGGCTGGTCCATGCCGCTGGTGCTGGGCGAGCTGATGGCGCTGTACGGCAACGGCGGCGACACCGCCGCGCTGCCGCCCGTCATCCCGTACAAGGACTACCTCGGCTGGCTGGCCGGGCAGGACAGGGCGGGGGCCGAGGCGGCCTGGAAGCGGGCCCTGGACGGCAGCGTCCCGACCCTGGTCGCGGGCGCCGACGCGGGCGCCTCGCTGCCGGTGACGCTGATCGAGGACGTGCCGGGCGAGCTGTCGGCGGCGCTGGTCGAGCGGGCCCGCTCGCTCGGGCTGACCCTCAACAGCGTGGTCCAGACGGCCTGGGGCCTGGTGCTCGGCTCGCTGACCGGGCGCGGCGACGTGCTGTTCGGCGAGACGGTCTCGGGCCGACCACCCGAGCTGCCGGGCGTCGAGAAGATGGTCGGCCTGTTCATCAACACCCTGCCGGTGCGGCTGCGGATCGACCCGGCGCTCTCCCTGCGCGACCAGGTCCGCGGCCTCCAGGACCAGCAGGCCGACCTGCTGGCCCACAAGCACCTGGGGCTCGCGGAGATCCAGCAGGCGCTCGGCAGCGGACCGCTGTTCGACGCCATCACGATCTTCGCGAACTACCCGATCGACACGGACACCCTCCAGGACTCCGCCGAGGGCATCGGTGCCGTCGCGGCCTCCACCGTGGACGCCACGCACTACGCGCTGAACCTGGAGGGGACCGTGCGCGGCGAGCGCATGACGGTCCGCCTCGACCACCGCTCCGACCTGTTCGTCGAGGGCGCGGGACGCGAGGTCCTGGACCGGCTGCTGCTGGTGCTCGGCGTCTTCGCCACCGAACCCGACCGGTCCGTGGGCTCCCTGGAGCTCTTCACGGCCCAGGACCGCGACCGCCTCGTCGTGCCCCGCGCGGCGACCGCGCAGGCCGCCGGTGCCCCCGGCGGTGCCGCGGCCGCCCCGGCCCCCGGGTCGGCGGACGAGACGGCCCCGGCCGCCGACGAGGCCCGCGACGAGGCCCGCGACGAGCGCGAGGCCCTGCTGTGCCGGCTCTTCGCCGAGGTGCTCGGCGTCGAGTCGATCGCCCCGCACGACAACTTCTTCGAGCGCGGCGGCGACTCCATCACCTCCATCCAGCTGGCGCACCGCGCCCGCAAGGAGGGCGTCGCGCTGAGCCTGCGCGAGATCTTCGAGCACCGCACCGTCGCCCGGCTCGCCGCCCTCGCGGGCTCCGCCGCCGCGCAGGCGCCGGCCGCGGGCGACGACGGCACGGGAACCGTCGCGCTCACCCCGATCATGCACTGGCAGCAGGAGCAGGGCGGCCCGGTCGACGCCTTCAACCAGACGATGACCGTGCCGGTCCCCGCCGGGCTCGAAGAGTCCCAGGTCCGCGCCGCCGTCCAGGCCCTGCTCGACCACCACGACGCGCTGCGGGCCCGCCTGGGCACCGCGTCCGGGGGCGGCTGGGAGCTGTCCGTCGCCGCCCGCGGCACGGTGCGCGCCGAGGACTGCGTGCGCCGGGCCGAGGCCGTCGACGAGGCCGCTGCCGACGCCCTGGTGCGGGCCGCCGTGGAGCGCCTCGCGCCCCGCGAGGGCCGCATGGTCCAGGCCGTCTGGTTCGACGCGGGCGCCGACGCCGAGGGCCACCTCGCCCTGGTCGTGCACCACCTGGTCGTCGACGGCGTCTCCTGGCGCATCCTGCTGCCGGACCTGGAGGCCGCGCTGGGCGCGGTGCGGGCCGGGGAGCAGGTCCGGCTCGACCCCGTCGGCACCTCCTTCCGCCGCTGGTCCCAGGAGCTCGTGCGCGCGGCGTCGGCCGAGGCCAGGACCGCCGAGCTGGAGCTGTGGCGCACGGTGCTCGACACCCCCGACCCGCTGCTCGCCGAGCGCAGGACCGACCCGGCGGTCGACGTGGTCGGCGTGGGGCGCCAGCTGTCGGTCACGCTGCCCGCGCGGGTCACCGAGGACCTGCTGGGCCGGGTGCCCGCGCTGTTCCACGCGGGCCCCGACGAGGCGATGCTCGCCGCGCTCGGCCTCGCCGTGGCCCGCTGGCGCCGCGAGCGCGGCGGAGCAGGCGCCGACGCGGGCTCCGCGGTGCTCGTTGGCCTGGAGGGGCACGGCCGGGAGGAGATCGTCGACGGCGTCGACCTCTCCCGTACGGTCGGCTGGTTCACCAGCCTCTACCCGGTCTCCGTCGACACCGGCACCGCCCCGCGGGACGAGCTGTGGTCCGGCGGCCCCGCCCTGGGCGCGGCCCTCAAGGCCGTCAAGGAGCAGCTGCGGGCGATCCCCGACAAGGGCATCGGCTACGGGCTGCTGCGCCACCTCAACCCGGAGACGGCCGCGGAGCTCTCCGGCCGCCCGGAGCCGCAGATCGGCTTCAACTACCTCGGCCGCATCGGCCGGGCCGACGAGCGGGACGCGGCCGTCGCCGACACCGTGCGGGTGCGCGACCTGACGGGCGCGGGCGACGCGACCATGCCGCTGGCGTACACCCTGGAGCTCAACGCCGCCGCCGTCGAACACCCCGACGGGCAGCGCCTGGTGGCCTCCTGGACCTGGTCGGGCGAGCTGCTCGCCGAGGACGAGGTGCGGGAGATCGCCCGGCTGTGGTTCGAGGCGCTCGAAGCGCTGGCCGCGCACGCCGCGCTGCCGGGCGCCGGCGGGCTCACCCCCTCCGACCTGCCGCTGGTGACGGTCTCCCAGGAGGAGATCGACCGGCTGGAGCAGGCCGACGAGCAGGTCGTCGACGTCCTGTCGCTCTCCCCGCTCCAGCAGGGCCTGCTGTTCCACGGCCTGTACGACGACTCGGCGTCCGACGTCTACACCATCCAGTCCGCCCTGGAGCTCGGCGGCCCCCTCGACCCGGCGGTGCTGCGCCGCTCGGCGCAGACCCTCCTGGAGCGCCACGACAACCTGCGCGCCTACTTCGTCACCGGCGCCAGCGGCAAGCCGCTCCAGGTCGTCCCCGCGCGCGCCGCGCTCCCGTGGACCGAGGTCGACCTGTCCCACCTCTCCGGCGCCGCGCAGGACGAGGCGCTGGCCGGCCTGCTCGCCGCCGACCGGGCCGCGCGCTTCGACCTGCGCACCCCGCCGCTGCTGCGCTGCACCCTGGTGCGGCTCGGCGAGACCCGGCACCGCTTCGTCCTGACGGTGCACCACATCGCGCTGGACGGCTGGTCGATGCCGCTGCTCGTGGGCGAGCTGTTCGAGCTGTACGGCAACGGCGGCGACGCCGCCGCGCTGCCGCCCGTCGTGCCGTACAAGGACTACCTGACCTGGCTCTCCCAGCAGGACAAGGCCGCGTCCGAGGCGGCCTGGGGCGCCGCGCTCGCGGGCGTCGACGAGCCGACCCTGATCGCTCCCGAGGGGCAGGGCCGGGCGCCGCTGGCCCCCGAGCGCCTCAAGGCCGAGCTGCCCGTGCCGCTCATCGAGGCCCTGGTGGCCCGCGCCAGGGAGCACGGCCTGACCGTCAACACCCTGGTGCAGGGCGCGTGGGGCGTGCTGCTCGGCGCGCTGACCGGCCGCGAGGACGCCGTGTTCGGCGCCACCGTGTCCGGGCGGCCCCCGGAGCTGCCGGGCGTCGAGAAGATGGTCGGCCTGTTCATCAACACCCTGCCGGTACGGGTCCGCGCCGAGCGCGACGACACCCTGCTGACGCTGATGACCCGCGTGCAGACCCAGCAGTCCGGGCTCCTGGCCCACCAGCACCTGGGCCTGGCGGACGTCCAGCGCACCACCGGGACCGGCGAACTCTTCGACACCGTCCTGGTGTTCGAGAACTACCCGGTCGACGTCGAAGGACTGGAGAGCTCCGCCCAGGAGCTGGGCGTCGTCGACGCCCAGGTCCACGACGCGATGCACTACCCGCTCGCCCTCGGCGTCGGCCAGCGCGGCACCGAGATGGCCGTGCAGTGGCAGTACCGCCCCGACCTGTTCGCGCACGCCGACGTCGAAGCCCTCAGCGGCCGCCTCGTACGGCTCCTGGAGGCGTTCGCCGCCGACCCGGCCCAGCGCCTCGCCGCCCTGGACCTGGTCTCCGCCGACGAGCGCGCCGCCATGCTCGCCGTCGGCGGGGGAGCGGCGGGCCAGGTGGCGCCCGCCACCTTCCCCGCGCTCCTGGAGGCCCGCGTCGCCCAGGCCCCGGACGCCCTCGCGGTGGACGCCCCCGGGCTGCGGCTCAGCTACGCCGAGCTGGACGAGCGCGCCAACCGGCTGGCCCGGCTGCTCATCGCCGAGGGCGCGGGCCCCGAGCGGACCGTCGCCCTGGTGCTCGCCCGGTCGGTCGAGTCGGTCGTCGCCCAGCTCGCCGTGCTCAAGAGCGGCGCCGCCTACCTGCCGGTCGACCCCCACTACCCGGCGGACCGCGTGGAGTTCATGCTCCGCGACGCCCGCCCGGTGGCCGCCCTCACCGTGGCCGAGCACCGCGGCGCCGTACCGGCGGAGCTCGGGATCGAGGTCGTCACGCTCGACGACGCCGAGGTCACGGCCCGGATCGCGGCCCAGCCTGGCACCGCCCCCACGGACGGGGACCGCACCGCGCCGCTCGCCCCCGGCCACCCCGCGTACGTCATCTACACCTCGGGCTCGACCGGCGTGCCCAAGGGCGTCGTCGTCACCCACGCGGGCATCGCGGCCTTCGCCGAGACCGAGCGCGAGCGCTTCGACGTCACCCCCGACAGCCGGGTGCTCCAGTACGCGTCGCCCAGCTTCGACGCCTCCGTGATGGAGCTGTGCATGACGCTCCTGGCGGGCGCGGCCCTCGTGGTGCCCGAGCCGGGACCGCTCGCCGGGGACCCGCTGGCCGAGACCGTGGCGGGGCGCGGCGTCACCCACGCCCAGATCCAGCCCGCCGCGCTGGCCACCGTGGACCCCGCCGCCGTGCCGGGCCTGCGCAGCCTGGCCGTCGGCGGCGACGCCGTCTCCGCCGAGCTCGTCGCGCGCTGGAGCCCCGGCCGCCGCTTCGTGGTCGCCTACGGCCCGACCGAGGCCACCGTGGCCACGGTCATGTCCGGGCCGCTGGCCCCCGCGGCCGACGCCCCGCCCATCGGCACCCCCGCCATCGGCACCAGGGCCTACGTCCTGGACGCCGCGCTGCGCCTGGTCCCGCCGGGCGTCCCCGGCGAGCTGTACCTGGCGGGCCCCGCGCTCGCCCGCGGCTACCTGCACCGCGCCCCGCTCACCGCGGAGCGCTTCGTCGCCGACCCCTACGGGGAGCCGGGGACGCGCATGTACCGCACCGGCGACGTGGTGCGCCGCCGCGCCGACGGAGTCCTGGACTTCGTCGGCCGCGACGACCAGCAGGTCAAGATCCGCGGCCTGCGCATCGAGCTGGGCGAGATCCAGACCGTGCTCGACCGGCACCCCGCCGTGGAGCGCGCCGTCGTCGTCGCCCACGAGGACGGGTCCGGCACCAAGCGCCTGGTCGGCTACGTGGTGCCGGCCCCCGGGCCGAAGCCCTCGGCCCAGGAGCTCCAGGACCACGTCGGGCAGTCGCTGCCCGACTACATGGTCCCCGCCGTGCTGGTGTTCCTGGACGCGCTGCCGCTGACCGTCAACGGCAAGGTCGACCGCAAGGCGCTGCCCGAGCCGGAGTTCGGCGGCGGCTCCTCCCGCGCCCCGCGCACCCCGGCCGAGGAAGTGCTCTGCGGGCTGTACGCCGAGGTGCTCGGCCTGGAGCGGGCCGGGGCCGACGAGAGCTTCTTCGAGCTCGGCGGCGACAGCATCAGCTCCATCCAGCTGGTGAGCCGCGCCCGCGCCAACGGGCTGCACTTCAGCCCCCGCGACGTGTTCGGGCACCGCACCCCCGAGGCGCTGGCGGCACTCGCCGAGGGCGCGGGGGACGCGGCGGACCAGGAGGCCGCGCCCGCCGCCGTCGAGTCCGACGGCGTCGGCGAGGTGCCGCTCACCCCGATCATCCACTGGATCAGGGAGCGCGGCGGAGCCATCGACGAGTTCAACCAGACCATGTCCGTGCCCGTGCCCGCCGGTGTGGACCTGCCGCTGGTGACCGCGGCGCTCCAGGCGCTCCTGGACCACCACGACGCGCTGCGCACCACCCTGTCCCGGATCGCCGAGGACTTCGGCTGGTCCCTGGAGGTCGCCCCCGCGGGCACCGTGCGCGCCGAGGACTGCGTCCACCGGGTCGACGCCGCCGGGCTGATCGCCGACGGCCTCACCGAGGCCGAGCTCGACGCCCGCGCCGTCCAGGAGGTCACCGACGCCCAGGCGCGGCTGAACCCCGAGGCGGGCGCCATGGTGCGCTGCGTCTGGTTCGACGCGGGCGGGGACGCCCCCGGCCGGCTCACCGTCGTCATCCACCACCTCGTCGTCGACGGGGTCTCCTGGCGGATCCTGCTGCCCGACCTGGAGGCCGCGTTCACGGCCCTCACGGCGGGCCGCGAGGTCGTGCTCGAACCGGTCGGCACCTCCTTCCGCCGCTGGTCGCAGCAGCTCACCGAACTGGCGGGCGAGCCCGGCCGGATGCGGGAGCTGACCCTGTGGCGCGAGGTGCTCGGCGGCGCCGACCCGCTGCTGACCCCCCGCCCGCTGGACCCGGCCAAGGACCGGTTCGGCACGGCGGCGCAGCTCAGCGTCGCGCTGCCCGCCGCCCTCACCCAGCCGCTGCTCGGCCGCATCCCCGCCCTGTTCAACGCGGGCATCAACGACGTGCTGCTCACCGCGCTCGCCCTGGCCGTCATCGACTGGCGCGAGCGCTCGGGCCGCGGCACCGGGCCCGACCTCCTCATCGACCTGGAGGGCCACGGCCGCGAGGAGGTCGTCGAAGGCGTCGACCTCTCCCGTACGGTCGGCTGGTTCACCAGCCTCTACCCGGTCAGGCTGAACCCGGGCGAGAGCGCGACGGACGAGCTCTGGGCCGGCGGCCCCGCCGTCGGCCGGGCCATCAAGCGGATCAAGGAGCAGCTGCGCGCCCTGCCCGACAACGGCATCGGCTACGGACTGCTGCGCCACCTCAACCCGCAGACCGCCCAGGTGCTCAGCCGCTACGGCGCCCCGCAGATCGGCTTCAACTACCTGGGCAGGCTCGGCGAGGCCACCGACACGGCCGACTCCGGCGAGCCCCGCGTCAACCACGACCTCAGCAACGTCGCCGAGGCCGCCATGGCGCTGCCGCACCCGCTGGACGTCACGGCCACGGCCGTCACCTACCCGGACGGGCCGCGCCTGGTCGCCAACTGGATCTGGTCCGGCGAGCTGTTCTCCGAGGACGACGTCCGGGACCTTTCCGCGGGCTGGTTCCGGGCGCTGGAGGCGATCGTCAGGCACGCCGGGCAGCCGGCGGGCGCGGGCGGGCTCAGCCCCTCCGACCTGACCCTCGTCTCCATCGGCCAGGACGAGATCGACCGCCTGGAGGCCGCCACGAGCGGGGTCTCCGACGTGCTGCCGCTCTCCCCGCTCCAGGAGGGGCTGCTCTTCCACGCCCTGTACGACGAGCGCGGCGCGGACATGTACACCACGCTCATGGCCTTCGACCTGCGCGGCGCCCTCGACGCGGGGACGCTGCGCGAGGCGGCCGCCGCGCTGCTGCGGCGCCACGACAACCTGCGGGCGGCGTTCCGCCCCGGCGCGTCGGGCCAGTCGCTCCAGGTCATCCCGCGCGAGGTCGAACTGCCCTGGCACGAGGTCGACCTGAGCGGGCCGGACGAGGAGCGGCGCACCGCCGAACTCGACCGGCTGATGGCGACGGGCCTCACCGAGCGCTTCGACCCCCGGCAGGCGCCGCTGCTGCGCTTCACCCTGGTCAAGCTCGCGGACCGGGAGCACCGCCTCGTCCTGACCAACCACCACATCCTGTTCGACGGCTGGTCGGGCCCCGTCCTGGCCACCGAACTCTTCGCGCTGTACCAGGCAGGCGGCGACGCCTCCGGGCTGCCGCGCGTCACCCCGTACAAGGAGTACCTGTCCTGGCTCGCGGGCCAGGACCGGGCCGCGTCCGAGGCGGCCTGGCGCCAGGTGCTCGACGGGCTGGAGGAGCCCGCGCTGGTGGTCCCCGCCGACCCCGGCCGCGCCCCGCTGCGGCCCCGCTCCCACACGGTGCGGATCTCCGGCGCGGCGGCGAGCGCCCTCACCGCCCAGGCGCGCAGGCACGGACTGACCAAGAACACGCTGGTCCAGGGGGCCTGGGGGCTGCTGCTCTCCGGCCTCACCGGCCGCGACGACGTGCTGTTCGGCGAGACGGTCAACGGCCGGCCCGCCGAACTGCCGGGCGTCGAGTCCATGGTGGGCCTGTTCATCAACACCCTGCCCGTACGGGTCAGGATCGAGCGCGGCGACTCGCTGCTCGGCCTGCTCACCCGGCTCCAGCAGCAGCAGTACGGGCTGCTGCCGCACAAGTACCTCGGGCTGACCGACATCCAGCGGATCGCGGGCACCGGAGCGCTCTTCGACACCTCCACCGAGTTCAGCAACTTCCCCGTCGACGACGGGGGACAGCGCCAGGAGGAGCGGGCCGAGGGGCTGGAGGTCGCGGACGTCGAGATCATGGACGGCACGCACTACCCGCTCTCGCTGAGCGCGTCCGACAACGGCAGCGTCCTCTCCCTCAAGATCGACTACCGCCCCGACCTCTTCGACGACGGGACCGCACACGCCCTGGGCGAGCGGCTGCGGCGGCTCCTGGAGCAGTTCGCCACCGCGCCCGAGCACCCCGTCGACACCCTCGACCTGCTCTCCGCCGACGAGCGCGACACCCTGCTCGTCCGGTGGAACGACACCGCCCGCGAGGTGCCCGAGGGCAGCGTCGGCGAGCTGTTCCGCGCCCAGGCGGCCCGCACCCCGGACGCCGTGGCCGTCGCCTTCGGCGACACCCGGCTCAGCTACCGGGAGCTCGACGCGCTCTCGGACCGGCTGGCCGGACGCCTGGCCGCGCTCGGCGTCGGCCCCGAGACCCCGGTGGCCGTGCTGATGGAGCGCTCCGCGGCGCTGCCCGCGGCCGTGCTCGCCGTGCTCAAGGCGGGCGGCGCCTACGTGCCGCTGCGCGACACGGACCCGGTCGGACGGCAGCTGCACGTCGTCGGGGACACCGGGGCCCCGGTCGTCGTCACCGACGGCGCCCTGGCCGACCGCGCCGCCGAGCTGGGCATCGCGGTGCTCGCCGCGCACGAGGACGTCCCCGCCGAGGCGCCGGACGTCACCGTGCACCCCGACCAGCTGGCGTACGTGATGTACACCTCCGGCTCCACCGGCCTGCCCAAGGGCGTGGAGATCACCCACCGCGACGTCGCCGACCTCGCCTTCGACCGCCGCTGGCGGGGCGGCGCGCACGAGCGGGTGCTGCTGCACTCGCCGACCGCCTTCGACGCCTCCACCTACGAGTTCTGGATACCGCTCCTGGGCGGCGGCACCGTCGTCGTCGCGCCCCCCGGCAACCTCGACGTGGCGGGCCTGGAGCGGGTCGTCGCCGAGCAGAAGGTGACCGGTCTGTGGCTCACCGCGGGCCTGTTCAGGCTGGTGGCGGAGGAAGCCCCCGGCAGCCTGGCCGGCGTCCTGGAGGTCTGGACGGGCGGCGACGTGGTCCCCGCGGCCGCGGTCCGCCGGGTGCGCGAGGCGTGCCCCGGCACCGTGGTGGCCGACGGCTACGGGCCGACCGAGACGACCACCTTCGCGCTCGGCCACACCATCGCCGTCGACGAGCCCGTGCCCGCCCACGTCCCGATCGGGCGGCCGCTGGACAACATGCGCGTCTACGTCCTGGACGCGGCGCTGCGCCCGGCCCCCGTCGGAGTGGCGGGCGAGCTGTACATCGCCGGTGCGGGCACCGCGCGCGGCTACACCCGGCAGCCCGCGCTGACCTCGGCGCGGTTCGTCGCCGACCCGTTCGGCCCCGCCGGGTCCCGGATGTACCGCACCGGCGACCTGGCCCGGTGGACCGGCGACGGCGTGGTCGAGTTCGCGGGCCGCGCCGACGACCAGATCAAGCTCCGCGGCTTCCGCATCGAGCTGGGCGAGATCGAGGACCGGCTGGCCCGCCACCCGGCCGTCGCGCAGTGTGCGGTACTCGTGCGCGAGGACCGGCCCGGCGACAAGCGGCTCGTCGGCTACGTGGTCGCGCACGAGCCCGTGGAGGGCGGCGAACTCCGCGCCCACCTGGGCCGCGAACTGCCCGACTACATGGTCCCCTCGGCCGTCCTGGCCGTCGACGCCCTGCCGCTGACCGCCAACGGCAAGATCGACCGCAGGGCCCTGCCCGCCCCCGACTACGGGAGCACGGCCGAGCGGCGCGCCCCGCGCGACGAGCGCGAGAGCACGCTGTGCGCGCTGTTCGCCGAGGTGCTCGGAGTGCCCGAGGTCGGCATCGACGACGGCTTCTTCGACCTGGGCGGCCACTCGCTCCTGGCGACCCGGCTCGTCAACCGCATCCGCACCGCCCTGGCGGTCGAGGTGCCGGTGCGCGCCGTGTTCGAGGCGCCCACGGTCGCGGGCCTGGCCGCCCGCACCGTGGACGCGGCGGCGGCGCGCGGCCGCCTGGAGCCCGTCGAGCGGCCCGCGGTCGTCCCGCTGTCGTACGCCCAGCGCAGGCTCTGGTTCATCGACTCGGTGCAGGACACCGAGGGCTCGTACAACATCCAGCTGGCCGTCAGGCTGCTGGGCGAGCTGGACAAGGAGGCGCTGCACCTGGCGCTGGCCGACGTCGTGGAGCGGCACGAGAGCCTGCGCACCGTCTTCCCCGCCGAGGGCGGCGTGCCGCGCCAGGAGGTCCTGGAGCCCGGCGCGTACGACTTCCCGCTCGACGTCTCCCCGGTGACCGAGGAGGAGCTGGACGGGGTGCTCGGCACGCTGGCCGTGGCGGACTTCGACCTGGGGACCGAAGTCCCGCTGCGGGCCAGGCTGCTGGAGCTGGCCCCGCGCGAGCACGTGCTGGCGCTCGTGCTCCACCACATCGCGGGCGACGGCTCCTCGCTGGCCCCGCTCGCCCGGGACATCGGCACCGCCTACCGGGCCCGGGTCGCGGGCCGGGCGCCGGAGTTCGTCCCGCTGCCCGTCCAGTACGCCGACTACGCCCTGTGGCAGCAGCGGGTGCTGGGCGGCGAGCACGACCCCGACAGCGCCTTCGCCCAGCAGCTCGACCACTGGCGCACGGCCCTGGCCGGACTGCCCGAAGAGCTCGAACTGCCCCTGGACCGGCCGAGGTCGGCCGAGGCGGGCAACGTCGGCGGTCACGTGGAGCTGCTGTTCCCCGCGGAGACCGTCGCCGGGGTGCACCGGCTGACGGGCGAGACCGGGGCGAGCCTGTTCATGGTGCTGCACGCGGCCGTGGCCGCGCTGCTGCACCGGCTCGGCGCCGGCACGGACATCCCGCTGGGCACGGTCGTCGCGGGCCGCGGCGACGAGGCGCTCGACGACCTCGTCGGCTTCTTCGTCAACTCCATCGTGCTGCGCGCCGACGTCTCGGGCGACCCCGGCTTCAAGGAGCTGGTCGAGCGGGTCAGGACGGCCGACCTGATGGCCTTCAGCCACCAGGACGTGCCCTTCGAGCGGCTGGTCGAGGAGCTGAACCCGGTCAGGACCCTGGCGCGCAACCCGCTCTTCCAGGTGGCGATCAGCCTGGACAACAACGAGGAGGCCTCGCTCGAACTGCCCGGACTCACCCTGGCGCCCCAGCCGGTCACGGCCCAGATCGCCAAGTTCGACCTGTCCTTCAACTTCGGCGAGGAGCGCCCGCAGGGCGGCGCCGCGACCGTCATCGGCGGCCAACTGGAGTACAACACCGCCCTGTTCGACCGGGCCACGGCCGAGGCCTTCGCGGACCGGCTGGTCCGGCTGCTGACCGCGGCCGTCGCCGACCCCGAGCTGCCCGTCGGCTCCGTCGACCTGCTCTCGCCCGAGGAGCGCACCCTGCTCCTCGACGAGGTCAACGACACCGCGGGGGAGGTCCCGCGGGGCACCGTCCACGAGCTGTTCGCGGCGCGGGCGGCCGCCGACCCGGACGCGGTGGTCCTCACCGCCGACGGCACGGCCCTCACCCGCGCGCAGCTCGACGCCCGCGCCAACCGGCTGGCCCACCGCCTGATCGAGGCCGGGGTCACCCCCGGCTCCCGGGTGGCGATCCTCCAGGAGCGCAGCGCCGACCTCGTGGTCTCCACGCTCGCGGTGCTGAAGGCCGGGGCGGCGTACGTGCCGCTGGACGTCCGCTACCAGATCCCGCGCCTCGAACTCATCGTCGAGGAGACCCGGAGCGCGGTCCTCCTGGTCGACCGGGCCCTGTCCGACGTGGAGTTCCGCCACGACGCCCGGGTGCTGGTGGTCGACGCGGAGCCGGACGACGGCACCGCGGCCGACCCGGGCGCCCCCGAAGCCGCCTGCCACCCCGAGCAGTTGGCGTACGTCATGTACACCTCCGGCTCCACGGGCAAGCCCAAGGGCATCGGCATCACCCACCGCAACATCGTCGCGTTCACCGCGGACCGCCGCTGGGCGAGCGGGCACGAGCGGGTGCTCCTGCACTCGCCGCACGCCTTCGACGCCTCGACGTACGAGATGTGGACGCCCCTGCTGGGCGGCGGCCAGCTCGTCGTGGCGCCCAAGGGGCAGCTGGACGCGGCCGGGCTGCGCAAGCTGGTCGAAGGGGAGCGGCTCACCGCCGTCTTCATGACCACCGCCCTGTTCAACCTGCTGGCCGAGGAGGACCCGAGCTGCTTCGGCGGCCTCGTCCAGATCTGGACCGGCGGCGAGCAGGTCTCGCCCGCCGCCTTCCAGCGGGTCCTCGACACCTGCCCCGACACCGGCGTCGTCCACGTCTACGGCCCGACCGAGACCACCGTCTACGCCACCTGCCACCCGCTGAAGGCCCCGTACAGGACCGGCCGCAGCGTGCCCGTCGGACGCCCGATGGACAACACCAGGGCCTACGTCCTGGACGACCGGCTGCGGCCCGCCCCGCGCGGAGTGGCGGGCGAGCTGTACCTGGCCGGCGCGGGCACCGCCCGCGGCTACCTCGGCCAGCCCGGCATGACGGCGGAGCGCTTCGTCGCCAACCCCTACGGGGAGCCGGGGGAGCGGATGTACCGCACCGGCGACGTGGTGCGCTGGGACGCGGGAGGACACGTCGAGTTCGTCGGCAGGGCCGACCACCAGGTGAAGATCCGCGGCCTGCGGATCGAGCTCGGCGAGATCGAGTCCGTCATCGACGACCAGCCGCAGGTCTCCAGGAACCTGGTGACCGTCTGGGAGGAGCAGCCCGGCAACAAGAAGATCGTCGCCTACGTCGTCCCGACGGCGGGCGCCGACCCGGCGGGCCTGCGCGACCAGGTCGCGGCCAGGCTCCCCGACTACATGGTCCCCTCCGCCTTCGTGGTCCTGGACGACCTGCCGCTGAACTCCAACGGCAAGGTCGACAGGAAGGCGCTGCCCGCCCCGGACTTCGGCCCGGCGGCCGGCGGCCGGGGGCCGCGCAACCCGCGCGAGGAACTGCTCTGCGGGCTGTGGGCCGAGCTGCTCAAGCTGGAGCGCGTCGGCATCGACGACAACTTCTTCGAACTGGGCGGCGACAGCATCGTCTCCATCCAGCTCACCAGCCGGGTCCGCGCGCTCTTCGGCGTCGAACTCTCCAACCGGGCGGTGTTCCAGGCGCCCACGGTGGCCTCCCTGATGGACCTGCTGGGCGGCGGCGGACAGAGCGACGACGGGTTCGACGTGGTGCTCCCGCTGCGTACGGAGGGCACGGCCGAGCCGGTGTGGTGCCTGCACCCGGTCGGCGGCGTCAGCTGGATGTACTCGGGGCTGATGCGCCACCTCGACAGCGACCGCCCGCTCTACGGCATCCAGGCCAGGGGACTGGCCAGGGCCGAGGAACTGCCCGGCTCCGTACCGGAGATGGCGCGGGACTACGTCGAGCAGATCCGCAAGGTCCAGCCGGAGGGCCCCTACCACCTGCTGGGCTGGTCGATGGGCGCGATGCTGGCCCACGAGGTCGCCGTCCAGCTCCAGCGGCAGGGCGAGGAGGTCGCCCTGCTGGCCAACCTCGACCAGCCCCCGATCAGCACGGCCGAACTGGGCGGCGAGTACGTCGCCGCCGACGAGCAGAAGGTCCTCGCGGTCCTGCTGGACTTCGTCGGCCGCGACCCCGGGATGTTCGGCGAAGGCCCCCTGGAGCGCGACAGGGTCATGGCGGTCCTCCGCGAGGAGGGCAGCGCGCTGGCGACCTTCGACGACGCGGACATCCTGCGCATCGGCCAGGTCAACAACAACAACTGGTCCCTGACGGTCGACTTCGAACCGGACGTCTTCGAGGGCGACGTGCTGCTCTTCGTGGCGACCCAGGACGAGGAGCGGCCCGAGGGCAAGGCCGCGCACTCGGCCGCCAGGCTCGGGGCGTTCGTCTCCGGCACGGTCGAGACGGTAGAGATCGACTGCGAGCACCGGCAGTTGCTCCAGCCCGTGCCGGTCGCCGCGGTCGGCGCGGCGCTGCGGGACCGGCTCCGCGCGCTGCGCGCGGCGCGCGGCTGAGCCGGAGCACCCCGCCGGGGCCCGGCGCCGTCCCGCTCTCCTCACGGACAGCGGGACGGCGCCGGGCCGTCCTGGCGTACGGGCCCGGACGACCCCGGCCGGGCCCCTTCCGGCCGGAGCCGGACCGGGCCCCGCGGATCTGCCGATCGGCAGATGTGCGCGAAGGCCGCGGAAGCGATCCTGAACGTGGAGAACGAAGGAGGCAGGACCATGGCACAGGCAACCGACAGTGCGATCGCCCCGCGATCGGTGCGGTCATCGGGAAAGGCACGCCTGCTGGCGCGCTGGCCGGAGTGGATCGGCTACGCGGCGTTCCTCGCGCTGTTCCTCTACGGGCTCGCCCACACGTACTGGGCCCTGGGCGGCGGCGGGTTCCCCTTCGGTGCCGACGACGCCAACCCCGAGTACTCGGCCTTCGAGCACGTGGGCCGCGCGCGGCTGGCGCCCTGGCTGGCCGCCGGGTTCCTGCTCGGCTCGGCCGCCGCGCTGCTGCTCGCGCTGCCCGGCCGCCACCGGGTCCCCGCCAAGGCGCTGTACGGGACGGCGGCGTTCGCGGTCGTCGCCGTGCTGGGCACCCTCGCCGACTTCCGGATCCTCGGCAACCTCGCCTACGTCTTCATGCTGAAGTTCAGCGCCATCAACTGGACCGTGATCAACCAGCTGTTCGCGGTCGCCTCGGTGTCGCTGCTGGTGGTCGCCGCCCTCGCCCACCAGCGCCGGACGACCGGCGCCTGCGGCAACTGCGGCCGCGGCGAGCGCGGCGCCGAGTGGACCTCGCCCGAGTCGGCCGCCCGCTGGGGCAGGAAGGCCGTCCACATCGCGGTCGCCGTCCCGCTCGTCTACGCCACCACGCGCTGGGCCTGGGCGCTGGGCTTCCCGCTCGGCATCTCGGACGAGCTGTGGGAGGAGGGCAAGGAGGACCACCTGTGGATCGCCGGCGCCGCCCTCGCCACCATGGGCGCCCTCGGCTCGCTGCTGACCCTGGGCCTCGTCCAGCGCTGGGGCGAGGTCTTCCCCCGCTGGATGGTGGGGCTGCGCGGCAAGCGGGTGCCCCCGGCGCTGGCCATCGTCCCGGCCTCGCTGGTCGCGCTCATGGTGACCATCGCCGGAATCATGTACATCCGGCTTCACCTCACGGGCGGCTTCGACAACCCCAAGGAGGACTGGGGCGCCACGGTCCCCGAGACCATCTGGCCGGTGTGGGGCGTCGCCCTGGCCGCCGCGGCCCTGGCCTACTACTTCCGGCGGAGGGGGACGTGCGGCCAGTGCGGCCGCGGGTGACGCGAGGAACCCGCGGGGGGCCGGTCCGGAAACGTGCGAACGATCCGGGGCCGGCCCTTTCTGCTGCGCCCTCGCGCACGAACGCGTCACGCGGGCCGAAACGCGCGGGCGCGGTCGCAAGTATTCGATACGGGCTGGAAAACGCGCCGGCCACCTTCCTACAACGGAATCCTTGCCAACGGTCGAAGAAGGAGAACGACATGGCGAACCCGGCCACGGACAGGAAGCCGCGGGACACGGCCGAAGCCGCCGCGGACGTCGTACGGCACGGGCGCTGGTGGTCCAGGTGGCCCGACTGGTCGGCGCCCCTGGCGGTGGTGTGGTCGGCGCTCTACGGCGCGGCCATGCTCTACTGGGCGCTCGGCGGCGAGGGGTACCCCTTCCAGCGGGTGCACGAGGACCGGTCGTCGGGCTCGCTCCTGGAGCCCAGCAGGGCCGACGTGGTCGCCCCGGTGCTGGCGCTGTTCTGCGCCGCGGCCGTCGTCGTCGGCGTCACGATGCTCCGCGGGCGGGGGACGGGCGGCGGACGCGGGCGCGTCGTGGCCTTCGGCTGGACCGCGGCCTGCGTGCTGATGTTCCTGATCCCCGACTACTCGCTGCTGGGCCTGCTGGTGTTCTCGCCGGTCCTGCTGGTCTTCGCCTTCACGGGAGTGCCGGGCCCCCAGGAGCTGGGCGACATCCTGTACTGGCACCGGATCAACATCATCTTCGTCTTCGTCGGCGGCCTGCTGTGGGCCGCGGCCACCCTCGCCCACCAGCGGCGCTCCGCCGGACTGTGCGTGCGCTGCGGGCGCGGCCCGCACGGCGCCGCCGCGTGGACCAGGCCCGACCGGGCGCTGCGCTGGGGGCGCGTCGCGGTGTACACGGCGGTGCTCTCCACGCTGCCGTACGACATCACCAGGATCGCCTGGTACTTCGGCTGGCCGCTGGGCATCTCGGACGCGTTCCTCAAGGACATGCAGGACACCCCGCACATGCTGGAGATGGGCCTCGCGCTGGGCGTCGCCTCGACCCTGGGCAGCCTGCTGATGCACGGCCTGGTCTGCCGCTGGGGCGAGGTGTGGCCGCGCTGGGTGTGGTTCAAGAAGGGCCGCCCCGTCCACCCGGCGACCGCGATCGTCCCCGCTTCGGTCGTCGCGGTGGTGCTGATCCCCGCCGGGCTGATGGCCGTCAGGGGCGTGGAGGCGGACTCCTGGGGGACGATGGGGCCCGCGATCTTCTGGGTCGTGTGGGGCGTCGCGCTCGGCGCGGCGACGCTGCTCTACTACGTCCGCCGCCGCGGGAGCTGCGGGGAGTGCGGCCGGGGCTGAGCTCCGGCGTCCCGGCGCCGTGGGGGGGGGGGGGCCCGCGGGGGGGGGGGGGCGCGGGGCGCCCCCCCCCCCCCCCCCCCCCCCCCCCCCCCCCCGGGGGCCCCCGGGGCCCCGGGGGGGGGGGGGGGGGGCCCCCCCCCCCCGCGGGGCCCGGGGGGGGGGGGGGCGGGCCCGCGCCCCCCCCGCCGCCCGCCCCCCCCCCCCCCCCCCACGGCCCGCGGCCGCGCGGTCCTTCCGCGCCGTGCGGCTACTTGGCCCGGCGGAAGCTGTGGATCGCGAGCGGCGCCATCACGGCCACCAGCACCACGCAGATCCCCAGCGGCGCCAGCACCGTGGTGAGGTGCGCGTCGCCCAGGGCCAGTTCGCGGGTCGCGGTGATCGCGTGCGACATCGGGTTGACCTCGGCGAAGGCCCTGAGCCAGGTGGGCAGCCCGTCCGTGGGCACGAAGGCGTTCGAGGCGAACAGCAGCACCATGTTGAAGATGCCGCCGATGGGCTGGAGCGCCTCGGGGCGGCGCAGCCAGGCGGACAGGGCCATGAACACCCAGCCCAGGGACCAGCCGAGGACCATCGCGACCAGCAGCGCCCCCAGCGAGCCCAGCACCCCGCCGTCGGGGCTGAACCCGAAGACCAGGGCCCCGGCGACCAGCATCACCAGCATGTTCACCGTGTTCAGCACGGTGTCGGCGATGCTGCGGCCCACCAGGATCGAGCCCGTGTGGATCGGCATGGAGTGGAAGCGGGCGATGATCCCGTTGTTGAGCTCCGTGGTCAGCGCGACGCCCGACTTGAGCCCCGCCGAGATCGACCCGGTGACCAGGAAGGCGGGCAGCAGGTAGTCGATGTAGCTGACGCCCGCGGGGAACGAGCTGGTCTGCGAGATGCTCTTGAAGACCTGGCTGAAGACCAGCAGCATCAGGATGGGCTCCAGCACGCCCGGCAGGACCAGCGAGGGCTCCCGCAGGGAGCGCAGCGACCGGCCGGACAGGACCTGGATCTGCTTCAGCACGCCCGTGCCCCCGTACCGGGCGGCGGGACGGGGCGCGGTCGGGGCGGCGGCCGGACGTTCGTCGGCCGGCCGGTGGGTGGTGGTGAGGGTCATCGGGGATTCCCTGCCTAGCGTCCGGTGGAGTGGTTCAGGGCCATGTACACGTCGTCCAGGGAGGGTTCGGAGAACGCGAGCCCGGCGACGTCCACCCCGGCCTCGTCCGTGGCCCGGACGACCTTGGCCAGGTCGGTGGAGTCCATGACGGGCATCGTCAGGACCAGCCCCTCCTCCTCGTGCGCGGGCACGAGCCCGGCCCGCCGCAGCGACTCCACGGCCGGGGTCCGGTCGGCCGCGTCGCGCACGGTGACGGACACGGTCCGCCGCCCGACCTTCGCCTTCAGCTCGTCCGCCGTGCCGGACGCGATGACCCGGCCGCCGGCGAGCACGGTGATGGAGTCGGCCAAGTGGTCGGCCTCGTCCAAGTACTGGGTGGTCAGCAGGACGGTGGTGCCGTTCTCGACCAGGCGCTCGACGATGTCCCACAGCGCGCGGCGGGCCGAGGGGTCGAGGCCGGTGGTCGGCTCGTCCAGGAAGATCACGTCGGGGTCCCCGACCAGGCTGGCGGCGAGGTCGAGGCGGCGGCGCATGCCGCCCGAGTACTCCTTCGCCTTGCGCGGCGCCGCCTCCGTGAGGTTGAAGAGCTCCAGCAACTCGTCGGCCCTGTCCGCGGCCTGGGCCCGGGTCGCCCCGAGCAGCCGCGCGATCAGGATCAGGTTGGCGCGCCCGGAGAGGGTCTCGTCGACGGCCGCGTACTGGCCGGTCAGGCCGATGCGGCGGCGGATCTCGTCGGAGTCCTTGGCGACGTCCAGTCCGGCGACGCTGGCCCGGCCCGCCGTCGGGCGCGAGAGCGTGCTCAGGATGTTCACGAGGGTCGTCTTGCCCGCCCCGTTGTGGCCGAGCAGTCCGAGGACCGTGCCCTGCGGGACGCTGAGGCTGACGCCGTCCAGCGCCTTCGCGGTCCCGAACGTCTTCGTTATCTCGGAGACCTCGATCATCGTGCTTCCCATTGCTTTCCTTCGCTCGATTCCGGGAGCCCGCCACCGGTCGTCGAGCGCCTTTCAGGAATGACCGAAATGGATAACTCGGGCCGTCGCCTATGGGGCTACGGTAGCGGTGATTTCCGCCATCGAGGGGGGAGCATAAGAATCGTCGAAGTGGGATTGCGAGGCGTTATTCGCGGGTGCTACGAACGGCTTTCGGCGGCGCTCAGCCGGCCAGCGGCAGCACGGCGGTGATCCGCCAGCCGTCCGCCCCGTCAGGTCCCGCCTCCAGCGTCCCGCCGAGCGCCTCGACGCGCTCGGTCAGCCCGATCAGCCCCGTGCCGCCGCGTCGGCCCCGGTCGCCGAGCGCCCCCTGCTCGCTGAGCGAGGGCGCGCTGTTGGCCACCCGGACGGTCAGGGCGGGGGAGGGGGCGTCGTCCGGCGCCGGTACGACCGTCACCGTCACCAGCGGGGTGGTGGACGCGTGCCGCCTGATGTTGGTGAGGGCCTCCACGACCGTCCGGCAGGCGGTGGCGGCCACCTCGCGCGGCACCCGGGCCACGTGTTCGGGCGTCAGGTCGACGTCCAGGACCACCTCGGCCCTGCCGGTGCCCCGGAAGCGGTCGACGACGTCGACGATGTCGCTCAGCTGATGGGTCTGCACCCCGTCGGGGCCGCCGCCGGAGCCCGACGGCTCGCCGGTGCCGTCGAGCATCCGCACCGTACGGTCCATGGAGCCCAGTGCCTGGAGGCCGGCCGCCTCGATCTGCTGGAGCAGCGGCAGCACCTGCTGCGGCTGCGCGGCGACCACCACCTGCGCCGCCTGTGCGAGCACCACGATGCCCGAGACGTCGTGCGCCACGAAGTCGTGCAGGTCGCGCGCCAGTTGGAGGCGCTGGTTGCGGCGCGCCTCGTGCACCGAGCGGAGCCTGCGCGCCTCCAGGACGCGCAGGTAACTGCCCACCCCGGCCGCCGCGACCGCACCCAGCGCGAAGAACGCGCTCTGCGCCGCCGCCTCCAGGAGCGTCGGCGGCAGCAGGACGCGCAGCATCGCCGTCGACGCCAGCAGCCCCAGCACCGTGCCGAGCGCGAGCGCCTGGCGCGGCGGGGCGAACCTGGCGGTGATGTGGACCAGCAGCAGCAGCGCGGCGATCTCGACCAGGGTGAGCACGCCCGCCGACTGCGACTCGTCCGAGGTGCGCCCGAGCAGGGTCGCGGCGGCCGAGACGGCGGCGGCACCGGCGGCCACGGGCACCAGCCCCAGCCGCTCCCGCCAGCCGGTGAGCGCCAGCGCGGCCACGGCCGACGCCATCATGGGCAGGGCCGACTGCCATCCCGTCGAAGGCCCCGTGAGCAGTCCCGCCGCGATCGCGCAGACCGCCAGGATCCCGCACAGCACGCGCAGCGCGGGACCCTGGCGGCGACGCCACTTGTCCTTGATCATCGGGCCCAGTCTAAGCGCGGGGCCCGGTGGAATTCAGTGGTGTCCGGGAGTTCGCCGCCGATTCGGCTCATTCCCCGTCCGCCGGTTTCAGGAAAATCCCGTTCAGACTCACGTGATTCACCGGGTCGCCGTAGGCGTACTCGTACGAGTTGAGGAACTGCCCCTGCCAGAAGCCGACTTCGAATCGGTCGAAGCGGGTGTTCAGGGTCCGCAGTTCCAGCACCACGGCCGCGAAGCTCCCGGCGTGCTCGTAGCCGCGCCGGTACTGGCCCAGCCAGCCGTAGTCGAGGTCGCCCGGCTGGTTGTCCGGCACCAGGTCGGTGTCCACGGTCCCGTCGGCCGCCAGGGGTTCGCCGTACGGGGTGTAGCGGTACACGTCGCCCGACTGCCTGCCGTCGCGGTCCGCGACGAGGAACAGGTCGCCGCGCACGGTGGGGTAGTTCCACGCCGCGCGGCCCCGGTGCACCGTGCCGTCGGCGATGTGCACGACGCCGCCCGGCAGTTCGACCGTGTGGGTCAGCAGCCGCTTGTCGGCGCGCAGCACCAGGTCGTGGTCCAGGTCGCTGAGCGCGCTCTGGCCGTAGAGCAGGGTCTCGTGCCGCGTCCCCTCGGTGACGTCCCGGCGGATCAGGCTGTCGCCGAGGCCCTGGAGGTACGTGACCTCGGTGCCGCGCTCGCTGCCGCCCAGGTACCGCTCGGTGAAGTCGTAGCGCCGGGTGACCTTCACCGCGCCCTCGGTCCCCGCCGCGCCCTCGACGTACTCGGACAGGTTGCCGCTCGGCGCGTACGCGAACCCGGAGAGCGGCCGGGAGCCGGTGGCCGCCAGGATCCGGTCGTCCGCGTCGTAGCAGTAGCCGGTCACCTCCGTGCCGGACGCCGTCCGGTCGAGCAGGCGCACCCGGTTGCCGTTGGACCCGGCGCCGGGCAGCGTGCCCGCGGGGCAGTCGGCGGGCGACCGCGAGGTGAAGTCGTAGCCGTACACGTGGCCCGTGACCGCGGCCTCGACCAGCCGTCCCGCCCCGTCGTAGCGGTAGTTGGGGCGGCCCTCGCCCGGGTCCTCGCCCGCGGTGACCTCGTCGACGACCGTGCCCGACCGCGACCTGACCACCTCGCTCGCCACCTCGCGGCCGTCGGACATGCGCCACTTCTTGGCCGTGATCCGGCCCGCCGGGTCCCGGGACACCGTCAGTCCGGTGCCGTTGCCGTAGCGCACCGTCGCCAGGCCGCCCGCCGCGTCGTACCCGGCCACCGCCAGGGTCCTGCCGTCCAGCGACACCTCGGCGACCCGGCCCGCCGCGTCGTACCCGGTGCGCTTCACCTGCGTGCGGTCCGCCGCGTCCGGCGGGGTCACCCGTTCCTCGACGGCCCGGCCCGCGCGGTCGTACGCCGTCCGCGTGACCGTGCCGTGGGCGTCGGTGAACCGGACCTGGCGGCCCAGCAGGTCGACGGTCCTGGTGACCCGGTCGGTGGGCTCGGAGCCGCGCAGCGTGAGCGGGTCGCCGCCGAACGCGTAGTCGTAGTCGACCGTGCGGGCGGGCAGCGCGGGCGTCTTCGGCATCCGCATCTGGGTGGTCCTGCCGCGCGCGTCGTACGTCAGGCAGATCCAGCCGTCCGCCCCGGTGTTCTGGGCGACGGGCACCCCGCGCGCGTTGTAGACGTTCTTGTTCACCCGGCCGGGGCCGTGCGCCGGGGTCGGCAGCGTCACCGTCTTCCAGAGGCCGCGCTGGGGCGCCGGGTCGTGCTCCTCGGTGCAGGGGTTGTCGGCGCTCTCGTCGTCGCCGAAGTAACTCAGCTTCTGCTCGGCCCCGTTGGGCAGGACCTTGCCGGTCAGCCGGTTCGCGGAGTCGTACGTCGACGTGGTGCGCAGGTCCAGCCCGTCCGGGTCGACCACGTCGGCGACCGGCAGGCCCAGTCCGTCCAGCCGGACCAGGGACTTCCGCGCCGGGACCCCGTCGGAGTCCGCGCGGACCGTGGTGATGCCGTCCGGCGCGTAGGCCGTGGTGCGGGCCGGGACCCTGCCGCACCCGGCGGGCGCCGGGTCGAGCGGGCGCAGGTCGGAGCCGAAGCACCGGCGCGGCCCCGGGCCGTAGGACCCGCTCGGCATCCCCGTCGCCGGGTCGTACACCGTGGTCGACGTGCGGCCGCCCGCGTCGGTCACCGAAGCGGGCGCGCCCGTGGCCGTCCAGGTGGTGCGCACCGTGCGCCCGGTGCCGTCCGTGTCGGTGAGCAGCGTGCCGGCCGCGTCCTGCGTCGTGCGGCGCGCCCAGCCCCGCGGGGTGCTCACCCCGGCCACCGTGACCTCGGTGCGGCCCGGTGCGTAGGCGTAGTCGTGCCGGGCGCGCAGCGTGGGCACGGCGGCGTGCCCGCCGGGCTCGGGGCCGGTCACCGAGGCGGCGCGCGCCGACGCGCCCGCGTAGTCGATCCGGTACCGGACGACCTCGGTGTCGCGGCGCTCGGGGTCCACCGCGATCCAGTCCACGACCAGGGGCGTGCGGACCCCGGTCAGCCGGTGGTCGGCCGTGAAGCCGAAGTCGGTCGTCTCGTCACCGGGGTTGACGACGCGGGCCAGCTTTCCGTTCGCGTACACCAGCCGCGTGAGGCCTGCGCCGGGCACCGACACCGCGCAGACGTACCCGGCGGGGGCCGTCGCGTCGGCGCACCGCGGGCTGCCCGCGTGGAAGAACCGCAGGCCGTCGTCGGCGAGCGCCTTGAGCTGCGCGGCGCCGCCACCGGGAGCGGCGGCCCCGGCGGTACGGGTCCCAGCAGTACGGGTCCCAGCAGTACGGGTTCCGGCGGTACGGGGAAGGGCGAGCGGCGCGGGTGCGGGAACGGCACCGGCCACGGGCGCCGTGCCCGTGCCCGCGTCCGTGCCCGCGTCCGCTTCGGGCGCCGACGCGCCCGGGGTCACGCTCCAGCCCGGCGGCAGCACGGCGCCGGACGGCGTCAGCCAGGAGGGCGGCACGGGCCCGCCCGCGTCGCCCGCGCGCCGCGCCCAGAGCACGGCGCCCCCGCCGGGCGCGCTCCTGCGGTACTCGACCCGCAGCGCGTACGAACGGCCCGCCTCCAGCACGGTCTCCGGCGCGAGCGCGGGACGCGCCGCGCCGCGGGCCGGGCGCTGCCAGCGGTCCAGCACGAGCGCGCCGTCGAGCCAGATCCGCAGCCCCTCGTCGTACGTCGCGCCCAGCCGGTAGCGGCCCGTGTCGGGCACCTGGAGCCGGCCCGACCAGCGGGCGCGGAAGGCGGCGCCGGGCTCGGCGCCCGGGTAGGGGGCGGCGGCGCCCCAGGCGAAGCTCAGCTGCGGGTCGGTGCGCTCGGCCGCGGGGCGCTCGGTCCCGCCGATGCCGGTGGCCGAGTCCCCCGCGAAGTAGGCGGCCGAGAGCCCGGTGGCGCCGACCGCGCGCGAGTCGTAGCGGAAGGTCGCGCCGACGGGGCCCGCCGAGGTGTTGGTCTGCGGGGTGCTCACCGAGGCCGACACGTTGCCGGTGGCGAGGTCCACCGACACGGGGCCCAGGGAGTCGAGGGGCACGGGTCCGCCCGGCTGCGCGCCCAGCCGCAGGTCGACCGTGAAGGACCTGGCCGGGGCGTACGTGCCCGCGCGGCCCGATCCGTCACGGGTGCGGTACGTCCAGGTGTACCGCTCTTTGGTGCGCAGCGTCCCGGCGGGCGCCCGCCACGCGGGGCGGGAGGTCCAGCCGGAGGACGCCGTCCGGCCGGTCGCGGGGGAGTCCCCCGTACCGACCACGAATTCGTAGGCCGCGGCCCCCGCCGCCCGCCGCGCCGCGAGCACCGGCCGGTCGTCGGCCAGCACGGCGCCGTCGGCCGGTCCCGCGCCGGACGACCGCGCCGCGCCCAGGTCCCCCCGGTCCCCCTGGCGCACGGGTGCGAACGGCTGCCCCGGGGGGCTGGACAGCGTCCGGACAGCATGGACGGCCGCCCCGTGCGGGGCGGCCGCAATTGGTTCCGCGCCGAGCAGCGTGACGGCCACGGCCATCGAGGTGACCCCCGTCGCTGCTCGGATGCCTAAGGTACGAGCCATGCTCACTCAACACTCCTCCTGAGCGGCGTGCTCGGTCCGGCACGGCGCCCAACGGTCCTGCTCTGTACGGGAAGCGGTTCCTCTAGGGGTTCGCGGGCAGCGGTTCCTCCTCCCGCAGGGACCAGCCGTTCGCGTCGACGACGCGCAGCGCCTGTGCCACGGCGGACCGCTCCACGAGCAGTTCGACCAGGCCGCGGGGCTCGTCGTGGGAGTGCTCGATGCGCACGTCCTCGATGTTCACCCCGGCCGCGCTGACCGCCGAGAACAGCCGGGCCAGCGCCCCCGGCTGGTCCGGGATCACCACCGGCACCGGCAGGTACTCGGCAGGCCGCGTGCCCTGCTTGTGGGGCACCCTGGCGTGCCCCTGGTTGCCGCGCCTGAGCACGTCGTCCAGATCGGCCGCGGCCCGCGCGCGCTCGGCGGGCCTGCTGCTGTCCAGGGCGCGCAGCGCCGCCGTCACCCGGTTCAGGTCCGCGGCGTACGCGTCCAGGACGTCGGCCACGGCCTCCGCGTTGGCCTCCAGGATGTCGCTCCAGAGCGCGGGCTCGCCCGCCGCGATGCGGGTGATGTCCCGCAGCCCCTGGCCCGACACCCGGACCAGCTCGCTCTCCGCGTCCGCCAGCCGCGCCGCCATCAGCGAGGAGATCAGGTGCGGGGCGTGCGAGGTCAGGGCCACGGCCCGGTCGTGCGCGTCGGTGTCCATCAGGACCGGCACGGCGCCGCACAACGACACGAGTTCCAGGCCCCTGTTGAGCACCTCGCGGTCGGTCCGCGCCGACGGCGTCAGCACCCACAGGCGGCCCTCGAACAGGTCGGCGCGGGCGGCCAGCGGCCCCGAGCGCTCCCCGCCCGCGAGCGGGTGCCCGCCGATGTAGCTGGACGGGTCGCCGCCCACGGCGCGGATCTCGTCGTGCGGCCGCTCCTTGACGCTGGCGACGTCGGTGTAGGCGTGGGCCAGCCGGTTGGCCTGGGCGCGCGCGAGCACCGCGCCGATGTGCGCGGGGGGCACCGCGAGCACGGCGAGGTCGACCTTGCCCTCGGGGGCGTCCAGCGTGCCCGCCCCCACGGCCTCGGCGGCCCGCGCGGCCGTCGTGTCGGCGTCGTCGAGGTGGACCCGTACCCCCCGTCGGCTGAGCGCCAGCGCGACGGAGGTCCCGATCAGTCCCGTCCCCACCACCACGGCGGACCTCACGGCCTGCCTCCGGAGCGCAGCGCCTCGGCCCTGAGGAACGCGGCCAGCCGGCCGATGCCCCGCTCGATCTCGGGCAGGTCCAGATAGCTGACCGAGAGCCGCAGCTCCCGCTCGCCGCCCTCCTGCGGGTAGAAGTACGCCATCGGCGTCCAGACGACGCCGTACTCCCGCGCCGAGCGCAGCAGCGCCTCGTTGTCCGCGGCGAACGGGACGCGAACGGTGAGGAAGAAGCCGCCGCTGGGCGAGTTCCAGCTCAGGCCGAGCGCGCGGCGCTCCTCCTCGGGGAAGTGCCGCTCCAACTGCTCCAGGGTGACGCGCAGGGCCTCCCCGTAGTGCTTGGCGGGCACCGAGTTGAGGTCGGTGAGCCGTCCCTCGTACGCCAGCAGGGCGCCCGCGACGGCGGCCTGGCCGAGCGGCGGGGTGTTCACCGTCACCATGCTCTTGATCTTGGCGAGTTCGTCGGCGAGCAGGGTCGTCGCCCCCGACGCGTCGGTGACCCGCTGGTCGGCGACGACGAACCCGATCCTGGCCCCGGGGAAGACGCTCTTGGAGTACGAGCCGATGTGCACCACCCGGCGGTCGCGGTCCAGCGACTTGAGGGTGGGCTGCTGCGTGCCGGGGCTGACGAGCCGGTAGGGGCTGTCCTCCAGCACGAGCAGGTCGTGCCGCGCCGCCACGTCGAGCAGCTCCTCGCGGGCCCGCAGGGAGACGGTGCTGCCCGTCGGGTTCGAGTGGTCGGGCACCAGGTAGAAGGCCCTGGGCCTGCGCCCGCGCGCCTTCTCGGCGAGGACGGCGGCCTCCAGCGCGGCGCCGTCGACGCCGTCCGCGCCCTCGTCGACCGGGCCGACCGGGATGTCGAGCAGCCGGGCGGCGCCGGTGATGCCGACGTAGCAGGGGCTGGCCACCAGCAGCACGTCGGACGGGCCCGCGAACAGGGCGCGCAGCGTGAGCAGCATGGCCTCCTGCGCGCCGACCGTGACGACGATCGACTCCGGCTCCGCCTCGATGCCCTCGTCGGCCCTGAGCGAGTCGGCGATGAGGTCGCGGATGATGCCCGCGGTCGGGCCGTACTGGTACATGAGCGTGCGGATCGTGTCGGCGGACGCGCCGCGCGCGGAGAGGTGGTCCAGGTAGCGGCGGACGTGGTCGAAGATCTCTTCGGTCTCGAAGAAGTCCTCGTACGGGCGGCCGGGGGCGAAGGAGACCGCGTCGGGGAAGCGTCCCGTGATCTCGTTGAGGAAGTTCATGGTGTCCAGCACCGGGTCGCTGACGCTGGCGTGCAGCTCCTCCTTGCGCAGCCCGGCCCCGGAAACGGCCCCGGCGGCGGTGGTCGGCCGCGCGGCCGCCGGAGCGGGTCCGCGGGCCGGCGGGCGCGGCGACAGCAGGGCGTCGGCCGCCGACGCGAGGTCCGGCGTGCCCGTCAGGGCCATGGCCTCCGCCAGCTCCTCGACGACGGTGTCCAGCACGCCGGACACGCCGCGCGCGCCGGACACGGCCAGGCCGTGCAGCACCGGGCGGCCCAGCAGGACGGCGTCGGCGCCGAGCGCCAGCGCGGCCAGCACGTCCCGGCCGCGCCGCACCCCGCCGTCCAGGAGCAGCGCGCAGCCGCCGGCCACTTCGGCGGCGACGTCGGCGAGGACGTCCAGGGTGGCGGGGGCGCCGTCGAGCTGGCGGCCGCCGTGGTTGGAGACCACGATGCCGTCCACGCCCGCCGCCAGGGCGCGGCGGGCGTCGTCGGCCGTCAGGATCCCCTTGACCAGGACGGGCAGGGAGCTGACGGACCGCAGCCAGTCGACGACCGACCAGTCGAGCGCGGGGTCGAGTCCGGTGCGGCCGTGCTCGGACGGGGAGGAGTAATCGGCGTCCTCCTGGGGGAGGTTGGCCGGAACCACTCCGTCGGGCAGCCGGAAGTCGTTGCGGACGTCCCGCAGCCTGCGGCCGAGCCGGGGGGTGTCCACGGTCAGCACCAGGGCCTCGAACCCGGCCCGTTCGGCCCGCTCGACCAGCGCCCGGGTCACGGCGCGGTCCCGGAAGCAGTAGACCTGGAGCCAGAGCGGCGCGGACGTCGCCGCCGCGACGTCCTCGAAGGTGCGGCTCGCGAACGTGCTGACGACGAAGGGGAGTCCGGCGCCGTCCGCCGCGCGCGCGGTGGCGACCTCGCCCTCCGGGTGCATCAGCGTGTGGTATGCCATGGGCGCCACCCCGAGGGGCGCGGCCCAGCGCCTGCCGAGGACGGTGGCGGCGAGGTCGGGCTCGCCCGCGCCGGTCAGCACGCGGGTGCGCAGCCGCACCTCGTCGAAGGCCCGCACGTTGGCCGCGAGCGTGCGCTCGTCGCCCGCGCCGCCCTCGACGAAGTCCCAGACGGGGCCCTCGGTGGTGGCCCGTGCGCGGGCGGCGTACTCCGCGAGGGAGAGCGGCGCGCGGGGGCCGGACGGCGTCGGCTCACGGGTCACGAGGTCGCCGCCCTGGCCCGCTCGACGGCCTCGTACAGGGCCCGGATGTTGGAGCTGCCGAAGCCCTGCGCGCCGTGCCGCTGGATGAGCTCGAAGAAGAGCGTGCGCTGCGCGAAGGGCGAGCGGGTGAAGAGCTGGAGCAGGTAGCCCCACTCGTCGCGGTCGGCGAGCACGTTGGTCTTGCGGAGCTCGGCGATGCCCTCGTCGAGGTCGGTGATCCGCTCGGCGAGCACGTCGTAGTAGGTGCCGGGAGTCTGGAGGAACTCCACGCCGCGCGCCTCGAACTCCAGGACGGCGGGGACGATCTCGTCGACGAGGAACGCCAGGTGCTGGACGCCGGGGCCGCCGTTGCGGCCGAGGAACTCGTCTATCTGGCCCGGCTTCTTGGAGGCGTCGGGCTCGATCATCGTGAAGGTGATCCCGGCGGACGGGCTGCGCACCACGATGGAGTCCATGGCCTGCTCGCCGACGCTGACGTACTCGCTGGAGTACTCCTCGAAGCCGAACCCGTCGATGTAGTACCGGACGGTGTCGCGCAGGGTGCCCGCCTCCAGGCAGACGGCCATGTGGTCGAGCGCGCGCAGCTCGGGCACCTCGCCCGCCGGGGCGGCTGACCGGGCCGGGGCGATCCAGTGCCGTCCTGCGGGGAGCGCGGCGGGGGCGCCCGCGGAGCGCCGGACGAGGGTGTGGCGCACCGGGCCGAACCCGGAGACGACGGGCTCGGCCGCGGTGTCGGCCGTCAGGTCGCGGGCCCCGGCGGCGAGGGCGCCGTCACGGGCGGCGAGCGGGTCCTCGCAGGCGAAGGCGATGTCGACGATGCCGTCGCCGTGGGCCGCGAGGAAGTCGGCGGCGGCGGGCCCCGAGCTGACCACGAGCCGGTTGCTGCCCTGCTGGAGGAGCACCGAGTCCAGCCCGGCGGTGCCCGAGCGGGCCTTCTCCAGGAAGCCGAAGGCCGAGACGAAGTAGTCGGCCGTCCGCTGCTGGTCGCTGGTGTAGATCTCGATGTACTCGACGTCGTGCGCGGTCATGGTGTACCCCATCCGGTAATTGGCTGGATGTTTTCAATTGAACTCGTCAGATATGGAGCGCAAGGGTTCGCTGGAGGCAAGTGGGCAGCTTCCTGAAAATTGGGTCGGGGGAGTTCCGTTTAAGTCGCCGACGGCCATTTTTGATGGCAGGTGGCTGCCATGGTGAAAACTTTCTGCCGGGTGCTGCGGAAAGCTTCGTAGGATGTGCCGCGATAGCGGTTCCATAGTTGCCGGAAAGGAGGGTGAAATGCCTGGTGAAAGCGGATCGGGACTCGATGAGCTGCTGCCTGAGTGGCACTTCAGGGAATTGCATCGGATAGCGGTGGAGGGCGCCGAGGAGGACGTCATGCGGGCGGTGTACGAGACCACCTGGCCCGAGGCTCCGTTGGCGCGTGCGCTCATGGCGATCACCAAGGCCGACGTGTCGGCGGGGCGGCGCATCGTCCCCGATTTCCTCGGGGGGATGGGAGAGGTGATCCCGTCCGGTGGGACGGAGTTCCTCTTCGCCGGCGTGCAGTCGCCGTACGACATTCCCAGGCCGCCGGGTGCCGTGTCCGAGATCATTCGTGACTGCGGGGACCCGGGAATCCTGAAGATAGGGATGAACGTCCGCTACGCGCGGGGGACGCTCACCACCGAGACGCGCATCCTGGCCACCGACGAACGGACCAGGAAGAACTTCCTGCCGTACTGGCTCCTCATCCGGTTCGGCAGCGGTCTGACGCGGATGTCCATGCTGCGGGCGATCCGCCGCAGGGTGCGGCGGGAGAGCGGGCGCGGCTGACCCGCGCTCCGCTCAGCCCAGCCGGGCCGGGCGGAGCGCGGCCAGCCGGCCGGGCAGCCGCGCCCACGCCCCCGGCGTGTAGAAGTGGCCGCCGGGCAGCGCGTCCGCCGTCAGGCCGCCGTCGGTCAGCGCCCGCCACCGCTCCACGGCTCCGGCGTCCACGTCGTCGTCCTCGCCGTACAGCACCTGGACCGGCGTGCGCACCCGGTCGTGCGGCGCGAACCGGTAGGTGTCCACGACGCGCAGGTCGGCGCGGAACAGCTCCAGGGCGATCTGCATCATCTCGGGCTCGGCCCGCACCGCTTCGGGCAACTGCCCCGACGTCCCCATCCAGTCGAGGAGCGCGGCGTCGGTGTCGTGCACGCACGGGGTGGTGTGCGCGCCCGCCCGCACGCGGGACGGCGCCTCGGCCGCCGACGCGACCAGTGCCAGGGGCGGGGCGAACGCGCCCGCCCCCTCCACCCGCCGCGCGAGGTCGAAGGCGACCCAGGCGCCCATGCTGTGGCCGAACAGCACGTAGGGGCGCGCGGCGACGGTGCGCACCGCCGCCACGGCGTCCCCCAGCAGCTCCTCCCAGTCCCGGGCGAACGGCACGGTGAACCGCGCCTCCCTGCCCGGGTAGCAGTACAGCGCCAGCTCCACGTCGTCCGGGAGCGCGTCGGCCCAGGAGCGGAACGGCGCCGTCCCGCCCCCGCAGAAACTCAGGCACAGCAGCGTCCGGCTCGCGCGGGGCCGCGGCCTGGGTCGGATCAGTGCTCCGGACACCCGAACTCCCTTCCTGCACACGGTGGATGGCACGGCGACCGTACTAGCTGCGGCCGGTGCGCGGCCGGTGCGCGCCGGGGCCGCCAAGAATTCTTCGATGCCCGGAAGTGACCCTGGGTGCCGGTGCGTACGGGGAAGGTGACCGGCAGTGGCGGCGGCGGGCCCCCGGGGCCGGGGAACGCCCGCGACCCGCCCGTCGGCGTCGGGGGCTTGCGCACGGCGGACGGCGCCGCAACGCCTTATTCAATTCTTCTCATTGCAATCTCTCAAACGTCGGTCGGCCGAGATGGGCTGGAAACTCTTGTCGCGGAGATTCGCCGGTGCTTAAGGTCGACCGGAATTGGGCTACCGCGCCAGGAAGGGCAACTCGATGGCTAACCCGTTCGAGGACGACAACGCCGAGTACTACGTACTGGTGAACGACGAGGGTCAACACTCCGTCTGGCCCGCGTTCGCCGAGGTCCCAGCAGGCTGGAACGTGGTGCACGGCACGGCAGGCCGGCAGGAGTGCCTGGACTACGTGAACGAGAACTGGGTCGACATGCGCCCCCGCAGCCTTGCGGCGGCCATGGCCGACAGCGCCTCCTGAACCACCGTAGAAACCACCGTGGGGACCACCGCGAAAACCACGCGGAAACCACTGCGGAAACCACTGAGAACGACCGAGAAACGCCTAGGAGAAAACAATGCCAAGCACCATCACCGACGAGCGCCGCGCTGCCGTCAAGGAGATCGTCTGCGACATCCTGGAGCTTGAGGAGGACGAGGTCACCGACACCAGCCTCTTCATCGAGGACCACGGCGCCGACTCGCTCCGCGCGATCGAGATCCTCGCGTCGCTGGAGAAGGAGTTCGGCATCACCATCGAGCAGTCCGAGCTCAGCCAGATGGTCAACCTGGAGAGCGTCTACCAGGTCGTCGCGGCGGCGCCCGTCCGCTGAGCGGTTCCGAACCAGCCGTTCAGTCGGTCTGACAGGGGAGACAGCATGTCCTCAGTACGCCCCGGTAAGAGGCGAGTGGTCCTCACCGGGTTCGGAGTGATATCGAGCATCGGCATCGGGGCCGAGGAGTTCACCGCGAGCCTGCGAGCGGGCCGCAGTGGAGTCAGCCCGATCTCCGTGTTCGACGTCGAAGGCTTCGCCCACGTCAACGGGGCCGAGGTCAAGGGGTTCGAGCCCGAGCAGTGGATCTCCCGCACCCCGGTGCGGGAGTTGGGGCGGGCCAGCCGCTTCGCCGTCGCGGCGGCGCGGATGGCCGTGCAGGACGCCGGTCTGGATCCCCGGGAACTCGCCGACCGACGGGGACTGATCTCCGTCGGAACCACGGACGGCGAGTCCTTCGAACTGGATCAGCTGGTCGCCGGTGAACTCGCCGACGGTCCCGAGAACATGGACCCGGAGATCGTACGGCGGGTCTCACCGGCCCGGCTGTCCACGGCCATCGCCCAGGAGCTGGAACTCAGCGACGTCGAGGCCCCCACCATCGCGACCGCCTGCTCCGCGGGCAACTACGCGATCGGCTACGGGTACGACGCCGTCAGCTCCGGCGAGGTCGAGTACGCACTGTGCGGCGGAGCCGACGCCATGTGCCGCAAGACGTTCACCGGCTTCTACCGGCTCGGCACCATCGCGCCGGAGTTCTGCCAGCCCTTCGACGTCGACCGCAAGGGCATCCTCACCGGCGAGGGCGCGGGCGTCCTCGTCCTGGAGAGCCTGGAGTCGGCGCTGGAGCGCGGCGCCACCATCTACGCCGAGGTGCTGGGCTACGGCCTCAACTGCGACGCGTACCACCAGGTCGCGCCCAACGGCGACAGCGTCGCCCAGGTCATGGACATCGCCCTGAAGAACGCCGGGGTCAGCCCCGCCCAGGTCGACCTGATCTCCGCGCACGGCACCGGCACCAAGGCCAACGACATCACCGAGGCGGGCGCCATCCGCAAGGTGTTCCAGGAGGACACCCCGCGGACCATCTCGCTCAAGTCGATGCTCGGCCACACCATGGGCGCGGCGAGCGCGCTCGGCGCCATCGCCTGCGGCCTCGCCATCACCCACGGCTTCATCCCGCCGACCATCAACCACAACAAGACCGACCCCGAGTGCGAGATCGACTGCGTGCCCAACCACGCCGTCGACGCCGACCTGCGCGTCGTGCAGAACAACGGCCTCGCGTTCGGCGGCAACAACGCGGTCGTCATCCTCGGCAAGTACGACGCCGCGGCCGAACCGGCCCTGGACGGGGCGGCGGCATGAGCTACGCCATCACCGGCACGGGCGCCGTCGCCAGCATCGGCGCGACGCCCGGCGAGATCTTCGAGAGCCTGCGCACCGGCCGCAGCGGACTGGCGCCGCTGCGCGCCTTCCGGCGCGAGCACTTCAACGCCCAGCAGCTCTTCGAGATCGACGACCGCGCCGCCGAAGGCGTCGACGAGCCCGCCCGCGCCACCCGCTTCCTGCTGGAAGCGGTCCGGCAGGCGGCCGCCGACGCCGGACTGCCCGAGGACCTGAGCGGCATCCCGGTCCTCGTCGGCACGGGCCTGCGCGAGCTGCGCACCCTGGAACTGTGGTGGCGCGACGGCGTCCCCTTCGACGTCGACGGGCTCGACTTCGGCGCCGCGCTGCGCGAGCGGTTCGGCGCCGTCGACACCCACACCCTCGCCGGCGCCTGCTCCGCCTCGCTCTACGCCCTGGCCCTGGCCTGGGACCTGCTTGAGCAGGGCGAGGCCGACACCGTCATCGTGGCGGGCTGCGACGCGGTCACCGAGTCGATGTTCGGCCAGGCAGACCGGGTCCAGTTCGACCCGCCGCCGTCCGTGCGCCCCTTCGACGAGAACCGTCAGGGCACCATCCTCGGCGAGGGCGCGGCGGCCGTCGTGCTGAGCCGGGAGCCCGGCACGCGCCCCGTCCGCGGCTGGCTGCGGTCGGTGGCCGTCAACTGCGACGCCCACCACCAGACCGCGCCCGACGCGGCGGGCGTCGAGGCGGCCGTCCGCGAGGCGCACGAGCGCGCCGGGCTGGCCCCCGCCGACGTCGACCTGGTGGTCCTGCACGCCACCGGCACCCCACTCAACGACAAGACGGAGGCCACCGTGACCGCCAAGGTCTTCGACGGCACCCGACCAGCCCTGACCGGCATCAAGTCGCTGACCGGACACACCTCGGGCTCCGCCGGGCTGCTCAGCCTCATCGTGGCGCTCGACTCCCTGGACAGCGGCGTGGTGCCGCCGATCGCCGGCCTCACCGACCCGCTGCCCGAGGGCGCCGGGCTCAACCTCGTGGCGGGCGAGCCGCTTTCGGGCCCCCTCGGCGTCGCCCAGGTCAACAGCTTCGGCTTCGGCGGCGTCAACGCCGTTGCGATCGTGGCGGGTGCGGCATGAGCCCCGTCGCCGTCACGGGCGCGGCCGTCGCGCTCCCCGGGGCCGCCGCCCCCGCCGCGCTGCTGACCGCCCCCGACCCCTCGGCCGAGCCCGTCGACCCCGCGTCGCTGATCGGCAAGAAGGGCCTGCGGTTCAAGGACCGCGCCACCCGCGTCGGCCTCCACCTCGCGTACGCGGCGCTCCACGACGCGGGACTCCTCGACGGTACGGAACTCAAGGCCGAGGGCGCCCGGATCGGCGTGGTCGTCAGCTCCAACCTCGGCAACGCGGACACCGTCTGCAAGGCCGTGGAGACCATCGCCAAGGAGACCACCAGCGGGCTCAGCCCGATGGACACGCCCAACGCGTCCAGCAACATCATCGCCTCCGAGACCGCGATCCGCTTCGGCCTCGGCGGCCCCAACCTCACCGTCTGCAACGGCGCCACGTCCGGACTCGACGCGCTGCGCTGGGCCGCCCTGCTGCTCCGCTCGCACCGCGCCGACCACGTCCTGGTCATCGGCGTCGAGCCGGACAACGAGGTCACCCGCAGGCTCGTCGACGGACCCGTCGCCGACGGCGGCGCCGCCCTCGTGCTGTCCCGCGAGGGCACCGGCACCGCGCGCGCCCTGCTCGGCCCCGTCCTGCGCACCGCGAGCCCCGCGACCACCGTCGACGGCCTCGTCGCCGCCGCACCGGACGCGGGCCTGTGGCTCACCGCCGAGAGCGCCGAGAGCGCGCTGCTGCCCCAGGGCGCGGACGTCCGGACCCTCGACGGCTGGGGCGAACTCTCCGGCGCCCGGGGCGTCGTGCAGGCCGCCGCCGCGACCGGCTGGTTCGACGAGGGGCACCGCGCCCCCGCGTACGCGCTCATCGGCGGCACCGGACTGGCCCTGACCGCCCCGGGGCAGCCGCGATGAAACGGGTGGTGCTGCTGCACGGCCTCGGCAACAACGAGGCCATCTGGTCCGGCCTCGCCGCGCACTGGCGCTCCGACGTCGAGGTGCACGCGCCCCGGCTGCCCTGGCACAGCGAGGGCATCGCGGCGTGGCGCCACGAGACGGACTCCGCCCGGCACGTCCAGCGGGCGCTGGACGCGGTGCCCGGCGGGCCCGACCTGGTCGTGGCGCACTCCTTCAGCTCCATCCTGCTGCTGGACCTGCTCAGCCGCAGGGCGGCCGCCGCCGACCCGCTCGACGTGCCGGGGGTCGTCCTGGTCAACCCGTTCTACAAGGCGTCGGCCGACGCCTTCCACTGGGACATGATCGGGCCGACCCTGGACGACTTCCCCCGCACCATGGCCGAGTCCATCCGGCTGCGGTCGCTGCGCCGCCCCGTCGACGCCGAGCTCCTCGCCGACATGGCGCGGCGCATGACCGAGTGGATCGGCCCCTACGGCTGGCTCCGCTTCTTCGACGCCTACCTGCGCACCCCGCTGTTCCCCGTGGACCGGGTCCACACCCCGGCGCTGGTGTTCGGCGGCGGCCTCGACCGGTCCGCGCCCGTGGACCACGCCCGCGACCTCGCCGCCCTGCTGCCCAGGGGCGAGGAGCTGGTCGAGGACGGGTGCGGCCACTTCCCCATGCTCGAAATGCCCGGCCGGTTCGTCGGTGCGGTGCACGCCTTTCTCGACCGAGTCCCCGACCGGGTCGGCCCGACGGCCGGTCTCTAGAACCCGACACGTAGAAGGAGTCCGCGATGGGCCCCACGCCCGACACCGCCGTGAAGGCGCTGCTGGAGACCACGACGACGGCGCGGCTGCGCCCGCTGTTCGAGGGCAACAACATCAGCTTCGCCATCGGCTTCAAGCACATCAACTACGTCTCCGAAGCGGCCGTGCTCAACCACTTCAAGGAGGCGGGCCTGGCCGCGGGCGACCTCTACCGCAGGTTCGGCCTGGGCTTCGACATCGTGGACATCCACTCCAGGCTCGCCGCGCTGCTCGCCGTGGACGACGACGTCGAGGCGGTCGTCACCCCGGCCGTCAAGGACGGCGACGGCACGCTGAAGTTCAAGGTCGCGCAGTTCGTCCAGCGCGACGGCGAGCGCGTCAAGTGCGCCACCTCCACCGTCCGCGTCGCCCTGCGCGTCGACGGCCACATCAAGGCCGAGGAGGAGTGGCCGGCCGGCATCGAGCGGTTCGCCGCCGAGCGGCTCGGCACCGGCGAGACCCGCGAGATCGCGGCCGCCCCGGTCCCGTACGGCTCCCTGAGCGAGGGCCGGGGCACCAGCACCGACCCGGTGCTCGCCGAACTCATCGGCGACACCAACGCGTTCGGCTGGCGCTGGCGGATGCCGTACTTCTACTGCCACTTCAACGACCGCGTCCAGATGTCCGGCTTCCTGCGGATCATGGAAGAGGTCGAGGACCTGTTCCTCGCCGACCGCGGCCTGCCCATCAAGCGCGTCCTGGACACCCGCGGCTGGATCCCCGTCGTCACCCAGTCCCGCATCGAGATCCTCGACGAGACCGTGATGGAGGAGGAGCTCTACACCGTCTACACGGTCGAGAACGTCTTCAAGACCCTCCTGTACTCGACCCGCATGGACTGCTACGTCCTGCGCGACGGCAAGCTCGTCAAGACCGCCACCGGCACCATCACCCACGGCTACCTCGTCGAGAGCGCCCCCAACCAGTGGGAGATGGCCGAGTTCGACGAGTCCACCGTCGCCGCCCTCAACACGCCCCGCAAGGCGGGGGCGTGAGCGCGCCCGCGGGCGTGCGGCCCGTCATCACCGCCTGGTCCGCGGTCTCCCCGTACGGCATCGGGGCCGGCACCCTGGTCGAAGGGGTGCGCGCGCACCGCACCACCATCGCCCCCGTCGACACCGGGCGCTGGAACGTCCCGGCCACCAGGGCCCACCTGGTGCCGGGCTTCGAGACCCGCGAAGTGCTCGGCAAGAAGGGCACCCGCTCCATGGACCGGGTCACCGGTCTCGCCGTCTCGGCCGTCGGCTCGCTGCTCGAACAGTCCGACGGCACCCGCGCCGCGGGCACCGGCGAGCGCGCCGGCCTGGTCCTGGCCACCACCACCGGCTCCGCGGCCAGCATGATGGACTTCACGCGCAGCTCGCTGGAGGGCGCCAGGCCCTACGACGTCGACCCGGCCGTCATGCCCAACGCGGTGATGAACTGCGCGGCGGGCCAGTGCGCCATCTGGTACGGCATCAAGGGCCCCAACACCACCCTCGCGGGCGGCCGCGCGGCCGGTCTGCTCGCCCTCAACTACGCGACCAGGCTGCTGTCGTCGGGCCGCGCCGACACCGTGCTGTGCGCGGCCGCCGAGGAGTTCTCCCCGGCCCGCTACTGGCTGGAGAAGCACAGCAGGGGAGCGGAGGCACCGGAGATCGCGCTCGGCGAGGGCGCCGCCGTGCTCCTCGTCCAGCCGCTGGAGACGGTCACCCCCGAGCGCCCCGCGCTCGCCGAGATCCTGGCCGTCAGGTCCCGGGTCGCCACCGGCAAGGACGTGCGCCCCGCGCTGGAGCGCTGCGTGCGCGACGCCCTGGAGAGCGCGGGCGTGACGCCCGACGAGGTGTGGGCCGCGGGCGGCAGCGACGCGCCCGGCCGCCTTGGCCACCTGGAGCGCGAGGTGCTCGGCGAGCTGTTCGGCCCCAAGGCGCTGGAGACGGTGCCCGCCGTCGGCAGGCTGGGGGACACCTCGGCCGCGTCCGGCTCCTTCCAGCTCGCCCAGGCGCTCGCCGTCGCCGCGCACGACCCCGCGTCCGCCGGGCGCGTCGCCGTGGTGACGTCCGCCGACCGCGACGGCTCGCTGGCCTGCGCCGTACTGCGACTGGCGGCGTCATGACCGCGCCCGTGACCGCGCACCCGACCGCGCACCCGACCGGCCGGGCCACCTCCGTCGCCGCCGACGTCGTGGTGACCGCCACCACCGACGAGGGGCTGCCGGCCGCGGCCCGCGTGGAGATCACCGGAGCCGAGCCCGTCTTCGCGGGCCACTACCCCGACTTCCCGATCTTCCCCGGGGTCTGCGTGCTGGAGTGCGTCCAGCGCGCGGCGACCACGGGCGGCGCGAGCCCCCGCCCCGGCGACCTCGCCGCCGTCGAGTCGGCCAGGTTCGCCGGAGCCGTGTACCCCGGCGACACCCTCGAACTCACCCTCAAGTGGCGCCGCGTGGAAGGCGGACTGCGGTGCGACGCCACCGCGACCACCGAGCGCGGCAAGGCCGCGTCCGCGCGGCTGCGCTACACCGAACCAGGAGGTGCGCGGTGACCGCCCCCGTCCAGGAAGCCCCCGCGGCGACCCCCGTACCGGCGCGGGACCTGCCGCGCCCCAGCGACCTGCTGCCGCACCGGTACCCGATGCTGCTGGTCGACCGGGTCCTCGAACTGGTCCCCGGCGAGTCCATCCGCGCGATCAAGTCCGTCACCCTCAACGAGCCCTGGTACGCCGGACTCTCCGAGGCCCCTGACTTCGACTACGCCTACCCGCAGACGCTCCTGGTCGAGTCCTGGGGCCAGACCGCCGGGCTCCTCGCCTCCGCGGTCGCCGAGGCCCCGGTCGGCCAGGTGATGCTCTTCGGCTCCGTCGCGGACGCCGAGTTCCACCTGCCCGTGCTGCCCGGCGACACCGTCGAGCACCGGGTGCGCATCAGCCGCTCCCTCACCGACTCGGTGATCTTCGAGGGGTCCTGCCACCGGGGCGACGAGACCGTGATGACCGTGACCCGCATGGTCATGGCCTTCCGCCCGGCCGGGCAGCTCAGGCCCGAGTCCGGGGCCGGGGCCGAGACCGCGGAAGCCGCAACCGAAGCATCCGAAGCATCCGAAGCAACCGACGCAACCGAAGCAACCCGAAAGGCCGCCCGATGACCGAGAACAGGCCCGTGGCACTCATCAGCGGCGGCTCCCGGGGCATCGGGAGGGCCGTGGTCCTCAAGCTCGCGGCCGACGGCTACGACGTGAGCTTCTGCTACCACTCCCAGAAGGAGGCCGCCGAGGTCCTCGCCAAGGAGGTCGAGGCGCTCGGCGCCCGCGCCCACCACCAGCGCGTGGACGTCGGCTCCGCCGCCGAGGTCAAGGACTGGGTCGCCACCACCGAGCGCGACCTCGGCCCCGTGGCCACCGCCGTCACGTCGGCCGGCATCACCCGTGACAAGGCCCTGATCATGATGGGCGACGACGACTGGAAGTCGGTCATCGCCACCAACCTCGACGGCGTCTTCCACGTCTGCCGCGCGGTCGCCTTCGCCATGATGAAGCGCCGCTCGGGCAGCATCGTCAACATCTCGTCCGTCGCGGGCGTCTACGGCAACGCCACGCAGACCAACTACGCCGCGTCCAAGGCCGGGATCATCGGCTTCTCCCGCTCCCTGGCCAAGGAAGTCGGCCGCTACGGCATCCGCGTCAACACCGTCGCGCCCGGCTTCGTCGACACCGACATGGTCGCGGCCGTCGCCGAGAAGGCCCGCGACGAGGCGCTCAAGGGCGTCGCGCTCGGCCGCATGGGCACCGCCGAGGAGGTCGCCGAGATGGTCGCCTTCCTCGCGGGCGACAAGGCGGCCTACGTCACCGGATCCGTGTTCCAGATCGACGGGGGGATATCACTGTGAGCGAAGACCTGGAGAACCTGGTCACCCGGGCCAAGCGGCGCAAGCGCAGCCCGCGTTGGTACTTCTCGCTGCGTTCGCCGTACTCCTGGTTCGCCTACCGCGACCTCACCGAGAAGTACCCGGACGTGCTGGACGCCATCGAGTGGATCCCGTACTGGGAGCCCGACGCGGAGTCCACCCGGCTGCTCACCGAGGCCGGGGTCGACCTGCCGGTGCGCGACATGCACCGCTCCAAGAACTTCTACATCCTGCGCGACGCGCGCCGCTGGGCCCACGCCCGCGGCTGGAACGTCACCTGGCCGGTGGACCGCGCCCCGCACTGGGAGGTCTCCCACCTCGGCTACCTCGCGGCCGAAGAGGCGGGCAAGGGACGGGAGTTCGTACGGCTGGCCTACCGCGCCCGCTGGCACGAGGGCCGCGACCTGTCGGACCGCGCCACCGTCGCGGAGATCGCCCTCGAACTGGGCCTGGACCCGGCGCTCGGCGACGCGCTCGACGACCCGAAGATCCGCATCAAGGGCCTGGAGTGCCTGATCTCCGCGTACCACGACGACGCCTTCGGCGTGCCGTTCTTCGTGCACGGCCGCGAGGCCTACTGGGGCGCCGAGCGCGTGTCGGCGTTCGCGGCCGCCGTGCGCGGGGTCGCCTGGGACGGCGAGAGCGACGCCCCGTTCACCGTGCCCGAGGGCAGCCGATCGGCCTGACGGGCCGCAGATGGAGAGCATGGAGAGAGCGATGACCACCACTGGAGCACCACAGCGGCTGATCCCGCGCTGGATCCCGCCGACGGCCGCCCAGGCCCCGGCGGCCCGCGCCGAACTCACCCGCGACGTCCCCGTCCGCCTGGCGGCCCGCACCCGGCTGCTCGCCCGGCGCTCCGGGGCCGGCTGGGAGGCCGTGCTGATCGCCGCGCACACCGCCGTGCTCTCCGCCCTCAGCGGCGAGCGCGCCCTGGTGTCCGGCTACGTGCCCCCGGCCGCCGACGGCACCGGGGCCGCCCCGCTCGCCCTCGGCCTCGGGGTCGAGGGCGAGACCTGGCGCGAGCTGCTGACCGCGTCCGAGAAGGCCGTGACGCAGCCGTCGGACGCCGCGTTCGAGGTCGTGCTCGACCTCGGCGCCGCACCCGTCGGAGTCGACACCGACGCCGCCGACACCGTCCTCACCACCGCGCTGCGGTACGGCCCCGAAGGGCCCGTACTGACCCTGCGCCACCGCACCGACGTGCTCGACGCCGAAGCGGCCGGGCGCATCGCGGGCTACTACGTCACCGCGCTCCAGCGCCTCGCCGACGTCCCCGACGCGCCCGCGCGCTCCGCCGTGCTGCTCTCGGCCGACGAGCTGGACCACCAGCTCAACGGGCTCTCGGGCCCCGCCCGCGAACTGCCCGACCGCAGGTTCCACGAGCTGTTCGAGGAGCAGGTCGCCGCCCGGCCCGCCGACGTCGCGGCCGTGTGCGCGGACGAGCGGTGGACGTACGCGGAGCTGAACGCCCGCGCCAACCGCGTCGCCCGCGCGCTGCTCGCCCGCGAACTGGGCGCCGAAGCGGTGGTCGCCGTCGTCACCGAACGCAACCTCGACTGGATGGCCTCGGTCATCGGCATCTTCAAGGCAGGCGCCGCCTACCTGCCGATCGAGCCGCACGCCCCCGCCGACCGGATGGCCCGCACCCTCAAGCGCGCCGAGGTCCGCCTCGCCCTGACCGACGAGGGCGGCCCGGACAACGTCCGCGAGGCCGCCGGGCCCGGCGTCGAACTGCTCACCGTCGCCGCCGCGTACGCCGAGGGGCACGGCGACACCGACCCGGGCGTGGCCGTCGGCCCCGACCAGCTCGCCTACCTCTACTTCACCTCGGGCTCCACCGGCGAGCCCAAGGGCGCCATGTGCGAGCACGCGGGCTTCGTCAACCACCTCTACGCCAAGATCGAGGACCAGTCGATCGGCGAAGGCACGGTGGTCGCCCAGACCGCGCCCCAGTCCTTCGACATCTCGCTCTGGCAGCTGGTCGGCGCGCTCGTCGTCGGCGGCCGCACGCTCATCGTCGAGCAGGACGCCGTCCTCGACGTCGACCGCTACCTCGACACGATCGAGCAGGGCGGGGTCGCCGTCCTCCAGGCCGTCCCCTCCTACCTGGAGGTGCTGCTCACCCGTCTGGAGGAGAACCCGCGCGAACTCCCCGCCCTCAGCTGCGTGTCCGTCACCGGCGAGGCGCTCAAGAAGGAGCTCACCAAGCGCTGGTTCGCCCGCTTCCCGCACATCGCCCTGATGAACGCCTACGGCCTCACCGAGACCTCGGACGACACCAACCACGAGGTGATGACCGGCGTCCCCGTCTGGGACTCCGTCCCGCTCGGCCCCGCCGTCCGCAACGTCACGGTCTACATCGTCGACGAGGAACTGCGCCCCGTGCCGCTCGGCGCCCCCGGCGAGATCGTCTTCTCCGGGGTGTGCGTGGGCCGCGGCTACATCAACGACCCCGAGCGCACCGCCGCCGCCTTCGTCACCGACCCGCACCGCACCGGCGAACGCCTCTACCGCTCCGGCGACTTCGGCCGCTGGCTGCCCGGCGGCACCCTGGAGTTCCTCGGCCGGCGCGACGCCCAGGTCAAGATCCGCGGCTTCCGCATCGAGATCGGCGAGATCGAGAACCAGCTGCTGAAGCTGGACGGGGTCCGCGACGGCGCCGTCGTCGTCGTGGAGAGCTCCGACGAGGGCCGCCACCTCGTCGGCTTCCAGACCGGCTCCGACGACGCCCCCGACGTGCTCCGCGCCCGGCTGCGCGAGCGCCTCCCCGCCTACATGGTGCCCAGCAGGCTGGAGCGGCTCGACGAACTCCCGCTCACCCCCAACGGCAAGACCGACAAGCGCGCCCTGGTCGCCCTCGCCGCCGAACTCGCCGAGTCCGCCGCCGAACAGGAGCACGAGCCGCCCCGCACCGACGCCGAACGGCGGCTCGCCGAGGCCTGGTCCCAGCTCCTCAAGGTCCCCGCCGAGCGCGTCGGCCGCGGCGACAACTTCTTCGACAAGGGCGGCACGTCGCTGACCGCGGTGCGCCTCGTCGTCCTGATGGAGCGCGCCTTCACCCTGCGCGACGTACACCAGCACCCGGTCCTCGCGGACCTCGCCGCGCTGCTGCCCGCACCCACCGACCGATAAGAGGAAGTCCCGTCCCATGGCCGTGACCACCGACACCGCCCCCCTCACCGCCCCCTTCGACGTGGTCCTCACGGAGGGCCGCCCCGCCCTCCTCCAGCTCCCCGCGGGCACCGTCGCCGACCCCGTCGCCTGGGCCGCCGAGCACCGCGCCGCCCTGCGCGCCACCCTCGCCGAGCACGGCGCGGTCCTCGTGCGGGGCCTGGGCATCGCCGACGCCCGGACCGTCGGCCGGGTCGCCGGCGAACTCCTCGACTCGGTCCTCACCGAGCGCGAGGGCTTCGCCGCCCGCCGGGTGCTCGCCGACGGTGTCCACTCCTCCTCCGAGTGGCCCGTCGACCAGCCGATGTGCATGCACCACGAGCTGAGCTACGCCCGCGAGGTGCCCGCCACCCTGCTCTTCTCCTGCCTGACCGCCCCCGAGTCCGGCGGCGTCACCGGCGTCAGCGACTCCGCCGCCGTCCTCCGGGCGCTGCCCGCCCCCCTGGTCGCCCGCTTCGAGACCGAGGGCTGGCTGCTCGACCGCAACTACACCGACACCGTCGGCGTCAGCCCCGAGGCCGCCTTCGGCACCGCCGACCGGGCGGGCATCGAGGAGTACTGCGCCGCCCGCGACATCGAATGCGTCTGGCAGGCCAACGGCGACCTGCGCACCCGCCAGCGCGCCGCGGCCGTGCTGCGCCACCCGGTGACCGGCGAGCGCGGCTGGTTCAACCAGATCGCGTTCCTCAACGAGTGGACCCTGGACCCGGTGATCAGGGAGTACCTGAAGTTCGAGTTCGGCGACGACGGCCTGCCCTTCAACAGCAAGTACGGGCTCGGCTCCGGCCTCGACGAGGACACCGTCCTCACCATCAACGCCGTCTACGAGGAGCACACGCTCCGCGAGCCGTGGCAGGCCGGGGACCTGATGCTCGTGGACAACCTGCGCATGGCGCACAGCCGCGAGGCGTACGAGGGCGAGCGCGAGATCGCCGTGGTACTCGGCGACCCGGTGACCCTCCCCGCCCACCCCTGACCGCAGCCCGCCCCGCCCCCGTACCGCACAGCCCCCTCCCAGAGATGGAGTCCCGCATGTCCTCCCAGCCGCTCGTGCCGCCCTTCGCCGTCATCACCGGCGCCCAGGTGGCGGAGGTCCTCACGGGCAGTGAGAAGCAGGTCGTCGAGCAGGTCGAGGAGGTCTACCGACTCCACGGCGGCGGCGACACCGTCAACCCGCCCTCGTACTTCCTGCGCTTCCCCGACCGCCCCTCATCCCGGATCATCGCCCTGCCCGCGTCCGTGGGCGGCGAGAAGGCCACCGACGGCCTGAAGTGGATCTCCAGCTTCCCGGAGAACGTCGCCGCGGGCATCCCGCGCGCCTCCGCCGTGCTGATCCTCAACGACCACGCCACCGGCTACCCGTTCGCCTGCCTGGAGAGCTCCATCATCAGCGCGTCGCGGACCGCCGCGTCGGCCGCGCTCGCCGCCGACCGGCTCAGCCGCGGCAGCCGCCCGCGCCGCGTCGGCTTCATCGGCACCGGGCTCATCGCCCGCTACATCCACCACTACCTGGCGGCCACCGACTGGACCTTCGACCAGCTCGGCGTGCACGACCTGTCCGACCAGCACGCCCGGTCCTTCGCCGGCTACCTCGGCGAGCACGCGGGCGACGCCCCGGTCACCGTCCACGCCACCGCCGAGGAGCTGATCAAGGAGAGCGACCTGGTCGTCTTCGCCACGGTCGCCGGCTCCCCGCACGTCCACGACCCGTCGTGGTTCGCCCACAACCCGCTCGTCCTCAACGTGTCGCTGCGCGACCTGGCCCCCGAGATCCTGCTGGCGTCCACCAACATCCTCGACGACGTCGAGCACTGCCTGAAGGCGGACACCTCCCCGCACCTGACCGAACAGCTCACCGGCAACCAGGACTTCATCGACGGCACCCTGTACGACGTCCTGGAGGGCCGGGTCGACCTCCCCGACGACCGACCGGTCGTCTTCTCCCCCTTCGGCCTCGGCGTGCTGGACATCGCGCTCGGCCGTTACGTCCACGACCAGCTCCGCGACGCCGGTCGCCTCGGAGTGGTCGACGGCTTCTTCCACGAACTGGACCGCTACGGGCGCACCAACGCCAAATAGCGGCACGGACACGAAATCGGTGATGAAGTGACGGTCATAACCGCCCCGTACGAGATCAACACGGACGACGTCTTCGTCGACCTCAAGTCCGTGTTCGACGTACCGCTCTACCTCAAGTACGAGGGGCTCAACCTCGCCGGATCGGTCAAGCTCAAGGCCGCGCTCTCCATGGTCACGGCCGCCGAGCGCGACGGCATCCTCTCCCCGGGAGACGTCCTCGTCGAGTCCTCGTCGGGCAACCTCGGCATCGCCCTCAGCATGATCGCGGCCCACCGGGGCTACGGGTTCGTCTGCGTCACCGATTCCCGCTGCAACCCGGCGAGCCGCCGCCTCATGGAGTCCTTCGGCGCCCGCGTGCTGGTCATCTCGCGCCCCGACAAGGAGCACGGACTGCTCGGCGCGCGCATCGCCTACGTACGGCGCCTGTGCGACTTCGACCCCAACTACGTCTGGCTCAACCAGTACGTCAACCCGCACAACTGGCTCTCCCACTACCGCACCACGGCCCCCGCGGTCGCCGCCCAGTTCCCCGAACTGGACGTGCTGTTCGTCGGGGCGGGCACCACGGGAACGCTGATGGGCTGCGCCCGCTACTTCCGGGAGCAGGAGCGCGACGTGAAGATCGTCGCCGTCGACAGCGTGGGCTCGGTGACCTTCGGCGGTCCCGCGCTGACCCGGCACATCCCGGGCCTCGGCGCGGGCGTGCGGCCGCAGATGCTCGACGAGGGCCTCGTCGACGACGTGGTCATGGTGACCGAGCGCGACACCCTGGAGAGCTGCCACGTCATGGCCAGGCAGGGCTTCCTGTTCGGCGGTTCCACCGGGACCGTCGTCAGCGGCGCCCTGCGCTGGCTCGCCGCCAGGCCGGAGGGGGAGCGGCTGACCGCGGTGGCCCTCTCGCCCGACCAGGGGGACCGCTACCTCGACTCCCTGTACGACCCCGAGTGGGTGAAGGAGCACTTCGGCGCCCCCGAGACCTGGGACGGCGGGGCCGTGGCCCCGGACCGGCTGGTCACCAGCGGCTGAGCCGTGCGGCCGTCACCGGCGACGGCCGCACGGCACCGCCCGCGCGGCCGTCGCCCGCGCGGCGCATCCCGCCCCTCGCCCCCCGCCCCTTCCGACCGCCCCGTGAAGCAAGGAAGCGAGTCATGGACAAACCTGTCGTACTCATCGCCGAGGAGCTCTCACCCGCCACGGTCGACGCCCTCGGTCCGGACATCGAGGTCCGGCACTGCGCGGGCGCCGACCGGCGGGCCCTGCTCGCGGCGCTTCCCGGGGCCGACGCGGTCCTGGTGCGCAGCGCCACCCGCATGGACGCCGAGGCCCTGGCCGCGGCCGACCGCCTCAAGGTGATCGGCCGGGCCGGGGTCGGCCTGGACAACGTGGACGTGGCCGCCGCCTCCCGTGCCGGGGTCATGGTGGTCAACGCGCCGACCTCCAACGTGGTCAGCGCCGCCGAACTCACCGTCGGACTGCTGCTCTCCGTGGCCCGCAACATCCCGCAGGCCGACGCCGCGCTCAAGGGCGGCCAGTGGAAGCGCGGCCAGTTCACCGGCGTGGAACTCGCCGACAAGACGCTGGGCATCGTCGGCCTCGGCCGCATCGGCTCGCTGGTCGCCCGCCGCATGGAGGCGTTCGGCATGCGGCTGCTCGCCTACGACCCCTACGTGCAGCCGGAGTACGCGGCCCGGCTCGGCGTCGAGGTCGTCGAACTCGACGAACTCCTCACCCGGGCCGACTTCCTGACGGTCCACCTGCCCAAGACCCCGGAGACCGCGGGCCTGCTGGGCTTCGAGGCGCTGCACAAGGTCAAGCCCACGGTCCGCATCGTCAACGCGGCCAGGGGCGGCATCGTGGACGAGGCCGAGCTGTACGCGGCCCTCAAGGAGGGCCGGGTCGCGGGCGCGGGCATCGACGTCTTCGCCAGCGAGCCGTGCACCGACTCGCCCCTGTTCGAGCTGGCCAACGTGGTCGTCACCCCGCACCTGGGGGCCGGCACGGCCGAGGCCCAGGAGCGCGCCGGGGTCTCGGTGGCCCGCTCCGTCCGCCAGGCGCTCGCCGGGCGGTTCGTACCCGAGGCGGTCAACGTCCGGATGGGCCGGGTCGACGACGGACTGGACCCCTGGCTCACCCTGACCGAGCGGGTCGGACGGCTGTTCACCGCGTCAGCCGACGGCCTGCCCGGCCGCATCAGGGTGCGGGTCACGGGCGGGATCGGCCGCCTGGACGCGGCCCCGCTGGAACTGGCCGCCCTCACCGGGGTGCTCGGCGGCGTCGTCGAGTCGGCCAGCTACGTCAACGCGCCGCTGATCGCCCAGGAGCGCGGGCTGGCCACGGAACTGGTCGTCGAGTCCGACGCGCCTGCCGAGTCCGACGTGCCCGCCGAGTCCGCGGTGCCTGCGGGGTCCGCGGTGTCCGCCGGGTCCGCGCACCCCGGGCTGGTCTCCGTGTCCGGCACGCTGCCGGGCGGCACGGAGGTCTCGGTCTCCGGCACGCTGACCGCGCTGGGCGGCGGCGAACGGCTCGTGGAGGTCTGCGGGTTCGGTCTCGACCTGCCGCTCAGCGGCAGCACCGCGTTCCTCAGGGCGCCCGAGGGCGCCGGGGTGATCGGCGGGGTCAGCGAGACGCTCGGCGCGGCGGGCGTCGCCATCGGCGCCCTCCAGATCGGCCGCGACCCCGCCAGGCCCGGCGAGGTCCTGGTGGCGCTGGGCCTGGCGGGCCCGGTCGCCCCCGAGGTGCTGGCCGACGCCGCCGACCGGATCGGGGCCACCGCGTCCTGGTCCCTGGAGCTGCCCCGATGACCATCGACACGAGCATCGCGCCCGGCACAGGCACAGGCATCAACACCGGTACCGGTACCGGCACGAGCACGGCCACGAGCGCGTACGACAGGCTCATGGACCTCCTGGACGGGGCGGGCGCCAGCTACCGGCTCATCGACCACCCCGCCGAGGGCCGCACCGAGCACGCCAGCCTGCTGCGCCGCCACTCCCTGTCCCAGGCCGCCAAGTGCATCGTGGTCCGGGTGGCGCTGGGCCGCCGCGCCCGCCGCTACGTCCTCGCCGTGGTCCCGGGCAACCGCCAGGTGGACCTGGACGGGCTGTGCGAGCTGTACTCGGGTACGGAGGCGTCGTTCGCGACGCGCGCGGTCGCCGAGGACCTCGCGGGGAGCGTGAGCGGATCGGTCATGCCGTTCGCGTTCCACCCCGACCTGGAGCTGGTGGCCGACCCCGGCCTGCTGTCCCACGACGTGATCTACTTCAACGCGGCCAGGCTGGACCGGTCGGTCGCCCTGGCCACGGCCGACTACCTGACCCTGGCCGATCCGCGGGTGGAGCCCGTCGCCCGGCGGATTCCCGTCTCCACCCGAATCTGACACGAGGTGCCCCGAGGATGAGCACAGCCATCGACAGCAACCGCTGGTTCCGCAAGTACGCCGTGACGGCGTCGCCCGCCCGCCGACTGGTGGTCCTGCCGCACGCGGGCGGCAGCGCGAGCTTCTTCCACACCTGGGGCACCGCCTTCGACAGCGCGACGGAAGTGCTGGTGGCCCGCTACCCCGGGCGGCACGACCGGCTGACCGACCCCTGCGTCGAGAGCATGGAGGAGCTGGCCGACAACGTCACCGAGGCGCTGCTGCCCTTCCTGGACGTCCCGGTCACCCTCTTCGGACACAGCATGGGCGCTTCCCTCGCCTACGAGGTGGCACTGCGCCTGGAGCAGCGGCACGGGACGACCCCCGCCGCGCTCCACGTGTCGAGCCGCAGGGCGCCGCACCGCCTGGTCCCGCGCACCCTGCACCTCCAGGGCGACGACGCCCTGATCGCCGAGGTCCGCCGGCTCGGCGGCACCGACGGGATCCTCTTCGACGACCCCGACCTCAGGGAGATAGTGCTGCCCGCGATCCGGGCGGACTTCACGATCGTGGGCACCTACGGGCCGCGCGACGCCGCGCCCGTCGGCTGCCCCGTGTACGCGTACATCGGCGACGCCGACCAGTCGACGCCGCCCGACGAGATGGCCGCCTGGGAGGACGTGGCACCCGGCGGCTTCCGGCTGACGGTCCTGCCGGGCCACCACTTCTACCTGGTGGAGCAGCAGGACGCCGTGACGTCCGCGATCGCCGAGAGCTGGGCGGTGCGCGCGAGCGGCTGAGCGCCGCGCGCGGTCCCCTGCCCGTGCCGGGCTCATGCCGTGCCCGTGCCGTGCCCATGCCGTCGGCCGCCGGACCCGAGGGGTTCAGCGGCCGATGCGCAGTTCCCCCGAGACGACGCGCAGGGCCAGCGCGTCGGAGGTCGTGCCCTCCGCGAAGGCGCGGGCCTTGATGCGCGCCAGCGCGTCCGCGACCGTGCACTCCAACTGCACGGACAGCACCCCGGCAGCCTGGTGCACGACGTCGCGGTGGTCGACGCCCCCGTACAGCTCGGGCTCGGCGTCGAGCCCGACGAGGACCGTGCGGACCAGGGCCGCCGCGACCCTGGCGAAGGCCCCCGACTCCACCACGCCAGGCTCCGGGTCGAACACGGCCAACGCGCCCAGGCACGGCCCCGGTTCGTCGCCCGCCAGCAGTGGCGTCGCGGCGACGCGGGCGATGCCGAGCGAGGTGAGCGCGGGCCCGTAGCCCGGCCAGCGTGCCTCGAACTCGGCCCGCGCCAGGTACAGCCCCCGCCGTTCGGCGGCCGCGTCGACCGCCGGGCCCTCGCCCAGCGTGTACTCCAAGTCCTGCGCCCGGTGGGCCGGTCGGTCGGACGCGGCGAAGGCCAGCTGGCTGCGGTCCGCGCCGACGAGGGTGAGTGCCGCGCTCGGCGTGCCGCACGCCTCCGCGACCCCGCTCATGAAGAGCGGCCGCACTCCGTCGCCCTCTGCCCATCGCGTCATGCGGCGGGCGTACGCCTCCTGGATCGCGGCCGACGACAGGTGGCAGGCGGCCGCCCGTCTGTGCAGCCGCGCCAGGTCCAGATGGGCGTCGAGCCCGGTCTCGGCGGCCAGCCGTTCGTGCTGCTCGGCGGTCTCCTCGCAGCGCCGCGCCCGCGCCTGGGCCCGCTCGGCGCGGGCCCACGCGACCGCGGCACGGGCCGCGCGGCTCTCGCTGGGCTCCATGCCCGACAGCGTACGCCCGCCGGGGTCATCCCGGACCGTCGCTCCGGCCCTCCTCCAGCAGTCGGACGTCCCTTCTGGTCTCCTCCAACTCCTCCCCGGTGAAATGGAGTTCCTTGTCAAGGATCTCCAACTGCTCGATCACGGTCCGGAGTTCACCCTTGTCCTCCTCGCTCCTGGCTGTCCACAGCTCTCCGTACACCCTCTCCAGGTCCTCCCGGACGCGTGCGATCCGGGCCCTGAGCGCGTCGGCCTCCGCGTCGGTCCCCGTCTCGCCGTGACGCTCTCCGTGGCGCTCGCGGGAACGGCCCCGTGAGTGCTCGTGGGGTCGGCGGAAGAACCTCTCGTGCGCGTCGGACGCCTCGAACCGCTCCGCGCCGGCAAGCGGCCGCCCGGCCCCGCCGAGGAAGAGCAGACCGCCCTCGCGCAGCGCGCGGTGGAACCGGCCCATGATCCGGCCCTGCGCCCCGGCGTCGAAGTACACCAGCGTGTCGCGGCAGACCAGCAGGTCGAGCCCGGAGGGCGGGGCGTCCCGCGTCAGGTCGTGCCGCTCGAAGACCACCTGGTGGCGCAGGTCGGCGCGGAAGCGGAAGCGGGCGCCGTCCCGCGCGAAGTACTCGTCGCGCAGCCCGGCGTCGAGCGGCGCCAGGGCCCCGGCCGCGTACAGCCCGGTGCGGGCGCGCAGCAGCGCCCCCTCGTCGACGTCCGTGCCGCGGATCCTGACGCGGCGCAGGCTCTCCCCGACGCCCAGCGCCTGCGCGAACACGATCGCGAGCGCGTACGCCTCCTCGCCCCCGGCGCAGCCCGCGCTCCACACCCGCACCTCATCGCGGCAGTCGGGCCCTTCCAGCACCGCGGGCACCACTTCGCGCCGGAGGAGGTCCCAGGTGCCGGGGTCGTGGAAGAAGACGGCGGGCCCGGCCAGGAGCGCGCCGACGAGGGCGCTCAACTCGGCCGGATCCGCCGCGAGTCGGGCCCGGTAGTCCGCGTAGGCGGCGGTGCCGGCGTGGACCATGCGCCCGCGCAGGCGCCGCCCGAGGAGCTGGCGGTCGCGGCGCGCGGGGTCGAACCCCCGGGCGTCCCGGAGGAATCCGAGAAGGTCGTCGAGATCCTCGTCGGCCCCGGAGCCCGGCGCGTCCCGCGCACCTTGCGCATCCCGCGCATCCCGCGCATCCCGTGCGTTCCGTGCGCCCCGCGCCTCCAACGGCTCACTCATCGGTCCCCCAAGACCTCTTGGTGCCCAGAAGTCCGCGGATCACCTCCGCGATCTCCTCCAGAGGCAGTACGAGGCCCACTGCGCCCGTACCCAGAGCCGCGTGGGGCATGCCCGGTGAATTCCCGTGCCCTTCGGACCCGTCGGGAGAGGGGTGGGGGAGGGGAGGAGGGGGAGGTCAGGAGGTGCGGTGCCCGGGGGCGAGGTGGCCCGAGCGGAGCAGTTCCTCGGTGAGCCTGGCGCGTTCGGCGGGGGTGGGCTGGCGCGGCACGGCGACCAGGTGGGAGACCTGTTCCCGCAACTGCCGGTTCTCCCTGGCGAGTTCGGCCGTACGGTCGCAGAGGTCGGCGAGCGCGCGCACCTCGGCCCGCAGCGACCAGGGGTCGATCGGCTTGACCAGGTAGTCGGCGACGCCGTACTCGTACGCCTTGGCGGCGAGCGTGTCGTCGCGGCCGATGCCGGTGAGGAGCACGACGGGGATGTGCTGGGTGGGTTCGAGGCGCTTGAGGTAGCGGAGCACCTCCACCCCGTCCATCAGCGGCATGATCACGTCGAGGACCGCGACCGAGATCTCCTGGCGCAGGGCGACGCGCAGCGCCTCTTCGCCGTCCGACGCCCGGACGATGGGCCTGCCGAGCGTCTCCAGCACGCTGTGCAGAGCGAAGAGGTTGTCCTCCTGGTCGTCCACCAGAAGGATGCTGCCGGTGCCCGCCATCGCGTTCCCCTTGCCTCTGTCATCTCCCCTACCCGGGCCCGGCGCCCGTTGCACGGCTCCGCGCGCTCCGATGCTCCCCGATTCCCGGGCGTGCGGTGCGGGCGCCGGACGCGGCACCGGCACCGGTTCCGGCCCCGGGGCGGGGATTCAGCGGGCCCACCAGGTGAGGCCGTCCGCGTCGGCGCGGTGTGCGGGAGCGGCACCGCCCGGTTCCAGGGCGACGGCGGCGGCCCGAACGAGCCAGGCGTTGACCGACAGGCCCTCCCGGCTCGCGGCGCTCTCGACGCGGGACTTGAGGTGCCCGGGGAGCCGGAAGTTGACGCGCGCGACACTTCCGTCGTCATCCATGGCGGCGGTGGTGGCGGTGGTGGCGGTGGTGGCGGCCGGGGTCGGGGCCGCGGGGGCGTTCTCGTACGGTCTGTCCCGGGGCGGTGGTGTCACCACGAACTCCGGTGCGAGGCCCCGCAGTCGCACGTCGACCGAGCCGGGCGCGAGCTCGCGGGTGACCTCGCTCATGGCCGCGGAGAGCGCGTCGAGGAGGGTGAGCCGGACGGCCGACTCCAGTGGAGCGGCGAGCCGTTCGGCCAGGTCGCGGGCGTCCTCGCCGCGCGCCTCCGCGGCGAGGACGAGTTCCTGCCTGAGGCGGTCGACATGGGGCGTGAGGTCCATAGCGCCATCATGGCACCAGTGTGACGCCACTACAACCCATGATGGCGCCATGTGGCGCCGCCTTCACTCGGCGATGTCGACCCCGTACCCCCGGGCGAGGTCCGCGAGCCCGTGGTCGTACCCCTGCCCGACCGCCCGGAACCGCCACAGGGGCCCGCGCCGGTACAACTCGCCGAGGAGCAGGGTGCGTTCGGTGGTGGCGGCGTCCAGGGTGGCGCGGGCCAGCGGCGCGGATCCGGTGCCCGGGGCGGCGGCCACCTGGACCGCGCCGACGTCCCCGAAGGTGGCGGGCCCGTCGACGGCCGCCGCGACGACGAGCTTGCGCACCGAGGGGGCGAGGGAGGGGAGGTCGACGACGACGGTCTGCTCGGCGGGCCCGTCGGTGAGGAGCCGTACGGTCCCCGAAGGGTTCTCGGGGGCGCCGTAGAAGACGAAGTCCTCGTCGAACGGGACCTGTTCGTCCCCGTCGAGCGCGAACGCCACCACGTCGATCTCGCAGCCGACGGGCGGCACCCAGCCCGCGGTGACGTGCCACTGCCCAGGGGGCAGGTCGACGACGCCGCCGCGCGGTAGCACCTGGGGCTCGCTCGCCCGCGCGACGGCCGCCCAGGCGGTGGGGGCGACGGGAGTGGGCGCGTCGAGCCAGTCCGTGTCGTGCACGGGGATTTCGAGTGCGGTGATCCGGCGCATGCGGCGGTCGCGCTCGCCGTCGGCCAGGAGCACGACGTCGGTGACGCTGGCGGAGAGGTTGACGGCGGCGGACCCGCCGAGCTCGACGACGCGCGTACGGGCGGCGACGGCCACGGGGTGCGTACCGCCGAGCACGAGGACGCGGCGGCGGTGGAGGGGACGGTCGGCGGGGGAAGTGCGGGCCGGGGCCGAGGCCGGGGCCGGTGCCGGAGTCTGGACCTGGGCCGGAACCGGAGCCTGATCCAGAGGCCCCCGAGGAGCAGGAAGCCCCCCACTGCCCTCCCGACCGCTCTTTGGCCCACTCGCCCCACGGCTCTCCGGCCCACCCTCCCCAACACCCTCCCCAACGCTCGCCCCACCGCTCTCCCCGTGGCGCTCCCCGCCCCCGACCTCAGCCAACAGGCGCAGGAACGCGGCCTCGTCGAGGACGGGCACGCCCTCGGCGGCGGCGCGCCGGGCCTTGGCGGAGGTGGAGGCGGGCTCGTTGGTCACGAGCACGCTGGTGTGCCGGCTGACGGACGACACCACGTTGAGCCCGGCGGCGACGGCGCGTTCGACGAGGTCGGCGCGGGAGAGGTCGGTGCTGCCGGTTACGGCGACCTTCATGCCCTGGAGCAACGGCCCGCCGGGGGCCATGCGCCCCGGATTGCGGTACGGGCAGGGGGTCTTGGGCGCCCGGGGAGCGAACCGCACGTCCTGCCGGGGCGGGCAGGAGACGAACGGCAGCGGCAGCCCGAGGCGCGCGGCCTCGCGCAGGGAGGCCCGCAGGATCCCGGTGAGCACCCGGGTGTCGTCGAGCGCGTCGTGCGCACGGGTCTGCGGTACGCCGTAGTGGGCGGCGAGCGTGCCGAGCTTCAGGTCCTCCGTGGGCGGGTCCATCTGCCGGTTGAGCGCGAGGGTGCACAGCCGCCGGGTCACGGGCAGGGGCGTGCGGGCGCGGGCGAACTCGTGGGCGAGGAAGTCGTAGTCGAACTGGGCGTTGTGCGCGACGAGCACCCGCCCTTCGAGCAGCGCCGCGATCCGCCCGGCGACCGCCCCGAACCCGGGCGCCCCGCGCAGGCGTTCGGCGGTCAGCCCGTGCACCTCGACGGGCCCGGGATCGCACCCCGGATCGAGCAGGGTGCTGAACTCCCCGGTCTGCTCCCCGTCGGCCCCGAGCGTCACCACGGCAACGGACAGCACCCGATCGCGCCGAGCGACGAGCCCGGAGGTCTCCACATCCACCAGGGCCCACTCATGGGCGTACTCCCGCATGTCGGGCAGACCGACAGCCGCACTGACGAGACTCATGCGGGCAAGGATGTTGCGGAACCCCCCGCTCCATCAACCGAATCCCCATTTTCCCCACCCACATTTTCCCCAAGCCCACCACATCCACCGCCCCGGGCCCGCTGAACGGCTGCCGGAAGAGCGGGCGCGGAGCCCGCCGCCCGCACCGGCGCCGGTGAGCCGCGGCGTTTACGCGGCCGCTACGCGCGCCCCGCTAGGCTTCCCGACCAGCAAAAAGGACCCTCCCGAAGGAGGGTCCGATCGTGCGCCCCCGGCAGGACTCGAACCTGCGGCCAAGCGCTTAGAAGGCGCCTGCTCTATCCACTGAGCTACGGGGGCCGGGATGGTGGCCGCGGTGGCCGGGAGCCCCGGGCTGGGCAGGTCGGCGGGGTGGGTCGTGGTGCGTGACCCGTGTCCGTGACCTTGCCGGGACAAGGATAGGGCTCCGATCGCCTTGACCCGGTTGCTTCACCTGCGTGGCACGATGTGGAGGTTCGGTGAAGCGAACCGATAATCGCAGGCGAGTGCGATTCCCGCAGCGCTTTTTGCGTCTCAGGCCACGGGTGTTGTGCACTCGTTATGCCTGCGCCCCACTCGTCCCGTCTGTTCCCGGTATCCGACCGGCGCGCAGAGGGTGCCCATACGCTTCAAAAAGGCGCCAAAATTGGGCATTCTTCGCATGTGGTGACCATGGATGTACGGCCTCAGCTGATCGACGCACTCTCCGCCCTGCGTGACCGGGTCGCCGCCGTGCGCCTCCCCCTTCCTCTTCCGGGTGCGCCACGCGCGCGCCAGACGCGGGTCGAACTGCTCGCGCAGCTCGACGACTATCTGGTGCCCCGGCTCAAGGACCCCGAAGCGCCGCTGCTCGCGGTCGTCGGCGGGTCCACCGGGGCCGGGAAGTCGACGCTCGTCAACTCGCTGGTGGGGCGGTGCGTCAGCGAGGCCGGGGTGCTCCGGCCCACGACCCGCGTCCCCGTACTGGTGTGCCACCCCGACGACCACCACTGGTTCGCGGGCCCCCGCGTGCTGCCGCAGCTCACCCGGGTCTGGCTGCCCAGGCCCGGGGTGGAGGCCGAGGAGGGGGACGGCGAAGAGGACGGCCGCGACAGCACCCTGCGCGTCGAGACCGCCGAATCGCTGCCCCGCGGACTCGCCCTCCTCGACGCCCCCGACATCGACTCCCTCGTCGCCGACAACCGACTGCTCGCCGCCGAACTGCTCTGCGCCGCCGACGTATGGGTGATGGTGACCACCGGATCGCGGTACGCGGACGCCGTCCCGTGGCACCTGCTCCGTACCGCCAAGGAGTACGACGCCTCGCTCGTGACCGTCCTCGATCGGGTGCCCCACCAGTTCGTCGCCGAGGTCTCGCAGCAGTACGGGGCGCTGCTCACCCGGGCCGGACTCGGGGACGTACCCCGTTTCACCATCCCCGAACTCCCCGAATCCGCGGGCGGCGGCAGCGGGCTGCTGCCCACCACCGCCGTCGCCCCGCTGTACGCGTGGCTCGCCCACCGCGCACAGGACCCCGCCGCCCGGCAGCAGGCCGTCGGGCGCACCGCCGCGGGGGTCGTCGATTCGCTGAACAGCCGCATGCCCGAACTCGCCGCCGCCGTCGCCGCACAGCACGCCGCCGCCGTACGGCTGAACAGTGCGGTGGAAGAGGCGTACGAAAGGGAGGGCGAACGCGTGGAGCGGCAGTTGCGGAGCGGCGCCGTGCTCTCCGGCGACGCCAGGACCCGGTGGCGCGGCTATCCGCTCGACAGTTCGGCCGGTGAACTCCTCGACTCGCTCGCCGAGAGCCTGGCCGCCCTGCTGGTGTGCGCGGTGGCCGCCGCCGACGAGGCCGTACGGGGGAACTGGGCGCGCGACCCGGCCGCCGCCGGGCTGACCTTCCCGGAAGCGGACGGGGACGGGGGCGGGGATGGAGAAGGGGGAAGGGTCGGGGGGAAGGCCGGTGATGCCGGTGGGCGCATCGGGCTCGCCGTACGGCGCTGGCGGCGCGTACTGGAAGAGCTGGCCGAGGAGGAGGTGCGGGACGCGGAGCGCGGCACCCTGCCGGACGCCGAGACCGTCGCCGCTCTCCTCGCCGCCGCCCTGCTCGGCGGACGCCGGGCCCGTGCGGCGGGCGAACAGCTCGCCGAACGGATCGGTGTCCAGGGCGCGCTCAGGCTCCGTGACAAGGGCGGCGCCCTGGTCGCCGCGTACATCGAACGCGTGCTGAACGGCGAGCGCGACCGGCGGCTCGCCCCCGTCGACGCCCTCGACGTCAGCCCCGAACCCCAGGCCGAACTGATCGCCGCGCTGTCCGTACTTCAGAAGGAGAGGTGGCAGCGATGACTGCCGTGACCGGCCGGACCGAGAACATGGAGAAGGCTGAGAGGGCCGAGAGGGCGGAGAGGGCCGGGGAGGAGGGGCGCGACGGTGCCCCGACCGAAACGCCCGACAAGGGCGCGGCGCACGACAAGAGCGCCCCGCCCGGCAAGGGCGACGCGCGCTGGGACGACGGGATCATCCGGCGCAGGGCCACCCAGCTGCCCCCCGTCCGGGACATCACCGCCGAACAGCACCGCGACGCCCCGGTGGACAGCGCCCTGCCCTGCGGCACCGCCCTGCGGCCCCGGCTGGACGCGCTGCGCGAGCTGGTCGGCCTCTCCAGGAACCGGCTGGAGGGCGCGACCCTCGCCGAGGCCGGACGGGTGCTCGACGAGGCGGCCGCGCGGCAGCGGCTCTCCTCCCGGCACACCGTCGTCGCCGTCGCGGGCGCCACGGGCAGCGGCAAGTCGACGCTCTTCAACGCACTGGCCGGATCGTCGATCTCGGAGACCGGACTGAAGCGCCCCACCACCGCCGCGCCCATCGCGTGCAGCTGGACGGACGGCGCCGCCGGACTGCTGGACCGGCTCGCGATCCCGGGACGACTGCGGCGCAGGCCCCTTCAGACCGTCGAAGGACTGGAAGGGCTCGACGGCCTGGTCCTGGTCGACCTGCCCGACCACGACTCCGCCGTCACCGCGCACCGCGACCAGGTGGACCGGGTGCTGGCACTGGTCGACGCGGTGATCTGGGTCGTCGACCCGGAGAAGTACGCGGACGCGGCGCTGCACGAGCGGTACTTGAGGCCGCTGGCCGGGCACGCCGAAGTGACGTTCGTGGTGCTCAACCAGATCGACCGGCTGCCGGGCGACGCGGCCGACCAGGTCCTGGACGACCTGCGGCGGCTCCTGGACGAGGACGGCATGGCGCTCGGCGAGCACGGCGAACCGGGCGCCACGGTGCTCGCGCTCTCCGCGCTCACCGGCGAAGGGCTCGGCGAACTGCGCGAACTGCTGGGCGGTTTCGTACGGGAGCGCACGGCGGCGGCCCGCAGGCTCGCCGCCGACGTGGACGCGGCGGCGGCCGGGCTGCGTCCCGTGTACGTCGCCGAGGGGCGGCCGGGGCTCGACGAGCGGGCCCGCGAGGAGTTCGGCGACCGGCTGGCGGCCGCGGTGGGCGCGGCGGCGGCCGGGCAGGCGGCGGAGCGCGAGTGGCGCAGGAACGCGGGGAAGGCGTGCGGCACGCCCTGGCTGCGGCTCTGGCGGTGGTACGAGCGGACGCGCACCCCGGGCGCCGACGTCTCGCCCCGGGCCGCGGCTCCCGTGGAGGACGAGTTGACGGCGCGTCAGCGTGTCGAGCAGGCGGTGCGCCAGGTCGCGGACGACGCGTCGCGCGGGCTGCCCGCGCCGTGGGCGGCGGCGGTGCACGAGGCGGCGGTGCGCGGGGCCGAGGGCCTGCCGGAGGCGCTGGACGAACTCGCGGAGCGGGAGGCGGCGTCGGGCGGCAGGCAGGGCGGGAGGCAGGGCGGGAGGCCTGGCGGTAAGACGGTCGGGAGGGCGGTCGGAAGGGCGGTCGGGAAGGCGGCGGGGGAGACGGAGGAGATGGGGGAGACGGGGGAGACGGGTGTGGGGGCGGTCGGGAGGGTGGGGGCCAGACCGCCGCGGCCCGCGTGGTGGCCCGCCGCGGTGCTGACGCAGGCCGCGATGACGCTGTTGCAGGTCTTCGGCGCGCTGTGGCTCGCGGGCCAGATCATCGGGGTGCTCGAACCGGGTCTTGCCGCGCCCGCGTTGGTGATGCTCGCGGGGATCGTCGGGGGGCCGCTGGTGGAGTGGTCGTGCGCGGTGGCGGCGCGGGGGCCGGCGCGCAGGTACGGGCAGGACGCCGAGCGGCGGTTGCGGGAGGCGGCGGCCGGGTGCGGGCGGGCGAAGGTGCTCGACCCGGTCGCGGCGGAGCTGCTGCGGTACCGGGAGGTGCGCGAGCAGTACGCGACGGTGACGGGGTTGTCCACAACCGGCCGGTAGTCCACAGGCCGCGGCGGGACGCGCGGACCGGGCCCACCATGGAATCACCGGAACCGACGGGGGGCCGGGGCCGGATTCCGGGCGGGGCCCGGTCCGTGGAAGGGGGAGACCTGTGTCCGAGACGATGGTGACCGTGGTGGGGAACGTGGCCACGAACGTGGAGTTCCGCGAGACGGCGACGGGCTCGATGGCACGATTCAGGTTCGCGGCGACGGCGCGCCGCTGGGACCGCGAGAAACAGCTCTGGGCCGACGGACACACCAATTTCTACACGGTGTTCGCCTGGCGTTCCCTCGCGGCCAATCTCGCGGGTTCGGTCACGGTCGGCGAACCGCTCGTGGTGCACGGCAGGTTGAAGGTGCGCGAGGAGGAGCGGGACGGGCAGCGCAGGACGTTCGTCGACATCGAGGCGTTCGCGGTGGGCCACGACCTGTCGCGCGGCACGGCCGCGTTCCGCCGCGTGTCGAAGGCGGATCCGGCCTTGACCGAGCGCGGCGGCAGGGAGGTGTACGCGGGCAGGGAGGCGTACTCGGTCCGCGAGGCGCTCGCGGCGAGGGAGGCGTACGAGGCCAGGAAGGCGTACGGGACCCGCGAGACGGGCGGGACCCGACACCCGGGCGGAGGCGAGCACCCGGGCGGAGGCGAGGACCAGGGCGGCGCCTCGCACCAGGCCGGAACACGTGAACCGGCCGGAACGCGCGACCCGGTCGGAACGCGCGACCCGGTCGGCGGCGGAAGCGGCGGCCGGGCCGCGCCGGACAACGGCGAAGCGCGCGGCCCCCGAAAGGCCGCGGCGGCCGCGCGGACCGCGGGAATTACGCAGCGTTCACGAGAGGTGCAGGCACTGTGAAGAAAGCAAGGGGCGCGGCGACTTCACTGATAACGATTCCGATTCGGAATGGTTATCTGACTGTAGGTTTGGGGGTCGGTGATCAACGTCCTTCATAGGATTCCCGGGTACTCATGGGGCACTTGAGTCTGCTGGCGAGGCACTCCCCACGTGCGCACCACGCGCTAGGGCCTCGCCCGGAGGGGAAGTCTGTTGTTTGCTCAACGGGGGCGGGGCCTGGCCCGCCGACTGTCCGCAGCGGTCCTCGTCACCGGCCTGGTGGCGGCGGGTGCGATATCCGGGGCGGGCGCCGCGGCAGCCCTGGACGCGCCCGACGACCAGAGCGGCGCGGTCGCCACCCTGGACGGGCTGAAGACCTACGACAGGGCCGTGCTCCGCACACCGGCCGAGAACGGTGCCCCCGCCAAGGTCACGGAACTGCCCGCCGGACTCTTCGAGATGACCGTCGACGGCGGCGGCAAGCTCAAGACGTACGGCATCGACGTCCACAACCCCACCCAGGACCAGGCCAAGTACCTGGAGACCCCCTGGGCGCAGACCTCGCTCGGCGCGAACAAGAACGCCGGGAAGATCCGCTGGATCCTCCAGCACTCCTACCCGCAGGTCGACGACCTCGTGGGCCTCGCCAAGGAGGCCGGCACGGGGCCGCTCAGCGAGAAGACAGCCGCCGCCGGAACCCAGGTCGCCGTCTGGCGGTACTCCGACAACGCCGCGGTCGAGGCCCTGGACCCGCAGGCCGAGAAGCTCGCCGACTGGCTCCAGAAGAAGGCGCGCACCGCCCAGGAGCCCCGCGCGTCCCTCACCCTGGAGCCCGCCGCCGTCTCCGGGAAGTCCGGCCACCGCCTCGGCCCCGTCACCGTCCGCACCACCGCGCGCCGCGTCGCGGTCGCCCCGCCCGCCGACGCCGCGGCCAACGGCATCCGGGTCGTCGACAAGAAGGGCAGGCCGGTCAAGGCCGCGGCCAACGGCGCGCAGCTCTTCTTCGACGTCCCCTCCACCGCCGTGGACGGCACCGCGTCGCTCGCCGTCCAGGCCACCGCCTCCGTGCCGGTGGGCCGCGTCTTCGCCGGGCTCACCAAGAGCCAGACCCAGATCCTGGCCGGGTCGAGCCAGTCCACGGTCACCGCGCGGGCCTCCGCCACCTGGGCCAAGGAGGGCGCCATCCCGGCGCTGACGGCCAGGAAGAACTGCGCCGACGGCGGCGTCGACATCACCGCGGTCAACAAGGGCGACCAGCCCTTCACCTTCGAGCTGCTGGACACCGAGCACGCCATCCCGGCCGGCCTGACGCGGACGGCCACCGTCCCGGTGCGCGAGGACCAGGCGTACGACTTCACGATCACCGGGCCCGGCGGCCTGTCCAGGAACTTCGAGGGCGTGCTCGACTGCCGCACCAGCGGCAGCCCCGCCGGCGGCATGTCCGCTCAGCTGACGCGGCAGAGCGCGCCCGGCGAGGCGGCGGGCCTCCCGGCGGTCCGCAGCGGCGGCGAGAACCTCGCGGAGACCGGCGGCTCCAGCACCACCCCGATGATCGCGGCGGCGGCGATCGCGCTCCTGCTGGTCGGCGGCGCGGCGGTCGTGCTGACCCGCAGGAAGAAGGAGAACGACGGCGGTGAGTAACCGCGCGTGAGCGGAGAGTGGCCCCGGTGTGCCCGTGCGCCGGGGCCGTTTCCGTCGGGGGAGCACGGGGGCCGTTTCCGTCCGGGGGCACGGGTGCGGCAGAATGGGATGGATCTGCCCACCCCACGATCTGCCGGACGGTTTCTCTTGGCTGAGTACATCTACACCATGCGCAAGACGCGCAAGGCGCACGGCGACAAGGTGATTCTGGATGACGTCTTCCTGAACTTCCTGCCCGGCGCGAAGATCGGTGTGGTCGGCCCGAACGGCGCCGGTAAGTCCACCGTCCTCAAGATCATGGCGGGCATCGAGCAGCCGTCCAACGGCGACGCCTTCCTCTCGCCCGGCTACAGCGTCGGCATCCTCATGCAGGAGCCGAAGCTCGACGAGTCGAAGACCGTCCTGGAGAACGTGCAGGACGGCGCGGCCGAGCTGATGGGCAAGCTCAAGCGCTTCAACGAGGTCGCCGAGCTGATGGCGACCGACTACAGCGACGAGCTGATGGAGGAGATGGGCAAGCTCCAGGAGGACCTGGACCACGCCAACGCGTGGGACCTCGACGGTCAGCTGGAGCAGGCCATGGACGCCCTGGGCTGCCCGCCCGGCGACTGGCCCGTCACCAACCTCTCCGGTGGCGAGAAGCGCCGCGTCGCGCTCTGCAAGCTCCTCATCGAGGCCCCGGACCTGCTCCTCCTCGACGAGCCCACCAACCACCTCGACGCCGAGTCGGTGAACTGGCTGGAGCAGCACCTCTCGAAGTACCCGGGCGCCGTCGTCGCGGTCACCCACGACCGGTACTTCCTGAACAACGTCGCCGAGTGGATCCTGGAGCTCGACCGCGGCCGGGCCATCCCCTACGAGGGCAACTACTCCACGTACCTCGACAAGAAGGCCGCCCGCCTCAAGGTCGAGGGCAAGAAGGACGAGAAGCGCGCCAAGCGCCTCAAGGAAGAGCTGGAGTGGGTGCGGTCCAACGCCAAGGGGCGGCAGACCAAGTCCAAGGCCCGTCTCGCCCGGTACGAGGAGATGGCGGCCGAGGCCGAGAAGATGCGGAAGCTGGACTTCGAGGAGATCCAGATCCCGCCGGGCCCGCGCCTGGGCTCCATCGTCGTCGAGGTCGAGAACCTCTCCAAGGCCTTCGGCGACAAGGTCCTCATCGACGACCTCAGCTTCACCCTGCCGCGCAACGGCATCGTCGGCATCATCGGCCCCAACGGTGCGGGCAAGACCACGCTGTTCAAGATGATCCAGGGTCTGGAGACGCCGGACTCCGGCAACATCAAGATCGGCGAGACCGTCAAGATCAGCTACGTCGACCAGGGCCGCGCCAACATCGACCCCAAGAAGACGCTGTGGGCCGTCGTCTCCGACGAGCTGGACTACATCAACGTCGGCCAGGTCGAGATGCCGTCCCGCGCCTACGTCAGCGCCTTCGGCTTCAAGGGCCCGGACCAGCAGAAGCCCGCGGGCGTGCTGTCCGGCGGTGAGCGCAACCGCCTCAACCTCGCCCTGACGCTCAAGGAGGGCGGCAACCTGCTGCTCCTCGACGAGCCGACCAACGACCTCGACGTCGAGACCCTGTCGTCCCTGGAGAACGCGCTCCTGGAGTTCCCCGGCTGCGCCGTGGTCATCTCCCACGACCGCTGGTTCCTGGACCGGGTGGCGACGCACATCCTCGCGTACGAGGGCGAGTCGAAGTGGTACTGGTTCGAGGGCAACTTCGAGTCGTACGAGAAGAACAAGATCGAGCGCCTGGGCGCCGACGCGGCCCGTCCGCACCGCGCCACGTACAAGAAGCTCACCCGGGGCTGAGGCGACGATGGCCCGGCACATCTACAGCTGCCCCCTGCGCTGGTCGGACATGGACGCCTTCGGGCACGTCAACAACGTCGTCTTCCTGCGGTACCTGGAAGAGGCGCGGATCGACTTCATGTTCCGGCTCGCGCCGGGGGACGGCTCGCCGTCGTTCTCCGGCGGGTCCGTCGTGGCCCGCCACGAGATCGACTACAAGCGGCCGCTGGTCCACCGGCACGAGCCGGTGACCGTCGAGTCCTGGGTCACGAAGATAGGCGCGGCGTCCCTGACCATCGCCTACGAGATCAAGGACGCCGACCAGGTCTACGTGGCCGCGTCGACCGTGGTCGTGCCCTACGACCTGGAAGCGGCCAGGCCCCGCAGGATCTCCGCGGAGGAGCGCAGCTTCCTCCAGGCCTACCTGGACAACGGGGCCGACGGTGTCGGCGGGGCCGAAGGTGACGGCGACGCCACCGCCGGGTCCGGCCGGGGCCGGGGCGCCCTCGCGGCGTAAGGAAGACGATGACAGCGCCCGTACAGACCCTGCGGTTCGCGGATGCCGGGGAGGCGGCGGACCTCGCCGCCTTCCTCGGCCGCCTGATCCACTACGACCGGGCGGCGGCCGTCAGGCTGCAGGGCCTGGGCGGCGCGCTGGCCGTGTTCGGACGGCCGCCCTCCTTCGAGGTGCTGGCCGTCCGCGCGGTACGGCTCGACGCGGACGCGTCGGGCCCCGGAGGGGACGCGGCGGTCTTCGACCGCACGGTCTCCGCCGGGGAACTGCTCGAAGGCATCGGGGACGAGCGGGAGTTCGGCGTCCCCCAGGCCGTCACCGGGCCGCCGTGGGCCGGGGTGCTCCCGCCGCGCGGCGGCTGGCAGGAGGTCGCCGGGCTGCCCGGCGCCGACGACATGCGGGCGGCCGTCGCCGCCGCCGTGAGCGAGTTCCGCGCCCGCGACGAGGCGCTGCCCGACGAGCGGCGCACCCGCGCCGAACGGGACCTCATCGGGCGCGAGATCTGGTCGCGCGAGCTGGGGTCCACCGGACTGCCGCTGCGCGCGGTGCACGCCGCGCAGTCGCTGGGCTTCCTCCGCCCCGGCGTGCCCGTCGCGCTGCTCGGCGCGGGCTCCTGGCTCCGGCTCCGTACGCCCTTCGGCTCCGTCGCGCTGCGCACGGCGGGGATCGGCGACGCGCGCAGGCTGGGCCTCACCCCCGTCTGACCCGGTGCGCGGCCCTTGACGGGGCGCCCGGGTCTTTCCACCATGGCGGGGCCAGGGAGAGTCCGCGGCCGGCCGGGAGGACGCATGGCACGCGCGTACGACGTGATCGTCCTGGGCCTCGGCGGCATGGGCAGTGCCGCCGCGGCCCACCTCGCGGAGCGCGGCGCCCGGGTGCTCGGCCTGGAGCGGTACGGCCCCGCGCACGACCGGGGGTCCAGCCACGGCGGCTCCCGGGCCACGCGCCAGTCCTACTTCGAGGGCCCCGACTACGTACCGCTGCTGCTGCGCGCCTTCGAGCTGTACGAGCGGCTGGAGCGCGACACGGGCCGCGACGTCGTCACGCTGTGCGGCGGGCTGATGGCGGGCCGGCCCGACGCGCGGACCGTCGCGGGCTCCCTGCTCTCCGCCCGGCAGTGGGACCTGCCGCACGAACTGCTCGACGCCAAGGAGATCGGGCGCCGCTTCCCGACGCTCGCCCCCGCCGCCGACGAGGTCGGGCTCTTCGAGCCGCGCGCGGGCTTCCTGCGCCCCGAGAACACCGTGTCGGCCCACCTCGCGCTGGCCGCGCGGCACGGCGCCGCGCTGCACTTCCAGGAACCGGCGACCGGCTGGGAGCCGTACGGGGACGGGGTCCGCGTCCGCACCGCCGAAGCGGCCTACACGGCAGGGCAGTTGGTGGTCTGCCCCGGTGCGTGGGCGCCCGCGCTGCTCGCCGACGTCGGGGTGCCGATCGTGGCGCAGCGGCAGGTCACGTACTGGTTCGAGCCGCGCGGCGGCACCGCCGCCTACACGCCCGACCGGCAGCCGATCCACATCTGGGAGGACTCCGACGGCGTGCAGTCCTACGGCTTCCCCGCCATCGACGGGCCGGACGGCGGCGTCAAGGTCGCGTTCTTCCGCGAGGGCGGGAGCCCCTGCACGCCCGAGACCGTCGACCGGACGGTCCGCGCGGAGGAGGTCGCCGCGGTGGCGCGGCACGCCGCGCGGTTCGTCCCCGGGCTGCCCGGGACGTTCCTGCGGGCGGTGACCTGCATGTACTCCAACACCCCCGACGAGCACTTCGTGATCGACCGGCATCCGGCCTGCCCCGACCGGGTCTCGGTCGCGTGCGGGTTCTCCGGGCACGGCTTCAAGTTCGTGACCGTCGTGGGGGAGATCCTGGCGGACCTCGCGCTTGAGGGGGCCACGGGGCATCCCGTCGGCCTGTTCGCGGCGGGGCGGTTCCCGCCGCAGGGCCCGGGGTGAGCGGACCGTCCGACGCGGGCGCCCCCCTCACCGCGACGCCCCTCACCGCGACGCCCGTTCACCTCGGCGCCCCTCACCGCGGCGCCCGTTCGCCTCGGCGCCCCTCACCCCAACGGCCAGAGGTACGGGCCCTCCGGGTCGTCCAGCCAGGCCCATTGGGCGCCCGCTTCGGTGACCGTCACCCCGAAGCGTTCGCGTGCCGGGCGCGCCTCGCCCTGCCACAGGGACAGTGCCTCGTGCGGATCCAGGCGCCCCGCGGTGAGCGCCAGCAGGAAGCGGAACAGCTCGTCCTCCACCGCGCGCCGCGGCAGGCCCCCCACGTGCGGCACCCCCGGCCACAGCGCCGCCGCCCCGCCGCGCAGGGGCACGAAGTAGGCCGGGGTGGGCAGGAACCGGCCCTCGGCCCGCCGCGCGCCCGCCGCGTCCACCGTCACGGTCAGCGCGATCAGCCCGTTCGCCAGGGGCGCGAGCACCCGGGCGCCCTCTCCGCACTGCGCCAGCCACGCGGGCGGCACCGACGGCAGCGTGCACGTCGCGACGATCCGGTCGTAGGGGCCGCGCGCCGGGCACCCCCGGGCGCCGTCCCCGGTCACGACCGCCGGGTGGTACCCGGCCGCCGCCAGGTGCCGCCTGGCCGCCTCGGCGATCTCCGGGTCGAGGTCCACCGTGGTGACCAGGTCGTCGCCGAGCCGGTGCGACAGGAGCGCCGCGTTGTAGCCCGTGCCCGCGCCGATCTCCAGGACGGCGTCCCCGTCCCGCACCTCAAGGGCCTGGAGCATCCGGGCCATCAGGGAGGGCTGGCTGCTGGAGGAGACCAGCTCGCCGTCCCGCACCCGCGTCGCGAGCGGCCCGTCGGAGTACGCGCCGCGCAGCCAGCGCGCGCGGCGCACCGGATCGGGGTCGTCGCACCACAGCCGCTCGTACCCGCCCGGCCTGCTCACGAAGTAGTACGGCACGAAGAGGTGGCGGGGCACCTCTTCGAACGCGGTGCGCCAGGCCCGGTCCTCCAGCGTCCCGCCCGCCGCGATCGCCCGGACCAGCTGCCACCGCGCGTCGGCTGCCGACTCGGCGTACGGATCCCGCTGCGGCGCACCCATGCACCCACTGTGCTGCTCCGGAGCCCAGGAAGCGAGTGGTCCTACGCCTCGGGTACTCGGCCGGGTGGTCTGAGACCATGGAGGGGTGACTGAGAATCCGCGCGACACGCTTCAGGAGCAGACCTTCTACGAGCAGGTCGGCGGCGAGGAGACCTTCCGACGCCTGGTGCACCGCTTCTACCAGGGGGTCGCCGAAGACCCGCTGCTGAAGCCGATGTACCCGGAGGAGGACCTGGGCCCCGCCGAGGAACGGCTCGTGCTCTTCCTCATGCAGTACTGGGGCGGGCCGCGCACCTACAGCGACCACCGGGGCCACCCGCGGCTGCGCATGCGGCACGCGCCGTTCCAGGTCGACCGGGCCGCGCACGACGCCTGGCTGAAGCACATGCGGGCGGCCGTCGACGAGCTGGGGCTCGACGAGGAGCACGAGCGGACGCTCTGGAACTACCTGACGTACGCGGCCGCTTCCATGGTGAACACCGCGGGCTGACGCGTCACGCGGTGTCACGGACCGCCGCGCTGCGTTCCGTTCAAAACGCTGTGTAGCGCCGCATGTACGGAATTCGGTGGTCCGTTATCGAATAACGGTCACAATCCCATCAAGGTCGGTCCGCAAACGGTTTCCTTCGGCCAATGCCCTCTGAAAGTATCCCCGGAACGCCGGGGGGCGCGGGGGCGAAGACCAGCTGTTTGTAGGGGGACCGGTGACGGGGTTCGTATTCCTGCGCGCGAGGGCGCACCGGCTCTTGCTGGCCGCGGCGGTGCTCGCGGTCCTCCTGACCACGGCGGTGCTCGCCGCGCTCACCGCCTTCTCCGGCTCCATCGGCGACGCGGCCCTGCGCCACACGCTCACCCACCGCGCCGCCGCCGAGGCCACGCTCGTCGTCGGCGCCCACCTCAGCGACCCCGAGCTGGCCGCGCGGGCGAAGAAGGACGTGGCCGAAAAGGCGCCCCGGGCGTTCGACGGACTGCCCGTCGCCCTGCGCGAGTTCGCCGTCTCGGGGCCGTACGCGCTGCCGCGCGGCCTGCAGAGGACCGACGCGAAGGACGGAACGGAACCGGGGACGAAACCCGGCGCGCGGAGCGGCACGGACAAGAAGGGCGAGAAGGCCGGCGACCCCGACCTCACCCACTTCGCCGCCGTCGACCGCAGCCGCGTCCGCCTCACCTCGGGCACCTGGCCGAAGAAGCCCACGGGCGACACCGTCGAGGTCGCCCTGCCCCGCGCCGCCGCCCAGCGCCTCGCGCTCAAGCCCGGCGCAGCCTTCCCGCTCACCGACCGCGTCGGCGGCCCGAACGCCACCGTCAAGGTCCGCCTCACCGGCATCTACGAGCCCGTCGACCGCACCGACCCGTACTGGCAGCTCGACGACCTCGGCGGGCGCGGCATGCGCTCCCTCACCTTCACCACCTACGGGCCGCTGCTCACCGACCCCTCCGTGCTCGACGCGCGCCGCGTTACCGACGGCAGCCGGTCCTGGATCGCCACCGCCGACTTCCGCACCCTCACCACCGACCGCATCGACTCCCTGCGCGCCGCGGCCAAGAGCACCGCAGCGGCCCTCACCAGCACCAAGGACTACCAGGGCGCCGTCACCGCCCGCACCGAACTCCCCAACGTCCTCGACCAGGCCGAGCGCGCCCTGCTGGTGTCCCGCTCGACGCTGACCATCGTCGCCGTCCAGCTCGTCCTGCTCGCCGCCTACGCGCTGCTCCTCGTCGCCCGCCTGCTGTCCACCGAACGCGCGGGCGAGACCGACCTGCTGCGCGCCCGCGGCGGCTCGCGCGGCCGCATCACCGCGCTCGCCGCGATCGAGGCCCTGCTCATCGCCGCGCCCGCCGCCCTCGGCGCCCCGCTCCTGGCCGGCCCCCTCACCGAACTCCTCGCCGACCGGGGCGGCCTGACCGACCTCGGGCTGCGCATCGGCGGCGGCGACACCGCCACCGTCTGGCTCGTCGCCGTCGGCACCGCGCTCGGCTGCGCGCTCGCCGTCGTCGCCCCCGCCCTCACCGCCACGTCCGCCCGCGCGGGACGCACCGCGACGCTGCCGGGACCCGTGCGCGCGGGCGCCGACATCGCGCTGCTGGCCATCGCGGGCGTCGCCTACTGGCAGCTCGACCGGCAGACCGGCGACTTTGGCGGCGGCGCGCTCAGCGGCGACCGCTCCGGCAGCCTCGGCATCGACCCGCTGCTGGTCGCCGCGCCCGCCCTGGCACTGCTCGCCGGCACCGTACTGACCCTGCGGCTGCTGCCGCCCGCCGCCAAGCTCGCCGAACGGCGCGCCGCCGGCGGCCGCGGACTGCCCGCCGCGCTCGCCGGATGGCAGTTCAGCCGCCGCCCGCTGCGCGGCGCGGGCCCCGTCCTGCTGCTGGTCCTCGCCGTCGCGATGGGCATGCTGGCCATCGGCCAGGCCGCCTCCTGGGACCGCTCGCAGCAGGACCAGGCCGACTTCGCCTCCGGCGCCGACATCCGCGTCACCGGCGGCCACATCGGCGACATCGCCCACGCGGGCGAGTTCACCGCGGTCCCCGGCGTCAGGGCCGCCGCCCCCGCCTACCGCACCACCGAGGAACTGTCCGGCAACCGCCAGACCACCCTCCTCGCCGTCGACACCGCGAACGCCGCCGACGGACTGCTCCTGCGCGACGACCTCAGCGACGACACCGCCCGCGACGTCCTCGCCGCCGTCGCGCCTGCCGAAGCGCCCCGCGCCGGACTGCGGATCCCCGAGAAGACCCGGCAGCTCGGCATCGACCTGCGCATCGCCGTCCAGGGCGCGCCGCGCGGCGTCTCGCCCTCCCGGGCCGAACCCCTGGTGACCGTCGCACTCGAAGACCGCTACGGCATCCCGTACCGCGTCCTCCTGGGCCCCGTCCCCGCCGACGGCCGCCGCCACACCTTCCCGCTCGACGTCGGCCCCCAGGGCGGCCTCGCCCTCACCGGCTTCGAGGTCGACCAACTGGAGCCCGTGGGCACCGCCGAACGCCAGCAGCTGACGATCGAGGCGATACGGGCGGTCGGCACCGACGGCGCGGTGCGCCCCGTCCCCCTGACGTCCGCCGCCACCGGCACCTGGCGCGGCGAGCAGAGCACCAGCAGGGGGGACGACGTCGCCCCGCTGACCACCGTCGGCACCGGAAGCACCCCGCTCTCCGTCTCCTACGACACCGGCAACGCCCCCGACCCCAACGAGTTCGAATGGGTCGAACCCGCCACCGTCAACGTCGTCGTCAAGGCCCAGCGCCCCAAGACGCCCACCGTGCTCAAGGCCGTCGCCACCGACACCTACCTCAAGGCGGCGGGCGCCAAGGTCGGCCAGCGCATCACGGTCACCCTCAACGGCGAGAGCGTCAACGCGACCCTCGTGAAGTCCGTACGGCACCTGCCCACCACGGGACCCGCCGCCGGAGGACCACCGCCCGACAGCACCGGGGAGGCCGCCAAACGCGACGGCGGGGCGCTCCTGTTCGACCTGCGCGCCCTCAACCAGCTGTTCGCCCGGAGCGACACCGCAGGCCTCTTCCCCGGCGAATGGTGGCTGAGCGCCGCCCCCGGCAAGTCCGCCGAAGCCGCCGCCGCCGTGCTCGCCCGCCCCGACCAGGAGCCCAGCCAGGTCCACGTCCGCGACCGGGCCGCCGAAGCACTGACCAGCGACCCGCTCGGCGCCGGACCGCGCTCCGCGCTGCTCGCCGTCGCCGTGGTCGCCGCCGCGCTCGCCGCCGTCGGCTTCGGCGTCAGCGCGGTGGGCAGCCGCCGCGAACGCGGCGCCGAATTCGCCGTCCTGCGCGCCATCGGCGCCCCCGGCAGGCAGCTCGCCCGGATGATCGCCGCCGAACAGACCGTGCTGATCGCCATCGGCTCCCTCGTCGGCCTCGCCATCGGAGCCGTACTCACCCGGGCCGTCGTCCCGCTCATCGTCCTCACCGGACAGGCCACCAAGCCCGTCCCCGAAGTCCTCGTCGAACTCCCCGTCGGGCAGGTCGCCCTGCTCATCGCCGGAGTGACCCTGGCACCGCTGCTGATCGTCGCCGCGATCGCACTGCGCCGCACCGATCCCGTCGTCACGCTGCGCCAGGGGAGCAACTGACATGAAGAACCCAGCCGCCGCACCCTGGGTACGCACCAGGCTGCGCACCGCGCCGGGCGCCGCCCTCGCCCTGGCCCTGCTCGTCCTGCTCAGCAGCTTCCTCGCCGCCGCCCTGCCCAGGGCCGTCGACAGCTACGAGACCAAGGCACTGCGCGCCGACATCGACGCCTTCCCCATGCGCAGCGTCCTGCGCGTCAGCAACCCGCCCTACCAGGCGGGCCAGGACCCCAGCAACGCCGACCAGCTCCTGCGCGCCCCCGAACTGGCCGAACGCGACGAGAAGCTGCGCGCCCTCTTCGACGCGCCCCTCGCCATCGACCCCGCCCAGTCCGCCCACGGCACGCGCAACACCCACGCCGTCGCCTCCCCCGACCCCTACCTGCCGCGCCCCGACCGGGTCGACCCCGAGCTGACCCTCCACGCCCGCTCGGGCCTGCGCGAGCACGCCAAGCTCCGCGAAGGCCGCTGGCCCGTCGTCAAGGGCGCCGTCGGCGAGGGCACCCGGGAGATCGAGGGCACCCTCACCTCCGCCACCGCCAAGGCCCTGCACATCAAGACCGGCTCCGTGGTCAACCTCGGCGTCGCCGACGGCCTGGCCGTACGGATCACCGGCATCGTCGACCCCGTCGACCCCGGCAGCCCCTACTGGTCCGTCGACCCGCTGCTGCACACCCCGACCCTCGCCCCCAAGGCCACGCCCAAGCCGCCACCCCTCTACTTCTGGACCGGCGCCCTGCTGCTGCCCCCCGAGGCGGGCCCCGCCGTGCTGCGGCTCAACCGCTTCCAGGGCTCCGTCGAGATGTACTGGGACTACGTGCCCGACGCGCGCCGCGTGCGGGCCACCGACATCGGCCTGCTCAAGGAGCGCGTCGCCGCCCTCGAATCCGGGCCGGGACTCGTCGCCGTGCGCGAGGCGGGCGGCGACAACGCGGACCTCGCCACCGACCTCGACGACCGGCTGAACGCCTTCGACGACACGCGCGGCGCGCTCACCCCGATCATCGCCGTCGCCGCCAGCGGAGTCGGCGCCGTCGCCGCCATCGTCATCGCCATGGCGGGCGGCCTCGCCGCGGCCCGCCGCCGCGCCGAACTGGCCCTGCTGCGCTCGCGCGGCGGCTCCCTGCGCGGCATCGGCGGCCGGCTGCTCGCCGAGACCTCCGTCGTCGTCCTGCCCGCCGCCGCACTCGGCCTGCTCCTCGCGCTGCTCACCGTCGGCGACGGCAGGACCGGCCCCTCGCTCGTCGGCGCGGGCGCCTTCGCCCTGGTCGGCTGTCTCGCCCTGCCGCTGCGCGCCGTGTTCGCCCACCGCAGGCCGCAGTCCCACGGCGGCCGCGAGGACGTCGTCTCCGCCCGCCCCTCCAAGCGCCGCACCGTCGCCGAACTCGCCCTGCTGGTCCTCGCCGTCGGCGCCGTCGCCGCACTGCGCCGACGCGGCACGGGCGGCTCCACCGACCTGCTGGTCAGCACAGCCCCCGTCCTGGTCGGCCTGATCGCCGCCCTCGTCCTGGTCCGCCTCTACCCGCTGCCGCTGCGGCTCGCCGCCCGCCCCTCCGCCAGGACCAGGGGAGCCGTCGGCTTCCTCTCGCTGGCCAGGGCGGGCCGCGCCCCGGCGGGCAACGGCGCGCTCCCGCTGCTCGCCCTGCTCACCGCGCTCACCACGGCCGCGTTCGGCGGCGCCGTGCTCGCCGGGATCGACCAGGCACGGGACCGCACCGCGACGCTCACCACCGGCGCCGACGCCCGGATCTCCGGCCCCGCCGACCTCCTGGAGATCCCGCCCGCCGCCGTCGACGAGGTCCGCGGCACCGCGGGCGTACGGGCCGTGGCGCCAGTACTGATCGAGTACGGCGTCCCGGTGCTCACCGAGGACCAGTCCACCGACGGCGCCAGCCTGACCCTCGTGGGCGTCGAGCCGACGTCGTACGAGCGGATCTCCCGCGACGCCGACATCGGCCCGGTCCCCGCGCGCGAACTGACCGCCACCGGCAGCGCGGCGGGCAAGCCGAACGGCGACGCCGCCGACCGGACGCTCACCGCGATCGCCTCGCCCGACGTCGCCCGGCGGCTCGGCACGGCACCGCGCAAACTCCTCACCCGGGCGGGCGACTTCACCGTGCGCGTGGTGGCCGTCCGCCACCGCACCGCGGCCGTGCGCGACCGCAGCTTCCTCGTCGTCAACACCGCGGGCCTGGTCCACCGGCAGACCACCACGCTGCTGGTCTCCGGCCCCGGCGCCGACCCGGCCGCCCTGCGCGCCGCGGCCAAGGGCTTCAAGGTCCTGGCACGCGCAGAGGAACGCGCCCAGTACCGCGACTCGCAGATGCAGTCGGGCGCCCGCCGCATCTACACCGCGGCCATCGGGGCCGGCGCGGGCTACGCCGTACTGGCCCTGCTGCTCTCCCTGCTCCAGACCGCGGGCGAGCGCACCACCCTGCTGGCCAGGCTGCGCACCATGGGCCTGACCGGCGGACAGAGCCGACGACTGCTGATCTACGAGGCGCTGCCGCAGGCGCTCCTCGCGGCGGTCGGCGGCGTCCTGGTCGGCTGGGCGACCATCGCCCTGCTCGACCCCGGAATCGACCTGGGCCGGCTGGCCCTGTCCCAGGCGCCGGGCGCGACCACCGAACTGCTGGCGGACGCCTCGCTGCGCACCGACGCCTGGTCACTCGGCCTGCCCGCACTGGGCCTGCTGGTGCTCGCGGCCGCGGTGGCCGCGGGGCAGGCCTGGTGGACCGGACGGCGCGGCCCCATCAATGAACTGAGGGCGGGAGACAACCGATGATGACGACGCTGGCCGAGCTTGAGCAGCGGGCCGCCGAGCGGCGGGACCGACCTTCCTTCGGGCACGACGCGCTGATCACCTGTGACCGGCTGGTCCGGATCTTCAGCGCGGACGGAGTGGAGGTGCAGGCGCTCCAGGGCCTGGACCTCCTCGTCAGGGAGGGCGAGTTGATGGCCCTGGTCGGCGCGTCCGGTAGCGGCAAGTCGACCCTGATGAACATCCTGGCCGGGCTCGACGTCCCCACGGCGGGCGCGGCGAAGGTCGGGGGCTGCGACCTGCTCGCCATGGGCGCGAAGGAACGGCTGCGCTACCGGCGGGACGTGGTGGGTTTCGTCTGGCAGCAGACGGCGCGCAACCTGCTGCCGTACATGACGGCGGTCCAGAACGTCATGCTGCCGATGCAACTGCGCGGCAAGAGCGGTGGCGGCGGCGCGGTGAAGAAGGCGGACCGGGCCGACCGGGCCGAGGAACTGCTGCGGATGATGGACATCGCGGACTGCCGCGACCGCCGCCCCCAGCAGCTGTCCGGCGGCCAGCAGCAGCGGGTCGCGATCGCCGTCGCACTGGCCAACGCGCCCTCCGTGCTGCTCGCCGACGAACCGACCGGCGAGCTGGACTCGGCGACCGGCGAGCAGATCTTCGCCGCGTTCCGCCGCGCGAACGAGGAGCTGGGCACGACGATCGTGATCGTCACCCACGACCAGGCGGTCGCCGACGAGGTGCGCCGCACGGTCGCCATCCGCGACGGCCGCACCTCGTCCGAGGTCCTGCGCCGCACCGAGGTCGACGCGACGACCGGCCAGGAGTCCCTGGTGGCCCGCGAGTACGCCATGCTCGACCGGGCGGGCCGCCTCCAGCTCCCCGCGGAGTACACCCAGACGCTGGGCATGCGGGACCGGGTCATGCTGGAACTGGAACAGGACCACATCGGCGTGTGGCCGGACGGAGCGGACGGGCCCGCGGGCAACGGCGGCTGAGGCCGCGGCGATCGACGAGGGGCGAGGGGAGCGGGGAGCCCCAGAGCCTGTGTCCGGACCTGGGGGCCGCGCCGATCCGACCCAGGTCCGGACCCAGGCCCTCAGCCGGTCGGGGTGGTGAGGACCGCTTGGAGGCGGGCTCGGCAGTCGGCCACGAAGGCCGGGTAGGTGTGCCAGTAGTACGTGAGTCCGTTGACGCCCACCGCGATCGCCCAGGCCCGAGCGCGGGACCAGGTCGCGGTGTCCAGGTCCAGCGCGTTCCAGTAGGCCCGCCGCGCCTCGGGCGGCAGGTCCCAGACCGTGGAGTGCTCGGCGTCGGGCAGGCCGACCGAGAGGCAGCCGAAGTCGATGACCGCGTGCAGCCCGCCCTCCCGCACCAGGAGGTTGGTGGGCTTGAGGTCGCCGTGGAGCCACACGTGGGGCGCGGTGGACGCGGGCAGGGCGCGTGCGGCCCGCCACATCTCCGCCAGGGCGTCCACGTCGAGTTCGTGGCCCACCAGGGCGCGGCACTCGTCGAGGCGGTCGCCCACCCACGGGTCGCACTCGCTCAGGTCGCCCCCGCGGTACCAGCTGAGGTCGTCCGCGCGGACCGCGCCCATCAGGTCGATGCCGTGGAACTCGCGCACGGCCGTCGCGAGGTCCGCCCCGAAGGCGGCCCAGTCGGCGACGGTGCCGGGTCCCGGCACGTCGCCGTCGATCCAGCGGTAGACCGACCAGGGGAGCGGGAAGGCGCCGGTCGGCGTCCCGGCGTGGACGGGCTCGGGGACGCGGCGCGTGAGGTGGGGCGCCAGGCGGGGCAGCCACTCCTGTTCCTTCCGGAGCGACCGTGCCGTGTCGGCGGTCCGCGGAAGCCGTACGAGCAGCTCGTCACCCAACCGGTACATGGTGTTGTCCGTCCCCGCGCCCGCGAAGGACAACGGCAGGTCGGACCACTGGGGGCACTGTGTTCTCACGAGCGATCCGACGAGTGCCTCGTCCGAGTGGATCTCGTTCTGGTGGAGCGTCACGACGGAAGTCTGGACGCCGGGGGCGCGGGAGGCCAGCGAGTTTCCGGGGGACGGCGGTGCGACGCCGCCGCCCCCGGGTCCAGGGAGGCGGCGGCGTCGCGGGTGTCCGGTTCCGTACGGGTCAGCCCCGGCGGAGCGTGATCGTCGTCCAGGCGCCGACGTGCACCCGGTCGCCGTCCTGGAGGTGTACGGGGACGTAGGGCTGGATCGGCTCCTCGGCGCCGTTCACCGTGGTGCCGTTCGTCGAGTTCTGGTCGACGACCGCCCAGGAGCCGTCCGGCTGCTGCACGAGCACCGCGTGCTGGTGCGAGACGCCCGGGTCCTCCGGCGGCACCGACAGGTCGATGTCGGGGGACTCGCCCGTGGAGTGCCTGCGGCGGCCGATCGTCACCTGGTTCCCCTGGAGCGGCAGGTGCTGCTCGGGGGAGTACGCGGGCAGGTTGAGGCCCGAGGCCTCGGGGCCGCTGCGCTGCATCATCGCCAGGAAGTACTCCCTGTCGGGCCCGACGACCGCGGTCCAGCCCGCGGAGGGCGACGGGTACGGCTGCGGGGCCTGGGGCGGCTGGTGCTGGTGCTCCTGCTGGTGCTGCGGGACCCCGTGCTGCTGGTGGGGTGCCTGCGAGGGGTGCGGCGCCTGCGGGGGAGCCTGCTGGGGGGCCGACTGGGGGTGCTGCTGCGAGGGCGGCGGCAGCATCCAGTCGTCCTCGCCGCCGCCGGGCGTCCCCTGCGGCTGCGGCTGCGGGAAGGCGGGCGGGGGCGGCGGGCCCTGCGGCGGGGTCTGCTGGGGAGCCTGCTGCGAGGCGGGCGGGGCGGGCGGCGCGGACTGCTCGGGGGCGAGCGGCTCGGCGCCCCGGTTCATCCGGGACGGGCTCGAACTCTGGTAGTCGAACGAGTCGCCGGACGTGGGCGACTGCCCCTGCGGGCCCTGGGCGAGGCCGCCGCCGGGCTGCTGGGACTGGAAACCGGGGGGAAGCGGGAGCCCGGGTACGGAGGGGCCGGGCGCGCCGGGCCCTTCGGGGCCGCCGGGTCCGTTCGGCCCGCCGGGGCCGTCGAAGCCGCCGGGTCCGCCGGGGCCGTTCGGGCCGTTGAAGCCGCCGGGGCCCTCGGGACCGCCGGGGTTGTTGAACGCGCCGGGTCCGTTCGGTCCGCCGGGGCCGTTGAAGCCACCGGGGCCGTTCGGTCCCGGTCCGTTGAAGCCGCCGGGGGCGTTGGGGCTGACCGGGGTGCGGGGGCCGTTGTAGCCGGGACTGCCGGGCCCGTCGAAGCCGCCGGGTCCGTCGGGGCCGTTGAAGCCGCCGGGAGCGTGCGGGCCGGGGCCGCCGGGGCCGCCGGGTCCGTCGAAGTTTCCGGGTCCGTTCGGTCCGCCGGGGTTGTTGAAGCCGCCGGGGCCGTTCGGGCCGTTGAACGCGCCGGGTTCACCCGGTCCACCCGGGCCGCCGGGCCCACCAGGAGCGTTGAAGCCGCCGGGGCCGCCGGGCCCACCCTGGCCGCCGGGGCCGTTGAAGCCGCCGGGTCCGTTCGGGCCGGGGCCCCCGGGCGCACCAGGACCGTTGAAGCCGCCCTGCCCACCAGGACCGCCAGGCCCACCAGGACCGCCAGGCCCACCAGGACCGCCGGGCCCACCAGGACCCCGCTGTCCGCCGGGCCCGCCGGGGCCACCCGCTCCCGGGCTCCCCGGCAGGGGGTGGCGCGGGGCCAGCGGGGTGTACGACGTCGCCATGTTCGTCAGGTAGTTCCAGCGACACTCCTCGCAGAAGGGAGCGTTCGCCTCGCGCGGCGTACGGCACTGCGGGCACAGCTCCGCCTGGGCGGTCGCGTTCGGGTCGCCGGACGGCGGATAGCCGTACCCGGGGGCCGCCGGCGGCGGGGGAGGCGGCGGCACGGCACCCGCGGGCGCGCCCGCCCCGGCCATGCGGTGGCCGCAGACCTCGCACCAGTCGTCGGAGTCCGACTGGTGTCCGTTCGGGCAGGTCGGCATGGAGACGCGTCCCCCTTCATCGTTCTTCGGCGGTGCTTTGCTGTACTACAGCGACAAATCGGTACGAGCTGTCACTTCTTCACGCGAACCGTCTTGGTGGAGCGGGTTTCGAGCGTCATCTCGTCCGCCTCCGCGACCTTCGCCTTCAATCGCACAGTACCCGTCGCGGCATCGACGACGTCTACCACCTTCGAAAGGAGTTTCGCCGTATCGGCGTTCCCGGAGGCCGACGCGAGTTGCACGGCGCGCCCCAGTTTGGCCGTCGCCCCGTCGAAATCACCCGCTTTGCGGGCGTCCAGGCCCTGCTGGATGACCTGGGCCAGCTCCGCCTGGCCCGTGTAGTGGGCGACCTGCGGGTTGATGCGCGTGGAGGCCGCCATGTCGTCCGTCCAGACCGCCCGCACCAGCCCCTGCGAGAGGGTCTGCGGGGCGCCGCCCGCGGCGTCGGGCAGGATCAGCGAGACCCGGGCGGCCAGCATCTCCCGGCCGATGCCCGCCTCGGGGACCCGTACGGACACGTGGTAGTCCCGCGACTCGTCGCCCCACGAGCCGGTCGGGTAGTCCCCGGCCCTGGGGCCCGCCTCGGTGCGCCGGGCGGTCAGGTCCTCGACGGTGGGGGCCACCTGCTTCACGAACTGGATCTCCACGCCGACCGGTGTCCACAGCCGCAGCGCGACGTCCGCGACCTCCTTGCCCATCGCGGTCTCCATCATCTGCGTGAAGTCCGCGGCGAGTCCGGACGGGTCGGCGACGATGTCGGCGGTGCCCAGGAGCGCGGAGGCGATGCCGGTGACCTCCTTCACCTCCCAGTCGGTGCCGACGCCGCGCGCGTCGCAGGTGAAGCGCCCCGCGCAGGCGTCGAGGGTGGCCCGCAGGGCGTCCGGCGACTCGTGCTCGTTGCGGCCGTCGGTCAGCAGGATGCCGTGCCTGATGGCCACGTCGGCGTCCGCGAGGAGCCGGTCGGCCAGCCGCAGCCAGGTGCCGATCGCGGTGCCGCCGCCGACCTTCAGCCTGCGCAGCGCCTCCTTGGCCTGCGCACGGGTGGCGGCGCCCGCCGTGGCGAGGCGGCCGTTGCCCGGGTAGACCTCGCGCGCCACGTGCGTGCCGTCGACGATCCCGAACAGCGTGCCGTCGCGCAGGGTGTCGATCGCGGCGGCGGTGGCGTCGCGGGCGTTGCGCATCTTGGTGGGCGGGTAGTCCATGGAGCCCGAGCAGTCGACCATGATCACGACGGCGGCGTTCGCGCCCCGCGCCGGTATGCCGGACGGTGACGCGGAGGCCCCGGTCAGGGGTGCGCCGCCGGTGGTGCCGCCGCCGGTCGAGGTGACCGTGACGATCGCGCTGACCTCGCGGCCGCCCTCCGGCAGGTACTCGTTCTGGTAGACGTCGACGGAGAACTGCGGCACGTTCGACTTGGAGAAATTAGCCATGTGGTCGGCTCCTCAATGCTCCACACAACGGATGAAGGCGGCACGGGATCGGTGCGGCACGGTGGGTCGGGCAGCGCGTTCCGGCCGGGCTCACGCCTCGCCGTAGGCCGATCCTGCCCCTCGCGGCGGAAGCGCGAACGGCACCACGGCCACTGTTACGTTGTCGTGCCCGCCGCCGTCCAGGGCGTGGCCCACGAGCACCCGGGCGCTGTGCAGCGGGCGCAGCGCGGCGTCGGCCGGGATCGCCGCGGCCATCTCCTCCGCGGCCTCCGCGTAGTTCCACAGGCCGTCGGTGCACACCACCACTACACCCGGCCTGTCGGGTTTGAAGGAAGCGGTGTGCGGGTCGATTTCGTACGCGTCCGCGCCGAGCCAGCCCGTGATGGCGTGGGCGCGCTCGTCCGCGTACGCCTCCGCCTCGTTCATCAGGCCCGCCGCGACCATCTGGGCGGCCCAGGAGTCGTCCTCGGTGAGCCGGGCGGGCGGGCCGCTGCGGTCGTCGGGCACCCAGTAGGCGCGGCTGTCGCCGATCCAGCCGACGACCAGCAGGCCGCCCGCGACGACCGAGCCGACGATGGTGCAGGCGGGTGCGTTCTGGTGGTGGTGGCGGTGCGGGTCGTGCTCCTGTGCGCCGGCGGGCGCGTCGGCCAGCGCGTTGACGGCGTCGGCGGCGGCGACGATCGCCTCGTGCAGCGCGGTCTGCGGGTGCGTGCCGCGCGGCAGGGCGGCCAGCAGCGACTCGTTGGCCGCGGCGGCCGCGGCGGCGGACGCCTCGTCGGGGCGGGTCGCGGAGGAGACGCCGTCGCAGACGATCGCCACGACGGCGGGGGAGCCGTCGGGCAGCGCGGTGGTGGAGATCGCGAACGCGTCCTCGTTGCGGTGGTGGCGCAGGCCCTTGTCGCTCACGGCGGCGACCGCGTCCAGTTCGCGCTCCATGTGGTCGCGCTCGCGGGGCTGGGCGTGGCCGCAGTTCTCGCAGTAGCCGTCGGGGGCGACGTGGCCCGCGCGGCAGGCGACGCAGAGCCTGGTGCCGGCGGGGGGCGTGGCGGGTGCGGGCGCAGAGGCGGGGGCCGCGGCCGGGGAAGGGGCGGCGGCCATCCGGGGGTCGGGGGCGGCCAGCTCGAAGTCGCCGTTCCCGGCGGCGGTTTCACCGACGGGGCGCGCGCCGGGGGCGGCGTGCGGTCCGGCAGCGGCCTGGGCCCCGGGGACGGGGTGGTGGCCGGTGTTGCCGGACAGCGGGTCGCCCGTGGAGTCCGTGCCCGGCACGTCGCCGGGGCGCAGCGTGCGGGCCTGGGAGCCGGTGCTGCCGGGCGCGGCCTCGGGCCAGTCGACGTCCAGGGGCGCGCCGTCCGGCGCGGGCGGCGCGGGCACGGCGGTGCCCATCACGACCGTGGGGTGGTCGCCCTGGTCCGAGCCGGGCCCGGCCGCGGGGGCGGTCGACAGGTCGTACCCGCAGTCACCGCAGAACAAGTCCCCCGCTTCCAGGGGCTCGTCGCAGCGGGGACAGGCGGACAACTGGTCCATCTGGGACATCAATCACACCCACGTCCGGGGGCGGAGGCGGTTGGCCCGCTCCACCAGGTCGATCCTCTCCTCGCCATGCTGCGCGAGCCGGGCGAGCACCCGGAACGAGCGCTCCAGGCCGAAGCGCAGCCCGCGCTCGTCCAGCTCGCTGCCGAGCAGGGCGGGCTTCGCCGTGGCCGGGGCCGCGGTCTGCGGCGGTACGGCTCCGGGACTTCCGGAGAGTACCCAGTCCAGCGCCGTACCGAGTACCTCGGTCGACAACCGGGCCCGGCGCACCGGGTCGAGGCCGAACTGCTGGAGCGCCGTGACCTGCCCGGCCGCGGCGGACAGGTCGTCCAGCAGCGGCTCCCGCGGGGACCGGCCGCGCAGCCGCGCCCGTACGGCCGCGACCCGCGCAGCCGTGTAGTGGATCGACGACTCCGGTACGGACTCCAGGGTGCGTACGGCTCCGCCCCGGTCACCGGCCGCGACCTGCACGCGGGCCAGGCCGAACGCGGCGCTGACGTAACTGGGGTCGGTCGCCCAGACGAGGCGGTAGTACTCGGCGGCGTTGTCCAACTGGCCCAGCACCTCGGCGCAGACGCCGAGCGCCAGCTTGGGGGTCGGCTCGCCGGGGAACGCGTCGTAGATCGCGTCGAAGGAGAGCGCGGCGGTCTCGTTGTCGCCCGAGGCGAGCGAGGAGAGGCCGCGGTACCAGACGACGCGCCAGTCGTCCGAGTGGTCCAGCTCAAGGGCGGTCAACGCCTCGGCGGCCGCGGCCGGTTCGTCCATCTCCAGGCGGGCGCGGAGCTCGCGCAGCCGCGTTTCGACGGAGCCGGCCGGGCCCGCCCGGAGTGCGGCGATCAGCTCGGCGGGCGCGGAGGTGAGGAGGCCGGCGAGGAAGCCCGCGTTGGGGTCGCCGGGATCGACCCGGGGGACGGGCAGCGCGAGTGCGGCCGTACGGGCGTCCAGCGCGGCGAGGCCGGGACCGTGCTCCGGGGCACCGCCCCCGTGGTCACCGTGCGGGGCGTCCCCGGTACCCGAGTTGGTGTTCCCGGCGCCCGCGTTGGTGTTCCCGCCCACCTCCACGAGCGCACCGCCCCCGCCCGCACCGCCCGTACCGCCCGCACCGGGCACCGCGCCCGCACCGGGCACCGTGCCCGAGCCGATCGCGGCCGCGGCGGGAGCCGTACCCCCGGCGTGCCGCCCGTTGCCGAACAGGCGTCCGACGAGACCGCCCGCGGCCCCCGCGTCCGCCTCGCTCCGCACCCCCAGGCGCGACACCTCACCCGTCGGCTCGCCGAACAGCTCCGTGTCCGTCACCCGCAGTTCCGCGCCGAACAGCGTGGAGAGCGACGGCCGCGGGCAGCCCGTCTGGAGCGCGACCACCTCCCGCAGCACCCCCGTCAGCTGCTCCGCCATCTCCTGCGCCGAGGCGAACCGCCGCGCCGGATCGGGGTCGGTGGCCCGCACGAGGAAGCGGTAGAACGACTCGTACTGCCGGAACACCTCGATGTTGTCCGGATCGGGCAGCGAGTCCACGAAGACGTTCGTGTACCCCTGGAAGTCGAACGTCAGCACGGCCAGCGTCCGCGCCACCGTGTACAGGTCGGAGGCGACCGAAGGCCCCGCCTCGGCGACCTCGGGCGCCTGGTACCCCACCGTGCCGTAGATCGCCGACTCGTCGTCGTCCATGCGGCGCACCGCGCCCATGTCGATCAGCTTCAGCTGGTCTTCCGTCTGGATCGCGTTGTCGACCTTGAAGTCGCAGTACAGCAGGTTGCGGCTGTGCAGGTGCCCCAGTGCCTCCAGCGCCTCGATGCCGTACGCGCAGGCCTGCTCGACCGGCAGCGGGTCGCGCTTGCCTGCGGGCGTGCGGCGGTCGTTGGCGATCTCCTTGAGGGACTTGCCGCCGACGTACTCCATGACGATGTAGCCGTCCATGGAGCCGGTCCGCTGGTCCAGGTGCTCCACGAAGTTGTAGATGCGGACGATGTTCGAGTGCTCGATCTCCGCGAGGAAGCGGCGCTCCATGATGGCCGCGGCCATCGCGTCCTGGTCGCCCGTGTCCAGCAGGCCCTTGAGGACCACCCAGCGGTCGGACACGGCCCGGTCGACGGCGAGGTAGATCCAGCCGAGGCCGCCGTGCGCCAGACAGCCCACCACCTCGTACTGCCCGCGCACGATGTCGCCGCCGTGCAGCTTCGGCACGAACGAGTAGGGGTGGCCGCACTTGGTGCAGAAGCCCTCGGTGCGCCCCGGGCGGTCGCCGCGCGCCCGGCCCACCTGCGCCCCGCAGTCGGAGCGCGAGCAGAACCGCTTGCGCTCGGGCACCTCCGGGTTCTCCATCACCGCGACGCGCGGGTCGGGGCGCGGCACGTCGGGGACGACGACCAGGCCCGCGCCCAGCCTGCCCCGGCCCGACGAGGCGGTCGACGAGCCGGTGGCCCGCACGGAGACCGAGCGGGCGGACGCCGCGCCGGACAGCGAGCGGGACAGTCGGCCCGACACCGAACGCCTGGACGTCGAGGAGCGGGACGAGCCGGTGGACGTACGGGCGCTGCCGCTGCGCACGGACGAGCTGTTCGACCCCCGCGCGCTGCCCGAGCCGCGCGAGCCGCGCCCGCCGCCCGCGATGCCGGTGGGCGGCGAGCCGAGCAGGCCGTCCGGCGCCACCACGGGCGCCAGGCCGCAGGTGTCGCAGTACAGCTCGCCGCCGCCCATGTCCTCGTACGCCCCCTCGCAGCCGGGGCGTTGGCACTTCTTCGACTCGCTCATGAATCCCCCCTGCGGTCCTCGGGTCCTACGGGCCCTGCCTGTCCTGCGTGCCCCGCGGCGTCCGGGCGGCCCTGGGCGAACGCCTCGGCCGCCGCCCGCTGGTAGCGCAGCACCGCCTGCTCGGCGACCCGCAGGTCGCAGGGCGCGCTCCACAGCATCCGGCGCGCCGCGTCGTACCGCTCCATCAGCAGCGGGTCCTCCGCCAGACCGTGCCGGGCGACCTTCGCCTTGTACGCGTCGAGGCGGCCGCGCAGCTCCGCGCGGACCGCGAGCGGCGCGGTGACCGCCGTCAGCGAGGCCCGCGCCCGCTCCAGCTCCAGCTCGGCCTCCCGCTCCAGCGACTCCAGGAGCGGCGAGAGCCGGTGCCACTGGGCGTGCCTGCGGTACTCGGCGGCGGCCTGGAGGCGCTCCTGGAGCGCGGTCGGCGGGCCGCTCACCACGGGCACCTCGGACGCGGCTATCTTCGCCAGGACCTCGCCGCGCGCCGAGCGGGCCTCGGTGAGCGTGCGGTCCGCGCGCAGCAGCACGTCCCGCAGCCGTACGAGCCGCTGCTCGGCGTCCTGCCTGACCCCGAGCACCGCCTCGATCTCGCGGCGGATGTCCTCCAGGCCCAGCGCCGCCCTGTCGTACCGCTCGGTGTCGGGGCGGCCGCCGCCCGGCGCGGACGAGCCGACGCCTGGGCGCCAGAAGGCGAGCGGGTCGGAGACCACCTGGGCGCGGAGCGTCGCCAACTCGTGCGTGATCGATTCGAGTTCGTCGCCCGCGGGGTGCTCGCCGGGGCGCACGCCCACCGAGTGGGCGAGCGAGCGGACCCGGCCGAGCTCCGCCGCGAGCAGGTCTATCCGGGCGGGCAGCGCCGACCAGACGGTGTCCGCGGTGACGACGAGGTCCAGCGAGCGGGCGTACAGCTCGTTCATCCGGGCCACCAGCTCCTCCAGCGAGTACCGCTCGGAGAGCTTCGCGGGGCCCGTCAGGGCGGCGGGCCGGACGACGGCGCCCGCGATGGCGACCGACCGGCCGCGCAGCCGCTCGGTCAGCTCGGCCAGCTCGCTCTCCCCCGGCCAGCGGCGCCTGGCGCGCAGCTCGCGCGCCCGGTCGAGCGCGGCGGAGTACGCGTCGAAGTACTCCCAGAGCAGGGTGATCGTGGGCTCGACCGCGGTCCAGCGCTCCTTGGTCACGCCGGTGAGGCTCGCGCCTTCCAGCAACCTGCGCCCCGCGTGGTCCTGGAGGGCCAGGAGCGAGGTCTCGATCGCCTCGTGCTCCGCGCCGAGGCGCGCCAGCGCACGGTCCACCTCGTCCCGGTCCATGACGGGACCGGTGGGACCCGTGACGCTCATCGATCACCTCTCCGTGGTTGCTGTCGCGTCCGCCGCGTGCCTGTAGTGCCGTGCTCCCGCGTCAGTCGCGGTACTTGGGGGCGGGCGGGGCGGTGATCCCCGGCAGCCCCTTCTCCAGCCACTTCTCGTACGACTTCATCCAGGCGCTCTTGCGGTAGTCGTCCAGCACCCGGTTGATCCGGCGCACCAGGTCGTCGCTGCCGAGCTTGGTGGCGACGCCGTAGTACTCGGTGGTGAAGGGCGCCCCGCGCAGCTCCACCGCCGGGTCCTGGGCCGCCTGGCTGGCGGCCAGCGCGCTGTCGGTGACCACCGCGTCGACCTCGCCGAGCTGGAGCCGCACCAGGCAGTCCAGCTGGTTGGGGACGGTGATCAGGTCCGGGTCGAGGTCGGTGCCGTCGTGCTCGTCCTGGAAGACCGCGCCGTAGGACTTCGACGCCAGCTTGTCGTACGCGGTGGAGCCCTCCGCCGAGCAGACCCGCTTGCCCTTCAACGTCCGGTCGTAGCCGCTGAGTTCCTTCTTCGGCACGGCCCTGGGCACCAGGAGCTGCTGGCCCGTCTGGAAGTAGGCGGTGGAGAAGGAGACGTCCTTGAGGCGCTTGCAGCTGATCGACATGGTGCGCGCCACGATGTCGACCTTGCCGCTCTGGAGCGCCTGGATCCGCTGGTTGGTGGGGATCGCCCGGAATATCACCGCGTTCTCGTCGCCGAGCACGTCCTTGGCTATCGCCCGCACCAGGTCGATGTCGAAGCCCTCCAGCTCGCCGTTCTGCGGGTTGCGGTACCCCCAGCGGTAGCTGTTCTGGTCGACGCCGGCGACGAGCTTGCCCCGGTCCTTGATCCGCTTGATCGCCGCGCCCTCGGCCCCGCCCGGCCGCAGGCTCGCCTCGGGGGTCGCGCAGTCGTCGGCCACCGCGGGCAGCGCGCTGCCCGCGCCGGGTCCGCCGCGCGGTGCCCCGTCGGAGCCGCCGCCGTCGCTGCCGCCGAGCGGCAGCAGGAGCGCGGCGCTCGCCGCGCAGGCGACGGCCATGGCGCCCACGCCGCCCCAGCCGCGAAGCCTGGAACCCATCGCTCCCCCTCTCACCGGTACTCCGAGAGCCTGCGGTTGATGCCGAGGACCGTGCCGACCGCGCCCAGTACCGCGAGGATGGCGGCGCCGATCGACAGTCCGTCGAACGCCCCGCGCCCGTCCTCCGCAGCCCGGGTGAACTCCTGCTGCTCATGGGCTATCGCATCGGCCAGTGCCTTGTCGACCTTCGAGAACGCACTGCCCGTCGACTGCTCGGCGCCGGTCACCAGCTTCAGCGCGCCCTCGTAGTTGCCCGCGTCGTCGGTGGCTCGGGCGTCGGTGTGCAGCGCCTGCCACCTGGTCACCCCGGACAGGGCGGCGGCCACCGGATCCCTCCCCGGAGAGTCGTCCGCGCGGTCCTTCGCCCGCGCCAGCTCCTCGACGAGGGAGGACATGCCCTTGGCGTACTGGGTCTCGTACAGGTCCTCGCCGCCCTTGGTGAGCACCGCGCCCCGCGCGACCAGGGTCAGGTTCTCGTTGGCGCGCGCCTTCAGCGAGTCGATGCGCGCCTTGTTGAGCACGTCCAGCGACTCCTGTCCGTGCACCTTCGCGTCCCGCAGGTCGGCCCGCGCGACCGTGTGGCCCACGGCCAGCCAGAGCAGCACGACGGTCGTCGCGGCCGTCGCGGCGAGCAGCCCGTGGTTGAGGACCCGGTTCGTGCGCCGGTAGTTGCGCCGCTGCGCCCAGCCGAGCGCGCCGAGCGCGACGAGTCCCGCGGCGAGGGACAGCAGGGGCCAGGCGCGGGTCGCGTCGTGGTCCTCGTCCAGCCGGGCGGTCTCGGCCGCGTACAGCTTCTCGGCGGCCGGGAGCAGTTCCTTGCTCATGACCTGGTTGGCGTACCGCAGGTAGGCGCCGCCCAGCGGCAGCCCCTGGCGGTTGTTGGCGCGGGCCCGCTCGATCAGCCCCGTGTAGCGGGGGAGTTGTTCGTTGAGGAGGGTGATCTGCTGCCCCGACGTGGACGATCCGTCGGTGGTGGCCGCGGCCTTCACCAGCAGCTGGGCGGCCTGTCTGATGTCCAGGTCGTAGCGGTCGGTGATGGCGCGGGGCTCGGTCGCCCCGGCGAGGAAGCCGTTCGCGGCGGTGGTGTCGGCGTCGGCGAGCGAGCGGTAGATGCTCGCCGCGTCGGCGCTCAGCGGCTGGCTGCGGTTCACCACGTCGTCGGCCGACGAGGCGCGGTCCGCGACCTCGAAGGCCGTGACGGCCCCGAACACCACGACCAGGGCGGCCACGACGGCTCCGATGATCCGGAGTCTGCCGGGTTCGGTCGTCGCGGCCGTCCGCAGCCGCTCCCTGCCCACGTCCCACGCCCCCCGGCGCGGCACGGCGGGCGGCGCGGACGGCTCGCTCGGCGCGTGTGTCACTTGACCTCCCCCTCGGTCACTGACGGTGGCCCGTTCCCCGACGGTACGGAGAACTACTGCCCGGCCAGCAGTATGGCCGCAGGGGCTGACATCCACACCACGATTGCCTGGATCATGTGCACGACGTTCCCGCGCGGTGCCGATCTCCCCAACTGGAACACGTCTTGCACGCCCGTTCGGTTCCCGGTCGTCGCCGTGCCCTCACCGGCCGAAGAACCCGCCGGGCCCCGGGCACGCCGAAGCCGCCGCCCGCGCCCGGGGCAACCCGGGCGCGGGCGGCGGCGGCAGTGCGGCCGGGGGCCGCGGATCAGGCGTAGTGCGCCCGCAGCCGCAGTTCGGCGCCCGGGTCGGCGCCCGTCGCCCGGTCCAGGCCGAGCAGCGCGGCGCCCAGCACCGGAGGCTCCGTCACGACCCGCACCACGGCCTTGGGGGCGCGCGCCGCGAGGCGTTCGTGGATCCGGTCGTCGAGCAGCGGGTGGCGGGCGGCCAGCACGCTGCCGCCGAGCACCACCGGCGTCTCGTCGGCCAGCAGGTCCAGCCTGCCGAGCGCGACCGACGCCAGCGCCACGACCTCGTCGGCCTGCCGCTCGACCAGGCCGCGCGCCACGGCGTCGCCCGCGGCGGCCACCGCGAAGAGCACCGGGGTGAGTTCGTGCTTGCGCACCAGCGGTACGCGCCCCAGGTGCAGGGCCTCGATCAGCCCGTACATCGTGGAGAGGCCGAAGTGCGCGGGCAGCGCCTCGGCCAGCCCGGTCGGCTCGCCGCGCCCGTCCTCGGCCCGCGCGGCGAACCACAGCGCCTCGTCGGCGAGTCCGCCGCCCCCGCCCCAGTCGCCGGATATCCGGCCGATGGCGGGGAAGCGGGCGGCGCGGCCGTCCGGCAGCATGCCCACGCAGTTGATGCCCGCGCCGCACACCACGGCCACGCCGCGCGGCTCGGCGCCCTGCGGCAGCCCGGCCCGCAGGATCGCGAAGGTGTCGTTGCGCACGTCGACGGCGTCGCCCCAGCCGCGCTCCGCGACGGCGGCGGCCAACTGCTCCTCCTCCACCGGCAGGTCGGCGTTGGCCAGGCAGGCGGCCACCTGCTCGACGCGGTCGGCCCCGGCCTCGGCGAGCGCCCGCGCCACGATCTCGGCCAGCGCGTCGACCGCGGCCCGCACTCCGACCACCGGGGGCTGGAAGCCGCCCCCTCGCGCGGTGCCGACGACGGTGCCGTCCGGTGCGATCACGGCCACGTCGGTCTTGCTGTTGCCCGCGTCGACGGCGAGGACCGAAGGAGTCACGCCCACGCGAGGTGCTCCCGGTTGTGCGAGACCAGCTGGTCCGTGAGCTTCTCGGCGTACTCGTACTGCCCGATCAGCGGGTGGGCGAGCAGCGCCTTGAAGACCCGCTCCCGGCCGCCCTGGAGGGCCGCTTCGAGGGCCAGGTGCTCGTACGCGGTGACGTTGGCGATGAGCCCCGCGTACAGCGCGTCGAAGCGCCGCACGGGCAGCGGGGTCGCGCCCTTGCCGTCCACCTTCGCCTGGACCTCGATCACCGCGTCGTCGGGGAGGAAGGGCAGCGTGCCGTTGTTGTACGTGTTGACGACCTGGTGCCGCGAGCCCGAGCCGCCCAGCAGGGCCGCCGCGAGGTCGACCGCCGCCTCCGAGTAGAAGGCGCCGCCGCGCTTGGCCAGCAGCTCCGGCTTCTTGTCCAGCGCCGGGTCGCCGTACATCGCCAGCAACTGCCGCTCCATCTCGGCGACTTCCGCGGCCCGCGAGGGCTTGGTGCGCAGCTCCCGCACGACCTCGTCGTGCTGGTAGAAGTAGCGCAGGTAGTACGAGGGCACCGAGCCGAGCCGGTCGACGATCTCGCGCGGCATGCGCAGGTCGGCGGCGATGGCGTCGCCGTGCTCGGCGAGCAGCCGCGGCAGGACGTCCTCGCCCTCGGGGCCGCCGACGCGCACGCCCAGCTCCCACGTCAGGTGGTTGAGGCCGACGTGGTCGAGGTGGACCTCGCCCGGCGTGACGTCGAGCAGCTTCGCGAACTTGCGCTGGAAGCCGATGGCCACGTTGCACAGCCCGACGGCCTTGTGCCCGGCGTTCAGCAGGGCGCGGGTCACGATGCCGACCGGGTTGGTGAAGTCGATGATCCACGCGTCGGGGTTGGTGCGGCGCACCCGCTCGGCGATGTCCAGCACGACGGGCACGGTCCGCAGCGCCTTGGCGAGGCCGCCGGCGCCGGTGGTCTCCTGGCCGACGCAGCCGCACTCCAGCGGCCAGGTCTCGTCGTTCAGACGGGCGGCCTGGCCGCCGACGCGCAGCTGGAGCAGGACGGCGTCGGCGTCCGCGACCCCGGCGTCCACGTCGGACGTGGTGACGATCCTGCCCGGGTGGCCCTGCTTGGCGAAGATCCGCCGGGCGAGTCCGCCGACCAGTTCCAGGCGGTCGGCCGCCGGGTCGACGAGGACCAGTTCCTCGATGGGCAGCGTGTCGCGCAATCGGGCGAATCCGTCGATGAGTTCGGGCGTGTAGGTGGAACCGCCCCCCACGACAGCGAGCTTCATGCTTGTCACTACCCCTTCACTCCGGTCAGTGTGACGCCCTCGACGAATGCCTTCTGGGCGAAGAAGAACAGGATGATCACCGGCGCCATGACCATCACGGTCGCCGCCATGGTGAGGTTCCAGTTGGTGTGGTGGGCGCTCTTGAAGGACTCCAGGCCGTAGCTGAGCGTCCAGGCGGCCGGGTTCTCCGAGGCGTAGATCTGCGGCCCGAAGTAGTCGTTCCAGGCGTAGAAGAACTGGAAGAGCGCGACGGCGGCGATGCCGGGCCTGGCCATCGGCAGCACGACCCGCACCAGCGCCTTGAACTCGCCGCAGCCGTCGACCTTCGCCGCGTCGATGTACTCGTTCGGGATGGTCAGCAGGAACTGGCGCAGCAGGAAGATGGAGAACGCGTCGCCGAACGCCATCGGGATGATCAGCGGCCACAGCGTGCCCGCGAGGTCCATCTGCTTGGCCCAGAACAGGTACATCGGGATGATGACGACCTGCGGCGGCAGCATCATCATCGAGACGACCAGCATCAGGGCGAGCCGCTGCCCCTTGAAGCGGAACTTCGCCAGCGCGTACGCCACCGGGATCGACGACAGCAGGGTCAGGACGGTGCCAAGACCCGCGTACAGCAGGGTGTTGCGCCACCAGGTCAGGAAGCCGTCGGTGTGCAGGACCTGGGAGTAGTTGCCCCACTCCCAGGTCGTGGGGACGAGGTCCCTGGTCATCGCCTGGTTGTCGCTCATCAGCGAGGTGAGGACCACGAAGACGATCGGCAGGACGAAGAAGAGCGCGGCGGCGATCCCCAGCGAGTGCACGGCGATCCAGTGCAGTGCCGCCTTGCGGCGCGCGGTGCGCTCGGCGGGGGGCCGGGGCGCGGACGCCACCGGTGCGGGCTTGTCGAGTACGTCGGTCATGGCAGTCAGTCACCCGCCTGGATGAGGCCCCCGCGCCGCCGCATCAGGAGGGCGGTGAAGGCCATGGAGAGCACGAACAGGACGAGCGCGATGACGGCGGCCGAGCCGTAGTCGAAGCGCTGGAAGCCGAGGTTGTAGACGAGCTGGGGCAGCGTCAGCGTCGACTTCTCCGGGTAGCCGGGTTCGAGCTGCTGCCCGCTGTTGCCGAGGATGCCGGAGGCGACCTTCCCGGCCACCAGCGGCTGGGCGTAGTACTGCATCGTCTGGATGACGCCGGTGACGACGGCGAACAGCACGATGGGCGAGATGTTCGGCAGCGTCACGAAGCGGAACTTCTGCCAGGCCGACGCCCCGTCCAGCTCGGCGGCCTCGTACTGCTCGGTCGGCACGTCGAGGAGCGCCGCCATGAAGATCACCATGAGGTCGCCGATGCCCCACAGGGCCAGCGCGGTGAGCGCGGGCTTGGACCAGGCGGGGTCGGTGAACCAGGCGGGGGCGGGCACCCCGATCGATTCGAGGATCGAGTTGACCGGTCCCGTACCGGGGTTGAGCAGGAAGACGAAGGCGAGCGTCGCGGCGACGGGCGGCACCAGGTAGGGCAGGTAGAAGAGGGTGCGGAAGACCCCCGTAGCCGTCTTGATCTTGGTGATCAGCAGGCCTATGCCGAGGCCGAAGACGACCCGGCAGGTCACCATGACGACGACCAGCCACAGCGTGTTGCGCATCGCGGGCCAGAACAGCGGGTACTCGCCGAAGACGTACGACCAGTTCTCCAGGCCGTTGAACTCCGGCGGCCGGAAGCCGTCGTAGTCCATGAAGGAGAAGTAGACGGTGGAGACCAGCGGGTAGGCGAAGAAGACGCCGAAGCCGATCAGCCAGGGCGACATGAAGGCGGCCGTGCGCAGTGCCGAGCGGCGGCGCTTCGCCCGCAGGGTGTGCGTGGTCATGGCCGGTCTACTTCGCCTTCGCGATGTCCGTGTCGATCTGCTTCGCGGTCTCTTCCAGACCGGCCTTCAGGTCCTTCACCTTGCCCGCCTCGTAGCGGTAGCCGAGGTCCTGGAGGGTGATCTGGTAGGTGCCGCCGTCGACGTGGGCGGGCGTGGTGTTGGACTTGGGGTGCTTGGCGATGTCGATGAACGTCTTGAACGCCGGGTCGATCTTGAGCTTCGGGGATTCGAGCGCCGCGATCGTGGAGGGCACGTTGTGGATGTCGTTGGCGAAGGCGACGACCGCTTCGGTGTCGGTCGTCATGTACTTCACCAGTTCCCACGCGGCGTTCTGCTTCTTGCTGGTGGCGGCGATGCCCATGATCGTGCCGGACAGGTAGCCCTTGCCGTGGTCGGCCTTCTGGTCGTCGGCGACGGGCAGCGGGGCGGTGCCGATCTCGAACTTCACCCCGGCGTCCTTGGCCATCTGAAGCCGCCACTCGCCGTCGAGCTGCATGGCGACCTGGCCGGTGTGGAAGGGGTGCTTGGCGCCGAACTCGTCGCCGAAGGTGTTGCGGTACTTCTCCAGCTTGGCGAAGCCGCCGAGCTTGTCGACCAGGCCCTTCTGGTACGTCATCATGTTCGCGAACGCCGGGTCCTTGGCGATGTTGGACTTGCCGTCGGCGTCGAAGTAGGTCGGGCCCCACTGCGAGACGTAGTGCCCAGGAGTGGTCTCGTAGCCGTGGTAGTTGGGCATGAAGCCCAGCCGCTCGTAGGAGTCGCCCTTCTCCTTGGTGAGCTTCTCGGCGACCTCCGCGAACTCGCTCCAGGTCTTGGGGACCTCGGTGATCCCGGCCTTCGCGAAGGCGTCCTTGTTGTAGTACAGCCCGTACGCGTCGTTGAGCAGCGGCAGAGAGCACTGGTTGCCCTCGAAGCGGGTGTAGTCCAGCAGCGGCTTGTGGAAGACCTTCGCCGGGTCGACGTCCGCCTTCTTCAGGAAGGGGCCGAGGTCGACGAAGGCGCCGGACGCGCAGAACTTGCCGACGCTGTCGGTGGAGAACGAGGAGACGACGTCGGGGGAGTTGGAACCGCCCGCCCGCAGGCCCTGGTTGATCTTCGCGTCGGTCATGTTGCCGACGACCTTCACCTTGATGTTCTTGTGGGCGGCCTCGAAGCGGGCGACGTTGTCCTTGATCGCCTTCACCTCGCTGGGCGCGTTCCAGCCGTGCCAGAAGGTGATGGTGGTGTTGGCGTTCGGGTCGTCGTCGGCACTGTTCTCGCTGGAGCCCGTACAGGCGGTGGCGAGCAGGGAAAGCGCGGCGGTCGCGGCGAGCGCGACGACCCCGGTGCGACGGGCTTCGGGCATGGCGGTCTCTCCTGGTGTCGGCAGGGGAACGGGGGAGGAAGGGGGGTGTTGCTCGCTCAGCGGGAGGCTCAGCGGGAGGTGTCGAACACTTCGTCCCGTGTGGCGGCGAGGGCGCTCTCCAGCGCCCCGCGCAGCACGGGCTGTTCCTGTACGGCTCCGACGACGAGCCGGGGGCGGGGCGCGGCGAGCTCGGCGAGTTCCGCCTGGACCAGCTCGCGCAGGGGCTCTCCTCCTGCGGCGAGCACGCATCCGGTGAGCACGATCAGCTCGGGGTCGAGCAGGGCGACCATCGAGGCGAGGCCGGTCGCGAGGCCGGTGGCGAACCGTTCGAGCAGCTCGCGCTCGGGTCCGCCGTCCGCCGCGCCCGCCGCGCCCAGCAGGGCGACGGCCTCCTCCACGTACCCGGGGGCGGGGGGCACGGGGATGCCCAGCTTGCGGGCGGTCTTGGTGACGACCTGGCTGCCCGCGAGCTCCTGGAAGCCGCCGGAGTTGACCTTGGTGACCTGGCGCACGAGCGGCGCGCCCGGCACGGGCATGAACCCGACCTCGCCCGCGCCGCCGGTCCAGCCGCGGTGCAGCCGGCCGCCGATGACGAGGGCGGCGCCCAGGCCCTCCTCGTTCCACAGCAGGACGAAGTCCTCGTGGCCGCGCGCCGCGCCCAGCCGCTGCTCGGCGACGGCGACGAGGTTCACGTCGTTCTCGTACTCCACGGGCATCGGCAGCTCGGCCGCCAGCTCGTCCAGGAGCGAGGGCGCGTGCCAGCCGGGCAGGTGGGAGGCGTACCGCAGCCGTCCGGTGCCCGGGTCGAAGGCGCCCGGCGTGCCGATCACGACGCGGTGCACGTCGGTGCGCACCAGCCCGGCGGCCTTCACGGCCCCGTCCAGCGCCTCGGTCACCCGGCGCACCGCGGACTCGGCGCGCCGCCCGGGGGTGACCAGCTCGAACCGTCCGACGACGGCGCCCGTCACGTCGGCGACCGCGGCGAGGATCCGGTCGGGCGTCACGTCGAGCGCGGCGACGTGCGCGGCGCGCGCGTTGACCGCGTACAGCTGGGCGTTGGGCCCGGGGCGTCCCTCGGTGGTCCCGGTGGCGACGACGAGCCCGGCGGCTTCGAGCCGGGCCAGCAGCTGGGACGCGGTGGGCTTGGAGAGCCCGGTGAGCTTGCCGATGCGGGTGCGCGACAGCGGCCCGTGCTCCAGCAGCAGGTCCAGGGCCGCCCGGTCGTTCATGGCGCGCAGCACGCGCGGGGTGCCCGGTGTCCCCGGGGTGTTTCCGGCCATGGAGCCTGTGCACCTGCCCTTCGGCTGTCGCTCGCCCGAGCTGTACTGTTAGGAAAGTTTCCTATTCTGTGAGAGGAACGTAGGGCGTACGGCAGGAAGCCGTCAATGGGCGCCGGGCGGAGAACTGTCAAAGAGTTATGGATTCCGCTCCGGCCATGGTGCCATCCGATCCGTCCCGCCCCGGCGCGACGCTCGGCCCCGCTCCCCTCCTCCGGGAAGCGGCTGGCTCATTCCCCGGTGTCGACCAGGGTGCGCCCGCCCGGATGTGCGAAGGCCCGCGCCCCGAGGGGCGCGGGCCGTTTCCGCAGGTGTACGGGGCTACTTCGCCAGGTTCGGGTTCGACGGCGGTATCGGGGTCGTCGCCAGGGACTGGGGGGACGTGGCCGAGGCGAAGGCCGAGGGGGCCGACATGCCGGCCGTCGGGTCGGGGGACGCGGCGTCCTCCACCGCCAGCGGGAGGCCGCCCACGATGCGGATGCCCGCCGCGTCGAACGCCCGCTTGACGCGCCAGCGCAGCTCGCGCTCCACGCCCAGCGCCTTGCCCGGCATCGTCTTCGCCGAGATGCGGACCGTCATGGAGTCGAGCAGCACCTCGTCCAGGCCCAGGATCTCCACCGGGCCCCACAGGCGCTCGTTCCAGGGGTCCTCCTTGGACATCGCGTCCGCCGCCTGTCCGATGACCTCGCGGACCTTGTCCAGGTCCTCCGTCGGGCGGACCAGGACGTCGACCGTCGCCGTCGCCCAGCCCTGGCTCAGGTTGCCGATGCGCTTGACCTCGCCGTTGCGCACGTACCAGATCTCGCCGTTGTCGCCGCGCAGCTTCGTGACCCGCAGGCCCACCTCTATGACCTCGCCCGACGCCACGCCCGCGTCGATCGAGTCGCCGACCCCGTACTGGTCCTCCAGGATCATGAAGACGCCGGAGAGGAAGTCCGTCACCAGGTTCCGGGCGCCGAAGCCGAGCGCCACGCCCGCCACGCCCGCCGACGCCAGCAACGGCGCCAGGTTGATCTGGAACGCGCCCAGCACCATCAGCCCCGCCGTCCCCAGGATCAGGAACGACGCCACCGACCGCATCACCGAGCCGATCGCCTCCGAGCGCTGCCTGCGCCGCTCGGCGTTGACCAGCAGACCCCCCAGCGCGGTGCCCTCCACGGCCTGCGCCGAGCGGTTCATCCGCTCTATGAGCTTGGTGATGGTGCGGCGCACCAGGATCCGCAGGGTCACCGCGATCGCGACGATCAGCAGGATCCGCAGGCTCGTGTTGAGCCAGGTGGACCAGTTCTCCTCCACCCATCCGGCGGCGTCCCCCGCCTGCTTGGCGGCTTCGTCCAGCGTGACCACCGGCGGTTCGTTCGAGGACGGTGAGGGATCGGCGGCCCCAAGGACGGACGACCAACGACCGGACACGACAAGGACCTCCAGCAAGAACGGGCAGTACGGGCAATGCGGTAGCGAAGCTTCCACACTAACGGGGCGGGGTCCGTGGTCCGTTGTCCTGTTCGAGGGAGAGACGAGCCTCACCCGGGGATGAAGAGGGTGTGGTCGAAAACACTTCCAGCCCGTTACGCGGACCTGGTGGCGCTTCGACCAGCCCTGAGGAGAGACTGAGAGCAGATCGTCCCGGCGCGAGCCACGCGCCGCCGACGCACAAGGAGGCACCCGTGCCGCACGTCCTGGTCCTCAACGCGTCGTACGAGCCCCTCGGCGTCGTACCGCTCCGCCGCGCGCTCGTCCTCGTCCTGGAGAACAAGGCGATCTGTCTGGAGGAGTCCGGCTCCTTCATGCACAGTGCGACCCGCGCGATCGCCGCGCCCAGCGTCGTACGGCTCAAGCGCTTCGTGCGGGTCCCCTACCGGGGGCCCGTTCCGCTGACCCGCAAGGCGCTCTTCGCCCGCGACGGCGGGCGCTGCATGTACTGCGGCGGCGTGGCGACCAGCGTCGACCACGTCATCCCGCGCAGCCGCGGCGGACAGCACGCCTGGGAGAACGTGGTGGCGGCGTGCCGCCGCTGCAACCACGTCAAGGCCGACCGGCACCTCCTGGAGCTGGGCTGGCGGCTGCGGCACCAGCCCGCGCCGCCCTCCGGACTCGCCTGGCGGATCATCGGTACGGGCCACCGGGACCCGCGCTGGCTCCCGTACCTCCAACCCTTCGGCGCGGACGACGCCCTGGCCCGGATCGACGGCATCACCGCCTGACTACGATCCGGGCTTCTGCTTGTCCGGGGCGTCGTCGGGGAGGTCGGGGAGGGCGGGGGAGCCCTGGTCAGGGGAGTCCTGGGGCGGGGAGCCGGGCCCGGACTTCTCCGGAGCCCCCTTTCCCGGGGCCTTCGGCGCCTCCTTCTTCGGCGCTCCCTTCTCCGGCGCCGCCGGTGCCACCGCGTAGGCCTCCACCGACCACAGCGAGTACCCGAACCGCGTCGCCCGCTCGTCCCCCCGCACCCGCACGTACCGCACGTCCTTCGCGTCCATCCGGACCGCCTCGCGTCCACCGCGCCCGTCGCGGACCGTCGCCGCCGTCCGCCACGCGCCGCCGTCCGACGACACCTGGACGCGGTACTTCGCCGCGTACGCCTCCTGCCAGCGCAGCACGACCTGGCCGAGCCGCACCGGCTCCGTCAGCTCCGCCTGCCACCACTGGCCGTCCGCCGCGGGCGACGACCAGCGGGTCGCCGGGTCGCCGTCGGCCGCGGCCGGGGCCGGGAAGTCCGCGGTCTCGTCGCCCGACGAGGACACGGCGGCGCCGCGCACCAGATCGGCGCCCGACGTGCGCGGATAGGCCCGCACGGTCAGCACGCGCTCCTCGCCCGCGAAGACCAGCGGCACCTCGTACGTGCCCGCGGGCGTGCCCGCCGGGACGCTCACCTCGACCGGCACGTCCGTGCGCAGCGAGCCGCGCGGCACCGTCGTCCGCTTCGGCACCGCGACCCGGATGCCCGCGGGGGCCTTCGCGGTGAGCGCGCCGCGCACCTCGCCCGGCCTGCTCGCGGCCAGCCGCGCCTGCGCCCGCTGCGGCGCCCCGCCGATCTCCGCGTCCAGCTCGGCGCGCGCCAGGTCGAAGCGGGCCGCCGGGCCGTCGCCGTACCAGGGGACCACGCCGTGCACCTGCCTGGCCGTGCCGTGCACCTGCCGGGCCGTGTCGGACGCGGGCCACGCCACGCGCAGCGCGTCCGCCCGCAGGCCGCGCGCCGCGACCTGGGTCCAGCCGGTGGGGGAGAGGGGGCCGAGCGGACGCCAGCCCGCGCCCGGCACGTGCGCCTGGAGCACCGCCCCCGGGCGCTCGGCGGCGGTGGGGTCGGGGTCCGGGCCGGTCATCACGGTGACCGCGTCGAGGGGGCGCGGCCGGTCCAGGCGCAGCGTGAAGCGGTCCGGCTCGCGGGACGCCAGGCCGGTGCGGTGCGCCGCGCCCGTCCAGGCGTCGGCCTCCGCGCGCACCCGGTCCAGGAACGGCCCGAGCACGCCCTTGCCGACCGTCGCCCTGCTCTCCTTCGCGGCGGCCCGCAGCGGTTCCAGGGCCAGCGAGGCGCGCCAGGCGGCGGACCCCTCGCCCCTCGCCTGGGCCTGCAACAGGTCGACGGCCAGCTCTCCGGCGCGGCCGTAGCGCGCCAACTGATCGCTCCAGGGCCGCACTTCGTCGGCGAGCTGCCCGTCGGCCGGGGTCGCGAGCCGGTCGGGCGCCAGGCGCATCGCGGTGAACGCGGCCCGCAGCGCCCGCGCCGCCCGGTCGCGGGCCGCCGCGTCCGGGCCCGTACGGGACTGCCAGAACTCCGCGACGAGCGGCCGCAGGTACGCCGACTCGGCCCCGCCGAGCACCGACGAGGCGCCGTTCCCCGCCAGCACGCCCAGCGCCTCGCGGGCCGCCGCGTCGCCGTCCGCGAGGTCGTCGAGCGCGGCGCGCCAGGACTCCCCGGGGCGGTAGTCCCGGGGGTTCCAGGCGTAGTCGGCCGTGGTGAAGAGCGCGACGCGGGAGGCGGCGGGCTGCTCCATCGCGTTGGCCAGCAGCGCGGCCGAGCCGATCGCGACGGCGGGCTGGCGGCCGGTGTAGGGGCCGAGGAAGAGCCGGTCCTGCGCCCAGTCGTTGACCGGGTAGTTGTCCATGGTGACCAGCGGGTGCTCGAACGTGTCGCGGGTCCTGGCCAGTTCGCGCCCGGTGATGGTCCTCGGCACGACCCCGACGCCGGTCCACGCGACCTGCACCCGCGCGTCCAGCTCGTCGGCGAGCTTCGCGCGGTACTCCGTGTCGCCGTCCTGGTAGTACTCGGTCGGCATCAGCGAGAGCGGGCCCGCCTGCGGGTGGCGCTCGGCGAGGTGCCGGTCGAGCGCGTTCGCGACGCGGGCCTGCGCGCGGGCGGCGGCCCGTGGGCCCCGGCCGAAGGTGTCGGAGTCCTTCCCGCAGTGCCACTCGCTGTAACTGACGTCCTGGAACTGGAGCTGGAAGGCGCGCACCCCCAGCGCCCACATCGCGTCGACCTTCCGCTTCAGCGCCTCGACGTCGCCGTCCGACGCCAGGCACATCGACTGGCCGGGCGCGACCGCCCAGGCGAGCGTCACGTGGTTGGCGCGGGCCCGCCCGGCCAGCGCGCGGAAGTCGGCGCGCTGCGCGGCCGGGTAGGGGTCGCGCCAGCGGGCCTGGCGGTACGGGTCGTCGCCCGCCGCGTACAGGTAGCGGTTCTGTTTCGTACGGCCCATGAAGTCGAGCTGCGCGAGGCGCTGTCGGTGCGTCCAGGGCCGGCCGTAGAAACCCTCCGTCATGCCGCGTACGGCCGAGCCGGGCCAGTCGCGTACGAGGACGCCGGGCACCGCACGGCCGTCGCCGACCAGGCGGCGCAGGGTCTGCGCGGCGTGGAACAGGCCGTCGGGGCCCGTCCCGTCGAACGCGACCGTGGCGCGGCCCGCGACCGGGCCCGCCGCCAGGCGGTAGCCGCCGGACGGCAGGTCGCCGAGCCCGGCGGCGCGCAGGGCGCGCAGCGCGGCGTCGGCCCGGGGCCCGCCGACGGCGACGAGCGGGCCGCGGCCCGGCAGCCGGGTGTGGACCGTGCGCACCCCGGCGCCGCGCAGCACGTCCCGGACGACGGCGACGGCGTACGGGTCGGCGCCTGGCGCCACGTCGAGCGTGACCTCGGAGGTGAGCGGCACGGCGCGGCCCGCGGACGTCAGCGACTGGGGCCTGGGCCACACGGCGGGCGGGGCGGCGGCCGTACGGGGTGCCGCGGCGGCCGCGCGGGGCGGGGCGCCGTCGGGGCCAGGGGGTGCGCCGGGGGCGGCCGACGCGCCGGGGGCCACGGGGCCGAGCAGCCCGCCGACGACGGCGGCGGCGACGGCCGCAGCCCGCTTTCCGTGCCCGAGCCGCACGCGTGCCCTCCTGCTCAGCCGCCCGTTCGAAACGATCGGGGCGAGCCCACCACCCCGGCGCACGCGTGTCAATGAGGGTGGCCGTTGCGCCCGAAATGCCGGGAAGGGCGTGGCGGGGCCCACGGGGGCGCTCCGGCGGCTTCTCGCCGAGTCCTGCGTGTGTCCGCTCGGGCTGGGTAGGGCTGCTGTGTCCCGTACACCCCGCAGTCCCTCCGCATGGGAGTCACCGTGACCGCATCCGCCCCGCTCCTCTCCAAACAGGTGCCGCAGCAGCGCACTTCGGCCCCGCAGGCCCCCCAGGCCCCGCTCACGAGCGAGCCGCCGCTGCTCGGCACCGCGCCGCTGACCAGTGAGCCGCCGCTGCTCGGCACGGCCCCGCTGACCAGTGAGCCGCCGCTCGCCGGGACCGCGCCCCTGACCAGCGAACAGACCGCGACCGGCGCGGCGGGCGGCCTCGGCCACCCGGGAACCTGAGGCGGAACCCGCGAAGGAGCGGCCAGGGGCGTCCCGGGAGCAGCCGGGAGCCCCAGGGTCCAGGAAGCCCCCAAGGAGCCAGCATGAGCCTCGTCCGGCTCGCAGCCCTGCACGGCGTCGCCACCTCCTACTCCCCGTCCCCGGGCGTCATGCTCACGGTCCCCGACGCCACGGTCGTCGCCGTGCTGGCCGCGCTCGGCGTCGACGCGGGGACCCCGGGGGCGGTGCGCGACGCGCTCGCCGCCGCCCGCGCGGCCGCCACCGCGCGGGTGCTGCCGCCGACGGTGGTCCACTGGGCGGGCGCACCGCCGCCCGAGTCCCTCACCGGGCTCCCCGAAGGAACGTCGCTGCGCGTGGAGACCGAACAGGGCGACGAACAGCCCCTGGACGCGAGGCCCCAGGCCGTACGGCACTCGGAGGTACGGCCCCCGGACGGTCCGCGTCCCGGCGAGGGCGCCCACGGCCTCGACGCGCTGCCGCACGGCGTGCACCGGCTGCACGCCCGCACGCCCGACGGCCGCGAGACCGCGGCCTGGCTCGTCGTCGCCCCCGCCCGCGTCCCGCAGCCGCAGGGCAGAGCGCACGGCTTCCTCGTCCAGCTCTACTCGCTGCTCTCCGAACGCTCCTGGGGCATGGGGGACCTCGCCGACCTGGCCGAACTCGCCGCCTGGTCGGGCCGGACGCTCGGCTGCGGCTTCGTCCAGGTCAACCCGCTGCACGCGGCGGTGCCCGGCGAACCGACCGACCCCTCGCCCTACCGGCCGTCCTCGCGCCGCTTCCCCGATCCGGTCCACTTACGCGTCGAAGCGGTGCCCGAGAGCGCGTACGCCGCCCTCGACGAGTACCGCAAACGGGCCGAGACGCTGCGCCAAGGGGTCCTCACCGGCGGCCGGTTGATCGACAGGGACGCGGTGTGGGCGCTCAAGCGCGAGGCGCTCGAAGCCGTCCGCGCCGTGCCGCAGAGCCCCGGCCGCCGCGCCGCCTACTGCGACTTCATCGCCGACCAGGGCCAAGCGCTGGAGGACCACGCCACCTGGTGCGCGCTCGCCGAGGTCTACGGCTCCGACTGGCACCGCTGGCCCGAGGAGCTGCGCGACCCCCGCTCCGAGCGCGTCGCACGGGCCAGGCGCGAGCTGATGGAGCGCGTCGACTTCCACACCTGGCTCGCCTGGCTCACCGACGAGCAGCTGGCCGCCGCCCAGCGCGCCGCGCGCGACGCGGGCATGCCGCTGGGCCTCGTCCACGACCTGGCGGTGGGCGTCCACCCGGGCGGCGCCGACGCCTGGGCGCAGCGCGGCACGCTCGCCGACGGCATCTCGGTGGGGGCGCCGCCCGACGCCTTCAACGCGCACGGCCAGGACTGGGGGCTGCCGCCGTGGCGCCCCGACGAACTTGCGGCCCGCGGCTACGCCCCGTACCGGGGACTGCTGCGCACGCTGCTGCGGCACGCGGGCGCGCTCCGCGTCGACCACGTGATGGGGCTCTTCCGGCTCTGGTGGGTGCCCGAGGGCCACGCGCCCGCCGAGGGCACGTACGTGCGCCACGACGCGGAGGCGATGCTCGCGGTGCTGGCCCTGGAGGCGGAGCGGGCGGGCGCGGTCGTCATCGGGGAGGACCTGGGGACGGTCGAGCCCGGGGTGCGCGAGGCGCTGGAGCGGCGCGGGGTGCTGGGCACCTCGGTGTTCTGGTTCGAGCGGGACTGGACGGGGACGGGCCGGCCGCTGGCGCCCGCCGCCTGGCGCACGGGCTGCCTGGCCACCGCGACCACCCACGACCTGCCGTCGACGGCGGCGCGGCTGACCGGCGGGCACGTGGAGCTGCGGTACCGGCTCGGGCTGCTGGCCCGCCCGCTGCCGGAGGAACAGGCGGCGGACGCGGCCGACGTCCACGAGTGGCTGGGCGCGCTGGCGCGGCTCGGGCTGCTCCCGGAGGGCGAGGGCGACGAGGAGGGCGGGATCCGCGCGGTCTACCGCTTCCTGCTGAGCACGCCCGCCCGGCTGGTCGGGGTCTGGCTGCCGGACGCGGTGGGGGACAGGCGCCCGCAGAACCTGCCGGGCACCTGGAACCAGTACCCCAACTGGCGGCTGCCGGTGGCCGATGCGCTGGGCCGCCCCGTGACGCTGGAGGAGCTGGCCGCTTCGCCCCGGCTGCACGCGCTGATGGCGGTGTTCCAGGAGGCGGGCGGGGGGTTCCGGTGATGGGGACGCACTCGTATGGGCACCCCGGGCGCGCGGCCTCCTCGGGCGTTCGCTACGTTTGCTCCGTGGACAAGAAGAACGCCCTGCGCGCCGGCGCCGTCGCGGCCGGTACGACGCTGATGATGCTGCTCATGTCGTCCCCCGCGCTCGCCGCGGTCGCCGACGACGGTGACGACCCGGCCCCCCGCCTGAGCGTGATGGAGACGCTGGGGCTGTTCGTCGTGGCGCCGATCGCCCTGTTCGCGGTGATCGCGGGCCTGGTGATGGTGCTGGACAAGTCCAAGAAGGTCTGACCCGGAGCTCTCCGGAGCGCCGACCCGCTCGTTCACACGAAGGGCGCCCCGCGCGCGGTACGGACGTACCGCGACGCCGGGGCGCCCTTCGTGCTGCCCGCGAACGGGTTCTGACGCCGGCTCTCAGGGCGTCTGGCCGGTCGCCCCGAGCAGCAGCGGCCGCAGCAGGTCGTTGAGCTGCCGCACCTGCTCCTCGTCGAGCGCGGCGCCGATCACCTCGGCCTGCACTTCGAGGCCCGCCGCCACGGCCTCGTCGATCAGCCGGATGCCGCGCTCGGCGAGCGTGACGCGCAGCGCGCGCCGGTCGTCCGGGTCGGGGCTGCGGTGCAGCAGTCCGGCCTTCTCCAGCTTGTCCAGCCGTCCGGTCATGCCGCCGGTCGTCAGCATCATCGTGGTCGCGAGGCGGCGCGGTGAGAGGGTGTACGGCTCTCCGGCGCGCCGGAGCGTGGCCAGCACGTCGAACTCGCCGCGCGAGAGCCCGTACCGCCCGTAGGTCTTCTCCATGCGCGCGGCCATCGCGGTCTCGATGCGCCAGATGCGGCCGAACACGGCCATGGGGCCGGTTTCGAGGTCGGGCCGGACGGCGAACCACTGTGCGGTGATCGCGTCGACGGGGTCCTGGGGGCTGCCCTGCGCTTCGGTCATGGCGCAAGTATCCCAGCGAACCGACCGCACGCAAGTAACTTGCATGCGAGTAAGTTGCTTGACGAAAAGTAGCTTAGAGGTAAGCTACTTTCCATCGAGCAAGTCGAGCCGCTTCCCCTCCACCCCGGGAGACCTGCCATGTCCCGCAAAGCCGCAGTCGTCGCACTCACCGCGCTCGCCCCGATCTCCTGGGGCTCCACCTACGCCGTCACCACCGAGTTCCTGCCGCCCGACCGGCCGCTCTTCACCGGCCTGATGCGCGCCCTGCCCGCCGGACTCCTGCTGCTCGGCATCACCAGGACGCTGCCGCGCGGCGACTGGTGGTGGAAGTCGGCGGTCCTCGGCGCGCTCAACATCGGCGCCTTCTTCCCGCTCCTCTTCCTCGCCGCCTACCGGCTGCCCGGCGGCATCGCGGCGGTCGTCGGCTCGGTCGGCCCGCTCTTCGTGATCGGCCTCGCGGCGCTGCTGCTGAGCGAACGGCCCACCGTGCGGGCCGTGCTGACCGCCGTCACCGCGGCGCTGGGAGTCAGCCTGGTGGTGCTCAAGGCGGGGGCCGGGTTCGATCTGCTCGGCGTGCTCGCCGGGCTCGCCGGGTCCGGCTCGATGGCCGCCGGCACCGTGCTCACCAAGCGCTGGGGCCGCCCCGAGGGCGTCGGACCGCTGGCCATGACCGGCTGGCAGCTCACCGCGGGCGGCCTGCTGATCGCCCCGATCGCCTTCCTGGTCGAGGGCGCGCCGCCCGCGCTGGACGGCCGGAACCTGCTCGGCTACCTCTACCTCGCCGTCGCCAACACCGCCATCGGCTACTGGCTCTGGTTCCGCGGCATCGGCCGGCTCTCGGCCACCTCGGTCACCCTGCTCGGCCCGCTCTCGCCGATCACCGCCGCCGTCATCGGCTGGATCGCGCTCGGCCAGGCGCTCGGCCCCGTGCAGCTGCTCGGCATGGGGATCGCCTTCGGGGCCACGCTCTTCGGCCAGTGGGCGCCGCGCGCCAAGAAGCTCGAAACGTTCAGCATTACTACAAAGAACGGTCAGAACGTTTCGATGGACCTGGTGAATGGAGCGGTGCGACGGTAGGGCCCGTGACCGAGACCCCCGGCGACGGGGAGGAAGGCGGGCGCCACCGTGGCACTCCTGGACCCCATCCGTACGACAGCGCGAAGCACCGCGAGGGCGAAGCCGGCCACCTGGCCCGGCATCGCCCTCGCGGCCGTCGCGACGGTCGTCTGGTCCGGGAGCTTCGTCGCGACCCGGGCCCTGCACGACACCGTCCCCCCGGTCCAGGCCGTGTTCTGGCGCTGGATCGTCGCCGTCGCGGCCGTCGCCCCCTTCGCGCTCCGCCCGGCCTGGCGGCAGCGGCACCTGCTGCGCCGCCACCTCCCGTACACCGCGCTCGCCGCGTTCCTCGGCATCGCCCTCTACAACACCCTCGTCCACCAGGCCGGACTCACCACGTCCGCCGGGAACATGGGCATGATCATGGCGGCCTCGCCGGTGTTCATGACCGGCTACGAACGCCTCGGCGGGGCCCGCGTCGGCGGCCGTCGCGCACTCGGCGTCGCGATCGCCTGCACCGGGGTCCTGCTCCTCGTCGGCAAGGGCTCGCCCGTACCCGACGACCTCACCACCGGCGACCTGTGGATGCTCGCCGCCGCGCTCGCCTTCGCCTCGTACAGCGCGCTGCTGCGCCGCAAGCCCGCCGCGATCGAGCCGCTGCCCTTCCTCCTCGCCACCTTCGCGCTCGGCGCGCTGATGCTGGCCCCCGCGTACGCCCTCAGCCTCGCGCTCCAGGGCGGCTTCGCGCCCACCCCCGGCACCGTCGGCCCGCTCCTGTACGTCGGCGTCCTCTCCTCCGCCGTCGCCTTCTTCGCCTGGAACCGCGCCGTCGCCCTCGTCGGCGCGGCCCGCGCCGGGGCCGTCTACTACCTCCAGCCCGTCTGCGTCGCCCTCCTCGCCCACCCGGTGCTCGGCGAGACGACGGGCCCGGCCGACCTGCTGTGCACGGCCCTGATCCTGGGCGGCGTGGTCCTGGGCGCGGGACGCGGGGACCGCCCGCACGGACGAGGACGGCGTGCGGCTACGTTGGCACGGTGACGACCCACGCGACCCTCCCCTTCACCCCGTCCGTACGCCAACTCCTGCACGCCCACTACGAGATGCCGACCGACGCCGCCCCCGAACGGCTGGCCGGGGGCGAGGAGTCCGCCGCCTACCGCCTCGGGGACGCGGTGGTGCGGATCGGGGGCGCGGGGCGGGACGCCGCCGACGCCGAGTGGTGCCACGCCGTCGCGACCGCAGCGCACCGCACGGTGCCCGAGGCGAACGCGCCGCTCGCCGCGCGCGACGGGCGCACCGCGATCCCCGCCGACGGCCTGCTCGTCAGCGTCTGGCCGTACGTCGCGGGGCAGTGGGGCGACGAGGAGGACCCCGTGCACCGGGCCGCGGCCGCCCGGGTCCTGGCGCGGACGCACCGCGCGCTGCGCGCCGCCCCGGCGCTCGGCGAGCGGCCCGCGCGGCGCCCCGCGCGGCCCGACGCGCCGGACGTGGCCGACCCCGAACTCGACCGCTGGCTCGCCGGGTTCGACGCCGGGCCCGGCGCCGAGCGGCAGCCCGTGCACGGCGACTTCCACGTGGAGAACGTGCTGCTCGACCCGGTCGGCGCGGTCGTCGCCGTACTCGACTGGGACGAGGCCCACCAGGGCTCCGCGCTGCGCGAGGCCGTGCACGCCGCGTGGGAGTGGGGCGACTGCCTGTACGAAGGGCTGGAGGGGGCACGGGAGTTCCTCGCCGCGTACGGCACGGCCGTGGACGACGCCACGCTGCGCGGCCTCGTGCGCGAACACCTCCGCTCCGAGATCAGCTACGCGCGGGCCGCGCACACCAGGGGCGCCGTGCTCGACGCCGAGCAGCTCGCGTACACTGACGACCAGGTCAAGGCCTTCCACGCGCTGCGTTGCTAGGTTGCGGCCATGGCGACCACCACCGACTGGGACATCAAGAAGCTCCAGATCCTGCGCACCCTCAGCGAGCGCGGGACCGTCACCGCGACGGCCGACGCGCTCCTGATGACCCCGTCCGCGGTGTCCCAGCAGCTCTCCAACCTGGCCAAGCAGCTGGGCGTACGGCTACTGGAGGCGCACGGCAGGCGGGTGCGGCTCACGGACGCCGCGCACCTCGTGCTGCGCCACGCCGAGGTCGTCTTCGCCCAGCTGGAGCGCGCCGACGCGGACCTCGCGGGGTACCTCCAGGGGGAGGCGGGCGAGGTCAGGGTCGGCGCCTTCTCGACGGCCGTCCCCGCGCTGGTCGTCCCCGCGGTGCGGGAGCTGCGCGCGGCGCACCCCTCTCTCGAGGTGCGGGTGCGGGAGGCGGAGGCGGCGGAGGCGTACGAGCTGCTGGCGGCGGGGGAGGTGGACCTCGCGCTGTCCCTCGCGGCGCACGCGCCTCCGGCGCGGGACCCCCGGTTCACGCGGGTCCCCCTGCTGGTCGACCCCCTGGACGTGGCCCTGCCCGCCGGGCACCCGCTGGCGGCGCTGCCCGGCCTGCGGCTCGCCGACCTCTCCGGGGAGCCGTGGATCTTCGGGGGCAGCGGGCCCTGGTCCCAGATCACGCTGACCGCGTGCGAGGCGGCGGGGTTCGTCCCGGAACAGGCCCACTCGGCGTCCGGCTGGACGGCGATCCTCGCGATGGTGGAGGCGGGTATGGGGGTGGCGCTGGTGCCCCGCATGGTGCGGGGCACCGTGGCGGGTGCGGGGGGCGCGGCGGGTACGGGGGGTGCGGTCCCCGCGGAGGGCGGTGTGGTGATGCGGGTGCTGGAGGCGGACCAGCCCAGGCGGCACGTGGTGGCGGCGGTGCGGCGGGGCGCGGAGGGCGCGCGGGGGGTGGGGCGCGTGCTGGACGCGTTGCGGGGGGCGGCAGGGGTACGGGGGTGAGGGGCGTGGGGGTGAGGGGGCGCCACGGGGTGCCCGGCCCCGACCGTTAAGTTCAGCTGAACATGCCGTGCGGAAACTTTCCATGGACGTGCGCGGTCCGCGACCGCGAGAGTCGAGGCCATGACCACCACGACGACGCCCTCCCGGGAAGACCCGCACGCCAACGACGCCGCCCCCTACCCCGGCGGCGACCCCTACGCCGACTACCGTCGTGGGGACTTCGGCTTCACCGACCTCGTGGACCTGGCCGACCGCCGTCTCGGCGGCGCCGTCGTCGCCGCGAACGACGAGTTCTTCGCCGAGCGCGAGAACCTCCTCCTCCGCCACCCCGCGGTCTTCGACCCCGAGCACTTCGGGCACAAGGGCAAGATCATGGACGGCTGGGAGACCCGCCGCAGGAGGGGCGCGGACGCGCAGAACGTGTTCCCCGCGCCCGAGGACCACGACTGGGCGATCGTCCGTCTCGGCGCCCCCGGCCTCGTCCGCGGCATCGTCGTGGACACCGCCCACTTCCGCGGCAACTACCCGCAGCGCGTCAGCGTCCAGGCCACCGCCGTCGCGGGCTCGCCCAGCCCCGAGCAGCTGCTCGCCGACGACGTGAAGTGGGAGGAGCTGGTTCCGCCGACCCCCGTCAGGGGCCACGCCGAGAACGGCTTCACGATCACCAGCGGGCGCCGCTTCACGCACCTGCGCCTGTGCCAGCACCCCGACGGCGGCATCGCCCGCCTCCGGGTCCACGGCGAGGTGCTGCCCGAACCCGAGTGGCTCGACCTCCTCGGGACCGTCGACCTCGTCTCCGTACTCAACGGGGGTGTGTACGAAGACGCGTCCGACAAGTTCTACTCGTCGCCCACCCAGATCATCCTGCCCGGCACCTCGCAGAAGATGGACGACGGCTGGGAGAACCGCCGCCGCCGGGTGCGCGACACCAACGACTGGGTCCGCTTCCGCCTCGTCGCGCAGGGCGCGATACGCGCCGTGGAGATAGACACCGCGTACCTCAAGGGCAACTCCGCCGGATGGATCGCCCTCCAGGGGCGCAACGGCGACACCGGCGACTGGTTCGAGATCATCCCGCGCACCCGCCTCCAGCCCGACACCCTGCACCGCTTCAAGCTGCCCGCCCAGGCGGTCGCCACCCACGTGCGCCTCGACGCCTTCCCCGACGGCGGCGTCGCCCGCATGCGGCTGCACGGCGTCCTCACCGAGGAGGGCAGGGCGGACCTCAAGGCCCGCTTCGGCGCCGCCGAGTAACCACCACCGCAGCCACCACGGCCACCGCCCGGCGGACGGCAGCGGTCCGCGCCCGTCCGCCGGGCGGAAACAAGGGGGGAGTGCCCGGGGGGGCACGGAGAAGGGGCACCTCGCCGACACGGGGTGCCCCTTCTCCGTACGCAGCGGACGTACCAGCCGTACCGGCTACTTCGCCGCGTCCGCCGCCTGCGCCCTCAGCGCCCGCTCCACGCCCGAGCGCGACTCCGAGACCAGCCGCCGCAGCGCGGCGTTCGGCTCGGCCGACGCCAGCCACGCGTCCGTCGTGTCCAGCGTCTCCCGGGTCACCTGGAGCGAGGGGTAGAGGCCCACCGCGACCTGCTGTGCCATCTCGTGCGAGCGGGACTCCCACACGTCCTTGACCGACGCGAAGAACTTCTCGGTGTACGGGGCCAGCAGCTCGCGCTGGTCGGTCTGGACGAAGCCCGCGATGACCGCCTCCTGGAGGGAGTTGGGCAGCTTGTCGGACTCCACGACCGACGCCCACGCCTCGGCCTTCGCCGCCTCGGTCGGCCGCGCCGCCCGCGCGGTCGCCGCGTGCCGCTCGCCCGCCGCCGTCCTGTCCCGCTCGTACTCCGCCGCGATCTCGTCCTCGTCGAACCGGCCGACCGCCGCCAGCCGCTCCACGAACGCCCAGCGCAGCTCGGTGTCGACGGCCAGGCCCTCGACGGTCTCGGTGCCCTCGAGGAGCGCCTGGAGCAGGTCGAGCTGGACCGGCGTGCGGGCCGTGGCGGCGAACGCCCGCGCCCACGCCAGCTGGTGGTCGCTGCCCGCGTCGGCCGCGCGCAGCTGCGCCAGCGTCGCGTCCGTCCACTGGGTGAGCCCGGCCTCGCGCCACGCCGGGTCGGCGTACAGGTCGACGGCGAGCTTCACCTGGCGGTGCAGCGACTGCACGACGCCGATGTCCGACTCCTTGGTGACGCCCGACAGCACCAGCGCCAGGTAGTCCCGCGCCGCCAGCTCGCCGTCGCGGGTCATGTCCCAGGCCGAGGCCCAGCACAGCGCGCGCGGCAGGGACTCGGTGAAGTCGCCGAGGTGCTCGGTGACCGTCTTCAGGGACTCCTCGTCGAGGCGCACCTTGGCGTACGACAGGTCGTCGTCGTTCAGCAGGACCACCGCGGGGCGGGCCCGGCCGACCAGCGCGTCGACCGGGGTCAGCTCGCCGTCGACGTCCAGCTCGATGCGGTCGGTGCGCACGAGCGCGCCGCCCTGGAGCTCGTACAGGCCGATCGCGATGCGGTGCGGGCGCAGCGTCGAGGCGCCCTTGGCGCCCTCGGGCAGCGCGGGCGCCTCCTGCTTGACCGCGAAGGAGGTGATCACGCCGTCCGCGTCGACCTCGATCACCGGGCGCAGCACGTTGATGCCGGCCGTCTCCAGCCACGCCTTCGACCAGGTCTTCAGGTCGCGGCCCGAGGTCTTCTCCAGCGCGCCCAGCAGGTCGGAGAGACGGGTGTTGCCGAAGGCGTGCGCCTTGAAGTACGCCTGGACGCCCTGGAAGAACTCGTCCTGCCCGACGTACGCCACGAGCTGCTTGAGCACGGACGCGCCCTTGGCGTACGTGATGCCGTCGAAGTTGACCAGCACGTCGTCCAGGTCGCGGATGTCGGCCATGATCGGGTGCGTGGACGGCAGCTGGTCCTGGCGGTACGCCCACGTCTTCATGGAGTTGGCGAAGGTCGTCCAGGAGTGCGGCCACTTCGAGTCGGGCGCGTACGCCTGGCAGGCGGCCTCGGCGTAGGTGGCGAACGACTCGTTCAGCCACAGGTCGTTCCACCACTCCATGGTGACGAGGTTGCCGAACCACATGTGGGCCAGCTCGTGCAGGATGGTCGCCGCGCGCATCTCGTACGCCGCGTCCGTCACCTTCGAGCGGAAGACGTACTGGTCGCGGAAGGTCACCGCGCCCGCGTTCTCCATCGCGCCCGCGTTGAACTCCGGCACGAAGAGCTGGTCGTACTTGGCGAAGGGGTAGGGGAAGTCGAACTTCTCCTGGAACCAGTCGAAGCCCTGCCGGGTGACCGCGAAGATCGCGTCCGCGTCCAGGAACTCCGCGAGCGAGGGGCGGCAGTAGATGCCCAGCGGCACGACCTGCCCGTTCGGGCCCTCGTAGGCGGAGTGCACCGCGTGGTACGGGCCGACGATCAGGGCCGTGATGTACGTGGAGATGCGCGGCGTCGGCTCGAAGGCCCAGACGTCGTCCGCGGGCTCAGGCGTCGGGGAGTTCGAGATCACGGTCCAGCCGGCGGGGGCCTTCACGGTGAACCGGAACGAGGCCTTCAGGTCGGGCTGCTCGAAGTTGGCGAACACCCGGCGCGCGTCCGGCACCTCGAACTGGGTGTAGAGGTACGCCTGCTGGTCGACCGGGTCGACGAAGCGGTGCAGGCCCTCGCCCGAGTTCGTGTACGCGCAGTCCGCGACGACCTTCAGCTCGTTCGCGCCCGCCCTGAGGTGCTTCAGCGCGATGCGCGAGTCCCGGAAGACGGCGGCGACGTCGAGCGACTTCCCGTTCAGCACGGCCTCGTGGACGGCGGGCGCCACCAGGTCGATGAAGGTCTCCGCGTTCTCCTCGGCGGAGTCGAAGCGGACCGTGGTCACGGAGCGGAAGGTGCCGCCCTCCTGCGCGCCGGTGAGGTCGAGCTCGATCTCGTAGGCATCCACGGTCAGCAGCTTCGCCCGCTGCTGCGCCTCTTCACGGGTCAGATTGGTGCCGGGCACGCGGTCATCTCCTCGGTATGTGACGTTTCCGGCCATCCTTCCACGTGGGGGCGGTAAGCGGGATATGGGATTACGGGGCCTCCGCGCCGGGGCCGGGCACCGCCCCGCCCACCGCCCGCGCGAAGGCCCGCACCCGCGCGGTCTCCCCGTCCCGGTGCCACACGAGGCCGAGCACGGAGTCCGGCACCCCCTCCACCGGCACGAAGACCACGTCGCGCCGCCCGTGGTACTCCGCCGTCGGACGGCACAGCAGCATCGCGCCCCGCTCCGCCGCGACCAGCGTCAGCCCCTCCTGGAGCGTGCGCACCGTGGGCCCTGGGGCGTCGGACGGGGCGTGCGCGGCCCGCCAGTAGGCGGGGGCCGGGGCCGCCGCGGAGATCAGCGGGGCCGCCGCCAACTCGGCCGCCGCGACCGAGGTCCGCGCCGCGAAGGGGTGCCGCACCGAGACCGCCACCGTCTGCGGCTGCCGCGAGAAGACGGGCCCCAGCACCAGGTCCGGCTCCGCCACCGGCAGCAGCACGATCGCCGCGTCGACGTCGCCGTGGCGCACGGCCCCGAAGGGGTCCGCGAACGGGATCTCCACGATCTCCGTCACGCACCCCGGGTGCCGCTCCTGGAAGCCGGTGATCGCCGACATCAGCCGGGCGTCCGCCGTGCCCTGGAAACCGATCCGCAGCCGCCCCGACACCCCGCGCGCCGCCTGCTTCGCGCCCTCGACGGTGGCGCTCAACGCGTCGTAGGCGGGCCGGAGTTCGGCGTGGAAGCGGGCGCCGAGCGGGGTCAGGCGCACCCGTCGGCTGGTGCGCTCGACGAGCCGCGCGCCGACGCGCTCCTCCAGGGAGCGCAGCAATTGGCTGACGCGGCTCTGCGAGACGTACAGCCGCTCGCCGGTCCGCCCGAAGTGCAGTTCGTCGGCGAGCACCAGGAAGCACTCCAGCTCGCGCAGCTCCACGCGCCGCCCCTTCCACCGGTCGACGGCCCACGGAAGATCGATGAGCCCCGCTCATACAAGGATGAGATCTTCGGCGTTGTTCCCGGCGGCCCGGCGACGAAGGCTGGAGCCATGAAACGTGCCTCCGCCACCCTTCCCCCCTCGGCCGCCCTTCCCCCCTCCGTCCTCGCCCTGGCCGCCGCGACCTTCGCCGTGGTCACCACCGAGATGCTGCCCGTCGGGCTGCTCACCTCGCTCGGCGACGGGCTGCACGTCACCCACGGCACGGCCGGTCTGACCGTCATGCTCCCCGGAATCGTCGCGGCCCTCTGCGCCCCGCTGCTGCCGCTGCTCGCGCGCCGCGCGGACCGGCGGGTGCTGCTGGTGTCCCTGCTCGCCCTGCTGGCCGGGGCGAACGCGCTCTCCGCGCTGGCCCCTTCCTTCGGCGTGCTGCTCGCCGCGCGCGTCGTCGTCGGGATCTGCATCGGCGGCGTCTGGGCGATCGCGGCGGGACTCGCGGTGCGGCTGGTGCGCGAGGAGACGGTGGGGCGGGCCACCGCCGTGGTCTTCAGCGGGATCGCGGTGGCGTCGGTCATCGGCGTGCCCGCCGGCACCTTCATGGGCGGGCTCGCGGGCTGGCGCTGGGCGTTCGCCGCGATGGCGGCGCTGGCCCTGGCGGTCGCCGCGCTCCTCGCGGCGACGCTGCCGCGGCTGCGGCCCGAGCCCGGGTCGTCAGGGGCGCTGCGGGAGGTCGCCGGGCTCGCCCCGGTCCGCCGGGGGCTGCTGGTCGTCGCCCTGCTGGTGACGGGCCACTTCGCCGCGTACACCTACGTCAGGCCCGTGCTGGAGCGGGTGGACGGAGTGGGCCCCGCGACGGTCAGCGGGCTGCTGCTGGCGTACGGGGTCGCGGGCATCGTCGGCAACTTCACGGGCGGCGCGCTGGCCCCGCGCGGGCCCCGCAGGGTGCTGCTGGTGATCGCGGCGGGGCTGGGGAGCGTGGTGCTGCTGGCCGTCCCCGCGGGCGGTTCGCTGCTCGCGTCGGCCGCGCTGCTCGTGGCGTGGGGGCTGCTGTACGGCGGGGTGTCGGTCAGCGCCCAGAACTGGCTGCTGTCGGAGGCGCCCGCGGGCGCGCGGGAGGCGGCGTCGGCGCTGTTCGCGGGCGTGTTCAACGCGGCGATCGCGCTGGGCGCGCTGGCGGGGGGCCGGGCGTCCGACGGGCACGGGGCGGCGGGGGCGCTGTGGACGGGCGGGGCGCTGGCGCTGCTCGCGGGGGCCGTGGCGGGCGTCGCGGGATTTCGGGGGGCGTCGAGCGCGAGGTCCGAATACCGCGAGCGTGCGGGGCGGGCGGGGGCGGAGGCTTGGCGTCATGACGACGACGTACGAAGTGAAGACGGACCGGGCCGCCGCGTACCGGGCGCTGCCCATCGACCCGGCCGCCCTTGAGGAACTGCGCCGCACCGACGACGCGGGGCGGCCGTGCGAGCCGTTCGTCGCGGCGGAGGGCGGCAGCCCGCTGCGGTGCTGCCTGCGGGCCGTGGAGGCGGGGGAGCGGATCGCGCTCGTCTCGTACGCGCCGCTGCGGCGGTGGGCCCGCGAGACGGGGGTGGAGCCGGGGGCCTACGACGAGCAGGGCCCGCTCTTCATCCACGCGGCCCCCTGCGGAGGGCCCGCGGCCGGTGCGGAGGGGGCCGGTTACCCCTTCGGCCGGGTCGGCGCGCTGCGGACGCTGCGGCGCTACGACGCCCAGGGGCGGATCGTCGGGGGACGCCTGCTGGAGATCCCGCAGGACGTGACGGCGGGGTTCGACGCGGCGCTGGACGAGGCGTTCGCGCAGGAGGGGGTGGAGTGGGTGCACGTACGGGCGGTGGAGTACGGCTGCTTCCAGTGGGCGGTACGGAGGTAGGGCGCCGTCCCCCGGGGCGCCGGAAGACCGCGCGGTTCCCCGGGCCCCTTCAGGGGCGCGGGGAACCGCGCGAGCAAGCCTCCACCGGTCGGCAGGTGGCCACCCGCGCCCGGCGGGCCCGCCACCCCGGACCCGGACCCGGACCCGCCCCGCGCCTACGCGCCGCGCAGCTCCGCCGCGACCAGCTCCGCGATCTGGACCGCGTTCAGCGCCGCGCCCTTGCGCAGGTTGTCGTTCGACAGGAACAGGGCGAGACCGTTCTCCACGGTCTCGTCCACCCGGATCCGCCCCACGTACGACGCGTCCTTGCCCGCGGCCTGCAGCGGCGTCGGGATCTCCGACAGCTCGACGCCCGGCGCGTCCTTCAGCAGCTCGTACGCCCGCTCCACCCCGATCGGCCGCTCGAAGCGCGCGTTGACCTGGAGGGAGTGCCCGGAGAAGACCGGGACGCGGACGCACGTGCCGGAGACCTTCAGGCCGGGGATCTCCAGGATCTTCCGCGACTCGTTGCGGAGCTTCTGCTCCTCGTCCGTCTCGAACGACCCGTCGTCGACGATCGACCCGGCGAGCGGCAGCACGTTGAAGGCGATGGGGCGCTTGTAGACCGCGGGCTCGGGGAAGTCCACGGCCTCCCCGTCGAAGGTCAGCTGGTCCGCCGCCTCGGCGACCTTGCAGGCCTGCCCGTGCAGCTCGGCGACGCCCGCGAGGCCGGACCCGGACACGGCCTGGTAGGTCGTGGCGACCAGCGCGGTCAGCCCGGCCTCCGCGTGCAGCGGCCGCAGCACCGGCATCGCGGCCATGGTGGTGCAGTTCGGGTTGGCGATGATGCCCAGCGGCCGGTCCGCCACCGCGTGCGGGTTCACCTCGGAGACCACCAGCGGCACCTCGGGGTGGCCGCGCCACGCGGAGGAGTTGTCGATCACCACGGCGCCCTGGGACGCGACCTTCTCGGCCAGCGCGCGCGACGTCGCGCCGCCCGCCGAGAACAGCACGATGTCCAGGCCCGAGTAGTCGGCGGTCGACGCGTCCTCGACCGTCACGCCGTCCAGAACCGTCCCCGCGGACCGGGCCGAGGCGAACAGGCGCAGCTCGTCGACCGGGAACTCCCGCTCGGCCAGGATCTTGCGCATCACAGTGCCGACCTGCCCGGTGGCTCCGACGATTCCGACCTTCACAAGGACTCCTCTGTACGTACTGCCTGCGGCCGTGCGGCCGGGATGCCGCATCCATGATGCGTATGTCCCCGGCCGCCTTGTCCAATCCGTTGTTCGCACCCCAAGACGCCCGGAGTCCGAACCGCGAGACGCGCTCAGCGGACCTCGAAGTTCCACGGCCCGCCGGTCCTGATCTGGAGGAACCCGTGGGGGAAGGTGTGCAGGCCGGAGCCGACGCTGATCCGTCTGACCGGCTCCAGGCGCTCGTCCAGGGCCCAGACGACCGGGACGTCGAGCGCGCCCCTGCGCTCGTGGGTGAGCATCATCTCAGCCTCGGGCCCGGTGTTGCGGACGACGCCGTAGCCGTGCCCCGAGACGGTCCCGTCGAAGGCGGGCGCCGCCGCGAGGTCGGTCGGCGCGAGCTGCCAGCCGGTGGTCTCGGGCGCGCCGACCTGGACGTAGCAGAAGCCCGCCCCCGACACCCAGAGCGGTCCGACGGCGGGGCGGCGCCTGCCCTGGGTGTCGGCGGAGACCACCCGCTTGCCGCCGTGCTGGACGGTGTGGGTGGACAGCGGGGCGTCGTCGGCCGTGGTGCGGCCGAGGCCCAGCAGTGCGGGCGGCCCCGCGTACCGGAACACCGCGCTGCCGCTGCCCTGGACCGGCGCGAGCGGCGGGATCCGGTCGGCGGTGAGGAGCTGGAGGTCCCAGTCGGTGGCGTCCTCGATGCGCAGCCGCGCCTCGGGCTCGCCCTTGCGGAAGAGGAGGGTGCGGCCCCGGGAGCCGTGGTCCGTGCCGCGCAGGAACGGTTCCTCGTCGTCGTACTCGTCGAGCAGCTTGATCTCGTACCCGGACACGGGGCAGTGCCCCCGCACGGCGTACTCCAGCAGCGCGGGCACGCCCGGGTTCGGGTTGACGAGGGTGACCGTGCCGGGGCCGCCCCGGTGGCCGCCGACCACCGAGGCGGCGGCGGGGCCGACGGGGGCCGCGGCGGCGGGGGAGCCCTGGGCCGCGCCCGGCACCGGGCGGGGCGCCAGCGACCAGCCGCCGTCCGCCTCGACGGCGAGCACCAGCGGCCCGTCCGGGAGCGGCACCGTCAGGCGGAACCGGTCCGTCTCGTTGACGAGCAGGTCGCGGCGGTCCTCGAAGCGGTCGGCCCGGTCGGCGCTCCACAGCCCGAAGTAGCCGCCGCCGTCCTCGTCGCCCTCGTGGACGACGTCGAGGTCGGCCACCGGGCCGCCGTACAGCAGGACTTCGGGGCCGCGCCCCCGGACGCCGCCGTCCGCGCGGCGCGCGACGGAGAGCGGCTGCACCAGCAGCGTCCAGTCGTTGTCCGCCTCGATCTTCAGCCGCAGCGGCCGGTCGGCGGGGTACTGGACGAGGGCGCGGCCCCTGAAGGCGGTCTGCGTGGTGTTGAAGAGCAGGTCCTCGGTCTTGTTGCGGTGGTTCAGCGTCTCGACGGCGAAGTAGCCGTCGTCCTCGTGCCACGCCTCGACGATCACGGGCCCCGCGGGCACCGGGGCGTCCACGGTGAGCACGTCGCTCCCGTACCCCCGGCGCACGAAGGCCGGGAACTCGGGCCCGAAGGCGTGCGGCACGGCGGGGACCACCGGGGCGTGCGGCGCGGGCGCGGGCTGTGCGGGTACGGGCGGCGCGTGCCGTACGGGTACGGGCGGCTGCGGTCCGCCCTCCACCACCACCCCGAAGTCCGTCGCGAGCCCCGCGAGCCCGGAGGCGTACCCCTGGCCCACCGCGCGGAACCGCCAGCCCCCGCCCCGCCGGTACACCTCGCCCAGCACGAACGCCGTCTCGGTCGTCGCGCCGTCCACCGCGTACAGCGCGACCCGCGCGCCCGCCCCGGTGAGCAGCTGGACGTACAGGCCGGGCACCGCACCGAAGGTGCCGCCGTCGCAGGCGGCCGCCACCACCACGCGGTCCACGCCGGGCTCGACGCGCGCCAGGTCCAGTTCCAGCCACTCGGCGAGCTGCCCGTCGCCCGCGCCGCCACCCAAGTGGCGTACCGCGCCCGACGGATGGTGCGGCTGGTCGTGGAACACCATGTCGGCGTCGCCGCGCACGCGGCCGTCCGCACCGAGGAGCAGGGCCGACGCGTCGACCGCCGGTGCTCCCTGGACGTGCCGCCGACAGACCGCGATCCGCAGGACCTCGCTGGGCACAGGGGTGTTGGCGCCCTTGGTGATGTGCGTCATGCGGCACATGGTGGCAGTGAAGGGCGTGTGAAGTCGATGTGAAGGCCACAGGTATGTGCGGGGCGCTTCGGGGCGTGACAAGTGCGTGAAGTGACTGTTGCCGCCCCTGCAGAGGGGTTCCGCCGGGACCCCCATCCGGTTTACGGTCACAACTCGCCAAGATCCACAAGCTCCGCGAGAGCCAAAAGATCTCCAAGAGCGCCGCGTTCGAACGTCCGCAGCCGAAAGAAGGTCACAGTGCGCGCAACCCGCCGCAGCCGTGCGATATCCGCCCTCGCCACCGCAGCAGTGGCCGTTCCGGTCCTGCTCGCCGCCGCCCCCGCGGCGGGCGCGCACCCGCAGCACGACGTCCGCCAGGACCGGCACCGCGCCGAGAAGCTGGCGAAGGAGCTGGTCAAGGACGCCTCGGGCAAGAGCGCCTACCGCCACCTCCAGAAGTTCCAGCAGATCGCCGACTCCGCGGGCGGCAACCGCGCCGCCGGCACCCTCGGCTACGACGCCTCGGCGGCCTACGTCTACAACCAGCTCAAGAAGGCCGGGTACGACGTCAAGTACCAGGAATTCACCATCCACGAGTCCAAGACGCTGCGCGAGAAGCTGGTCGTGGACGGCGCCGAGCTGAAGACCACGGCGTTCGAGTTCTCCAAGTCGACGCCCGCCGGCGGCATCACCGCCTCCATCGCCGCCGCGCGGGTCGACGACACCCCGGGCTGCGAGCTGGACGACTACAAGTCCGAGACCTTCACCGGCAAGATCGCCCTGGTGAAGCGCGGCACCTGCACCTTCCAGCAGAAGGAGGCGGTGGCGGCCCAGGCCGGCGCCGTCGGCCTGATCCTCTACAACCACTCCGGCGACAAGCCGGTCGCGGGCACCGTCGAGGCCCCGGCCAACGCGCACATCCCGGCCGTCGGCATCACCAAGGCGGACGGCGAGGCGCTGGCCGCCAAGGTCGCCAAGGGCGACGTCAAGGCGACCGTCGACGTGGCCACCCAGGCGGTCCCGCACCAGACCCGCAACGTCATCGCGGAGACCAGGGGCGGCAGCGCCGACCGCGTCGTCGCGCTCGGCGCCCACCTCGACTCCGTCGCCGAGGGCCCCGGCATCAACGACAACGGCACGGGCTCGGCCGGTCTGATCGAGGTCGCGGAGAAGCTCGCCAAGGAGACCAAGAAGGGCAAGAAGCTCGCCAACAAGGTGCGCTTCGCCTGGTGGTCGGGCGAGGAGCTGGGCCTGCTCGGCTCCGACCACTACGTCAAGTCGCTGAGCGACAAGCAGAAGAAGCAGATCAAGCTCTACCTCAACTTCGACATGATCGGCTCGCCCAACCCGGTGCAGTTCGTCTACGACGGCGACAACTCCGACAACACGGGCGAGGGCGAGGGTCCGGCCGGTTCGGCGCAGATCGAGAAGCTGATCAACGGCTTCCTCGACAAGAAGGGCCAGCCGCACGAGGGCACCGACTTCGACGGCCGCTCCGACTACGGGCCGTTCATCGAGAACGGCATCCCGGCGGGCGGCACCTTCACCGGCGCCGAGGGCATCAAGACCCCCGCTCAGGCCGCCAAGTTCGGCGGCCAGGCGGGCGTCGCCTACGACCCGAACTACCACGGCGCGGGCGACGACCTGAAGAACATCGACAAGAAGATCTTCGACCTCAACGTCGACGTCATCGCGCACGCGGTCGGCACCTACGCGTACGACATCAGCTCGCTGAAGAACTGATCGGCGAGAGGCACGACAAGAGGGGCGGCACCCGGCCGGGTGCCGCCCCTCCGTCGTACCGCTACAGCGCTACGGGGTGACCTTCGAGATCACCGCGTTGCCCGAACCGGCCACCGTGCCGCGCTCGTTCAGCAGCCGCACCTGGCCGAAGAACTGCCGTCCCTCGGGCGCCGGGCCCGCGACCAGCACGTCGGCGGAGAGCTGCGCGCCCGCGCCGTTGCCCAGCTTCACGGTCTTCGACTCGTCGACCTTCAGCTGGCCGAGCGACGGGGCGAAGAAGGCGTCCCGGTAGTTGTAGGTCGTGCCTCCGGCGGCGTCCACCTTGAAGCCGTCCACGACGATCGTGTACGTGCCCGCGGCGGGCTTCACCAGCGCGACGGCCTCCTCGGAGTCGCCGTCGGCGGCCTGGCCGACCTGCTTGCCGTCCCGGTAGACCGTCAGGTCCAGGTCGGCGCCCTTGTCGGACGGCGAACCGATCGCGACGTCGAAGCGCTCCACGCCCTCACCGAGCACGACCGTGGTCGTCTGCGACTCGCCCTGCTTGATGGTGGGCGTCGCCGTCTTGGCCGAGCCGAGCGAGGAGCCCTTGAGCTTGCCCTCGATCGCGGCGAAGTTGTTGGTGACGTTCCACTTCACCGGGGCCGGGGTGCCGACCTTCGCCTCGGGGAGCGTCAGCACCGCCGGGTCGAAGGCCGCGCCGAGCAGCGTGACGTCCAGCGCGTACGGGTTGTTCAGCAGCGGCGACGTGCGGCGCGACTCGACCTCGATCTCCCAGACGCCGGCCTGCGGGTTCGCGTACGAACGCAGGTCGGGGCGGCAGGTGTTCGCCGGGTTCTCGTAGTTCGGGTAGCAGTTGGTCGTCGCCGTCGGGTCCAGCGGCACGCCGTACGGGTGCAGCGAGATGAACCGGGTCTGGCTGTCCTTGGCCAGCCCGCCCAGCGCCACCTCAAGCGACGTCGCGCCCTTGGGGACGTTCAGGAAGTACGACTTGGTGCTGTTGCGCTGCACCGAGCCCTTCGCGGAGTACGTGTACCCCGGGCCCTTCACGTCCTCGGCGACCACGACGGTCGTCATGATCTGCTTGTCGACGCCCTCGGTGCGCTCGTCGTCGAGCTCCAGGATCGCGCTGTGCACGCCGACGGTGCCCGGCCTGGCCTGCACCTTGATGGTGACCGGCTGGTTCAGCGGCAGGTCGACCTCGTCGTCGCCGACGATGCGGAACGTGCCGTCGTCGTTGCGGAAGTCCAGCTCGTGCTCGACGGTCCGCTTGGGGCCCGTGGTGCGGGTGACGACCACGTCGTACGTCTTGCGCTGGCCGGCCTTCAGGCCGCCCTCGCGGTCGTACAGACCGGTGCCGAAGCCGGGCGTCTTGAGGGCCTGCTCCAGCGCCGTGTCGACCGGCGCCTTCACCGCGTACTCGTGGGCGGTGGCGCCGTCCTCGATGGACTCCCAGGCGTCGACGATGTCGATGAGGCCCGCGCCCTGCTCGTGCGCCTGGACGCCGCGGATCTTCTTCGCGGTCGAGGTCAGCGCGGTGCGCAGCTTCGCCGGGGTCAGCTCGACGCCCTCGCGCTTGGCGGCCGAGAGGAGCAGCGCGGCGGCGCCGGTCGCCTGCGGCGAGGCCATCGAGGTGCCCTGGAGCATCGAGTAGCCGGCCGGCAGGGAGTAGCCCGCCTCCTTGACCGGGCCGCCGGGCGACCAGGTCTGGGTGGTGTTGATGGCCGCGCCCGGGGCGGAGAGCGTCGGGGTCGCGCCGCCGTCCTCGCGCGGACCGCGCGAGGAGAACGGGAACATCGCGTACTTCTTCGTCACGACCGAGCCGTAGTTGGCGGCCCAGGTCTCCTTGGAGACCGAGGCGCCGACCGAGACGACCTTGGAGGCGACGGCCGGGTCGCCGATGGTGTTCGTGCCGGGGCCGGAGTTGCCCGCGGAGATCACGATCTGCACGCCGTACTCGTCGATGAGGCGGTTGTAGAGCGCGGTGCGCACGTTCTCGCCGTCGTTGAGCGGCGGGAGGCCGCCGATCGACATGTTGACGATGTCGACGCCGCGCTTGGTGACGAGGTCGATCATGCCCTCGGTGAGCGCGACGTTGGTGCAGCCGCCGTCCCAGGTGCAGGCGCGGGACGCGACCAGCTTGGCGCCGGGCGCCGCGCCGTTCATGCGCCCGCCGAACAGGCCGTTGGCGGCGGTGATGCCCGCGACGTGGGTGCCGTGGCTGCCCTCGATGACGCCGATCGACACGTAGTCGGCCTTGGCGCCCGACGCGTTGTACGGCACGTCCTTGCGGATCTCGACGACGAACGGGATGCGCTCGACGACGTCGGTCGCCGGGTCGTCCTGCCCGAAGTAGCCGATCTGGAAGCCGTCCTTGTACGGCTTCAGGGCGGCGTCGTTCGTGAAGTCGGCGTCGTTGTTCAGGTCCACCCGGACGGTACCGGCGGCCTGGTCGTAGAGGACGGCCCAGACGTCGGTGGTGTCGCCGTCGCGGTTCAGGTCGCCCGCCATGTCGCCGCCGAGCGTGGCGGCCTCGGCGAACAGGCTGACCTTGTAGGAGCCCGCGGGCGCGCTGTACGTACGGCCCCGGTAGGTGAACGTCGGGCCCTGGGCGGCGGCCGTCTGGCGCAGCCAGGTGCCGTCGTCGTCGCCGACCGGGTCCGTGGCGGTCACCCAGTCGACGATCTTGCGCTCGCCTGTGGTGGTCTTCTGGAGGGCGGGGTGGCCCAGGTCGATGCCCGAGTCGAGGATGCCGATGGTGACGCCCCGGCCGTCCGCCCTGGGGTTCTTCTTCACGAAGTCGACGGCGCCCGTCTCGAAGGACGGGTTGTACGGGTTCTTCGCGGGGGTCTTGGCGTTCGGCGCGGGGTACGCGGCGGTGCCCCGCGCGCCGTCCGACGCGCCGGACGAGCCGGGCGTCGGGTCCTCCAGCGCGATCTCCTGCTTGAGGTCGATGCCCTGCACGGAGGGCAGCGCGGCGGCGGCCTTCAGCGCGGCGTCGGCGCGCTTCGTCGGGAGCGTGGCCCTGACGTAGCCGAGCTTGTCGTCGGCCTTGCCGACGACGGCGCCCGCGACGGCGTCGAGCTGGCCCGCGACCTGCTCGGTCGCGCCCGGCGCGGTCGCGACCATCACGGTGACGGTCGGGGCGCCGGTCGCCTCGGCCTCGGCGAGCAGCGCCTCGTCCGCGGCGCCGATCTTCTGCTCGGCGGCGACGGCCTTGCCGGGGGCGTTGCCCGGCACGTCGGTCGGCCCGTCGACGGCGAACGCGGGCGCGGCGCCCGCCGCGACGAGCGCGGCGACGAGACCGGCGGCAGCGGCGGTGCGCACGACACGGGCGGTCGTGGGTCTGGCCCCGGATATGGCCCCGGGTATGGAGTTGGGGGGTTCGAGGGTCATCGGCATCCCTTGCGTGAAAGAAAGCGTCCGGAATCCGTTACCGGATGACCGCTCACTTTTTCGCAAGGGACGGGTGTTTGGGGAGGGTTACCGGGGGGCGGAATGTGCCGGTGGCGCACATCCGCCACTGCGGGGAGTGCGCCACGGGGGAGATATGGGGTGAACGTGACGTGTCCAGTGGCCGGTGGGGGGGGGGGGGGGGGGGCCCCCCCCCCCCCCCCCCCCCCCCCCCCCCCCGGGGGGGGCCCCCCCCCCGGGGGGCCCCCCCCCCCCGCCCCCGCCCCCGCCCCCCCCCCCCCC
>NZ_JBITHO010000004.1:438450-877631 GCF_044458065.1 Streptomyces sp. NPDC050504 | reverse complement strand
AGGCCGGATGTGGAAGCCCCGTGAGGGGTGGAGCTGACCGGTACTAATAGGCCGAGGGCTTGTCCTCAGTTGCTCGCGTCCACTGTGTTGGTTCTGAAACCACGAACAGACCACAACAACGATTTGGGTTGTTGCTGGTGTTCAGTTTCATAGTGTTTCGGTGGTCATAGCGTTAGGGAAACGCCCGGTTACATTCCGAACCCGGAAGCTAAGCCTTTCAGCGCCGATGGTACTGCAGGGGGGACCCTGTGGGAGAGTAGGACGCCGCCGAACAATCATTGTGGGAGAGCCCCGCACCTTATGGTGCGGGGCTTTTCTGCGTTTACGGGGCCTTTACGGGGCCTTTCCTCGCTCTGGCATTCTGGATTCGCCCGGAGATCAGAGGCGCCCTGCGGCCTTCAAGGCCAGGTAGGCATCCGCCAGAGCCGGCGCGAGTTCGTCCGGAGTGGCGTCCACGACGATGACTCCGTGGCGCCGCAGCTTTTCGGCGGTGCGGTGGCGCTGTTCCTGCGCTTGCGAGCCTGCGGCTGCTTCGTAGACCGCTTCCACCGTGCCCCGGGCCGCTGTCATTTGCTTGATGTGAGGGTCCGCGACCGAAGCGACGAGCACCGTGTGGCGCTGTGTGAGCTGCGGGAGGACCGGCAGGAGCCCTTCCTCGACGGGGGCCTCGTCGAGGCTCGTGAGGAGTACGAGGAGGGAACGGCGTGGGGCGCTGGAGAGTGCGGCGGCGCCGAGGCCCCGTGCATCGGTCTCCACGAGTTCGGGTTCCAACGGGGCGAGCGCGTCGACCACTGCGGGCAGGACGTCGCGCGACGCGCGGCGCTGCACCCGGGCACGTACACGACGGTCGTAGGCCAGCAGATCGATACGGTCGCCCGCGCGCGAGGCCAGTGCTGTGAGGAGCAGCGCCGCGTCCATCGCGGCGTCGAGGCGGGGCACGTCACCCACGCGGCCGGCCGAGGTGCGGCCCGTGTCGAGGACGATCAGGATGTGGCGGTCCCGTTCGGGGCGCCAGGTGCGTACCGCGACGTTGGTTTGGCGGGCGGTCGCGCGCCAGTCGATGGACCGCGTGTCGTCCCCGGGAACGTAGTCGCGAAGGCTGTCGAACTCCGTGCCCTGCCCCCGGATCAGGACGCTGGTCCGACCGTCGAGCTCGCGGAGCCTGGCCAGCCGGGAAGGCAGGTGCTTGCGGCTGGCGAAGGGCGGGAGAACGCGGACGGTCCACGGGACCTTGTGGGCGCCCTGGCGGGCGGCGAGGCCCAGAGGGCCGTACGAGCGGATCGTGATGCGCTCGGAGTGATGGTCGCCCCGGCGGGTGGGCCGGAGCACGGTGGTGACGCGACGGCGTTCCCCCGCCGGGACCTCAAGCGTGTGCCGGGACGCGGCCTGCTCCGTACCCGGAAGCCAACTGCTGGGCGGCCACGCGTCGCGCAGCAGGGCGCGCAGCGGGCGTCCGGAGGGATTGGTGACGGTCAGGTGCACATCAGCGGCGTCACCCAGTCGAACTGTTGTATCGCCGGTTCGAGTGAACCGGAGCGTACGCACTGGCGCGGCCAGGGCGTAGTCGCACAGAATTGCTAGTGAGAGCGGGGCGTTGACCACGAGCATCCCTGTCCAGCTGGGCGCGAGGATGCCGACGGGGATCGAGCCGAGGGCTGCGAGGAGCGCGGTACGTCCGGTGAGGGCCACGGGGTCCGGGCCTCAGCGGGGTACGGGGACGTGGGCGAGGATCGCGGTGATGACGGAGTCCGGGGTGACTCCTTCCATCTCCGCCTCGGGGCGCAGTTGGATGCGATGGCGGAGGGTCGGCAGGGCCAGCGCCTTCACATCGTCGGGGATGACGTAGTCGCGGCCGGTGAGCCAGGCCCAGGCGCGTGCGGTGGAGAGCAGAGCGGTCGCGCCTCGTGGGGACACACCGAGAGTGAGTGAGGGGGACTCGCGGGTGGCTCGGCAGATATCGACGACATAGGCGGTGATCTCGGCGGAGACCGAGGTCTTGGAGACGGCGTCGCGGGCCGCTTCCAGGTCCTCGGGGCCGGCGGCTGGGCGAACCCCGGCTGCTTGCAGGTCGCGGGGGTTGAAGCCTTCCGCGTGGCGGGCTAGGACGTTGATCTCGTCCTCGCGTGACGGGAGGGGGACCGTCAACTTGAGTAGGAAGCGGTCCAGTTGGGCCTCGGGGAGCGGATAGGTGCCCTCGTACTCGACGGGGTTCTGGGTGGCGGCCACCAGGAAGGGGTCGGGCAGCGGGCGCGGTGTGCCGTCCACCGTGACCTGCCGCTCCTCCATCGCTTCCAGCAGCGCGGACTGGGTCTTGGGCGGGGTGCGGTTGATTTCGTCCGCGAGCAGGAGGTTGGTGAACACGGGGCCGGGCTGGAAGGAGAACTCGGAGGTGCGGGCGTCGTAGACGAGCGAACCAGTGATGTCGCCGGGCATCAGATCGGGGGTGAACTGCACGCGCTTGGTGTCCAGTTCGAGGGACGCGGCGAGAGCCCGGACCAAGAGGGTCTTGGCCACGCCGGGCACTCCTTCGAGGAGGACGTGACCCCGGCAGAGCAGGGCGACCACGAGTCCGGTGACGGCGGGGTCCTGGCCGACCACGGCCTTCGCGATCTCGGAGCGCAGGGCCTCCAGGGACGCGCGTGGATCGGCTGAGACCGCGCTGCGGGGAGCGGACTCGGGGGTCGGGGCGCTCATGAAGTGCGTACCTCTCTTTCGAGGGCGTCGAGTTGGTCGGCCAGGCGGACGAGTGCGGTGTCATCGGCGGGTGGCGGGCCGAAGAGCAGGGACTGGACGTCCCGGTCGGTGCCGCTCAGGCGGGCCGAGACCGCAGGGGTCAGGACCTCGGGGAAGTGCGCGGCCGAAAGGGGGACGCCGAGGAGCGGGGCGAGGCGCGTTCGGGCGGTCGCGCGCAGCGCGGAGGCCGCGCGGTCGCGGGCGTTGGTCTTGCGGTAGAGCCGGGCACGGCCCTCGGCCGACTCGGAGGCGCGGACGGCGACCGGGAGTCGTTCGGTGACGAGGGGGCCGAGGCGTCGAGCGCGCCAGACGGCCGCGAGTACGGCGGCGACGAACAGCTGGAACGTGCCCCAGAGCCAGCCGGACGGAATCAGATCGAAGAAGGAGCGCTCGCCGTCCTCGGCGGTGGAGCCGTCCGCGGAAGAAGGGAGGTACCAGACGAGATGCTGGCGGGAGCCGAGGAGTTGGAGCGCGAGCGAGGCGTTGCCCTGCTCGTCGAGGCTGTTGTTGTAGAGGATGTCGGGGGAGCCGAGCAGAACGGTGTCGCCGCCGCTCGCGGTCCCGTACACGAGCAGGGTGGGGAATCCCGCCCGGGGGTAGCAGGTGTGGGCGTCGGCGAGGCCCGTGGACGTGTAGCCGGTGCCGCCGAGGTCGACCTCGCCCGCGCGGCGGGCTGCGGGGAGTGCGCAGTCGGGGTCGGCGGGGGCTGCGGAAGGCACGGAGCGTGCGCGTACCCCGGGGGCCAGCGTGGTGATCGAGGGCGGGCCGGGGGCGATCAGGACGGTGCGGCCGGGGGAGTTCGCGGTTGCGGAGCGGAGTGCGGTCTGCTGGCTCTCGGTGAGCAGATCCGGGGCGGTCACCAGCAGGGTGCTGTCGGGGCCGACCGAGGTGGTGGCCTCGTCGAGGGTGGTGACGACCCGGGTGGAGACGCCCTGGGACTTGAGGAGTTCGGCGACGGCCCGGCTGCCGTACCTGTCGGTGGAGCGGGGGTCGAGGCGGCTGTGCTGTTCCCCGGAACGCAGTGCGGCCAGGGTGATGCCGGCGGTGATGAGCACGACGAGGACGAGGAGCAGCCCCCTGCTGCGGGCCCAGACCTGGTGCGCGGTGAGGGCGGTCGAGGTGGAGCGGGTGGCGCCCTCGGTCATCGAGGAGCTCCAGGGGCCCCGGGGACGGTGCCGCTCAACTGGGGCTTCGTGCGCTCCAGGTCGCGGTCCAGGTCCAGCAGACGGGTGTACGCCTGCCGGTCGGCGGTGCGGCCGCCGTATGTGATGTCGTCGAACGTCCGGGCGGCGGTGCGCAGGCGGTCGGCGTGGCCGGGGAGGGGGCGGCCCGCTTCGGCGGCGGCCTCGTCGGCGGTGCGGCCTGGGCGGGGGTCGAGCAGGGCGCGTTCTTCGAGAGAGCGGACGATGGCGCGCATCCGTTCCTGGGCGGCCTGCGTCCAGAGGCCGGCGGCGGCGTGGGCCTCGGCGGCCGAGCGGTGTTCGGCGGCGCTGCGCGGGCGGTCGTCGAAGAGGGCGGGTGCCGACGGGGCGGTACGGCGCGGGGTGCCCAGACGCCACCAGAGGGCGGCGATCAGGCCGACGGCGACGAGCACGACGACCACCAGGCCGACCGGGCCCCCGGGGGTTGCCCCGGAGGCACTGCCGAGGAGTTCCTCGACCCAGTCCCAGAACGCGTTGAAGGCGCGCTGGAGGAGACTCTGGTCGTCGTCGTACATCGGCTTGGACAGTTCCCGCTCCGCCGCCTCACGGGCGGGGAGCCGGGGCACGTCCACCGGTACGTCGCCGTCGGCGCGGAGCAGCGCCGGTGTGGTTGCCGTTGCCCCCCTCGTCGGCACCGCATCAGCTCCCGGAGGTGTCGGTGTAGCCAGGGAGGCCGGCGGCCCGGCCGAGTTCGAGGTCCAGTGCTTCGCGGCGGATGCGCTGGTCGACGTAGAGGAGGACCGTCACACCCGCGGAGATCGGGTAGGTGATCGCGGAGGCGATCACCGCGCCGATGCCCGTGATGATCAGGAAGGGCCAGCTGAGGTCGGCGTCCGACGCGGTGAGGCTGCTGATCTCGGTGCCGCCCACGAGTATGGCGATGACCATGAAGAGCAGATCGATGACCATCGTGATGATGAAGGTGATCAGCAAGGTCAGGGCCAGTACGCCGAACGTCCGCCACCAGGAGCCCTTGACGAGCTTGGCCGAGCGGCGCAGCGACGTCACGATCCCCTGGCGCTCCAGCATCAGCGCGGGGGAGGCGAGGGAGAAGCTGACCATCAGCCAGAGGACCACGCCGAGAGCGGCGAGAACACCGATGGAGGTGAGTGCGACTCCGGAACTGCCGCCGGTGAGGCTGCCAGGCAGGATGCCGACCAGCAGGACGGCCGAGGCGATCAGGGGCAGCAGCAGCGTCAGGCCCAGCAGGGGCAGCAGCCGGGGGCGGGCCTCTCGCCAGGCGTCGGAGAGGGTGACCGGGCGGCCGAGGACCGAGCGGCTGATGACCACGGTGAGCACCGCGGTGGTGAAGAGCGTGCCGATCAGACTGAGCAGCAGCACCGGGATCATGCTGATCACGCTGCTCTGCAAGGCGTCGAAGGTCTGGTCGAGGGCTTCCGCGCCGGTGGCGTCCCGGTCGATGGTGACCGGCTCGGGCATCAGGAAGCGCTGGACGAGGATGTCGCAGATCTGGACGACCACGGCGACGCCGATCGTCACGCCGAGGACCGTACGCCAGTGGGTGCGCGTCGCCGTCACGGCGCCGTCCAGGATCTCGCCGACTCCGAGCGGGCGGAGCGGAATGATTCCGGGTTTGGCCGCGGGCTGAGGTTGCCAGCCGCCCTGCTGCCAGCCGCCGTTGTTCCAGCCGCCCTGGTTGTTCCAGCCGCCGGGCCGGGGCGAACCTCCCCAGCCGGGGCCCGGGGGCGGTGGTGGGGGCGTGGGGCCGGAACCGGGGGAGCCCGGCGCGGACCACTGGCCCGGGGGCGGCTGGTTCGAGGACCACTTGGAGGCGGCGGAGCCGTTCTCGTCGGCGGGCTCGACGGGCTCGGCAGGTTCGACGGGGCGGGTACTGCCGTCCGGGCCGTCGGAGGGGGCAGATCCGGGCGATGCCCAACCCGGGCTGTCGTTCACGTCGTCCACCTCGTGGAATTGTTCGCGGGGCTCGTTCGGGGAGCGGGGTTGCCAGCCATCGTGCCACGCGCCGCCTGCGGGCGGACCTGGCCCCGCATCACCCTGGCACCTTCATTTGTGGGCGCCTTACCGGGCAGACTGGGCGGATGGCTGATCAGGACGCGCAATTCCCAGTGGGTGACGCGGTGTCTTCCCTCCCATCGCTGCGGTGGGACGAGCCGCCGGAGGGGCCCGTGCTGGTGCTCCTCGACCAGACACGACTGCCGGCCGAGGAGGTCGAGCTCGTCTGTACGGATGTGCCGGCGCTGGTGCTGGCCATCCAGACGCTGGCCGTCCGCGGAGCACCGCTGTTGGGCATCGCGGGGGCGTACGGGGTGGCGCTGGCCGCCGTGCGGGGCTACGACGTGGCGGAGGCTTCGGCGCTGCTGGAGCGGGCGCGGCCCACCGCGGTGAACCTCGGGTACGGGGTGCGGCGCGCGGTCGGGGCGTACCGGGCGGCCCTCGCGCAGGGTGCGGACCAGGAGCGGGCGGCGGCCGCGGCGCTGGCGGCGGCGCGGGAGCTGCACCGGGAGGACGCCGAGGCGAGCGGGCGGATGGCGGTTCACGGCCTGGCGCTCCTGGACGAGCTGCTGCCGGGCGGCGGCCACCGGATCCTCACGCACTGCAACACGGGCGCGCTGGTGTCGGGCGGCGAGGGCACCGCCTTCGCGGTGGCCCTGCGGGCGCACCGCGCGGGGCGGCTGCGGCGGCTGTGGGTGGACGAGACGCGACCGCTGCTCCAGGGGGCCCGGCTGACCGCCTACGAGGCGGCGCGCGCCGGGATGCCGTACAGCGTGCTCACGGACAGTGCGGCGGGGTCGCTCTTCGCCGCGGGCGAGGTGGACGCCGTGCTGATCGGCGCCGACCGGATCGCGGCGGACGGCTCGGTGGCGAACAAGGTGGGGAGCTATCCGCTCGCGGTGCTGGCCAGGTACCACCACGTGCCGTTCGTGGTGGTCGCGCCGGTCACGACCGTGGACCTGGCCACTTCGGACGGTGCGGCCATCGAGGTGGAACAGCGTCCTGGCCAGGAGGTGACGGAGTTCACCCCGCCGCAGGTTCCGGCGGCGGGAGCGGAGGCGGGGGCGATGCCCGTGGCGCCGCTGGGATCCCAGGCGTACAACCCGGCGTTCGACGTCACGCCCCCGGATCTGGTGACGGCGATCGTCACCGAGGAAGGGGTGGTCTCCCCGGTGACCGGGGGCGGTCTGGCGGAGCTGTGTGCCAGGTCGCGTCAGGTCACGATTGGTTAGTGGGGCGGTGTCGTAGTGGCGGGCCGGCCGTGCGACGACAAGCGCTGGAGTTCACGGCCTGCCCGCCGGTCGCCCGCGAGGCCGGTGGACGGGGTGTCCCGTGAAGCGGGGTGTACGGCGGGGCCGGATCACCGGGTACCGGTCTAGGCTGTGGGCCGCGCTCGTTCCGAATCAGGTCGGCGGCGGCGCGGCCAGGTGTGATGTCCGACATGCACGGCTGACATCAGCGGCCGGATATCAGGGCGGGCCCGATTGGGCGATCATGGACGCGGCTTCCTGCCCGTGACCTATCTCACCTGGGTCTTTGTGACTGATGGGGAAATGGGATGATGTCGTTATGAAGGGACGCGTCCTTGTCGTCGACGACGACACCGCACTGGCCGAGATGCTCGGCATTGTGCTGCGTGGTGAAGGTTTTGAGCCGTCTTTCGTAGCGGACGGCGACAAGGCACTGGCGGCATTCCGTGAGGCCAAGCCGGATCTCGTGCTGCTCGACCTCATGCTGCCCGGACGGGACGGCATCGAGGTCTGCAGGCTGATCCGGGCGGAGTCCGGGGTGCCGATCGTGATGCTGACGGCGAAGAGCGACACCGTCGACGTGGTGGTGGGCCTGGAGTCGGGGGCCGACGACTACATCGTCAAGCCGTTCAAGCCGAAGGAGCTGGTCGCCCGGATCCGGGCGCGGCTGCGGCGGTCCGAGGAGCCCGCGCCGGAGCAGCTGGCGATCGGGGATCTCGTGATCGACGTCGCGGGGCACTCCGTGAAGCGGGACGGGCATTCGATCGCGCTGACCCCGCTGGAGTTCGACCTGCTGGTCGCGCTCGCCCGCAAGCCGTGGCAGGTGTTCACCCGTGAGGTGCTGCTGGAGCAGGTGTGGGGGTACCGGCACGCGGCCGACACGCGGCTGGTCAACGTGCACGTGCAGCGCCTGCGTTCCAAGGTCGAGAAGGACCCGGAGCGCCCGGAGATCGTGGTGACCGTCCGAGGCGTCGGTTACAAGGCCGGGCCGAGCTGACATGTCCCGTGGCAGCACTGCTCCGAAGCCCGGGGAGCCGGGAGTCCGTGGGGGGCGGTCTGCCGGGCCCGACCGGAAGACGTCGCGCGTGAACCGGCTGCTGCAAGGCGGTCGGCTGCTCCAGGACGGGGCTCCCGGTGGGCCCGCCCTGCGGTTCTTCGTGCGCTGGGTGCGGCGTCCGCTGCTGCCAGCCCTGCGGCTGTGGCGGCGGAACATCCAGCTGAGGGTGGTGGCGGGCACGCTGCTGCTGTCGCTGGGCGTGGTGCTGCTGCTGGGACTCGTGGTCATCGGCGCGGTGCGCAACGGGCTGCTCGACGCCAAGAAGCAGGCGGCGCAGACCCAGGCCGCGGGCGGTTTCACGGCGGCGCAGGACAAGGCCGCCGTGGTGCCCGAGATACCCGGCGAGCAGGACGGCAACGGCTCCGCGAACAGGGGCACCAGCCGCAACGGCTCCTGGTCGTGGCGCTCCGAGCTGGTCGAACAGCTCGCGAGCGGCGGTCAGCGCGCCTTCGACGTGGTCGCGCTGAGCATCGAGTCGCAGGCGCCGGGGTCGAGCAGCCTGGGCGCGCGCGCCTCCGGCTACGTCGACCACACCACGAGCATCCCCGCCGACCTGCGGGAGCACGTCGCCCGGGACAACGGCACCTTCCAGGCGTACACGAGCATCGCCTACACCGAGGGCCGGGAGGCCGAGCCGGGGCTCGTGGTCGGCAAGCGCCTCAACGACATCGACGGCAACGCCTACGAGCTGTACTACCTCTTCCCGCTGACGCAGGAGGAGAAGTCGCTGAACCTGGTCAAGGGCACGCTCGCCACGGCCGGGCTGTTCGTGGTCGTGCTGCTCGGGGCCATCGCCTGGCTCATGGTGCGGCAGGTCGTCACGCCCGTACGGATGGCCGCGGGCATCGCCGAGCGGCTGTCGGCCGAGCAGCTCCAGGAGCGGATGAAGGTCACGGGCGAGGACGACATCGCCCGGCTGGGCGAGGCGTTCAACAAGATGGCGCAGAACCTCCAGCTCAAGATCCAGCAGCTGGAGGAGCTGTCGCGGATGCAGCGGCGGTTCGTCTCGGACGTCTCGCACGAGCTGCGCACGCCGTTGACGACCGTACGCATGGCGGCCGACGTCATCCACGAGGCCCGGCAGGACTTCGACCCGGTGACCGCGAGGTCGGCGGAGCTGCTGGGCGACCAGCTGGACCGGTTCGAGTCGCTGCTCTCCGACCTGCTGGAGATCAGCAGGTTCGACGCGGGCGCGGCCGCGCTGGAGGCCGAACCGGTCGACCTGCGCGAGGCCGTGCGGCGGGTCATCGGCGGCGCCGAGCCGCTGGCGGAGCGCAAGGGCACCCGGATCCGGGTGGTCGGCGACGAGCAGCCGGTGGTCGCCGAGGTGGACCCCCGGCGCATCGAGCGGGTGCTGCGCAACCTCGTCGTCAACGCCGTGGAGCACGGCGAGGGCCGGGACGTGGTGGTGCGGCTGGCGGCCGCGGGCGGTGCCGTCGCGGTGGCCGTACGGGACTACGGCGTCGGGCTCAAGCCGGGCGAGGCGACGCGGGTGTTCAACCGGTTCTGGCGCGCCGATCCGGCGCGGGCCAGGACGACCGGCGGCACGGGCCTCGGTCTTTCGATCGCCGTCGAGGACGCCAGGCTGCACGGCGGCTGGCTCCAGGCGTGGGGCGAGCCGGGCGGCGGCTCGCAGTTCCGGCTGACGCTGCCGCGCACCGCGGACGAGCCGTTGCGCGGCTCGCCGATACCGCTGGAGCCCGAGGACTCGCGGCGCGGCCGGGAGCGTGCGGGGTCCGCGCGGGGCACCGGGCGGGCCAAGGAGAACGCGCTGCTGCTGACGTCCGTGCCCGCCCAGTCGGCGGCGGACCGCTCGCCCCTTCCCGTACCGCCGAAGCCCGCCCCCGCGGGGGTGGATCCGACGGCCCTGCCGGGCAACGGCGCGCGCGTGGTGCCCAGGGCCGCGGAACAGCGGCCGGAACAGGGCCATGGGCAGGAACAGGGCCAGGGGCAGGGGCACGGGCCGGTGCAGGGGCGGTCGGAGCATGCGGGTGGAGAACCTCGGGAGGAGACGCCTCGTGGCCAGTGAGGGGAAGGCGCGCGGCATCCGGCTGACCGCACTGCTCGGCTGCGGCTCGGTGCTGCTCGCCGGGTGCGCGTCGATGCCGGACAGCGGGGGCGTGGAGCCGGTCGAGGCGTCCAGGCCGGGGGACTCGCAGGTACGGGTGTACGGGGTGCCGCCCCGCGAGGGCGCGCAGCCCGGGGACATCGTCGAGGGCTTCCTCGGCGCGATGACCAGTGACGACCCCAACTTCGCCACGGCCAGGAAGTACCTGACGAAGCAGGCGTCCAAGAGCTGGAAGCCCGACGCGGGCGTCGTCGTGCTGGCCGAGCCGCCCCTCGTGCCGAGCAACCCGTCCGAACAGCGGGGCCCGGGGCTGAGCACCTTCGGGTACGCCCTCAGGGGGACGCAGATCGCGCGGGTCGACGAGCAGCGGGCGTACCAGCCGAAGAAGGTCAGGTACACCGCGCCCAGGCCGCTGCTGCTGGTGAAGGACAAGGGCGCGGGCGGCAGCAAGGACGGCGAGTGGCGCATCGACTCGCTGCCGGACGGCCTGCTGCTCGGACAGTCCGACTTCCAGCGCCTCTACCGGTCGGCCAACACCTACTACTTCGCCGACGACCGGCGGCAGCTGGTCGCGGACCCGATCTACGTACGGAAGCGGACCGACCCCTCCACGCTGATGGACTCGGCGACCCAGACCGTCGAGGCGCTGCTCGACGGCCCGTCCAGCTGGCTCAGGCACGCGGTCAACTCGCGCTTCCCCACCGGCGTCGCGCTGAAGAAGGACACCAAGTCGCTGGAGCTGAACGACCAGAACGTGGTCAAGGTGCAGCTCAACGAGAAGGCGGACAACGTCGGCCGCAAGGCCTGCGAGGACATGGCCGCCCAAGTGCTGTTCACGCTGCGCGACCTGACGCTGCCCCGGATCGAGGAGGTGCAGCTCCTGCGCTCCGAGGGGTCCAGCCTCTGCAACCTCAGCAGCAACCAGGCGAGCGTGTACGCGGCGGACGGCACGTCGGCGGGCAGCGGCGGCAGTCGGCGCTACTTCCTGGACGAGCAGCGGCACTTGAGGCTGCTCGACAAGAAGGCCAAGGACGGCGGCGTCCTGGTGTCCGGGCCGTTCGGCGAGGGCGAGGCGCGGTTGCTGGACGCCGCGGTGTCCCACGACGAGCAGCGTGCCGCGGGCGTCTCGCTCGACGGCACCTCGCTCCACGTGGCGTCCATCATCGACGGGGAGCAGCTCGGCCCCGCGCTGCTGAAGAGCACGGGCAAGGACCAGAAGACCCGTCTCTCGGCGCCCAGTTGGGACGGCGTGGACCACGGCAACCTGTGGGTGGCCGACCGCGATCCGCTGCGGCCGAGGCTGCTGCGGTTCGCCAACGGCGAGGGGCCGCCGCAGCTGGTGAAGCTGCCCGACCTGGGCGGAGCCCGCATCGAGGAGCTCAAGGTGTCGGCCGACGGGGTGCGGATCGCGCTGCTGCTGCGTTCCGAGAAGGGGCAGCAGACCCTGAAGCTCGGCCGGGTGCAGCCGCCGAAGACCGCCGGTGACAAGGACTTCGAGGTGGACGGACTGCGTGACGCGGCCCCGCAGATGGCGGAGGTCACGGCGATGTCGTGGGCGGGCCGCAGCAAGCTGGTGGTGGTCGGCAGGGAGAGCGGCGGCGTCCAGCAGGTGCGCTACATGCAGATGGACGGCTCGCCAGCGGTCGCGGGGCTGCTGCCGGGCGTGAACCAGGTGACGACGATCGCCGCGTCGGACAACGACAAGCAGCCGCTGCTCGCCCATTCCAGGGACGACGGCATCGTTGAGCTGCAGCCGGGCGGGAACTGGCAGCAGGTGACCAAGAGCGGGAATTCACCGATCTATCCGGGGTAGGCGCCTTCCGTACGGTCGCCGAAGGGGCCCGCTGCCCGGTTTTCCACAGGGGTGGTACGTCGGCGTCCACGTTGGCACAGTGGTGGCATGCGCGGATGGTGGCGGGAAATCGCCGGTCTGGTGCTGCCGGTGGCCTGTGGCGGCTGCGGCAGGCCGCGTACGCCGCTGTGCGAGGAGTGCGGTCGGCTGCTGTACGGGGCCGTGCCGCGCCGGGTCAGCCCCGACCCGGTGCCGGCGGGGCTGCCGCCGGTGTACGCGGTGGCGCCGTACGCGGACGCGGTGCGGTCGGTGCTGCTGGCGCACAAGGAGCGGGGTGCGCTGGGGCTCGCGGGGGTGCTGGGAGTGGCGCTCGCCGGGGCCGTCAGAGCGGCGGACTCCGGCGCGGGCGCCGACGAGGGCGCCGACGAGGGCGTGGTCCAGGACCGGGGCTCGGGCGCGGGGTGCGGCGGTGCGCTGCTCCTGGTGCCCGTGCCGTCCGCGCGGCGGGCCACCCGGGCGCGCGGGCACGATCCGGTGCGCAGGGTCGCCGTGGCCGCGGCCGGTGAGCTGCGCCGCCGCGGGGTGCGGGCCAGGGTGCTGCCCGTGCTGCGGCAGCGCCGCCGGGTGGCCGACCAGGCGGGCCTGGGCGCCCGGCAGAGGCGGGAGAACCTCTCTGGGGCCCTGGAGGCGGTCGGCGGGGCCGGGCGGCTGCTGTCCGGCGGGCGGACCGTCCTGGTGGACGACCTGATGACGACCGGGGCGTCGCTGGCCGAGGCGGCGCGGGCGGTCGGCGCGGCGCGGACGCCCGGGGCGGCGCGTTGGCAATTTCCTGCAAACGGACGTCCTTGTGCGGCGGTGATTGCCGCATCGCCGTTATCTTTCGGAATAAACCGGAACTGATAGAGAAGTTCCAACGTTGCAGGTAGTGAGCGGGTAAAAACACCTGAACGGAGGTACACCTCCGCAGCAGGTGCCGACACCCGTCCGAGCAAGCTATGTTCGGTTGTAAGGATTGGCGAATGCCAGGAATTCGGGGGTGGAAACCCTCCCGACGGGGGAGGAGGAGGTGAAGTCGCCAAGTCCGAGGCCCCGGCCGTGGCTGCCGGAGCCTGGTGCGAAAAGGGAGATGCTCCGCCGTCCGGCGGAGTGATCCGGGAACGGAGTTCTGCGTGGACATCGTCGTCAAGGGCCGCAAGACAGAGGTGCCGGAGCGGTTCCGCAAGCACGTGGCCGAGAAACTGAAGCTGGACAAGATCCAGAAGTTCGACGGCAAGGTGATCAGCCTCGACGTCGAGGTGTCCAAGGAGCTAAACCCCCGTCAGGCGGACCGTTCGGACCGGGTGGAGATCACGCTCCGTACGCGTGGTCCGGTCATCCGGGCGGAAGCGGCCGCAGGCGACCCGTACGCAGCGCTGGACCTGGCCACCGGAAAGCTGGAGGCGCGGCTGCGCAAGCAGCACGACAAGCGCGCCAGCCGCCGGGGCAACGGCAGGCGCTCGGCCGCCGAGGTCGCCGACAGCGTGGCGGGCGCGGCAACCCTCAACGGCGACGGCTCGATCGCCGTGGAAGAGACCGACGAGGCCGTCCCCACCACCAGGATGGGCTCGCTCGAAGTGCAGGGCGAGGGACCGCTGGTGGTGCGCGAGAAGACGCACGTCGCGGCTCCGATGTCGCTCGACCAGGCGCTCTACGAGATGGAGCTGGTCGGGCACGACTTCTATCTGTTCGTCGACTCCGAGACCAAGGAACCCGCCGTCGTCTACCGGCGCCACGCCTACGACTACGGTGTCATCAACCTGCGGACCGACCCGCTGGCCGGTCCCGAAGCGGGCGGCGCCGGAGGCGCGCTCGGCGGCTGACGCCTTGGTGGTGGTGCCCCTGGAGCGCTCGTGCGCCCCCAGGGGCACCACCGTGCGACCACAGGGGCACTTGACCGTCGTCCGGGCATGGAATCATGGCGTCGCGAGCCAATCGGTGTTCTCTGCACTGTGGTTGGCAGGGCAGGCACGGACACCACATGAACTTCAGGCCATGGCCTTCAGGGGGAGGAACGATGGCGGACAGCTTCGGCCCGATGCGCGGCGCGCGCCACCACCACGCCGATCACGATGCGGCCGGAGGCGAGGGTGCCGACGCGGGCGCGGGGTCGCGCAAGGAGCCGATCCGGGTCCTCGTCGTGGACGACCACGCCCTGTTCCGCCGGGGCCTGGAGATCGTCCTCGCCCAGGAGGAGGACATCCAGGTCGTCGGCGAGGCGGGGGACGGGGCGGAGGCGGTCGACAAGGCCGCGGACCTGCTGCCCGACATCGTCCTGATGGACGTGCGGATGCCCAAGCGGGGCGGGATCGAGGCGTGCACCTCCATCAAGGAGGTGGCGCCCAGCGCGAAGATCATCATGCTGACCATCAGCGACGAGGAAGCCGATCTCTACGACGCGATCAAGGCGGGGGCCACGGGGTACCTGCTGAAGGAGATCTCCACGGACGAGGTCGCCACGGCGATCCGCGCGGTGGCCGACGGACAGTCGCAGATCAGCCCCTCGATGGCGTCGAAGCTGCTCACCGAGTTCAAGTCGATGATCCAGCGCACCGACGAACGGCGGCTGGTGCCCGCGCCCCGGCTCACCGACCGGGAGCTGGAGGTGCTGAAGCTGGTGGCCACCGGGATGAACAACCGCGACATCGCGAAGGAACTGTTCATTTCCGAGAACACCGTCAAGAACCACGTGCGGAACATCCTGGAGAAGCTGCAGCTGCACTCCAGGATGGAGGCGGTGGTGTACGCGATGCGGGAGAAGATCCTCGAAATCCGGTGAGGCGGGGCGGGGGGGGGGGGGGGCGCCCCCCCCCCCCCCCGCCCCCCGCCTCGCTAGCTCAGGGCCTTCGTCAGCGGGGCGTGGAGTTCCCTCGGGGTGACCTGGTCCGCCCTCACCTGGGTGCAGCCCACCCACGTCGCCGCCTCCTTCAGGGCCTGGGCCATGGCCGGGACCGCCTTCGGGGAGTCCAGGGAGACCTGGCGGGCCACCAGGGTCGTGCCGCTGCGGGCCGGGTCCGCCCGGCCCACCAGACGGCCGCCCGCGAGCAGGGGCATCGCGAAGTAGCCGTGCACGCGCTTGGGCTTGGGCACGTACGCCTCCAGGCGGTGCGTGAAGCCGAAGACGCGCTCCGTGCGCGGGCGCTCCCAGATCAGGGAGTCGAAGGGGGAGAGCAGCGTCGTGCGGTGACGGCCCCTGGGCACGGTCGCCAGGGCCGCCGGATCGGCCCACGCGGGCTTCCCCCAGCCCTCGACCGCGACCGGGACGAGGCCGGAATCCGCGATCACCGCGTCGAACTGCTCGGCCTTGATGCGGTGGTAGTCCGCGATGTCCGAGCGCGTGCCCACCCCCAGCGCCTCGCCCGCCAGCCGGACCAGGCGGCGCAGGCACTCCGCGTCGGACGGGTCCTGGGACAGGAAGCGCTCGGGGATCGCGCGCTCCGCCAGGTCGTACACGCGCTTCCAGCCCCTGCGCTCCGTGCACACCACCTCGCCGTACATCAGCGCACGCTCGACGGCGACCTTCGACTCGGACCAGTCCCACCACTCGCCGCCGTTCTTCGCGCCGCCCAGTTCCGTGGCGGTCAGCGGGCCCTCGGCGCGCAGCTGCGAGATCACCGCCTTGTACGCGGCGTCCGGGAGGTCGTGGTGCCACTGCGGGCGGTCGCGGTAGGCGCGGCGGCGGAACGCGAAGTGCGGCCATTCCTCGACGGGGAGGATGCAGGCCGCGTGCGACCAGTACTCGAAGGCGTGCGGCTCGGGCGCGGGCGACCAGTACGCCTCCTCGACCGCCGCGCGGGGGACGGCGCCCAGCCTGGCGTACGGGATCAGCTCGTGGGAGCGGGCCAGCACGGAGATCGTGTCCAGCTGGACCGCGCCGAGGTGGCGCAGCACGCCCCGCGCGCCCGCCCTGCGGTCGGGCGCGCCCAGGAAGCCCTGGGCCCGCAGCGCGATCCTGCGGGCCTCGTCGGCGGAGAGTTCCATCGTGGTCGCGGTCGTGGTCATGGGGGGACTCTAGGCGGTGGGTACGACAGTCGGCCCCCCGGCGGGGGCGGGGCTCAAGGGCGGGCGGGCAGGTACGGGTTGGCGTTCGGGAGCCCGAGGTCGGAGGGGAGCAGGGCGCCGATCCAGGCGTCGCGCCGCGTGCCCTTGTTCAGCAGGCCGGAGCGCTGCGTGCCCTCCAGGACGAAGCCGACCCGCTCGGCCACCGCGCGCGACGGCTCGTTGCCGATCTCGGCGCGCCACTCCAGGCGGTCCGCGCGCAGCTCGGTGAACGCCCAGTGGGCGGCGGCCAGCACCGCCTCGGTCATGTAGCCGCGGCCGCGGTGCTCCTTCGCGAGCCAGAAGCCGACCTCGTACGTGCCGGGGGTGCGGGCGCTGATGCCGACCGCCGCGGCCAGCGGGCCGTCGGCGCCGACGTGGACGGCGAAGGCGTACTCCGTGTCGTCGCGCCAGCCGTTCGGCACCATCACGCCGGTGAAGAACTCGGCGTCGGCCCGGGTGTACGGCGAGGGGACGACCGTCCAGCGCTGGATGTCCGGGTCCTGGCACGCCGCGTGGGCGGCCTCGGTGTCGGCCGGGGTGAAGGCGCGCAGGAACAGGCGCTCGGTGGTGAGGGTGATCGGCTCCATGTACGGATTCTGGTGAATCGAGTGGTGGCCCGCGAATGCATTTCGGGGTTTTCGGCACCTTCGGGGGGCCTCGGCCGTTCTCCTTGTACGGGGGCCCTGCCCCCGACGCGGCGGCGGCCCTCCCGACGCGGCGCGGTCCTCGCTTACGATGGCCGTTGCGGTGGGGTCCACCTGCCGTGCCCGTGCCAGAGTCCATCACACGACCCCGTGCCCAGGCCCGACCGGCAAGGAGACCAGCCTCAGTGTCCGTCTTCAACAAGCTCATGCGTGCAGGCGAAGGCAAGATCCTGCGCAAACTGCACCGCATCGCGGACCAGGTCAACTCCATCGAAGAGGACTTCGTCAACCTCTCCGACGCCGAGTTGCGGGCGCTCACCGATGAGTACAAGGAGCGTTACGCCGACGGCGAGAGCCTCGACGACCTGCTCCCCGAGGCCTTCGCGACCGTCCGCGAAGCCGCCAAGCGAGTGCTCGGTCAGCGCCACTACGACGTACAGCTGATGGGTGGTGCCGCGCTGCACCTCGGGTACGTCGCCGAGATGAAGACCGGTGAGGGCAAGACCCTCGTCGGCACCCTCCCGACGTACCTGAACGCGCTCTCCGGCAAGGGCGTGCACCTGATCACGGTCAACGACTACCTCGCCGAGCGCGACTCCGAGATGATGGGCCGGGTCCACAAGTTCCTGGGCCTGTCCGTCGGCTGCATCCTGGCGAACATGACGCCGGCGCAGCGCCGGGAGATGTACGGCTGCGACATCACGTACGGCACCAACAACGAGTTCGGCTTCGACTACCTGCGCGACAACATGGCGTGGTCGCAGGACGAGCTGGTGCAGCGCGGCCACAACTTCGCGGTGGTCGACGAGGTCGACTCGATCCTCGTCGACGAGGCCCGCACGCCGCTGATCATCTCCGGCCCCGCCGACCAGGCGACCAAGTGGTACGGCGACTTCGCCAAGCTGGTCAGGCGCCTGGACAAGGGCGAGGCCGGCGTCCCGCTGAAGGGCATCGAGGAGACCGGCGACTACGAGGTCGACGAGAAGAAGCGCACCGTCGCCATCCACGAGGCCGGTGTCGCCAAGGTCGAGGACTGGCTGGGCATCGACAACCTGTACGAGTCGGTGAACACCCCGCTCGTCGGTTACCTGAACAACGCCATCAAGGCCAAGGAACTGTTCAAGAAGGACAAGGACTACGTCGTCATCGACGGCGAAGTCATGATCGTCGACGAGCACACCGGCCGTATCCTCGCCGGCCGCCGCTACAACGAGGGCATGCACCAGGCGATCGAGGCGAAGGAAGGGGTGGACATCAAGGACGAGAACCAGACGCTCGCCACGATCACCCTGCAGAACTTCTTCCGCCTCTACGGCAAGCTGTCGGGCATGACCGGTACGGCCATGACCGAGGCCGCCGAGTTCCACCAGATCTACAAGCTCGGCGTGGTGCCGATCCCGACGAACAAGCCGATGGTCCGCAAGGACCAGTCGGACCTGATCTACCGCACCGAGGTCGCGAAGTTCGCCGCGGTCGTCGACGACATCGCGGAGAAGCACGAGAAGGGCCAGCCGATCCTGGTCGGCACGACCTCCGTCGAGAAGTCGGAGTACCTCTCGCAGCAGCTCTCCAAGCGCGGCATCCAGCACGAGGTGCTCAACGCCAAGCAGCACGACCGGGAGGCGACGATCGTCGCCCAGGCCGGCCGCAGGGGCGCGGTGACCGTCGCCACGAACATGGCCGGACGAGGCACCGACATCAAGCTCGGCGGCAACCCCGACGACCTCGCCGAGGCCGAGCTGCGCCAGCGGGGCCTCGACCCCGAGGAGCACATCGAGGAGTGGGCGGCCGCGCTGCCCGCCGCCCTGGAGAAGGCCGAGCAGTCGGTCAAGTCGGAGTTCGAAGAGGTCAAGAAGCTCGGCGGGCTCTACGTGCTGGGCACCGAGCGGCACGAGTCGCGCCGCATCGACAACCAGCTGCGCGGCCGTTCCGGCCGTCAGGGCGACCCGGGCGAGTCCCGGTTCTACCTCTCCCTCGGCGACGACCTGATGCGCCTGTTCAAGGCCCAGATGGTCGAGCGCGTGATGTCCATGGCGAACGTGCCGGACGACGTGCCGATCGAGAACAAGATGGTGACCAGGGCGATCGCCTCCGCGCAGTCGCAGGTCGAGCAGCAGAACTTCGAGACGCGCAAGAACGTCCTGAAGTACGACGAGGTGCTCAACCGCCAGCGCGAGGTCATCTACGGCGAGCGCCGCCGCGTCCTGGAGGGCGAGGACCTGCAGGAGCAGATCAAGCACTTCATGGACGACACCATCGACGACTACATCCGCCAGGAGACCGCAGAGGGCTTCGCGGAGGAGTGGGACCTCGACCGGCTGTGGGGCGCGTTCAAGCAGCTCTACCCGGTGAAGGCCTCGGTCGACGAGCTGGAGGAGGCGGCCGGGGACCGCGCGGGCATCACCGCCGAGTTCATCGCCGAGTCCGTCAAGGACGACATCCACGAGCAGTACGAGGAGCGCGAGAAGCAGCTCGGCTCGGACATCATGCGCGAGCTGGAGCGGCGCGTGGTCCTGTCGGTGCTGGACCGCAAGTGGCGCGAGCACCTCTACGAGATGGACTACCTCCAGGAGGGCATCGGCCTCCGTGCCATGGCGCAGAAGGACCCGCTGGTCGAGTACCAGCGCGAGGGCTTCGACATGTTCAACGCCATGATGGAGGGCATCAAGGAGGAGTCCGTCGGCTACCTGTTCAACCTGGAGGTCCAGGTCGAGCAGCAGGTCGAGGAGGTCCCCGTGACCGACTCCGCCGAGGGCGGCAAGACCTCGCTTTCCAAGGAGGACGCGGTTCCGGCCGCCGCGCGCCCGGAGATCCGCGCCAAGGGCCTGGACGCGCCGCAGCGCCCGGACCGGCTGCACTTCTCCGCGCCGACCGTGGACGGCGAGGGCGGTGTCGTCGAGGGCGACTTCGAGAACGGCGAGGCCAACGGGCCGACCCGGTCCGCCGCCGACGGGATGACCCGGGCGGAGCGGCGCAAGGCGCAGAAGGGCGGCGGCGGGCGCCGTCGCAAGAAGTGACGTAACGGCGGCACCGCCGGCTCTCGGGCCGGGTCGGGCACCCCTTCGGGGGCCCGGCCCGGCCCGTTCGTCTTCAGCCGCGGGCCCTCGGCGCGGGACGCGCCCGCCGCTTCGGACGCGGGCGCTCAGCAGAGGACGCGCCCGCCGCCCACTTCCACCGCCGCGCAGCGCCAGCGCTGGTCCGCGCCCTGTTCCAGGCGGAACGCCATCGCCCGCACCTGCTCGCCCGCCGCGATCCTGGCGAACGCCTCGATGACGCCCGGCCCCATGCGGTGCGCGTCGCACCTGCGGACCACGGGGCGGGTGCCGCGGGCCCTGAGCGGGGTGCGCGGGGCCAGGACGACCAGCTGCTGGTACGCCGGGCCGATGGTCTGGTTGAGCATCCAGTGGACGGGACGCTGGCCGCTGAGGACCGCCAGCAGCTTCTCCGCGAACACCTCGTGCGGGGTGGGGACGCGGCGGCGGAGCACGGACGGGCCTCCCGGCGGCCTGCGCCGGTCGTGGCGGCCCCCTGGGCGGGTCCTGCCGTCGGGGCGGGCCCCGCTGTCGGGCCTGGTCCTGTCGAATCGGGTCCTGTCGGGCGTGGTCATCTCGGTCAGCCCCCGCTGCGCCGGGCCCGGCTGCGATACCGGGCGGTAACTTTCTGTCGACCGACCTTCTACGGGGGGTGGCGAGGGGCCCGCAAGGCGCGTGCGGCGGGCGGGGAGGGCGCCGTACGCATCACCTATCCGGGTGGCGGGCCGACCGGGCGGGGCCTTCGCGCGGGGTTCGGGCGGCGTCCGGGTGGACGGCGGCGGGGGAGGGAGCGGTCAGCCCGAAGGGGGACTCCGGACGTATCCTGAGGGCTCTCATCGAAGCTGTTGCCGACGTTGATGACGGAAGTGGTTCTGGCCATGCGCGTGTACGTCCCCCTGACCCTGTCCGGGCTCGCAGCGGCGCACCGCGCGGGCGAACTGGGCGCGGGGCCGCTCGTCGCGTACGCGGTGACGCCCGGTCTGCGCGAGTGGTACGTCTCCGAGGACATCGAGGAGCTGGAGTACGCCGCGCTCAGCCGGGCCGCCGCGGCGTCGCTGCGGCTGCTCGCCGCGGACCCGGAGGCCGCGCGGCGGCGGGTCGTGGTGGCCGTGGACGTCGCCGACGGGGGCGTGAGCCCGGCTTCCGCCGTGGGCGGCGGGCCCGGTGCGCTCGGCGAGGTGCGGATCGTGGGGGGCGTGCCGCTGGCGAAGGCGGCGGCGGTGCACGTGGACTCGGGCGACGCCGAGGAGGACGTACGGGCCGCGGCGGCCGCCGCCGAGGCGGCGGACGGCGGGGACGACGACGCGCAGTTCACGGTGGACGGCGCGGAGGACCACGAGCTGCTGTGGTTCGGGATCCAGGAGATTCCGGCGCTGGTGGGGGCCTGAGGGGACGCCTTCGGCCCCGGCACTCGGGTGCGGGGTCGGGCTCGGGCCGCCGGACCGGGCTCCGGGGCGGGTTGTCAGTGGCTGCGGGTACCTTCCTTGCATGGGGAAGCACCACGCGCATTTGGTCTGGGACTGGAACGGCACCCTCTTCGACGACACCGACGCGGTCATCGGGGCGACGAACGCCGCGTTCGCCGAGCTGGGGCTCGAACCGATCACGCTTGAGCGGTACCGGGAGCTGTACTGCGTGCCCGTGCCGCTCTTCTACGAGCGGTTGATGGGGCGGCTGCCCACGGACGAGGAATGGCTGGTCATGGACGCCGCCTTCCACCGGCACTACTGGGCGCGCGCCGACGCCTGCGGGCTCACCGCGGGGGCGGCCGAGCTGCTCGCGGAGCGGCAGGCGGCCGGGCGCACGCAGTCGCTGCTGTCGCTCGCGCCGCACGAGCACCTGATACCGATCGTGCGGCGGCACGGCATCGAGGAGCGGTTCCTGCGGGTGGACGGGCGCGTGGGGGCGTCATCGGCGGGCAAGGCGGAGCACATGGTGCGGCACCTCGCGGAGCTGGTGTCCGCGGTGGACGGCGGGCTGGCGCCGGAGCGGGTCGTCGTCATCGGGGACGCGGCGGACGACGCGGTGGCCGCGGCGCACGTGGGGGCGCGGGCGGTGCTCTACACCGGGGGGTCGCACAGCCGGGCGAGCCTTGAGGTGGTGGGGGTGCCGGTCGTGGACTCGTTGGCCGAGGCGGTCGCGTTGGCGGAGGAAGTGGGGGCGGCGGGGTAGCGGGGGCGGTTCCCGGCGGGGCGGACGGGGGTTCGGGGGCGAGCCCGCTCGGGCCGTACGCGTCCGCTCGGCCCGAGCGCGCCCGCCGCGCCCGTCCGGTTACGTCACCGGGGCCTTCGCCCTCAGGACCGTGAGGAACTCCCGCATCCAGGCCGGGTGGTCCGGCCACGCCCTGGAGGAGACCAGGGTGCCGTCCACCACCACCTCGACGTCCTGGAAGTCCGCTCCCGCCGCCTGCATGTCCAGTTCCAGCGCCGGGTACGCCGTCACCCTGCGGCCGTTCAGCGCGCCCGTCGCCGCCGTCAGCAGCGGGCCGTGGCAGATCTGGGCCACGGGCTTGTCCGCGTCGAAGAAGGACTTGAGGATCTTGCGGAGCTCGGGGTCGTTGCGCAGGTACTCGGGGGCCCGGCCGCCCGGGATCACCAGGGCGGCGTACTCGCCCGGGTCGACTTCGGAGAAGGCCAGGTCGGCGGGCCAGGTGTAGCCCGGCTTCTCGGTGTACGTGTCGAAGCCCGGTTCGAAGTCGTGCACCACCAGGCGGAGCGTCTTGCGGGTGGGCGCCGCGACGTGGACCTCGTAGCCCTCCTCGCGCAAACGCTGGTACGGATAGAGGACTTCCAGGGACTCCGCCGCGTCTCCGGTGATCATCAGGACCTTGGCTGCCATGCCGACCCACTCTCTCGTCGTTCCGTACCGGCCAAAGTGCATCGCTCCGGCGAGTTTGCCAAGAGGGCGTATCGCGCTGTCCAGAGTGTCAAAGTTCAGGGTCGAGTTTTGTACACATACAGACCATGACGGGTCGGGGGTCGGGGGAGATAGCCTGGACCCGTGATCAGCGCGATACGCCGTGGGGGCAGCGAAGCCCCCGGCCTGCGCCCGGAGTGCCACCGCACCCGGGCGAGCGCTGATTTTCTCGTTCCGGGCCCCATGGCAACCGTAAAATTGGCCAATAACGGCTCGGGCGTCTCTCACCGCGGCATAACGTCGGACACGACCGGAGAACCCGCGTCGTGGCGTCGTGCCGAACCTTCCACCTACGTCACGCAACGGCGCGCGACAGGAGCCAGAGGACATGCAGACCAAGCTGGACGAAGCCAAGGCCGAGCTGCTCGCGCGGGCGGCGCAGGTAGCTGAGAACAGTCCGGTCGGGGGGACCGGGGGACTCGGAGGGGACTCCCCGGACGGGGAGGGCTCCGGCACGGGCGGTCTGCTCGCCTTCCTCCAGCGCTACTACCTCCACACGGCCCCCGAAGACCTGGCCGACCGGGACCCGGTCGACGTCTACGGCGCGGCGCTCTCGCACTACCGGCTGGCCGAGAACCGTCCCCAGGGGACCGCCAACGTGCGGGTCCACACCCCGACGGTCGAGGAGAACGGCTGGACCTGCAGCCACTCCGTCGTGGAGGTCGTCACCGACGACATGCCCTTCCTGGTCGACTCCGTCACCAACGAGCTGTCCCGCCAGGGCCGCGGCATCCACGTCGTGATCCACCCCCAGGTCGTCGTCCGCCGCGACGTCACGGGCAAGCTCATCGAGGTGCTGGGCGCCGAGGCCCGCAAGGGGCAGCTGCCGCACGACGCGCTCGTCGAGTCCTGGATCCACGTCGAGATCGACCGTGAGACCGACCGCGGCGACCTCAAGCAGATCACCGGCGACCTGCTGCGCATCCTGTCCGACGTCCGCGAGGCCGTCGAGGACTGGGAGAAGATGCGCGACAGCGCGCTGCGCATCGCCGACGACCTGCCCGGCGAGCCCACCGCCGACGACCTGCGCGAGCAGGAGGTGGAGGAGGCCCGCGAGCTGCTGCGCTGGCTCGCCGCCGACCACTTCACGTTCCTCGGCTACCGGGAGTACGAGCTCACCGGCGACGACTCGCTGACCGCCGTGCCCGGCACCGGCCTGGGCATCCTGCGCTCCGACCCGCAGCACTCCGCGGACGACGACCACCCCGTCTCGCCCTCGTTCAGCCGGCTGCCCGCCGACGCCCGCGCCAAGGCCCGCGAGCACAAGCTGCTCGTGCTGACCAAGGCCAACAGCAGGGCCACCGTGCACCGGCCCTCGTACCTCGACTACGTCGGCGTGAAGAAGTTCGACGCCGAGGGCAACGTCGTCGGCGAGCGCCGCTTCCTCGGGCTCTTCTCCTCCGCCGCGTACACCGAGTCCGTGCGCCGCGTCCCGGTCATCCGGCGCAAGGTCGCCGAGGTGCTGGAGGGCGCGGGCTTCTCGCCCAACAGCCACGACGGCCGCGACCTGCTCCAGATCCTGGAGACCTACCCGCGCGACGAGCTGTTCCAGACCCCCGTCGACCAGCTGCGCTCCGTCGTGACGAGCGTGCTCTACCTCCAGGAGCGCCGCCGCCTGCGGCTCTACCTGCGCCAGGACGAGTACGGCCGCTACTACTCGGCGATCGTCTACCTGCCGCGCGACCGCTACACCACAGGCGTGCGGCTGCGGCTCATCGACATCCTCAAGGAGGAGCTGGGCGGCTCCAGCGTCGACTTCACCGCCTGGAACACCGAGTCGATCCTCTCCCGGCTCCACTTCGTCGTCCGGGTCCCCGCGGGCACCGAGCTGGCCGCGCTCACCGACGCCGACGCCGACCGCATCGAGGCCCGCCTCGTCGAGGCCGCCCGCTCCTGGGCCGACGGCTTCCAGGACGCGCTGGGCGCCGAGTGCGGCGAGGAGCGCGCCGCCGAGCTGATGCGCCGCTACGGCAACGCCTTCCCCGAGGGCTACAAGGCCGACCACACCCCGCGCGCCGCCGTCGCCGACCTCGTCCACGTCGAGCAGGTCGTGCACAGCGAGGAGAACTTCGCGCTCAGCCTGTACGAGCCGGTGGGCGCGGGACCCGACGAGCGCCGCTTCAAGATCTACCGGACCGGCGAGCAGGTCTCCCTGTCCGCCGTGCTGCCCGTGCTCCAGCGGCTCGGCGTCGAGGTCGTCGACGAGCGCCCGTACGAGCTGCGCTGCGCCGACCGCACGCACGCCTGGATCTACGACTTCGGGCTGCGCATGCCCAAGGCGACCGGCAACGGCGACTACCTCGCCGACGACGCGCGCGAGCGGTTCCAGGACGCGTTCGCCGCGGTGTGGACCGGCGAGGCCGAGAACGACGGGTTCAACTCGCTCGTCCTGCGCGCCGGTCTCGGCTGGCGCCAGGCCATGGTGCTGCGCGCCTACGCGAAGTACCTGCGCCAGGCCGGTTCGACGTTCAGCCAGGACTACATGGAGGACACCCTCCGCACCAACGTCCACACCACCCGGCTGCTGGTGTCGCTGTTCGAGGCGCGGATGTCGCCCGAGCGGCAGAAGGCCGGCACCGAGCTGACCGACGGGCTGCTCGAAGAGCTCGACGGGGCCCTCGACCAGGTCGCCTCGCTCGACGAGGACCGCATCCTGCGCTCCTTCCTGACCGTCATCAAGGCCACGCTGCGCACCAACTACTTCCAGAGCACGGCGGACGGCAAGCGGCACAGCTACGTGTCGATGAAGTTCGACCCGCAGGCCATCCCCGACCTGCCCGCGCCCCGCCCGGCCTTCGAGATCTGGGTGTACTCGCCGCGCGTCGAGGGCGTCCACCTGCGCTTCGGCAAGGTCGCCCGCGGCGGCCTGCGCTGGTCCGACCGGCGCGAGGACTTCCGTACGGAGATCCTCGGCCTGGTCAAGGCGCAGATGGTGAAGAACACCGTCATCGTGCCCGTCGGCGCCAAGGGCGGCTTCGTCGCCAAGCAGCTCCCCGACCCGTCCGTGGACCGGGACGCCTGGCTGGCCGAGGGCATCGCCTCGTACAAGACCTTCATCTCGGCGCTGCTCGACATCACCGACAACATGGTCGCGGGCGAGGTCGTGCCGCCCGAGGGCGTCGTGCGCCACGACGGCGAGGACACCTACCTCGTCGTCGCCGCCGACAAGGGCACCGCCACCTTCTCGGACATCGCCAACGAGGTGGCCGTCTCCTACAACTTCTGGCTCGGCGACGCCTTCGCCTCCGGCGGCTCCGCCGGCTACGACCACAAGGGCATGGGCATCACCGCCCGCGGCGCCTGGGAGTCCGTGAAGCGGCACTTCCGCGAGCTGGGCCACGACACGCAGACCGAGGACTTCACGGTCGTCGGCGTCGGCGACATGTCCGGCGACGTGTTCGGCAACGGCATGCTGCTCTCCGAACACATCAGGCTGGTCGCCGCGTTCGACCACCGGCACATCTTCATCGACCCGAACCCCGACGCGGCCGTCTCCTACGCCGAGCGCCGCCGCCTCTTCGAGCTGCCGCGCTCCTCCTGGGCCGACTACGGCAAGGAGCTGCTGTCGCCCGGCGGCGGGATCTTCCCGCGCACCGCCAAGTCCATTCCGCTCAACGCCCACATCCGCGAGGCGCTGGGCATCGAGACCGGCGTCGCCAAGATGACCCCGGCCGAGCTGATGCAGACCATCCTCAAGGCGCCCGTCGACCTGCTGTGGAACGGCGGCATCGGCACGTACGTCAAGGCGTCCGGCGAGTCCAACGGGGACGTCGGCGACAAGGCCAACGACGCCATCCGCGTCAACGGCGAGGACCTGCGCGTCAAGGTCGTCGGCGAGGGCGGCAACCTCGGCCTCACCCAGCTCGGCCGCATCGAGTTCGCCGTCTCCGGCGGCCGCGTCAACACCGACGCCATCGACAACAGCGCGGGCGTGGACACCTCCGACCACGAGGTGAACATCAAGATCCTGCTCAACGGGCTCGTCGCGGACGGCGACATGACCGTCAAGCAGCGCAACAAGCTGCTCGCCGAGATGACCGACGAGGTCGGGCACCTGGTGCTGCGCAACAACTACGCGCAGAACACCGCCCTGGCCAACGCCGTCGCCCAGTCGCCCTCGCTGCTCCAGGCCCACCAGCGCTTCATGCGGCGCCTGGGCCGGGACGGACACCTCGACCGGGCGCTCGAGTTCCTGCCCAACGACCGGCAGATCCGCGAGCTGCTGAACAACGGCCGCGGCCTCAGCCAGCCTGAGCTCGCCGTCCTCATGGCGTACACCAAGATCACGGTGGCGGACGAGCTGATCTCCACCGGCCTCCCGGACGACCCGCACCTGCAGAAGCTGGTCCACGCCTACTTCCCGCAGCAGCTGCGCGAGCGCTTCCCCGAGGCCGTCGAAGGACACGCGCTGCGCCGCGAGATCATCACGACCGTGCTGGTCAACGACACCGTCAACACCGGTGGCTCGACCTTCCTGCACCGGCTCCGCGAGGAGACCGGCGCGTCCATCGAGGAGATCGTGCGCGCCCAGGCCGCGGCCCGCGAGATCTTCGGCCTCGCCGACGTCTGGGACGAGGTCGAGTCGCTGGACAACCAGGTCGCCGCCGACGTCCAGACCCGGATCAGGCTGCACTCGCGGCGCCTGGTCGAGCGCGGCACGCGCTGGCTGCTCGGCAACCGCCCGCAGCCGCTCCAGCTCGCCGAGACCATCGAGTTCTTCAGCGAGGGCGTCGCGCAGGTCTGGGCCGAGCTGCCCAAGATGCTCAAGGGCGCGGACCTGGAGTGGTACCAGGGCATCCTGGAGGAGCTGACCGCAGTGGGCGTCCCCGAGGGGCTCGCGCTGCGCGTCGCCGGGTTCTCCTCGGCCTTCCCCGCGCTCGACATCGTCGCGATCGCGGACCGCACGGGCAAGGACCCGCTGGCGGTCTCCGAGGTCTACTACGACCTGGCCGACCGGCTGCGGATCACCCAGCTCATGGACCGCATCATCGAGCTGCCGCGCGCGGACCGCTGGCAGTCCATGGCGCGCGCGTCGATCCGCGAGGACCTGTACGCCGCGCACGCGGGCCTCACCCAGGACGTCCTGTCGGTGGGCAACGGCTCCTCCACGCCGGAGCAGCGCTTCAAGGCGTGGGAGGAGAAGAACGCGGCGATCCTCGGGCGGGCGCGCGCCACGCTGGAGGAGATCCAGAGCTCCGACGCGTTCGACCTGGCCAACCTGTCGGTCGCCATGCGCACCATGCGCACGCTGCTGCGCACGCGCAGCTAGCAGGGCCCGTACGCACACGGGGGCGCCCCCCCCCCCCCGGGGGGGGGCGCCCCCGTTTCCGCAGGCGTCCGCGGGCGTCCGCAGGTGTCCGCGGGGGCGCGCCCCCGTTTCGGGAAGCGGCCCCTCACGCCCCGCGGGCGGGGACGCGGGGCTTGGCGGCCGTGGCCCGCCACAGGCTCCGGCAGGAGAGCGCGGCGGCCGTCAGCAGCAGCCCGTTGCGCAGCACCATCACCGTGCAGCCGACGGTGGTGCCGCTGGTCACCTCCCCGTACAGCAGGGGGAAGGCGAGCGCGCTGAGCGCGGCGGCCGGGAGCAGCAGCAGCGCGGGCAGCCGCTGGGTGGTGTGGCGCGAGGTGAGGCAGACGGCGGCGAGGCCGAGCAGCCAGACCAGGTACTGGGGGCTGATCACCCGGCTGGTGACGGTGAACAGCAGGACGGCGCAGAGCGCGGCGTCGAAGGGCGTGGCGGCGCTCCAGCGGTGCGCCCGCACCCGCCAGACCAGGAGCCAGAGGAACGCGGCGAGCGTGAGGACGAGCGCGAGCAGGGCGACGGACGAGACGTAGGGCCCGGTGACCTCCATCGAGCCGTAGCGGTACTCGACCTGCCAGCCGCCGTGCACCCGCTGCGCGAGGGAGAGCGCGGTGCCGCCGACGGACTCGATCTGCACGCCCCGGTCGCTCTGCTGCCGCAGGAAGTCCAGGCTCCCGGAGAAGGCCGCGGCCACGACCCCGAGCAGGACGGCACAGGCCACGGCGGCCGAGGTCCAGGCCTCCCTGGTGGTGCGGCCCCTGGGGGTGCCGATCAGGGTCAGCGCGGGCCACACCTTGACCAGCGCGCCGAGCCCGGCGAGCGCCCCGCCGACGCGCGGCCTGGTGCGCACCGCGAGGAGGCCGAGCACGGCGAACGCGGTGACCTGGACGTCGTACCGGCCGAAGGGGACGTGCAGGAGGAGCGGGAGTCCTGCGGTCCAGTACCAGGCGCCGGTCGAGCCCGCGCGGGCGAGCGCGACCGTGACGGCGAGGTCGCAGAGCACGGTGAGCGCCACGAAGCCCTGGAAGAAGGTGGTGCCGGGGAGCGCGCCCGGCGAGAGGATGACGAGCCCGGCGCCCGGCGGGTACTGCCAGGTGGGGTCGCCCTCCGGGAAGGCGCCGGTGGCCAGCTGTTCGTACCAGCGCCGGTAGAGGACGTAGACCTCGCCGGTGACGCCGCCGACGCCCAGGTCGTCGGCGACCAGGAGGTGGAGCATCAGGGCCCGGGTGGTCAGCCAGGCCAGGGCGAGCGGCAGGTGTCTGACGCGGACGTAGGTGGCGACCGCCGCGGGTTGAGTCGTCATCGAGCGGGATACTAGCCTCGTTCAGGCCTTTTGCCCGCTATGTCACTTCCGGTGGGCCGTCACTTCTTCGTGAACTTCTCGTACGCCGCGACGACCTCCTTCGCGGGGCCGTCCATCCGCAGCTGCCCGGCCTCCAGCCAGAGCGCCCGGTCGCAGGTCTCGCGGATCGTGCCGTTGCTGTGGCTGACCAGGAAGACGGTGCCCGCCTCCTTGCGCAGTTCGACGATGCGCTGCTGACTGCGCTTCTGGAACTTCGCGTCGCCGGTCGACAGCGCCTCGTCGATGAGCAGCACGTCGTGGTTCTTGGCCGCCGCGATGGAGAAGCGCAGCCGGGCGCCCATGCCGGAGGAGTAGGTGCGCATGGGCAGCGAGATGAAGTCGCCCTTCTCGTTGATCCCGGAGAAGTCGACGATGTCCTGGTAGCGCTCGCGGATCTCGTCCATCGTCATGCCCATCGCGAGCCCGCCGAGGATGACGTTGCGCTCGCCGGTCAGGTCGGCCATCAGCGCGGCGTTGACGCCGAGGAGCGAGGGCTGGCCGTGGGTGTAGACCTTGCCCCTGGTGGGGGGCTGGAGGCCCGCGATGGAGCGCAGCAGGGTGGACTTGCCCGAGCCGTTCGAGCCGATGAGGCCGATCGCCTCGCCCTCGTACGCGGCGAAGCTGACGCCCTTGACGGCGTGCACCTTGCGGACGCCGGGGGACTCCTTGCGGGAGACGATCCGGCTGAGCGCGGAGGTCGCGGAGCCGCGGCCGCCGGTGGTGCCGTGCACGGTGTAGGTGATGTGGACGTCGTCGACGACGACGGTGGGGATCCTGGTGGGAGTCGTCTCAGCCACGGCCGTAGGTCTCCTCTGCCTTCCAGAAGTAGATGAACCCGCCCACGGCGGCGAGCAGTGCCCAGCCGGTGGCGAGCGCCCAGACGTGCGGGGGCAGCTGGGCCGCGGTGAAGCTGTCGATCAGGGCGAAGCGCATCAGGTCGATGTAGACGGCGGCCGGGTTGCACTCCAGCGCGACGATCACCGCGTGCGGCAGGTCGCCCTTGCTGAGCAGGTGGTCGACGCTCCACATGACCCCGGAGACGTACATCCAGGTGCGCAGCACGAACGGCATCAGCGAGGCGATGTCGGGGGTGCGGGCGGCGAGCCTGGCCATCACCATCGACAGGCCGGTGTTGAACAGCGCCTGGAGCAGCAGGACGGGGACCGCGAGCAGCCAGGAGGGGTGCGGGTAGACGCCGACGAGCAGCAGGATCCCGACCAGCGTGCCCATCGAGAACAGCAGCTGCTGGAACTGCTGGAGCGCGAGGGCGACGGGGAGGCTGGCGCGGGGGAAGTGCAGGGCGCGCACGAGGCCGATGTTCCCGCTGATGGCGCGGGTGCCGACCGTGATCGAGCTGGCCGTGAAGGTCCATACGAAGACGCCCGTGACCAGGAACGGGACGTAGTCGGGGACGCCGTGCTTGGTGCCCATCAGGACGCCGAAGATGAAGTAGTAGACCGCCGCGTTGAGCAGCGGGGTCATGATCTGCCAGACCTGGCCCAGCTTCGCCTGGCTGTAGCGGGCGGTGAGGTGGGCGGTCGCGAAGGCCGTGATGAAGTGCCTGCGGTCCCAGAGCCGGCGGGTGTATTCGATGAGGCTCGGGCGGGCGCCGCTGACGGTCAGGCCGTGGCGGCGGGCGAGGGCGGCGAGGTCCGTCTCGTCGGGTTCTCGTCCCCCGGCGGGCCGCCGCGGGGGCGCGTCCGGCGGGGACAGGGTGGTCGGGCTCGTCACGTGGGGGCTCGCTCTCGATGGGACGGAACCGTATCGTCGCTACGTGGAGAGTAGGACGCCGGTACGTCGGAACGCAACCGTCCCGTCGTCACGGGTATGCTCATGGTCATGACCACGGACCCGGGAACACCCCGTCGCGCCCCAGCGGGAGCCGCAGTGCTCAGGGAGGACGTGACCGACGCGATCCGCGCCGCCGTCTTCGCCGAGCTGGCGGCGGTCGGGTTCGCACGGATGTCCATGGAGGGCATCGCGCGGCGCGCGGGCGTCGGCAAGACGGCGGTGTACCGCCGGTGGAAGTCCAAGCTGGAGCTGGTGCTCGACCTGGTGTCGGCCGTCGCGAGCCAGGGGATGCCCGCGCCCGACACGGGATCGCTGTACGGAGACGTACGGGCCCTGCTCGAAGTCGCCTCGCACGCCCTGCGACACCCCGTCGCCTCGCAGGTCATCCCCGATCTGCTCGTCGAGTCGGTGCGGCACCCGGAGATCTCCGACGCGATCAAGGCGGCGCTGCTGGACGGTCAGCAGGGGGTGGCGGCGGTCGTGGTGCGGGCGGCGGTCGCCCGCGGGGAGCTGCCCGGGGGGACGGATCCCGACCGGGCGCTCGATCTGATCGTGGGGCCGTTGTACTGGCGGCTCGTGGTGGTGCGGAGCGCGCTGCCCCCGGGGTACGTGGACGCGCTGGCCCGCGCGGCGGTGGCCGCGCTGCGGGAGGCGTAGGGCGGGGGCGGCGCGCCCGGCACGGGTTCCCGCCTAGCGGTGGCTCTCCTCGACGCGGGGCGCGCCCTGCTGGGGCAGGGAGACCGGGGCGCGGTCCTCCGGGGGGATCACCCGGGGCTCGCCCGGTGCGCCGCCCAGGAACACGTGGCGCACCACCCGCTCCGCCGCGCGGCCGTCCTCGTACGGGCAGAACCTCGCCCGGAACGCCGCGCGCAGCTGCGCCGAACGCGAGCCGCGCCAGTGCTCGGTGGAGAAGATGTCGATCAGCTCGTCCTCGGTGCGCGCGACCGCGCCCGGCGGGCAGGCGCGCAGGTCGAAGTAGGTGCCGCGGGCCGCCTCGTACGCCTCGGGGTCGTCGGAGTGGACGACGATCGGGCGGTCGAGCGCGGCGTAGTCGAACATCAGGGACGAGTAGTCGGTGACCAGCGCGTCGGACGCCAGGCACAGGGACTCCACCGACGGATGGCCGGAGACGTCCACGACGCGCGGGTGCGGGGCGCGGGTCAGCGGCTCCTCGTACGCGAAGTGCGCCCGCGTCAGCAGCACGAAGCGCGGCCCGAGCGCACGGGCGACGCGCTCCAGGTCCAGCGGCAGGCGCTGCGTGCGGCGGTAGTCGCGGTGGGTGGGGGCGTACAGGATCGCCGTCGCGGTGCTGTGGATGCCCAGCTCGGAGCGGATGCGGGCGATGTCGGCCGGTGTCGCGCGGTGGAAGACGTCGTTGCGCGGGGAGCCGTATTCGAGGGTGGTGTAGCCCGCGGGGAAGGCCCGTTCGCGGACCAGGGTGGAGTGGCGGTTGGCGGAGAGGGAGTAGTCCCAGGTGTCCGCGTCGGCGAGCAGCGCCGCGAAGTCCGTGCCGCCGGCCGCCGCCGGGTGGTCCCTGAGATCGAGGCCGGTGGACTTGAGCGGGGTGCCCCGGTGGGTCCGCAGGAGGACCTGCCCCGGCCGCTTGACCGGGCTGCCGCCGAACTCGGTGTTGTTGACCAGGTACTTGGCGCGGGCCAGTGCCGCCGCGTGGGCGAAGCCGCCGGGCGCGACGCGGCGGACGTCGTCGGGGACCGTGTGGTGGTGGACGGGGTGCGCGATCCAGGCCGTGCGCATCTCGGGCGCCAGCTCGCGGAGTCTGGCCTCGATGGCGGCGGGGTCGCAGGCGTAGCCGCCGTGCCCGTACGCCGCGAAGACCGCCTCGTTCCCGCGCAGCGGCAGCTTGAGCTGGACGCGGTAGTGCAGCCGGAGCGCGGCGGCGCGGCCCGCCCCGCGCGCCCCGGCGACGGCGGCGCGGACCCGGGCGCGCAGCCGCTGGGCGGCGCGCACGGCGCGGTACGTGCGGTGGTCGGCGTACCGGAAGAGCGCGCGGTGCAGCCGGACGCGCGGCGGGACGGACGCGCCCCGCGCGAGGGGCGCGTAACGGCGGCAGTGGGCGCGGGCGCGGCGGAAGAACTCCGCGCGGCACGCGCGCGGCAGGTCGCCGTGCGCGGCGAGCAGCGCCGAGAAGTGGTCGAGCATCAGGTGGTGCAACTCGGGCCGCCAGCCGTCCAGCGCGGGGCGCGAGTCGAGGAACGCGAAGACCCGGTCGTACTGGTCGAAGACGTCGAAGTGCGCCCGGTGCGCGGCGGGGAGCCCGGCTCCGCGCCGTTCGCCGGCGCGCCGCTCGCGGTGGTGCACGCAGACCGCGTCGAGCACCGCGATCGACCCGGCGGCCAGCAGCGCCCGGTGGGTCCAGGCGACGTCCTCGTGAGCGCCGGGCGGGAAGACGAGGCCCTGGCGCTCGACGAACTCCCGCTTGTACGCCTTGGTCCAGACGGCCGTGGGCGCCCCGAGCAGCCCGGGGCGGTCGGCGAGCGCGCGGGATTCGGTGCCGGTCCCGGTGCCGGTTCCGGCGTCAGTCCCGGTCCCGGCACCGGCGAGTTGCCCGGTGCGGCCGTCGCGGACCGTCCCGCCCGACCAGGACGTGCGCGCGTGGTCGTACGCCAGGACGTCGGGGCCGCCGGTCTCCTTGAGCCGGTCGGCGACGGTCTGCAGCGCGCCGGGCACGAGCGTGTCGCCGCCGTCGAGGAAGACGACGTAGTCGCCCGTGGCGCGGGCGAGTCCGGCGTTGCGGGCGCCCCCCGGGCCGGTGTTCTCCGCGAGGTGCACGGCGGTCAGGCGCCGGTCGCGGGCGGCGAACTCGTCGAGGATCGCGCCGCCCGCGTCGGGCGACGCGTCGTCCACGGCGATGAGTTCGAGGTCCTGGTAGGTCTGGGAGAGCACCGAATCCAGACATTCGTGCAGATAGGCCCGGACCTGGTACACGGGCACGATGACGCTGAACCGGGGCAAGGGGACATCCATGGGTCTCAGGGCTCGGGCGGACGGCCCGAGAACCGACGCGAGGACGGTCCGGTTACGCCGGACGTGGCATCCGGGGGACGAACGGGAGTGAAAGTGCCGGTTTTTGGGAACCGAACCGTTCCTGCACGGGTCAACGTGCGTCGTGCCCGCTCACCCACCCTTCCCGGGGGCCGCGGGTGACCGGTTGACGATCACCCGCGGCCGCCGCGACTACTTGACGGCGCCCGCCATGACCCCGGAGACGAACTGCCGCTGGAAGGCGAAGAACACGGCGAGCGGGATCACCATCGACAGGAACGCGCCGGGCGCCAGCACGTCGATGTTGTTGCCGAACTGCCGCGCCTGCTGCTGGAGCGCGACCGTCAGCGGCGGGTTCTTGGAGTCCGCGAAGATCAGCGCGACCAGCATGTCGTTCCAGACCCAGAGGAACTGGAAGATGCCGAGCGAGGCGATCGCGGGGCCGCCGAGCGGCATCACGACGCGTACGAACAGCCTGATCTCGCCCGCCCCGTCGAGCCGCGCGGCCTCCAGCAGCTCCCGGGGGATCTCCGCGAAGAAGTTCCGCAACAGGAAGATCGCGAACGGCAGGCCGAACGCGGTGTGGAAGAGCACCACGCCCAGCGTCGTCTCGAAGATCCCGATCGCCCCGAAGAGCTTGGACACCGGGATCAGCGCGACCTGCACCGGCACCACCAGCAGGCCCACGACCAGCAGGAACCACCAGTCGCGCCCGGGGAAGTCCAGCCAGGCGAAGGCGTATCCGGCGAACGCCCCGACGATCACCACGAGCAGCGTCGCCGGGACGGTGATCATGACGGTGGAGAGGAACGAGTCGGTGAAGGTCTCGTTCTGCAGGAGCTTGGAGTAGTTGTCGAAGGTGATCTCGGAGGGCTTGGCGAAGACCTTCCACCAGCCGCTGGCCGCGATGTCCTCGGGGCTGCGCGCCGAGGAGAACAGCACCCCGACCGTGGGCATCAGCCAGAGCAGCCCGACGAGCACGAGGAAGACGCGCACGCCCGCGCCCCCGAGCCGGGCGCCGACGCGGGCGGCGAACGATCGCCCGGCGCCCCCGGCGCCCCCGGCGCTCCCGGTGCTCCCGGCGCTTTTGGTGGAAGCGGCGGCTTCGGCGGGGGCGGCGGCCGCCCCCTGGTCCTCGCGCTTCATCGGCGGCCCCCTTCCTTGCGCATCCGGCGGATGTTGATCAGCATCACCGGCACCACCAGCAACAGCAGGAACACCGCGATCGCGCTGCCGAGCCCCAGGTTCGGATCGTCACCGAACGACGTCCGGTACAGCTCCAGGGCCAGTACGTTCGCGTCGTCCTGGGACGACCCCGGCGAGATGATGTAGACGAGGTCGAACACCTTCAGCACGTTGATCGTCAGCGTGATGAGGACGACCGCGAGCACCGGCGCCAGCAGCGGCACCGTCACCCGCCGGAACACCTGCCACTCACTGGCGCCGTCCACCCGCGCCGCCTCCAGGAGTTCGCGGGGCACGCTCGCCAGACCCGCCGCGATCAGCACCATCGCGAACCCGGCCCACATCCAGATGTACGCGCTGACGATGCTCAGCGTCACCACGGTCGGCGCCAGCCACTGGGGCAGGAAGCCCAGCGTGAGCTTCTTCGGGCCGAGCCACTGCACGCCCTGGTAAGGCGCGTCGAAGTTCTCCGCGGGCAGCCGCAGCAGCGCCCCTTCGGCCTTCGCGGGCAGCGTGAACGAGCCGTCGGCGCCCGCCTTCGCGGTGGCGACGACCTCGCCGTCCTTGACCGCCTGGATCTTCAGGCCCTTGAGCCCCAGCTCCGTCGGATCCACGACGTTCGGCCTGCCGCCGCCGCCCCTGGTGAAGTCCAGCCACGCCGTGCCGGAGATCCCGTCGCCCCGCGCGGCGGGCCGCACGGCGGGCTCCGCGGAGTCCGGCATGTTCTTCGGCACCACGCCCACCAGCGGCAACGACACCGGTGCGCCCGCCCGTACCGGCTCCTTGGTGACGAACGAACCGCCGCCGCCCGCCTTCAGCGGATGCACCGGCAGCGGATGCGCCCTGGGGTAGCCGGCCGTCTCGGCGAACGCGTCGTGGACGCTGGTGACGATCGCGTTCGCCACGCCGCGCTCCGGCTGCTGCTCGTACACCAGCCGGAAGATGATGCCCGCGGCGAGCATCGAGATCGCCATCGGCATGAAGACGACCAGCTTGAACGCCGTGCCCCAGCTGACCCGTTCGGTGAGCACCGCGAAGATCAGCCCGAGGACGGTGGCCACGGTCGGCGCCAGCACCACCCACCACAGGTTGTTGACCACCGCGGTCTGTACGGAGTCCTCGGTGAACAGCGCCCGGTAGTTGTCGATTCCGGCGAAGTCGTCGCCCGACTTGTCGAGGAAGGACCGGTAGACCGAGTACCCGATCGGGTAGACCACGAGCGCGCCGAGCAGCACCAGCGCGGGCAGCAGGAAGCCCGCCGCGACGATTCCGCGCGTGCCCGTCACGCTCTTGCGCTTCCCGCCTCCCGCGGTGGGGGGCACCTTTCCGGCGCCCCCCGCGGTCGCCGTCGTCACGGCGTCAGCTCTTGTACGCGGCGGTCGCGTCGGACTCCAGCTTCCGCTGGATCCCGGCGATGTCCTTCGGGTTCTTCAGGAAGTCCTGGAGCGCCTTCCACTCGCCCTTGCCCGGCGTGCCGCCGAAGGACTGCGGCATCTGGTCGGACATGTCGAAGCGGAAGGTGTCGCCCGCCTCGACCAGCGCATTCGCGATCTCGCGCTGCACGTCGTTGGGGTACGCCTTCGGGTCCAGGGACTTGTTCGGCGAGACGAAGCCGCCCGCCTCCGCCGCGATCTTCGCCGCGTCGGTGGAGGCCAGCCAGGTCAGCAGCGCCTGGGAGGCGGGGTTGTCCTTCAGCAGCACCGCCGCGTCGCCGCCCGTCACGACCGGGGCCTCCGCGCCCACGGCCGGGAACGGGAACACCTTGGCGTCCTTGCCGATCTCCGCCTTGGCCTGCGTGATGTTGGTCTGCGCGAAGTCGCCCTCGAAGACCATCGCGGCCTTGGGGGTCTCGCCGGTGAACGTCTGGGTCACCGAGGCCGGGAACTCGATCTGGAGCGCGCCGTCCGGACCGCCCGCGATCAGCGACGGCTTCCCGAACAGCTGGGCCAGCGTGGTCAGCGCGTCCTTCACGGACGGGTCCGTCCACTTGATCTCGTGCCGGGCCAGCCGGTCGTACTTCTCCGGACCCGCCTGCGAGAGGTAGACGTTCTCGAACCAGTCGGTGAGGGTCCAGCCGTCCGCGCCGCCGACCGACACCGGCGTGACGCCGGACGCGGAGATCGTCTCGGCCGTCGCCAGGAAGTCCTTCCAGGTCTTCGGCTCGGCCGCGCCCGCGTCCTCGAACGCCCGCGTGTTGTACCAGACCAGCGACTTGTTGGCGGCCTTGAAGTACACGCCGTACTGCTCGCCGTCCACCGCGCCGAGGTCCTGCCAGCCCTTGGAGTAGTTCTTGGCGAGCTGCGCCTTGGCCTCGGGGCCCACGGGCTTGGCCCACTTCCTGGTCACCGCCTGCTTGATGGCGCCGACCTGCGGGAGCATCGCCACGTCCGGCGGCTGGCCGCCCGCGATCTTCGTACCCAGGAAGTTGACGATCGGGTCCTGGGCCGGGACGAAGGAGACCTCCGCGCCCGTGCGCTTCTCGAACTCCTTCAGCACCTTGACGAAGTTGGCCTGTTCCTTGCCCGTCCAGACCGCGGCCACCTCGATCTTCTGGCCGTTCAGTCTGGGCAGTTGGACGCCCGCCGGGGACGTGGACTCCTTGCCGTCGCCCTTGCCCTTGTCGTCGCCGTCGTCGCTGCAGCCGACGAGGGCGAGCGCGCCCACCGCCGCGAACACCACTGCGGCCCTGCGTGGATGAAGAGTTCTGCGCATGACTGCCCCGTTCTCCGTCGTCCCGTGCCGACAGTCCTACGCCCGGCGTCCGGGGCCCGCAATACCACCTCCGCCGTCAACTCGGTGATCGTGATGGCGTCGTGACGTCACGTCAGGGAATGTCGGTCGCGTCGGGAGATGCGGGAGATGTCAGAGGATCACCGGGGTCAACGGGGGTATCGGGGCGGCGTCGACCGAGCGCGCCGCGCGGTCGAGCGCGCTCGCCAGGAGCGCCAGGTCCGTCGGCCCGTTGCCCAGCTCGCGCACCGGACGGCGGGTCGGCGGGTCGCCCATCCGCTCCCACTCCAGCGGCACCACGGTGGGCCGCTGGGTCGCCGTGCGCGGAATGCGGCCCGTCACGCGCCCGCCCTGGAACGGCGTGACCCGCCCGTCGGGATGCCCCAGCCTGCCCCGGCCCGGCGCCGGGTCGTCCGGCGCGGGATCCGTCACGGGGGCGTCCAGCACCGCGCGCAGCCTGGTCCGCTGCGCCAGCTCGGTGTCCCGCGTCCGCTCGGGCCGCGCGGACGTCGCCACCAGGTGGACGCCGAGCCGGTCGCCGTCCCTGGCGACGGCCTCCAGGGCCCGGACCACCGATCCGGCGGCGGGGCGGCCGGGGGCGCCGAGGGCGGGGGCCACCAGTGCGTCGAAGTCGTCGACGAGGACGACCAGCCGGGGGAGCGGGGCGGGGCCGGGGACCGGCTGGGAGCGGGCGGCCGACGCGGTGCGCAGCCGGACCGTGCCGCTGGGGGGCGCCTCCAGGTCGGCGGCGCCCGCGCCGTCCCCGGTGGTGGCGGTCCCCGGCGCCGCGCCGCCGCGCCCGATGCCGAGCCCGCTGGTGTGGCCGCGCGCGTGCTCGGGGGCGGAGCCGGGGGCCGGAATCGGAGCGGAGCCGGGGGCGGGAACGGAGGCGGCGGCCTGGGGGCTCTCGCCGGAGCCGTACGGGCCTCCCGCGCCGCGCCCGCCCACGGAGCCGTACGCGGCCGTGCCGTGCGCGCCTGTGCCTGCGCCGTGCGTGCCCGTGCCGTACGCGGCCGTGCCCTGCGTGCCCGTGCCCGTGCCCGTGCCGTGGGCCGTGGCGCTGCCGTGCGCGTTCGCGCTGGTGTGCGTGCCCGTGCCGTGTGCCGCCGCGCTGCTGTGCGTGCCCGTGCCGTGTGCCGTCGTGCTGCTGTGCGTGCCCGCGCTGTGCGTCACCGTGCCGTGCGGGCTCGTGCCGCGTGCGGCCGCCGTGCCGTGCGTCGCCGCCTCGCTGCCCGTGCGCTGGCCGACCATGCGGTCCGACACCTCGCGCCCCGTGTGCCACTCGGCGAAGTCCTGACGGCCCAGCAGCTCCGCCCGGCGCTTCAGCTCGGCGCCCAGCGACTGCGCGAACTCCCGCATCCTGACCGGGTCGGACGCCACCAAGTGCGTGAACACGTGCGGCAGTTCCGTACAGGGCCGCAGCCCCTCGCCGCCGCGCTCGCCGCCCGCGCCGTCCACCAGGATCAGCCCGAGCCGGTCGGGCCGCGCCGCCGACGCGAGCGAAGCGGCCACCGAACGCAGCAGTTCCGTGCGCCCGCTCCCCGGGGGGCCCTCGATCAGCAGGTGCGGCCCCTCGTCCGTCAGGTCCACGCTCAGCGCGCCGCGCGGCCCCGCGCCCAGCACCACCTGCGCGGGCGCCCCCGGCACCGGCGTCCCGTGCGCGTCGGCCGCCGAGGCCCAGCGCGCCATCAGCGACGCGGGGGTCGCCCGCGCCAGCCCCAGCTCGTCCAGCAGCCGCGCCGACCTCGGCAGCGCCACGGCCGCCCGGTGGCCCTCCAGCACGCCCGCGCCCTCCGCGCGCAGCGGCGCGAGCGCCCGCGCGAACCGCTCGGCCCAGGCCGCCGACACCGCGTCCACCGAACCGACCGTGCCGTGCCCCGCGGGCCGCCCGCCCGCCGTGCGCAGCAGCCGCAGCGCGGTCGCCACGTCCCCGCTGAGGATGGCGACGGCCCCGCACTCGCGGAACGCCAGCGACGCCGCGCACGCCGACTCGTAGGTCGCCGCGACCGGCGAGACCGGCGACGCGGCCGGGGTCTCCGCCAGGCAGACCAGGTGGATGCCCGCCGCCGCGCCCGCCGCCGCGAGCCGCGCGGTCGTCTCGCGCAGCGCGGCCGAGCCCGGGTCACCGTCGACGACCACGACCGTGCGCGGTCCCGCGTACCGCGCGGCGGCCTCGGCGACCGCGCTCCGCTCGGCGCTGGCCCAGCCGCTGCCGAGCGGTCCGTCGTCGAGCCGCCTGGTCAGCTCGGCCGTGCGCGCCAGGGCCTGGTCCCGGTCGTAGGCGAGCAGCAGCCGGCAGTCCTGGCCGTGCGCGGGCCGCACGTGCGGCAGCCAGCCGAGCCAGCCCCACTCCCGACCGCGCTCCTCCGCGCTGCGCGCCCGGTCCGTGCTGATCAGCACGATCTCCAGGGCGGTCGGCGGGTGCAGCGCGGCGATCTGGGCCACCACGGATCGGGCGAGCCCGGTCAGCCGCTCCCTGGGTCCGGCGAGCCCGAGCGCACCGGCCTCGCGCAGCCCCACGGTCACGGGGACGGACGGCAGGTCGGCGCGGTCGCCCGTGCCGAGCCGCACCACCAGCTCCTCCTGGTGCCCGGGGGCGCGCTCCCACAGGCGCGGCCCCGGGCCGAGCGCGGTCAGCAGGACGGCCGCGGGGTCGGGCCAGCTCGCCGCCTTGGCGGGGGCGTCCCGGTCGCTGTCGTCGGCCCAGGTGCCGTCGCCGCCGCGGCTGCCGGCGTCGCCCGCCCAGGGGGCCCGCTCTCCCTGTGCCGTACGGGGGCCGGTGGCCGCGCCGTGTCCCGCGTCCCGGCCGCCGGGGCCGCCGCCCGGGTGCGCCAGGTCGGGCACGGCCTCGTGCGTCGGCTGTTCGCCGCGCCCTCCGGCGAGGCGGCGGGCCCAGGCGCCTATCCCGCCGCGCCGCCTGCTCTCGGGCTCGGCGGGCGTCCTGGTGCCCCGGGGCGGGGTGGGCGCGGCGGCGTACGGGCGGGCGGTCCCGGCTGCGGCGCCCTGGGCTCCGTACACATCGCTGTCCGGCCCTTGGGCCCCATGGGCGCCGTGTGCGCCTTGGCCTCCCTGGACGCCGATTCCGCCGATCCCGCCGTGCTGCGTGCCGGGCGCCTCGGGCACCGTCACGCGCAGGTGGCCCTCGCCGTCCGGCGCCGTGTCCAGGGCGGGCGCGGGGTCGTCGGCGACCAGCCGCAGCGCGGACTCGCCGAGCCGCAGCAGCGCGCCGGGGGACAGCCGCACCGCGCGTTCGCCGACCGCGGAGCCGTCCAGCACCGTGCCGTTCGTCGAGCCCAGGTCCTGGACGGTGACCCGGCCGCCCTCCCGTACGGTCACCGCGCAGTGCAGCCGGGAGACGTCCGGGTCGTTCAGCGGGACGTCGGCGTCGGCCGAGCGGCCGATCCTGATCTGTCCGCCGTGCAGCAGGTGGACGCCGCCCGCGTCGGGGCCCGCCACCACGTGCAGCCTGGTCCCCGAGGCGCGCGCGGGCGCCTCCTCGTCGCCGGGCACCTGGAGCGAGAGCACCGCTCCGTCGATCAGCGGGGGCTCGCCGAGCGCGCACCGCTGGGCGTCCAGCCGCTCGCGCCCCGCGTACAGCACCACGGCGCCGGACGAGCCGGTCACCCCCGCCACTCCGGCCGCGCCGCCGATGGAACCGCCGCCCGACGGGCCGCGCCCCTGGCCGGCCGACTGCTCCTGCGCGGCGCCCGTCCCCGCTCCGGCCGCACCCGAGACCGCGGCGGTCAGGCCGGAGGCCACCGCCGCCAGCGCCGTACCGGCAGGCGCGGTGACGAGCACATCACAGGCGCGCGCGGCGGCCTGGCCGCTGCGCGGTGCGAGGACGGTCAGCCGGATCTGCATCGCTGCCAGCGGTCCCTTCTGCGCGGAGTGCCCGGCAGGGAGAGGGGAGGCTCGCCTGCCGTCCCCCCGCCCGCGCACGGACGCGTCACAGCATCCTCGCACCTGCCACTGACAACACGCCCGCGGGTCGCCAATAAATGATCTTGAAGTGATCGTGATTGGTCGGCTGTGGACACAAAAGAGCCGACTTGGCCATCTCGGGAAACATCGGGAACGTGCGTTCGGCGTTGCGGCAACCATCCGTACGACCTGTGCGTCTTCCTGCGGAAGAACCCGCCCGGACCCCCGCGGCGCGCGCGCCGGTGCAACTGCGGAGTAGGTCCGCAAAAGGCCGCGTACGAAGGGATTCGGCGGGGCGGACGACGGGCGGGACGACCGACCGCCGCGGCTCGCGGCGGCACTAGAGTGGGTCGGAAACCCGGGCGAGCCGGGGGACTCGCAAGGACCACGATCAGCAGGGAGCGCATGACGTGCGGCCGGTAGGCAGCAAGTACCTGCTTGAGGAGCCGCTCGGACGCGGCGCCACAGGCACCGTCTGGCGGGCCCGCCAGCGTGAGACCGCGGGCGCCGAGGCGGCCGTCGCGGGTCAGCCGGGAGAGACCGTCGCGATCAAGGTCCTCAAGGAGGAGCTGGCGAACGACGCGGACGTGGTGATGCGCTTCCTCAGGGAGCGCTCCGTCCTCCTGCGGCTCACCCACGAGAACATCGTGCGCACCCGCGACCTCGTCGTCGAGGGCGATCTGCTCGCCCTCGTCATGGACCTGGTCGAGGGCCCTGACCTGCACCACTACATCCGCAGCAACGGCCCGATGACCCCGGTCGCGGCGTCGCTCCTCACCGCCCAGATCGCGGACGCGCTCGCCGCCAGCCACGCCGACGGCGTCGTCCACCGCGACCTCAAGCCCGCCAACGTCCTGTTGGACGAGCGCGACGGCGCGATGAAGCCGATGCTCACCGACTTCGGCATCGCCCGCCTCGCCGACTCCCCGGGCCTGACCCGCACCCACGAGTTCGTCGGCACCCCCGCCTACGTGGCGCCGGAGTCCGCCGAGGGCCGCCCGCAGACCTCCGCCGTCGACATCTACGGCGCGGGCATCCTGCTGTACGAGCTGGTCACGGGCCGTCCGCCGTTCGCGGGCGGCACGGCGCTCGAAGTGCTCCACCGCCACCTCAGCGAGGAGCCCCGCCGCCCCTCCACCGTCCCGGGCCCGCTCTGGACGGTCATCGAGCGCTGCCTGAGCAAGTCCCCCGAGCGCCGCCCCAGCGCGGAGAACCTCGCCCGGGGCCTGCGCGTCGTCGCCGACGGCATCGGCGTGCACTCCACCTCCGCGCAGATCGCCGCGGCCGAGGGCGTCGGCGCGCTGCTGACGCCCGCCCCCTCGCCGGTCCCCGTCCCGGACACCCCGGGCGCCGCCGACCCGACGCAGGTGCTGCCGAGCAACGCGGGCTCCTACGACCCCGCGGCGCCCACCAGCGTCCTGCCGACGAACGCCCCGCGCCCGGACGCCGACCCGACCGCGGTCATGCCGCCCGTACCGCAGGGCCGGCCGGGCCAGCACGGCCAGCAGACCCCCGAGGACCCGCACCCCTGGCAGTCCCAGATGCGCGCCGCCCGGGACCGCAACGAGCAGACCCAGGTCCAGTACCTCGACCCGAGCGAGGACCCGCTGCGCCGCCGCCCCCAGCGCCAGCAGCAGCATCCTCAGCAGCCGCAGCAGCGTCCGCAGCAGCCGCCCCACCAGGGACAGCCACCTCACCAGGGGCAGCAGCCCCACCAGGGACAGCAGCCCCGCCAGGCCCCGCAGCGCCGCCAGCAGCCCCCGCAGCAGCAGTACGCGCCCCAGCAACCGCCGCACATGCAGTACCCCCCGCAGCAGCAGTACGCGCCGCCGCACCAGCAGCAGTACGCACCGCAGCCGCAGGCCCCGCAGCCGCCCGCACCGCAGCCCCCGGCGCCGCGCCAGCCCAGGCAGCGCAGTGCGAACCCGATGCGGATCCCCGGGCTCGGCTGCCTCAAGGGCTGCCTGTTCTCCGTCGTCGTGCTCGTCGTCGCGGCCTGGCTGATCTGGGAGCTGACCCCGCTCCAGGACTGGATCGCCGACGGCAAGAGCTTCTGGCAGGCCATCTCCGACGGCTTCTCGAAGGTGAGCGGCTGGATCTCGGACCTGGGCGGCTCGGACAGCGGCACGGGCGGGGACACGACCGGCAACAAGGGCCAGTAGGCACCGGCCCCGCCACCGCCGGTCCCGCCGCGGCGGGCGCCGGTCCCGCCATTTCCACCTCCGTGCCTCGGATCCCTGCCCGATTACCGGGATCCGAGGCACTGGGGCGCCCGACACCCGGGTAGTTTGAGGGCGCAACGCCAGCCGCTGAGGGAGCAGTCTTGGCACGGAACATCGGCAGCCGGTACACCGCCCACCAGATCCTGGGCCGGGGCAGCGCGGGCACGGTCTGGCTCGGCGAGGGCCCCGAGGGCCCCGTGGCGGTCAAGCTCCTGCGCGAGGACCTGGCGGCGGACCAGGAACTGGTCGGCCGCTTCGTCCAGGAGCGCACCGCCCTGCTCGGCCTGGACCACCCCCGGATCGTCTCCGTCCGCGACCTCGTCGTCGACGGCAACGACCTCGCGCTGGTCATGGACCTCGTCCGGGGCACCGACCTGCGCACCCGCCTGGACCGCGAGCGCCGCCTGGCGCCCGAGGCCGCCGTGGCCATCGCCGCCGACGTGGCTGACGCGCTGTCCGCCGCGCACGCCGCGGGCGTCGTGCACCGCGACGTGAAGCCCGAGAACATCCTCCTGGACATGGAGGGGCCGCTGGGCCCAGGCGGCGCCCACCCCGCGCTCCTCACCGACTTCGGCGTCGCGAAGCTCATCGACACCCCGCGCCGCACCAAGTCGACCCGCATCATCGGGACGCCCGACTACCTCGCGCCCGAGATCGTCGAGGGCCTGCCGCCGCGCGCGTCCGTCGACATCTACGCCCTCGCCACCGTCCTGTACGAGCTTCTGGCGGGCTTCACGCCCTTCGGCGGCGGCCATCCCGGCGCGGTCCTGCGCCGCCACGTCACCGAGACCGTCGTGCCGCTGCCGGGCATCCCCGACGAGCTCTGGCAGCTGATGATCCAGTGCCTGGCGAAGGCGCCCGCGTCCCGACTGCGCGCCTCCGAGCTCTCCGCGCGCCTGCGCGAGCTGCTGCCGATGCTGGCGGGCATGCCGCCGCTCGACGTGGACGAGCCGGACGCCGACGCGGACGCCGACGAAGAGGCGTACGCCGAGCCCACCGCCCCGTACGTCCCCGCCGAGCCCCGGCGCAGCGGCGCGGTGCCGCTGGTCCCGGGCCCCGCCCCGGACTCCAACCGCGAGACGCACACCTCGATGCGCGTACCCGGCCCCGACGAGCTCGCGGGCGGCGCGCGCGGCACGGCACGCGCCCCCCGGTCTCCCGGCAGGCCGCGCCCCGGCTCCGCCCGCAACAAGCCGGGCGCGGTCCGCAAGCGCCGCATCGCGCTGGGCGCCGCCGCTGTGGTGCTGCTCGCGGCGGTGGGCGTGGGCGGCTGGCTCGCGACGAGCGGCGACGGCGAGGACGCGAAGCCGGACGACCCGGGGCACTCGGCACCGGCGGAGCCCTAGCGGAGCCGGGCGGTCCCGGCCGGAGCCCTCTTGGTGACCCCGGCCAGGGAACGCCCGCGGCGCGAGCCGTTACGCTTGTGCTGTGGCAGTCGTCGACGTATCCGAAGAGCTGAAGTCCCTCTCCTCGACCATGGGGTCGATCGAGGCCGTCCTGGACCTCGACAGGCTGAGGGCCGATATCGCCGCGCTTGAGGAGCAGGCGGCGGCGCCGTCCCTCTGGGACGACCCGGAGGCGGCGCAGAAGATCACGAGCCGTCTCTCGCACCTCCAGGCGGAGGTCCGCAAGACCGAGGCCCTGCGCGGCCGGATCGACGACCTCGCGGTGCTCTTCGAGCTCGCCGAGGAGATGGACGACCCGGACACCCGCACCGAGGCGGAGGCCGAGCTGGAGTCCGTCCGCAAGGCGCTGGACGAGATGGAGGTCCGTACGCTCCTCTCCGGCGAGTACGACGAGCGCGAGGCGCTGGTCAACATCCGCGCCGAGGCGGGCGGCGTGGACGCCTCCGACTTCGCCGAGCGGCTCCAGCGCATGTACCTGCGCTGGGCGGAGCGCCACGGCTACCCCTCGGAGGTCTACGAGACCTCGTACGCGGAAGAGGCGGGCATCAAGTCCACCACCTTCGTGATCAAGGCGCCGTACGCCTACGGCACGCTCTCGGTCGAGCAGGGCACGCACCGCCTGGTGCGCATCTCGCCGTTCGACAACCAGGGCCGCCGCCAGACGTCCTTCGCGGGCGTCGAGGTGCTGCCGGTCGTCGAGTCCAGCGACCACGTCGAGATCGACGAGTCCGAGCTGCGCGTGGACGTCTACCGCGCGTCGGGCCCCGGCGGCCAGGGCGTCAACACCACCGACTCGGCGGTGCGCATCACGCACATCCCGACCGGCATCGTGGTCTCCTGCCAGAACGAGCGTTCGCAGATCCAGAACAAGGCGAGCGCGATGAACGTCCTCCAGGCGAAGCTGCTCGAACGCCGCCGCCAGGAGGAGCAGGCCAAGATGGACGCCCTCAAGGGCGACGGCGGCAACTCCTGGGGCAACCAGATGCGCTCGTACGTCCTGCACCCGTACCAGATGGTCAAGGACCTCCGCACGGAGTTCGAGGTCGGCAACCCGCAGTCCGTCCTGGACGGCGAGATCGACGGCTTCCTGGAGGCGGGCATCCGCTGGCGCAAGCAGCAGGAGAAGTAGGCGTTTCCTCGCGCGATCAGCGCGAGAACGACGGGCCCCCACCGGCTTATCGGTGGGGGCCCGTTCGCATGCGGAGCCCCATCGAGATTCCCGACTTTCCGATATCCGAACATAAGCGCCCACGAGGCCATCATTCGCTTTCGCGATGGCTTTCGTTTGCTTCAATATCCATTGACATGCACTCACTGTGATCGACATGATGCGGTGCGCTCGGAGCGAGCGTTCTCTCAGGGGTGGGGGCTGTTTCAGTCATGCTCGAAAAGGTCAGGCGCGGTTCGCGCCGAAGAACCGTGGCAGCTGTCGCGGCGGGGGCGGTCGTCATGGCCGGACTCCCCGTATTCGCGCCTGCACTCGCACACGCGGCGCCGACCGCCGCACCGTCCGCAGGACAGCCCAAGACGGGCGAGTCCGAGGGGCAGCGGGCGATGAAGCGGGCCGCGGAGACGGGCGAGCGGGTCGAGGTCGTGGGGGAGCGGACGGAGTTCGCGACCACGTACGCGAACCCGGACGGCCGCACCATGCGCCTGGAGCAGGCGGTCGCCCCCGTCCGCGTGCGGGACCGCAGCGGCTCGTGGATGAAGCCGGACGCCACGCTGGAGACGCGCCCCGACGGCACGATCGCGCCGAAGGCCGCGGCCGTCGACCTGACCTTCTCGGGCGGGGGCGAAGGGGACGCGCTGGTGAAGGTCGTACGGGAGGGCCGCTCGCTCTCCCTCGGCTGGCCGGACAAGCTGCCCAAGCCCACGCTCGACGGCGACAGCGCCGTGTACGCGAACGTCCTGCCGGACGTCGACCTGCGGATGACCGCCACGGCGGAGGGCTTCAAGGAACTCCTGGTCGTCAAGACGCCCAAGGCCGCGGCGAGCCCCGAGCTGAAGAAGGTCACCTTCTCGCTCAAGGCGGCCCGGCTGAAGGTCGCGCAGACCAAGGGCGGCGGCATGGCCGCGGTCGACGCGAACGCCAACGAGGTGTTCTCCTCGCCTCCGGCGCAGATGTGGGACTCGGCGGGCGACAAGACCCAGGCGGCAGTTGCGGCGAGCCCCGCCGCGCGCTCGGCCGCCTCCCCCTCCGCCTCCGCTTCCGCCGCCGAGGACCCGACCCGAGGCCCCGGCCCCGGCGACGGCTTCGCCGAGCTGCCGATCAAGGTCGGCGCCGACGAGATCAGCGTGGCGCCCGACGCCAAGATGCTGGCGAACACCGACACCAAGGCGTACCCGCTCTACATCGACCCGACGATCGCCTGGGGCGAGTCGGAGCGGACCCTGCTGCGCTCGGACGGCCACCGCGACTACGGTTTCGACAATTCCGACGACGCCGGCGGCACGAACGGCAAGGGCGTCGGCAAGTGCGGCAACTGGAGCGGCTACTACTGCGGCCCCGGCTACGTGCAGCGCCTGTACTACGAGTTCGCCCCGGAAGCGCTGAAGGGCAAGCACGTCCTGGGCGCCACCTTCCGGGTCACCGAGCCGTGGGCCTTCCAGTGCGACCCGCGCTGGGTGGACCTGGTGCGCACGAACAACATCTCGTCCTCCACGTCCTGGTCGACCCGGCCCGCCGAGCTCGACCTGATGGTGGACCGCAACGTCTCCGCAGGCCGGGGCTCGCTCTGCGACCCGGACCAGCCGGACGCGCCGATCGACTTCACCGACAACGCCGCCGAGACGAACGAGAACCTCACGGAGACCGTCCGCGACTTCGCGGTCGGCAAGTTCGCGCGGCTGACGCTCCAGGTCAGGGCCCACGACGAGGGCGACCCGAGTGCGTGGAAGCGGTTCAAGAACGACGCCGAGCTGGTCGTGGACTACGTGGGGATCCCCAACTACCCGAGCCCCTTCGGGCTGACGGCGGGTACGGGGGTCGCCTGTTCTTCCAAGATCGCTGACCCTTCGACCTCCACCAGCCCGACGCCGCAGCTCAAGGCTGTGGCCAGGACGGTTCCCGGAGGGTCCGTCGGGGCGCAGCTGCGGACGCGGTTCGTGGTGGAGGAGCAGACGAGCGAGGGCTGGGTCAAGGTCGCCGACTTCAAGTCCCCGACCTCCGGGTTCGTCACGAACGGCATGACGACGACCGCGTCCGTTCCCGCGACCGCGAAGCTGAAGGAAGGGCCGGTCTACCGGGTCCAGTCGTGGAACTGGGCGTATCCCGGTACCGAGGTGGTCGCCAAGATCTCGACCGGCAGCGTCATGTGCCACTTCAAGGTGGACACGACCGCCCCGAAGCCACCGCAGGTCACTACGAGTACGCCGTACACCCTGTGCACGACCACGTCCTGCCTGCCCGGCGGCGGTCCGGGAAAGAACGGACTGTTCTCGTTCGCACCCTCAGCGGCGGACACGAGCGCCTCCATCGTGAGCTACCAGTACAGGCTGTCCTCGACGGCCCCCTGGACCCCCATGCTCAACGCGGTGGCGGGCAAGCTGAACCAGTACCTCACGCCGGAACAGAGCGGTACGCAGTACCTGGAGGTCCGGGCCTGGGACACGGCCAAGAGGCAGGGTGAGCCCGCCGTGGTGTCCTTCCTCGTCAAGGAGGGCGACGGGCCGGTGGGCCGGTGGCACTTCGACGAGGACAGCGGGGTGGCGGTGGACTCCTCCGCGTCCGATGCGGCGAGCCGGGACGATGCGACGCTGTCGGCCGGTGCGGTGCGGGACGCCCGGGGGCGCCGGGGCGAGATCTGGTTCGACGACGAGGGCAAGGAACTGACTCAGCCGAAGGTCGACAAGGGCCTCAAGCTGAGTGGCGGTCCGCACGCGACCACGGCGGGACCGGTGCTGGAGACACGCTCCGCGTACACCGTCTCGGCCTGGGCGAGGCTGGATTCCAAGGCCGATCACATGGCTCTGGTCTCTCAGGACGGAGTCGTGAGCACCCCCTTCTACTTCGGATACGAAAAAAAGCTGGACCGATGGTATTTCGGGGTGAGGGTCGCCGACGCCGACGACGGCGCGTCGTACTGGGGCAGCAGTTCCAAAGCAGCGCCTCAAATCGGGGTGTGGACGCATGTGGCCGGGACCTACAACCCCAGTTCCAAGGAACTGGCGATCTACGTGAACGGTCAGCTTCAGGCGAAGTCGACACGGACCTCGAACTTGGCATCGCCCGGTCCGATGCGGATCGGGGCCGGAAAGTATCTTGGCTCGCCCAAGAACTTCTTCGACGGCAGCGTCGACGAAGTCGCCGTGTGGCAGCGGGTTCTGACTCCGGCCGAAGTGGCGACCGAGGCACGTACCCTGACGGGTGAGTCCGGACAGCCGAATCTGGAACTCGTGGCCGACTGGAATGCCACCGGTGCCACCGGCACCACCCTCGCGGACGTCCGGTCCGGCTACGGCCGCACGCTGACGCTGGAAGGCGGCGCGGCCCTGGACGGCGATTCCCTCACCCTTGACGGGACGAACGGCGCAGCTTCCGCGTCCAGCCCCATCGTTGACCCGACCGGTTCGTTCACCGTCACCACCAAGGTTCAGTTGGACCGGGCGAAGATCCTCGCCCAGGACATCGGCTACATCGGGCAGATCGCGGGCCAACGCGCGGCCGACGGCTCGTCCTGGGGTCTCTGGTACGAGTTGACGAGCAAGGAGACACGGCACGACGACGACGGCAACGCGTACACCCTTCCCTTGGGCGTATGGCACTTCGGGCGGGTGAACAAGGACGGAACCAAGTCCTGGGTCACCTCCGACGCTGCTGCCGAAACGGGCAGCAGCGTCAGGCTCACCGGAACCTTCGACGCGCTCGCGACGGAAGACGGGTCCACCGTCAGCCTGTACGTGGGCAACGCGATGAACGATGCCGCGACGGCCTACACCGCGGTGAGCGGGGCGGGTGAATTCACCGTCGGCAAGGGCTTCAGCGACGCGGCCTGGAGCCACTTCCTGCCCGGCAAGGTCGAGGAGATCCGGCTCTGGGCAGGAGCGATCTCCGGCTCCGACCAGTTCGAAAAGGTCGTCGGCAACGACTGATGCGGCAGCGTCGGGCCCGCCCGGGAGACCTCGGACGGGCCCGACGGGTCGATCCGGCGGGATCGATCCGCCTGTCCGGTAAGGCAATTCCTCTCTTCTTCTCGTACCGCCCCGACGACCGGGGCGATTTCGCCGCGCGCCCGCGCGGGACCGTGGGGGTCTGAGTCATGAGCACGGGTTCAACAGCACGTACCGGAAAGGGCAGAACGGGCAGAGTGAGAGCCGCCGTGCTCCTCGCGCTCTCCGTCGTCCTCACCGTTCCCGCGACGGGCCTCACGCCCGTGGCGCAGGCGGCCGACGGCGGTCCGGGCCGCCCGACCGTAGCCAAGCCGCGCGTCAGCAAGCTCGCGGCGGCGAACGGCGAGGGCGCGGCCAAGATCCGCGCTCGGCTCCGCACGGCCCAGGCCCGTGACGCGGCGTCCGAGGCACGCGCCGTCCAGGAGCAGCGGACCGCGACCTGGCCGAAGCCCGGCAGGGCCACGGTCCGGCTCACGGCGCCCGGTACCGCCGCCACTGCCGCCGCGCCCATGCGCCGCGCCACGGCGGGCGGCCTCCCCGTCACCGTCGCGCCCGCGAGCGGCAGGGCGCCGGCCCCCGGCAGCATCACGGTCGACGTCCTGGACCGCAGGGCCACCGACGCACTCGGTGTCACGGGCGTGCTGCTCACCGCCGAGCCGGACAAGCCCGGCAGGGCGAAGCTCACCGTCGACTACTCCTCCTTCGCCGCCTCCGTCGGCGGCGGCTGGTCCGGCCGACTGCGCCTCGTCCAGCTCCCCGCCTGCGCGCTGACGACTCCCAAGGCCGCCAAGTGCCAGTCGGCGGTCCCGCTGCCGACCACGAACAACGCCACCGCGCGCACCCTCACCTCGGACGTCTCCCTCGCCGGCGGCGCGACCCTCTTCGCGGTCACCGCCGCGGGCTCCGGCCAGTCCGCCACGGGCACGGGCGACCACTCGGCCACGCCGCTCGCCGCGTCCTCCTCCTGGGAGTCCGGCGGCTCGTCCGGCTCGTTCACCTGGTCGTACCCGATGGATCCGCCGAAGCCCGCCGCGGGCCCTTCCCCTTCGCTCAAGCTGTCGTACGACTCCGGGAGCATCGACGGCCGCACGGCCGCCACGAACAACCAGGGCACGTCCCTTGGCGAGGGCTTCGACTTCTCCGCGGTCTCCTACATCGAGCGGCAGTACGGCTCCTGCGACAAGGACGGCCACGACGACCAGTACGACCTCTGCTGGAAGTACGAGAACGCCTCCCTCGTCCTGAACGGCAGGTCCACCGAGCTGGTCAAGGACGACACGAGCGGCAAGTGGCGCCTCAAGAACGACGACGCCTCCACCGTCACGCTGGAGACCGGTACGGGCAACGGCGACGACAACGGCGAGCGCTGGACCGTCGTCACCGGTGACGGCACGAAGTACGTCTTCGGCATGAACAAGCTGGACGGCGCGCCCGAGGGCGAGCGCACCAACTCCGTCTGGACCGTGCCGGTCTTCGGCGACGACGCGGGCGAGCCGGGGTACGCGAACGGCGACACCTTCGGCGAGCGCGCGGTCGACAAGCAGGCGTGGCGGTGGAACCTCGACTACGTCGAGGACACCCACGACAACGCCATGTCGTACTGGTACATCGCCAACACCAACCACTACCGCAAGAACAAGGCGAGCACCGCCGACACCGCGTACACGAACAGCGGTTACCTGAGCAAGATCCTCTACGGCCAGCGGTCCGGCAGCCTCTTCACCGTCAAGGCCCCGTACCAGGTCACCTTCGGGTACGACGAGCGCTGCACCGTCGGCGGCTGCACCGACCTCACCGAGGACACCGCCAAGAACTGGCCGGACGTGCCCTTCGACGCCATCTGCTCCAAGGACGAGGCCAAGGCCGACTGCCTCGTGGAGAGCCCGGCGTTCTACTCGCGCAAGCGCCTGACCCAGGTCGACACCTACGCCTACAAGGGCGCGGCCTACACCCCGGTCGACTCCTGGGCCCTCACCCAGCGGTTCGACGACGGCCAGGACCGCGACGATCCCTCGGACCAGACGCTCGTCCTGAAGAGCATCCAGCGCACGGGCCGCACGGGCACCCCGATCACGACGGACCCGATCGACTTCACCTACTCCAGGCGCCCCAACCGCGTGGCCGGCGGCACCCAGCCGGGCGGCGGCAACATCGCGCCGCTCACCCGTCCCCGCGTGGAGACGGTCACCTCCGAGACCGGCGCGGTCACCACGGTCACGTACAGCGGCCCCGAGTGCGTCCGCGGCTCGTCGGTGCCGACGGCCGAGGACAACAACGAAACGTCCTGCTACCCGCAGTACTGGCACGTCAACGGCGCCGAGAACGCCACGCTCGACTGGTTCCACAAGTACCGCGTCACCGCCGTGAACGTGGCCGACCCGACCGGTCCCGGCGAGCTGATGGAGTACGCCTACACCTACGAGAACCCCGCCTGGCACTACAACGACAGTCCGCTCGCCCCCGGTGACGAGCGCACCTGGTCGGTCTGGCGCGGCTACCAGAAGGTGACGGTGCGCACCGGCGCGGCCACCGGGCCCCAGTCCCGTACCGTCACCAGCTACTTCCAGGGCATGCACGGCGACAGGCTCAAGTCGGGCGCCGAGCACGACGTGAACGTGCCGGGCATCGACTTCTCCGCGCTCGACGTCCCGGACGCGATCGACTTCGACCACTACGCGGGCTTCACCCGCCAGCAGATCACCTACAACGACACGGTGCCTGTCTCCACCACGGTGAACGACCCCTGGTCCAGGACCACCGCGATCCAGCACAAGTCGTACGCGGACGCCGAGGCCCGCTACGTCCGCACCGCCAGGACCCTCACGCACACCTTCCTCAACGCGTCCAAGAAGTGGCGCACCAACCGCACCGAGACGAAGTACGACGACTACGGGATGGCGTTCAGGGTCGACAACACCGGCGGCACGGAAGAACCGGACGACGACACCTGCACCAGGACCTGGTACGCGCGGAACGACGCCGAGGGCATCAACAGCCTGGTCTCCCGCACCCGGACCGTCGCCCGCCCCTGCGGCACCGCCGAGACGGATCTGAAGCTTCCCGTGTCCACCGGCGACCGGGGCAATGTCCTCGCCGACACCGCCACGGTCTACGACGCGGCCACTGCCTGGTCGGCGGACCAGAAGCCGACCCAGGGCGAGGCGACCTGGACCGGCCGTGCCGCCAAGTACCCGGCTGCGGCGACCGCGGGCGAGCGGCACCCGACCGAGTGGCAGACGACGACGAAGGTGACGTACGACGGCCTGGGCCGTGCCCAGACCGCGACCGACGCGGCGGGCAACACCACCACGACGGCGTACGCGCCGATTGGAGCCGGCGTGCCGAACGGCACGACCGTCACCATGCCCCTGGGAATCAAGACCACCATCACCTTGGACGGCCTGCGCGGCGTCCCGCTGGTGACGCTCGACACCAACTCCAAGAAGACGGAGCAGACGTACGACGGCCTGGGCCGCCTCACGGGCGTGTGGCTGCCCAACCGCGACAAGGCGTTGGGCCAGAGCGCGAGCATGACCTACGCCTACACGCTCGCACGAGGCAAGGCCCCGGCGATCGCGACCTCGACCATCAAGTCGTCCAGCACCGTCGCCACGACGTACGAGATCTTCGACTCCCTCCTGCGCCCCCTCCAGACGCAGAAGCCCACGCCCAACGGCGGCCGTCTGCTCACCGACACCCGCTACGACTCGCGGGGCCTGGCGAAGGAGACGTACGCGGACGCCTTCGACACGACGAAGACCCCGAACGCCGCCTACCAGCGTCTGGAGTACGGCGGCAGCCCCAAGCAGACCAACACGGTGTACGACAGTGCGGGGCGCGCGACGACCAGCACGTTCCTGGCGTACGGCGTCAAGAAGTGGGAGACCGCTTCGAGTTACACCGGTGACTCGACGGCCACCAGCGCCCCGGTCGGCGGTCAGGCGACGCGCGTGATCACGGATGCGCTCGGCAGGACGACTGAGCGTCGGGAGTACGCGGGCCCCAGCCCCGAGGACAAGGAGTACGGCGGCGCGCTCGGCACCTCGTACACCAAGACCTCCCTCTTCTACACGCCGGACGGCAAGCAGTCGAAGATCACCGGCCCGGACGGTTCGAACTGGGAGTACGGATACGACCTCTTCGGCCGCCAGACGTCGGCCAAGGACCCGGACAAGGGCACCACGACCACGGGGTACACGGTGCTCAACCAGGTCGACTGGTCCAAGGACTCCGCAGACAGAAGGCTGGTCTACGGCTACGACGCGCTGGGTCGCAAGACCGACCTGTGGCATACCGAGAGCAAGGACGCCAACAAGCTGGCGTCGTGGACTTTCGACACCCTCGTCAAGGGGCAGCAGACCAGTTCTACCCGGTACGACGGAGGCAAGGCGTACACGAAGAGCGTCACCGAGTTCGACGTCCTTAACCGTGCGACGAAGACGCAGCTATCCATCGACGTGAACGACCCGCTGGTGGTGGCGAAGGCCGCGCAGGCGACGTACGACTTCGCGACGACCTTCAACCTCGACGGCACGGTCAGGACGACCACGGAGCCCGCGGCGGGCGGCCTGTCCGCGGAAACGATCGACTACCGGTACACCGCGACCGGCCAGCCGACGCAGGTCTTCTCGGGAACGTCGGGCTACCTCCAGGCGGCGCGCTACAGCGCCATCGGGCAGCCGCAGATGCTGACCCTGGCGGTCTCGGGTGCGGCGGAGGCGAAGAAGACCGATCTGGTCAACGAGTACGAGGAGGGCACGGACCGGCTGAAGCGCTCGTACGTCACGATGGCGGCGACGGCCCCGTACAAGCCGCAGGACCTCAGCTACACCTATGACGAGGCCGGCAACGTCACCAAGATCGCTGACACTCCGAACCCGGACCCGTCCCTCAAGACGGACGTCCAGTGCTTCACCTACGACGGCCACCGTCGGCTGACCGAGGCGTGGACCCCGTCGGCGAACGACTGCACGAGCAAGACGCTGGGCGGCGCGGCCCCGTACCGCACGCAGTACACGTACACGGCGGGCGGCCAGCGGGCGACGGAGACCGAGACGCCGGTCACCGGCACTCCGACGAAGACGACGTACTGCTATCCCGAGAAGGGCCAGCCCCAGCCCCACACGCTGAAGGCGACGACGAAGGCGGACTGCAAGGTCACCGATCCGGCGCCGACGGCGACCTACACCTACGACGCCACAGGCAACACGACGAGGCGTCCGGGCCCGACGAACGCGGCCCAGACCCTGACGTGGAACGCCGAAGGCAAGCTCGCCACGCTCACGGAGGGCACGAAGGAGACCTCGTACCTCTACGACACCGAGGGCACGCTCCTGATCCGCCGGGCAGCGACGGGCGACGGTGAGAGCGTCCTGTACCTGGGGGCGACGGAGATCCACCACAAGGTCACGGGGACGACGAAGAAGACGTGGGCGACGCGGTCGTACCTGAAGGGGGTGGGCGGCGCCGTCCGCAGCAATGAGTCCGGTGTGTCGCAGTTGTCATTCATCGCTGGCGACAGCCATGGGACCGGGACGTTGAAGATCGACAGCTTGACCCAGGCATTCGCGAAGCGGCAGGTTACGCCGTTTGGTGCCCCACGTGGCCCCAAGCAGACCGCATGGCCCAATGACAAGGCGTTCCTGGGCAAGCCGGCGGACACAACGACAGGCCTGACGCATATCGGCGCACGTGAGTACGATCCAGTGCTGGGCCAGTTCATCAGCGCCGACCCCGCTTTGGTCACGGATCAGCACCAGGCGCTGAACGGATTCGCGTATGCCAACCAGAACCCTGTGACCTACAGTGACCCCACCGGCCTCTGGATTGACGATGGGACCGGGCGGTCTGAGCCGAGAAATGACGGGCATGGGGACCACAACACCTACTCCAAGCCGGACGATTCGGATAAGAGTGACGAGAAGCCGCGTTCATCCGTCGGAGGAGTGGATGATTCGTGCGATGCGGCTTGCCAGCTTTCGCTGAACTCTTGGAAAATGAATCTGAAGGTTGGAGTGGAGGATGTCTCCTCTCAGGCTGTTCTCCATGCATGGGTTCTGGGGGTGGCTCCGAAGCGGTGGATTTTCTCCGAGGGTGATGAATTCACGCAGGAGATCCGGGAGCAGCGATGGCTTGTCAAGGTGAGATCTCTCCTGGGGAAGGACCTGAAGGGAATGAAGGTGGGCAGTTCTCGGCCGTATGACCGAAGGATGAGCGATCTGTCCGAAGTCGGAAAATTGGTTCAGGTGATGGAAGATCTCTTCGGCCTGGCCTCTGGGCAGAGATTCACTCAAGATGAATCCACCTTCAATTTGTCTAGCACTGCGCTCGGTTCCTACTCCCTCTCCGCGCGGCTGGATTCAAGAGACGTGTCGGGCAAGTCGGCGCGAGTCTCTTTTACTTTGAAGGACACGATGACCCGGGAATCCATGATGAGGATGCCAACCGCAAAGGGATACAGCGAGGGTGATTCGTTCCTCCCCATGAAGGTGATCGCGGATGGGCTTAAGAAAATGCATCCGGCAGGGCAGAAGCCGGTTGAGCTCTATGTCTCTTGGAGTGAAACCATTGAGATCAAGTAGACCCAAGAGGGTGATTCTCGCCTTCGCTGCCCTCGCCAGTCTCGTCTCTTGTGAAGGATCAGGAGACGAGTCGGGCGTGGATGAATCTATGATCGTTGGAAGCTGGGTTGCAACTGACCGTCGGAAAGTAGATTTCCTCTCCGATGGGAAAGCGGTTTTCTCCGGGGTTCCTTGCGCGGAAATGTTCGGCAGCGGAGGCGGGTCGGTCTCGGCGTCGGCTGATTGGAAAATCGACACCCCTAGAGCAGGGGGTGACGATTGGGTTTCGCTGGGGTTTCCCGTGAGCGTGTGCGGCCTTTCGGGTGATTCGGAGAGCGGCTTCTATATCTCCCGGCATTCCGGAGATGTTTCCCTGCACCTTCGGGACCCGGATGCCGTGAACCCGGATCTCGCTTTCCGTAAAAGTGTCCGGTGAGGGGCGTGCCCGGCGGGGTGGAGTGGCGGGACGCCGGGGCGCGGTCGAGGGCGTCGGGCGCGGCGAGTTGCCGGGGTGGACGCGAGTGATTCGGTTCCGTCACAGTCGTATTCACATACTCCTGCCAGAGCATAACCAAACGGGGCAATCCTCACTGAACGGGCTTGACGGCAATCTTGGGAGTGGGGAATGGTGGCGCGCGGCATGCGTGTTTCTGGGGCGCGTGTGAACGGGGACTGAGGTGAACCAGTGGCCCCGGTGCCTGTTCGCCCCGAGCGCTGCTCCACTGACGAGAACAGCTACTGGGGGTAGCAGCAGATGACGAAGAAGACGCGGATCCGCGTTGCTCGAATAGCGGCCGGTGCGGTGATCGCCGCGGGTGCGTCGCTGACTGTCGCGGGTGTGGCGTCCGCCGCTGGCGCCGACGTGCAGATCGCCGGCATCGGGGCGAAGGTCACCGCAGACGAGAGCGGCATCGACGCGGGCCTCGGGCTCGACGGCGACGACCCCACGTCTGGTGGGGGCAGCGGGGACAACGTGGGCGCGAGCGGTGTGGACTCGGGGCAGAGCACCGGCACGCCGGGTACGACGGGTGAGACCGGTACCACGGGTGAGACTGGGACTACAGGTACGACCGGTGAGACCGGTACCACGGGTGAGACTGGGACTACGGGTACGACCGGTGAGTCCGGTACGACGGGTGAGACCGGTACCACGGGTGAGACCGGTACCACGGGTACGACGGGTGAGACTGGTACGACGGGTACCACTGGGACTACGGGTACGACCGGTGAGACCGGTACCACGGGTGAGACCAGTACGACTGGGACCACTGGTACCACGGGTGAGACTGGTACGACGGGTACCACTGGGACCACGGGCACGTCCGGTACCACCGGCACGTCTGGCACGTCCGGTAGCTCCAGCTCGTCCAGCAGCTCCGCCGAGGGCCAGCAGACCGGTGGTACCGAGGGCTCCGACGGCGGCAGCTCCGAGGGCTCCGACGGTGGCAGCTCCGAGGGTTCCGACGGCGGTTCCAGCGCCGGCTCCGCCACCACCGGTGGCAACAGCAACACCGACACCGACAGCGTCGGCTCCCAGCCCGTCCAGCAGGGCGAGGCCAAGGACGAGCTCGCCGAGACCGGCGCGGCCGGGACCACGTTCCTCGTGCTCGGTGCCGCGACGATGATCGCGGGCGGCGTCGGCTTCCGCATCCTCCCGCGCCTCGTCGCGAGCCGCGGCGCAGCCGCCTGAGCGGTCGTACGGCCGTGAGCGGCCAGTAGACGGCACGTAGACGGAAGAGGGGCCCGGAGCGGCGCACTGAGCGCCCCCGGGCCCCTCTTCTACGTACTACAGCTGCGTACGGCCCGCGCGCCGTCTCGGCTCACGCGGTCTGGTGCGCCAGCAGGGCCATCGCGGCGATGAGCAGCACCAGCAGCGTCACGAGCGCCACCGGGTTCAGCCCGCCGAAGGGACCCTCCTGCTGGAGCCGCTCCCGGTTCGCCCGGCAGACCGGGCAGCGCCCCTCACTGACGGGCGACGCGCAGTTGGCGCACACCAGTCGGTCATAGGTCATGCGCTCTCCTCCTCCCGCGCGGCGGAGCCGCTACACAGTTCTCTCCGCACAACGCTCCGGGAAACGCAACCGTTCCCCCTACCACTGTGCCAGCTCCGCGGAAATTCGGCGCGGCCCGCCCGTCAAGACCCCATTCGCACCCCTGCGGTTCCCGGACAATCCACCCATCACGGGACCATCCGCGGAGGGCGACTGCGCGGGTCAGTCCGCTTCGCGTATGGTCACGCACACCCATACCCCCGGCCGACGTGGTGTTCCCGTGATCCGATTCGACAACGTCACCAAGACCTACCCGAAGCAGAACCGCCCCGCGCTGCGGGACATCTCGCTCGACATCGAGAAGGGGGAGTTCGTCTTCCTCGTCGGTTCCTCCGGCTCCGGAAAGTCGACCTTCATGCGGTTGATCCTGCGGGAGGAGCGCGCCAGCCACGGCATGGTGCACGTCCTCGGCAAGGACCTCGCGCGACTCTCCAACTGGAAGGTCCCGCACATGCGGCGCCAGCTCGGGACCGTCTTCCAGGACTTCCGCCTCCTCCCCAACAAGACCGTCGCGGAGAACGTCGCCTTCGCCCAGGAGGTCATCGGCAAGCCCAGGGGCGAGATCCGCAAGGCCGTCCCCCAGGTCCTCGACCTCGTCGGGCTCGGCGGCAAGGAGGACCGGATGCCCGGTGAGCTCTCCGGCGGTGAGCAGCAGCGCGTGGCGATCGCGCGGGCCTTCGTCAACCGGCCCCTGCTCCTCATCGCGGACGAGCCGACCGGCAACCTCGACCCGCAGACCTCCGTCGGCATCATGAAGCTGCTCGACCGGATCAATCGCACCGGTACGACGGTGATCATGGCGACGCACGACCAGAACATCGTCGACCAGATGCGCAAGCGCGTCATCGAGCTGGAACAGGGCCGTCTCGTACGTGACCAGGCGCGCGGCGTCTACGGCTACCAGCACTGAGCATCTGAGCACCGCGGCTTCGAAGCACTGAAGGCCGAGAAGCACCGAAAGACTGAAAGGACGCCATGCGCGCCCAGTTCGTCCTGTCGGAGATCGGCGTCGGCCTCCGGCGCAACCTCACGATGACCTTCGCCGTCATCGTCTCCGTCGCCCTCTCGCTGGCCCTCTTCGGCGGCTCGCTGCTCATGCGCGAGCAGGTCAGCACGATGAAGACCTACTGGTACGACAAGGTCAACGTCACCATCTACCTCTGCAACAAGAACGACGCGGCGACCAACCCCACCTGTGCCAAGGGCGCCGTCACCGGTCAGCAGAAGAAGCAGATCGAGACGGACCTCAAGAAGCTCGACGTCGTCGACAAGGTGATGTTCGAGACGGCCGACGAGGCGTACAAGCACTACAAGGAGGAGTTCGGCGACTCGCCGATGGCGAGCACCATCACGCCGGACCAGATGCAGGAGTCCTTCCGCATCAAGCTGCACGACCCGACCAAGTACAAGGTCATCGCGACCGCCTTCGCGGGCCGCGAGGGCGTCCAGTCGGTGCAGGACCAGCGCGAGACGCTGGACACGCTCTTCAAGATGATGGAGGGCATGAACGTGGCGGCCCTCGTCGTCATGGGACTGATGCTGGTCATCGCGCTGATGCTGATCGTGAACACCGTGCGGGTGTCCGCGTTCAGCCGCAGGCGCGAGACGGGCATCATGCGGCTGGTCGGCGCCTCCGGCTTCTACATCCAGATGCCGTTCATCATGGAGGCCGCGTTCGCCGGCCTGATCGGCGGCGCCCTCGCGTGCGGCTTCCTGATCCTCGGCCGCTACTTCATGATCGACCACGGTCTGGAGCTGGCCAAGCAGATGCCGCTGGTCGACTTCATCGGCTGGGACGCCATCGCGACCAAGCTCCCGCTGGTGCTGGCGATCGGGCTCCTGATGCCCGCGGTCGCCGCGCTCTTCGCGTTGCGCAAGTACCTGAAGGTGTGACATGTGCCCCGGGCGCCGCACGGTCGACGGACCGTGCGGCGCCCTTCGCTTGTCCTAGACTCGGCGCCATGCCGGGCCACCTCTTCCGTACCGGGCCCCGCGGATTCGGCCGTGGGGCGGCCCTGACATTGGTCTTCGCGAGCGTCCTCGCGACCGCGGCAGCCACCGACTCCCTCCCGCGCGGGGACGGGGAAGCGGCCCCCATACAGACCCGTGCGGTCTCCGCGGCCGTGGACGGGCGGGGCCCCGTGGACAGCGGCTCGGGCACCGGGTCGGCCGACGGCTCAGGCCCCGGCGACGCCCCCGCCGACGGCCCCGGCAATGGTCCGGGCACCCGTCCCGTCGACCGGGACGCCCTCGCCGACGCCGCCGCCGACGCCGTGGCCGACGGCAAGTCCGGCACGGAGGCCGCCGAGGAGGTCGTCAGCCGCAGCGGCGACCGCTGGGGCGCGGTGTACGACGCGGGGGAGTACGAGGAGTTCGAGGACGCGCTCGACGGCGCGTACACCGGCGTCGGCCTGTGGGCGAGACGCGGCCCCGACGGCCGCGTCGAGGTCGCCCGCGTCCAGCCGGGCGGTCCGGCCGCCCGCGCCGGGCTCAGGGAGGGCGACCGGCTCCGTACGGTCGACGGCCGCCGCGTCGCGGAGAGGTCCGTACCCGAGGTCGTCGCGCTGCTGCGGGGCGACGGGACGGGCCGGGACGGCGCCGCGCGGGCCGGGACGCGGGTCGCGCTCGGCGTGGAGCGCGACGGCCGGCTCTGGACCGAGACGCTGCGCAGGGCCAGGCTCAGCACGGAACCGGTCACCGTGCGGGACCTGCCCGGCGGGGACGTACTGATCAGGATCGCGGCCTTCACCAAGGGCTCGGGCGAGCGGGTGCGCGGCGCGGTCCGCGCGGCCAGACCCGGCGCGGGCATCCTGCTGGACCTGCGCGGCAACTCCGGCGGCCTGGTCACCGAGGCCGTACGGTCCGCGTCCGCGCTCCTCGACGGGGGGCTCGTCGCCACCTACGACGTACGGGGGAAGCAGCGCGCCCTCTACGCCGAGCAGGGCGGGGACACCACCAGACCCGTGGTCGCCCTCGTCGACGGCGGCACCATGAGCGCGGCCGAGCTGCTGACCGGGGCCCTCCAGGACCGCGGCCGCGCGGTCACCGTCGGCTCGCGCACCTTCGGCAAGGGCTCGGTCCAGATGCCCAGCCGCCTCCCCGGCGGCTCGGTCGCCGAGCTGACCGTCGGCCACTACCGCACCCCCGCGGGACACAGCGTCGACGGCCGGGGCATCACCCCCGACCTCACCGTCACCGGCCGTGCCCAGGAGCGGGCCCAGACGGTATTGACTGGCCTCGGGGGCGGGTCCTAGTGCGAAAATGGCCGCACTATGGCAAAGGTTAAGAAGGACAAGGACCCGGGGCGCAAGCTCATCGCGCAGAACAAGAAGGCGCGGCACGACTACCACATCCTCGACACCTACGAGTGCGGTCTGGTGCTGATGGGCACCGAGGTCAAGTCGCTGCGGCTGGGCCGGGCTTCGCTGGTGGACGGCTTCGTGCAGATCGACGGCCACGAGGCGTGGCTGCACAACATCCACGTGCCCGAGTACGTGCAGGGGACCTGGACCAACCACTCGGCGAAGCGCAAGCGCAAGCTGCTGCTGCACCGCGCCGAGATCGACAAGCTGGAGTCCAAGGCCCAGGAGACGGGTCACACGATCGTGCCCCTCGCGCTGTACTTCAAGGACAGTCGGGTGAAGTGCGAGATCGCGCTGGCCAAGGGCAAGAAGGAGTACGACAAGCGGCAGACGCTGCGCGAGAAGCAGGACACCCGCGAGACGAACCGCGCGATCGCGGCGGCCAGGCGGCGGCAGCGCGGCGACTAGCGGCGGCGCGGCGACCAGGGACGGCGCGGCGACCAGCGGCGGTAATACGCTGGCACCCTTGCCCGTTGGTCGCGTACCATGGGCAGCGCACCTCACAGAGGGTGCGCGTTTTGAAAAAACAACATGGGGATGATCGGTTTCGACAGCGGATGTCGAAGCAGGGGAAGCGTGTCGAGGAAGCGGCAATGATCTCGTAAACCATATGTCGCAACCAATAATCGCCAACACCAAGCGCGATTCCTTCGCCCTCGCTGCCTAAGTAGCGACTTGCGAAGTGTCAGCCCGGGGACTGTTCCCGACCCGGATCCTGGCATCAGCTAGGGAACTAAACTTCTAGACCCGGTCACGGGGTCCAGAAGGAAATCAAACAGTGACTGAGCCCGTCGGCGACTTGTTCGCGTGATTGCCGGGGCCGAGAAAATCGCAGCGAACTGCACACGGAGAAGCCCTGGTTCCGCACCGTTGGACGCGGGTTCGATTCCCGCCATCTCCACAATTCCCATGTGAAGCGAAGGCCCCGACTGCTCCGGCAGCCGGGGCCTTCGCCGTTTCCGGGCACGGACCGCGGACCGCTGACCGCGGACTGCGGACCGCGCCGAGGACCGGAAACGGCGCGTCGCGGTCTGTGCACCGTGCCGGTCCTCCGGGATGCTTCTGCGGCATGACGACGAGACGCATGCGCAGAGACGAAGACAGCGGTACGCCGTCGGACGCCGGCGCTCACGGGGACGTCGACGCCCACCCGGGCACGGGCGTCCCCCAGGGCCCTGGTGCCCACCCGCGCCCCGGCGTTCGCCGGGGCGCCGTCGCGCGGCGGTGGGCGCGGCGCGCGGTGTGGCCCGCCGCCCTGGCGCTCGCCCTCACCGCGGGCGCGCTCGGCCTCGGCTCGCCCGCGGGCGCCGACCCCGCGCCCGGCGGCCTGCCCGGGGCCGTCGACGAGATCCTCGCCGACCCCCGCATGGACGGCGGCGGCGCGAGCGTGGTGATCGCCGACGCCGCGACCGGCGAGACCCTGTACGCGCACCGGCCCGACGAGCGCCTGATGCCCGCGTCCAACACCAAGCTCGCGACGTCGGCCGCCGCGATGGAACTGCTCGGCCCCGGCTACACCTTCCGCACGGACGTCCTGTCGACCGGCGTCCGGCGCGGCTCCGTCCTCGTCGGCGACCTCTACCTGCGCGGCACGGGCGACCCCACCGCGCTCGCCGCCGACTACGACCGCCTCGCGGCCGAGGTCGCCGCCGCCGGGATCAAGCGGGTCACCGGGCGGCTCGTCGCCGACGACACCCGGTTCGACGCACAGCGGCTCGGCCGCTCCTGGGCGGGCGACGACGAGTCCTCGTACTACTCCGCGCAGATCTCCGCGCTCACCGTGGCGCCCGACACCGACTACGACGCGGGCACGGTGATCGTCGAGGCCGTGCCCGGCGCGGCGGCGGGGGACCGGCCCAAGGTCACGATCACGCCGCCCACCTCGTACGTGCGCGTCGAGAACCGGGGCACGACCGTCCCCGCGGGGCAGCGCGACACCCTCTCCGTCGAGCGGCGGCACGGCACCAACACCATCGTGGTCAGCGGCCAGATCCCGCTCGGGGCCGCCGCGACCAAGGAGTGGGTGACCGTCTGGGAGCCCACCGGGTACGCCGCCGCGGTCTTCCGCGACGCGCTGCGCGGGCACGGCGTACGGATCGGAGGGCCCGACCTGCTCGGGCGGGCCGTCCCCGAGGGGGCCCGACAGCTCGCCGTGCACCGGTCGATGCCGCTCGGCGAGCTGCTCGTGCCGTTCATGAAGCTCTCCAACAACATGCACGCCGAGGCGCTGACCAAGGCGATGGGCTACGAGACGGCGGGCAGCGGGAGTTGGGGCGCCGGGCTCGACGCGATCGAGGGGTACCTGGCGAAGGCGGGGGTGGACGCCGGGACGATCCGGCAGGTCGACGGCTCGGGGCTGTCGCGCATGGACAACTTCCCGGCCGACCAGCTCGTGAAGCTGCTGCTCGCGGTGCGGGACGCGCCCTGGTACCGGGACTGGCACGCCGCGCTGCCGGTGGCGTGCGCGCCCGGCAGGTTCGAGGGAGGCACGCTGCGCAGCAGGATGTGCGGGACGCCCGCCGCTCTCAACGCCCGTGCCAAGACGGGGTCGCTGACCGGCGCTTCGGCGCTCAGCGGGTACGTGAAGGACGCGGACGGGCGGGAGTTGGTGTACGGGATCGTGCTCAACAACTACCTCGCGTCGTCGGTGAAGCCGCTGGAGGACGCGATCGTGGTGACGCTGGCCCGCTCGCGGAAGGGCGGCGCGGAGGCGGAGGTGGAGACGGTGCGGCCGACGGGTGCGCGGTCGGGGGAGGCGCCGACGGACCTGGAGTGCTCGTGGATCAAGCCGCGGGTCTGTTGAGGTCCTGCTGAGTCAGCGGGTGTTGGCGGGCCGGCTGGTTGGGTCAGCGGGTGTTGGTGGGTCGGCTGGTTGGGTCAACGGGTGTTGGCGGGCCAGAGGGTTGAGTCAACGGGTGTTGGTGGGCCGACTCGTCGGGTCTACGGGTGTTGGTGGGCCGGCTCGTCCGGTCCACGGGCGTTGGTGGGTGGCTCCGCCGGGTCTACGGGCGTCGGCGTGCCGCCCTTGCGAGCGCTCGGGTTCCGGCCGCCGCCGTGAGGAGTGCGGTGGCGGCCGCGGCGACCGGCACCGCGTAGGCGGTGGTCGCCCCCGCGTGCTCCACCGCCCAGCCGCCCGCCGCCGAGCCCGCCGCTATGCCGCCGAGCAGCGCGGTCACCGCGAGCGTCATGCCCTCGTTCAACCGGCCCCGCGGGGTGAGGCGCTGGACCAGGGACATGCCGGTCACCATGGTCGGCGCGGTGGCCATGCCCGCGACCAGGAGCGCCCCGGCCAGCGCGAGCGGCGAGCCCGTGCTCGCGGCGGCCAGGAGCGGCGCGGTCATCAGGGCGGTCATCGCGGCGAGGCAGAGCAGCAGGCGGCGCGGTACGGAGGCGGCGGGCGCCCTGGAGCCGTACAGCAGGCCCGCCGCGCACGAACCCGCCGCCTGGAGCGCGAGGACCGCGCCGCCGACGTGCGCGACGGTGACGACCTCCATGGCGCCGAAGACCGCGCCGGTGGCGAGGAAGACCGTGAGCAGCGCGGGCATGCCGGGGACGCGCAGCGGCGACGCTGACGGCGTCGTGGCGGTGCGCGGGGCGGGCGGGGGTTCGGTGGACCGCTGGGCGGCGAAGAGCAGGATGCCGGCCATCAGGAGCACGGCCCCGACGAGGGTGCCCGCCTCGGGGAAGAGCGCGGCGCACAGGAGCGCGGCGGCGACCGGGCCGAGCATGAAGCAGAGCTCGTCGGCGGCCTGTTCGAAGGAGTTGGCGGCGTGCAGGGCCTTCGGGTCGCCCCGGTGCAGGTGTGCCCAGCGGGCGCGGGACATGCCGCCGGTGTTGGGGGTGGTGGCGGTCGCCGCGTACGCCGCGAAGAGCGTCCAGTCGGGGGCGTCGAAGCGGACGCACAGGACGAGGGCGAGGGAGCCGAGGACGGCGATCGCGGTGGCCGGGACGGCGACGCGGGCCTGGCCGTGGCGGTCGACGAGGCGGGCCGTGAAGGGGGCGACGGCGGCGGTGGCGGCGAGTCCGGTCGCGGTGACGGCGCCCGCGAGGGCGTACGAGCCCCGGGACCCGGCGATCATGATGACCGCGCTGACGCTGAACATGCCCATGGGGAGGCGGGCGACGAGGTTGCCCGCGGTGAAGGCGCGGGCCCCGGGGACGGCGAAGAGCCGGGAGTAGGGGGAGCGGGGGCGGCGTCCGGCCGAGGCGGGGGCGGGCGCGGCATCGGAAGCGGGGTCGGAAGCGGGGGCGGGCGCGGGAACGGGAGCGGGCGTGGAGGAGGGGAGCTGGTTCTCGGTCTGTGGCGGCACGCGGACCAGCCTCAGGCGCGGCGCCGGGCACGGTCCAACACCTGTTGACCACCGATTGACGCACCCTCGTTGTAAATTCCGCCGCATGGACATCGAGCCCCGGCTGCTGCGGGCCTTCCTCGCCGTCGCCGACGAGCTGCACTTCACCCGCGCCGCCGCCCGCCTCTACGTCGCCCAACAGGCGTTGAGCCGGGACGTCGCGCGGCTGGAGCGGGAGCTGGGCGTCGAGCTGTTCGTCCGGACCACCCGCCAGGTGACCCTCACTGCCGACGGGGAGCGGCTCCTGGATCCCGTACGGCGCGTGCTGGACGCCCACGACGACCTCGCCGCCGCCGTCGCGGGCGGCGCGGGCAGGCCGCTGCTCGTCGACCTCAACACGGCGGGGCTGACCTCGCAGCGCGTGCTGGAGCGGGCCCGGCTGCTCGACCCCGGCCAGGAGTTCCTGGCCCGCTTCGAGAGCGGGCTGACGGGTGCGGCGGCCGAGATCGTCGCCGGGCGCGTGGACGTGTCGTTCGGGCGCTTCGCCGGGCTCGACCCGGCCCTGCGCGGGCGCCTCGCGGTACTGCCCGTGCGGTACGAGCCCATGGCCGTGCTGCTCCCGGCCGACCATCCGCTGGCCGCGCGCGACACGGTGGAGGTCGCGGAGCTGGCCGGCGAGCGGGTGTACGCGGGCGCGGGCAACCCGCGGACCCTGGAGTGGACGGACCTGGCTCGGCGGCTCTTCGAGGGGCGCGGGGTCGAACTGGCCCCGCCCGCGCCCGTCGCACTGGGTCCCGAGGATTTCCGGCGGGTGATGGCGAGAACGCGCAACCCGGTGCTGTGCGTCGTGGACTTCCCTGTGATGCCGGACACGGTGCTGCGCCCGCTCACCGCCCCCGTACCCCTTTCGCCGCTCTCCATGATCTGGCGAAAAAGTCTGAATCATCCGGGAATTGAGGTATTGCGTGCAGCTGTTTCGGAGCTCGCCGCCGAGGAGGGATGGCTGGAGGTATCCGAAGGCGGCTGGCTCCCGGATCTCGATTTGTCACTGATGCGTGCCAACAACTGACTCGAACACGCCGCAGTCACTCGCGTGCGCTACATTCGAACTCCGGTTGCGCGTGATAGGGGGCGCTTGGACCAGGGCGGGGGCCCGGTCCGGTGCTGTACGCCATTGGCTTCGCGCACCGTCTCGGCGTTTTTCATGGGATGGGCGTACGGCAGTGGACAATTGGCGAGACCATGCCCAAAACGGGCGGGACGTCCCCGGCGGTTACTCCGGTGGGCACGCACAGGAACCTCCCCGCGACGTCACCATGCAGCTCGACGTGCGGCGGCTCAGACATCCCTGGGCGTCCGCTCCCGTCCCGTCCCCGTCGGCCGCGCAGGACGCCCACGGTGCCCAGGACGGCTCGGACCGCCCGGTGTTCGTGGACGCGACCGGCCGCCGCGGCAAGTCGTTCCGCCGCCTCGGCTGGGTGCTGGCCGCGGGCTGTGCCTGCTTCGCGGTGACGCTCGTCGTCTCCGTCCTCGGCGGCAGCTCGGCCGCGCCCTCGCTGCCCGTCCCCGACCCCGCCGAACGGCAGGACACGGGACAGGTCCTGGACCAGCCCGCGCCGGGTGCGGCCCCGGGCGCCGTACCGCCGTCCGACGGGACGACGGGGTCCCCGTCCCCCTCGGCCACACCCCTGACCGGGCAACCCTCGGGCAGCGCGACCGGGCAACCCTCCGGCAGCCCGGACGGTGCCCCGGCCGACGTGCCGAACGGTGCCCCGGTCGACGCACACACCACCCCGTAACCCGCTCCTTCCCCGTAACCCCACCCCTCCGGGCCCGCCCCCCACAGGGCCCACCCAGCCGTCCCGTCGGCCGGCCGCATCGCCGCTCCCCCCGCCCCGCGCAACTCCCCCCCACAACTCCCCGTGCAACCCCCGTGCAAGAAGGCACTCCGTAGATGACCAATCCCGGCAGACGCCCCCGGAAGGGCCGCGGCAAGCGCGGTGTCAGGCGCGTCAGGCGGCACAGGCTGCCCATGCGTTACCTGCTGCCCTCGCTCTTCCTCGTGGCGCTGCTCGCGATGCTGATGCTCCGCGGCTACGTCCACAGCGAGATCCTGGCCGACCACCGGGTCAGGCCCGCCGTCGACAACAAGACCGTGCCCGCCTCCGTCCGCGCGGGCGGCCCGGTCATCGACGCCAGGACCGAGGGCGCCCCGAAGAACCTCAGCGTTCCCGACCGCAAGCTCGTCCTGACCTTCGACGACGGCCCCGACCCCGAGTGGACGCCGAAGGTCCTCGACAAGCTCAAGGAGTACGACGCCCACGGCGTCTTCTTCGTCACCGGCACCATGGCCTCGCGCCACCCCGACCTGGTCGAACGGATGGTGCGGGAGGGCCACGAGATCGGGCTGCACACCTTCAACCACCCCGACCTCTCGTACCAGTCGGACAAGCGCATCGACTGGGAGCTCTCGCAGAACCAGCTGGCCCTCGCGGGCGCGGCCGGCATCCACACCTCGCTCTTCCGGCCCCCGTACTCCTCGTTCGCGTACGCGATGGACGACGCGTCCTGGCCGGTGGCCGAGCACATAGGCAGCCGCGGCTACCTCACCGTCGTCAACAACACCGACAGCGAGGACTGGAAGCGGCCGGGCGTCGACGCGATCATCGAGCGGGCCACGCCCAAGGGCACCGCGGGCTCCATCGTGCTGATGCACGACTCGGGCGGCGACCGCTCGCAGACCGTCGCCGCGCTCGACCGCTTCCTGCCCGAGATGCAGAAGCGCGGCTACGAGTTCACCAACCTCACCCGGGCGCTCGGCGCCCCCAGCGCGCACACGGAGGTCAGCGGCGCCGAGCTGTGGAAGGGCAAGGCGTTCGTCGGCGCGGTCGCCGTCTCCGAGCACGCCACCGACGTGCTGATCGTCGGTCTCGCCGTCATCGGCGTGCTGGTCATGGGCCGGTTCGGGCTGATGCTGGTGCTCTCCTTCGTGCACGCCCGCCGCGTCAGGCGCAAGGGCTTCGGCTGGGGGCAGCCGGTCACCCGCCCGGTGTCCGTGCTGGTCCCCGCGTACAACGAGAAGGAGTGCATCGAGAACACCGTGCGCTCCCTGGTGGCGAGCGACCACCCCGTCGAGGTGATCGTGATCGACGACGGCTCGACGGACGGCACCGCGGACATCGTCGCCGCGCTGCGGCTGCCGAACGTCCGGGTCGTGCGCCAGCACAACGCGGGCAAGCCCGCTGCGCTCAACAACGGCATCAGGCACGCCCGCCACGACATCGTCGTGATGATGGACGGCGACACCGTCTTCGAGCCGTCCACCGTCCGTGAACTGGTCCAGCCCTTCGGCGACACACGCGTGGGCGCCGTCGCGGGCAACGCCAAGGTCGGCAACCGCGACTCGCTGATCGGCGCGTGGCAGCACATCGAGTACGTGATGGGCTTCAACCTCGACCGGCGCATGTACGACGTCCTGGGCTGCATGCCCACCATCCCCGGCGCGATCGGCGCGTTCCGCCGCAGCGCGCTGGACCGCGTCGGCGGGATGAGCGACGACACCCTCGCCGAGGACACCGACATCACGATGGCCCTGCACCGCGACGGCTGGCGCGTGGTCTACGCGGAGGACGCCCGCGCCTGGACCGAGGCGCCGGAGACCGTCCAACAGCTGTGGTCACAGCGCTACCGCTGGTCGTACGGCACGATGCAGGCGATCTGGAAGCACCGCCGCGCCCTCGTCGAACGCGGCCCGTCCGGCCGCTTCGGCCGCGTCGGACTGCCGTTCGTCTCGCTCTTCATGGTCCTGGCCCCGCTGCTCGCCCCGCTGATCGACGTGTTCCTGCTGTACGGGCTGGTCTTCGGCCCGACGGGCAAGACGGTCACCGCGTGGTTCGGCGTGCTCGCGATCCAGGCGGTCTGCGCGGCGTACGCCTTCCGCCTGGACAAGGAGCGGATGACCCACCTGATCTCGCTGCCGCTCCAACAGGTCCTCTACCGCCAGCTGATGTACGTCGTCCTGCTCCAGTCCTGGATCACCGCGCTGACCGGCGGCCGGCTGCGGTGGCAGAAGCTGCGGCGGACCGGGGTGGTCGGGCTCCCCGGCATCCCGGCCCAGCGCGAGCCCGTGCACAGCGCGGACAGCGACGACCGGAGGCCCGTCGGATGACGACCGGCAGTGCCTGGAACGCCACGACCCGGGACGCCACTGTTCCGCCCCGACCGGCGACCGCCCCTGACGCCACCGCCGTGGACCGGACGGCGGCTCGGGGCCGTGACCGCTACTTCGACCTGCTCCGCGCGCTCGCCCTCTTCCGGGTGGTGCTCTACCACCTGGTGGGCTGGGCCTGGCTGCCGCTGTTCTTCCCCTCCATGGGCGTGATGTTCGCGCTCGCGGGGATCCTGATGGCGCGCTCGCTGAAGCGGCCGGCCGCGCAGGTCGTCCGCAGCCGCGTGCGCCGTCTGCTGCCGCCCTTCTGGCTCCTGGGGGCCGTCGGCGTGACGGGCATGGTCCTCCAGGGCTGGGGCCCGGACTCCGACGGCCACCCCGGCTGGTGGTGGACGCACCTCCTGTTCTGGGTCGTGCCCGTCAGCGACCCGCCCTTCGCCGGTGAACTCCCCGGCATCAGCGGTTTCCTGGGGGAGTCCTGGGCGGAGGAGCTGGCGGGGCCCCTCTGGTACATCCGCGCCTACCTCTGGTATGTACTGCTGTCGCCGCTGATCCTGCGGTGCCTGCGGCGGCTGCCGTGGCCGACGGTGCTCGCCCCGTTGGCGCTCTCGGCCGCGCTGGCCCTCGAAGTGGTCCCGGCGCCGGGGCGGGTGGGGTCGGAGATCACCGACTTCAGCACGTTCGGCGCCTGTTGGGTGCTGGGCATGGCGCACCAGGAAGGAGTCCTGAAACGCCTGCCGGACTACGTGGTGCCGTCGGTGGCGCCCCTCGTGATGGGCGTCGGGCTGTGGTGGGCCGTACGGGGCGGCTTCACCGGATTCGGCGACGAGTACGACCTCGACGGCATTCCGCTCGCGCAGGCGCTCTGGTCCTTCGGGGCCGTGGCGCTGCTGCTGCACATCAGCCCGTCGTGGTCCCGGTGGCCCAGGCGGATCCAGGCCTGGGACGGCGTGATCACCCTGCTGAACTCCCGTGCGGTCACGATCTACCTCTGGCACAACGTCTGCATCCTCGCGGCGGCGACGACGTGGGACCGGCTCTGGGAGGTCGACGTCCTGGGCGAGCGCTTCCCGTGGCTGCTGGAGAGCTGGATACCCGTGCTGTTCTTCGCGTGGGCGCTGATCGCGGTGTGCATCGCGCTGTTCGGCTGGGCGGAGGACGCGGCGGCGAAGCGGCGGCCGAGGCTGTGGCCGGGCGGGGAGCGGCGCGGCGGCCGACGGGGAGCGGCGCGGCGGGCCGGATAAGACGGACCCGCAGGGCCGGGCCGCGCGCTCCCGAAGGCGGGCCGGGCGTCACGCGTCGGGGGCCGCGGGCCTTCCGCGCGTCAACGCGCCCAGGAGGGCGGTCAACGCCGCCGTGCACAGTGCCGCGCGGGCCGCGTTCCACGTCACCCACGTGTCCTCGAACCTCTCCCGTACCGCCGCCGGGTCCGCGATCTTCGTCGGGTCGCCCGCGTCCGCCAGTTCCGTGTTGAGCGGGACGTTCACCACGGAGGTGAGGACGAAGGCCAGCGCGTACAGCGCCAGGGCCGCGAAGACCCAGGGGCGCACCGCGCGGTCGCGGCGGTGCTGCCAGGCGGCCGCCGCCGTCAGCAGCAGCGCTCCGAAGAAGCCCGCGAAGAACACCGGGTTCTCGATCACCTCGTTGATGTGCTGCATGACCTCGATGTAGGTCCGGTCCCCGCTCTTGGCCAACGCGGGCATCACCGCGCACGCGAAGACGTAGAAGGAGCCCGCTATCAGGCCCGTCGCCACCGCCGCCGCGGCGGTCACCCCGTTGTTCCCGCGTCTGTTCCCGCTTCCGTTCGTCATGCGGCCATTCCACCGGGCCGGGGCCGCGCACTCCATGGGCGAGACGCGCAGCCCCATAACCGGGCGTCCAGCCGGGCGTCTACCGTACGGGGATGATCACTGACGTACGTGAGATCGGCGACGGCGTGCTGATGCGGCTCGCCGCGCTCTCCGACGCCCCGGCCGTCGCCGACGCCCTCGTCCGCAACAGGGAGTACATGGCCCCCTGGGAGCCCGTCAGGCCCGAGGAGTTCTACACCGGGGCCGGGCAGCGCGCCCGGCTGAGCATGCTGCTGCGCGGCCTGGAGGCCGGGGTCGGCGCGTCCTGGGTGCTCGTCGACGGGGACCGGGTCGTCGGCGGGTTCACGCTCAGCGGGATCTCCCTGGGGTACTTCCGCAGCGGTCAGCTCGGCTACTGGGTCGACAAGGAGTACGCGGGGCGCGGGCTCGCCACCGCCGCCGTCCGCGCGGTGTGCGAAACCGCCCGCGACGACCTGCTCCTGCACCGCGTCGAGGCCGGGACGCTGCTCGACAACACGGCGAGTCAACGGGTGTTGGCCAAATGCGGGTTCGAGTCGTACGGGGTCGCGCCGAAGTACCTGTACATCGCGGGGGACTGGCGCGACAACCGACTGTTCCAACGACTCCTGCACGACGGCCCGCCCCGGTAGCGGGGTTCCGGCCCGCGCGCCGGGAGGGCACTCTGGGAAGGACCACCCAGCGGTGACCCCGAGGCGGTGACGCGCGCATGGCGGCGGGCATGGGCTCGTACGAATTGCGGTTCGACTCCGGGCGGATGTGCCTGGACCTGGTGGCGACCGGGGTGGGGGCCGCGGAACAGCTCGACGGCGCACACCGGCTGCGGGCCTGGCTGCTCGGCGCCGGACTCGTGCCGCCGGGCGCCCCGCTCGCCGGGATCGACGAGAGCTGGCTCGGCCCCTTCCGCGAACTGCGGGGCTGGGTCGCGCAGCTGATGCGCGGCGAACTGTCCGGGCGGACCGCCGAGAGCGCCCTGGAGCGCATCAACGCGCTGGCGGCGTGCGCCCCGCCAGGGGTGCGCGCGGTGCGCGGCGAGGGCGGCTCGCTGGTGCGCGCGCTGAGCGCCGTACCGGACTGCGGGGCGCTGCTCGCGGCGGTCGCGCGCGACGCCGTCGAGCTGGTGACCGATCCGCTCGCGCGGGCGGGCCTGCGCGAGTGCGAGGGCGACCGCTGCCTGCGGCTCTACCTGGACACCTCGCGGGGGCGCAGGCGCCGCTGGTGCTCCAGCGAGGTGTGCGGAAACCGCGAGCGGGTGGCGCGGCACCGGCGCAGGGCGGCGGCGGTGGCGGCCGGGGCGTGAGGATTTCCGACGGCGCGTTGAGTGAATCCCGGTGCGGGAGCCGTAGTTGAGGGCGACAGCAGCTCGACGCGGGGTATCGACCGGGAGGTTCACGTGCGCGAGGATGCCGCCGTGGCCGATGAACGTCCACGCACGGCCCGCCGCCTACGGGCGTTGGGGCGAGCCAACTCCCCTGAACCGGAGGAGGAGTTGATCCGTGGACTCTACCGGGAGCACGCCGGACCGCTCACCGCGTACGTCCTGCGACTCGTCGCGGGCGACCGGCAGCGGGCCGAGGACGTCGTACAGGAGACGCTCATCCGCGCCTGGAAGAACGCGGGCCGGCTGGGCGGGGCCACCGGCTCCGTGCGTCCCTGGCTGGTGACGGTCGCGCGGCGCATCGTCATCGACAACCACCGCAGCCGGCAGGCCCGGCCGCAGGAGGTCGACCCGGCGCCGCTCGAACTGCTGCCGGCGGAGGACGAGATCGACAAGGCGTTGTGGCTGATGACCCTCTCGGACGCGCTCGACGACCTGACGCCCGCGCACCGCGAGGCGCTCGTCGAGACGTACTTCAAGGGCCGCACGGTCAACGAGGCGGCCGAGGCGCTCGGCGTACCCAGCGGGACCGTCAGGTCCAGGGTGTTCTACGCGCTCCGTTCCATGAAGATCGCTTTGGAGGAGAGGGGGATCACGGCATGAGCACGCAGGACGAGGGGGCTGTGCACGAGGCCGCCGGTGCGTACGCGCTCGGCATCCTGGACGGCGCCGAGGCCGCCGCCTTCGAGGCGCACCTGGCGGACTGCGAGGTGTGCGCCGCCCACCTCGACGAGTTCGCCGGGATGGAGCCGATGCTGGCGCTGCTGAAGGGCGGGCCGGAAACGACGGCACCGGACCGCGCGCCTGGCCCCGGGCCCGGCCGCGCGCCCGGCCCCGCACCGGCGACCGTGCCCACACCCGTTTCGCTGTTCGAACCGGGCGCCCTCGGGGCGGCCGACCGGCTCGACCGGCTCGTGGACGAGGTCGCCGCCCGCCGCGCCCGGCGCCGCAGGCGCACCGCCTACCTGGTCGCGGCGGCCGTCGCCGTGGTGCTCGGCGGCTCGGGCGTCGCGGTCGTGGCGGCGTCCGGCGACGGCGACCGGCGCCCCGCGGTGGCGATCGACCCGCACCCCACCAGTCCGGCGGAGGACGCGTTCCACCACCACATGAAGGAGAAGTGGTCGGCGACCGACCCGGCCACGGGCGTCGGCGCCGTCGTCGGCGTCGAACGCAAGGCCTGGGGCACCCACGCCGTCCTGGAGCTGAAGAACGTCAGGGGCCCGCTGAAGTGCTCCCTGATCGCCGTCTCCAGGAGCGGCGAGGAGGAGACCGTCTCGTCCTGGACGGTGCCGAAGTGGGGGTACGGGATCGAGGACTCGCCGAAGGAGGCCGCCCGCAGCCCCCTCTACGTCCACGGCGGGGCCGCCATGTCCCTCGACGACGTCGCCCGCTTCGAGGTCCGCACCTTCGACGGCAAACGGCTGGTGGAGGTCGCGGCCTGATACCCGAGGCCTGACATAACGGCCCCCTTGGCATATGGTTGACGGCTGCCCAAAGCACGTCAGAAGGGGGCCCCGGTGGCCGCGCAGGATGCCGCTGTCGATACCGCTGTCGATTCCGTGAGGGACCGGGAGATCAGCGTCGAGCAGGACCATCTCGACCAGGTGTACCGACGCCTGGAGGAGAAGATCCACGAGGCCGAGTTCCTCATGGACGACGCGGTCAAGCGGGGCCAGGTCGGCACGCCGGGGGCCCTCGCCGAGCGCGACGCGCAGGTGTTCCGGGCGGGCATCCACCTGAACCGGCTCAACAACGAGTTCGAGGACTTCCTCTTCGGGCGGATCGACCTGCTCCTGGGCAAGGACGGCGAGCGCGGCCCCGACGGCGCGTACACCTCGATCGAGCCCGCCGACGGCGCGGTGCGCGAGGACAACACCGCCGACATCGCCGAGACGCTGCACATCGGCCGCATCGGGGTCCTCGACTCCGACTACGCGCCGCTGGTCATCGACTGGCGCGCGCCGGCCGCCGCGCCCTTCTACCGCTCGACGCCCAAGGACCCGGGCCGGGTCGTGCGCCGCCGGGTCATCCGCTCCAAGGGGCGGCGCGTGCTGGGCGTCGAGGACGACCTGATGCGCCCCGAGGTGACCGCGTCGCTGGACGGCCGCGAGCTGTCCGTCATCGGCGACGGCGCGCTGATGGCCGCGCTCGGCAAGGCCCGCAGCCACACCATGCGCGACATCGTCTCCTCCATCCAGGCCGAGCAGGACCTGGTGATCAGGGCGCCCGCCGCGTCCGTCACCGAGGTCTCGGGCGGCCCCGGCACCGGCAAGACCGCCGTCGCGCTGCACCGCGCCGCGTACCTCCTCTACCAGGACCGCAGGCGGTACTCGGGCGGCATCCTCGTGGTCTCGCCGACGCCGCTCCTGGTCGCCTACACCGAGGGCGTGCTGCCCTCGCTCGGCGAGGAGGGCCAGGTCGCGATCAGGGCCGTGGGCAACCTCGTGGACGGCGCCGAGGCCGACACGTACGACGACCCGGCCGTCGCCCGCGTCAAGGGCTCATCGCGCATGCTCAAGGTCCTGCGCAAGGCCGTGCACGGCGCGCTGGAGCTGGGCGAGACCCCGCAGCGGCTGCGCGTCGTCGCCTTCGGCGCGCGCGTCGAGCTGGAGGCCGACGAGCTCCAGCGCATCCGGCACGCGGCGCTGGGCGGCACGGCCCCGGTCAACCTGCTGCGCCCGCGCGCCCGCAAGCTGGTGCTCGACGCGCTGTGGAACAAGTCCAGCGGGCGCGGCCGCCACACCGACCCCGAGCTGCTCGCCGAGCTGCGCTCCTCCTTCGACGAGGACGTCTCGACGGAGACCGAGTTCCTGGAGTTCATGAACGCCTGGTGGCCGGAGCTGACCCCGCGCCTGGTGCTCGCCGCGATGGCCGACGAGAAGCGGCTGGGCCGGTGGTCGCGGCGCGTGCTGAACCCGGGCGAGACCCGGCGCGTGGCGCGCTCGCTGCGGCGGCTCGACGCGGCGGGCCGCGGCCCGCTGTCGGTGCACGACGTGGCGCTCCTGGACGAGCTCCAGACGCTGCTCGGCACCCCGCACAAGCCGCGCAAGAAGCGCGAGCTCGACCCGCTCGACCAGCTCACGGGCCTCGAAGAGCTGATGCCGCAGCGCGAGGAGACGCAGCGCGAGCGCGCCGAGCGGCTGGCGGCGGAGCGCACCGAGTACGCCCACGTCATCGTCGACGAGGCGCAGGACCTCACGCCCATGCAGTGGCGCATGGTGGGCCGCAGGGGCCGTACCGCCACCTGGACGGTCGTCGGCGACGCGGCGCAGTCCTCCTGGTCCTACCCGGACGAGGCGAACGCGGCCCGTGACGAGGCGCTGGGCAACCGCCCGCGCCGCCGCTTCACGCTCACCGTGAACTACCGCAACCCCGCGGAGATCGCCGAGCTGGCCGCGAGGGTGCTGGCGCTCGCCATGCCGGGCATGGAGTCGCCGCGCGCGGTGCGCTCCACGGGCGTGGAGCCGCGGTTCGCCGTCGTGGCGGACGGGGACCTGGCCGGGACGGTGCGGGACGAGGCGCGGCGCCTGCTGGAGCGGGTGGACGGCACGGTCGGCGTGGTCGTCGCGATGAACCGGCGCGAGCAGGCGCGGCAGTGGCTGGCGGAGCTGGGCGACCGGGTGGTGGCGCTCGGCTCGCTGGAGGCCAAGGGCCTGGAGTACGACGCGACGGTGGTCGTCTCGCCCGCCGAGATCGCCGACGAGTCCCCGGCCGGGCTGCGGGTGCTGTACGTGGCGCTCACCCGTGCGACGCAGCAGCTCACCGTGGTCTCGGGGGCCCGTGACGAGCCCGATGCGGCCGGGGTGCCCGACCTCCTGAGGGATTGATTCGAAGTCAACCCACTGTGGGGGAATCGCTTTCCCGGGTGGTTTGTTAGCCTGGGGGTGGCACCGACTCGATCCAAGCCCCCGGGCCCAACCTTCGTCGCTACGAGCGACCACTTGCCGCGAGGCGAGCATGGCGGGTCGGTGTCACCTAGTTCGTGTACGAGACAGGTCCGCGTCACCTCCCGGTGACGCGGACCTGTTTCATTTGGCCCCCGATCCGGACCTTCGATCTGGGGCTTCCGTCGAACCCTGCTCTCTCGTATGGTGGAAAAAACTTTCCGAAAGCAGAATGAGCATTACCTGCTACCAGCAGGTAGGTGCGACCATCGGAAGGCGCGACGGGGCGACAGGCCCTGCCGCGTATAGCAATGAAGCTAGGGAAAGCAGAGGAACCCGGTCATGGCAACGGCGCCCAGCGTCTCGTACTCGATGACGGTCCGTCTCGAGGTGCCCGCGAGCGGAACCGCGGTCTCGCAGCTCACCACGGCCGTGGAGTCCTCCGGCGGATCGGTGACCGGCCTCGACGTGACCGCGTCCGGCCACGAGAAGCTGCGGATCGACGTCACCATCGCGGCGACCTCCACCGCGCACGCCGACGAGATCGTCGAGAAGCTGCGCGGCATCGAGGGGGTCACCCTCGGCAAGGTCTCCGACCGTACGTTCCTGATGCACCTCGGCGGCAAGATCGAGATGGCGTCCAAGCACCCCATCCGCAACCGCGACGACCTCTCCATGATCTACACGCCGGGCGTGGCCCGCGTCTGCATGGCGATCGCCGAGAACCCCGAGGACGCCCGCCGCCTCACCATCAAGCGCAACTCCGTCGCGGTCGTCACCGACGGCTCCGCCGTGCTCGGCCTGGGCAACATCGGCCCCAAGGCCGCGCTGCCCGTCATGGAGGGCAAGGCCGCCCTCTTCAAGCGCTTCGCCGGCATCGACGCCTGGCCGATCTGCCTGGACACCCAGGACACCGACGCGATCGTGGAGATCGTCAAGGCCATCGCCCCCGGCTTCGCGGGCATCAACCTGGAGGACATCTCCGCGCCCCGCTGCTTCGAGATCGAGGCGCGGCTGCGCGAGGCCCTGGACATCCCCGTCTTCCACGACGACCAGCACGGCACGGCCATCGTCGTGCTCGCCGCCCTGACCAACGCGCTGCGCGTCGTGGGCAAGGGCATCGGCGACGTGCGCGTCGTCATGTCCGGCGCGGGCGCGGCCGGTACGGCCATCCTGAAGCTGCTCCTGGCCGCGGGCGTCAAGCACGCCGTCGTGGCCGACATCCACGGCGTGGTGCACGCGGGCCGCGAGGACCTGGTCGACGCGGCCCCCGAATCCCCGCTGCGCTGGATCGCCGACAACACCAACCCCGAGGGCGTCACCGGCACCCTCAAGGAGGCCGTGGTCGGCGCGGACGTCTTCATCGGCGTCTCGGCCCCCAACGTGCTCGGCGGCGACGACGTGGCCGCGATGGCCGAGGGCGCGATCGTGTTCGCGCTCGCGAATCCGGACCCCGAGGTCGAGCCGGCGGTCGCCCGCCAGACGGCCGCGGTGGTGGCCACGGGCCGCTCGGACTTCCCGAACCAGATCAACAACGTGCTGGTGTTCCCCGGCGTCTTCCGCGGCCTCCTGGACGCGCAGTCCAGGACGGTGAACACCGAGATGATGCTGGCCGCCGCGGGCGCGCTGGCGGACGTCGTCGCCGAGGATGAGCTGAACCCCAACTACATCATCCCGTCGGTCTTCAACGACAAGGTGGCGGGCGCGGTGGCCGGTGCCGTCCGTACGGCGGCCAAGGCGGCGGGCGCGAGTGCGAACGCCTCCGGTGTGACGGGTCCCACGTCCGCCTGACGCCCGGCGCGTCGCGGGACGCGGCGTCCCAAACGCCCCTTTAGGGTGGCGGACCATGAGCCTTGCGGCCCTCCGGGAGGGCACCGGATTGGCTTTCCCGCCGCAGGTGGGGGCAGGATGCGTATTCGGGCGCGAGGGTCTGACGTCAGACCCGGGTCCGGGGACTGTCCAAGGACCCTGGCAGCATCGGCTTCGATCTCACGCCTCAGCAGGCAAGAAGAACACGGGAGTAACAAAATGAACCGCAGTGAGCTGGTGGCCGCCCTGGCCGACCGCGCCGAGGTGACCCGCAAGGACGCCGACGCCGTTCTGGCCGCTCTCGCCGAGACCGTCGGCGAGGTCGTCGCCAAGGGCGACGAGAAGGTCACCATCCCCGGCTTCCTGACCTTCGAGCGCACCCACCGTGCCGCTCGTACCGCTCGTAACCCGCAGACCGGCGACCCGATCAACATCCCGGCCGGCTACAGCGTGAAGGTCTCCGCGGGCTCGAAGCTCAAGGAAGCCGCCAAGGGCAAGTAATTCCGCCTCAGGCAGCACGAAGGGCGGTCACCTCGACCAGGTGACCGCCCTTTGGCGTACGGGGCGCAGGGGGCCGTTCAGGGGCTCCCCGCGCCCGGGTGCGTCGGCTAGACGAGGGCTCCGCCCGGGAGCTCCACCTTCGCGCCGAGCTTCTCCAGCTTCTCCATGAAGTTCTCGTAGCCCCGGTTGATCAGGTCGATCCCGTGCACCCGGGACGTCCCCTGCGCCGCCAGCGCGGCGATCAGGTACGAGAAACCGCCCCGGAGGTCCGGGATGACCAGGTCCGCGCCCTGGAGCTTCGTGGGGCCGCTCACGACCGCCGAGTGCAGGAAGTTGCGCTGGCCGAAGCGGCAGTCGGAGCCGCCCAGGCACTCCCGGTACAGCTGGATGTGCGCGCCCATCTGGTTGAGCGCGGACGTGAAGCCGAGCCGCGACTCGTAGACCGTCTCGTGGACGATGGACAGGCCCGTGGCCTGCGTCAGGGCCACGACCAGCGGCTGCTGCCAGTCGGTCTGGAAACCGGGGTGCACGTCCGTCTCCAGCGCGATGGACTTCAGCGCGCCGCCCGGGTGCCAGAACCGGATGCCCTCGTCGTCGATCTCGAAGGCGCCGCCGACCTTCCGGTACGTGTTGAGGAAGGTCATCATCGAGCGCTGCTGCGCGCCGCGCACGTAGATGTTGCCCTCGGTGGCCAGGGCCGCCGACGCCCAGGACGCCGCCTCCAGGCGGTCCGGGAGGGCGCGGTGGTTGTAGCCGCCGAGCTTGTCGACACCGGTGATCCGGATGGTCCGGTCGGTGTCCATCGAGATGATGGCGCCCATCTTCTGCAGGACGCAGATCAGGTCCTCGATCTCGGGCTCGACCGCCGCGTTGGACAGCTCGGTGACGCCCTCGGCCAGCACCGCGGTCAGCAGCACCTGCTCGGTGGAGCCCACCGACGGGTACGGCAGCCTGATCTTGCAGCCGCGCAGCCGCTGCGGGGCCTCCAGGTACTGCCCGTCCGCCCGCTTCTCGATCGTCGCGCCGAACTGCCGCAGCACGTCGAAGTGGAAGTCGATCGGCCGGCCGCCGATGTCGCAGCCGCCCAGGCCCGGGATGAACGCGTGGCCGAGGCGGTGCAGCAGCGGGCCGCAGAAGAGGATCGGGATGCGAGAGGAGCCCGCGTGCGCGTCGATGTCCGCGACGTTCGCGGACTCCACGTGCGTCGGGTCGAGCACCAGCTCGCCCGGCTCCTCGCCCGGACGGACGGTGACGCCGTGCAGCTGGAGCAGCCCGCGTACGACGCGCACGTCGCGGATGTCGGGCACGTTGCGCAGCCGGCTCGGGCCGCTGCCGAGCAGGGCGGCGACCATGGCCTTCGGCACCAGGTTCTTGGCGCCGCGGACGCGGATCTCGCCCTCCAGCGGGGTGCCGCCGTGGACAAGCAGTACATCGTCAGTGACGGTCATGGATCTCGCGTTCCGGTCGAGGGTCGGACAGGGGCCAAGTGAAAAGGGTAAGGGGCTTCCACCCCTGTCCCGTAAGGCCGAGGGGGGTGTGCAGATGTAATGAATCCGCCACAACACGCTCTGTTCCGACACCCCTGCGGAGGGTCACCGTCCGCTTTCGGTCAATCCCCGTCCTGAGCTGCGGCCCCCACGGAGGGCGAAGATGCGGGATCATCTCTGACATGACCGAGGTGTCCTCGCTCACAGGGCGACTGCTCGTCGCCGCACCCGCCCTCGCCGACCCGAACTTCATCCGCTCGGTGGTGCTCCTCCTCGACCACGACGACGAGGGGGCCCTGGGCGTGATCCTGAACCGCCCCGGTCCGGTCGGCGTCGGCGACATCCTCGGGTCCTGGGCGGCCCTCGCGGGTGAGCCGGGCGTCGTCTTCCAGGGCGGCCCCGTCTCGCTCGACTCGGCGCTCGGGGTCGCGGTGATACCCGGCGACGAGGGGCCGGTCGGCTGGCGGCGGATCCACGGTGCGATCGGGCTCGTCGACCTGGAGGCCCCGCCCGAGCTGCTCGGCGGCGCGCTCGGCGCCCTGCGGATCTTCGCGGGGTACGCGGGGTGGGGCCCGGGGCAGCTGGAGGGCGAGCTGGCCGACGGGGCCTGGTACGTCGTCGAGTCCGAGCCGGGCGACGTGTCCTCGCCGCGCCCCGAGGGGCTGTGGCGGGCGGTGCTGCGGCGGCAGCGCTCGAAGCTCGCGATGTTCGCGACGTACCCGGACGACCCGTCGCTCAACTGACCTTCCGTACGGGCTCCCGCGCGAAGGGGCCGGTCTTCCCGGAGCCGCCCTCCCCGCCGGGGGACCACCCCCACGCCGTGCCCCGCGGCGACCGCTTCCAGCCACTCGTCGAAGTCGTCCGCCGTGCGGGACGGCCTCGGGCGGGCGCCCCCGGGCCACAACTCGGGGCGGGTCGTGCCCGTCACCGTGTTCACCGCCAGCGGAAACCCGGCCGGCTCCGCCCGGTCCAGGACCCTGCGGCGGCCCAGCGGCACTCCTGTGGCCGCCGGCCTCCCGCGCGGTCGCGGGGGTGGCCGCGCTCGGGCTCGTACCGCATCTGCGGACGGTGCGCGCCGCCCGGCGGGCCGGGGCGGGACCTGCCTCCCCGAACGGCCCCGGCCTGGGTACCCTTGGAGCCCATGAGCACTCTTGAGCCCGAGCGCGGGACAGGTACGGGGACCCTCGTGGAGCCGGTACCGCAGGTATCGAACGGCGACGGCGACCACGAGCGCTATGCGCACTACGTCCAGAAGGACAAGATCATGGCGAGCGCCCTGGAGGGCACTCCCGTCGTGGCGCTCTGCGGGAAGGTCTGGGTGCCGGGCCGCGACCCGAAGAAGTACCCCGTCTGTCCCCTGTGCAAGGAGATCTACGAGTCCATGGGCGCCGGTGGCGACAAGGACAAGGGCGGCAAGGACGGCGGCAAGAAGTAACTGCCCCCGCCCGAACCTCCGAACGGCCCCCGGGGCGCGCTGCGATGCGCGCCCCGGGGGCCGTTCGCGTTGCACGGGGTGCTTCTGTCGGTCACGGAAAGGTTGAGACCTCTTGTCGGGCTGGTTACGCGGTCATAGCCTCCTCGTGTTGTGCAGCACGAAACGACCGTTGCGCATGCTGCAACGTCCGACTGGGAGGTATCCCGGATGAAGCTCACTGCCAGAATTGCCGCCCCTGCCACGGCGCTTGTGCTCGCCGGCCTCGCCGCCTGCGCCCCGGGGACCTCCGACAACAGCGCCAAGAAGGACGAGAAGAGCGGCACCCTGCGTGTCTGGCTCTTCCAGGAGGTCGGCAACAAGCCCAAGGAGAAGGTGGTCGACGAGGCGGTCGCCGCCTTCACCAAGTCCCACGAGGGCACCAAGGTCGAGATCGAGTACATCCCGGTCGACACCCGGGCCCAGCGCGTCAAGGCCGCCTTCAACGACCCCAAGAGCGCCCCCGACCTCATCGAGTACGGCAACACCGACACCGCCGGCTACGTCAAGGACGGCGGACTCGCCGACGTCACCGCCGAGTTCGACGCCTGGGCGGACGCCAAGACCACCGACCCGGTCTCCCGGCAGTCCGTCACCGTCGACGGCAAGGTCTACGGCGCCCCGCTCCTGGTCGGCATCCGCGCCCTCTACTACCGCACCGACGTCTTCAAGGACCTCGGCCTGACCCCGCCCAAGAGCCAGGCCGAACTGGTCTCCGCCGCCAAGAAGATCCGCGAGAAGAACCCCGACATGTACGGCCTCGCGGTCGGCGGCGCCTACACCTACGGCGCCATGCCGTTCATCTGGGCGCACGGCGGCGAACTCGCCAAGGGCGGCGGCGCCTCCTACAAGGCCGACATCAACAGCGAGAACGCCCGCAAGGGCATCACCGCCTACACCTCGCTCTTCGGCGACGACAACTGTCCGGCCGCCAAGTGCGCCTCCATGGGCGGCAACGCCACCGTCACCGCCTTCGCATCGGGCAAGGCGGGCATGGCGATCGGCGGCAACTTCAGCCACTCGGCCGTCGAGGCCGGCGCCGTCAAGGGCAAGTACGCGGTGGTTCCGCTGCCCGGCGTCGCACCCGGCTCCATAGCCCCCGCCTTCGCGGGCGGCAACAACATCGGCGTGCTGAAGAGCAGCCCGCACCGCACCCTCGCCGTCGACCTCATGAAGGAACTGGCCGGCAAGAAGAGCCAGCGGGCGCTCTTCGACGCGATGGGCTTCCTGCCGACCTACGAGGACGTGCGCACCGAGGTCGCCAGGAAGGAGCCGTTCGTCGCGCCCTTCGTGGAGACGCTCGGCGCGGGCGCCAAGTTCGTCCCCGCGTCCGCCGGATGGGGCCAGATCGACGCCTCCCTCGTCCTGCCGACGATGTTCCAGTCCATCGTCAGCGGCAAGAAGGACGTCGACGCGGCCTCCGACGACGCCGCCAAGAAGATGGACGCGGCCTTCGCTGCCGCGGGCTGAGCACCATGACCGTACGCACTGAGGAGCGCCCCCGCACGGCGGCGCCGAAGACCGCGGCACCGCCCGGCCGCGGACGCGGCCGGCGCGGCTCGGCCTGGACGCCCTGGCTCTACCTCGCCCCCGCGCTGATCGTGCTGGGCGGACTCCTCGTCTTCCCGATCTACCAACTCGGCCTGATCTCCTTCATGGAGTACACCCAGGCCCAGGTCAGCGGCGGCGAACCGGCCACGATGGTCGGCCTGGCGAACTACCGGGAACTCTTCGCCGACGAACAGTTCTGGCAGGTCCTGCTGGCGACGCTGCTCTTCGCCGCCGCCTGCGTCGTCGCCACGCTCGCGGTCGGCTGCGCGCTGGCCGTGCTGCTCACCCGGATCAGGGCCGTGCCCCGGCTGCTGCTGATGATGGCGGCGCTCGGCGCGTGGGCGACGCCCGCCGTCACCGGCTCGACGGTCTGGGTGTTCCTCTTCGACCCCGACTTCGGCCCGGTCAACCGGGTGCTGGGGCTCGGCGACTTCTCCTGGACGTACGGCCGCTACAGCGCGTTCGCCCTGGTCCTGCTCGAAGTCGTCTGGTGCTCGTTCCCGTTCGTGATGGTGACGGTGTACGCGGGCATCAAGTCGATCCCCGGCGAGGTGCTGGAGGCGGCCTCGCTGGACGGGGCCTCGCAGTGGCGGATCTGGCGGTCCGTCATGGCGCCGATGCTCCGCCCGATCCTGGTGGTCGTCACCATCCAGTCGATCATCTGGGACTTCAAGGTCTTCACCCAGATCTACGTCATGACGAACGGCGGCGGCATCGCGGGCCAGAACCTCGTGCTGAACGTGTACGCCTACCAGAAGGCGTTCGCCTCGTCCCAGTACAGCCTCGGCTCCGCCATCGGCGTGGTGATGCTGTTGATCCTGCTGGCGGTCACGCTGGTCTATCTGCGGCTGCTGCGGCGCCAGGGGGAGGAACTGTGAGCGCGGCGAGTCCTGTGCGCACGGCGGGTGCGGCGGGTGCGGGGCGTTCCGGGGGCGTCCGGTCCGGGAGCTTCCTGGGGGTGCGGCGGCCCTGGCGGCTGGCCGCCGAGGTGACGGCCGTGCTGGTCGCGGTCGTCGTCGCCTTCCCGCTCTACTGGATGGTGCTCTCCGCGTTCAAGCCCGCGGGGGAGATCCAGTCGACCGATCCGAAGCCCTGGACGCTCTCGCCCTCGCTGGACTCCTTCCGGCGGGTCTTCGAGCAGCAGGAGTTCGGCCGCTACTTCCTCAACAGCCTGCTGGTGGCCGGGACGGTGGTGCTGGCGTCCGCGCTCATCGCCTTCCTGGCGGCGACGGCCGTGACGCGGTTCAGGTTCAAGTTCCGCACGACGCTGCTGATCATGTTCCTGGTGGCGCAGATGGTGCCCATCGAGGCGCTGACGATCCCGATGTTCTTCCTGATGCGGGACATGGGGCAGCTGAACACGCTCGGCGCGCTGATCCTGCCGCACATCGCCTTCTCGCTGCCGTTCGCGGTGTGGATGCTGCGGGGGTTCGTGAAGGCGGTGCCGGAGGCGCTGGAGGAGGCGGCCTACCTCGACGGGGCGTCGCGGACCCGGTTCCTGTGGCAGATCCTGTTCCCGCTGGTCTTCCCCGGGCTCGTCGCCACGAGCGTCTTCTCGTTCATCTCCACCTGGAACGACTTCCTGTTCGCGAAGTCCTTCATCATCAGCGACACCTCGCAGTCGACGCTGCCGATGGCGCTGCTGGTCTTCTTCAAGCCCGACGAGAACGACTGGGGCGGGATCATGGCGGGGTCGACGGTCATGACGGTCCCGGTGCTCGTGTTCTTCGTACTGGTGCAGCGGAGGCTGGTGTCGGGGTTGGGTGGTGCGGTGAAGGACTGAGGGGCTGGGGGGAAGGGGCGCTGCGGGGCGGGGACCCGCCCCGCGCGGCGCCCCGTTCCTGCCCGCCCCGCCCCTTTGCACGTGTCCGGCCCTCCTCCACTCCGGCCCTCCACGAAAGGCGTTCCCCCATGAGTGACGGCGACCATTACCCGGCCCCGGCCCTGATCCCCGCCCCCCGCAACACCGACATCAGAAGCGCCACCCCCGGCCACCGCACCCTCGACGCGGCCACCACCCTCGACGCGGGCCCCGGCACGGAGGCCACCGCCCGTTGGCTCCGCGCCGAACTGGGCGCCGCCACCGGCCTCCCGCTCGACCCGGCCCCCGCCGGCCCCGCGGCCGACGCCGTCCCGGACGGCGTCCCCCGTACCGTCCGCCTCCGGATCAACCCCGAACTGGAGCGGACCGCGGGACCGGAGGCGTACCGCCTCACGACCGACGGCTCGGTCGACGAGGACGCCGCCGTCCTCATCGAGGGCGGCGCCGCCCCCGGCGTCTTCTGGGGCGCCCAGACCCTGCGCCAGCTCCTGGGCCCCGACGCGTACCGCAGGGCCCCGCTCGGCGCCCCCGACCGCACCTGGGACGTCCCCGACGTCACGATCGAGGACGCCCCCCGCTTCCGCTGGCGCGGCATGATGCTCGACGTCTCGCGGCACTTCATGCCCAAGCAGGACGTCCTGCGCTACCTCGACCTCCTCGCCGCCCACAAGCTCAACGTCTTCCACTTCCACCTCACCGACGACCAGGGCTGGCGCGTCGAGATCAAGCGCTACCCGCGCCTCACCGAGGTCGGCGCCTGGCGCGCCCGCACTAAGTGGGGCCACCGCGCGTCCGAGCTGTGGAACGACACCCCGCACGGCGGCTTCTACACCCAGGACGACATCCGCGAGATCGTCGCGTACGCCGACGCCCGGCACATCAGCGTCGTCCCGGAGATCGACATCCCCGGCCACTCGCAGGCCGCCATATGCGCCTATCCGGAGCTCGGCAACACCGACGTCGTCGACACGGAACAGCTGACCGTCTGGGACACCTGGGGCATCAACCCCAACGTCCTCGCCCCGACCGAGACGGTGCTGCGCTTCTACGAGGGCGTGCTCGAAGAGGTGCTCGACCTCTTCCCCTCGACCTTCGTCCACATGGGCGGCGACGAGTGTCCCAAGGACCAGTGGAAGCAGTCGCCCACCGCCCAGGCCCGCATCAAGGAACTGGGCGTCGGCGACGAGGAAGGGCTCCAGTCCTGGTTCGTGCGCCACTTCGACACCTGGCTCGCCGAGCGCGGCCGCCGCCTCATCGGCTGGGACGAGATCCTGGAGGGCGGCCTCGCGCCCGGCGCCGCCGTTTCCTCCTGGCGCGGCTACGCGGGCGGGATCGCCGCCGCCGAAGCGGGCCACGACGTCGTCATGTGCCCCGAACAGCAGGTCTACCTCGACCACCGGCAGGCGCCGGGCGAGGACGAGCCGATGCCCATCGGATACGTACGGAGGCTGGAGGACGTCTACCGCTTCGAGCCCGTGCCCCCGTCCCTGACGCCCGAGGCCGCCCGCCACGTCATCGGCACCCAGGCCAACGTGTGGACCGAGTGCATGGAGAACCGCAGCCGCGTCGACTACCAGGTCTTCCCGCGCCTCGCCGCCTTCGCCGAGGTCGCCTGGAGCGACCTGCCCGCCCCCGACGAGCGCGACGTCGAGGGCTTCCTGCGGCGGATGGGCACGCACTACGCGCGGCTGGACGCGCTCGGCGTCGCCTACCGCCCGCCGACCGGACCGCTGCCCTGGCAGCAGCGCCCCGGCGTGCTCGGACGCCCGATCGAGGGCGCGCCCCCGAACGTGTGAGCGGCCCGGGGCCCCGGACGCGCCGCGTCCGGGGCCCCGGCACCGCGGTCACCCGGAAGGGGGACGGACTCCGCATCGGGCCGGTCGGGAAGGTCGGGTGCGGACCACCCTTCGCGGACCCTCGCGCCGACCGTCCCGGAGAATGTGCCAGAGTTGCCACGTCCGGGCTGTGAGCACGTACCGTACGGCGAACAGGCGGCACAGACGGGGCATCGGGAAGGGGCAGCTGGGTTGACCACGCACGCACCGCAGGCGGCGCAGTCCGTGACGCTGCCTGCCTCGCTCGACGAGGCCGTCGCGGCCCTGGCGGCGATGCCCGCCGCCGTGCCCGTGGCGGGCGGCACGGACCTGATGGCGGCCGTCAACAAGGGGCTGCTGCGCCCCTCGGGACTCGTCGGCCTCGGCCGCATCAACGAACTGCGCGGCTGGCACTACCAGGACGACGGCAGCGCGCTGCTCGGCGCGGGCCTCACGCACGCGCGCATGGGGCGGCCCGACTTCGCCGCGCTCATCCCGGCGCTCGCCGCGTCGGCGCGCGCCGCGGGCCCGCCGCAGATCCGCAACGCGGGCACCCTCGGCGGCAACATCGTGACCGCGGCCCCGACCGGCGACTGCCTGCCCGTGCTGGCCGCGCTGGAGGCCGACCTGGTCGTCGCGGGCCCCGGCGGAGCGCGCCGGGAGATCCCCGTGGCCCACCTGCTCGCGGGCCGCGAGATGCTCAGGCCCGCCGAGCTGATCGGCTTCGTACGGGTGCCGCTGCTGCACGCCCCGCAGGTGTTCCTCAAGGCGACCGGCCGCACCGGCCCCGGGCGGGCGACCGCCTCGGTGGCCGTCGTCCTCAACCCGGCCCGGCGCGAGGTGCGCTGCGCGGTCGGCGCGATCGCCGCGATGCCGCTGCGCCCGCTGGACGCGGAGCGCTGGATCGCCTCCCTCATCGACTGGGACGGCGAGCGGGGGCTCGCCCCCGACGCGCTGGCGGCGTTCGGCGAGTACGTCGCCGCCGCGTGCATCCCCGACCCGGCTCCGGCGGCGGACGGCGGGGAGCCGCCCGCGCTGCCGCCTGCCGTACTGCACCTGCGGCGCACGGTCGCCGTGCTGGCCCGACGAGCACTGGGGAGGGCGCTGTCGTGAGCACCGACGAGAGCCGTGAGCGCGAGGGACGCGAGGCGTACGAGGGGCGCGAGGTGTACGAGGGACGCGAAGGATACGAGGGGTACGAGGGAGGCGACGAGTACGGGGAGTACGAGGGCCACTCAGGTCCCTCCGACCACCCGGGCCACTCCAGCCACTTGGACCACTCTGGTCACTCCGGCAATCCTGGTCACTCCGGCAACTCCGGTCACACCAGTCACGCTGCGCATTCCGGATACTCGGGGTACGACGGGCACGGCTGGGAGCCGACCCCGCAGGGCGGGGAGTACGACTCCGACGCCACCGCGTTCGTACACCTGTCGCCCGAGGACCTGGCGGCGGTGCCGCTGGCCGCGCCGGGGCACGGGTTCGTACCGCCGATGATCTATCCGCTGACGCCCGCGGCCGAGCCCGCGCAGTGGCCCGTGCCGCCCGAGGCCGAACCGTCGGGCGCCGCGGTGCCCCCGCCCTTGCCCCTGCCGCCGCACGTGTCTCCGCCCGCGCCCGCTCCCTTGCCCACGCCTGTTGCGGACACGGACCCGCATGCCACCGCGCAGTGGAACTTCCACGACGCCGTCGGCACGCACCCGGCGGAGGACGCCGGGAGCGCGGGCACCGTCTCGGGCGGCGCCGTCGCGGGTGGCACCGCGAGCGCGGACCTCACCGGGCAGTGGACGATCCCCCTCGCGGACGGGGACCTGTCGGACGAGTCGGGCGAGTTCACGACCGCCTCGCTCGGATACGGCTCCGCTCCCGCGACGCTGCCCGGCGGCGCGCCCGCGCCCTGGGCCGCCGCCCTTGATGTCCCGAAGTCCCCGGAGGCCCCTGAGTCCCCCGAGGCCGTTGAGGTGACCCCGGAGGTTCCCGAGGCACCCGAGGCACCGGAGAGCGGCGCCGCGGAGCCGGTCTCCGACGGGCCGACGGCCGAGGTTTCCCCCGCCGGGCCGGAGGGCGATGCGCCCGTGGGCACCGCGGAGGAGGACGGGCCCGCCGCCGCGGAGGACGCGTCCGGCGCTGTTGGCACGGACGTGCCCGGTGCCGAAGCGTCCGTTGCGGTCGTGTCCGATGCGGTCGTGTCCGATGCCGTCGTGCCGGGCGCCGTGGTGCCGGACGCGGACGCGTCCGGTGCCGCCGCCGTCGCGGAGGGCGCGCCCGACGCCGCCGCGCCCGCCGAGGCCCCGGCGGACGGGTCCGGTGCCGTCGGCCTCGTGCCCGAGGCCCGTACCGGGGACGTCCTGCCCGACACCGGCGCGGAGCCGGACGTGCCCACGGACGTTGACCCCGGCCAGGGCGAGCCCGCTCCCGCCGAGCCCGTCCCCGCCGAACCCGCCTTCGTCACCCCCTTCAGCGATCACCCGGGAGCCTCCTACGTCCTGCGGGTGAACGGCACCGACCGGCCCGTCACCGACGCGTGGATCGGGGAGTCCCTGCTCTACGTGCTGCGCGAGCGCCTGGGGCTCGCGGGGGCCAAGGACGGGTGCGCGCAGGGCGAGTGCGGGGCCTGCAACGTGCAGGTCGACGGGCGTCTCGTCGCCTCCTGCCTGGTGCCGGCCGCCACCGCGGCCGGCAGCGAGGTGCGGACCGTCGAGGGGCTCGCCGCCGACGGCGAGCCGTCCGACGTGCAGCGGGCGCTCGCCAAGTGCGGCGCCGTGCAGTGCGGCTTCTGCGTCCCCGGCATGGCGATGACCGTCCACGACCTCCTGGAGGGCAACCACGCCCCCACCGAGCTGGAGACCCGCCAGGCGCTGTGCGGGAACCTCTGCCGCTGCTCCGGCTACCGGGGCGTCCTGGAGGCCGTGCGCGAGGTCGTCGCCGAGCGCGAGGCGCACGCCGGGGCCGCGGCGGAAGAAGCGCGGATTCCGCACCAGGCGGCCCCCGGTGCAGGTAGTGTCCAGCAGCCCCACCCGCATGACGGAGGCATGGCGTGAGCAACGACGCGGCCGCCCACACAGTGGCCGACACAGCTGTTGGCGTACCCGGGCAGGAGCCGCCCGCGCACGGGCTCGGCGCCTCGCTCGCCCCCGCGGACCGGCGTGCCAAGACCGAGGGCACCTTCCCCTACGCGTCGGACCTGTGGGCCGAGGGCCTGCTGTGGGCGGCGATCCTGCGCTCGCCGCACGCCCACGCCCGCATCGTCTCGATCGACACCGGCGCGGCGGCCGCCATGCCGGGCGTACGGGCCGTCGTCACGGGCGCCGACGTGCCGGGCGACCCGGCGTTCGGCCGGGGCGTCGTCGACCGTCCGGTCTTCGCGTCCGAACTGGTCCGCCACCACGGCGAGCCGATCGCCGCGGTCGCCGCCGACCACCCCGACACCGCGCGCCTGGCCGCCGCCGCCATCGCCGTCGAGTACGAGCTGCTCGAACCGGTCACCGACCCCGAGAAGGCGTTCGCCGCCGAGCCGCTGCACCCGGACGGCAACCTGATCCGGCACATCCCGCTGCACTACGGCGACCCCGAAGCGACCGGCGAGGTCGTCGTCGAGGGGCTGTACCGCATCGGCCGCCAGGACCCGGCCCCCATCGGTGCCGAGGCCGGGCTCGCCGTGCCGCGCCCGGACGGCGGCGTCGAGATCTACACCGCCTCCACCGACCCGCACACCGACCGCGACCTGGCCGCCGCCTGTTTCGGCCTGGAGCGCGACCGCGTGAAGGTCGTCGTCACCGGCGTGCCCGGCGCGACCGGCGACCGCGAGGACCCCGGCTTCCAGATCGCGCTCGGCCTGCTCGCGCTGCGCACCGGCTGCCCGGTGAAGCTCACCGCGACCCGCGAGGAGTCCTTCCTCGGCCACGCCCACCGCCACCCGACCCTGCTGCGCTACCGCCACCACGCGGACGCCGACGGCCGTCTGGTGAAGGTCGAGGCGCAGATCCTGCTCGACGCGGGCGCCTACGCCGACGCCTCGTCGGAGTCCCTGGCCGCGGCCGTCGCCTTCGCCTGCGGCCCGTACGTGGTGCCGCACGCCTTCATCGAGGGCTGGGCGGTCCGCACGAACAACCCGCCGTCCGGGCACGTGCGCGGCGAGGGCGCGATGCAGGTCTGCGCCGCGTTCGAGGGCCAGATGGACAAGATCGCGGCGAAGCTCGGCGTCGACCCCGCCGAGATCCGCCTCAGGAACGCCCTGGCCACCGGCGACCTGCTGCCCACGGGCCAGACCGTGACCTGCCCGGCGCCCGTCGCCGAGCTGATCCGCGCCGTACGCGACTTCCCGCTGCCGCCGCTGCCCAAGGACGACCCGGACGCCACCGACTGGCTGCTGCCAGGCGGCCCCGAGGGCGCGGGCGAGCCCGGGGCCGTGCGCAGGGGAGTGGGCTACGGGATCGGCATGGTCCACATGCTCGGCGCGGAGGGCACCGACGAGGTCTCCACGGCCACGGTCAAGGTGCAGGACGGCGTCGCCACCGTGCTCTGCGCGGCCGTCGAGACGGGTCAGGGCTTCACCACGCTCGCCCGGCAGATCGTCCAGGAGACGCTGGGCATCGACGAGGTGCACGTCGCGTCCGTCGACACCGACCAGCCCCCGGCGGGCCCCGCCACGCACGGCCGCCACACCTGGGTGTCGGGCGGCGCCGTGGAACGCGCCGCCAAGATGGTCCGTACGCAGCTGCTCCAGCCGCTCGCCCACAAGTTCGGGATGTCCACGGAGCTGCTCCAGATCGCCGACGGCAAGATCACCTCGTACGACGGAGTGCTGTCCACGACCGTCACCGAGGCGATGGACGGCAAGGAGCTGTGGGCCACCGCGCAGTGCCGCCCGCACCCCACCGAGCCGCTGGACGAGGCGGGACAGGGCGACGCGTTCGTGGGCCTGGCCTTCTGCGCGGTGCGCGCGGTCGTGGACGTGGACGTGGAGATGGGCTCCGTACGGGTCGTGGAGATGGCCGTCGCCCAGGACGTCGGGCGAGTCCTGAACCCGGCGCAGCTCGCGGCGCGCATCGAGGCGGGCGTCGCCCAGGGCATCGGCGCGGCGCTCACCGAGAACCTCCGCACCGCGCGCGGCCTGGTCCGCCGCCCCGACCTGACCGGGTACGCCCTGCCCACGGCGCTGGACGTGCCGGACATCAAGATCGTCAAGCTCGTCGAGGAGAGGGACGTGGTGGCGCCGTTCGGCGCGAAGGCGGCCAGCGCGGCGCCCGTGGTGGCCTCCCCGGCGGCGGTGGCATCGGCGGTCAGGGCGGCGACGGGCCGTCCGGTGAACCGGCTGCCGATCCGTCCGCAGGCGGCCGTGGCGCAGTAGTCCGGTGCGGCGGGGGCCCGTGCGGGTCCCCGCTCCCGGGCGATGCCCACGCCTGTTGGCCGGGCTTCTCGGCGGTGCCAACGCTTGGTGGCCGGGCTTCTCGGCGATGTCAACGCCCGTTGGTCGGGCCCCTCGGTGGTGTCAACGCTCGTTGGCCCGGCTCCTCGCCGAGGTCAACGCGTGTGGGCTCCGCGGCTCAGTGACGCCAACGCGTGTGGGCCCCGTCCGACGGACGGGGCCCACACGCGTTGGCACTGCTTCTTCGGAGGCCGTGACCGGAATTGAACCGGTGTGCTTCGCTTTGCAGGCGAATCCCTAAGCCACTCGGGCACACGGCCGTGTGTTGTGGTGACGTCCATGACCGTAGGCGGTGTCCGGCGGGGGCCTCAAGAGCGCGGGCCGCCCCGCAACGCGACTGCCACACTCCGTTCATGGTCGTACGACCAAGGGACCACCCCCGACCCATCCCGCGACAGGGTTCACCTGCTGATTCGCCCCTTACCCTGGTCGTCATGACCGCCCTGGAGCCACGCGAGGCGAAAGTCGCGAACGACCCCGAGATATCCCCCGCAGCAGCCCCTCGACCCCAGGGCGGGGTCCTCGACCGAGACCATCGCGCGCTCAGCGTCGGCATCATCTCCGTCGTCCTGCTGATCGCCTTCGAGGCAACAGCCGTGGGCACCGCGATGCCGGTCGCGGCACGTGAGCTGAACGGCGTCTCGCTGTACGCCTTCGCCTTCTCCGCGTACTTCACCACCAGCCTCTTCGCCATGGTGCTCTCCGGGCAGTGGGCGGACCGCAGCGGCCCGCTCGCCCCGCTCACGGTCGGCATCAGCGCCTTCGCGGCCGGACTGCTGCTCTCCGGGACCGCGGGCGCGATGTGGCTGTTCATCCTGGGACGCGCGGTGCAGGGCGTCGGCGGCGGGCTGGTGATCGTCGCGTTGTACGTGGTGATCAGCAGGGCGTACGAGGAGGCGCTGCGGCCCGCGATCATGGCGGCGTTCGCGGCGAGCTGGGTGATCCCCTCGGTGGTCGGCCCGCTCGCCTCCGGGACGATCACCGAACACCTGGGCTGGCGCTGGGTCTTCGTCGGCATCCCGGCCCTGGTGGTCTTCCCGCTGGCCCTCGCGCTGCCCGCGATCCGCCGGACCGCGTCGGGGCCCACGGACCCGGGCGCGCCGCCCGCGCCGTTCGACCGGCGGCGCATCCGGCTCGCGCTCGGCATCTCCGTCGGCGCCGGGCTGCTCCAGTACGCGGGACAGGACCTGCGCTGGCTGTCGCTGCTCCCGGCCGCCGCCGGCACGGCGCTGCTGGTGCCCTCCGTGCGCGGCCTGCTGCCGCGCGGCACCTACCGCGCGGCGCGCGGCCTGCCGTCCGTGGTCCTGCTGCGCGGCGTCGCGGCCGGCGCGTTCATCTCGGCGGAGTCGTTCGTGCCGCTGATGCTGGTCACCCAGCGGGGCCTGTCCCCGACGATGGCGGGCCTCTCGCTGGCCGTCGGCGGCGCGACCTGGGCCCTGGGCTCCTTCATCCAGTCGCGGCCCCGCGTGGAGCCGTACAGGGAACGGCTGATGGTGCTCGGGATGGTGCTGGTCGCCGCGGCGATCGCGGCGGTGCCGAGCGTGCTGATCGAGTCGGTTCCCGTGTGGGTCGTCGGGGTCGCCTGGGGCTTCGGCTGCCTCGGCATGGGCATGGTCATCGCCTCCACGAGCGTGATGCTGCTGAAGCTCTCCGCACCGGAGGAGGCGGGGGCGAACAGTGCGGCGCTCCAGATCTCGGACGGACTGTCGAACGTGATCCTGCTGGCGGCGGGGGGTGCGGCGTTCGCCGCGCTCGGCGGGGGCGCGGTGGGGCACGGGGTCGACGCGGCCTCCTCCGCAGGGTCGCACCCGGGGGCGTTCGCCGTGGTGTTCCTGCCGATGGCGGCGGTCGCCCTGGCGGGGGCGTGGGTGGCACGGCGCTTGCGGTAGGGGGTACGGGGGCGGTGGGCGCTCCTGCCGGGGTTCCCGTCGCCCGGGAGCGGGGGCACCTGTGAAGTCGGTCGCAACCGGGCCCGTCCCCGGCCGGATCACGACGGGTTCCGAGCCCGCCCCCGGTAAGGTGGCCCGGTTGTCGTACGGACGACGGCCGTCCCGTGTACCCGAGCCCGTGAACCGGAGACCGTGACTACTACCGCCTCCTCCCACCACCTCTCACCCGCCTTCCCCGGCCGCGCCCCCTGGGGCACCGCCAACAAGCTGCGTGCCTGGCAGCAGGGCGCGATGGACCGGTACATCCAGGAGCAGCCCCGAGACTTCCTTGCCGTCGCCACCCCCGGCGCAGGCAAGACGACCTTCGCCCTTACCCTTGCCTCCTGGCTGCTGCACCACCACGTCGTGCAGCAGGTCACGGTCGTCGCCCCGACCGAGCACCTGAAGAAGCAGTGGGCCGCCGCCGCCGCGCGGATAGGGATCAAGCTGGACCCGGAGTACAGCGCGGGCCCGCTCAGCAAGGAGTACCAGGGCGTCGCGATCACCTACGCGGGCGTCGGCGTGCGCCCCATGCTGCACCGCAACCGCTGCGAACAGCGCAAGACCCTGGTGATCCTCGACGAGATCCACCACGCGGGCGACTCCAAGTCCTGGGGCGAGGCGTGCCTGGAGGCGTTCGACCCGGCGACCCGCCGCCTGGCCCTGACCGGCACGCCCTTCCGCTCGGACACGAACCCGATCCCCTTCGTCACGTACGAGGAGGGCAACGACGGTATCCGGCGTTCGTCGGCCGACTACACCTACGGCTACGGCAACGCGCTCGGCGACGGCGTCGTGCGCCCGGTCATCTTCCTCTCCTACAGCGGCAACATGCGTTGGCGCACCAAGGCGGGCGACGAGATCGCCGCACGCCTGGGCGAGCCCATGACCAAGGACGCGATCTCGCAGGCGTGGCGCACCGCGCTCGACCCGCGCGGCGAGTGGATGCCCAGCGTCCTCAAGGCCGCCGACCAGCGGCTCAGCGAGGTCAGGAAGGCCATCCCGGACGCGGGCGGCCTCGTCATCGCGTCCGACCAGGACTCGGCCCGCGCCTACGCCAAGCTGATCCGCGAGATCACCGGCACCAAGGCGACCGTCGTCCTCTCCGACGAGGCCGCCGCCTCCAAGCGCATCGACGAGTTCAGCGAGAACAACGACCGTTGGATGGTCGCGGTGCGCATGGTGTCCGAGGGCGTCGACGTTCCGCGCCTGGCCGTCGGGGTGTACGCGACGACCATCTCGACCCCGCTGTTCTTCGCGCAGGCCGTCGGCCGTTTCGTACGGTCCCGCAGGCGCGGCGAGACCGCGTCCGTCTTCCTCCCCACCATCCCGAACCTCCTCGGCTTCGCCAACGAGATGGAGGTCGAGCGCGACCACGTCCTCGACAAGCCGAAGAAGGACGGCGAGGAAGACCCGTACGCCGAGTCCGAGAAGGAGATGGACGAGGCGAACAAGCAGGAGGACGAGGACACCGGCGAGCAGGACATGCTGCCCTTCGAGGCGCTGGAGTCCGACGCCGTCTTCGACCGGGTGCTGTACGACGGCGCCGAGTTCGGCATGCAGGCGCACCCCGGCAGCGAGGAGGAGCAGGACTACCTCGGCATCCCCGGCCTCCTGGAGCCCGACCAGGTGCAGTTGCTGCTGCAGAAGCGGCAGGCCAGGCAGATCGCGCACAGCCGCAAGAAGCCCGACAGCGAGGCCGACCTGCTGGAGCTGCCCGCCGAGCGGCGGCCCGTCGTCTCCCACAAGGAACTGCTCGAACTGCGCAAGCAGCTCAACACGATGGTCTCGGCCTACACCCACCAGAGCGGCAAGCCGCACGGCGTGATCCACACCGAGCTGCGCCGGGTGTGCGGCGGGCCGCCGAGCGCGGAGGCCACCGCGCACCAGATCAAGTCGCGGATCTCCAAGGTCCAGGAGTGGGCCACCAAGATGCGGTGACCCCGCCGGGTCAACGCCTGTTGCGCTCACGCTGAGTGATGCCCTACGGGTGTGCAGCAGGGCCCGGGGCTGTGCGCCACCGGGCCCTGCCTCCCGCGGGGACGGGAGTTGCGTCGAGGGGCGGCCCCCACGGTCGCCCCTCGAATGCCCCCAACAGTAATGGGGGAGTAAAGGCGGCGTACGTGCCGTAAGTCACCGTATGGGTGGACCAAAGTCCTGAATCCGGATGAATGATTACGCAACGGCGCCCCAACTTCCTTTCCACGCCCGGATTCTGGACGAGGTCTTCCGCTGAGCGAACCGGCTCGCTAATGTCCCGGCAACGTGAACGCCCCGTGGCAGCGTTGCCGCGGGGCGCAGCCGGTGCCATGGCCTTGTCGGTGGCCTCTGACGTGCGGCGCCGAGGGACCGGCGCCGCGCACCCTTGAGAGCCGCCGCGACTCACCACAGAGGAGTGGGCGTCGTGACCGCGGAGACCTCCCAGACGCTCGACCGGGGACTGAGAGTCCTCAAGCTGCTCGCCGACACCGACCACGGCCTGACGGTCACCGAGTTGTCCAACAAACTCGGCGTGAACCGCACCGTGGTCTACCGTCTGCTCGCCACCCTGGAACAACACGCGTTGGTGCGCAGGGACTTGGGCGGCCGCGCCCGGGTCGGCCTCGGTGTGCTGAGGCTCGGCAGGCAGGTGCACCCGCTCGTGCGGGAGGCCGCGCTGCCCGCACTGCGCTCGCTCGCGGAGGACATAGGGGCCACGGCCCACCTCACGCTCGTGGACGGTGCGGAGGCGCTCGCGGTCGCCGTCGTGGAGCCCACGTGGACCGACTACCACGTCGCCTACCGGGCCGGTTTCCGCCATCCGCTCGACCGGGGGGCCGCCGGGCGGGCGATACTCTCCGCGCGGCAGGGCACGCTGCCCGAGCCGGGCTACACGCTCACGCACGGTGAGCTGGAGGCGGGCGCGAGCGGAGCGGCGGCGCCGCTGCTCGGCGTGACCGGGATAGAGGGGAGCGTGGGGGTGGTCATGCTCTCGGACTCCGTACCGGAGCGGGTGGGGCCCCGCGTGGTCGACGCGGCGCGCGAGGTCGCGGACGCGCTGCGGTAGCCGGTACGGGGGTGCGGGGCGCGCCCGATACATTGGGCGGGTGCTCTCGCGTCTCGCCCGTCTCTCCCGCCCCCGCGCTCTCACCCTCGCCGCGCTCCCCGTCGCCGCCCTCCTCGGCACCGTCGCCTTCGCGCCGCTGCCGTTCTCGCTGGCGCAGCCGGGGTCGACGGCGGACGTGCTCGGCAGCGACAAGGGCACCCCGGTGATCACGGTCACCGGCGCGCCCACCCGCAAGACCAAGGGCGAGCTGCGCATGGTCACGATCCTGGCCACGGGTCCGAAGGTGGACGTGCGGCTCGGGGACGTGGTCGACGCGTGGCTGCGCGGCGACCGCGCGGTGATGCCGCACGACAGCGTCTACCCCAAGGGCAAGTCGGACGCCGAGGTCGAGAAGAAGAACCTCAAGGACATGGCGGACTCGCAGGTCGACGCGGTCGACGCGGCCCTGGGCCACCTCGACCTGGACCCCGCGAAGGTCAAGGTCGAGCTGCACCTCGCCGACATCGGCGGCCCCAGCGCCGGACTGCTCTTCGCGCTCGGCATCATCGACAAGCTGGACGGCGACGGCGCGGGGGGCGACCTGACGGGCGGCCGCAGCATCGCGGGCACGGGCACCATCGCGCCCGACGGCAAGGTCGGCGCGGTCGGCGGCGTGTCCCTGAAGACGCAGGCCGCCGCGCGCGACGGCGCGACGGTCTTCCTGGTGCCGAAGGACGAGTGCGCCCAGGCCGAGGCGGAGCGGCCGAAGGGCCTGCGGATCGTCCCGGTGAGCGACCTGGACGGCGCGGTCAAGGCGCTGCGGGCGCTGGAGACCGGCGGGAAGGTGCCGAGCTGCTGACGTCCATCGCGCGCCAGCAGGGGAAGACCGCAGGGGCGAGCGTCACCAGCAGATAGCCGGCCCCTACCGCGAGCAGCGCGGACGTGAGCCCCGCCGCCTCGACCAGGCCGCCCGCCAGGAGGCCGCCGAGCGGCATCGCCAGCTCGCCCCCCGCGGTGAGCACTCCGGCGACCCGGGTGCGCAGTTCGTCGGGGACCCGCTCGTAGATGACCGTGACCAGGATCGGATTGAGCGTTCCGGCCGCGAGCCCGGCCAGCAGCATCGTCGCGGCGAGCGGCGGCGCGGTGTCGGTCAGCGCGGCCACGGCGTAGCGGGGCGCGCCGCACAGGACGAGCGCGCCGCACAGCACCGCGCGGCGCGGGAAGCGGTGTCCGAACGCCCCGTACAGCAGCGCCCCGACGAGCGCGCCGAGTCCGAACGCCGCGGTGGCGAGCCCGAGGGCGGTCGCGCCGCCCAGCTCGCTCTCGGCGTGCACGGGCAGCAGTACGGCGTTCCAGCCCTGGTCCATGCCGTTGATGCACATGACGACGAGCACGGTCGCCAGGAGCAGCCGCTCGTGCACCAAGTAGCCGAACCCTTCGGCCAGTTCGCGGCGGTACGAGGCCGCGGAGAACGGCGCCGCGGCCTTGACCGGCGCCGCTTCCCGTACGCCGCGCAGTCCTCCGGCGACCAGCAGTGCCGACAGGCAGAAGGTCACGGCGTCGATCAGCAGGACGTTCTGCGCGCCGACGAGTGCCACCAGCAGGCCCGCCAGCGCGGCGCCCGCCATCCTCGCCCCGCGCGTCACCGCGTCGAAGAGGCTGGCGGCGCGGGCGAGGGTGGTTCCGGCGTGTGCCGCGAGGTCGGGGGTGAGGACGAAACGGGCGTTGACCCCGGGGGTGTGGGCGAGTCCGCCGAGCGCCATCAGCGCGCACAGCATCCAGAACTCCAGGGCCCCCGCCCGGTGCAGCAGCGGGATCGCGCCCACGGCCGTCGCACAGACGAGGTCGGACGCGATGGAGACCCTGCGGCGCCCGACCCGGTCGATGAGGGGGCCGCCGATCAGTGCGGAGAGCGCGATGGGCAGGGTCGCGCAGAAGGCGACGACGCCCGCCCGGCCCGCGCTGCCCGTGGTCTCCAGGACGAAGAAGGGGACGCCGATGAGGGTGAGTGAACTGCCCGCAGCCGAGACGGCGTTGGCGCCGAGTACGGCGGCGAGCGGGGTGCGGCTCACACCGTGCGCAGCCCGGAGGGCTGCTGGTCGCGGACCAGCCGCAGGCCCAGCTCGACCATGGTCCAGCCGAGTCGGGCGCGCAGGTCGGGGCGGTGCCCACGGGTGTTGGCAGGCGTGGGCGCGGACGTGAGGGTGGGGGACAGGGGGTGGGGACCGGCGTCGGCGCGGAGTTCGGCGGCGCGGGCCTCGTGCAGTCGGAGGTGGGTGTACGGGTGCATGGCAGGTGCTCCCTGGGGTGTGGGGTGTGGGGTGTGGGGTGTGGGGCGTGGCTCAGCTCGGGTCGGTGTTCGTGGACTGCTCGGGGGAATCCGAGGGGGGCTCGGAAGGGGACTCGGAGGGCTCCGCGCCCTGGGTCGCGCGCGGGAAGGCGTGGACGTGCATGCGGAACTGCGCGGAGCCCTCGGTCTCCGGTGCCACCTCGCGCTCGCGGTAGCTGTCGATCAGGGCGTGCACCTGCTGGTGCAGCTCGGTGGCGAGCTCCGGGGTCAGCCGCAGGGTCCAGTCGCTGAGGTCGTTGGCGCGGTCCCAGTCCCGCCATTGATCCATGGTGCCGATGAAGGTGTTGACCTCCTCGGTGTGCAGGGTCGCGATCTGGTGGAAGTAGAAGTTCGCCGCGCCCCGGACGGCCGGGTCCGCGTCGTGGTGGAGCTTCGGGTCGAAGAGCAGTGACTGGTACGTGGCCTTCCACCAGCGTTCGCGCCCCTTGCCGTGCTCGGGGGCGTCCTCGATGAAGCCGTACGAGGCGAGCTGGCGCAGGTGGTAGCTGGTCGCGCCGCTGGACTCGCCCAGGGACGCGGCGAGTCGGGACGCGGTCGCGGGGCCGTCGGCGCGCAGCTTGTTGAGCAGTTGTACGCGCAAGGGGTGTGCGAGGCCGCGCAGGGTGCGCGGGTCCAGCTCGTGGACCCGCTCCGGAGGAATCTCGGGCATGCCTCAACCGTAGACTTGCAAAGAAGGCGTTGCAAGTACTTCTTTGCATCTACTTCTTTGCAAGGGAACCTTTGCGTGCGGCCCCTCAGGCACCGGCCCAGCCACCGGCTCCGGCCTCTGGCCACCGCCCCCGCTCCGCTATCCCTCCTTGATGAACCCCTCCGCCACCAGCCAGTCCTTCGCCACCTCGTGCGGGTCCTCGCCGTCCACGTCCACCTTGGCGTTCAGCTCCTGCGCCACCGCCGTGGTCAGTTTCGCGCTCACCGGGTCCAGGAGCTCCGTGATCGCCGGCCACTTCTCGACGGTCGCGCTGTGGAGCTCGGGGGCCGCGTTGTAGTTGGGGAAGAAGCGCCTGTCGTCGGCGAGCACGTCCAGGTCCATCGCCTTGATGCGGCCGTCGGTGGTGAACACCTCGCCCAGCAGACACGCGTCGGACTTGGACACCTGGGTGTAGATGATCCCAGCGTCCATCTTCCGGATGTTGGCCGCCGGGACCTTCATCCCGTACGCCTTCTCCATGCCGGGCAGTCCGTCGTCGCGCGAGGCGAACTCGTTCTCCACGCAGATCGTCACGGCCGACGGGTCCTTCTTCGCCAGCGCGGCCACGTCGGAGAGCGTCTTGAGCCCGTACTTCGCGTTGTTCTCCTTGCTGACCGCCAGCGCGTAGGTGTTGTTCAGCGTGGACTGCGGCAGCCACGTCACGCCGTTCTTCAGGTCCGCGTCCCGCACCGCCCGCCACTGCTCCTGCGGGTCGGCGATCGGCTCGGCGTTGCCCTGGTACGTGATCCAGGCCGTGCCCGTGTACTCGTACATCGCGTCCGCGTCGCCGCCCACGATCGCCTCGCGCGCCGAGATCGAGCCCGGCAGGTTGGTGCGGTCCAGCACCTCGGCGCCCGCCGCCTTGAAGAGCAGCCCGACCATCTGGCCGAGGACGATGTTCTCGCTGAAGTTCTTCGACGTGACCGTCAGGGACGCGCCCTTGAGGGGTTCGCCCTGCCCGACCGAGCCGGGCGAGACGTCGTCAACAAGTGGTGACCCGCTCTTGAGGCCGCATCCACAGAGCCCGACGCACAGCGCGAGCGCCGCCACCAGACCCGTACGCGCGTGCTTCATGCGCTCGCCTCCAGTCCGCGCGGGGTCAACGCCAGTTCCGCGAGCGACGCCAGCCAGTCCACGAGCAGGGCCAGCGCCACCGTCAGGATCGAGCCGAGCACCAGCACCGCCATCCGCTGCGTCTGGATGCCCGAGGTGATCAGGTCGCCGAGCCCGCCGCCACCGCCGAACGTCGCCAGGGTCGCCGTGCCCACGTTGAGCACCAGCGCCGTCCGCACGCCCGCCAGGATCAGCGGTACGGCGAGCGGCAGTTCGACCCGCGTCAGCGTGCCCAGCGCCGACATCCCGATGCCCCGCGACGCCTCCACCAGCTGGGGGTCGATCGCCTTGAGCCCGGCCACCGTGTTGGAGAGCACCGGCAGCACCGCGTAGACCACCATGCCGACGATCGCCGTCGAAGGCCCGATGCCCAGCCAGATCACCAGCAGCGCCAGCAGGCCGATCGCGGGCGTCGCCTGCCCGATGTTGGCCAGCGCGGTGAAGACCGGCGCGGCCCTGCTCAGCCCGCGCCTGGTCAGCGCGATGCCCAGCGGGATCGCGATGACCAGCACCCAGAAGGTGGAGATCGCGGTCAACTCGACGTGCTGGCGCAGCCGCAGCCACACGTTGCCGTTGTCGATGGAGTTGCGCGCGATCGAGTCCAGCTCGGCGTTGGTGATCCAGAAGTACGTCAGCACCAGCGCGAGCGCCACGACGGCCGGCAGCACCACCAGTTTGCGCCAGGTGAACCGGCGCGCGGGCGCCCGTCGCGGCGGGCCCGGCTCCTCCTCGGCGTGGGAGCCGTCCGGTGAGCCGTCGTGGGAGCCGTCGGCCAGCTCGTCCCGGAAGGCGTGCCCCTTGACGTCGTGTTCGCCCGGCGGGCGCCCGGCGGGGGCCCTCACCGGTCGCCCTCCAGTTCCTGCTCCGTGTGGTGGGACCGGGACTCCTCCAGCTCGTGCTGGTGCTCGATGGCGGCGAGCCGGTCGGCTTCGAGCAGTTCGTGCACGGAGTTCAGCAGCGTCTGCATGTCGACGACGCCGATGAACTCGCCGCGCCGCCCCGTCACCGCGACGCGCCCGCCGGAGTCGGTGAGCACCGCTTCCAGCGCGTCGTGCAGCGTCGCGTCGCGCGTCACCGTGTCGTGCACCAACTGCCCCGCCCGCGCCAGCGACCCCTTGGCGCGCATCAGGTCGCCGCGCCGCAGCCACTTGTACGGGCGCATCCTGCGGTCCAGCATCAGCAGCTCGTTGTGCGGGCCGCTGCGCAGCTTGTTGAAGATCGACTGGAGCGGGTCCTCCACGGTCACCGTGGGGAACTCGGCGATCTCCACGTCCCGTACGCGCGTCAGGTTGAGCCGCTTCAGGGCGGCGCCCGCGCCCACGAACCCGGAGACGAAGTCGTCCGTCGGGTTGGTGAGGATCGCCTCGGGCGTGTCGAACTGCGCGATGTGCGAGCGCTCGCGCAGCACCGCGATCCGGTCGCCCAGCTTGATCGCCTCGTCGAAGTCGTGGGTGACGAAGACGATCGTCTTGTGCAGCTCGTGCTGGAGCCTGATCAGCTCGTCCTGGAGGTGGTCGCGGGTGATCGGGTCCACCGCGCCGAACGGCTCGTCCATCAGCAGTACGGGCGGGTCGGCGGCGAGCGCCCGCGCCACGCCGACGCGCTGCTGCTGGCCGCCGGAGAGCTGGCGCGGATAGCGGTCGTGGAACTCCTTGGGGTCGAGCCCCACCAGGTCCAGCATCTCCTCGACGCGGTCCTTCACCCGGGCCTTGCCCCAGCCGACCATCTTCGGCACGAGCGCGATGTTCTCCGCGACGGTCATGTGCGGGAAGAGGCCGGACGACTGGATCGCGTACCCCACCTTGCGGCGCAGCTTCACCGGGTCGATGTCGGTGACGTCCTCGTCGTTGATCCTGATCCGGCCGGACGTCGGCTCGATCAGCCGGTTGATCATCTTCATCGTCGTGGTCTTGCCGCAGCCGGACGGGCCGACGAAGACGATCAGCTCGCCCGCCTTGATGTCCATGGAGACGTCGTCCACGGCGGGGTTGGGGTTGCCGGGGTAGCGCTTGGTGAGGTTCTCCAGTCGGATGCTGGCGCCCGACGTGGCGGCACCGGCGGTCGCGGACGGCTCAGACACGGATCCCCCTCGGGATGGTCACTCGGCCGAGCAGGACGTAGGCGGCATCGAACAGCAGGGCGAGCACGACGATGCCGAGGGTGCCGGCGAGCACTTGGTTGATGGCGTTGGCACTGCCCAGCGAGGCGATGCCGCGGAAGATCTCGTTGCCCAGGCCGGGCCCCGACGCGTAGGCGGCGATGGCGGCGATGCCCATCAGCATCTGGGTGGAGACCCGGATGCCGGTGAGGATCGGCGGCCAGGCCAACGGCAGTTCCACCCGGCACAGCCGGGCGACGCGCGACATCCCGATGCCCTTGGCCGCGTCCACCAGCGCGGGATCGACCCCGCGCAGCCCGACGATGGCGTTGCGCACGACGGGCAGCAGCCCGTACAGCGTCAGCGCGATCACCGTCGGTGCGACGCCCAGGCCCACCAGCGGGATCAGCAGACCGATCAGGGCCAGTGACGGCATGGTCAGGATGGTGGACGTGGTGGTGATCGCGAGCCCGCCCGCCCAGCCGGAGCGGTAGGTCAGCACCCCGATGAGGATGCCGAGCACGGTCGCGATCACCATGCACTGGAACACCGCGCTGGCGTGCTGGAAGGCGTCGGTGAGGAGTTGCTCGTGCCGGGTGGTCAGGTAGTCCCAGAAGTTCAACCCGCCGCTCCCCTCGCTAGCTCCGGTCGCTGTCCTCCGCGGCCTGCTTCACGAGCGGGATGATGCGCAGGGGAACAGGGTTCTCCATCACGATCGCCGTGGAGGCACGGACGATCCCATCAAAACCGACAACCCGGTCGATCACCCGTTGGAGGTCGGCGTTGGAGCGCGCCACGAGCCGGCAGAGCATGTCGCCGTGCCCGGTCGTGGTGTGCAGCTCCAGCACCTCGGGAACGCCCGCCAAGTGCGCCCGTACGTCGACGCCTTGCCCCTGTTTGATCTCCAGCGTGGCGAAGGCGGTGACGGGGTAGCCCAGGGCCGCCGGGTCGACCTGCGGGCCGAATCCCCGAATGGCTCCATTCGACTGAAGCCGGTCGAGCCGCGCCTGGACCGTGCCGCGCGCGACGCCGAGCCTGCGCGACGCCTCCAGCACCCCGATGCGGGGCTCCTGCGCCAGGAGGGTGATGAGCCGCCCGTCCAAATGATCGATCGCCATGAGAGCCTCCCGATGGTCACCGTGTACAGATGAGCCATTCATACTGACCATCTGCTGCACAATCTGACCAGCAAAAACGCAAACTATTGCGCAGCTTGCGGAGCGGGGAGAACCTGCCCACATGACTGAGACGCTGCACACCAGCCCCGAAACCGCGCGTGAGGCCGACCCCTTCCCGGTCAAGGGAATGGACGCGGTCGAGTTCGCCGTCGGCAACGCCAAGCAGGCCGCGCACTACTACTCGACCGCCTTCGGCATGAAGCTGGTCGCCTACTCCGGACCGGAGAACGGCAGCCGCGAGACCGCCTCCTACGTCCTCACCAACGGCGCCGCCCGCTTCGTCCTCACCTCCGTCATCAAGGCGACCACGGACCGCGGCCGGTTCCTCGCCGAGCACGTCGCCGAGCACGGCGACGGCGTCGTGGACCTCGCCATCGAGGTCCCGGACGCCCGCGCCGCCTACGCCTACGCCGTCGAGCACGGCGCGCGCGGCATCGACGAGCCGTACGAGGTCAAGGACGAGCACGGCACCGTCGTCCTCGCCGCCATCGCCACGTACGGCAAGACCCGCCACACCCTCGTCGAGCGCAAGGACTACACGGGCCCCTACCTGCCCGGCTTCGTCACCGCCGGGCCGATCGTCGAGCCCCCGGCCAAGCGCACCTTCCAGGCCATCGACCACTGCGTGGGCAACGTCGAGCTCGGCAGGATGAACGAGTGGGTCGGCTTCTACAACCAGGTCATGGGCTTCACGAACATGAAGGAGTTCGTGGGCGACGACATCGCGACCGAGTACTCGGCGCTGATGTCGAAGGTCGTCGCGGACGGCACCCTCAAGGTGAAGTTCCCGATCAACGAGCCCGCGATCGCCAAGAAGAAGTCGCAGATCGACGAGTACCTGGAGTTCTACGGCGGCGCGGGCGTCCAGCACATCGCGCTGGCCACCAACGACATCGTCGCGACGGTACGGGCGATGCGCGCGGCGGGCGTCGAGTTCCTGAACACCCCCGACACGTACTACGACACCCTCGGCGAGTGGGCCGGCGAGACCCGCGTGCCCGTCGAGACGCTGCGCGAGCTGAAGATCCTCGTCGACCGCGACGAGGACGGCTACCTGCTGCAGATCTTCACCAAGCCGGTCCAGGACCGCCCGACCGTCTTCTTCGAGATGATCGAGCGCCACGGCTCGATGGGCTTCGGCAAGGGCAACTTCAAGGCGCTCTTCGAGGCGATCGAGCGCGAGCAGGAGCGCCGCGGCAACCTCTAGCCGCCCCGGGCCCGCCCTGGCCCGCTCCGCTCCGCACCGCGGCCCCACGGAACCTGCCCCCGTGGGGCCGCCGCGCGTTATCGTCGCGGACATGGCGAGGATCAATGACGTCGGCGGCATGCAGGGGTTCGGCGCGATCGACACGAGCGGGGGCCCCGAGGCGTTCCACGCGGACTGGGAGGCGCGGGTCTTCGCGCTCAACCGGGCGCTGATCGCCCAAGGGGTGTACAACCTCGACGAGTTCAGGGACGCCATCGAGTCGATGGAGCCGGGGGAGTACCTGGCCGCCTCGTACTACGAGCGTTGGTTCCACGCGATGCGGGTGCTCCTGGACCGCAAGGGCGTGGTCGCGGCGGGCGAGCTCGATGACTGAGGCGGCCGGTCGGCCCGGGGGCCTGTTCCGGGCCGGGGACCGGTTCCGGCCCGGGGACCTGGTGGTGACCGCCGACCACGACCCGCCGCACCACACGCGCCTGCCGCGCTACGCCCGGGGCAAGCGGGGCACGGTCGTGGAACCGGAGGGGCGGGCGCTCCTCGCCGACGTCAACGCCCGTGGGCAGGGCGACGCGCCGCTGGAACAGGTGTACGCGGTGCGGTTCGCCGCGCGGGACCTGTGGGGCGAGGGCGCCCACGAGGCCGACCACGACGTCGTACTGGACCTGTTCGAGAGCTACTTGGAGGCGGTCGCGCCATGAGCGGTACGCACGAGGACGCGGCGGTCTCCCGACGGGTGCGCCGCCTGGAGACGCTCCTCGAAGAGCGCGGGGTCGTGGTGGGCGCGGAGCTCGACGAGGCGCTGGACGCGTTCCTCGCGGGGGCGTCGCCCGCGAACGGGGCGCGGGTGGCGGCGCGCGCCTGGACCGATCCCGGCTATCGGGAACGGCTGTTGGCGGACGGCACGGCGGCGGTGGCCGAGCTCGGGTTCGTCTCGGGCGGGGTGCGGCCGCAGCGGCTGCGGGTGGTCGAGAACACGGAGGACGTGCACAACGTGGTGGTGTGCACGCTGTGCTCCTGCTACCCGATCGGGCTGCTGGGGCCGTCGCCGGGCTGGTACAAGAGCGAGGCGTACCGCTCGCGCGTGGTGCGGGAGCCCCGAGCGGTTCTTGCGGAGTTCGGGGTGCGGCTGGGGGAGGGGGTGCGGGTGGTGGTGTGGGACTCCACGTCGGAGACGCGGTACATGGTGCTGCCGCGGCGCCCCGAGGGGGCGGCGCGAGCCGGTTCGGAGGAGGAACTCGCGGGGCTCGTGACGCGGAACGGTCTGATCGGTACGGCGCTCCTCTAGGGGGCGGTGGGGTGGGGTGCCGTTGCCCGGGGGCGCCGTCTTCCGCCTGCGGCGGGCAGCACCCCACCCCGCCCCTTCCCGAAACCCTGACGGGGCTGGGCAGTGCCCTGCGGGCCGGTGGACGGCTGGTCGCGCAGTTCCCCGCGCCCCTGACGGGGCGCCCCTCAGCGCCGCGTGGAGCGCCTCGCCCCGTACACGTCCCTCGGTCCGCCCCCGGGCGGCTCGCCCAACTCCTCCAGCGCCTCCCGCGCCCGCCCAGCCCCCAACGGGGAGAACTCCGGATGCACCCGCAGCGCCTCCTCCAAGTGCCGCCGCGCCGCCCCGTACATCCCCAACTCGCGCTCGATCGCGCCCCGGTGGTACAGGAACTCCGCCCTCCGCACCCCCGCGTCCGTCGCCCTGCGCGCGTACGGCAGTGCCTCCCCGGCGTCCCCCGACCGGTACAGCGCCCACCCCAGCGCATCCGCCACCTCCGGGCTCTTGCGGCCCCGCTTCCACTCCGCCCGCAACCGCTCCACCGCGTCCGCCACGGCCTCCGCGTCCCCGTGGTCCGCCGCGTAACGCCCCAGAACGAGCACCTCGTTCACCCCGCCGGCCCCGACCCCGCCCTCCGGCGCCCCCGGTGACCCTGGCGTCCCCAGTGCCCCTGACGCCCCCGGCGCCCCCGGCGCACCCCGCATCCGTGCGTACTGCGTCCGCGCGTCCCCGTCCAGCCCCTGGGACTCGTACAGTTCGCCCAGTTCCAGCATCCACTCCGGGCGCGGCGCACGCCCCACCGCCGCCGTGTAGTCGCGTACCGCCTCGTCCGTGCGCCCCAGGGCCGCCAGCGCGCGGGCGCGGCCCGCCAGGGCCGCCGGGAGGGGCGAGGACGGGTGGGCCAGGAGCGCCGCGTCGTAGTACCCCCGCGCCTCCTCCGCCTCGCCCCGCTCCCACGCCAGCTCCCCCTGCCGGGCCAGGCACTCCGCCTTCTGCGCCGGGACCACTGCCCGCGCGGTCGCCTCCGCCGCCGTCGCCGCCGCGTCCTCCCGCCAGCCCCGGTCCCGGTACAGCCGGGCGGCCCGCCCCAGCCCCGCCGCGCCCGCCCGCAGCGACTGGAACTTCTCGACCGCCCGCCCGGCCGCCTTGAGGTCGCCCAGGCCGCCGTACGCGTCGATGAGCACCGGGTACACCGCCCAGCGCCCCGGCTGCCGCGCGCGCACCGCCTCGGCGGTCCGCCGCGCCGCCCCGTACTCGTGGCGCGCGTTGGCCAGCGCCGCGATGCCGATGAGCGCGTCGGTGTTGCCCTTGGCCCCCGGCCGCACGGCCAGCGAGCGCCGCAGCGCCTGTTCGGCGCGCGGGTAGTACGCGGGCTGCCCGGTCCGCGCGCCGCGCTCCACGTACGCGGAGCCCAGCGCCGCCCACGCGGGCGCGTCCGAAGGGTGGGCCGCCACCCAGGCGCGACGGTCGGCGATCAGCGCGTTCAGGTCGCCGAGGGCCGCCGGTGCCCCCGCCGCGCCCGCCGTCAGCGCCCGCTCCACGGGACTCGGCTCCCGCGCCGCCTCCCCGCCCGTGATCCACGGCGTGACGACCAGCACCCCGGACACCAGCACCGCCGCGCCCGCGAGCCCGGCCAGCGCAGTCTTCTTCGCGACATCCATGCCGCTCACTGTGCGTCACACAGGGGTCCGGTACGACGAGCACACCGGCGAGGCCCGCCGTACCGCAGAAGGGTTCACACCAATAGCCCCGGCTGACAGGCTGGGACCATGGACGATCTTCATGAGGATCAGGGGCGCACCGCACCGCCCGCCGACCGGCTGATCGACCGGCTGATCGACCGGCTCCGTGAGGGCCTCCCCGCCGAAGCGCTGCTCACCGACCCCGACGTGACCGCCTCCTACGCCCACGACATGGCGAGCTTCTGCGAGGCGGGCGACCCGGCCGTCGTGGTGCTCCCGCGCACCGTCGAGCAGGTCCAGCACGTCATGCGCACCGCGACGGAGCTGCGCGTCCCCGTCGTCCCGCAGGGCGCCCGCACCGGCCTCTCGGGCGCGGCCAACGCGTCCGACGGCTGCATCGTCCTGTCGCTGGTCAAGATGGACCGCATCCTGGAGATCAGCCCGGTCGACCGCATCGCCGTCGTCGAGCCGGGCGTCGTCAACGCCACGCTCTCGCGGGCCGTCGCCGAACAGGGCCTCTACTATCCGCCGGACCCCTCCAGCTGGGAGATGTGCACCATCGGCGGGAACATCGGCACCGCGTCGGGCGGACTGTGCTGCGTGAAGTACGGGGTGACGGCGGAGTACGTGCTCGGCCTCGACGTCGTCCTCGCCGACGGACGGCTGCTCACCACGGGGCGCCGCACCGCCAAGGGCGTCGCGGGCTACGACCTGACCCGGCTCTTCGTCGGCTCCGAGGGCAGCCTGGGAGTCGTCGTACGGGCCGTCCTCGCGCTCAAGCCGCAGCCGCCCGCACAGCTCGTCCTCGCCGCCGAGTTCGCCTCGGCGGCGGCCGCCTGCGACGCGGTCTGCGCGATCATGGAGCGGGGCCACACCCCGTCCCTCCTCGAACTGATGGACCGCACGACCATCCAGGCCGTCAACCGCATGGCCCACATGGGGCTGCCCGAGAGCACGGAGGCGCTGCTCCTCGCGGCCTTCGACACGCCCGACCCCGCGGCCGACCTCGCGGCCGTCGGCGAGCTGTGCACGGCCGCGGGGGCCACCCAGGTCGTGCCCGCCGAGGACGCGGCCGAGTCCGAACTGCTCCTCCAGGCGCGCCGCCTCTCGCTCACCGCGCTGGAGACCGTCAAGTCCGCCACGATGATCGACGACGTCTGCGTGCCCCGCTCGCGGCTCGCCGCGATGCTCGAAGGCACCGCCCGCATCGCCGAGAAGTACGGCCTCACGATCGGCGTCTGCGCCCACGCGGGCGACGGCAACACCCACCCCGTCGTCTGCTTCGACCACGCCGACGCGGACGAGTCGCGGCGCGCCCGCGAGTCCTTCGACGAGATCATGGCGCTCGGCCTCGAACTCGGCGGGACCATCACCGGCGAGCACGGCGTCGGAGTGCTCAAGAAGGAATGGCTGGCCCGTGAACTGGGCCCGGTGGGAGTGGAGTTGCAGCGCGACATCAAGCGGGCCTTCGACCCGCTGGGCATCCTCAACCCCGGCAAGCTCTTCTGACGGGTACGGGTACGGGTGCCCGTACGGGGCCGGAGTCGTACAACCACCGTGGACCGCAGGGGACTCGGGGCGTACGTCGCAGGCCCGATGTGCGGGACGTCTCCTCCGCATAGCGTGAACGGCACGCAGGCACGCGGAGCGAAACAGGAGGAGACATGACCGTCAGGCTCGACCACACCATCGTCCACAGCCGCGACCACTTCGCCGGAGCGCGCTTCCTCACCGGCCTCGTCGACGCGCCCGAGCCCACCGCGTTCGGACCGTTCGCCAGCGTCCCGCTCGGCAACGGCGTCACCCTCGACTACCTCCGGGTGCCCGCGGAGGGCATCGTCCCGCAGCACTACGCCTTCCTCGTCACCGACGAGGAGTTCGACGGGATCTTCGGCCGCATCGAGGCGCGGTCCATTCCGTACTGGGCCGATCCGCACCACGACAAGCCGCAGCAGATCAACCACCACTACGGGGGCCGCGGGGTCTATCTGGACGACCCCGACGGCCACTCCATCGAATTCATCACTCACACATACGTCGCCGAATAGCGTCACCCCCGGTACCCGTCTCAGCCCTCGCCGTCCTTGGACTCGTCAGAGGGCCACGGGTCGCGCAGCCACAGGTCGTCGGCCGGGGTGGGGGCCAGCAGCTCGGCCAGGGCCTCGTCGATGCCGAGCTGCTCCGACTCCGCGCCCGGCGGCACCACCCGCAGCGTCCGCTCCAGCCACGCGGAGACCGCCACGGCCGGCGCCTCCAGCAGGGCGTCCCCGTCGGGCGACGAGAGCGCCATGCAGACCACGCTGCGCGCGTCGACCTTGGTCGGCCAGATCCGCACGTCGCCGTGGCCGCACGGTCGGAAGACGCCCTCGACCAGCAGTTCCCTGGCGAAGGTCCAGTTGACGGGGGAGTCGGAGCCGACGTGGAAGGTGATGTGCACGGCGTACGGGTCGTCGGTGCGGTAGCTGAGCCGCGCGGGCACGGGGATGCTCCGCTCGGGCGACAGCACCAGGTTGAGTTCCAGCTCGCGTTCCACGACGGTGTTGGTGTTCATGGTGCGGTTCCTCTCCTCGATGTCGAGATGTCGCGATGTCGATGTCGATGTCGCGACGCACTGCGTTCTCACGACCCGTCTTCGGGCCACGAAGGGGAGAGAGGGGGGTGGCCCCCGGTTATGACGCGACTTCTGGAAAAAATTTCTGAGCGCCCGTGAAACACCCCGGACGGCTCCGTACCGTGACCGTTCCGTGACTGAAAAGGAGTGCTTAGGGCGGGAGGGGCCCTAGGGGATACGGCCGTCTGGTAGATGTGGTGCCTTGAACGGCGGCCCTCTAACAGATACGGGACCACGGTGATGAGCGCCCCAACCCCGGCACCCGGTGACGACACAGCCCGCGAAGGGTATTACCCGGATCCCTCCATTCCCGGATACATCCGGTACTGGAACGGGGCCGCATGGGTGCCCGGTACGAGCCGCCCGGCGCCGCAGCAGGGCGAGGCCGCCCCCGCGCCCCCCGCGGGTGCGCGCCGCCCCGTGCCGCCGCCGTCCGTGGAGGAGACGGGTCCCGTCTTCTTCGACGAGGAACCGATGGAGGAGGCCCCGCAGGAGCCGTCGACCGCCTGGCAGGCGGACGCGTCCCGGCAGTCCGGCTTCGGCGGCGAACAGGACCGCAGGGTCTCCTGGGGCGGTGCGCCCGCCGGGGGAGTTCCCGAACAGGCGCCGGGGACGGGACCGGACAGCGCGGTGGTTCCCTTCGGACAGTCCGGCGGTACGGGAACGGGTACCGGTACGGGTACGGCGGGCCCGGTCGGCGGCACCGCAGACCCCCGGGTGCCCGCCGACCGGAACCTGACGCCCGCACTGCCCCAGGCCCCTTCGCCGCGCGCGCTCCCCGCCGCGCCGGACGTGCCGTCCGAGGGGACGGTCACGATCAGGGCGACGGGCCCCGTGCGCCCCGCCCCGACCGGCCAGGGCGAGGGCACCATGACGTTCCGCGCCCCAGGCCCCGGCGCGGCGCCCCTCCCCGCGCCGTACCAGCAGCCCACGAACCCCGTCGTACCGCAGCGGACGCCGCCCCAGCAGCAGTCCCTGCCCCAGGCCCAGCCCCCGCAGCAGCAGCCCCCGCAGCAGCAGGCCCCACAGCTCCAGCAGCCGCAGCTCCAGCCGCAGCCCCAGCCCTACGCCCTGCCCCCGGCGCAGCCGCAGGCCCAGGCGGCACAGGCCCAGCCCCTGCCCCCGGCCCAGGCGCTGCCCCAGCCGCAGCAGGCCCAGCCCCAGCCCGTGCCCACCCCCTGGCAGCAGCAGGTCCAGCAACTCGCGCAATCCGCGCCCGCACCCGCCCCTGCCCCCGCGCCCGCCCCCGCACAGACCCCCGCTCCCGCTCCCGCGCCCGCAGCGCAGGCCCAGGCATCTGCCCCGGCCCCGGCCCCGGCCCCCGCCCAGACGCCCGCCCCCGCCCAGGCGTCCGCCCCCGCTCCCGCGGCTTCCGGGGAGCAGCCGCCCGTCACGCCCTGGAAGCCGCCCGTCAGCGACCCCTTCCAGCAGATGGCGCAGGCCCAGGCCGCCGCCCGCCCGGCGGGGCTCGGCAGGCGGCTGGCCGCCCGGCTCGTCGACACCCTCGTCCTGGGCGGCGCCACGGCCGCCGTCGGCATCCCGCTGGTGGGCGCGGCGCTCACGCACATCGACGAGAAGCTGGACGCGGCCAAGCAGTCCGGCGAGACGGTCACGGTCTGGCTCGTCGACGGCACGACCGCGGGCCTCTTCGGCGCGGTGCTCGGCACCTTCCTCGTCCTCGGCCTGCTCTACGAGGCGCTGCCGACCGCCAAGTGGGGCAAGACGCTCGGCAAGCGGCTGTGCCGGGTCGAGGTGCGGGACATCGAGTCGCACCAGCCGCCGTCGTTCGGCGCCGCGCTGCGCCGCTGGCTGGTGTACGGGGTGCTGGGCGTGCTGGTGATCGGCGTGTTCAACGTGCTGTGGTGCCTCTTCGACCGGCCCTGGCGCCAGTGCTGGCACGACAAGGCGGCGCGCACCTTCGTCGCGGGGAGCTGACGCACGGGGAGCTGACGCGCGGGCAGTCGGAGGGCGCCCTGCGGCACCCGCCCCGGGGGCACCCGTACGGCCGTCCCTCGAACGGCTCGTGAGCCGTTGCGGGGCCCCGTCCGCCGGGGTGCACTGCCCCCATGAGCAACGACCAGCCGCCCCCCGGTTTCCCGTCCCCCGAGGACGACCCGTTCCAGAAGCGGCCCCCGGACCCGCAGCCGCCGCCGGGAGGCGGGTCACCGTACGGACAGCCCCCGCCCGGAAACGGGTCACCGTACGGATCGCAGCCCCCCGGAAACGGGTCACCGTACGGACCGCCGCCCGGTGACGTGCCGCCCTACGGATCGGCGCCGCCCCCTCCGTACGACCCGAACGCCTACGGCGGGGGCGGCGGGGGCTACGGTGGTGATCCGCTCGCCGGGATGCCGCCGCTCGCCGACTCGGGCAAGCGGATCCTGGCCCGGATCATCGACTGGTTCATCATCTTCGTGCCGCTGGCGATCATCGGCATTCCGCTGGGTTCCTACGACAAGATCACGTCGAACACCGACGACTTCGGTGACGTGGTCGACCAGATGAACTCGGGCGGTCAGTGGGTACTCCAGATCATCTCGATCGTGGCGTACGTCGGCTACGACTGGTACATGACCAAGCAGTCGGGTCAGACCGTCGGCAAGCGCGTGATGAACATCCGCGTCGCGATGCTCAACGACGGCCGGGTGCCGGACAGCAGTGCGTCGATGCTGCGCGCCGTCGTGCTGTGGCTGCCCGGACTGATCTGCTGCCCGTGCGTGTGGCCGCTGGTCCTGCTCGTCCTGATCCTGGTCGACAAGCCCTACAAGCAGGGCCTGCACGACAAGGCGGGCAAGACGGTGGTGGTCTCCGTACGGTGACCGCTCACCCGCGCGCCGCGCAGTGAGTGTTCACCCACGCAGTGAGTGTTCACCCACGCGCTCGGTGCGCCGGGCGCCGGGGCGGGGCGCGGGCAACCGGGCTTCGACGGTGGCGGCGACCTGGTCCGTGCCGGCCTGTGAACTGGCCGTCGCGCAGACCGTGGTCGCCGCCTTCGCGCGGGCGCGCTTCGGCAGGGGCACGGTCACGGCGACCAGCAGCCCGATCCCCAGCGCACAGAGGCCGATGATGCCGACGCCGACCCCGGAGGTCGTCCGGGACAGGAGCAGCATGGCGAGTGTCGAGAAGACGACGGTGACCGAACCGTAGGTGAGCTGAGCTGCACTGGGACGCGTCATGGCGGGTTCCGTCCTCGCGACGTGGACTCTGGGGGGAGGCTTTCGAGGGGCCTTCGGGGGGCCTTCGGGGGGCCTTCGGGGGGCCTTCGGGGGGCCTCAGGGGGGTGTGGAGCCGTTTTCTGCTCGAATCAGTCGCACTGCCTAGCGACTCTATGACGGTGGATGCCCGAGCGGAACCGGTAGTAAGCGTGACCTAACCCACGGTGCCGAGGCACGGGGGGCGCACGGGCGCACCCGTCTCACCAACTGGTCGGGGGTAAGCGCCGGTTGAGATGTACGGTGCAATAGCGCGCCTGCACCTTGCAAGTCAAGGTCTGTCTTTTCCCTCGCAACTCCGGTCGAATGTCGTCACTTGTGACGCGTAGCACGCTGCGGACCTTCCAAACGTGGTCTCGGCGGCGGCCGCGCAGGGGAGGAAGAAAGATCAAGTGACCACTAAGAGACGCGCGTTGAGAACCACCGCCGTACTCGTCACGCTCGCGGCGACCGCCGCGACGGGGGGTGTCTTCGCCTCGGCCCAGGCCGACACGAAGGCGGATCCGAAGAGCGGCGCCCTGACCGCGGCCCAGGCGAAGAGCCTCGCCGAGAAGAACCGCCGTGACCCGGCGCTCTCCGAGGGCAAGGGCGGAACCGGCCACGTCTTCGAGGGCCCGCGCGGCAAGGAGCAGGCGAAGCTCCGCCAGGCTGCCCTCGAACAGCGCATGGCGGGCACCGCGAAGATCGAGCGCCGCGGCGGCTCCCAGGTCGTGAAGCTCGGCGACAAGAAGTACGTCGAGCTGGGCCGCGAGGCGACCGACAAGATCTTCACGATCCTGGTCGAGTTCGGGAACAAGGTCGACAACGAGACCATGTACGACCCGGACGGCGACGGACCGCAGCCGCCCATCAAGAAGTACGGCGGCACGCCGGGCCCGCTGCACAACCAGATCACCGAGCCGAACCGGGCGACGAACAACTCGACGGCCTGGAAGAAGGACTACAACAGGCAGCACTTCCAGGACCTGTACTTCGGTTCCGGCAAGGGCAAGGAATCGCTCAAGACCTACTACGAGAAGACCTCTTCGGGTCGCTACTCGGTCGAGGGCGAGGTCACCGACTGGGTCAAGGTCGACTACAACGAGGCCCGGTACGGCTCCAACTACTGCGGCGGCAACAACTGCCCCAACGTCGAGGACCTGGTCCGCGACGGCGTCACCGCCTGGGTCGCGGCCGAGAAGGCCAAGGGCCGTACGGACGCCCAGATCAAGGCCGACATCGTCAAGTACGACCAGTGGGACCGCACGGACCACGACGGCGACGGCGTCTTCAACGAGCCCGACGGCTACATCGACCACTTCCAGATCGTCCACGCGGGCGAGGACGGTTCGGCCGGCGGCGGCGCCCAGGGCACCGACGCGCTGTGGGCGCACCGCGGCTACGCCTACTCGCGCGACGACGGCGACACCGGCCCCTCGGGCTTCAAGGCGGGCGGCGTCGCGGTCGGCGACACCGGCATCTGGGTCGGCGACTACACGATGCAGCCGGAGAACGGCGGCCTCGGCGTCTTCGCCCACGAGTACGGCCACGACCTGGGCCTGCCCGACCTGTACGACACCACCAACTCCGCCGAGAACTCGGTCGGTTTCTGGTCCCTGATGTCGGCGGGCTCCTGGCTCGGCACCGGCAAGAACGAGATCGGCGACCTGCCGGGCGACATGACCGCCTGGGACAAGCTCCAGCTCGGCTGGCTGAAGTTCGACAAGGTCCGGCACGACGACACCAACGTCCGCACGCTGGGCGTCTCCGCGTACAACACCCAGCGCCTCCAGGCGCTCCTGGTCGAGCTGCCCAAGAAGCGCGCCACCACCCAGATCGTGAAGCCCGTCCAGGGCTCGAAGCAGTGGTGGAGCGACTACGGCGACGACCTCTCCAACACCCTCCAGCGCGACGTCGACCTCACCGGCAAGTCGAAGGCCAGCCTCGAACTGGACGGCTGGTGGAACATCGAGGCCGACTACGACTACCTGTACACCCAGGTGTCCACGGACGGCGGCGCGAGCTGGAAGTCGATCGACGGTACGGCCGACGGCCGGACGATCACCCGTGACGGCGGCGACAAGCCGGCCCTGACCGGCGACTCCGGCACCTTCAAGAAGCTGGTCTTCCCGCTGGACGCGTACGCGGGCAAGAAGATCGGCATCCGCTTCCGCTACAAGACGGACGGCGGCGCGGGCGGCAAGGGCTTCACCGCCGACAACCTCACGGTCAAGGCGGACGGCACCGCGCTGTTCACCGACGACGCCGAGGGCGACGACAACGGCTGGACCGCGCGCGGCTTCTCGCGGGCGGGCGAGTCGATCGTCGGCGACTACGAGAACTACTACATCCTGGAGAACCGCCAGCACGTCTCGTACGACAAGACCCTCAAGGTCGGCCCGTACAACTTCGGCTGGCGCGTGAAGGACGACCCGAAGTACAACTGGGTCGAGCACTACCAGTACGCGCCCGGTCTGATGATCTGGCAGTGGGACGGCTCGCAGCGCAACAACAACGTCAGCGAGCACCCGGGCGAGGGCCTGATCCTTCCGATCGACGCCCACCCCAAGCCGCTGAAGTGGGCGGACGGCAAGAACATCTCCAACAAGGCGCAGCCGTTCGACGCCGCGTTCAGCAAGTACGGGACGAAGGCGTTCACCCTGCACAAGGCGGGCGTTCCCACCCGTATCCCCGCGCAGAAGGGCGTCTCGGTCTTCGACGACCGTCTGTACACCTACTGGTACGCGGACAACCCGACCGGCAGCGTGAAGGTGCGCGACACCAACACCCGCATCTCGATCCTGAGCCAGCCCAAGAGCGGCTCGACGATCACGGTCAAGGTCAGCCCCTCCAAGCGCCGCTGAGCCGCTGAGCCCGGAGCTGAGCACCGGCCGTCGCCCCACCGGGGCGGCGGCCGGTTCCCTTTTCGGCCACTTTGAGTGTCCGTATACCGGAACCGGAATCCCACATACTGCACTGGTCGTGTTCAAGTCAAGATCTGTCTTTTCTTCTGCTGTTCCGGTCAAATTGCGGCACTCGTAAGGCGCAGAGACTTCGCGTGGCGGTGCGGGCGCGGGGGAGGACAGGGCAAGTGACCAGCAGACGACGGACGTTCAGGGCGAGTGCGGTGCTCGTGGCGATGGCCGCGACCAGCGCGACGGCGGGGGCGCTCAGCTTCGCCCAGGCGACGGACAACCACTCCTCGGCTCCGGCCGCGATCGAGCGCCAGGACCCGGCGCCGGACGGGGTGAACAAGCGCGCGGTCGACCACGACCTCGAAGGCCCCTACAGCAAGCAGCAGGAGGTCCAGCGCAAGGCCGCCGTCGAGCAGCTCATATCCGGCGAGGCCAAGGCGGAGCAGCGCGGCGGCTCCAAGGTCGTCAAGCTCGACGACAAGAAGTACGTCGAGCTGAGCCGGCAGAAGACGGACAAGATCTTTACGATCCTGGTCGAGTTCGGCGACAAGGTCGACAACGAGACCATGCACGACCCGGACGGCGCCGGTCCCAAGCCGCCGGTCAAGAAGTACGCCGGCACCCCCGGACCGCTGCACAACAAGATCGCGAAGCCCGATCGCAAGACGGACAACTCGACCGAGTGGCAGCAGGACTACAACCAGAAGCACTTCCAGGACCTCTACTTCGGCACCGGCAAGAACAAGGACGGCTCGCCGAAGCACTCCCTGAAGACCTACTACGAGAAGACCTCCTCGGGCCGTTACTCGGTCGAGGGCACGGTCTCCGACTGGGTCAAGGTCGAGTACAACGAGGCCCGTTACGGCTCGAACTTCTGCGGCCAGAACAACTGCAACAACTCCTGGGACGCGGTCCGCGACGGCGTGAACGCCTGGACGGCCGACCAGAAGGCCAAGGGCCGTACGAACGCGCAAATCAAGGCCGACCTTGCGCAGTACGACAAGTGGGACCGCTACGACTTCGACGGCGACGGCAACTTCAACGAGCCCGACGGGTACATCGACCACTTCCAGATCGTCCACGCGGGCGAGGACGCCTCCGCGGGCGGCGGCGCCCAGGGCGACGACGCGCTGTGGGCGCACCGCTGGTACGCGTACGGCACGGATGCGGGCAAGACCGGTCCTGCCAACAACCGTTCCGGCGGCACGCAGATCGGCGACACGGGCATCTGGGTCGGCGACTACACGATGCAGCCGGAGAACGGCGGCCTCGGCGTCTTCGCCCACGAGTACGGCCACGACCTCGGCCTGCCCGACCTGTACGACACCACCAACCAGGGCGAGAACTCGGTCGGCTTCTGGTCCCTGATGTCGGCGGGCTCCTGGCTCGGCGAGGGCAAGGACGCGATCGGCGACATGCCGGGCGACATGACCGCCTGGGACAAGCTCCAGCTCGGCTGGCTGGACTTCGCGGAGGCCAAGGCCGCCACGAAGTCGGTGCACAAGCTCGGCGTCGCCGAGTACAACACCAAGCGCCCGCAGGCCCTGCTGGTCCACCTGCCCGCCAAGACGGTCCCCACCGCTGTCGTGAAGCCCGCCGAGGGCGCCAAGCAGTGGTGGAGCGGGATGGGCGACAACCTCAAGAACACCCTGACCCGCTCGGTCGACCTGACCGGCAAGGCCAAGGCGTCCCTGGAGCTCTCCGGCTGGTGGGAGATCGAGCAGGACTACGACTACCTGTACGCCGAGGTCTCCACCGACGGCGGCGCCAACTGGACGCCGCTCGAGGGCACCGCCAACGGCAAGGCGATCACCCGCGACGCGAGCGACAAGCCCGCGCTGACCGGCCACTCCGAGGCGTACCAGAAGCTGGTCTACGGCCTGGACGCCTACGCGGGCAAGAAGGTCGACCTGCGCTTCCGCTACCAGACGGACGGCGGCGCGGCCGAGAAGGGCTTCGCCGCGGACGAGCTGAAGGTCGTCGCGGACGGCGCCGCGCTGTTCTCGGACAACGCCGAGGGCGACGACAACGGCTGGGCCGCGAAGGGCTTCTCACGCATCGGCGAGTCCTTCACCAAGGAGTACCCGCAGTACTACCTGGCCGAGAACCGCCAGTACGTGTCGTACGACAAGACCCTGAAGACCGGCCCGTACAACTTCGGCTTCGGCAACACGCGGGAGAACTGGGTCGAGCACTTCCCGTACCAGAACGGTCTGCTGGTCTGGTTCTGGGACGAGTCCCAGAAGGACAACAACACCAGCCAGCACCCGGGCAAGGGCCTGATCCTGCCGGTCGACGCGCACGCCAAGCCGCTGAAGTGGAACGGCACGGGCGAGCTCGTCCGGAACAAGATCCAGGCGTACGACGCGACGTTCAGCCGCTACCGCACCGACGCGTTCTCGCTGCACAAGAACGGCGTGGAGACCCGCTTCGGCGCCCGCGCCGCGGTGCCGGCCTTCGACGACCGCGAGGGCACGTACTGGTACGCCGAGAACCCCACGGGCAGCGTGAACGTTCCTGACACCAACACCCGGATCTCGATCCTGAGCGAGCCGAAGAACGGCGAGTCGATCACCGTGAAGGTCGACCGCTCGGAGAAGTAATTTCTGTTTCCGCAGGTCAAAGCATGATCGGCCGTCGCCCTCTAGCGGGCGGCGGCCGATCGTGTTTAGGTGCGTCCTGTTGGTTTCTTGTTGACGCGATGTCTCACGGGGGAGTGACGCACATGGCAGGCGGAGGTTTCGCGAGGCTTCCCAACGGAAGCGTGGTGGTGGCCCTGACGCTGCCCAGACCGGTGCTGGACGCGAGCGCCGGAGGGCCCGCGGGGGCCGCCGACGCGGGCGGCTCGTCCGTCCGGGTGCTGGTGTACGCCAGGAACCGGGCGCGGGCGCTGACGCGGTTGCGGAACCTGGGGCTGCGGGCGGTGTATCTGCGGGGCAACACGGCTCCGCCGTCGCCGGACGAGATCACGGCGGTGCTGCACCACCCGGACGGGCTGCTGTGGCGGGCCGCGCCGCACGGCAGCGAGGAGCTGTGGCACCCGATCCGCGCGCTGCTGCGGTAGGGCGCGGATTCCCGGGGTGCGGGTTCGCCCGCGGCGGGCGCTCTCCCACCCCGCGCAGCGGCCCACGCGTCCGCGGTGGCCCGCCCGGCCCCCGGAGGGGTTACGCCACCACCGGCTTGCCGGTGAGTTCGATGCCCGCGGCGCGCATCTCCTCGATCGCCGCCTCCGTGCTCGCGCCCGCCACCCCCGCCGTGAGGTCGAGCAGGACCTGCGTCACGAACCCCTCGTGCGCCGCGTCCAGCGCGGTCGCCCGCACGCAGTGGTCCGTGGCGATGCCCACCACGTCGACCTCCGTCACGTCCCGCGCCCGCAGCCACTGGGCCAGCGGCGTCCCGTTCTCGTCGGAGCCCTCGAAGCCGCTGTACGCCGCCGAGTGCGAGCCCTTGTCGAAGACCGCGTCCACCGCCCCGGACGCCACCGCGGGCGCGAAGTTCGGGTGGAAGCCGACGCCCTCCGTGCCCGCCACGCAGTGCGGCGGCCAGGAGTCGACGTAGTCGGGGGCGTCGGAGAAGTGCGCACCGGGGTTCACGTGGCGGTCGCGGGTCGCGACGACGTGCCGGTACCCCGCGGTCGAGGCGCCCACCAGATCGGTGATCGCGGCCGCGACGTCCGCGCCGCCGGTCACGGCGAGGCTGCCGCCCTCGCAGAAGTCGTTCTGCACGTCCACGACGATGAGCGCGCGGTGCATGGCGTGGTCCTAACGGTTGCGTGGGGGATGACGTTACCGAGCGTAGAGAATCCGGCCGGGTTGCGGGAGGGGGCCGCAGGGCCCCGCCGCCTCACACGTGCTCGGTCGGGATGACCTGCTCGCCCCGCGACAGCTGGATCGCCGACATCGGCAGCCCGGCCCGCGCCGCGATGTGCCGCTCGCGCGCCGCGTCCAGCGGCTCGCGCGCGATCACCTCGCCGCCCTTGACCAGCTGCACCAGCAGCTGCCGGTCGGCCAGCTCGGCCGGTACGGGCCCGGTGCCGACGACCTCCGCCTCGGCCACCCCGTCCCGGTCGAGCCGCCGCGCGGCCCACTTGCGGCCGCCCACGGACGCCTTCGCGCCCAGCGACTTCTTGGCGACCGGGTGCAGCGGCGCCTTCGGGTCGGCGGACTCCGCGCGGGCGACCAGCTTGTAGACCATGGAGCACGTCGGGTGCCCGCTGCCCGTGACCAGCTGGGTGCCGACCCCGTAGGCGTCGACCGGCGCCGCGGCCAGCGAGGCGATCGCGTACTCGTCCAGGTCGGAGGTGACCACGATCTTGGTGTTCACCGCCCCCAGCTCGTCCAGCTGCTGGCGCACCCGGTGCGCGACGAGCAGCAGGTCGCCGGAGTCGATGCGGACGGCACCCAGTTCGGGGCCCGCGACCTCCACCGCCGTACGGACGGCCTCCGTCACGTCGTAGGTGTCGACCAGCAGCGTCGTGCCCCGGCCGAGCGAGGCCACCTGCGCCCGGAAGGCGTCCCGCTCGCTGTCGTGCAGCAGCGTGAAGGCGTGCGCGGACGTGCCGACCGTGGGGATGCCGTAGCGGAAGCCCGCGGCCAGGTCGGAGGTCGAGTCGAAGCCCGCCACGTACGCGGCGCGCGCCGACGCGACCGCGGACAGCTCGTGGGTGCGCCGCGCGCCCATCTCGATGAGCCGCCGCCCGCCCGCCGCCGCCGACATCCGCGAGGCCGCGGCGGCGATGGCCGAGTCGTGGTTGAGGATGGAGAGGATCACGGTCTCCAGGAGCACGCACTCGGCGAAGGAGCCCTCGACGCGCAGGATCGGCGAGCCGGGGAAGTACACCTCGCCCTCGGGGTAGCCCCAGACGTCGCCGCCGAAGCGGTAGGAGGCCAGCCACTGGAGCGTCGGCTCGTCGACGATGCCGTTCTCCCGGAGGAAGCCCAGCACGCTCGCGTCGAAGCGGAAGTTCTCGACGGCGTCCAGGACCCGCCCGGTGCCCGCCACCACGCCGTACCGCCGCCCCTCGGGCAGTCGGCGCGTGAAGACCTCGAAGACCGAGTGCCGGTCGGCGGTCCCGGCCCGCAGCGCGGCCTGCAGCATCGTGAACTCGTACTGGTCGGTGAAGAGTGCCGTGGAAGGGACGTCCACGGGCAGCCCGAGGTCCGCAGTGTTCATGTTCAGGGATGCTAGCAACAATTTCGTCAGATTGACGAGATGTGGGGTCCGTTTGTGCGATGGGCACCTCTCAGTGGCAGCATGGGACGGGTGAGCGTCGCGCCCGTAGAGATCGAACGTCCCGAGTCGGCCGAAGAGGCCTTCGCCGTCCCCGAGCCCGACGTCCCCTGGGTGACGCTGGTCCACAACGACCCGGTCAACCTCATGAGCTACGTGACCTACGTCTTCCAGAGCTACTTCGGCTACTCCAAGGAGAAGGCCAACAAGCTCATGCTCGACGTCCACAACAAGGGGCGTGCCGTGGTCTCCAGCGGCAGCCGCGAAGAGATGGAGCGCGACGTGCAGGCGATGCACGGCTACGGCCTGTGGGCGACCCTCACCCAGGACCGCAACTGATGGCCGGGCAGTTCGAGGCGGTCCCCGGCGGCGGCGCGGCCGTCGCGCTCGACGAGATCGAGGTCTCGATCCTGCGCTCCCTGGCCGTGCAGCTCCTGGAGCTCATCGGTCCGGGCGACGAGCCCGCGGCCGACGCGGACCCGCTGGCCGCGCTCTTCGCCGAGGGCCCCAGCGAGCCGCCCTCCGACCCGGCGCTCGCCCGGCTCTTCCCCGACGCCTACGGCGGCCCCGACGCCAAGGGCGACGACGCCGGGCTGCGCGACGCGTCCGCGGAGTTTCGCCGGTTCACCGAGAACGACCTGCGGGGCCGCAAGCGGGCGGACGCCCTGGCCGTCGTGCGCACCCTGGACTCGCTCGCCGTGGCGGGCGAGGACGGGGCGGTGCTCAAGCTCTCGCCCGACGAGTCGCGCAGCTGGCTCGGCGCGCTCAACGACCTGAGGCTGACCATCGGGACCCGCCTGGAGGTCTCCGACGACGACGGCGACGAGCTGTACCACCTGCCGGACGAGGACCCGCGCAAGCCGATGGTCATGGCGTACCTCTGGCTCGGCGCGCTCCAGGAGACGCTCGTCGGGACGCTGCTGCCCTGAGGACCGGTGTCTGGACCCGGGTCGGATCCGACCGGGCCGTCCACCAGGTGAGCGTTCGCTCAGCGGACGCTCAAATCCGGATAACGATCACGTTAACGCGCGGGGCCGCTATGGCCCTGCGTGTTCTTTTTGTCCACTTCTGACCGTGCGATGTGCCACATTCGTCCCAGTCGATCACTGTCGCGGCCGTGATACATCTTCACGACCGCTCGCGGGACGCCACCCATGTCCCCCGAGGGCGCTTTGGCCGGCAGACCGCCGGTGGCACTCCAGTCACATCCGGGGGGATCAGGACCTGATCCGCAGCCTTCTTCGCGAAGGGCGCGGATCGGACGTGGAGAAAGGCGCACCAACATGACCTCAGTGCAGGTCGACACGCAGCACGACGGCAAGGATGCCGAAGGCGGCGGCGAGGGCGAGGGCTACCAGCGGGGGCTCGGCGCCCGGCAGATCCAGATGATCGCCATCGGCGGAGCCATCGGCACCGGACTCTTCCTCGGTGCGGGCAAGGGAATCTCCAAGGCGGGCCCCAGTCTCATCCTGGCGTACGCCATCGCGGGCCTCGTGATCTTCTTCATCATGCGCGCCCTGGGCGAACTGCTCATGTACCGCCCGGTGTCCGGCTCCTTCTCGGAGTACGCCCGGGAGTTCGTCGGACCCTTCGCGGGCTTCGTCACCGGCTGGACGTACTGGCTGTTCTGGGTCGTCACCGGCATCACCGAAGTGACCGCCGCGTCCTCGTACATGCAGTACTGGACCAAGGACGCGAGCGGCGTCCTCGACCAGCCCCAGTGGGTCTTCGCGCTGATCTTCACGGTCGTGCTGTTCCTCGCGAACCTGATCTCCGTCAAGCTCTTCGGCGAGCTGGAGTTCTGGTTCTCGATGGTCAAGGTCACCGCGATCATCGGCATGATCCTCATCTGTGCCGGCATCCTCACCCTCGGCTTCTCCGACGCGGGCGACTCCGCCTCCGTGACGCTGCTGTGGTCCGAGGGCGGGTTCTTCCCCAAGGGCGTCGGCTCCACCCTGATGACCCTCCAGATGGTCATGTTCGCCTTCCTCGCCGTCGAGCTGGTCGGCGTGACCGCGGGCGAGTCCAAGGACCCCAAGACCGTGCTGCCGAAGGCCATCAACACCGTGCCGTGGCGCATCGCCGTCTTCTACGTCGGCGCGCTGATCATGATCCTGTCGGTCGTTCCGTGGACCCACTTCCAGCCCGGCATCTCCCCGTTCGTGGCCGCCTTCGAGAAGATGGGCCTCAGCGCGGGCGCCGCGATCGTGAACTTCGTGGTGCTCACCGCGGCGCTCTCCTCCTGCAACTCCGGCATGTACTCCACCGGCCGCATGCTGCGCGACCTCGCGCTGAACGGGCAGGGCCCGAAGTTCTTCACGAAGCTGACCAAGAACGGCCTGCCGCTGGTCGGCACCAGCTTCTCGGCCGCGCTGATGCTCGTCGGCGTCTGGATCAACTACGAGTACCCCGGCAAGGCCTTCGACTACGTCGTCTCCTTCGCCACGATCTCCGGCATGTGGGCCTGGATCATGATCCTGGTCAGCCAGCTCCGCTACCGGGCCAAGGCGGACCGCGGCGAGCTGCCCGAGTCCACGTTCAAGGCGCCGGGCGCGCCGTGGACCAGCTGGTTCGCGCTGGCCTTCATCGGCATGGTCATCGTGCTGATGGGCATCGACGAGGACGCGCGCGTCTCGCTGTACTGCGCCCCGCTGTGGGCCGCGGTCCTCGGCGTCGCGTACCTGGTGCTCAAGTCGCGCAACCCGCAGGGCGCGGGCTTCGCCCGCAAGCGGGTCTGACCAGCGTCTTCTCAGCAGACGGGCGGGGGGGGGGCCCCCCCCGGGGGGGCCCCCCCCCCCGGGGGCGGGGGGGGCGCCCCGGGCGCGGGCGCCCCCCCCCCGCCCCCGCGGGGGGGGGGTGGCCCCCCCCCCCCCCCCCGGGGGGGGGGGGGGCCGCCCGGGGGGGGGGGGGCCCCGGGGCCCGGCCCCGGGGGGGGGGGGGGCCCCCCCCGGGGGGCCCCCCCCCCCGCCCGTCTGCTTATCCTTGCCGTCATGCTGACCATCACCCAGGCCCTGTACGACCAGATCGTCGCGCACGCCCGAGCCGACCACCCCGACGAGGCGTGCGGCATGGTCGCGGGTCCCGAGGGGTCCGGGCGGCCCGAGCGCTTCATCCCGATGCTCAACGCCGCCCGCTCGCCCACGTTCTACGAGTTCGACTCGTCGGACCTGCTCAAGCTCTACCGCGAGCTGGACGACCGCGACGAGGAGCCGGTGATCGTCTACCACTCGCACACCGCGACCGAGGCGTACCCCTCGCGCACCGACGTCACCTACGCCAACGAGCCGGGCGCGCACTACGTCCTCGTGTCGACCGCCGACAAGGACGACGCCGGGCCCTTCCAGTTCCGCTCGTACCGCATCGTGGACGGCGTGATCACGGAGGAAGACATCAAGGTCGTCGAGGCGTACTAGTCGAGGCGTACTGGGGGACGTACCGCGAGGTGCGGAACCGCGCCGCGTACTCGCTCGGCGTGACCCCCAGGTGCCGCGCGAACACCCGCCGCAGGCTCTCGTCGCTGCCGAGCCCGCTGCGCGCCGCCGCGCCGGTCACGCTCGCGCCACCCTCCAGGAGCATGCGCGCCGCCTCCACCCGCACCCGCTCCACGTACCCCGCCGGCGTCTGGCCCGTCTGCTCGCGGAAGAGCCGGGCCAGATGCCGGACGCTCACCCCCGCCCGGCCCGCCAGCGCCGCCGCGCCGTGATCGGCGGCCGGATCGGCGGCCACCGCGTCCAGCAGCGGCCGTACGAGCGGATGGCGCGTGGGGGCGGTGCGGGACGCCGCCGAGAACTGCGACTGGCCCCCGGGCCGCTGGAGGAACACCACCAGGTCCCGCGCGACCCGCCGCGCCACCGCGGGCCCCCGGTCCTGCTCCACCATCGCCAGGCACACGTCGATCCCGGCCGTCACCCCCGCCGACGTGAACACCTCGCCGTCCTGGACGTAGATCGCGTCCGGCTCGACCCGCACCCCGGGCCAGCGCGCGGCCAGCGCGTCCGCGTGCTCCCAGTGCGTGGTGGCCCGCCGCCCGTCCAGCAGCCCGGCCGCCGCCAGCGCGAACGCCCCCGTGCACACCGCCGCCACCCGCCCTGAACGCCCGGCCGCCGCCGTGACCTGGGCGATCAGCTCGGGCGCCGTGAGCAGCCCGGCCACGTCGACCGCGCCCGGCACCACCAGCGTGTCCGCCCGCCCCGCGTCCGCGACGGCCAGGCCCCCGCCGATGCGCAGCCCCGAAGCGGTCGTGACGTCGCCGCCGTCCGGGGTGCAGACGGTCACGGTGTAGCCGGGCGCGGTGCCGAACACCTCCAGCGGCGCCGAGACGTCGAGGAGGCGCACGCCGTCGTAGGCGAAGACGATCACATCGTGGGAGCCCATGCGCGCGAGCGTAGGCCGTGTCCGGATCTGTGGGAACCCTGTCCCGTACGGACATGGCCCGCCCGCCCCTCCTCCCGGCAGGCTGTGGCCATGACGAAGAACACGATCGAGAACATCACCGAGGCCCCCGACACCGAGCTCGCCCGCGCCGCCACCGAACTCGTCCGCGACACCGCGAGCGAACTGGTCTACCACCACTCGCGCCGCGTCTACTTCTTCGGCGCCGCCCGGGGCCGCGACCGCGGCCTCTCCTTCGACCCCGAACTCCTCTACGTCGGCGCCATGTTCCACGACCTCGGCCTGGGCGAGGCGCACCGCACCAGCGGCCGCCGCTTCGAGGTCGACGGCGCCGACGCGGCCCGCCGCTTCCTCCAGGCGCACGGCGTTCCCGAGGACTCCGTACGCCGCGTGTGGACCGCCATCGCCCTGCACACCACCCCCGGCATCCCAGAGTTCATGGAGCCCGAGGTCGCGCTCGTCACGGCGGGCGTGGAGTACGACGTCCTGGGCATCGGCTACCACGACCTCGCCCCCGAGCACCGCGACGCGATCACCGCACTGCACCCCCGCCCCGACTTCAAGCGCCGCATCCTGGAGTCGTTCACCGAGGGCATCGCGCCCAAGCCGGACACGACCTTCGGCAACATCAAGGCCGACGTGCTGCGCCACTTCGTGCCCGGCTTCGTCCCCGGCGACTTCGTCGAGACGGTCCAGAACTCCGCCTGGCCCGAGTGACCCCGGCGAAGACGCAGAAGACGCAGGTGACACACTGTGCGCGACCCGGGCGGCAGGACCCAGGAAGCCGGTGCGAAACCGGCGCGGTCCCGCCACTGTGACCGGACGACCCCCTCGTCCGGCAGCCAGGAACTGACCTGCCGCCTCACGCACACCGATCGGGGACGAGGAAATCCCCGTCAGGAGGCACAGCCATGTCCAGGCGCAGCACAGTCACGGTCGCGGTGTCCGCCGCCCTGCTCACCCTCACCACCGCCTGCGGAGGGGGTACCGACAGCAAGGACGACGCCGACGCGAAGGCCGCGCCCGGCTTCCCGTACACCGTCACCAACTGCGGGGTGCAGACCACCTACAAGGCGCCCCCCAAGCGCGTCGTCACCATGAACCAGCACGTCACCGAGGTGATGCTGGAGCTCGGCCTGGAGAAGTCCCTGATCGGCACGGCCTACCTCGACGACAAGGTCCTGCCCAAGTACGCCAAGGCCTACGACGCGGTCCCCGTCCTCGCCAAGGAGTACCCCTCCAAGGAGAAGCTCCTCGCCGCCAACCCCGACTTCGTGTACGGCGGTTACGCCACCGCCTTCGACGCGAAGGAGGGCCGCAGCCGCGACGACCTCAAGCAGTCCGGCATCACGTCCCGGCTCAACGTCGAGTACTGCGCGGACCGGAAGACCGCGCTGGACGACCTCTACCAGGAGATCGGCGAGGTCGGGCAGACCTTCGGCGCCAAGGACCGCGCCGACGCGTGGATCGCGGGAGCCAAGAAGACCGTCGCCACGACCGCCGGGCAGCTCAAGGGCGTGAAGCCGGTCTCCGTCTTCGTCTACGACGGCGGCGACAAGACCGCGTCCACGGCGGGCGGCAAGGGCATAGGCAACGAGATGATCACCCTCGCGGGCGGCCGCAACGTCTTCGCCGACCTCGACAAGCCCTTCGGCGACGCCACCTGGGAACAGGTCGTCGCCCGCAAGCCCGAGACGATCGTGATCTACGACTACGGCTCGGTCACCGTCGAACAGAAGAAGAAGCGCCTCCTGGCCGACCCGGCGCTGCGCGACGTACCCGCGATCAAGAACAAGCGGTTCGCGGTGATGCCCCTCTCCGACGTCGTACTCGGCGTCCGCGCCCCCGCCGCGATCGCCAAGCTCGCGGCCCAGCTCCACCCGGGGACCACCGGCCCCGCCACCACCGGCTGAGGCCCGGCCCATGACCTGCCGCACGGACCGCGAGCCCCGGGGGCCCCTGCGCTACGCCCTGGTGCTCGCGGTCCTGACCGCCGCCCTCGCCGCCGCCGTGGTCGCCGGACTCGCCTTCGGCCAGGTGCACATACCGCCCGGCCAGGTGCTCGACATCCTCTTCGGGAACGCCGAGCCCAGCCCCCTGCGCACCATCGTCCTGGACGTACGGCTGCCGCGCGTCCTGCTCGGCGCCGTCGTCGGCGCCGGGCTCGCCGTCGTCGGCACCGTCCTCCAGGCCCTGGTCCGCAACCCGCTCGCCGACCCCTACCTGCTGGGCGTCTCGTCGGGCGCCTCCACCGGCGTCGTCCTGGTGATCGTCACCGGCATCGGCAGCGGCATCGGCCTCGCCACCAACGTGACGATGCCCGCGGGGGCGTTCACCGGCGCCCTGCTCGCCACGGTCCTGGTGTACGCGCTGGCGCGGCGCGGCGGCCAGCTCACCGGACCGCGCCTGGTCCTGGCCGGCGTCGCCGTCGCGTACATCCTCACCGCCCTCACCAGCCTGATGCTGGTGATGTCGCCGCGCTCCGAGCACTTCAAGGAGGCCATGTACTGGTCGCTCGGCGGCCTCGGCTCGGCCCGCTGGGACATGCTGCTCCTGCCCGCCGCCGTCCTCGCCGTCGGCACCGCGCTGCTGATCGCGGTCGCCAGACCGCTGGACCTGATGCTCGTGGGGGAGGAGGGCGCCACCGTGCTCGGCCTGGACACCTCCCGCTTCCGCGCCGCGATCTTCCTGCTCACCTCGCTGGTCACCGGCGTGCTGGTCGCCGTCAGCGGGGCCATCGGCTTCATCGGCCTGATGGTGCCGCACGCCGCGCGCATGGTCGTCGGCGCCTCGCACCGCACCCTGCTGCCGGTCGTCGCGCTCGCGGGCGCCGCCTTCCTGGTCGCCGCCGACCTCGCCGCCCGTACGGTCGCCACCCCGCAGGACGTGCCCGTGGGCATCCTCACCGCGCTCACCGGCGGCCCGTTCTTCCTGTGGATGCTGCGCCGCCGCCCCGAAGGAGCCCCCGCATGAGGGCTTACGGCACTCCGCCCGAAGGAGCCCCCGCATGAGGGCTTACGGCACTCCGCCCGAAGGAGTCCCCGCATGACCACCCTGACGACCGAGGGACTCTCCTACGGCCCAGGCGACGGCCGCCACCTCGTCGACGGCGTCGACCTCACCGTCGGCCCCGGCGAGACCGTCGGCGTCGTCGGCCCCAACGGCAGCGGCAAGACCACCCTGCTGCGCTGCGTCTACGGCACCCTGCGCCCCACCCACGGCCGCGCCCTCCTCGACGGCGCCGACCTGCACACCATGGGCGCCAAGGCCCGCGCCCGCCGTCTCGCGACCGTCCCGCAGGACGGCCAGGCCGTCTTCGAGCTGACCGTCCACGAAGTGGTCGCCATGGGCCGCTCCCCGCACAAGCGCTTCTGGGAGGCCGACACGGCGGCCGACGCCGAGCTGGTGCGCGCGGCCCTGGAACGCGTCGGCATCGCGGAGTTCGCGGCCCGCCCCTTCCCCTCGCTCTCCGGCGGCGAACGCCAGCGCACCCTCGTCGCCCGCGCCCTGGTCCAGCAGCCCGACCTGGTGGTCCTGGACGAGCCGACCAACCACCTCGACATCCGCTACCAGCTGGAAGTCCTCTCCCTCGTACGGGAGCTGGGCACCAGCAACCTCATCGCGCTGCACGACCTGAACCTGGCCGCGTACTACTGCGACCGGATCTACGTCCTCCAGGGCGGCAGGATCGCCGCCTCCGGCACGCCGGGGGACGTGCTCACGCCCGAGCTGCTCGCGACGGTCTACGGAGTGAAGGCCGAGGTCAGCGTGCATCCGACGACCGGAGCCCCGACCGTCGTCTACCTTCCGAAGGCACTCTGAAGTCCACATGCTGAGCGTTCCCGGTCCAACATCCAAGATCACATTCCGATTCGGGGACCGGGAATCGATACGATGACCGCATGGTTTCGAACGACGTGAGCATTCAGACGCCGGGCACAGTGCTGCTCGTCGCGCGGCTGCACGTCGACCTGTGCAGGACCACCAGCGCGATGTGTCCGCGCGGCGCCGCCTGACCCGGCGGCCGGGCCCGACCCCGCGCGCGGCGGGCACCCCGCCCGCGCCCCAGCACGTCAGCCAGCCGTGACGTCGCACGACGCCACACACGCCACACCCTTCCGACAGGAGCCGCAAGCCATGGCCATCGAGGTCCGCATCCCCACCATCCTCCGCACCTACACCGACGGCGCCAAGGCGGTGGAGGGCAGCGGGGCGACCCTCGCCGACCTCTTCGCCGACCTCGACACCCGCCACGCGGGCATCGCCGAGCGCATCGTCGACGGCGCCAAGGGCGGCGAACTGCGCCGCTTCGTGAACGTGTACCTCAACGACGAGGACGTCCGCTTCCTCGACGGCATCTCCACCAAGCTCACCGACGGCGACAGCGTCACGATCCTCCCGGCCGTGGCCGGCGGCATGAGCTGAGACCCCTGATGCGATACGACTCCCCGCTCGCCGCGGTCGGCAACACGCCGCTCGTCCGGCTGCCGCGCCTCTCGCCCTCGGACTCCGTCCGGATCTGGGCCAAGCTGGAGGACCGCAACCCGACGGGCTCGGTCAAGGACCGCCCCGCGCTCCACATGATCGAGCAGGCCGAGAAGGACGGCCGGCTCACCCCCGGCTGCACCATCCTGGAGCCGACCAGCGGCAACACCGGCATCTCCCTGGCGATGGCGGCCAAGCTCAAGGGCTACCGCATCGTCTGCGTCATGCCGGAGAACACCTCGCAGGAGCGCCGGGACCTCCTCGCGATGTGGGGCGCGGAGATCGTGTCGTCCCCCGCGGCCGGCGGCTCCAACACGGCCGTACGGGTCGCCAAGGAGCTGTCCGCGGAGAACCCGTCCTGGGTGATGCTCTACCAGTACGGCAACCCGGACAACGCGGGCGCGCACTACGCGACCACGGGCCCGGAGATCCTCGCCGACCTCCCCTCGATCACCCACTTCGTGGCGGGCCTCGGCACGACCGGCACGCTCATGGGCGTCGGGCGCTACCTCCGCGAGAACGTCCCCGGGGTCCGGATCGTCGCGGCCGAGCCGCGCTACGACGACCTCGTGTACGGGCTGCGGAACCTCGACGAGGGGTTCGTGCCCGAGCTGTACGACGCGTCCGTCCTGACCACCCGCTTCTCGGTCGGCTCCGCCGACGCGGTCACCCGCACCCGCGAACTCCTCCAGCAGGAGGGGATCTTCGCGGGCGTCTCCACGGGGGCGGCGCTGCACGCGGCCATCGGAGTGGGGAAGAAGGCGGTGCAGGCGGGGGAGTCCGCGGACATCGTGTTCGTCGTGGCCGACGGGGGCTGGAAGTACCTGTCCACGGGGGTGTACACGGCGCCCACCACGGAAGCCGCGATCGAAACCCTCCACGGCCAACTCTGGGCGTAGCCCCTCCGAGGAGCGCCACGCAACGGGGTGCGCCGTTTCGCCTGCGGCGAGCCCCACCCCACCCCGCCCCTTCCCCGCGCCCCTTTTAGGGGCGCGGGGAACTGCGCGAGGGTGGGGCACACGCCGCGCGTGCCCTCCCGCCCCGCAAGGCCCCCGGAGGGTTTCGGGAAGGGGCGGGGTGGGGGAACGCCCCGCGCAGCGGAACTCGCACCCGGCCGCACCGAGCCCCGCAGCCGCCGGGCCCCCGCCTCACCGGGCCAGGTGCCTCACCTGGTCCCAGACCACGGGATCCGCGACCCCCACCCGCCGCCGGAACTCCCACACCCGCACGTCCCGCAACTCGTCCGTCTCCAGGAAGCTCGGCCGCCCCTGCGCGTCCCCCACCGACCCCGGCGGCAGCGCGATGACCCCGGGCCGCTCGTCGTGGTACTTGCTGGTGATCTTCGCGACGAGCGCCGTCTCCCCGTGCACCGAGAGCACCAGGCACGGCCGGTCCTTGGACCCGGGCCCGTCCTCGTAGGGGACGTCCGCCCACCAGATCTCGCCCGCCCTGGGCACCCGCCCGGTGCGCCGGGGGCCGGAAGGCCGCCCCGGACCTCCGCCGGACGCCCGCCCCGGAGGCCGCGTCCGACCGGGGGGCCGCCCGCCCCGAGCCGTACCCCTGCCCCGCGCACCGGGACCACCGCGCCCGCGCCCGTCCGCCACCGCCACGACGAGCGCGATCGCCACGACGGCGAGCAGCCCGAGCCACCAGGACGTGTCCATACCCCGACCGTACCGGCGCCCCGCCCACCCCGCGCGCCACCCGAACCGGTGACTGCCCAGGTGAGTTCCCCCACAACGGCCCGCCCCAGAGGAGCGACGGGCCGTTTCCCGCCTTACGCTCGATGAACCGCTTGTCACTGCGCGCACCGCCCGCGCACGCCGCGTCCCTCCGCAGCACCGCACGAAACCCCCCGCACCCGCACGAAGCACCCGCTCACCCGCACGAACCCTCCCCGTCCTTGAAGCCCCGGAGGTTCACGCTCCATGAAGCTCACCGTCGTCGGCTGTTCAGGCTCGTTCCCCTCCGCGGAGTCCGCCTGCTCCAGCTACCTCGTAGAGGCCGACGGCTTCCGGCTGCTCCTCGACCTGGGCAACGGCGCCCTCGGCGCGGTGCAGCGACACATCGACCTGTACGACATCGACGCCGTCTTCCTCAGCCACCTCCACCCGGACCACTGCATCGACATGTGCGCGTTCTTCGTCGCGCGCTACTACCGGCACGACGGCGGCCGCTGCGCCCCGATCCCCGTGTACGGCCCCGAAGGCACCGAGGAACGGCTCTGCGACGCGTACGCCGACGTGCCGTCCGAGCGCGCGATGAGCGAGGTCTTCGACTTCCACACGCTCAAGGCGGGCTCCTTCGACATCGGCCCCTTCGCGGTGCGCACCGAGAAGGTGCGCCACCCGGTCGACACCTTCGGCATCCGCGTCGAGCACGGCGGCAGGTCGCTCGCGTACTCCGGCGACACCGGGGTCTGCGACGCGCTGCACGAACTGGCCGAAGGCGCCGACCTGTTCCTCTGCGAGGCCGCGTTCACGCACGGCAAGGAGGACATCCCCGAGCTGCACCTCAACGGCCGCCAGGCGGGCGAGCACGCGCGGCGCGCCGGGGTGGGCCGCCTGGTGCTCACGCACATCCCGCCGTGGACGGACGCGGAGCGCAACCTGGCCGACGCCCGCGCGGTCTTCGAAGGCCCGACCGAACTGGCCGTCCCGCACGCGGTGTACGAGCTCTGACGCGGAAACGAGAAAAGGGGCCCCGGAACCTATGCGGTTCCGGGGCCCCTTTCGCGTACGGGGGGAAGGACTACGCCTTCGTCAGGTCCTCGATCTCCTCCTCGGGCTCACGGCCCGGGGTGGTGAGGTTGAACTTGACGATCGCGAAGCGGAAGACGAAGTAGTACAGCGCGCCGAAGGCCAGACCGATCGGGATGATCAGCCACGGCTTGGTCGCCAGGCTCCAGTTGAGCGCGTAGTCGATGAAGCCCGCCGAGAAGTTGAATCCGGCGTGCACGCCCAGCCCCCAGGTGACGGCCATCGAGATGGCGGTCAGCACGATGTGGAGGACGTACAGCAGCGGGGCGATGAACATGAAGGTGAACTCGATCGGCTCGGTCACACCGGTGACGAACGAGGTCAGGGCCAGCGAACCCATCATGCCGAGGACGGCCTTGCGGCGCTCGGGGCGGGCGCAGTGCGCGATGGCGATGGCGGCGGCCGGGAGGCCGAACATCATGATCGGGAAGAAGCCCGACTGGTACATGCCGGCGGAGGGGTCGCCGGCCAGGAAGCGGGTGATGTCGCCGTGCACGACGGTGCCGTCGGGCTGGGTGAAGTCACCGAGCTGGAACCAGGCGACGGTGTTCACGAACTGGTGCATGCCGATCGGGATCAGCGCGCGGTTGATGCCGCCGAAGAGCGCGGCGCCACCGGCACCCAGGCCGGTCATCCACTCGGCGAAGCTGGAGATGCCCTCGCCGATCGGCTCCCAGACCAGGCCGAAGAAGACGCCGACGACGATGCCGACGAAGGCCATCATGATCGGGACGAGCCTGCGGCCGTTGAAGAAGCCCAGCCAGTCCACCAGCTTGGTGCGGTGGTACTTCTGCCAGAACACCGCGGCCAGCAGACCCATGATGATGCCGCCGAGCACACCGGGGTTGTTGTAGACCGCCGGATCGTCCTTGCCCGCCTTGACGACGGCCTCGGAGACCGGGAACGCCTCCAGCACCTTGCTGTAGACCAGGAAGCCGACCACGGCGGCGAGCGCCGTCGAGCCGTCCGCCTTCTTGGCGAAGCCGATGGCGACGCCGATGCAGAACAGGATCGGGAGCGCGCCGGTGATGGCGCCGCCCGCGTTGTCGAAGACGGCGGCTACCTTGTCCCAGCCGAGCCCGTCCTTGCCGAAGACGTCGTCCTTGCCGAGGCGGACCATGATGCCCGCGGCGGGCAGCACGGCGATGGGCAGCTGAAGGCTGCGGCCGACCTTCTGGAGACCCTGGAAAACGCCAGAGCCCCGCTTCTTCGCCGGCGCCGCTTTGGCGGCGGTGTCCGTACTCATCAACTTCCTCCAGTGGGCAAGGCGCCGCCAGGGGACAGTTAACGGGGGACGGCGGCGTCTCAAGGGGGTACGCGGGGGGCCGCGTGGTCTACACCAATGAGTGGTGTAGACCAGTTTTAGCACGGTGAGGGTTAGATAAGGAACCTGCGATTTCCAATCGATATCCACGGGGTGTCCGGGAGGGGCATAAGCCCTGGTCAGGGCATGCGCAAGGCCCCTGGACCGTTAAGTCCAAGGGCCTTGCGTAAGTCCCGCCGGGTGGGTCTGACCGTGACGTCGGCGTACGCCTACTTCACGTTGTCGCGCTCCAGCTCCTCCGCCAGCTCCTCGGGCTCGCGGCCCGGCGTCGGCAGGTTGAACTTGATGATCGCGAACCGGAAGATCGCGTAGTAGACCGCGGCGAACGCCAGACCGATCGGGATGATCATCCAGGGCTTCGTGGCGAGCCCCCAGTTGATGACGTAGTCGATCAGGCCCGCCGAGAAGCTGAAGCCGTCCTTCACGCCGAGTGCCCAGGTCACGGCCATGGACACGCCCGTGAGTACCGCGTGGATGCCGTACAGCACCGGGGCGATGAACAGGAACGAGTACTCGATCGGCTCGGTCACGCCCGTGACGAAGGACGTCAGGCCGACCGAGAGCATCATGCCGCCGACCTCCTTGCGGCGGTGCGGCTTGGCGCAGTGCGCGATCGCCAGGGCCGCGGCCGGCAGGGCGAACATCATGATCGGGAAGAAGCCGGTGGTGAACTGGCCCGCCGTCGGGTCGCCCGCCAGGAACCGGTTGATGTCGCCGTGGACGACCGTCCCGTCCGCCTTGGTGTAGTCGCCGAACTGGAACCACATGAAGGTGTTCAGGAACTGGTGCATGCCGATCACCAGCAGCGCGCGGTTCGCGACGCCGAAGATGCCAGCGCCCCCCGAACCGAGGTCCGTCATCCACTTCGAGAAGCTGACCAGCGCGTCACCGATCGGCGGCCACACCCACAGGCAGACCACCGCGAAGGCCAGCGCCACGAACGACATCAGGATCGGCACCAGGCGCCGGCCGTTGAAGAAGCCCAGCCAGTCGACCAGCTTCACGCGGTGGTAGCGCTGCCAGAACCACGCGCTCAGCAGGCCGATGACGATGCCGCCGAAGACCCCGGGATTCTGGTACGTGGCGTTGGACGCCGCCTGCGTCGCGAAGTCCACGCACTGGTTGCCCTTGAGCACCGCGCCCGCGGCGCAGTCCTCGGGGAACTGGCGCAGCACGTTGTAGTAGACGAGGAAGCCGACCACGGCGGCGAGCGCCGTCGAGCCGTCCGCCTTCTTCGCCATGCCGATCGCGACGCCGACGCAGAAGAGCAGCGGAAGTCCGAGCGAGGAGTCGAGCAGCGCGCCGCCCGCGCCCCCGAAGACCTTCGCCACGTCGTTCCAGCCGAGCCCGTCCTTGCCGAAGACGTCGTCCTGGCCGAGGCGGTTGAGGATGCCGGCCGCGGGGAGCACGGCGATGGGCAGCTGGAGCGAGCGGCCCATCTTCTGGAGTCCGCTGAACAGCCCCTGGTACCAGGGGGTCTGTACGGCGGAGGCGTTCGAGCTCATCGGCGTCCTCCTGGCGCTGACCGGATCGTCCGGCACCCGCCGTACACTGGTGTAGACCACTCATCCCGTGCGCACGGAGCCGGTGATCGTCATCCTGCGATCCAACGGCCCATAACGCTCGCATAAGTGGTCCAAACGTGCGTTACCTTGATGAAACGGACCGGAGCGCCGGTGCCGAGACACTCAGGAGTCAGACATGGCCACCAAGGCTGAGAAGATCGTCGCCGGGCTCGGCGGTATCGACAACATCGAAGAGGTCGAAGGCTGCATCACCCGCCTCCGCACCGAGGTCCACGACCCGAGCCTCGTCGACGAGGCCGCCCTCAAGGCCGCCGGCGCCCACGGCGTCGTGAAGATGGGCACCGCCATCCAGGTCGTCATCGGCACCGACGCCGACCCCATCGCCGCCGACATCGAAGACATGATGTGAGCGACTGACGCTTCGAAAGGGCCCCCTCCCCGAGGGGGCCCTTTCGCGTGCCGTGTGCCCCCATTCGGCCGGATAGGCTCAGCCCATGTCTCGAACCGACGGCCGTACCGCCGAACAGCTCCGCCCCGTCACCATCGAACGCGGCTGGAGCAAGCACGCAGAAGGCTCCGTCCTCGTCTCCTTCGGCGACACGAAGGTCTTCTGCACGGCCTCCGTCACCGAAGGCGTGCCCCGCTGGCGCAAGGGCAGCGGCGAAGGCTGGGTCACCGCCGAGTACTCCATGCTCCCGCGCGCCACCAACACCCGCGGCGACCGCGAAGCCGTACGCGGCAAGATCGGCGGCCGCACCCACGAGATCAGCCGCCTCATCGGCCGCTCCCTGCGCGCCGTCATCGACTTCAAGCAGCTCGGCGAGAACACCGTCGTCCTGGACTGCGACGTCCTCCAGGCCGACGGCGGCACCCGCACCGCCGCCATCACCGGCGCCTACGTCGCCCTCGCCGACGCCATCACCTGGTCCCGCGAGAACAAGCTCATCCGCGCCACCCGCAAGCCCCTCACCGGCACCGTCGCCGCCGTCTCCGTCGGCATCGTCGACGGCGTCCCCCTCCTCGACCTCTGCTACGAGGAGGACGTCCGCGCCGACACCGACATGAACGTCGTCTGCACCGGCGACGGCCGCTTCGTCGAGGTCCAGGGCACCGCCGAGGCCGAGCCCTTCGACCGCAAGGAGCTGAACGCCCTCCTCGACCTCGCGGCGGGCGGCTGCGCCGAACTCACCGCGATCCAGGAGCGGGTGCTCGCCGAGCAGCGCGACGCGTAGCCGGGCCCCCGAAGCGACCGCCCGAAGCGACTGCCCGAAGCAACTGGGGGAGCGCTTCCCGCGTCCGTACGGATACGGACACACGGGCCTGACCGTGCGCCCGTATCCGTACACCCGGGGAGGACCAGTTCCATGCGTCGTATCACCCTTGCCCTGGCCGCCGCGGCCCTGGCCCTGACGGCCGCGGTCGGCTGCAGCGCGATCGAGAAGGCCGTGGACTGCGTCCAGACCGCCGACGCCATCTCGAACAGCGTCGACAACCTCCAACGCGCGGCGAAGAACGCGGCGCTGGAGCCGAGCACCGCGGACAAGGAACTGGACGAGATCAAGAACGAGCTCGACCGCCTCGGCGACCGGACGGACGACGCCGACCTCGAAAAGGCGGTCGACGACCTCAAGAACGGCGTCGCCAGCGTCCGCGACGCCGTCGAAAAGGGCGACAGGACCCCCGACCTCAGCCCGATCACGGACGCGACCAAGGAGATCGGCAAGATCTGCACCCCCTGACACCCCGTACCGTAACGGGCATGACCCGCCTGATCCTCGCCACCCGCAACGCCGGGAAGATCACCGAACTCCGCTCGATCCTCGCCGACGCCGGACTGCCCCACGAACTCGTCGGCACCGACGCCTACCCCGAGATCCCCGACGTCAAGGAGACCGGCGTCACCTTCGCCGAGAACGCGCTGCTCAAGGCGCACGCGATGGCGCAGGCCACCGGTCTCCCCGCCGTCGCCGACGACTCAGGCCTGTGCGTCGACGTCCTCGGCGGCGCGCCCGGCATCTTCTCCGCGCGCTGGGCCGGCCGGCACGGCGACGACACGGCGAACCTGGACCTCCTCCTGGCCCAGCTCTCCGACATCGACGCCCCGCACCGCGCCGCCCACTTCAGGTGCGCCGCGGCCCTGGCCCTGCCCGACGGCACGGAACGCGTCGTCGAGGGCCGCCTCCCCGGCACCCTGCGCCTCTCGCCGTCCGGCGAGGGCGGCTTCGGCTACGACCCGATCCTCCAGCCGGACGGCGAGACGCGCACGTGCGCGGAGCTGACGGCCGAGGAGAAGAACGCGATCTCCCACCGCGGCAAGGCGTTCCGGGCACTGGTGCCGGTGGTGCGGGAGCTGTTGGGCTGACGCGAAACGGCCTGTGAATCGAACCTTTGATTCACAGGCCGTTCTTGGTGCGGCGGAAGGGATTCGAACCCTCAAGCCGTTTCACGGGCCACAGATCCTAAGTCTGCTGCGTCGCCTGTTGCGCCACCGCCGCTCGCCGCCTGCCATCGTACCGGGCGGGCGGCGAGGCCGGTGCGGGGATTCCCCGGCGGTGGCGACCGCGCCTGCCGCCCCTGCACCAGGTGCTGGTGACCGCATGACAGTTGGGGCAGAGCAGCCGGAGGTTCTCCCGGCGGTTGTCGCGCCAGTCGCCGTTGACGTGGTCGACCTCAAGGGGCAGCGGGTGGCCCTGCCAGAAGGGTTCGATGCCGCACAGGGCGCAGCGGGAATCGACGCCGATCTCGCGCAGTGCTCGCTTGAGCTGGCTGCCGGGCGTGCGCTTGGCGTGCGGGGACCGGTTGTCCACCAGCATTTCCTCGGCCGTCCGACGACGGTGGTTGTTCCGCATCCTTCCGGTGCGTATGTGCGCACGGAAGTGGGAGGTGTCGATGCCGTACGCCTTGATGCGGCGGCTGATGTTGGTGTAGTGGCCGCCCACTTCTTCGAGCCCGAGCCGCCGCAGGACTTCGTACACGCTGCTCGAAGCGGCGACCACCGGCTCCAGTACCGCTCTGGTCCAGCGAGTGCCCTCGCGTTCGAAGTGAAAGGTGTCGACGCCCAGCTTCCTCATCCGTTCGCGCAGGTAATGCCGCGTCGGGCTCCTCGGATCCACCCCCAACCGCGTCAGCGCCTCGGACAGCGTCCGCGACGCGCCCGCCGCCGCGGCCAGGCGTTCGTGGGTGTACGGGCTCGCAGGCATCGTTCCCCTCCGCATCCGGCCACGCGTTCGCGGCCTCGTACGGATCAACGAACCGCTCATCGGACCGTCACGTCCGGAATGCGGAACGACCCGCCCCGTTTCCCGTGGGGCGGGCCGGTGGAAGGGGGGCCCTCAGATGCCGGGCCCTCAGATGCCGAGGTCTCGGATGATCTTGGCGACGTGGCCCGTCGCCTTCACGTTGTAGAAGGCGCGCTCGACCTTCCCCTCCTCGTCCACCACCACCGTCGACCGGATGACGCCCGTCACCGTCTTGCCGTACAGCTTCTTCTCGCCGAACGCGCCGTACGCCTCCAGGACCTCCTTCGACGGGTCGCCCACCAGCGTGACCTTCAGGTTCTCCTTCTCCCTGAACTTCGCCAGCTTCTCCGGCTTGTCCGGCGAGACGCCGATCACGTCGTACCCCGCGCCCGCCAGCACGTCGAGGTTGTCGGTGAAGTCGCACGCCTGCTTGGTGCAGCCGGGGGTGAGGGCCGCCGGGTAGAAGTAGACGATGACCTTGCGGCCCTTGTGGTCCGCCAGGGAGATCTCGTTGCCGTCCGCGTCGGGCAGGGTGAAGGCCGGTGCGGTGTCGCCGGGCTGAAGTCGCTCGCTCATGCCTTGAGCGTAATAGGGGTGCCGTGGGGTGCGCGGGCCGGTGAGCTGACAGACTGTCGACGTCGGATAACGGACCGGACCACGGAGGCGGCGCAGTGTCGGAAGCAAGGACCCCTGCGCAGATCGAGGCGGACATCAAGACGCGACGGGACCAGCTCGCCGTCACGCTCGACGAGATCGGGGTGCGGCTGCACCCCTCGACGATCGTCGGTGACGTGAAGGCGAAGGTGGCGTCGTCGGTCGACCAGACGGCCGGCCGCGCCTTCGAGGCTGTGAACCGCGCCGTCTCGGACGTGCGCGCACAGTTCGTCGACGAGGACGGGGCGCCCAGGGTCGAGCGGATCGTGCCGGTCGCGCTGCTGACCGTCGGGGTCGTGGGGCTGCTCACGCTCTCGGTGCGCCGTCGGCGTGCGTGAAGCGGGCAGGTAGGTTCGGGGGCGTGAACGAGAAGACGACCGAGTCGAAGGCCCACGGGGAGCACGACAAGCTGCCCATCCGGATGCTGCACGACCGCGTGCTGGTCCGGTCCGACACCCCGGAGGGCGAGCGGCGCTCGGGCGGCGGCATCCTGATTCCGGCGACCGCTGCCGTGGGCAAGCGCCTGGCCTGGGCCGAGGTGGTGGCCGTGGGGCAGAACGTACGGACCGTGGAGCCCGGCGACCGCGTGCTGTACGACCCCGAGGACCGCGCCGAGGTCGAGGTGCGGGGCATCGCGTACGTCCTGATGCGCGAGCGCGACCTGCACGCCGTGGCGTCCGAGCGGGTCTCCGAGGACTCGACCGGGCTGTACTTGTAGCCGGTCCGGCCGGTCCGTTCGGACCGGCCGTTCGGGCCGTTCCAGCTGCTCCGGCCGTTCGGCCGAGGGGCCCCGTGACCGTGGTCACGGGGCCCCTTTGCCGATTCTTTGCTACGGTCGAGGGACCCCGACGAGACGCGCCGTACCGGGCTCCGCAAAGACGACGCACCCCGTTCATTCACGCGTTGTCGGAGGTGCCGTCATGGCCTGGGTCCTGCTTGCCGTCGCTGGTCTGCTGGAAGTCGGCTGGTCGATCGGGATGAAGTACACCGAGGGGTTCACCCGCCTGTGGCCCAGTGTGTTCACCGGTATCGGAATCGTCGCGAGCATGGTGCTGCTGGCACAGGCCGCCAAGACCCTGCCGATCGGCACGGCGTACGGCGTGTGGGTCGGCATCGGCGCGGCCGGTGCGGCGGTGCTCGGCATGATGCTGCTCGGTGAGCCCGCGACCGCCGCCCGGATCTTCTTCATCTGCCTGCTGCTGGTCGCCGTGGTGGGCCTGAAGCTGACCTCGGGGCACTAGGAGCACTCGGGGGAGCCGGCCCCCGGGCCGTACGGACGTCAGCCGTACGGCCCAGGGGCGGGGCGCCGTTCCTCCTGGAGGGCCTCAGGCGGTCACTCGCCGCCCCCGCCGTCCCCGCCGCCCGGCCCCTCGTTCCCGCCGTCGCCGCCCCCGGGTCCGCCCCCGCCCCCGTCGTTCCCGCCGCCGCCCTGGTCCTGGCCGCCCTGCGCCTGACCCCCTTGCGCCTGGCCGCCCTGTACCTGGCCGCCCTGCGCCTGGCCCCCTTGGTCCTGGCCGCCCTGCGCCTGGCCGCCCTGTGCCTGGCCCCCTTGGTTCTGGCCGCCCTGGTTCTGGCCCCCCTGCGCCTGCCCGCCCTGGTTCTGGCCTCCCTGCGCCTGGCCGCCCTGGTTCTGGCCGCCCTGGTCCTGACCCCCTTGCGCCTGACCCCCCTGGTCCTGGCCGCCCTGCGCCTGGCCCTGCTGGTCGCCGGGCTCCTCGGTCTCCGCCGGGTTCTGCGGCTCGACGGGCGCCTCCACCTCGCCCGCGCCCTCCTCCAGTTCGAGGTCGAACTCCTGGACCTCGGTCCCTTCGAGCGCCGCCTTCGTGTACTGCGCCCACACCCGCGCGGGCGGCCCGCTGCCGTTGATGCGCGACAGGCCCAGCGCCCCGTACAGCGGCTTCTGCACCGCCGTGTCCGGGTCCTGGCCCATCACCGCGACGACCGTCGCCAGCTCCGGGGTGTACGCGGCGAACCACGCCGCCTTGTCCTCCTCGGCCGTGCCGGTCTTGCCCGCGGCCGGGCGGCCCGCCTCCTGCGCGGGGCGGCCGGTGCCGCTCTCGACGACGCTGCGCAGGACGGCCGTCGTGGTGTCGGCGGCCTCCCGGCTCACCGCCTGCTCGACCTTCCGCTCGGGCAGCTGGACCTCTTCGCCGTCCTTGGTGACCTTCACGACCAGGGAGTACGCGCCGTGCTTGCCGTGGTTGGCGAGCGTCGCGTACGCCTCGGTGATGTCGAGGACGCTCGCGGTGGCCGGGCCGAGCGCGATGGAGGGCGACGCGGTGAGGTCGGGGGTGCTCTCGGGGATGCCGAGGTCGATCGCGGTCCGCTTGACCTTGGCGGGGCCCACGTCCTGGGCCATCTGCGCGTACACGGAGTTGACGGACTTGTCGGTCGCGGTGCGGACGGAGATCATCCCGTACGAGACGTTGTCCTCGTTCTCCGGCGCGTAGTCGGTCGGGCCCTCGGGGCCCTGGACCGTGCGCTTGTTGGTGCCGTCGTAGACGGTGTTCGGGGTGATCCTGCGGCCGTCCTGGGTGGTCGACTCGTTGGCGACGGCCGAGGTGAAGACGAACGGCTTGAAGGTGGAGCCCACCTGGTAGTCGCGGCGGGTCGCGTTGTTCACGTACTGCTTGATGTAGTCGACGCCGCCGTACATCGCGACGACCCTGCCGGTCCCGGGGTCGATGGAGGCGCCGCCGACGCGGACGTTGCGGTCCTCCTCGCGGTCGGCGTCGAGCTTGTCGAGGACCTGCTCCTCGGCGGCCTTCACGAACGCGGTCTGCTTGTCCCGGTCGAGCGTGGTGGTGATCCGGAAGCCGCCGGCCGCCAGGGTGTTCTCGTCGATGATCTTGTTGCTGGTGAGGTACTCCTCGACGGCCTGCACCACGTAGCCGCGCTGGCCGCTCATCCCGGTCGCGGGCTTGGCCTTGCCCGGCACGGGGAACTTCATCGACGCGCGGGCGGGCGGGGCGAGCCAGTCCTCCTTGACCATGCCGTCGAGCACGTAGTTCCAGCGGGCCGTGGCCCGCCCGGTGTTCTCCGGGTGCACCACGACGTCGTACGCGCTGGGGGCGTTGAGCAGCGAGGCGAGGTAGGCGCCCTCGGCGGTGCCGAGCTCCTCGACGTCCTTGCCGTAGTACGCCTGGGCAGCGGCCTGGATGCCGTAGGCGTTGCGTCCGAAGTAGCTGGTGTTGAGGTACCCCTCGAAGATCTGGTCCTTGCTCTGCTCGCGGTTGAGCTTGATCGCGATGAAGAACTCCTTGCCCTTGCGGACGAGGGTCTGCTCCTGGCCCAGGTAGTAGTTCTTGACGTACTGCTGGGTGATGGTGGAGCCGCCCTGCTTGCCCTTGCCGGTCAGGGTGTTCCAGCCCGCGCGGACCATGGCCTTCACGTCGACGGCGCGCTCGGAGTAGAAGTCGCGGTCCTCGGCGGCGAGCACGGCGTGCCGGACGTTGAGGGGGACCTGGGAGAGCTTGATGTTCTCCCGGTTGACCTCGCCGTCGCGGGCGAGCTGCGAGCCGTCCTTGTAGAGGTAGACGTTGGACTGGGCGGTGGCGCTCGCGTTCGCCGGGGGGATGCTGACCAGCATGTAGCCGGCGACGAAGCCGCCCGCCAGCAGCAGGACGACGAGCAGGAAGGCGCCGAGCAGCATGCGCCAGGTGGGGATCAGCCGTCGCCAGCCGGTGCGCTTGGGCCGCTTCTTCTTCGGCTTCCTGCCCTTTTGGCCCTGCTCGCCGGGGGCCGTCGGCCCGCCCCCGTCCTGTCCCGGCGGCTGGGGCTGCCCGCCCTCGGGGCCGCTGCCCTGCGGCGTGCCGTCCCGGGGTGCCCAGCCCTGCTGCGGCTCGTCGCTCATGTCAGCCATGTCACCCATACTGCACTTTTCGGATGCGGAAAAGCGTTCGCGGCGCGTGCGGCGGCTGGGCTACGATCCTGCGCTTTGGTGTCCGGAGCCTGAGGGGAGGTCAGCCATGCGGCTCTACGGGGTCGTTGCCGCCGGGGGCTTCAGGCGCTACGCGACCTATCGGGTGGCCACCGCCGCCGGGGTGTTCACCAACACGGTGTTCGGCTTCATCATGGCGTACACCTACATCGCCCTGTGGGACGAGCGGCCGCAGCTCGGGGGCTACGACCTGAGCCAGGCGCTCACCTACGTGTGGCTCGGCCAGGCGCTGCTGATGACCTGCGCGATGATGGGCGGCGGCTTCGAGGACGAGTTGATCGAGCGCATCCGTACGGGTGACATCGCGATCGACCTGTACCGCCCCGCCGACCTCCAGCTGTGGTGGCTGGCGGGTGACGTCGGCAGGGCCGCGTTCCACCTGCTGGGGCGGGGGATCGCGCCGATGGCGGTGGGGGCGCTCGCCTTCGACCTGGTGTTCCCGGCGAACCCGCTGGTCTGGGCGGCCTTCCTGCTGTCGGTGCTGCTGGGCGTGGTCGTGAGCTTCGCGGTCCGCTACCTGGTGGCGCTCTCCGCGTTCTGGCTGCTGGACGGGGCGGGCGCGGCGCAGGTCTGCGGGCTCGCCGCGCTCTTCTTCTCGGGGATGCTGCTGCCGCTGAACCTCTTCCCCGGGGCGCTGGGCGAGGTCGCGCGGGCGCTGCCGTGGTCGTCGATGCTCCAGGTCCCGGCGGACGTCTTCCTCGGTACGTACTCGGGGTGGGGGCTGCTGGGGGCGTACGCCTTCCAGGGCGGCTGGGCGCTCGCGCTGCTGTTCGCGGGGCGGCTGCTGCAAGGGGTCGCGACGCGCAGGGTGGTGGTCCAGGGTGGCTGAGTCCCAGGCGTCCCAGCGGAAGCCGGAGGCGTACGGGCCGAAGCCGGGCGCGTCCGGGCCGAGGCGGGGGACGTCCGAGTTGACGTACGGGGTGCGGCACGGGCTGCGCTGCTACGTGCTGATCGCCGCGATGTGGATCCGCTCCACGATGGCCTACCGCATGTCGTTCGCGATGACCCTGTTCGGGAACCTCTCGGTGACCGCGTTCGACTTCGTGACGATCCTGCTGATGTTCAGCCACGTGGACGCGCTCGGCGGGTACTCGCTCCCCGAGATCGCCTTCCTGTACGGGGCGGCGAGCACCGCGTTCGGCCTCACCGACCTGCTGCTGGGCTCGATGGACCGCCTCGGGCGGCGGGTGCGGGACGGGACGCTGGACACGCTGCTGGTGCGGCCCGTGCCGGTGCTGGTGCAGATCGCGGCGGACCGGTACGCGCTGCGCAGGCTCGGGCGGATCCTCCAGGGGTCGCTGGTCCTCGCGTACGGGCTGGTGAACGTCGACGTCGACTGGACGGCGGACAAGGTGCTGCTGGTGCCGCTGATGCTGCTCAGCGGGGCGGCGATCTTCGCCGCGGTGTTCGTGGCGGGCGCGGCCTTCCAGTTCCTGGCGCTGGACGCGGCGGAGGTGCAGAGCGCCTTCACGTACGGCGGGAACACCCTGTTGCAGTATCCGCCGACGGTCTTCGCCAAGGACCTGGTGCGCGCGGTGACCTTCGTGGTCCCGCTGGCCTTCGTCAACTGGCTGCCCGCGCTGTACGTGCTGGGCCGCCCCTATCCGCTGGACCTGCCCGGGTGGGTGGCGTTCACGCCGCCGCTGGTCGCGGTGGCGTGCTGCGCGCTGGCGTCGCTCGCGTGGCGGATGGGCATCCGTTCGTACCGATCCACGGGGAGCTGAGGCGTTTTCATGGGTGACACGGCCGTCGACGACACGGAGTTCATCGAGCTGGACGGGGTCGAGAAGGTCTTCGACGTCACGCGGAAGGCCGGGCTGCTGCGGCGCGAGAAGACGCGGGTGCGGGCGGTCGACGGGATCAGCTTCCGGGTGCCGCGCGGCGAGATGGTCGGCTACATCGGCCCCAACGGCGCGGGCAAGTCGACCACGATCAAGATGCTGACGGGCATCCTCACGCCGAGCGGCGGGCGGCTGCGGGTCGCGGGCATCGACCCCGCGCGCGAGCGCACGCGCCTGGCGCAGCGGATCGGGGTGGTGTTCGGGCAGCGCACGACGCTCTGGTGGGACCTGCCGCTGAAGGACTCGTACCGGCTGATGCACCGCATGTACCGGGTCCCCGACGCCCGCTTCCGGGAGAACCTGGAGCGGTGCGTGGAACTGCTCGACCTGGCCGAGCTGTTGGACGTGCCGGTCCGGCAGCTGTCGCTGGGGCAGCGGATGCGCGGCGACATCGCGGCGGCGCTGCTGCACGACCCCGAGGTGCTGTACCTGGACGAGCCGACGATCGGCCTGGACGTGATCAGCAAGGCGAAGGTGCGGGAGTTCCTGCGCGACCTGAACGCGGAGCGCGGCACGACGGTCCTGCTCACCACGCACGACCTCCAGGACATCGAGCAGCTCTGCAAGCGCGTGATGGTGATCGACCACGGCAGGCTGATGTACGACGGGGCGCTGTCGGGGCTGCACGAGGTCGGCGAGAGCGAGCGGACGCTGGTGGTCGACCTGGAGCGGGAGGTCGCGCCGATCGAGCTGGACGGGGTGCGGGTGGTGAGGGTGGAGGGGCCCAGGCAGTGGCTCGCCTTCCCCTCGTCGGCTTCGGCGGCGCCGCTGGTGGCGGGGATCGCGGCGCGGTACCCGCTCGTCGACCTGTCGGTGCGGGAGCCGGACATCGAGGCCGTGATCGCGAAGATGTACGCGTCGGCTTCGGGGTCGGCTCCGGCGGCTTGAGCGGCGCTGGCGGTTTGAGCGGCACTGGTGGCTTCGGCGGCTTGAGTGGCTTGAGTGGCTTGAGCGGGTGTCGGGGGAGCGGCCGGGGCGTGCTCGTGAAGATGCGCACGTCCGCCTCGGTCGCTCGGGCCGGTCCTCATTAGGCTGTCCGTATGACGAGTGAACTTCCGGAGATGCGCGCGTCCGACGCGGAGCGCGAGCGGATCGCCGATGCGCTGCGCGATGCGGTGGCCGAGGGCCGGCTGGACATGACGGAGTTCGAGCAGCGGCTGGAGGCGGCGTACAAGGCGCGTACGCACGGGGAGTTGGAACCGCTCGTCCGTGACCTCCCCGCGCCGGGCACGGCGTCCGTGACGGGAGCGGTCGCGGTGCCGCGGGGCGAGGGCTGGGCGGCCCGGGTGGGGCATCCGCCCACGTCCAAGGGCGGGTTCGCGTTCTGGAGCGGTTTCGCGCGCAAGGGGAACTGGACGGTGGCCAGGCGGTTCACCGGGGTGGTGTTCCAGGCGGGCGGCGAGATCGACCTGCGCGAGGCGCGGTTCGAGGACCGGGAGACGGTGATCCGCTGCTTCGCGGTGATGGGCGGGATCGACGTGGTGGTCCCGACGGACCTGAACGTCCAGGTGTCGGGCTTCGGGCTCATGGGCGGGTTCGGCGAGGACCGGGGGCACGACTACGACGAGCTGGCGGTGCCGCCGGACGCGCCCCGGGTGCGGATCACGGGGTTCGCGCTGATGGGCGGGGTCGGGGTGCGGAGGAAGCTGCGCAAGGCGGAGAAGGCGCGGCTGCGGGAGGAGCGGCGGCGCAAGGAGCTCTGAGGGCCTGCGCCTGAGGGGGGCGCGCTTGGGGGTCGGCTGCGCGGGGTGGTGAGCTGCGGCGCGCGCCCCGCTCCCGCGCGGTTCCCGGCGGGGTTTCGGGGAGGGGCGGGGAGGGGAACGCTCCGCGCAGCGGCTCCCGCCGCACCCCCGCCCCCCGCCTCCACGTTCCAACTCCCCCGAAACCCGCCGTACTTCGCCCGTCCAGCGCAGCTATAGCTCGAATACAGGAACCCTCCCCACACTGGTCGCGCTCCCCGTCGCCACCCCCCGACGCGCATCCCCACCGTCCCCACCCGGAGGTCCCGATGAACCGTCAGCTCACGCAAGTATTTGTCGTGTCCGCGACATCCATCGCCGCCGTCGCGGCCCTCGCCTCCCCCTCGTCCGCCGCCCCCGCCGACAAGCCGCAGGTCCTCTCCTCCTGGACCCAGACCAGCGCGTCCAGCTACAACTCCTTCATCTCCGCCCGCAACAACCAGGGCGCCTGGTCGGCGTACGGCTTCGACTGGTCCACCGACTACTGTTCCTCCTCCCCGGACAACCCGCTCGGCTTCAAGTTCGAGCTCTCCTGCGCCCGCCACGACTTCGGCTACCGCAACTACAAGAAGATGGGCACCTTCTCCGCCAACAAGGCCCGCCTCGACAGCGCGTTCTACGAGGACCTGAAGCGGGTCTGCGCGCCGCTGAGCACCATCCCGAGAGGCGCGTGCAACAGCCTCGCCTGGACGTACTACCAGGCGGTCAAGGCCCTCGGCTGAGCGAGCCCCGCCGCTGCCCCGCCGCCCCTCTCTCCGTCGCCCGGCCCTCCGCCCACCCCGCCTGACCTGCTGCTCCCGCCCGGCCGCTCCCCCGGCCCCGACGCCCGGCCCCGGCACCCGGCCCCGACACCCCGAACCCGATCTCAGGGTCCGGTCGGGGTCGGGGCCGGGAACTCGCCGCGAGTGCCGGGAGTAGCACAGGTAGGGACAATGCGTACGGGTGCCGAACCGCAGGGGTCGGCACCGCGCGGACAGGCGGGAGCGGATGGAACGCGAAAGCAGCGGGAGCGAAGGGCCGGGGTCGGGGTCGGGACGTGGGGCGCGCGGCGCCCGGCCGTCCCCCCTGGCCTCCTTCTCGTACACGGAGGCCGACGAGGAGAAGCAGCGCGGCGTGCGCCGCATGAAGCTGACCGCGACGGCGCTCCTGGTCCTCGTCGCCGTCGTCTACACCCTCGCGACCTGGGCGAAGAACTCCGGGATCAGCGGCTGGCCCGGCTACGTCGCGGCCGCGGCCGAGGCCGGCATGGTCGGCGCCCTGGCCGACTGGTTCGCGGTCACCGCGCTCTTCCGGCGCCCGCTCGGCCTGCCGATTCCGCACACGGCGATCATCCCGACCAAGAAGGACCAGCTGGGCGCGTCCCTCGGCTCCTTCGTGGGCGAGAACTTCCTCTCCTCCGAGGTCGTACGGGGCCGGATACACGCCCTGGGCATCGGCGGCAGGCTCGGTGCCTGGCTGGCCGAGCCCGCCCACGTCGACCGGGTCACCGCCGAGCTGGCCACCGCCCTGCGCGGCGCGCTCACGGTCCTGCGCGACTCGGACGTCCAGGCGGTGGTGGGCGAGGCCATCACCCGCAGGGCGGACGCCGCGGAGATCGCGCCCGGCGTCGGCAAGACGCTGGAGAAGGTCGTCGCCGACGGCGCGCACCACAGGGCCGTGGACCTGATCTGCGTACGCGCCCACGACTGGCTGGTCGACCACTCCGACTCGGTCATGGACGCGGTGGAGGGCGGCGCTCCCGGCTGGACGCCGCGCTTCGTCGACAAGCGGATCGGCGAGAAGGTCTACAAGGAGCTGCTGCGCTTCGTCACGGAGATACGCGACATGCCGGGCCACCCCGCGCGCGGCGCGATCGACCGCTTCCTCACGGACTTCGCGGGCGAGCTCCAGTCGGACACGGAGACGCGGGCGCGCCTGGAGCGCATGAAGTCGGAGCTGCTGGCCCGACCCGAGGTGCAGGACGTCATCGCCTCGGCCTGGTCCGCCGTGCGCAACATGATCATCTCGGCGGCCGAGGACGAGCAGAGCGAGCTGCGGCTGCGGGCGCGGGCGTCGCTGATGGCGCTGGGCGCGCGGCTCGCGACGGACGGCAGGCTCCAGGCGAAGCTGGAGGGCTGGCTGGAGGACGCGGCGGTGTACGTGGTGACGCAGTACCGCTCGGAGATCACCTCGCTGATCAGCGACACGGTGGCGAGCTGGGACGCCGACCAGACCTCGAAGAAGATCGAGGCGCACATCGGCCGCGACCTTCAGTTCATCCGGATCAACGGCACGGTGGTCGGCGCGCTCGCGGGCCTGCTGATCTACACGGTGTCGCACGCGCTGAGCGGCTGACGGGCTCGCGGTGCCCGCAGGCTCGCGGGTCCGCAGGCTCGCGGTGCCCGGTCCGCGCGGACCGGGCACCGCGCTCCGCCCCGGACGGGCCCTAGCCCTGCTTGCGGGTGACCGCCCAGGACGCCGCGGCGACCGTGCCCGCGACGGCGAAGACCGAAGGCCAGGCGCCGATCTTCTTGGCGAGCGGGTGCGAGCCCGCGAAGGCGGCCACGTAGGCCGTGCCGAGCCCGACGGCGGCCTTCGTGCCCGCCGCCTGCTGCCACTCCCGGGCCGCGACCGCCCCCGCGGCGGCGAGGGCGACCCCGCCGAGCGGCCGCTTCTTGGTCCAACGGGCCACCGCGTACCCGCCGACGAGCCCGCCCGCCGCGACCGCCGCTGCCGGAATCCGCGCCATGTCCGTACCGCCCTCTGTTCCGTTGGGATGTTTCGTCGTCACGGTACGCGGGAAGAGAGGTCGCCCGTACGGGACCCCTTGCGGATCCCGTACGGAGATCCCGTACGGTCCCTGGAATGGCGAGCACCCCTGCACCCGACGTACCCACTCCCACTCGGTGGACCCTGGCCACCGCCGACGGAGCGGAGCTGAGCTGCCGCGACTACGGCGACGGCGACGGCGGTACGGACACAGGCAGCAGCTCCGGTACGGCCCCCGGGTGCTTCGCCACAGCCTCCGTCACGGCCTCCGCTACGGCCTCCGGGCGCACCGGCGCCGACCGTCCGCCGATCCTGTTGCTGCACGGTCTGGCGGGCCACGCGGCGGAGTGGGACGCCCTGGCCGCCCTGCTCCCGCCGGGCCACCGCGCGGTCGCGTACGACGCGAGGGGGCACGGCGCGAGCACCCGGCGCCCGCCGTCGGTGACCCGCGCCGCGCACGTCGCCGACGCGGCGGCGGTGGTCCGCGCGCTGGGCGGGGGCCCCGCCGTCCTGGTGGGCCAGTCGTTGGGCGGGCACACGGCGATGCTGACGGCGGCGGCCCACCCCGAACTGGTGCGCGCGCTGGTCCTGGTGGAGGCGGGCCCCGCGGGCCCGGCCCCCGGGCTGCCGGGCGACATCCGCGGGTGGCTCGCGGGCTGGCCCGTGCCGTTCCCCGACCGCGCGGCCGCCGCGGAGTTCTTCGGCGGGGGCGCGGCGGGCCGGGCCTGGGCGGCGGGTCTGGAGGAGCACCCCGACGGACTGCGTCCGGCCTTCGACCCGGAGGTGCTGGTCGACTCGCTCGCGGAGAACGCGGCGCGCGACTTCTGGGACGAGTGGCGGCGGGTCACGTGCCCGACGCTGGTCGTCAGGGGCGATCGGGGCACCATGCCGGAGCGGGAGGCGGTCCGGATGCGGGAGCTCGCCCCGGCGACCGTGCTGTGCGTCGTGCCCGGCGCCGCGCACGACGTACACCTGGACGCCCCGTCCCAACTCCGTGGCGCGGTGACGGAGTTCATCGCTCAGGCAGTACTGTCGCGCACATGAGCGAATTCACGGTGCGTTATGTGGGAGGGCCGACCGCGATCCTGGAGATCGGCGGCGTACGCCTGCTCACCGACCCGACCTTCGACGGGCCGGGCGACTACCCCATCGGAGACCGGAAGCTGGTGAAGACGGCGGGCCCGGCGCTCGCGGCGGAAGAGGTCGGCGCGGTGGACGCCGTGCTCCTCTCGCACGACCAACACCCCGACAACCTCGACCAGTCGGGGCGCTCCTACCTGGACGGCGTCCCGCTGGTCCTCTCGACGCGGTCCGCGCGCGAGCGCCTGGGCGAGCGCGTGACCGCCCTCCCGACCTGGACCGAACACCACGTGGCGGGCACGCCCCTGCGGATCACCGCGCTGCCCGCCGAGCACGGCCCGAAGGGCACGGAGCACATCACCGGCGAGGTGACCGGCTTCATGCTGCACGGCGAAGGACTGCCGAGGGTGTACGTCAGCGGGGACAACGCGTCCCTCGACGTCGTACGCGGACTCGCCGACCGCTACGGGGCGTTCGACGTCGCGGTGCTCTTCGCGGGCGGCGCGCAGACCCCGCTGCTCGGCGACGCGTACCTGACGCTGTCGAGCGAGGGGGCGGCCGAGGCGGCGAAGATCCTGGAGGCCAGGGAGGTCGTACCGCTGCACTTCGAGCACTGGGGACACTTCAGCCAGGGCCCGCAGACGCTGGTGGACGCGTTCGCGGCGGCGGGGCTGAGCGAGCGGCTGAACCTGCTGGAGCCGGGTGGCACGGTCAAGTTCTGAGGGCGGGGCGTTCCGGCGCCCCGGGGGCTTGAAGGGTGGGGCGTTCCGGCGCCCCGGGGTCCGAAGGGCGGGGCGTTCCGGGGGCTTGAAGGGTCGGGTGTTCCGGTGCCCCGGGGGCTTGAAGGGTTGGGCGTTCCGGCATCCCGGAGTCCGAAGGGTTGGGCGTTCCGGTGCCTCAGGTGACCTGATTGATCGCGAACTGCCCCCGCCCCGGGTCGCGCAGGGTGGCCTGCCGTCCGATCCCGGCGGCGGACTCGGGCGGATGGACGACGGCGGCGCCGAGCGCGAGGGCCTCGGCGACCGTCGCGTCGCAGTCCGCCACCCGGAAGTAGGGCACCCATCCGGGCACGGGCGGCGCCCCCGCGGGATCGGCGGGCGGAAGCCGGATGATCCCGCCGTGGGCGCCCTCGATGCCGGCCCCGGCGGGGGAGAGGACCGTGTAGTCGGCGCCGCGCTCCAGCACGATGTCCCGCATGTCCCAGCCGAAGACCGCGAGGTGGAACCGCTTGGCGGCGGCGGCCTCCGCGGCGTCGGAGACGTACAACTGGGTCCACCAGAGCGCGCCGGGCACGTCCACGGCGTCGAGCGCGGGAACGTACCCGCCGCGCCGCACGCCGAAACGGTGCCCGCCGGGGTCGCGGAAGTGCCCGAAGTCGTGGTTGGCGGACTCCGTCGAACCGCCGGCTGATTCGACGGTCCCGGCGACGGCGAGCGGGCCGAGGTCGGTCCGGAACGAGATGCGCCAGTACGAGTCCGCGCCGTCGTCGGCGCCCGAGCCGTCACCCCCGCCCCCGCCCGGGGTTCCGTACGCGGCGACGGTCTGTCCGCCGAGCAGGAAGAGCCCCTTCGTCGGCTGCCAGCCGAAGAGCCGCCGGTAGAACTCGACGACGTTCGAACTCCCGCTCAACTCAACCCAATTGGGTGATCCGTGCGTGTAACCGGTGGTCAGCACAAGTCACTTCTTCCGTGCTCGGAGCTACCCTGATCGCCCGGGTGCGCTACGGGGGACGGGCGACGGACGGGGGGACGACTGATGGTGGCACTTCTGCCCAACGACCCGCAGGAGATGGGCCCTTACCGGTTGACGGCCAGGCTCGGATCGGGCGGCATGGGAATCGTCTACCTGGGCCGCTCGCGCACGGGCCGCGAGGTGGCCGTCAAGGTGGTCAGGGCGGAGCTGGCCGACGAGCCGGGCTTCCGGGACCGCTTCCGGCGGGAGGTCGGCCTGGCGATGCGGGTCGGCGGGTTCTGGACGGCGGCGGTGGTCGACACGGACGCGGACTGCCCGACGCCGTGGGTCGCGAGCCAGTACGTGGCGGGCCCGTCGCTGGCCGACGCGGTCCACGACCGCGGCCCGCTGCCGGAGGCCGCGGTGCGCTTCCTGGGCGCGGGCCTGGCGGAGGCGCTGACGGCGATCCACGCGATCGGCCTGGTGCACAGGGACGTGAAACCGGCGAACGTACTGCTGGCGCACGACGGCCCGAGAGTCATCGACTTCGGCGTGTCCAAGGCCCTGGACAGCGCGACGGGCCTCACGCGCACGGGCACGACGCTCGGTACCCCCGGCTTCATGTCGCCGGAGCAGGCGACGGGCGAGGGGATCGGCGCGCCGAGCGACGTCTTCTCGCTGGGCTCGGTCCTGGCGTTCGCGGTGAGCGGCAGGGGCCCGTTCGGCGACGGCCCGACGCACGCGCTGCTGTACCGCGTGGTGCACCGGGACCCGGACCTGTCGGAGGTCCCGGGGGCCCTGCGCCCGCTGGTCGAGGGGTGCCTGGCGAAGGAGCCGGGGGAGAGGCCGACGGCGGAGGAGGTACTGGACAGGCTGGCGGTACGGGCGGGAGACGGCCCCCCGGAGGGCTGGCCGGGAAAGGGAGCCCGGCCCGCCGCCCCCGCGACACTCAAGGCGGAATCGATTCCGCACCCCTCACGGCCCACGCGCCCCGCACCGCCAACACCCCCGCCCCCGCAGTCACCACCGGGCACCACCCCGCACGGCGCGACGTTCAGGGCGGGAGGCAGGTTCACCGACTTCCGGCGGAGCTGGGGCCCGTACTGGAAGACGGCACTGCTGACCTTCCTCACGGCGGTGGTGGTGGAGGCGGCGGGCGGCCCGGCGGTGGCGAAACCGGGCCTGGCAGCGGCGGCCGCGGCGATCCTCCTGGGCCTGGTGGTCTCGGCCGCGCACCTGGCGGAGCACGCCCTGCGGCTGGACGGAACGGGCCTGGAACTGCGCCGCGCGGGCAGAACGCTCCACGCGAGGTGGCAGGACGTGGCCTACGCGACGCTCCTCTTCACGGACGAGCGGACCCTGGCGGTGGTACTGGTCCTGAGAGCGGAGTCCCGCATCCCGATCCCCAGACCGCTGCGCGGCAGGAACTCGGGAAACGCGAGGGAGTGCGTGTACAGGGTGGACCTGAAGTCCCCCACCCAAGCAGCCATCCAAAGCACCCAACTGGACACCCACCTAAGACGCTACGCAGGCCCCCTCTACGCCCCTACGCACTCGCGGAGGGCCAGGTGAACGCCTTGCGGACTTCGTCCGGGGTGCGTCAAGAGGCGCCCTCGATTCTGCCGGGCCGCTCCGGGATCTCGGCCAGGCCGGTTGTCCTGCGATTCACGCTGCTGTCGGAGCGAACTGCGGCAGCTTCCGGCTGGCGTCCTGATGGAGCGGGAGCGGCCTGAGGAGACTACGCAGGGCCACGAGTCATACGCCATATCGTACGAGGGGCCTCTGGTGCAGGAGATGTGTGCTGGCGGGCGCACGGGGTGCCGCACAATTAGAGGCGTTGCCGGCGTTGTCAGTGGTGTCTGTCACCCTCTGTGAGGGCGGATAGCGAGAAGTGTCCGCTGAGTAAGTTTTAGGAGGGTGCATGGCCAGCACTGAGTCGGAGTTCACCTCGATCGAGATCTGCGCGGGGGCCGGCGGGCAGGCTATCGGGCTGCACGAAGCGGGGTTCAGGCATCTCGCGCTTGTCGAGATCGACCCGCATGCGGCGAAGACGCTGCGTGACAACATCGAGAGGCACGGGAAGTGGGATTGGGAGCGGCAGCACTGCGACGTGCTGCCGCCGACGGACGTCAATGACTTCAACCCGGACGAACACCTGGTGAAGAGCGGTGAGCGGCTGCGGGACCACGGCCTCGATCTGCTGGCCGGTGGAGTGCCTTGTCCGCCGTTTTCCCATGCGGGAAAGCAGCTCGGCAAGGATGACGAACGTGATCTCTTCCCCCGGATGCTGGAGCTAGTCAAGGACCTCAAACCGCGTGCGGTAATGATCGAGAACGTCCGCGGCATCATGGATCCGAAGTTCCAGGATTACCGTCAGTACATCGTGGCCAGGCTGCAGGGCGGCGCCTATCGCGGCGAGGATGGCCAAGAGGTCGAAGAAGATGGCCTCGGCTACATCGTATGTAAATGGGACGTTCTGGAAGCCAGCGATTTCGGTGTTCCGCAGCTCAGGCCCCGGGCCATTCTCGTAGCCATTCGCGAGGACGTGCTGCAGGGCCTGGAATACAAGTGGCCGACTCCCACGCACAAGGATCCAGTCAGCGTCGCCGACGCGCTCGGCCCGTCCATGAAAGAGCGGTACGGCCGTTATTTCGGGGGAGTGCACGACCAGCGGGCCAAGGACGCCCACGACCGGTGGCTGGACGCCGCGACGACGAGGGACCAGGAGCTCAAGGGCAAGGGCGGCGGCATCGCACCCACGCTGGTCGGCGGTTCGAAGAAGCACGGGGGCGCCGACCTGGGACCGAGCCGTGCCAAGGCCGCGTGGAAGACGCTGGGAGTATCCGGGCTGGGCGTCGCCAATGACATGGACACCTGCGCGAAGAAGGGCACCGAAGACAGGGACCTTTTCGGGCCGGACGGGCCGATGCTCACGGTGCAGCAGGCCGCGATCATTCAGGGGTTCCCTGACGGATGGGAGTTCACAGGGGGCAAGACCGCTCAGTACCGGCAAGTGGGGAACGCCTTCCCGCCACCTGTTGCCGCAGCGGTCGGTGAGTCCATCATCAAGGTCCTGAAGGCCGCACGGAAGCGCGACGGCAAAAAGCGCTGACGGGTTATTCTCCCGGCTTCTCGGTTTCCCGCCGCGCCAGGGCGCGGCGCTTGTCCACCGCCGCGGCGATCTGGGCAGCACAGTCCGCGGAGGGCTCGTGCTCCCAGAACCGCAGTACGGTCCACCCGGCCTCGGTAAGGCGCTCGTCAGTGTCACGGTCGCGGGCCATGTTCCTGGCGACCTTCTCCGACCAGTAACCGGAGTTGGTCTTGGGCGGAACGTAGTGCTCCGGGCAGCCGTGCCAGTAGCAGCCGTCGATGAAGACGGCCACCTTCACGGGGCGGAACACCATGTCGGCCGTTCTGCGCAGGCCGGGCAGAGGCTTCGCCGCCACGCGGTAGCGGAGCCCTCTGGCGTGGACCAGCCGTCGGATCAGCCACTCCGGTTTGGTGTCGCGGCTTCTGATCGCCTGCATGTTCCGGCGCCGCTCAGGCGACGACGCCCACGAGCCTTCGGGTGGAGTCCATGGCGTGCTCATTCCGCACTCTTCATCGTTGTTCAGTTCAGACAGTCGTGAGCTGGGGAAACGGGCTCGTCAGCCCTCTGCGGAGCCGGCGGGCGGCGGAAGGAGCGGTGCGGCTGTCACCGGGTCCCCGGGGCGGGCGAGGGCCCAGGGTATGCCCGCGATGACGGCCTGCGGCGCCGTGCGGCCAGGGCCGGCCTCCGTCACCCGGGCGCTGACGAACTCCCCTTCCCTGGGGACGGGAAGCCCGAGGCTCCGGGCGATCTCCTGGTGCGCCCGGTAGTCGCCCATGATGAGGATGCCTTCCGGCCGGAGGGCGGAACGGGAGCCGCCGTTGCCCCGTACCCGCTTCATGTAGTCCTTCTGCTGCGCGACAGTGCGGACGACGTTGCGACCGATGCGACGCCCTTGGGCGCGGCGGAAGAGCTCATTGAGACGTGCCTGCCCGGCCTTCGGAGCGAACACCGCCGTACGGTCGGCGTCGTCCAGGTGCAGCAGTACGTTCTCCGGGAGCTCGGCGTCGCGCCAGAGCCAGAGGATCTTGTCCCGGTGCTCGGCCTTCACCGTCAGCTTCGCATCACGGTTGCTGCCGGCGTTCAGCCATCGTCGCTCGATGCGCAGGAGCCCGGCGCTCCAACGGCTCGTGTAGTCATCCGCCCACACGAGCAGACACAGATGCCCGACGGCCTCCGGCGGAATCATCCAGCCGCCGAAGTTCTGCGAGTACTTGCAGTCGACGTCGTACCCCGCGATCTTGTAGTCCATGGCGTCGCCGTCATCGAACTTGAACTCGCGCTGAAGGTTGATCTCGACGATCGTCCCGGCGTGGGTCTTCTCGGTCTTGAAGAGGGTCTTCCAGTCGTAGCGGCCGGTGACTTCGCCGTTGAGCAGCTGGTCGATCGTGTCCCGCAGCACGCGCGCGAAACGTTCCCCGGAAGGGTCGAGCGAGCGGATGCGGTCGTGGACCGCGGCCAGCGCGGGGTCGTCCTGGAGCGCGTTCTGGGCGTGGAGGCTGGCCGCCGCAGTGATGTCGACCGGGAGCAAGGAGGTTCTCTCTTCTGTCAGCTGATGTCCGTCGGATGCTGTCTGCCCGTGTGGGATGGCGCTATTGGGAGGTGTCGACCACGACGTCCCCGGACCGGTTCGAGTTCTTCGTCCGGAAGCGGAGGAGCTGGCGCTTCGTGTCGATCGCGGACTTCGGGGGGACGATGGTGAAGGCCATGGTGACGTCGGCGGGGTTGACGGTGCCGCTGGCGGCTGCCGCCCGTACCGCCTCGTCGGTCTCCGCTTCGACCACGGGGTAGAGCAGCACGACGCCCCGGTGCGGGCCCAGCACGTCAGTGGTGTCCACGGGGGCCGCGGACTGCGCCGATGCGATCAGGTGCATGGCGTAGTCGCGGTGCTCCTTGCCGGAGATGCGGCCGAAGGAGGATCTGTTGTCCTGGATCTTGCGCCGGAAGAGGGAGAAGGGTCCGTGGTCCAGGAGCCGCGCGTCGATGCTGCGCTTCTCGGTCCTGCGCGGGGCTACGACGAGCCAGTCGTCCACCTTCGCCAGCCGTCCGTCCAACTGCGCGAGGTACGTCAGGTGGGGACCGAAGCGCAGTCCTCCGTCGGCCCACTCCAAGCCGCCCAGCACGCCCAGCAGCTCGGCGTGCGGCAGAACGGTCGTGGAAGCCTGGAAGCTCCGGGTCAGACTGGTGGTGGTGTCGGGCAGCAGACGGCAGGTGCTCAGCGACCCGTCGAGTGCGCGCAGCACGGGCCGCCAGCGCTCGGTGTTGGCCCTGACGGTGTTCGCGTCCATCGGATAGGCCAAGGGCTCGATCGGCTCGCCCGGGGAGCGGACCTCTACCAGCTCCGCGTTGAACATCTTGTTCCGTGCGGAAGGCTTGACCCACGGCAGGTGCTGGGAGACCAGCGGAGGGATCTGGGCGGGGGTCACCTGCGGCTTGCCGTCGACCAGTTCCGCGTACCGGGATAGTTCGGCCCGGAAGTCCTCCTCGTCCTGGCAGATCGCCTCGAACGCCTCGTACAGATCCACCGTCTTGCTGCGCCCGAAAGGCTCTTCGCGGCCGATGTAGAGGCGTACGAGATCCTGGTAGTTCGGGCGGAAGCCGAACCAGCGCCCCATCTGCATGAGGGTGTCCGCCTGCTGGGTGGTGCGCCGGTAGTAGGTGACCGTCAGGCCTTCGACGGTGAAGCCCCGGGAGAGCTTGGTGCCGCCCACGAGGATCTTCCAGACGTGCGGGGTCCGGTCGAAGTCCAGATCGATCTGGGAGAAGTACCGGTCGGTGTCGCCATTGACGATCACGACGGGCTCGCCGCCCGAGTTGATCAGCTGGCGGGCCCGGCTGACGTACGGCTTGAGGTCGTCGTACGAGGTGGGGCAGGGCAGCGGCGTGCCGTCGGCGGGCGCCCGGCTGCTGGAGACTTCCCGGAAGTCCGAGTCGTAGAGGGCTTCGAGGCGGGCGTGGCCGGCCTGGCTCGTGTAGCCGGCCTGGTGCCACACGGTGTTGATGCGCAGAGCCAGCTGGCTGTGGTCGTTCGTCCGCACGGACTCGTGGACCAGCATGGTGTGGTGGCGGAAAGGGCCCTCGGGGACACCGTGGTCGGCCCGGTAGAGCTTGATCGCGCCGGACAGGATGAAGGCGTCCACGGCTTCCTGCAGCCGGTCGCCGGTGGCTTCCCTGATGTCCCGCACGTGCGCTTTCTCCTGGGAGTTGGCGACCGTGCGTTCGTCCTGCGGTACGGAGGAGTCCAGGTCGTGGAAGTCCTGTACGCCCATGTAGCCGACCGGCCTCGGCAGCGAGATCAGGAAGTCCCGCGGGAAGATGTCGGCTTCGTCGCTCGGGTCCACGAAGACGTTGGCGAAGGGCGTTGCGGTGTAGCCGACGTACTGCGCGCGGGGGAGCAGCGTGAGGAGCTCGGAGATCAGCCCGTTGATGGCGGTGCGGGTGACCTCGCCGGCCTCCCACTTCTTCGGGTCGGTGGTGTTCACCGACGCCTGGTCGGACTCGTCGTCGATGATCAGCGCCGGAATCTGGTCGAGGAGCCGACGGTCGATCCGCCGCAGGTCCTTCACCAAGCGGGTCAGTACGGACTTGTTCTTCTTCACCACGGCCAGGCGCGCGGCACTGCGGTGCAGGTTCTCCGGCGCGTACAGCGGAAGGTCGCGGTCCCGTTTGTCGAACTCCAGCGCACGGATGCCTTCGTTGAGGCTCTGGTAGTCCTTGTCCTGGCGGGTCAGCCGGTCGATCTCGAACGAGCCGAGCGCGGACGGGCGGTCGCCGTGCGAGAGGAACTCCGGCCAGTCCTCGTCGTCCTGGTAGTCGACGTCCACCAGAGTGCCGGGGTCCGCGGGGTCGGCGCCCCGCAAGATGTTCTCGCGCCCGACGAGCTCCATGTCGATGCGCCGCTGGGTCTGGCCGCGCAGCAGGTTGAGCGTGCCGCCCAGGATGATGACGAGACGGTACCCGGCGTCTACGGCCTTCGCCGTGACTCCGGTGAAGTTCGCCGTCTTCCCGGACTGCACGTAGCCGACGACCAGGCCGCGGGCCGGATAGGCGGTCTCCCGCGTGGGGTCCGCGAGGCGTTCCACCACCGCGTGGCTCGCGGCGTCGAGCGAGGCGATCGCCGACTCGTCCCAGTGCTTCGTCTCCCGCAGGTAGTTCTCGTAGGCAGGCCAGTAGAAAGCCCGGCTGTCAGCGGCGCTCCGCGAGTACCAGGGGGTGAACTCCCTGCTGATGGTCACGATCCCGGGGACCTTGGAGACCGGCGCCGCGAGGTCCAGTGCCTTGCGCAGGTCGTAGTCGAAACACAGCCGCGCGTACGCGTCCGCCCGGCGCTCGTCCGTCCTGGGCGGATGTGCCGACCAGCCCGGCCGCTCCGTGAAGTCCCACTGTGCGAGGGTGCGCCGCCAGAGCGCCACGAGGGGGCCGCTGGTGTCCTCCAGGCCGGCTCGGAAGGCGTCGTCGCTGATGTCCGCGCCGGGGTACTCGTCCTCGGCCTCGGTACGCGCGCGCGGTGCGAACGCCTTCGGGCGCAAGGCCATCGCGCCGAGTACCGCGGTGTGGATCTCAAGGAGCTGGTCAGGCATAGCGGGGTGAAGCCCTTTCGGCCGTACTCAGTTGGTGAGGCGGTCGCGCTGCGCGCGTACGGCCGCCAGCAGGATGGTGTTCCAGTAGCTGAGCTGGTCGTCCCGCTTCTTCTCCCAGCGGGCGAAGCCGAACAGTTCCTCCAAGAGGAGGTACAGGAGCGTCTTGGTCACGGGCGCGTCGTTGGAGCCGCCTCTGCGGTCCCCGTTGAAGGCGTCCCGGTAGGTCTTGTTGAGCTGGATGACCCGGTTGGTGCGGTCGAGGTCGAAGAAGCGGTCGTCGGGGAGCGTCACCCACGTCAGCGCGATCGGCGACTCGCCGGGCTTCTCCGGCAGCTCTTCGCGGATGGCACGCTTGATCTTGGGGTCCAGGCCCTTGCCGGGAGGGATCACCGCTCTGCGCTTCACCTCGGCGCGCGAAGACGCCTCGCGGTACACCGACTCGGCGTCCCGCAGGTACTGCTGGAAGGTGAGCCCGTCGGCGTCCGTCGCCTGCTCGACGCCGCGTGCGAAGGCGAGCGTCGTGTCGATGCCGTCCTTCTTCACGGTCAGCTTGAAGACCGGGTTCTCCCCTTCGGGCAGGTCCACCGCGACCCGCGCGAGGTTCAGATGGGGTTCGGCCAGCCGGAAGCCGTGCCAGCCGCCGGCCTGGATGAGACGGTCGTGGCGGTAGAAGTAGAAGCCCTGGCGGTCAGTGAGGGAGCCGAGGCGCGGCAGCCTGAAGCCGGTGAGCGGCGACTTGGGGGGCCAGACGTGGGCGGAGAGCGTGACCTCGCCCACGCCCTCGACCGGCGCGGTCAGTGTGCGCGGATAGCCGGACACGCCGGGGACCCGGTAGCTGAAGGGGTCGATGGGCAGGACGCCCCGCTGGTCCAGGATCTCGCGGGTGCGCACGTCCTCGACGGCGATGTCGAGGTGGAAGTCATCGCGGGACAGGAAGCGGTGGAGGTAGAGGCCGAGGTGGGTTTCCAGCTTCTCTATCGCTTCGTCCAGGTAACGGTCGGTCTGGTGCGCGGCGATCGTCTCGAAGGCCCGTACCCCGTCCCAGCGCACGATGGTGCCGTGCCAGTTGATCACTCCGTCGTAGCGGTCGACCAGTTCCTGGCAGTAATCGGCGTTGACGATGTCGCAGCTGAAGTCCGCTCGGGCGTGTGCGGTCAGCCAGCGGCGCCCTGTCGCTGGGCTCCTCTTCGTGCGGCTGATGACGGTGAGCGCGTCGGCGTGCGACATGGAAGCCGCCTTGAGGCCAGTGCCGAACCTGCCGAGGGAACGCGCCGCGTAACGCTGCTGACCACCCACCGTCATCGCCGTGTCCAGTGCGTCGTCGTCCATGCCTTGGCCGTCGTCGACGAGGAGGAGGCTGACCAGGCGGTCCTCATCGCGCAGGAAACTGATGACGGCTTTCCTGGCGCCCGCGTCGATGGAGTTGTCGACGAGATCGGCGACGGCGGCTTCGAAGCTGTACCCCTGATGCGTCAGCGCCTCCACATAGCGGGAGGCCGGCGGGAGCTGCTTGCTTCCGCTGGTGGGGACGTCGTACTGCCAGTCGGCACCCGGCACGTAAGGCATGGGACTCACATGTGTAAACGAGGCTGAGTCAGGGCTGAACAGCACGGACCCAGACGGTCGGTCAGTGGGTAGAACTTATTTTGTGACGGTACTGTAAAGATCCCGGCCCGGCTGGGTGGTCCCGGTATTCAGTGGCCCGAAGTCCCGCTGTTCAGCCTCAGCCGCCGTCCCGCACCCCGTGGCACTCCCGGTAGGTCGTGCCCGAGTCGCACCAGCACGGGGTGTTGCGGGACGGGGGCCAGGGGGTGGCCTTGCCCCGGGCCGCCAGGGTCGTGGCGTACTGGGGGAGCAGTGCCGGGTCCGTGGGGGACGTCTGTTCCGACGCCGCGAACGCCTCGTACGACGGGACCGTGCCCGTCACGATGCCCAGGTTCTCCGTGCCCGTGTCCGCCAGCGTGCGCAGGGAGGACTCCACCGCCGTCAGGTGCTCCTCGTGCGAGGGGTACTCCGCCGCCAGTTCCGGGTGCGCCGCCAGGAGTTCGGTGAGTTCCGCGGCCGGCCAGTGCAGGATCGCCACCGGGAACGGACGCGAGAGCGCCGTGCGGTACGAGCCCAGCTCGACGCGCAGGCGCGCGATCTCCGCCTGGAGCTCCGCCGGGTCCGACGAGCCCAGGGACCACAGGCGCTTCGGGTCGTGCAGCTCGTCCAGCGGGACCGACGCGGTGTGCAGCCGGTCCGCCAGCACGTCCCATTCGTCGTGCGCCAGCGCCAGCAGGCGGCGCACCCGGTGGCGGCCCGTGAGCAGTGAGCGCGTGGGGTGCGGAATGTCGTCGTCCGGCGTCAGCAGGATCGTCAGCGCGGTGGTGAAGTGCGCGTGCGCCGCTTCGAGTTCGTCGTGCGATTCGAGGGTCTCCGCGATCACCTCCCAGGCCGCCGGCGAGAGCGGGGCGGCCGTCGCGATGCCGTCGATCAGCGCGCGGGCCTCCGCCTCGTGGCCGTACTCCCAGAGGTTCGCCGCCTGGAGGGCCTTGATCAGGTGCGGGTCTTCGGGGCTGTCGGCCAGGAGGTCGGTGTAGAGCGCGGTCGCTCGGGTCCGGTCTCCGGCCAGCTCCAGGTGGGCCGCGGCCTGGAGCAGCAGGGGCTCGCGGTCCTCCGGGTACTGCGCCGCGGTACGCAGCAGGCGCTCGGCTTCGGACGTGTGGTCGGCAGGCGTGTCGGGGCGCATGCACGACACCGTACTGCCGGATGCCCTTTCGGCGGAGGGGGCTTCCGGCCCGGTGAGTTGACTGGTGAGTTCAAGGGGCAGGCCTTATGGTGCGCGGCGTGCGGCGGCAGCAGCGGATTCCGGTGGCGGTACAGGGGCACGGCCCGCACGGCGCGGGGGCGGGCGCGCGGCGTGTTCGCGCGCCCTGGGCGCGCCTGCTGTGGGGCGCGGCCGAGGTGACGGTCACCTGCGGCCTCGTACTCCTGCTGTTCGTGGTGCACCAGTTGTGGTGGACCAACCGCGAGGCCCGCGCCGGTGCCCAGCGCCAAGTCCGCGCCCTTGAGAAGGAATGGGAGAGGGCGGACACGGGAAGCGGGGCGGCGGTCAAGGGCGATCCTCGGGGCGGTTCCGAGGGTGACGCGCGGGACGGTTCCGAGGGTGACGCAAAGGGCGGTTCCGAGGGCGGCCCCAGGAGTGGATCCGATGGGGACTCCAAAGGCGGGCGCCGGGGCGGCTCCGCCCCCGGCGGCCCCCCGCCCCGTACCGCCGCACCCCGCTGGGACCAGGCGTACGCCGTCCTGCGCATCCCCGCCCTCGGCGTCACCACCCCCGTCGCCCAGGGCGTCGGCAAACGCGCCGTCCTCGACAAGGGGTACGTCGGGCACTACCCCGGTACCGCACAGCCGGGCGAACCGGGGAACTTCGCGCTCGCGGGGCACCGCAATTCGCACGGCGAACCCTTCCGCCGCATCGACCGCCTGCGCGTGGGGGACGAAGTGCGCGTCGAGAGCAGGACGGCGTACTACGTGTACGTCGTGGACCAGACCCTCCCGCAGACCGCGCCCTCCGACCGCGGCGTCATCGCGCCCGTTCCGCGCAGCCGGGTGAAACCGCGCTACGGGTACGCCGTACCCGGCCGCTATCTGACCCTCACCACCTGTGCGCCCGAGTTCTCCTCCACACACCGGCTCGTCGTGTGGGGAAAACTCAAGTCCGTGCGACCCAAGTGAGTAACGTTCCGTGAGTGGTGAACGTACCGAACGGTCTGAAAGGCCGTCCCCAAGTCCTGTGGCTGCTGGTGCCCTTCGTGCTGTACCTGGGGGCCGTGCCGTTCGTGAACCGCGTACGGCCCCTGGTGTTCGGACTGCCCTTCCTCTTCGCCTGGCTGCTCGGGGCGACCCTGCTGACACCGCTCGCCGTCTGGCTGACCTGGCGGGCGGACCGCAGGAGCCGCTCCGGACGTGAGCGCGAAGGGGCACGGTCATGAGCGACGCCGCCGTCGCCACCTCGATCTTCGCCGTCTTCATGGCCGGAGCCGTCGCCCTCGGCCTCGCCGCCGTACGCGGCAGGGGCGGCGGCTCCGGCGGACTCGCGGAGTGGTCGGTCGGCGGGCGCAGCCTGGGCGCCGTCTTCATCTGGGTGCTGATGGCGGGCGAGGGCTACACCAGCTTCAGCTACCTCGGAGCCGCCGGCTGGGGGTACAACTACGGCGCCCCCGTGCTGTACGTCGTCGCCTACATGTCCTGCGGCTACGCGCTCGGGTACGTGGTCGGCCCCCTCCTATGGGGGTACGCGCGCCGCCACGGCCTCGTCGGCCTCTCCGACATCGTCGCCCACCGCTACCGGCGGCCCTGGCTCGGCGCGGTCGTCGCCGTCCTCGCGACGGTCTTCCTGCTGCCGTACATCCAGCTCCAGATCACCGGCATGGGGGTGGTCGTCTCGACCATCTCCTACGGGGCCGTGAGCCTGGACTGGGCGTACTTCGTCGCCTTCGCCGTCACCACCGGCTTCGTGGTCGTCAGCGGGCTGCGCGGCAGTGCCTGGGTGTCCGTGCTGAAGGACGCGCTGGTCATCGGGACGCTGGGGTTCCTCGCCGTGTACGTGCCCCTGCACTACTTCGACGGGTACGGGGACCTCCTGGCGCGCCTGGTCGACGAGAAGGGCGACTGGCTGACCTTCCCAGGGCACGGCGGCGCGCCGAAGGCGGACGGCGGCAGCGGGCTCGGCGGGGCGTGGTTCGTCAGCACGTCGTTCCTGAACGCGCTGACCGTCGTCATCTTCCCGACGACCGTCGCCGGGTACCTCGGCGCCCGCGACGCCGACGCGCTGCGCCGCAACGCGATCTGGCTGCCCGCGTACAACGTGCTGCTGTTCGTCCCCATGCTGCTGGGGATGGCCGCGCTGTTCGTCGTCCCCGGTCTGACGGGCGCCGAGTCCAACCTCGCGCTGTTCGAACTGGTCGTCGACTCGCTGCCCGCCTGGGCCGTGGGGCTCATCGGGGTCGCGGCCGCGCTGTCCTCGGTCGTGCCGATGGCGGTGTTCATGCTGGTGATCGGCACGATGTGGGGGCGCAGCGTGCTCTCCCTCGTACCGAAGTGGCAGGCGCGGCAGAAGGGCGCGGCGCAGCTGGTGGTGCTCGCGGCCGGAGTGATCGCGCTGGTCATGACGTACACGGCGCCCAACACGCTCGTACGGCTCTCGCTCGTCTCGTACGAGGGGATGGCGCAGCTCCTTCCGATGGTGCTGCTGGGGCTGGTGTGGCGGCGGCTGAGCCTGGTCGGCGCGGTGAGCGGGCTCGCGGTGGGCGTCGCGCTCGTCTGCGGGCTGGTCTTCACGGACAACGACCCCGTGTGGGGCGTGAACGCGGGGCTCGTCGCGCTCGCCGCGAACCTCGCGGTGGCACTCGCCGTGTCGTGCGCGGGGCGGGGCGATAAGGACGACGAACGGCCGGACTCCGAGGTGCTGGCGCGGGACCCGTTGGAGGAGGAGACGGGCGAGGACGGTTCCGCGGGAGCGTTTCGGCCGGTGGAAACCGAACGCGCGTAGCCATCGTGTATAACGGCTGAGAGGGTTGTACGGCCGGGAAGGCCGTAGACCCGAGCGCGGGCCGTACGGACGGCGGCCCACGGACCGAAGAGCGGGAGGAGCCGGGCATGGACCACGTCGCCAGTGCCGTTTCGCGGCTGCTGCGCCCCGTCGGGCTGCTGCTCTTCCTCTTCGTCGACGTCCTCCTCGTGGAGGGCGCGGGCAGCGTCACCGCGGCCGTCGCGCTCGCCGCGACCGCCGCAGCGGGCTCCGCGCTCGCCGTCGCGGCGCTCATCTCCGCGCGCTGCGCCCCTTCCGTGCCGCCTACGCGGGTGCGCACGGCGATCAGGGACCGCGAGCGGCGCACCGCGTTCCTGCCGCAACGGGACCCGGACGCGCAGGGCCGCCGCAGGCCGCGGGCGCCGGGCCTGGCCGTTTCGACGGCCACCGCGTAGGGAATCCGCGCGAGCGATTCGCGCGGGGAGATTCGCCCGGAGAGATCCGGGCGGGGAGATCCAGGCAGGGAGATCCGGACGGGCCGACCCGTCCGGGGAGCCCGCGAGGGCATTCCGCGCGGGACATCGGGCAGGACATCGGGCAGGACCGCGGAGCGGACGACGCGCATGCGTTTCGCGACCGGCCGCAACCCGGGGCGTGCCTCACCGCACTGAATGAGTAGGGCACCGCGCCCGGCTCCACCCACCGCCCCCGATCCCCGCCCCGTTCCGCCCCGTCCCGTTCCTTCCCCCCCTCTCTCCCTCCCTCGCCTCCTCCTCCGGATCCCCGTTCCCTCCGGGGCCGTCACGCCGCAGTCGTATGTACCCGATCGCATCCCGCGAGATTCCCGCGCGCACTCCGCGCGTTCCGCATGCCCCGGAGGGCTTCCATGTCCGCGTTCATGTCCGCTTTCGCCCGTCTCGTCGGCTCGCTCGCCGACGCGCTCGAACCCCTCTTCCACGCCTCGGCCACGGCCGCCGCGATCGTGCTGTTCACCGCGCTCGTGCGGCTCGCGGTCCACCCGCTCTCCCGGGCCTCGGCGCGCGGCCAGAAGGCCCGGATGAAGCTCCAGCCGAAGATCGCCGAGCTGCGCAAGAAGCACGGCAAGAACCCCGAGCGCATGCAGAAGGCGCTGCTGGAGCTGCACCGCGAGGAGAAGGTCTCGCCGCTCTCCGGCTGCCTGCCGAGCCTGCTCCAGCTGCCCGCCTTCTTCCTCCTCTTCCACCTGTTCTCCAACGCCTCGATCGGCGGGGAGCCCAACGACCTGCTCAGCCACACCCTCTTCGAGGCGCCGCTCGGTGGGCACTGGAAGGACGCGCTCGCGGACGGCGGGCCCTTCGGCGGGCACGGCCTGGTCTACCTGGCCCTCTTCGCGCTCGTCACCGCCGTCGCGACCTTCAACTACCGCCGTACGAAGCTCCAGATGGCGGCGTCCGCGGCGCTGACGCCCGCGCCGACGGGGCCCGACGGACAGCCGGTGCCCGGCATGGGCGCGATCAACAAGCTCATGCCGCTGATGTCCTTCATGACGCTCTTCTCGGTGGCGGTCCTGCCGCTCGCCGCGTCGCTCTACATCGTCACCAGCACCACCTGGAGCGCGGTCGAGCGGGCCGTCCTCTACCGCGACATGGTGCCCGTGAAGGCGGAGGTGGCTACTGCCGGGTAACGGTCCAGTGTGTGAACGGGGTCTTGTGGAGTGAACGGAACTCTTGGAGGATCGGCCAATCCGCCGATGGCCGCTACCCATCGAACGGGGCCTGACTTCGACCACGAGGAGACAGACCGTGAAGCTGTTGCGTGTCGGTACGGCCGGGGCCGAGCGCCCGGCGCTGCTCGACGCGGAGGGGGTCCTGCGGGACCTCTCCGGGGTCGTGGCGGACATCGACGGGGAACTGCTCGCCGATGACGCCGCCCTCGCGCGCGTACGCGAGGCGGGGGCCGACCCCGACTCGCTGCCCGCCCTCGACGCGGCGGGGCTGCGCGTCGGGCCGCCGGTCGCCCGGATCGGCAAGATCGTGTGCATCGGGCTGAACTACCACGACCACGCGCGGGAGACCGGCGCGGAGATACCGGCCGAGCCGATCATCTTCTTCAAGGCGCCCGACACGGTCGTCGGTCCTCACGACACCGTGCTGGTGCCGCGCGGCAGCGAGAAGACCGACTGGGAGGTCGAGCTGGCGGTGGTCGTCGGGCGGACCGCCCGGTACCTGGAGTCGGCGGAGGAGGGCCTGGCGGCCGTCGCCGGGTACGCCGTCTCGCACGACGTCTCGGAGCGGGAGTTCCAGATCGAGCGCGGCGGGACGTGGGACAAGGGCAAGAACTGCGAGACGTTCAACCCGCTGGGGCCGTGGCTGGTGACGGCCGACGAGGTGGGCGACCCGCAGGCGCTGGACCTCAAGCTCTGGGTCAACGGCGAGCTGAAGCAGAACGGCACGACCGCGGAGCAGATCTTCCCGGTGGGGGAGGTGGTGCGGTACGTGAGCCAGTTCATGACGCTGTACCCCGGTGACGTCATCAACACGGGGACGCCGGCCGGGGTGGCGCTGGGGGAGCCGGACCCGAAGCCGTACCTGCGGGCTGGGGACGTGGTGGAGCTGGAGATCGGGGGGCTGGGGCGGCAGCGGCAGGAACTGAAGCCCGCGTAGCGCCCCTGCGGGGCGCGGGTCCGGGGGCGGGGCTCCCCGGGGCGGGGGCCTTGCGAGGGTCCTGTTGCCCGGGGTGCCGTTGCCAGGGGGTCCCGTTGCCCGGGGTGCTGTTTTCGCCTTCGGCGGGGTGAGGGGCAGGCCCGCTCGGGGTTCGTGGGTACGCGCGGCACGTGCCCCGTTCGAGTGCGGTTCCCCGCACCCCTGAATGGGGCGCGGGGAAGGGGAGGGGCGGGGCCCGCCCGTACTCCTGCCTACTCCTGGTCTGCCGGTGGTGCCTTCGGCGGGCGCCCCCGGCGGGGGATGGGGGCCGCGCTCCCCGGCAGCCGCCCCGTCTCCGCGAGCGCCCTGCGCAGCAGGAACTCGATCTGGGCGTTCGCGCTGCGCAACTCGTCCGAGGCCCACCGCGCGAGCGCGTCGTACACCGCGGGATCGAGTCGCAGCAGCATCTGCTTACGAGCGGCGCCGGCCCGTCGAGCCCCCGCCGCCCCGGTACCCGAGGGCGAGCCGCCCTCCGGAAGGGCGCCGCCTCCCGAGGGCGAACCGTCCCCCGAAGGCGAGCCGTCCCCCTGGGTCGCCCCGTCCCGCGTCTCGGTCACGAGTAGAGCGTGCCGGTGTTCACGACCGGCTGTGCCGCCCGGTCCCCGCACAGCACCACCATCAGGTTCGACACCATTGCCGCCTTCCGCTCCGGGTCAAGCTCCACGATGTCCTGCTCGGCGATCCGGGCGAGCGCCATCTCGACCATCCCCACCGCGCCCTCCACGATCTGCTGCCGCGCGGCGACGATCGCGCCCGCCTGCTGCCGCTGGAGCATCGCGGAGGCGATTTCGGGAGCGTACGCCAGGTGGCTGAAGCGGGACTCGATGATCGTGACACCCGCCGCCTCGACCCGCGCGGTCAGTTCGACGGCCAGCTTCTCGGTGATCTCCTCCGCGTTGCCGCGCAGCGAGAGCCCGCCCTCGTCGTGGGAGTCGTACGGGTACTCGAGCGCGATGTGCCGCACGGCCGATTCGGTCTGCGTCGCGACGAACTCCAGGAAGTCGTCCACCTCGAACAGCGCCTGCGCGGTGTCCTCGACCTTCCAGACCACGATCGCGGCCAGCTCGATCGGGTTGCCGTAGGCGTCGTTGACCTTGAGGACCGCGGTCTCGTGGTTCCGTACGCGGGTCGAGATCTTGCGGCTGCTGGTGAGCGGGTTGACCCAGCGCAGACCGTCGGTGCGGATCGTCCCGACGTACCGCCCGAAGAGCTGGATGACCCGCGCCTCGCCCGGCGCCACCATCTTCACGCCCGACATGCAGAACAGGGAGCCGAAGAAGAGGATCACTCCGAGGATGAAGAGCGGAACGCCGACCCCGTTGTGGCCGTTCGCGCCGATGACGCCGCCGCCGATGCACAGGCCGACGCCCAGGATGGCGCCGAGCACCGTCAGGAGCAGTCCCACGCCGCCCGGGATGCTGTTGGCCACGGTCTCGCGGACCCGGGGCGCGGGCATCTCCGGCGTGTCCGGTGTGAGGTCGTTGGTCATGGAGTTCCCCGTTTCGTCCTGCTGCCAGGCATGGTCAGTGAGCTGTCAGCGCGCTAGCAATGTGATTACACATTAGCTGTCTTCGCAACCCTGTGCACCTCTCGTGAGTCGGTTCCATCGGAGTGGGTGCTGATTGTCACGTCCGGAAAAGACTGGATCGGTTCCTCTTTGTCCGTACCGGCGGTGTTAGTTTGCTGAGCTGATCGATGCTGATTAGTTCGGACAGCCCGGTTAGTTCGAGTAATTCGAGTGGTTGCAGTCCAGAAGCGGAGCGACGGAGCACATGGGCCGAGCGGAAGCGCGTCGGGCCCGGCAGCGCAGTGCGCGCCGGGTGAAGAAGCCGAAACAGGCGAAGACCGGCATACGCAGGTTCTTCACCTGGAAGAAGCTGCTGGGCACGTTCTTCGTCCTCTGCCTCCTCGGCATGGGCGGCTTCGTGACCATCTACTTGATGGTGCCCGTGCCGGACAAGGCGAACGCCGACGCCATGCTGCAGAGCAACGTCTACAAGTACAGCAACGGCGAGATCATGGCCCGCACCGGCCAGGTCAACCGCGAGATGATCGACCTCGACAAGGTCCCCGAGGACGTTCAGCACACCTTCGTCGCCGCTGAGAACATGTCGTTCTACGACGACCACGGCGTCGACCTCAAGGGCACCGCGCGCGGTCTGATCAACACGGTCACCGGCAAGGGCAAGCAGGGTGGTTCGACCATCACCCAGCAGTACGTCAAGAACTACTACCTGAACCAGGACCAGACGGTCACCCGCAAGCTCAAGGAGCTGGTGATCTCCCTCAAGGTCGACCGCAACAAGTCCAAGGAAGACATCCTCGCCGGGTACATCAACACCAGCTACTACGGCCGCGGCGCGTACGGCATCCAGGCCGCGGCCCAGGCGTACTACGGCGTCGACGCCGAGAAGCTGAACGTGGCGCAGGGCGCGTACCTCGCGGCGACGCTCCAGGCCCCCAGCCAGTACGAGTGGACCGCGTCGTCCTCGGCGCTGGGCAAGAAGAACGCGCAGGCGCGCTGGAACTACGTGCTGAACAACATGGTCGAGAAGGACTGGCTCGACCCGGCGGTGCGCGCGAAGACCGCCTTCCCCACGCCGATCCCGCCGAAGCCCGCCCCCGGCATGGAGGGCCAGATCGGCTACATCGTCGAGGCGGCCAAGACCGAGTTGATGGAGCGGAACAAGATCAGCAAGGCCGACATCGACGCCGGCGGCTGGACCTTCACGCTCAACATCGACAAGAAGAAGCAGGAAGCCCTCGGCAAGGCGGTCGACCGGCAGCTCAACGAGCACCTCGACCGCAAGGGCAACAAGGTCGACGCGACCGTCCAGGCGGGCGCCACCTCGGTCGACCCGAAGACCGGCGGCGTCGTCGCGATGTACGGCGGCGTCGGCGCGACCGAGCACTGGGTCTCCAACGCCACCCGCCGGGACTACCAGCCCGCCTCGACGTTCAAGCCGATCGTGTTCGCCTCCGCGCTGGAGAACGAGTCCGAGACGCAGGACGGCAACCGGATCGGCGTCGAAACGATCTACGACGGCACCAGCAAGCGGCCGGTCGTGGGCAGCGACACCGAGTTCATGCCGGAGAACGAGGACGACGTCGACTACGGGAACATCGACGTGAAGAAGGCGATGGCCTCCTCGGTCAACTCCGTCTTCGCGCAGATGATCGTGGACGTCACGCCGACCAAGACCAAGGAGACCGCGCTCTCCATGGGCGTGCCCGACCTGAACTTCCCCGAGCGGCCCGCGACGTCGCTGGGCACCATGAACGCCTCCACCATGGACATGGCCGGGGTGTACGCGACCCTGAACAACCACGGCAAGCTGGTGACCCCGGCCCTGGTGAAGTCCGCCGAGCACAAGGACCGCAAGCCCACGCTCAAGGACGCCATCGGCAGCCAGGTCATCAAGCGCAGCACCGCCGACACCGTCACCTCCGTGCTCCAGGGCGTGGTGCAGAACGGCTCCGGCAAGGAAGTCAGGAACGGCGCCTACGAGGCGGCGGGCAAGACCGGTACGTCGGAGAAGAACCGCTCCGCGTGGTTCGCCGGCTACACCCCCGAACTCGTCACCACCGTCGCCCTCTTCGGTGAGTCGCCCAAGGGCGGCACGCAGGTCTCGCTGACCGGCACCGCCAACCACGGCCGCGCCAACGGCGGTGGCTTCCCGGCGAAGATCTGGGCCGACTACACCGAGGCGGCACTCGGCGGCGGCTCGGACGCGAAGTTCGACCTGGAGGACGTCGAGGAGGGCGACGCGGGCCAGCTGCCGTCCTCGACGCCGGACCCGGACAAGGACAAGGACAAGGACAAAGAGAAGGACAAGGACAAAGACAAGGAGAAGGACAAGGACAAGGAGAAGGACAAGAACACCAAGCCGCCCACGGACCCGTCCACGAAGCCTCCGACGGACGCCAACGGCGGTCAGCAGGGCGGCCAGCAGGGCGGTCAGCAAGGTGGCCAACAGGGTGGTCAGCAGGGCGGCCAACAAGGCGGGCAGCAGGGCGGCCAGCAGGGTGGTCAGCAGGGCGGCCAACAAGGCGGGCAGCAGGGCGGCCAGCAAGGCGGCCAACAGGGCGGCCAGGACGGCGGCCAGCAGGGCGGGCAGCAGGGCGGCCAGGACGGTGGCCAGGACGGCGGCCAGGACGGCACCCCGGGCGGGGGAGACTCCGCCAGTACGGGCCCGGCGGGCCGGGGCTGAGACCGGCACCCGCACACGGCGAAGGGCGGTGGCCCACCCCTCATGGAAGGGGTGGGCCACCGCCCTTTTCACGCGCCGCTTTCACACGTCCTTTTCGCACGCCGCCTTCACGTGACGCTTCCGCACGCCGCTTCCACACGCCGCTTCACGCGCCGCGCGGACGGGCTCCGGGTCACGTACGCGTGGACAGCTCGAACCAGACGACCTTGCCGGTCGAGAGCCGCGTCGCGCCCCACCGCCGTGCCAGCCGGTTCACCAGGAACAGGCCGCGCCCGCCCTCGTCGGTGTCGCGGGCCTTGCGCTGCCTGGGCAGCTGCGGCGAGTCGTCGCCGACCTCGCAGCGCAGCACGTCGGTGCGCAGCAGCCGCAGGGTCACCGGACGCTCCGCGTACCGCACCGCGTTGGTGACGACCTCGCTGATCAGCAGCTCGACGGAGTCGGACAGCTCTTCGAGCCCCCAGCGGGACAGCGCCCGCCTGGCGAGCCGCCGCGCCCGGCCGGGCGCGGCGTCCTCCGGTTCGAGGAACCAGTACGCGACGTCGCTCGGCGCGATCCCGTCGAAGCGGGCCGCCAGCAGCGCGATGTCGTCGTCGCGGTCGCCGGGGCCGAGCATGTCGAGCACGTCGTCGCAGAGGGCTTCGAGCGGCGGCGAGTGGTCGGGGCCCGTCAGCTGTGCGGTGGCGGCGAGCCGTTCGCGCAGCTGCTCGATCCCGGTCCACACGTCGCGCAGCCGGGACTCGACCAGGCCGTCGGTGTACAGCAGCAGCGTGGCGCCCGCGGGGGCGTCCAGCTCGACGGCCTCGAAGTCGACGCCGCCCACTCCGATCGGGGCACCGGGCGGCACGCGCAGCACCTCGGCGCGCCCGCCCAGGTGCAGCAGTATGGGCGGCGGGTGGCCCGCGTTGGCGATGGTGATGCGGTGCGCGACCGGGTCGTACACGGCGTACATGCAGGTCGCCATGCGGTTCTCGCCGAGCCGCTGGGCCTGTTCGTCCAGGTGGTGCAGGACTTCCTGGGGCGGCAGGTCGAGCTGTGCGAGGGTCTGCGCCGTGGTGCGCAGCTGGCCCATGATCGCGGCCGAGGTCATGGAGTGGCCCATGACGTCGCCGACGACCAGCGCGACGCGGCTGCCGGGCAGCGGGATCGCGTCGTACCAGTCGCCGCCGACCCGGGCGGTCTCGGCGGCGGGCAGGTAGCGCGAGGCGAGCCGCACACCGGTCGGCTGGGGCAGCGAGTCGGGCAGCATCGTGCGCTGGAGCTCGTCGGCGATGTACGCCTCGCGGCCGTACAGCACGGCCTTGTCGATGCCGAGCGCGGTGTGCGTGGCGAGCTGCGCGGCCACCAGCAGGTCGTTGGACTCGAAGGCGGCCCGGTCGGTCCTGCGCAGGAAGACGGCCGCGCCGATGACCCGCCGCCGCCCCCGCAGCGGGGCGAGGATCGCGCGGTGGCCGGTGGGCACGGACCTGCCGGGGCCCAGCAGTTCGGGCAGGGCGGCGCGGGCGGCCGCGGAGTCGCCGAAGACCGGCCGCACCCCGCGCAGCACCTCGGCGAGCGCGCCGCCGGTGCGCACCTCGCACAGCTCGGACGTCGGCGTGAGGTCGGAGCCGGGGCTGAGGACGGGAAGGGAGTCGATGATCGACCCGCCCTCCGCGCTCTCGTCGGTTAAACGCAGCCGGTCCGTCCTGCGCAGCCGCAGGACGAAGGGCGAGACCGGACGCTCGTCGCCGACGGGCAGCGGGTCGCGGAGGTAGACGAGGATGACGTCGGAGAAGGTCGGCACGGTGGCCCGGCACAGGCCGAGCACGATCTCGTCGAGGTCTATGCCCCGGGCGATCCTGCGGGTGGCGGCGCCGACGAAGCGCAGTCGGTCGCCCTCGCGGCGCGCGGCCTCGGGAGTCACGCCCCCCGAGCCTCCGACGCCCCCGGGGCCGGGGGATGCGGCGCCCGGTATCGAGGGCCCGGGGTTGGCCGCCCCGGGGCTCTGCTCCTGCCGGGGGCGGGTACGTTCCTGCGGCCGGGCAGCGAGTGGTGGCTGCTGCCGGCCTTCGTGCGAGGTGGGGTGCTCCGTCACGCGTCCGCTTCCGTCCGTCCGGCCCGGTTGTGCGATGCAATCGCCTCGTGGGGGCGTATACCCGTTCTCCGTGCGCAGGGCACGGCTCCACCCCCTCGTGGTGACTTACGGTCAGGTCGTGCTCCACACCCGCTGGTTGGCACTTCCGGAGGACGATCCTACGTTTCGTGTCCAGGGGCGTATCAAGGGTCTCACGACGGCATATGCGCCGGTGTGCGGTCCCAGTCATCGGGCAGCACGGGTACGGTCCAGTGGGGTTCGGGGCGCCACTCCTCCCACCCGTCGCGGAACGGCCGCCCCCAGGACTCGATGAGGTCGACCGCGCTCCGGCCGGCCCGCCCGACCAGTTCGGCGGTCCCGGAGTCCATCAGCCCGACGTGCTGCGCCTGGGCGAACTCGTCCTCGTCGCGCCAGACCCAACTCCGGTCCGGAAAGACCGAGATGTCCAGGAAGTGGTCCGTGGAGTCGATCCCGCCCGACCAGCGGGTGCGGGGCTCCTCAAGGTTGACGTACCAGCTCCGGAAGTGCCAGCCCTGGTCCCAGAACAGCCAGACGGACCAGGGCTCGCCGGGCCGCGCCAGCTTCAGCACGCCGTTGCCCAGCCAGGGCGAGCGGGTGGTGGTCCTGGCGGCGGTGTACCGCGTGGCCAGCGGCTCCTCGTGCACGGACGTGCCGTCGACGAGCACCGGCTTCACGCATTCGGTGCCGGGCGCGACCCAGACGGCGAGCACGTCCTCGGCGTCCCGGACGACCGTCACGGGCCGGCAGATGTGCACGTCGCCGGAGGCAATGTCCCGGTAGCGCCAGAGGACGTGCTCCCCGGGCGCCCAGCGCCGCATGCCTTCCGTACCTGTCATGCGCAGATCTTAGGAGTCGGGACCCGCTCGCGCTGCGGTCCAGATCACCACCCGATAACGGATTCAGGGACGCGTCATCCGCAGCACGTCCAGCGCCTCGTCCAACTGCTCGACGGTGAGGTCGCCGCGCTCCACGTACCCCGACTCCAGGACCACCTCGCGGATCGTCCTCCGCTCGGCGAGCGACTTCTTGGCGACCTTGGCGGCCTCCTCGTAACCGATGTACTTGTTGAGCGGCGTGACCACGGACGGTGACGACTCGGCGTACTCGCGGGCCCGTTCGACGTTGGCGGTGATGCCGTCCACGGTGCGGTCGGCGAGCAGCCGGGAGGCGTTGGCCAGCAGCCGTACGGACTCCAGGAGGTTCTTGGCGATCACCGGCAGCATGACGTTCAGCTCGAAGTTGCCCGCGGCGCCGGCCACGGCGACCGCGGTGTCGTTCCCCGTGACCTGGGCGGCGACCATCAGGACGGCCTCCGGGACCACCGGGTTGACCTTGCCGGGCATGATCGAGGAACCGGGCTGGAGGTCGGGCAGGTTGATCTCGGCGAGGCCGGTGCGCGGGCCCGACGACATCCAGCGCAGGTCGTTGGAGATCTTGGTGAGCGAGACCGCGATCGTACGGAGCTGGCCGGATGTCTCGACCAGTCCGTCCCGCGCCCCCTGCGCCTCGAAGTGGTCGCGGGCCTCGGTCAGCGGCAGCCCGGTGACGCGGGCGACCTCGGCGATGACGGCGGCGGAGAAGCCGGGCGGGGTGTTGATGCCGGTGCCCACCGCCGTGCCGCCGAGCGGGAGTTCGGCCAGGCGCGGCAGGGAGGCGCGCAGCCGCTCGACGCCGTACCTGATCTGCGCGGCGTACCCGCCGAACTCCTGGCCCAGCGTGACGGGGGTGGCGTCCATCAGGTGCGTGCGGCCCGACTTGACGACGTCCGCGAACTCGGCGGCCTTGCGTTCCAGGGCCGCGGCCAGATGGTCGAGGGCCGGGACCAGCTCGCCGGTCACGGCGGAGGTGGCCGCGATGTGGATGGAGGAGGGGAAGACGTCGTTGGACGACTGCGAGGCGTTCACGTGGTCGTTGGGGTGCACGTCGCGCCCCAGGTGCTCGGTGGCGAGCGTGGCGATGACCTCGTTGGCGTTCATGTTGGACGAGGTGCCCGAGCCGGTCTGGAAGACGTCGACGGGGAAGTGCTCGTCCCAGTCCCCGGCCGCGACCTCGGCGGCGGCGTGCCGGATCGCGTCGGCGACGTCCTCGTCCAGCACGCCGAGCTCGGCGTTGACCTTGGCGGCCGCGCCCTTGATGCGGGCCAGGGCCTCGATGTGGGCGCGCTCGATGCGCTGGCCGGAGACGGGGAAGTTCTCCACGGCCCGCTGGGTCTGGGCGCGCCACTTGGCGCGGGCGGGGACCCGGACCTCTCCCATGGAGTCGTGCTCGATCCGGTACGCGTCGCCTTGCTGGTCACTCGTCATTGTCGTCAGACCTCCTGTGAAAGTTGAGCACGTGTCTGGTTCGGGGTATTCCCAACTCGCCTACCGGCCAGTAAATACCGTGGGTAACAACCAGCAGGGGAGGCACAATGACGCGCACGCGTCTCAGAGTCACCTGTACGTTGGCGGCCCTCGCCGCCGCCGTGTCCGGCCTCGCGGCCACGGGCCCGACCCGGGCCGCCGAACGGCCCGCCGCGCAGCTCGCGTCCACCCCGCTCCCGCCGGAGCTGGAGGCGATCAGGGCCGCCGAGGCCACCGCGCTCTACGGCAGCCCCGCCGAACGCCCCGTGGACCAGCGCAAGACCGGACTGATCTCGCTCGGCGACAGCGAGATCTCCGGCGAGGGCGTGGGGACCTACGAACCGGGCACCAACGGACCCACCAACTGGTGCCACCGCTCGCCCGACGCGGCGATCCACAAGACGGGCATCGCCGCCGACGTCACGTACAACGTCTCCTGCTCGGGCGCCTACACCGGCAACATCAAGATCGGCGGAGCCAAGCAGTACGCCGACGAGCTGGTGCAGAGCGACAACCTCGCGATCAAGGCCCGCAACACGAAGATCAAGATGGTGCTGCTGGTCGCGGGCGCCAACGACGACCTCCAGTTCGGCCCGGTCATGACCGACTGCGTCACCCGCTACCTGACCCTCCAGGGCCCCTGCGAGCCCAAGTACGCGGGCGGCTGGCAGGCCCGTGTCGACGGGCTCGTGCCCAAGGTCGAGCAGACGGTCAGGGACCTGCGCACCACCATGCGCGGCGCGGGCTACGCCGACGGCGACTACAAGCTCGTCGTGATGGGCTACCCGAGCCCCATCGGCCCCGACTTCCCCGACAACCCCGCCTTCCCCGGCAAGCTGATCTGCGGCGGGCTCGGCTACGACTCCGACACCGTCTGGGGCCGCAACACCGCCGTGCCCGCCTTCGAGCGCGGCATGCGCAAGGCGGCCGCCAGCACCGGCGCCACCTACCTCGACAACTCGCGGCTCTTCCACGGCCACGAGGTCTGCATGGAGAACACCTGGGCGCGCGGGCTCTACGTCGACGTCTCCAACCCGTTCCCGCCGGACTCCAACTCGGTCCGCCAGTCCTTCCACCCCAACGCGCGCGGCCACGCCGCCTTCGCGTCCTGCCTCACCCAGCTCTACGACTCCGGGCTGCGCGAGGCGAGCTGCGCGGACGTGAACTCCACGGGCAGGCCCGCGCTGTACCCGGGGGCCTGGGACGACGCGTACAAGCCGCTGAAGAACGAGGCGACCGGCTCCTGCGTGGACGTCTCGGGCGCGGTCAGCCGCAACGGCACGGCGGTCGTGGGCTGGGACTGCCACGGCGGGCGCAACCAGGGCTGGTGGTACGACTCCGGCGCCCGCACCCTGCACACCGAACTCACCCAGGACCGCTGCCTGGACGTGAAGGGCGCCTCCTACGCGGCGGGCACCCCGCTCATCGCCTGGAACTGCTCGGGCGCGGGCAACCAGCAGTTCGTGCGCCAGTCGGGCACGCTCCGCCCGGCGGCGGCCACCGGGCTGTGCGTCACGCTCGGGGCGGCCAAGGAGCAGCTGAGGCTCCAGGCGTGCGACGGGTCGGCGCGCCAGCGGTTCGCGTAAGTCTCCGCGCGGGTGCCGTCCTTGAGGGCGGCACCCGCACGGCAGGCGTCAACGGCCCTCGCGCACCGGGATGTTCAGGAACGTCGGCGGCTCGGCGGGGGCCTGGAAGAAGTCGTTGCCCTTGTCGTCCACCACGATGAACGCGGGGAAGTCCTCGACCTCGATCTTCCAGACGGCCTCCATGCCGTCCTCCTCGTTGTCCAGGACCTCGATCTTCTTGATGCAGTCCTGGGCGAGGCGGGCGGCGGGGCCGCCGATGGAGCCCAGGTAGAAGCCGCCGTGCGTGCCGCACGCGTCGGTGACCTGCTGCGAGCGGTTGCCCTTGGCGAGCATCACCATCGAGCCGCCCGCCGCCTGGAACTGCTCCACGTAGGAGTCCATCCGGCCGGCCGTGGTCGGACCGAAGGAGCCGGAGGCGTACCCCTCGGGGGTCTTCGCCGGGCCCGCGTAGTAGACCGGGTGGTCCTTCAGGTACTGCGGCATGTCCTCGCCCGCGTCGAGCCGCGCCTTGATCCTGGCGTGCGCGATGTCGCGCGCCACGACCAGCGGGCCGGTCAGCGAGAGCCGGGTCTTCACCGGGTACTTGGTCAGCTCGGCCAGGACCCGGTCCATCGGCTGGTTGAGGTCGATCTCCACGACGTCGGACGCGTCGTCGAGGTGCGCGTCGGTGGTGTCGGGCAGGAAGCGCGCCGGGTCGGTCTCCAGCTGCTCCAGGAAGACGCCCTCGGCGGTGATCTTCGCGAGGGCCTGGCGGTCGGCCGAGCAGGAGACGGCGATGGCGACGGGCAGCGAGGCGCCGTGCCGGGGCAGGCGCACCACGCGCACGTCGTGGCAGAAGTACTTGCCGCCGAACTGCGCGCCGATGCCGATCTTCTGCGTCAGCTCGAAGACCTTCTTCTCCAGCTCCTCGTCGCGGAAGCCGTGGCCGGTCGCGGCGTCGCCCTCGCGCGGCAGCTCGTCGAGGTAGTGCGCGGAGGCGTACTTGGCGGTCTTGAGCGCGAACTCGGCGCTGGTGCCGCCGACGACGATCGCCAGGTGGTACGGCGGGCAGGCGGCCGTGCCCAGCGAGCGGATCTTCTCCTCCAGGAACTTCATCATGGACGCCTCGTTGAGGACGGCCTTCGTCTCCTGGTAGAGGAAGGACTTGTTGGCCGAGCCGCCGCCCTTGGCCATGAAGAGGAACTTGTACGCGCCGCCGTCGGTCGCGTACAGCTCGATCTGCGCGGGCAGGTTCGAGCCGGTGTTCTTCTCGTCCCACATGGTCAGCGGGGCCATCTGCGAGTAGCGCAGGTTCAGCTTGGTGTACGCGTCGTAGACGCCCTTGGACAGGGCCTCCTCGTCGCGGCCCGAGGTCAGCACGTTCTGGCCGCGCTTGCCCATGACGATCGCGGTGCCGGTGTCCTGGCACATCGGGAGCACGCCGGCCGCCGCGATGTTCGCGTTCTTCAGCAGGTCGAGCGCGACGAACTTGTCGTTGCCCGACGCCTCGGGGTCGTCGACGATTTTGCGCAGCTGCGCGAGGTGCGCGGGGCGGAGGTAGTGCTGGATGTCGCGGATCGCCTCGGCGGCGAGCGTGCGCAGGGCCTCGGGCTCGACCTTGAGGAACGTCCGTCCGTCGGCCTCGAAGGTGGAGACGCCCTCGGCGGTCACCAGGCGGTAGGGCGTGGTGTCCTCTCCCAGGGGGAGCAGATCGGAGTACGCAAACTCTGGCATCTCGGCCATTCCTCACTACGACAGACGGCGGCGGGCCTCCATTGGCGCGCGCGTACCAGCGTAGAACGCGGCGGGGGCGTCGCTCAGGTGAGGTAAGGCTCAGTAGGCCCGGCCGATCCGGGCGCGCCGCGCCCGCGGAACCCCTAGTCGCGATCTATCGCGTTTCGCTAGGGTGGGCGCGTGGACCTCGAAAAGCACCCCCAGAACCCGCCGGTCGCGACCCCGGCCGCCACCGGTGCGCCTGTCGGCGGCGGCGAAGGACTGCGCGCGTCCGACGCCGACCGGGACCGGGTCGCCGACACCCTGCGCGACGCACTGGCCGAGGGCAGGCTGGACGCGGACGAGCACGCCGAGCGCGTCGAGTCGGTCTACCGCGCCAAGACCATGGGCGAGCTCGACCTGCTGGTCAAGGACCTGCCGGTGGCGGGTGCCCGGCGGACGCCCGCCCCGTCGGCCGCGCGGGCCCCCGAGCAGTGGGACGGGCCCGTGGGCCCGGCGGACAACCTGGTCGCGGTGTTCTCCAGCACCACCCGCAAGGGCCGCTGGCGCGTCGGCGCCCGGAGCAACGCCTTCGCGCTCTTCGGGAGCGTCGAGATCGACCTCACGGAGGCGCTTTTCGGACAGCGGCTCACGGTCATCAACGCCACGTCGCTCTTCGGCAGCGTCGAGATCACGGTTCCCGAGAACGTCTCGCTGCGGGGCAGCGGGACCGGCGTTTTCGGCAATTTCGAGGTCAAGACGTCGGAGGGGGCCGACCCCGAGGCGCCCGTCGTGGTCGTCAACGGCTACGCGGTCTTCGGCAGCATCGAGGCTAAGCCCAAGCGCGGCAAGCTCGTCGCGGACCTCAGCAACCGGCTCCGCAAGCACCTCGGGCACTGAGCGGACCCGGCGGGCCGGAACGCGTCGGCCGTACGGGGGAGGGGCGTACGGGCGCTCGAATTCGGCCACTCGCGATTCGGGGCCCCTCAAGTCGGCACCACTCAGTGCATAGGGCCGCGCACAGCGGGTAGGCCTTGCTGCATCGTCTCTCGCTCGCGAAGCCGTCGTCAGGAGTAGACCGTGCTGCAACTGCCGCATCAGTCCCTGGTCGCTGCCGTTCCTCCCCAGCGGGTTCCCGCTCGGGAGGACCAGGCGGGCCCGTGGCATACGGAGGCGGTGTGCCGCCGGGACGAAGCCGGGTTGTTCTTCGCCCCGTCCAAGGAACCGACGGCCGCCAGGCTTTCGCGTGAGGAGGCCGCCAAACGGGTCTGTGCCCGCTGCCCCGTCATGGTCGAGTGCCGGGAGCACGCCCTGCTCCAGCCCGAGCCGTACGGAGTGTGGGGCGGGCTGACCGCCGCCGAGCGCCGGGTGGTGCTGGCCCGTCGCAGGCGGCGCGAGATGGAGCTCCAGAAGGCCGCCGCTTCGGCGGGCGGCCGGGTGGCGGCGGCGGGCTGAGCCCGCGCGCGCCGTGCGCTGTACGCCGTGCGCGCATACGGGAAGGGGCGCCCCACCGCACAGGGGGCGCCCCTTCCCGTATGCGGACCGGCCGCGGGGGCCGTCCGCTACGAGCCGCTCACTTCGAGCCGCTCGCCTCGCGTCGGCTCGCTTCGCGTCGGCTCACTTCGCGCGGTCGAAGTCGATCGCGCTGTACGCGCGCAGCTTCGACAGCCGGTGCGTGGAGTCGATCTTCCGGATCGTGCCGGACTTGGAGCGCATCACCAGCGACTCGGTGGTCGCCGTCTCGCCCCGGTAGCGCACGCCGCGCAGCAGCTCGCCGTCGGTGATGCCGGTGGCGACGAAGAACACGTTCTCGCCGCTGACCAGGTCGTCGGTGAACAGCACCCGGTCCAGGTCGTGGCCCGCGTCCAGCGCGCGCTTGCGCTCGGCGTCGTCCTTGGGCCAGAGCTTGCCCTGGATCGTGCCGCCGAGGCACTTGATCGCGCAGGCGCTGATGATGCCCTCGGGGGTGCCGCCGATGCCCATCAGGAGGTCGACGCCGGTGCCCTCGCGCACGGCCATGACCGAACCGGCGACGTCGCCGTCCGAGATGAACTTGATCCGGGCGCCGGTCTCGCGGATCTCCTTGACGATGCCCTCGTGGCGGGGGCGGTCCAGGATGACGACCGTGACGTCCTCGACCGCGGTGCCCTTGGCCTTGGCGACGCGGCGGATGTTGACCGAGACGGGGGCGTTGATGTCGACGAAGTCGGCGGCCTCCGGGCCCGTGACCAGCTTGTCCATGTAGAAGACCGCGGACGGGTCGAACATGGTGTGGCGGTCGGCGGCGGCCAGCACGGCGATCGCGTTGGGCATGCCCTTGGCGTTGAGCGTGGTGCCGTCGATCGGGTCGACGGCGATGTCGACCTCGGCGCCGGTCCCGTCGCCGATGTGCTCCCCGTTGTAGAGCATCGGGGCTTCGTCCTTCTCGCCCTCGCCGATGACGACGACGCCGTTCATCGAGACGGTGGAGACGAGGGTGCGCATCGCGTTCACAGCGGCGCCGTCCGCGCCGATCTTGTCGCCCCGTCCGACCCAGCGGCCCGCCGCCATGGCGGCCGCCTCGGTGACGCGGACGAGTTCGAGGGCGAGGTTGCGGTCCGGGGCCTCGGGCGAGACCTCCAGCTGGGACGGGAGCGAGTGCTCGGTCATCGGAGCGCACCTTTCTGTACGACGACGGCCGGATGGGAGGGTGAGGCGACTCTATCGGTACGTCGACAAAATGAGCAGAGGGGGTCACGTTTGAGCAAGGACCCCGGATGCGACGATGGGGGCGTGGCAGCAAGCAATCGTGGCAAGCAGAGCGTCCGTAACATGTTCCTCTCGTTGGTGGTCATCGTCGCGGTGGCGGGGGTGATGTACCTGTTCATCCCGCACGACGAGAAGAAGGACCCCGTCAAGCGCGTCGACTACCGCGTGGAGCTGCTGACCGCACAGCGCGCGGCGCCCTATCCGGTGCTGGCGCCCCAGGGCCTGTCGGACGAGTGGAAGGCGACCTCGGTCACGTACTCCCGCCAGGACGACAACACCTGGCACCTCGGCTACATCGAGCCGGACGGCGAGTACATCGGCGTGGAGCAGTCGACGGCACCCGCCGAGAAGTACATCGCGCAGGTGACCCACAGGGCGGAGAAGACCGAGCGCACCCAGAAGGTCGGCGACCAGGTGTGGGAGCGCTGGGAGGGCGAGAAGTACGACGCGCTCGTACGCCGGGAGAAGGGCGCGACGACGGTGGTGACGGGGACTGCGCCGTTCGAGCGACTCGCGGAGATGGCGGCGGCGCTGAAGGCGAAGTAGGCGAAGCCGCCGAACGGCACGGCGGTACGCGCGGCACGGCGGTACGCGCGGTACGCGTGAGGGCCGGGGCACCTGGAAAGGTGCCCCGGCCCTCGTTCGTGCGTACGGCGCCGCTCAGACGGTGGTGACGACCTCGTCGTAGGCGAGGCGCGGCAGGCGCGGGAACCAGGCGTCCTCGCCCGGCTTGCCGATGTTGATGACCATCAGCGGGGAGTGGTCCTCGTCCAGGAACTCCTTCTGGACGCCCGCGAAGTCGAAGCCGGTCATCGGGCCGGCGGCGAGGCCGGCGGCGCGGACGCCGATGATGAAGTACGCGGCCTGGAGCGCGGCGTTCACGCCACCGGCCTGCTCGCGGACCGGGCGCTCCGAGAAGAACATGTCCTTGGCCTGCGGGAAGTGCGGCAGCAGGTTGGGGAGCTCCTCGTGGAACTCGTTGTCCGTGGCGAGGATCGCGACCAGCGGGGCGGTGCGGGTCTTGGCCTGGTTGCCCTCGGCCATGTGCGAGACGAGACGCTCGCGGGCCTCCTCGGAGCGGACCAGGACGACGCGCAGCGGCGTCTGGTTGAAGGCGGTGGGGCCGTACTTGACGAGGTCGTAGATCGCCTGCACCTGCTCGTCGGTCACCGGCTCGTCGGTGAAGGTGTTGGCGGTGCGGGCCTCACGGAAGAGGAGGTCCTGGGCGGCGGCGTCAAGAACGAGGGACATGGTGGGGCCTTCCGGGGAACGGGGTGTTCAACGAGCATCAAGGTACGTGCGGATTAGGTTAACTTTCAACCAAATCGTCTCGTTCGTGACGCAGGTCACGGCGCGGGGCGGGTGGTCGCCCGCGGCCCGATGCGCGGCTCCGCCCCCCGGGCCCGGGAATTCCATGCCAGGCCCGCGCCCCGGGCAAGGGCAGGGCGCGCCCCGGGGCACCCGGCCCCGAAAGGCCCTGTACCCCCTACTCCCCGTCCTCCTCCAGCGCCGCGTCCAACCGCGCCCGCGCCCCCTCCAGCCACCGTCGGCACACCTTCGCCAACTCCTCGCCCCGCTCCCACAGCGCGAGGGACTCCTCCAGCGACGTCCCGCCCGCCTCCAGCCGACGGACGACGTCGATCAACTCGTCCCTCGCCTGCTCGTACCCGAGCGCCTCGTCCGTCTTCGTCATACCGCCCACCTTGCCATCTCCGCCGCCGCCCTCATCGCCACTGCTCACGCCCGCCCCCTCACGCCTGTCCCTTCACGCCCATCTCCTCACGCCCGCTCCCTCACGCCCCGCCCCCTCACGCCCCGTCCCCGTCCACCCGTACCGCGAACTCCCCCTCCGCGACCCGCGCCCGCAGCCGCGTCCCCTCCTCGACGTCCCCCGCGGACCGCACCACCGCCCCGTCCTCGCGTTGCAGCACCGCGTACCCCCGCTCCAGCGTCGCCGCGGGCGACAGCGAGAGGACCCGCGCCCGGGTGTGCGACAGCTCGGACTCCGCGCGGTCCAGCAGGTGCCCCAGCATCCGGCGGCTCCGCTCCACCAGCGCGTCCACCTCCGCCTCGCGGTCGTCCACCATCCGGTGCGGCCGCTCCATCGAGGGGCGGGCCAGAGCGGCGGCCAGCCCCCGCTCCTCCCGGTCCAGCAGCCCCCGCACCGTCCGCAGCGCGCGGTCCCGCAGCGCGGCCACCTTGTCCAGCTCCTCGCCCACGTCGGGCACGACCTTCTTCGCCGCGTCCGTCGGCGTCGACGCCCGGAGGTCCGCGACCAGGTCCAGCAGGGGAGCGTCCGGCTCGTGCCCGATCGCCGACACCACGGGCGTACGGCACGCCGCCACGGCCCGTACCAACTGCTCGTCCGAGAACGGCAGCAGGTCCTCCACGCTGCCCCCGCCCCGCGCCACCACGATCACGTCCACCTCGGGCAGCTCGTCCAGCTCCTTCACCGCCTGGACGACCTGCGGCACCGCGTGCACCCCCTGCACCGCGACGTTGCGCACCTCGAAGCGGACGGCGGGCCAGCGCCGCCGCGCGTTCTCCAGCACGTCCCGCTCCGCCGCCGACGCCCGGCCCGTCACCAGCCCCACCAGCTGCGGCAGGAACGGCAGCGGCTTCTTGCGGTCCAGCGCGAACAGCCCCTCCGCGCCCAGCGTCCGCTTCAGCTGTTCGAGCCTGGCCAGCAGCTCCCCGATCCCGACCGGCCTTATCTCCGCCGCCCGCAGGGACAGCTGCCCCCTGGGCGCGTACCACTCCGGCTTCGCGTGCACCACGACCCGCGCGCCCTCCGACACCACGTCGGCGACCTGGTCGAAGACCTGCCGGAAGCAGGTGACGCTCACCGAGATGTCGTACGAGGGGTCGCGCAGCGTCAGGAACACCACCCCCGCCCCTGGGCGCCGCGACAGCTGGGTGATCTGCCCCTCGACCCACACGGCCCCGAGCCGGTCGATCCAGCCCCCGATGAGCCGCGACACCTCGCCGACGGGCAGGGGCGCTTCCGCGGATGTACTCGTACCGGCCATGGAAAAGAGCGTATCGGCAGGCTGTGACAACGCCCCCGAGCCGTCACGGGCCCGGCCGCGGCCCAGTTACGGCCACCGCCCCGTCCCAGCCGCGCCCAGTCACGGGCCCGGCCGCCGCCCCGTCACGCGCCCCCGCTGTCCGCCGCCCCCGACCGCCGCCCCCACTGCACCCCCAGCACCACGAGTCCCACCGCCAGCCACACCACGCCCACCAGCTGTGCCGTCACCGACGCCTCCACGATCACCGCGATCAGCACCGCGGCGCCGACCACCGGCAGCACCACGTGCTTCAGCGGGCTGAAGGCGCCCTCCCCGCGCCGCACGGCGAACCAGCCGACCACGCTCGCGTGCAGCAGCACGAACGCCGTCAGCGCGCCGATGTCGACCACCGACACCAGGTGGTCCATCCCGTCGTCGCGCCGCGCCGCCCACACCGCCGCCACCAGCGTCACCGCCGCCGCCAGCAGCAGCGCCACCCGCGGCACCCCCTCGTCCGTACGGGACAGCGCGCGCGGCAGCCGCCGGTCCCGCGCCATCGCGAACAGCAGCCGCCCGGCCGCCGCCTGTCCGGCCAGCGCCGCGAACGCCGCACCGATCGCCTTGCTCACCGCCACCAGGTTGTGCAGCCACACGCCGACCGACGCCTCCACGGCGTTGTAGAACGCGGGCCCCTGCTCGGCGGGCTTCGCGGCCAGCTCCGCGGACGACAGCGGCTCCAGCAGCGCCACCAGGTACGTCTGCGCCACGAACAGCGTGCCCGCCACCACCAGACAGGTCAGCACGGCCCGCGCCACCTTCCTCGACCCGCCGGTCACCTCCTCGGCGAACGAGGCGATCGCGTCGAAACCGAGGTACGACAGGACCGCGACCGACACGGCGCCCAGCACGGCCCCCATGGAGAAGCCCAGGTCACCGGTGAACGGCGACAGCCAGTCGCGCTGTGCCCCGTCCCGGACCAGCGCCACCACCGCCGACACCACGAACACCAGCAGCACCACGATCTCCATCGCCAGCACCGCGAGGCCGACCCGGGCCGCCGCCCGTACGCCCTTCAGGTTCAGCAGCGTCGTCACCACGACCGCGATCGCCGTCCACACCCACTGCGGGACCGACGGCACGAGCGCGTGCATCGCGATTCCGCTGAACAGGTAGGCGACGGCCGGGATCAGCAGGTAGTCCAGCATCGCCATCCAGCCGGCGATGAAACCGGGCCCCTCTCCGAGGCCCTTGCGCGCGTACGCGAAGACCGATCCGGCCTGCGGGGCGACGCGCACCATCTGCGCGTAGCTGAAAGCGGTGAACGCCATCGCGACGGTGGCGACGAGGTAGACGAGCGCGACGGCGCCGCCGGACTTCGCGTCCAGGGTGCCGTACACCCCGACCGGGGCCATGGGCGCGATGAACAGCAGTCCGTACACCACCAGGTCCCGGAAGCCGAGGGACCGGCGCAGCCCGCCGCCCCCGGGGGCGGGAGCCGGGGGGCGGGGGGCCGTGGGACTGGTCATCGTGCGCCTCCGAGTGCTTCGTTCACGCCCAGTCTGGGCACCGGGGGGCGCTTTGGCGCGCCGGGCGCGGCCTTACGATGGAGGGCATGACTGCTACGACTCCTGCTTCCGCCCGACGAGTCCTCCTCGCCGCGCCGCGCGGTTACTGCGCGGGCGTGGACCGTGCCGTGATCGCCGTGGAGAAGGCGCTGGAGCAGTACGGTGCGCCGATCTACGTACGGCACGAGATCGTCCACAACAAGTACGTCGTGCAGACCCTGGAGAAGAAGGGCGCGATCTTCGTCGAGCAGACGGCGGAGGTCCCCGAGGGCTCCATCGTGATGTTCTCCGCGCACGGCGTCGCGCCGACCGTCCACGCCGAGGCCGCCGAGCGCAGGCTGGCGACGATCGACGCGACCTGCCCGCTGGTCACCAAGGTCCACAAGGAGGCCGTGCGGTACGCCAAGGAGGACTACGACATCCTCCTGATCGGCCACGAGGGCCACGAGGAGGTCATCGGCACGTCGGGCGAGGCGCCGGACCACATCACGCTGGTCGACGGCCCCGACGACGTCGCCAACGTGACCGTGCGCGACGAGTCGAAGGTCGTCTGGCTCTCCCAGACCACGCTCTCGGTCGACGAGACGATGGAGACGGTCGACGCGCTCAAGGAGAAGTTCCCCAACCTCCTCTCGCCGCCCAGCGACGACATCTGCTACGCCACGCAGAACCGCCAGATCGCGGTGAAGAAGCTCGCCGAGGACGCCCAGCTGGTGATCGTCGTCGGCTCCAAGAACTCCTCGAACTCCATCCGCATGGTCGAGGTCGCCCTCGACGCGGGCGCCCCCGCCGCGCACCTGGTGGACTTCGCCGACGAGATCGACGAGGCGTGGCTGGAGGGCGTGACCACGGTCGGCCTGACCTCCGGCGCCTCGGTGCCCGACGTCCTGGTGGACGGCGTGCTGGAGTGGCTGGCCGAGCGGGGCTACGGCGACGTGGAGACGGTGAAGACGGCCGAGGAGTCGATCACGTTCTCGCTGCCGAAGGAGCTGCGCAGGGACCTGCGCGCGGAGGCGGCGGAGCTGTCCGGGAAGTAGGGCGCCCCGGACTTCGGGAAGTGGGCGTTCGGGAAGTGACTGTCGGTCCCGCGTCGTAACGTGGGGTCCATGCAGATCTTCGGCGTGGACATCGGCGGATCCGGCATCAAGGGCGCCCCCGTGGACCTGGAGCGGGGCGACCTGGCGCAGGAGCGGCACAAGGTGCTGACGCCGCGGCCCGCGACGCCCGACGCGGTCGCGGACGGCGTCGCGGAGGTGATCGGGCACTTCGGCTGGTCGGGCCCGATAGGCATCACGTTCCCCGGAGTGGTGACGGGATCCACGATCCGTACGGCGGCCAACGTCGACAAGAGCTGGGTGGACGTGGACGCGGCCCGGCTGCTGGGCGAGCGCGTGGGCGGCCTGCCGGTGACGGTGCTCAACGACGCGGACGCGGCGGGCGTCGCCGAGATGACGTTCGGCGCGGGCCGGGGCCGCAAGGGCACGGTGGTCCTGCTGACCTTCGGCACGGGCATCGGCAGCGCGCTCTTCCACGACGGGGTCCTCGTCCCCAACACCGAGCTGGGCCATCTGGAGCTGCACGGCCACGAGGCGGAGAAGCGCGCCTCGACCAAGGCCAAGGAGGACGAGGAGCTGAGCTGGCAGCACTGGGCTCACCGGGTGCAGAAGTACCTCGCGCACGTGGAGATGCTGTTCTCGCCCGAGCTGTTCATCGTCGGCGGCGGAGTGAGCCGCAAGGCGGAGAAGTTCCTCCCGCTGATCGAGGGCGTACGCGCGGAGCTGGTCCCGGCGCAGCTGCAGAACAACGCGGGGATCGTGGGAGCGGCGATGGCCGCGGGGGCGCGGGCCTAGCGACGGGCCCCGGCGCGACAGCCCCCAGCGGCCCGGAGCGCCCCGCCCCACCCGCTCTACCTGCCCTCCCCGCTCTACCCGTGCCGCTCGGCGACCTGCCGGGGGCGGCGCGGAGGTCCCGGCTGTCCCTGGCGTCCCGGCCTGCCGCCGCTGCCGCCCTGGCCGCCGGGCCTGCGGGCGGGCCGGGGCTGGCGTGCCTGGGCGGACTGCCCGCGCCTGCGGCTCATCAGCCGTACCTTGCGTACGGTCGAGATGAGCCCGGCCACCAGCGTGCCGCCGTACAGCCACCCTGCGTGCAGGGCGAGGGCGGTCACGACGCCCATGGCCTGCGCGCCGAAGCCCTCGCCGCCCGCGGCGACGGGCACGATGCCGACCGCGAAGGCGATGGGCACCCCGACCGGGGCCGCGACCAGGTCGGCCGGGCGCACCCAGAGGGCGGTGAGCGCGCAGACGGGCAGGAACAGCACGCCGTACACCGCGGGGGAGCCGTCGAACAGCAGCCAGTCGAGGCAGCCGAACAGCAGCATGAGGGCCGAGGCGAAGAGTCCCGCGCCGAGCCCGGTCAGCCGGGGGTTGGGCAGCGCGCGCAGGCGGCGCAGCAGGAGGGCCAAGGGGGGCACGGGCCGCGCGGCACCGGAGCCGGTACGGGCCCCGGTTCCGCCGCCCGTACCGGCCCCCGACCCGGTCCTGCCCGCGCCGACGGCCCCGCCCGGCTTGTCTCCCGGCTTCCCGCCCTGCGGGGGAAGAGGGGGCCGGGGGCGGGTCCGGCGCTGCGGAATACGTGTCCTGGGTTGCTCCACCTGAACAACGTAGGTCGCGAGATGGGAGGAATCCGGCGCGGGACACGCCCTTTGGTCGACCTTGGCGGTGAGTTCGACGACTACGGGCCGGGAAGCCCCCCTCGTGACGGCCCGGCGCGGCTCTTTGTGACGGCCCGGCGCGGCCCCTCGTGACGGCCCGGCGCCCGCGGTCGGCGCCCGCGTACGGCCGCCCGTAAACTGAGGGACCGGCCCCACCGCCCAGGTCCCATCCACTCTCCAGGAAGTCGCCAACGTGTCGCTCACGATCGGAATCGTCGGCCTGCCGAATGTCGGCAAGTCGACCCTGTTCAACGCCCTGACCAAGAACGACGTGCTGGCGGCCAACTACCCGTTCGCCACGATCGAGCCGAACGTCGGCGTCGTCGGCGTCCCCGACCCCCGCCTCGACAAGCTCGCCGAGATCTTCGGCTCCCAGCGGATCCTCCCCGCGACGGTCGACTTCGTCGACATCGCGGGCATCGTGCGCGGCGCGAGCGAGGGCGAGGGCCTGGGCAACAAGTTCCTCGCGAACATCCGCGAGTCGGACGCGATCTGCCAGGTCATCCGCGCGTTCAAGGACGAGAACGTCGTGCACGTCGACGGCAAGGTCTCGCCCAAGGACGACATCGAGACGATCAACACCGAGCTGATCCTCGCGGACCTCCAGACGATCGAGAAGGTCCTCCCGCGCCTGGCGAAGGAGGCGCGCATCAAGAAGGACGTCGCGCCCAAGGTCGCCGTGGTCGAGGCGGCGAAGGAGATCCTGGAGAAGGGTGACACCCTCTTCTCGCAGGGCTACGTCCAGGGCACGGACAAGACCGAGCTCCTCCACGACCTGCACCTCCTCACCACGAAGCCGTTCCTCTACGTCTTCAACGTGGACGAGGACGAGCTGACGGACGAGGCGTTCAAGGCCGAGCAGCGCGCCCTGGTCGCCCCGGCCGACGCGATCTTCCTCAACGCCAAGCTGGAGGCGGACCTCGCCGAGCTGGACGACGAGGACGCGATGGAGCTGCTCCAGTCGGTCGGCGCGGAAGAGCCCGGCCTGGCGACGCTGGCCCGGGTCGGCTTCGACACCCTGGGCCTCCAGACCTACCTGACGGCAGGCCCGAAGGAATCCCGCGCCTGGACCATCAAGAAGGGCGCCACGGCCCCCGAGGCGGCCGGCGTGATCCACACGGACTTCCAGAAGGGCTTCATCAAGGCGGAGGTCATCTCCTTCGCGGACCTGGTGGAGACCGGCTCGGTCGCCGAGGCCCGCTCGGCGGGCAAGGCCCGCATGGAGGGCAAGGAGTACGTGATGCAGGACGGGGACGTGGTGGAGTTCCGCTTCAACGTCTGACGGGTCACCGCGTCGCCTATCTGGCAAACATGCAGGTCAGTGAGGGTCCGACTCTTCGGAGTCGGGCCCTCATTTTTCCGTGCTGGCACGGTGCTCGCATGTAATGGGACACGCGTGCTGGTTTCAGGTGCTGTGCTGCCTGGGGCGAAAGGCTGGGGCGGGATCCGTCTACACACCCTTTTCGTGGCTCTGGGGCTCTGCGCAGATCTCGGGCCGTGGTGTTTTTCCTACTCGTTTGACACAATCGAGGTATGGCCGAGACGACGTACAGCATCGGGGAAGGGCCGGCGACACGGGTGAGCTTGTCGCTGCCGGAGGGAACCGCGGAGGCGATCCGGGCTCGGGTGGGCAAGCGGGAGTTCTCCGCGTTCATCGCCGAGGCGGTCGAGCGTGAGCTGCGCGGGCAGGTCATGGACGAGTACCTGGCGGACTACGAGAGCCGCAAGGGGCCCGTCTCCGAGCAGGCTCGTCAGCGGGCGCGGCAGGTCTTCGACGAGGTGTTCGCCGAGGAGGCCGAGTGGCCCGCCGCAGGCTGAGTCACGAGGGGACGCTCGTCCTCGACAGCGAGGGACTCTCGAAGCTGCTCGCCGACGAAGAACAGGTGGTGGCTCTGATCGCTGAGGCGCGCTCGCGCGGCATGGAGGTCGTGATCAGTGCGCTCACCATCATCGAGGCCGTCCATGCCCGTACGAACAAGTCCCGCCTGAACTGGGTGCTTTCCGGGCTGCGGGTCGTCCCGGTCGGTGACGAGGAGGCGAGAGCCGCCTCGAAGTTGCTGATGAATGCCGGGTTGCACGGACACAAGTACGCGATCGATGCGGCCGTCGCGGAGGCCGCGCTGCGACAGCACCGCCCCGTGGTCATGCTGACTTCCGATATTGACGACATGGCAAAGCTGTGCGGCGAGCGGGTCCGGCTCGTGGCGGTGTGATTTCCCTTGGTCCGGCTCAGTAGGAGCAGGGTCCGTAGGGGCTCCAGTGACCGAGGAAGGGCTTGAGGTTGTCGCCGCTGGGTTTCGGCGGCGTGGGCAGTTTCGGCGCTGAGGCCGATTCGATGAGGTTTTGGAGATGCGCGTCCGCGAACGCGAGTCACGCCTCGACTTCGGTCCGCTCCTCCCCGGGCGGAAGTGATGTGGCATGGACGCCTACTGCTGCGACGTATTCAGTCAGGCGGCTGGCCTGGTACCAGGTGTCTGCCTGTTCTCCGAGGTGTTTGACGCGGTAGGCGTGGGCGTAGGCGGCGTGGGCTTCCTGCATGGCGGCTTCCCAGCGCTTTCGCTCTACTTCTCTGGCTTTCTGGTCCGCGAGGCGTTTGCGCTCCGCGGCTTCGCCACGGAGGCCGACCTCCTGCACGATCTCGGCGAGTTGCTCTTCCAGAGGCCGGTCGGGGAGATCCGCCCATTCGCTTGCACGGTGCGGGCTGCCGCCGCGGAGTATGAAACGCAGCCGGCTAGAGGGGGTGTAGTCGAAGCGGGGGATGCGCATCCATGAGTACTTCTTGGCGTCGGCGAGTTCTTTGTCCGTCGGGACGTGTTCGCTGCGGTCCTGTTCTTGAAGGACGAGGAATCCGACGCTTTCGCCTTGGGCGGTGATGGTGAAGTGCGGTGGTGCCTTGCGGCGCCGATGGGGCGGGGGCGCGCCTTGTGTGGTTCCGAGTGCCGCCTTGTGGCCTTGTGCTTCGGTGGCGGTGATGAGGGTGTCGATGATGCGCAGGGCTCGGCCCTGGAGGGGTTTGGTCAATCCCATGGGCTGCGGCTGCTTTTGGAGGGAGGCCACGACGGCATGGGGTTTGGTGAGTCTGGCCGGCACTGGGAGCGGGGTGAGTTCCGCGAGGCGCCAGGCAGGGATGTCGACCAGCTTGATCTCGTAGCCGCGGTGGGTGCGGTATCCGTGGAGTTCCTGCGTGTGTGGGATCTTGCCGGACTTGCGGGCGGCGTTGACCCGTGACGCCCAATTCACCGCGTGCGGGCCGGATTCGATGGGCTTGATGAGACAGCCGTCGTTCGCAACCGCCAGTTCATCGAGTAGCTGGTCCGCGTAGTTCGCAAGGGCCTTCGGCACGGCTCGGGGGCGCGGCGGTGCCGGTTCTCGGGCGGGGCGCTCCGGCAGTCGGGTGCTCTGCTCCACGGGGCGGATGCCGCGTTCGATGAGATGCTGCCGCCCCTTCTCGGTGAGGTGGGCGCTCCAATACCCGCGGCGTTTGGTGACCTTGATGAGCCCTCGGTTCTGCAGGGCTTGTCCGCTGGTCTTGTACGTGCTGTCTGGCCAGACTCCGTCGGGACACCCCTGGCCCACCCAGTCGAGCACGGCCTGCTGCCGCTTGTTGAGGGCCTGTTCCATGTAGCCTCCCGCCGTTCCCTGGGTGCGCTGCTCCTGGAGGCAATTCCCTTTGCCCCTGCGGGAATTCGGGGCTGCAGAGAGGACCCCTCGTTCGAATGAGAGGTACCGGAGGGTGCGTTTGCGCCGAGAATAGTTCTTTCGAGGCAGACGGTGTGCCGATCCGACCGTGGGTCGGCGGGCAAGACCAAGAGCTCAGCCGCCGGGCGGCCGGAGCCGAGTTCCGCGAGGTGACGATGCTGGCCCGCCATGCATGCCCGTGCGAGATGAGCTTGCAAGTTACTGAATCGGTGGGGAACCTTCCTCTCCGGAGTACTCGTCGGAGTCGCCGTCGTGTGGCAGGACGTATTGTGCGGTCTTTGCCGCCATGTGGAGCGGGAGTGGAAGCCCTAGGGTCACGTTGTAGTCAGGCGCGCGGCGCAACTGGTGGGTGATGGCGGCCCAAAGCCCCGGCGCGCTGGATTTCTCTGGCACGGCGACAACCGCGATCTCCAGTGCTGACGGGTTCCATGCGTTGGTGCTCGTGTCGATGACAGGCTCCGGCTCTTTGTCTTCTTCATCCTCCGAGCGCTTCTTCCTCAGCGGGATCCGGGTGGCAATCTTCGAGGCGGTCTTCACCGCGTGCTTGGCTGTGTGGGGCTTTTCGCCGGTGCTGTAGTACACGCGGTGGTCGTCGTCGGCGCCCGGGTGGGCCCACAGGCCGCTCGCGAAGCCGTGATTGGCGGTGTCGTCGTCCGGGGCGAACCACTGGGGGGTTTCGTCGGATGCATGGTCGCGTACCCGAACATGGCACAGATTCTCGCCGTACAGGCTGATGTGCTGGGCCGGGTTGGGGCCGAACTGGAGGGCGTCGGGACGCAGCCGGCCGTTGGTCAGCCATGGCCAGTGCAGACGGGAGTTCTGTGCGTGCGAGAGCAGCAGGACGTGGCGGTCGCGCAGGCTATAGAGCATCGCCCGGATGAACTGGGCCGTCTCGGCCCGTTGATCGTCCAGATCGGGAACCCAGGTCGTGGTGCGCTTCGTCTCCCCATCCTCGGCCTCCGGCCTCGGCGCGTCCTCCTGCCCGGTCGCTCCTGTGACTTCGCCGTCCTCACCATCTTGGTCTTCCTCGTCGAACTCCTCATACTCGCCAGGGATCTCGGCGTGGCGGGCGAGAGAGAGCAGGAGTTCCGGGTACGGAATCCAGTCCCCACGGTCGGTGTCCCACCCCGTGACCGAGCTGTCGGCTGTGTTCATTTTGACGGCGACAGGGGCGGTGCGGCGTTTGCGGGTCGGCCCGTCGGCGCGGCGCTTGACCATCCATAGTGCGACGTATTCCAGGTCCTTGGGCAGTTCGTCCACACTGTGTTCCGGTGCCGTGCAGACGCCCAGTTGCCGAAGAACGTCCTTCCACGCTTGCAGAGCCCGGTGGGCGATGCTCTTCTTGGCGGCGGTGTTCCAGCGCGAGCTCGGCAAGGTGATGAACTTTGTCAACCGTCCGGCATCGGCATACCCGAGGCGTACGGCGAACTTTGGGTCCACGATGTCGGGCCGGAAGGACTTCGGGTGGCCGATCTCGACCACGACGGCCTGGAGGTCCGGTCGTTCGTCGCACTCGCACAGTTCGGCGATCTCTCGCCTACGGGCACTGATCGCTGTGGAGAGGGTCTTCCGTTTCGGCTGGCCGTCGGGGAAATCGAGTCGGGCGGCGACGACACCGGCGTCTTCCAGGTACAGGCGTACCGTCAGCTCTGGTGTCGTCCAGGTACGTACGGCCTTGTCCGTTCCGCCCGGCCCGTCCAGGCCCAACAAGACTGCCAGTTGCTCGATCAGGGCGTCACGGGTGTGGTCGTTCTGCCAGCGAGCTTCGACGAGCAGGGGCCGACCGTTGAGTACTCGTGCCAGGGCGGCGCGTCGTTCGTTGCGGCCTTCCCGTTCCAACTCCGCTTTCTGGAGGGCGCGTTCCTCCTTCGTCTTGGCTGTCGGAGACTTGGGCAGATTGAGTGGGAGGACTGGATAGCGGCTGCGGGTGAAGTCGCCGAGCTGGGTGAGGTGAGGCAGCAACGCCTCGGCTGCCCATTCGGTCAGGGGGGAGCGGTCGCGCGGCATAAGACCGGTGCCGACGCCATGGCCGCCCATCGACGTGGCATGCACGACGCCGATCTGAATGCCGTCCTTCCCGGGGATCCAGGCGTCGGGGTTCTCCTGCACTGCCGCCGCGTTTGGGAGTTCGCGAGAGAACCCGAGGCTGCTGAGCATGCCTTGGGGGCCTCCACGCGTCCACTGGGGCAGGGACGTGTTGCGGTCGATGTCCAATCGGCACACCGAGAGCCGTCCGGTTCCTGTCGACTGCCCTAGCCAGGGCGTTTGCGCGAGCAGGTACGCCGACACCGCCCGCCGATAGGGCACTGGCACGGGCCCACCGGTGCGCCAGCGGCGAACCCCGGTGCGAATATGGAGACGGAAGTCGCCGGCGAAGGGCACGGTCTGCACGGTGAGCGTGATGATGAACGAGAACTTCCACCGCATTCCATCGTCGTCCTGGTGGTCACGCGGTGGCCAGGAGACAAGCTCGGCGCCGCGTTCGGCGGCGGCGATTTTGAACGTCATCTCGACGCCCTCGAAGCGGTAGGGATCCAGCTTCGCGATGCTCTGTGCGAGGACGTCGGGCAGGAGCTGGTGAATCAGCGGGTCCGGCTCGAAGGTGCCGCCGGGCGAGGTCGTGCCCGCGAAGAGGTCGACGGTGTGTGGCTGCCAGGTCAGCCCGGCCATGTCCAGTGAGGCGCTGAGCTCGGTGGCCCGTTCGGTGATGTCCGGGTACTCCTTACGGGTGCGCGGGGAATGCAGGTCACGGATCCAGGCGTGAATGAGCTGCCGCATGACGGGGAGCGGAAGCGGCGTTTCTGCGTACAGCCATGGGGCGTTGTCCTCAAGTGTGGCGCCGCGCGCGACACACAGCAGGTCGGGTGCCACGGCACGGATGACCTCGTTGAGCCGGCGGATAGGTACCTGGTTGATCTTTTTCGGTTCGCGTTTGCCGATCCGGTAGAAGTCCAGTACCTCGGCCCGCCACGAGGCAGGGAAGGCGAGTCCGTGGGTCTGGCGGATGAACTCCGTGCCGCGGGCGGGTTCGAACGCGGTGAATCTGACGGTGGGGTAGGAGGGCATGTGAGGGGTCCCTTCGTGTACAGGGGTGAGGGAATGGCTGTGCGGTTCAGTCGGACGGGTCCGGGGCGGAGGGGACGATGCCTGCGAGCGCGGTGTGCAGGGGTTCGTACAGGGCTTTGACGAGGGCCCGGTCCAGAGCAGTGATCGGTGCAGTGCCGGGGGTCGTCTCGTCGGCCGGGGACGGAGCGAGGTAAGGGTCCAGGACGTGCCGCATGGCGAGCAGGAGACTCGTCCGCCAGGTGTCTGGCACCGCCTTGCCTGCGGCGGCCCGGGTGGCGAACGGAGCGTCGACGAAGACGACGCGGGCGGGGACGCCTCCGCGCACGAGGCGGCCGATGACCTGCCAGATGACTACCAATTGATCCCAGGTGAACGAGATCTTCTCTTCCTCGTTCAGCCGGCTCCAGGCCAGAGGGTGGTTGAGGAGGTGTCGCCACTGTGCGCGGGCTAGGGTGCGGAACTGGGCGCCGGCCTTGTCCAGGCTCGGTTGTGCGCGGACGAACTCATCGAAACTGCCGTCGCGTTGCATGCGTGCCGCCCAGTCGTTGACGGCCTGTACGGCGAGACCGATGTCGTCGGGGCGCGGGTGGGGGCGGGCCAGGAAGAACACCGAACCGATCGCGGCGACTCCCCGGTCGAGGATGTTGTGGCCCCGTTCGACGGCGAGTAGGGGAGCCACCAGGATCTCCATGCCGGTCGAGGCGAAATTGGCTACGTCGCCGCGGCGCAGGGCTACGACCGTGCCGCCGTCGGGGCCCATGGCCGGACTGGAGTAGAACGGGGGCTCCTCGTCCGCGTCGTCGGCGACCAGACGGCACACCTTTCCGGCCCACCGGGGGATGCGGTTGAGGATGTCCGCCGCGCGACGTGCCTCGTCGTAGGAGCCCGTCAGTACGAGGAGCCGTTCGCGCCTTTCGTCGTTCACGGCGGAGAGTTCCTGTTCGAACACGCTGGGCTTGCCGTCGGCGCCGCGCCGGGCGAGCCTGTCCAGCATGTGCTCGAGGACGAGCGGGCGCAAGTGGGGTTTGGTGCCGGACAGCTTGAGGGGACGGCTGTCGGGACCGGTCAGGAAGTGGGTGGTGAATACGGTCTCGTTGATGGCCGCGCGTTCGGCCAGCGGGGGCTTGAGGAGGGCTCCGACCTCGGTGAGCACGTGGTAGCGGGTGGAGCGGCCGGCCCAGCTGGTACCCGACATGAGCAGCACGTTCGGTCCGGGAAGACCGTCCGCGATGGTCAACTCCGCCAGTTGGAGGAGGAGTTCGCGGCCATTTCCGGCGCAGCGAAAGAAGCGCAGTTCGCCGCTGCGCAGCTGTCCCAGGCTTGCGTCCTCGGACAGGAACTGGAAGCCGAGGATGTTGCCCATGGGGGATTCGGGGACCAACGGCCGGTAGTCCTCGGGCGGGCGGCGGGACAGCACATTGCTCGATGCCCCGAAGTTCAAGGCGGCCTCGACCCCCGGCCACAGCTCCGTCAGCAGGTCGAGCCGGGTGTGCAGGGCGGACAACAGGAGGGTGAATTCGAAGCGCAGCACTTGCTCTTTCACGCTGTCGGGGCTCTCCAGCACAGCGTCCCCTGCAAGCGAGAGCAGTTCTCGCTCGACAAGGCGGCGGGCGTTGCGGGGGCGGATGGCGTGTAGAAGCTGACGGGTCAGCCGCACCAGCGAGTCGACCTGAGGGTCGCGTTGTTCGCGGTCGCCGAGCGGGTCGTCGCGGAACGTGTCAAGGATCGCCACGACGGCGTCGCGTCGCGCGTCGCCTGAGGAGTCTGATGTGGCCGGATGGCGAGTTTCGGGAGGTTGCGTCTCCTCGTCTCCGTCGGCGGCCTGCCCGATGTCCTCGTCCCATTCGGGGGCGGGCCGGTCGGGGGTGTCGGCCGGATCGGTGTCGGCGTCGGAGGGCTTGCCGAACCAGTCCGAGATGAGTTTGAACTGGAGAGTCCATGAGCTGAAGTAGTCGGCCTCGACCCAGTCGCGCAGGCTCCGGTGGCCCAGCAGCATGTGGTAGATGCGGTCGGCGGCGACTGTGACGGTGTGCAGGGCCGCCGTCCATTCCATGACGGTGGAGTTGGACAGTTGGATGCGTCCGCCGCGCGCCAGTTCGTCGATCTTGTGCTGGTGGATCTCGTCGAGCCAGGAGTTGGGTGTGCGCCCGGTGAGCACGGCGGCGGGGGCGAACATGGTGTCCAACTGCATCTGCACGCGGTCGGCCTCGTCGATGACGACGAAGTCGCTGCGCTGGCAGGCGAGTTCGAGGAAACGGATGCGCTCCTCGTTTTGGTGGGCGGGCACTGCGCTGTGTACCAGGGCGGCGGGGGTGGCGACCCAGATGTCCGCGGCGACGAGCTCGCGGGCACCGTGATGACGCGGGCACCGGTGCCATAGAGGGCAGCCGTGGCGCTTGCGCAGGTTCGGGGCTGGCGTGTCCTGCGATCCGTCAGTGGCCAGAGCGGTGAGCGGGCGTTGGGGTGGCCGTCGTTTGGGCGGGAAGAGCTGGGTGCAGGGAGCGGCCCGGTAGGCGAGTGGCTCCGCTGTCTCGACTCCGCGCAGGGCGTCGAGGGGGCAGGCCGTGCTGAGGTAGTCGAGGCTCAGCGCGTCGTGGGTGAGCAGGGAGGTGCCGCCGTCCTGTGTGGCGAGGCGGCGGTGGGTGCGCTGCAGATGCTGCTCGCGTGTGGTCACCCCAAGGACGGGGGCCGCCTTGAGGCCGAGCGCGGTGAACAGGGACACGAGGTGCAGGGCCTCGGCGACATCGCCCACTACCAAGGTGACGCGTTTGTCGTGGGTGGCCGCCCAGACTGCGAGGATGTCCCGCAGGGTGCTCTTTCCGGCACCGACCATTCCCAGCAGATGCAGCATCCGGTCGATTCGCAGCATCTTGTGCTCCGGTGCGAAGTCGCCCGACTCGGGCTTTCGGACGAACAGTTCGACCCTTTCCAGCCTGCGCCGCCAGTCGCCGCCGCCGGGGTCGTCGGGGCCGCGCAGCTGGTCCTCCATCCACGTGGCGGTTGCGAGGAGTTCCTCCCAGGGGGCCTCCAGTGGCTTGCCGTCCGGTGCGGCCGATGATCCGAGGGCGTGGGGCGTCGTTTCCTCGGCGGGCAGTTCTTTGGGTAGCTCCACCGAGGTCCAGGTGCGGCTTTCCAGAAAGCGCCATGCGCCGGGCTCGGCCAGTGGCAGCGACCGGGTCTGGTAAGGCGGGGCCTCGGCCAGGGCCTGGGTGTAGATGACCCACCGGTGGTGGGCGATGGATACGCTCCGCCGCCGGGGGGCGTCGTCCTTGCTGGCGAGGTGGAAGCCGCGCAGCTCGGGCGGGAGCGTCAGATAGGTGTCGAGGGACTGAGTCCACACGCGGCGCCGGCGCAGCGGCCACAGCAGGTGGCGGCCGATGCGCAGCATGCGTTGCAGTGCGGGCGTTTGGGCGTGTCCGAGTGCGGCAGCGAAGGGGTATCCGCCGAAGAGGGTCCAGCCGGCCTGTGCGGGATGCCCGGGCAGCAGCTGTTCCACCAGGCAGAGTCCGAGCTCGACTTCGCACAACCGGGCTGCCGCGAGTTCCGGCTGCGGATCGTCGGCGAAGTACGGAAGAAGGCTCGCGATGAGATCGTCGCGCCACTGCTTTTGGTCACGCATCGGCGTCCTCCGCCTGGTCGTCGGCGAACGGCCCGCCTGGGCCGTCGGCCAGGGTGGCTCGGATCCGTGCCATGAACTGCCGGTGGCTGAGCACGGTCATCGACTTGCGTACATCGGCCCTCAGGTACTTGCGGACCACGGACACGTAGTTGCGGCGCATGGCGATCCGGTGGTCGGGGACAACGAGAAACGCCTCGTCGTAGGGCGGATCTTTGAGCAGCGGCTTGGCATTGCGGCCGAGCAGCGCGGGGTTGGCCCAGTCCTTGACATCGATGGCCCATACCCGGCCGTCTGGCAGTGGGATTCGCAGGTCGTATGCGTCGTAGTTCGGCCACAACTCAGGGGCGAGGCGAAGACGCAACAAGCTCCGCTCCAGGCGCAGTTCGGCGACGCCGGGGGAGGTGACGAACAGGCGCAAAGGCCGGGTCAGTAGCAGCACGCCGCCGCCCTCGAGCTCGTCGTACGCGGGGCCGACGGGGGCGTCCCCCTGGTGCCGGCAGCGCGCGTTCTCGCACCACCAGCCGCCCTCCCGCATGGGGGCGAGCAGGGTGTGGCAGCGCCGGCACGAGGTGAACCGGCCCCCGCGGGCCCAGCCGATGGGGGCCTGCAGGTAGATCTGCTGGAGCAGTCCGTCGAGTGGAGTGAAGGTCGGCTCCAGCGCGATCTCGGCGGCCTTGTCCCTGGTGAGCACGGGATGTTCGATGAGCAGGCGCCGGAAGGCCACATAGCTGGCCGGTGCGTTGGCGCTGCGGCAGCGGTCCATCGCCAGGCCGATCAAGGCCCGGTCGATCTGCTCGGTCGCCGAGTCGGGCCGGTCAACGGCCCACTCGTAGCACAGGTCTGTGGGCACGTAGGCGCTCTCGTTGATGAGGCGGTCATCCGGGCCCGCCAGACCGTTGGGGAGGTCCAGCGGCCACTCGGTCACCGGCCGCTGGCGACACCACACGAGCAGGTCGCTGACGCTCAGGGGCGGGTCGGCACCGCGCAGCAGGCAGGCCAGCACGGTGCGGTCCAGGGCGCGTTGCGCCTCGGCCGGGTAGGGGAGGGTGAAGGTACCGAGGTCGGACAGGGCATCCAGTTCGAGGACGGCGGAGGCCACGGTGCGCAGCAGAGTCAGACCCTGGTGCGGGACAAGCGCGGAGTTATCTGGGGGCACGGTGGTCCGTTTCACTGGAGGGACGACGAAACAGAGGAGGAGGGCGCGGCGGGGCACCAACGAGACACCTCGCAGCGGGCGCACTGGGTTCCCGGGTTCGGGGCGGATGTGCGGTCCGCATGCCACGGGGCGGCGAGGTCATGGAGCGCCTGCCGGGCTGTGGCAACACGGTCGGCCTGACGGGGGGAGACAAGTTCCAGGTCCGGTCCGGTGGGCCGCAGGATCTCCACCTCAACGCGGGAGCGGCGCACGTCACCGCCGAGCGCACCGTCGGCCAGCAACACCAAGGCCAGGGCCGCCTGGGGATACAGCTCCAGGATGTCCTTGTCCCCAGGCGGGGTGCGGTACTTGGTGCTCTTGACCTCACGCCACACCACCGAACCGCCACTGCGGTACAGGAGGTCTGGCTTGGCAACGAGCACGACATCGGCCTGCGTGTCGTGGAAGGTGAGGAGTCTTTCCGCGACCAGCGCCGCATCCGGATCGGCGTGGCGCAGCGGGCACACGGCGGCATGACGGGCGATCAGGCGTGCACCGAGTTCGGCATCGTCCCCCGTCAGGTGCCAGTCGCCGACCGCCCAGTCGGACCGGTCGGCGGGGGTGTCGTCCGGTGTGCAGGGGCGTTGTGGGGTTCGCGCGTGCATATGCTGCAGCCAGGCGTGCACTGCGTGCCCGCGCACCACGTGATGGTCGTGCTCGATGTCCTTGTCGTAGGGCAGATGGATGCGCCGCAGATGTTCCTGCGCGGGGCAGTTCGCATAGCGGCGCAAATCGGTGACGGATAGGGTGCGGCGAGGCCGCGCCCCGTCCGCGATCTGCAAGATGCCCGGCGTGCGCACCAGGTCAGGGCAGGAAGCGGCGAGCTTGCATGTCGCGCATCCGGGGCCCGGGCGCCTGTCCACGGCATCGACCGTCGCGCGCAGGCGGGGCGCGGAGAGCTTGTGATAGGCGGCTTCAGCTTCCTGGGGTGTCCCGTCGAACAGCGGTGGACGGACCGAGCCGTCCAGGCAGCCGATCTCCACGACCCGTACCCGCTGCGGGGTGACGGCGCTGTGCACGTCGTGCGCGTCACTCCATCGGGTGGGTTCTGGTGCACGGCCGCCGTGGGCAGCGATGTATGCCGCCATTGCGACCTCCGCCGGATCCCGCTCAGTCGGCCCGCGTCGCCCGGGCTGTACCGATCCGAACCGGAGCAGGCGCAGCTCGCACACCGCACGGTCACGGCTGGCGTAGCAGCGCCCCCAGACCCTCATCTCGTACACGGTGGGGGTGCCTTGACCCCTGGCTGCTGTCCTCGACTGCTTGACCCAGTACTGCGGATCGGGCAGCAGCTCCGCTCTTGGGTCTAGGGATTTGACCGCGTCCAGGTACTGGGCGGCGGCATGCTCGGCATAGCGCTCGAGCCCGGGGTGCGAGGGGCGCACTCGGGCCGGATCGTCCCGGGGGCGGCCGAACTCTACGGTGTCGAGCCGGCGCATTACGGCGGCGAGGGCGAACGATTCGTAGTCCGCCGGCTTGTAGGGGGTGCGGTGCGTGGGGCGAAGGCGTGGCCGGGCCTTGACGGCCCGCAGCGTGGGGCAGTCCTCGTCCCCCTCCTTCGTGCCTCCGGTGAACACTCTGATCAGGCCCGGGTCACCCGTGGTTCCTGCGGGCAGCGACCACTCAGTCACACGCACTCCTCACACCCGTCTCTGTGAACAACATTCACCGGAGGCTACATGCTGCTACGGTTCACGCACGGATGATCCGTCAAATTCATTGCAGAGAACGGACCTCAGGTGGGTTCACGGAACGACATCATCGCCAGGCGGTACCGCCTCGTGCGTCGGCTTGGTGGCGGTGCGATGGGCGAGGTGAGCCTGGCGTACGACCTGAGCCTTGACCGGCAGGTCGCCGTCAAGCAACTCCACGCGCAGAACGTTGAACGAGAAGAGGGGCGTTACGCGGATCGCCTGGAGCGTGAGGCCAAGGCGACCACCGGGCTCAGCCGCTGCCGGCACTTCCCCCAGGTGTACGACTTCGGATACCACGCCGACGAGCCCTATCTCGTCATGGAGTACATCGAGGGGCCCACCCTGGCGGAGCTGGCGGCCAACCATCACCCTTTGTCCTTCTCTACGATCACGGCGATCCTGGCTCAACTCGCCACTGCACTGGCCTGTTTGCACGACGCCGAATTCGTCCACCGCGACCTCAAGCCGACCAACGTCATGATCGCGGCAGGCGGCGTCATCAAGGTGGTGGACCTCGGCATCGTCGCCGTCTCCGACCCCCACGCCACGCGACTGACGGCCACCGGCCAGGTGCCGGGCACCGCGGCCTACATGGCCCCCGAGCAGGCCGCCGACGGTCTCGCCGAGCCCCGCAGTGACCTCTACTCCACGGGCTGCCTCGTATTCGAACTCGTCACGGGAGAGCTCCTCTTCAACGCACCGACCGCTCACGCGATGGCGCGCGCCCACATTGACCAGGCGCCCCGCAAGACCCGGGACGTGCGCCCCGAAACCCCGCTATGGCTGGCCCACATCATCGACCGATTGCTGCACAAGGACCCGGAACTGCGCTTCTCCGACGCGCGAACCCTGTATGGGGCTTGCTACCCGTACGTGGACGACCTCAGGGGAACGGGTAGCCCCCGGCTCGGCCGCTTCGATCCGGCCCTGCTTTGGCGTGCCCCGTGCTCACCACCGCCCCCGCCGCAACCGTCAACGCCGCCTCCGCGGCGCTCTCCCGGTACCCGGATGGATGCACTGGCCCGCAGCCGGACGCGGCGAACCGACCTGAGGCGGGACGAGCTGACCCAGATCCGCGCCGATGCTGCCGCACAGGCGGCCAACGGCGATCTGAGAGGCGCCGTCCAGCTCATCGAGGAGTGCCTGGCGTCGGCCGTCGGCCACTTCGGCCGCATCGAGAAGGGTGTGGTCCGCTTGAGCATCGACCACGCCGGCCTGCTATGCGAACAGGGGTTGTCGAAGCAGGCGCACGCTGCCTATGTCGGCGTGCGCCCTGACGCCGTCATCGCGTTCGGAGCAGAGAGTCCAGAAGTGCGCGAGATCGACGAAGGCATCGAGGGGTGCGAGGAGGAGGGAACGTGGGATTGATCCGTGCCTTGATGTACTGCACGCGATTCCAAGCGCGGCGCCTTTATCGACGCGTGAAGAACATACACGCACGGTAGAACGAAGGTACGCTTCACGCTCTGTCTGCAGAGACAGGGTAGGACGCAGGGAGCAAGGCGTGACAGAGGAACCGACCACCGTGACGGCCACGGGCATCGCCAGGATCGCAGGTGTCGGCCGGGCCGCAGTGAGTAACTGGCGCCGACGCCACCAGGATTTCCCTCGGCCGATCGCCGGCACAGCCGCGAGTCCCGCCTTCGACCTGGACGAGGTCGAGCTATGGCTCGACCGGCAAGGCAAGCTCCGCACCATCGGCCCGCTTGACCGACTCCAGCAGCGTCTGGAAGCGCTCGGGACGGCCGGGCAGTCCGCTGAGGCCCTCGTCCTGGTCGGCCTGACACTCCTGACGGCGCCTGCCGCAGTGCCCACCCCTCGCCAACTTGCCGACGCCGTACGTTTGCTGACTTCACCCCGTCACGCCGACGTGCTCTTGACGGACCTCCCGGTCGTATGGTCACCAACGCACCGAGAGATCCTCGAGGTCTCGTGCTCGTTGAGCGACCAAGAGGACCGTGTCGGAATTCTGGAGCACCTTCATGCGCAATACGTGACAGCCCGAGGCGCTGCCGGCCTCACCGATACGCCCGTGCCCGTCGTCAGCCTGATGCTGGATCTCGTCGGCCCCGCCGCCTCCGTCCTCGACGTCGCCTGCGGCACCGGCACATTCTTGCGCACCGCCCTCGACAGGGTGAACGCGGCAGGTGGCACGCCACAGCTTCTGGGGCTGGACGCCCGCCCCGAACGCGTGCGCATCGCGCTGCTGCGCCTGCTGGTCTTGCGGCAGCAGGCCAAGGCCGCTTCGGGCACCGGCGAAGAACTGTGCCTGCGCGTCGGCGATCCGCTCCTTGAGGGCGCCTTCCTCGTCGACCACGTCGATGCCGTAGTCGGCAGTCCTCCTCACAGTCCCCGCGATTGGGGCCACGACCGCCTCGCCTTCGACCCCCGGTGGGCCTATGGAGGTATGCCCCCGCGTACCGAACCCGAACTTGCCTGGGTACAACATGTGTTGGCTCAGCTGAAGCCCGGTGGGAGGGCCGCCTTGCTCCTGCCGCCCGCAGTGGCTGCGCGTCCCGCGGGACGCCGCATCCGCAGCGAATTGGTCCGGCGCGGCGCCCTGCAGGCAGTCGTCGGGCTCCCCCCGACGGCGACCGTCGGCAGCGGTAACGGCGTGCATGTCTGGCTTCTCCAACGCCCCGACGAGGACAGCGCCCCACCTACAGGTGTGCTGTTTGTCAACGGCGACGACGTGCCCCTGGATGCGAACGTGCGCCCGAAGGATCGTCTCGAGGCGCTGCGCCGCCACATCGCTCCGTTGTGGGACCGCTACCGTAAGGGGCACGGGCCCTTGGCCACGGATGCAGACTTCGCCCGGGATGTGTCGCTGGCCGAACTGCTCGACGAGGACGTTGACTTCACTCCCCGGCATCACGTGCCGAACCCGGATTCCATTCCGTGCCCGCCCGACGACCTGCTCAAGATGCCAGCGGCCATGAGGGCTCAACTCAATGCGCTCCGGGATACGTTGCCAGAATTTTCCCCCACCCAGGCGCCCATGTCGTCTGGCGTTCCCACTGCGACGCTGGGCGAACTCTCCCGGACCGGGGCGCTGAGCCTGCACCGCCATGCGGCCCGCGCCGCACACCGCGATGCCCCCGCCCCTGATCGGCACGAACCAGCGCTGACGAGCCAGGACGTCATCGCTGGCCGACCCGCCAGCGGTTCAGTTCCCGTCGGCCCCGACGACGACCCGGCGGCCCGGGTACGGGCCCACGACATCCTCATCCCAGCAATCGCCCAAACCTTGGTCGCCCGGGTCGCGACGGATGAGCAGATCGGAGCCCGGCTCGGGCCGGGCGTGCACGCCGTGCGCGTGGATCTGGACTACCTCGACCCGTGGTTCGCGGCTGGCGCCCTCACACGCTCCGAGAACGCCACGAAGGCAGCCCGAACGTCCACCGGAACAAGCGGAGCCCTCCGCATCGATGTGAAACGGCTGCGTCTGCCTGTGCTGGCAATCGAGGAACAACGACGCCGGAGTGAAACCCTGCGTCGTCTTACAGAGTGGGATGCGGCGCTGTCCCGGCTTGTCGAGGCAGGACGTGAAGCCGTTCGGGCCCTGACCAGCGCCCTGGTTGACGGGGCGCTCGACCCGTTGGACAAATGAATCGGACGCAGTAGCCGTGCAGAACGGATCCAGGAAGCCATTCCTCGCCTCACCGGACAACTCACGCAGAGTCCGCTCGCGTTGGGACATTGGCCAGTCCGTCTGCGCAGCGGCGAGTCGAAGCTGTAAAGGAACCGCAGCTTGAACTGGTACGGACACTCGAACAGGTACTTCAGCTCGCTGAAGCTGAAGACGATGTCGGGCGTGTCGGCCTGGTCAGGACGTAGGTGTTATGGGTCGCCTCGGCTAAGTGCTGGGACTCGCGCTGGTAGAGCTTGCCCGGCTCGTAGGAGCAGGAGAGGGCGAAGTACTCCTGGGCACAGGTCGCGGCCACGTAGACGAGTGGGCGCTCATCGTCCTCGCTGCCGCGGTTGCGGTCGGCGTCGTTGACGGCGGCCTCGGGGACAATATGGAAGACACCAAGTCCGCCCTGCCGTTTGATGGGGAAGCGGTTGCGGCGCATACATGGTACGAACACCGTCGGCCACTGCATGCCTTCGGCTGGTGGACGGTGGCGATCGTGACGGCATTGGGCCGGGCGTATCCGCCTCCGCGTCACCTTCCTCGTAGTAGTCGCCAGCCTGGTACTCCAGCCACTTGGCGAAGGTGGCGAACCGGTCAGGCGGGCTGCTGAGGAAGTGGATGCGCTCGTAGTCGCCGTTGGCGGTGCTGAACCGTCCCAGGTTGTAGAAGGCGAGCTTGCTGCGCTCGCGGCCGACCTGGGCCGTTAGGTCTTCCTTGCGTACGCCGACCTCGCCCAGGAAACGTTGGTCGCACCGGCTGGCTTCCGGATGATCGTTGAGCGGTGCAAGCGACTTGTGCCGGAAAATCCGAACTGGAAGCGCCAGGTGCTTAGAAGCCGTTGTCTTTCCGAAAGTGATTGCTGCGTTTCCGCTGGTCAGGAATGAGGTTGGTGCCTCGGTGGCAGGGATGACGTGTCGTGTCGTCTGTGTGGTGGAGGTTCCGGATGCCATCGGTGATGGGGCTGTTGGAAGAGCGAGAGCGTGCTGCCCGGCAGCGGGTGGAGGTCCTCCGGGCTGAGCTGCGGGAGGCGGAGGCCGCGTGGCAGCGGTTCGTGATCGCCTGTGAGACGGTCGGTCAGATTCTGGCGGAGCCTTGCGAACGTGAGGAGTCATCGGGTGCCGTAGCCGACGAGCGTCCGGGGTCCGTCGCAGGTGCTGCGCCAGGTTCGGTGGTGCCGGTGTGGAGCGAGGGGCTCGACCCGGCCGTGCTCGTGCCGGACTGCCGGCGGATCATGGGCATCGTGGCCGGTCATGACGGATCAGGTGGCGTCCCGATGGATTGCCGGCAGCTCGCCGCGGCGCTCGGCTTGGAGCCGGTTCCCGCGAAGGTCGAGGGTGTGCGGTCGAAAGCGAAGCGCCTGGCCGCTCGGGGATGGCTGACCGAGGAGAGTCCGGGGATGTTCAGCGCCGTTGCCGGGCGAGCCGTCGGCTCATGACCATGCTCATGGACCACAGGATCATCACCTCAGAGCTGTCGGTGCGGGCTTCGTAGTCACGGACCAGGCGGCGTGAGCGCATCAGCCACGCGAACGTTCGCTCCACCAGCCATCTCTTGGGCAGGACGACGAAGCCGGTGGTGGTGTCGCTGCGTGTGACCACCGTCAGAGCGATCCGCAGCACACTGCGGGCGAAGTCGACGAGGTGGCCTGTGTAGCCGCCGTCGGCCCAGATCCGCGTGATGCGCCAGTGCCGCTCGCGCAGCCGGGCCAGCAGCGTTTGCCCGGCCTCCCGGTCGGTCACAGACGCTGCCGTGACCACGGCGGCAAGCAGCAGACCTAGTGTGTCCACCACGATGTGGCGCTTGTGTCCGTTGACCTTCTTGCCACCGTCGAAGCCTCTGGTCGCGGCTGGCACCGAGGCGGCACCTTTCACCGACTGGGCGTCGATGATGCCCGCCGTCGGCTCCCGGTCGCGGCCCGCCGCTTCACGGACGCGCTCCCGCAGCCGGTCGTGGAACTCGGCTGTCCAGCCCTTGTCGCGCCAGCGTCGAAAGAAGGCGTAGACGCGGTCCCACGCGGGGAAGTCCGCGGGCATCGCCCGCCAGGAGACACCGCCCGCGACCAGGTAGCGGACCGCGTCGACCATCTGCCGGTGGCAATAGCCCTCCGGCCGCCCGCCCCGGCCCTCCAGCCATCCCGGCACTGGCAGAGCGGCACGGACCTCGGCCCATTCCACGTCCGTCATATCCGACGGATACCGGGGCTCCCGGCCGGGACGATCACCCGCATTCCCGTACACGTGGGCGAGACAGTCACACGATCGGGAAGACGCAGTGGACGACGCGGTAGACAGCACGAAAGACTGCAGCACCAGGGTCTCCTGACGCTCGGATGGATTCGACACCCACGAGCTGTTCGGGAGGCCCTGCCTTCATGCCCAGACCACCGGAAGATCACCCGGCCGGGCACCCACACTCGAACTCACACCCAACGTGATCGATAGAACAACGGCTTCTTAGAAGACGCCTGCTCCATCCTTTGAGGCTGTGCAGGGTGAATTGCGAAAACGGAGAAGCTCCTGGCTGTGTCCTTGCGGACCGGGGGACGTATATAGGATCCCTGGGCACCCGCGCGGGCCCCGAGGTCCAGACGTTAGATTCTGGGCTGTGGCCGGGCGATGGAGCTGGCCGCCGGTGTCCCAGGAGACATTTGGCGAGCGTGGTGCTGTGCTGCCCTGCGGGGATCAGAGAGGTGGCACCAGCCTGATGTGGCGTGTGAGAGGTTCTGCAGACTTCGGAAACTGTGGGTCATGCCGGGTAGCGTTGGCGCCCCTGGGCCGTTCTTGTACTTTGTCGCGGCTGCCGGTGCTGGGATGGTGCTGGGATGAGCCCGCATTTTCGCAGGTCACAGCCTTGTGGGGTAGTTCCGCTTCAACGTCTGACGTCATGCCGTCGCCTGTGCCCGGCCCGCCTGTTGGTGGGTCGGGCACAGGTGTCTGTCCGCGGTGAGTGCGGCTGGTGACGTGGTGGACGTCGACGGGGGAGAGGACCCATCCGGCGCCGGTCGGGTGGATGCGGGCCGGGTCGGAGGGGGCGGGGAGTGTGGGGCGTGGTGAGCGGGACGTGGTCGCGAGGGGAGCGCGACTGCACGAGGCGGCGCAGGCCGTGGTCGGTGACCACGCAAGGGCGGTGGAGGCGGTACGGGCGGCGCTGAAGCCGATCCACGACGCGGCGGTGAAGCGGGAGCTCGACGCCATTCCCGTCGCCCGGCTCCAGGACGTCACCGAAGGGCGGCTTCGGCTGGGGAGCGTCGAGAAGAGCGGACTGCGCACCCTGGGCAGTGTTCTCGAAGCGGGCCCCTACCGGCTGCGGCAGATCCCCGGCGTCGGGCAGCGCACCGTCGACCAGATGCTCGCCGCCGCCCGCCGGCTCTCCGAGGCCGTGCACGAGACCGTGGCCGTCCACATCGACGTGGACCGGCCGGAACCGCGCACCACCGCGCTCGTCACGACCCTGCACGTCCTGGTGGAGGCCGGTCCGGACGCCCGGCGCGCGGTCGACAAGGCCACCGCCCTGGCGGAACGGCTCGGCCCTTCGCTGGCCGACGCGAGGCCCGCCGCCGGAAGGATCCGGATGCTCCTGGCCGGCCGGGAGAAGAAGGCCCGCGCGTTGGCGGCGGTCGCCGAGACCCGGGCGCTGGTGGACGAGGCGGAGCGGGCCGGCCTGCCGGAGTTGCTCGCCCAGGCGTCGGTTGACCTGCTCCGGGGACCCTCGTCCGACGTCGCCGCCCGGGTGGACTTCGAGCTGCGCTCGGCCGAGTACTACAGCCTGCTCGCCGAGATCTCCGGGCGGCTGCCGGACACGGCGGCCGCAGAGGGCTTCCTGCCGGACGAGATCGCGGAGCGGGTGCGGACCCAGCACCTCGACGACACGCACCGGCGGGTCTCCCTGCGCGGCTACCAGGCGTTCGGCGCACGGTTCGCGCTTGCGCAGCGCAAGGTGGTGCTCGGCGACGAGATGGGCCTGGGGAAGACCATCCAGGCGATCGCGGTCCTCGCGCACCTGGCCGCCGAGGGGCAGAGCCACTTCATGGTGGTCTGCCCGGCGAGCGTCCTCGTGAACTGGACGCGGGAGGTCGAGGCCCGCAGCGCCCTGCGCGTCATGGTGCTGCACGGTCCTGACCGGCACGACGCGTTCGCCGACTGGAAGGGGCGGGGCGGCGTCGGGGTGACCACGTTCGACGCGCTGCGCGGCTTTCCCGCACCGGGCGGCGGGGAGGTCGGGCTGCTGGTGGTCGACGAAGCGCACTCCGTGAAGAACCCGAAGGCCAAGCGGTCCCAAGCGGTCGGCCTGTGGGCGGAGCGTTGCGGGCGCACCCTCTTCATGACCGGAACCCCGATGGAGAACAGGGTCGCGGAGTTCCGCAACCTGGTCCGGATGCTCGACGGCGGCGTCGCGGACTCCCTCGGCGAACGGGACGCGCTGGCCGGATCGGTCGCCTTCCGCAAGGCAGTGGCCCCGGTCTACCTGCGGCGCAACCAGGAGGACGTGCTGACGGAACTCCCGAGCCTTCAGCACACCGACGAGTGGGAAGAGTTGAGCGCTTCGGACGAGGAGGCCTACCGCGAGGCCGTGCGCTCGGGCAACTTCATGGCGATGCGCAGGGCCGCGTACACGAGACCCGGGAAGTCGGCCAAGCTGGAACGGCTGCGGGAGATCGTTCGGGAGGCGGGCGAGAACGGGCAGAAGACGGTGGTCTTCTCCAACTTCAAGGACGTACTGGCCGTGGTGAAGGAGGCCCTGGTGGACGGAGCCGCCGGGGGCGCTCCGGTGTTCGGTCCGCTGACCGGCGGCGTCCCGGCCCAGCGCCGCCAGGAGATCGTCGACGACTTCGCCGCTGTCCGGGGCCCGGCGGTGCTCCTGGGGCAGATCCAGGCGGCGGGCGTCGGCCTCAACATGCAGGCCGCCTCCGTCGTCGTCATCTGCGAACCCCAGATCAAGCCGACCATCGAACACCAGGCGGTGGCTCGGGCCCACCGCATGGGTCAGGTCAGGCCGGTTCGCGTGCACCGGCTCCTCGCCACCGGAGGCGTGGACGAACGCATGGTGAAGATGCTGGAGACCAAGACGCGCCTGTTCGATGCCTATGCCCGCCGCAGTGCCGTGGCCGAAGCCACCTCGGACGCGGTCGACGTGTCGGACACCGAGCTGGCACGTCGGATCGTCGAGGAGGAACAGGCTCGCCTGGGGATGGCGGACGAGAGGCCCGTGTCGGCCGAGTGAGTCGGGCCGAGGGCCGGCCGGGGCGTTGCCCGCAGCGTGGGTCCGCCACCTCTTCGATCTTTTCGAGGCTTCGAGGCTTCGAGGCTTCGAGGGTCCGACTACGGGCGGGTCCAGCCGTTGGCGAAGTCGCACTGGAGGTCCGCCCGGCGGCGCTGTTCGGCGGGGGCGTGGCTGGGGTCGCCGAAGCCTGCGACGCCTTTGGCCCAGTTGTCCCAGAGGCCGTCGTGCTCCGTGAAGCGGTCGGCATGCTGGGTGCCGAGGCGGGCGTCGAGGCGGAGGAGCGCACCGAGGGCGGCCGGTTGGTCGTAGTGGAGGTCGGTGCGGGGCAGGTAGCGGTCGAGGTAGGCGGTGAGGATCTCGGCGTCCGCGTGCGTGCCGAAGCGGGCCAGGGCGAAGCAGTAGGCGCTGCCCGAGTGGCCGACCTCACTGGCCAGGAGCAGGTCGCCGACGCGTGACCGGAACCGTTCGCGGCGGTCGACGCCGATCAGCCAGGCGGCGGTGAGGCGCGAGCGCCATTCGTGGGCGAGGAGCGCTGCCAGTTCCTCGTCGGTGATCGCGGCGGCGTCGTCGATCAGGTGCCGGGTGAAGCGTCTGGTGTGCCACCACCGGGGGCCCAGGAAGCGCCCGCTGTTCAGTACGAGGTAGCGCGGGAGGCCCGAGTACGTCCGTGTCACGTAGCTCTTGACCACGTGTCCGTGGCCGGTTTCCGCAGGGTGCTGGGACGGCATCGGCATCGGCATCGGTATCGGCGTCAGGCTCGGCGCGGCGGAGTCGGGGGCGGGGTCGCGGTCGTCAGGGTGGTGGCGAGGCGGCTGTGTCGGGCCCGCTGCGGCGACAGTGGGGGAACGAGCGCTCCGTCGATCAGCTCGGTGTGGCGCGGGGCCTCGGGGAGGTGGTCCAGGTCCTCCGCGGACCAGCCCTCCGCGCGCGGCGGACGCATCCGGTCGGGCAGTGCGGTCATGGGGCAAGCCTAGCGATTGCCGCGGTCGGTAGCGTGGGGACGACGGTGCGCGGAGGGGGCGGGGGATGCGGGACCGGCTTGAGGTCGTGGCGTGCGGGGCCCGGTTGGACGCTGCCGCTCGGGAGGTGGTTCGGGATCACGAGCGGGCCGTTCGGGCCGTGCGGGACGCGCTCGCGCCGCTTGAGGACGCCGAGGTGCGGCGGCAGCTCGGTGCCGTGCCCGTCGCCCGGCTCCAGGAGGTTTCCCGGGAGCAGTTGAGGGTGGGGAGCGTCGAGCGGGGCGGGCTGGAGACGGTCGGGCAGGTCCTGGACGCGGGGGCGGACCGGCTGCGGCAGCTGCCCGGCATCGGGGACCACAGCGCCGGTCGGATCGTGCGCGCCGCCCGGGAGTTCGCCGACGCCGTGCGCGGGACCGTGGCCGTCCGCATCGACGTCGACCGGCCAGAGCCCGGGACCGACGACCTTCTCATGGCCCTGTACGTACTGGTGGAGGCCGGGCCCGACGCCTGGCGCGCGGTCGGCAGGGCCGTCGAGTTGACGGGGCGGCTCGGGCCGCTGCTCGTCGGGGCGGAGCCCGGTACCGGGCTGCTGCGGATGCTCGTCGCCGGGCAGGACAGGCGGGCCCGTGCCCGCGCCGCGGTCAGCGAGATCCGCTCGCTGGTGGCGGAGGCCGAGCGCGGGGACGCCCGCACGCTGTTCGCCCGGGTGTCGGTCGACCTGCTGCGCCGCCCGCCGGCCGGGATCGCGGCCCGGGTCGACTTCGAGCTGCGCTCCGCCGAGTACTACGGTCTGCTCGCCGAGGTCTCCGGGCGCCTGCCGGACGCCTCCGCCGCCAGGGGGCACCTGCCCGACGAGATCGCCGAGCGGGTCGGGGAGCAGCCTCTCGACGACTCCCACTGCCGCGTCGCGCTCCGCGGCTACCAGGAGTTCGGCGCGCGGTTCGCCCTCGCCCGGCGGAAGGCGATCGTCGGCGACGAGATGGGGCTCGGCAAGACCGTTCAGGCCGTCGCCGTGCTGGCGCACCTGGCCGCCGAGGGCCACCGGCGCTTCCTGGTCGTCTGTCCCGCGAGCGTCCTGGTCAACTGGGTACGGGAGATCGAGGCCCGCAGCACCCTGCGCGCCGTACTGCTCCACGGGCCCGACCGGCACGCCGCGTACGCGCGGTGGCGGGAGCGGGGCGGTGTCGGCGTCGCCACCTTCGACGCGCTGCGCAGCCTCCCGGAAGGGCCTGTAGCGCTCGGGGCGTTCGTCGTCGACGAGGCCCACCGCGTGAAGAATCCCGGGGCCCTGCGCTCCCAGGCCGTCGCCCGCTGGGCCGCGGCCTGCGACCGGGTGCTCTTCCTGACCGGCACCCCGATGGAGAACCGCGTCGCGGAGTTCCGCAACCTGGTCCGGATGCTCGACCCCGCGGTCGCCGAAGTCCTGGGCGGGCACGACGCGTTGGTCGGCTCCGCCGCGTTCCGCAGGGCCGTCGCCCCGGTCTACCTGCGGCGCAACCAGGAGGACGTGCTCGCCGAACTGCCCAGTCTTCAACGCACCGACGAGTGGGAAGAGTTGAGCGCGTCCGACGAGGACGCCTATCGCGAGGCCGTGCGCTCGGGCAACTTCATGGCGATGCGCAGGGCCGCGTACGCGCGCCCGGAGAAGTCGGCCAAGCTGCGGCGGCTCGTGGAGATCGTCCGGGAGGCGGGCGAGAGCGGGCAGAAGACGGTGGTCTTCTCCTGCTTCAAGGACGTGCTGGGGGTGGCGGGGCAGGCGCTGGGCGGTCGACTTCCCGGCGGTACGCCCGTGTTCGGGCCGTTGGACGGGGGCGTCGACGTCGGGCGGCGGCAGCGGACCGTCGACGGGTTCACCGGGACGCGGGGCCCTGCGGTGCTGCTCGCGCAGATCCAGACGGCGGGCCTCGGCCTCAACCTCCAGGCCGCGTCCGTCGTCGTCCTCTGCGAGCCCCAGGTCACACCGACCGCCGAGCACCAGGCGATCGCGCGCGCCCACCGCATGGGCCAGGTCAGACCGGTCCAGGTGCACCGCATCCTCGCCACCGGCGGCGTGGACGCGCGGGTGGTGGAACTGCTGGAGAACAAGGACCGGCTGTTCGACGCCTACGCCCGCAGGAGCGCGGTGGCAGAGGCGGAGGCGGCCCACGGCACGGTCGGCGACTCGGTTCGCGATGCGGTCGGCGGCGCGGTCGGCGGCGCGGTCCACGACTCGGTCGACTCGGTCCACGACTCTGTTCGCGACGCGGTCGACGCGGTCCACGCGTGGGACGGCGGGCTCGCCCGCAGGATCGTCGAGGCGGAACGGGAGCGCCTGGGCGTGGGCGGGCGACCGAAGCCGGGGCCGTACGGACGGTAGGGCGTCAGGCGTCCCAGGGCTGAGCCCCGGGCCTCGGCCCGGGGCTCAAGCGGCGTACGGCCCGTCGGTCAGAGCGTCAGGAGGGCCGCGATCACCGGGCCGAAGGCGCCGCCCAGTTGGTACGCGAGGTTGACCAGGCCGATCGCGGTCGGGCGCTGCGTCGGGTTGGCCGCCGCCTTCGCCGCGTACGAGGAGAGCGTGGCGTTGCCCGCGACCGCCGCGAGGACCGCGGTCGTCGCGACCGGGAGCAGCAGGCCGGGCCAGGGGGTGAGCCAGGCGGTGAGCGGGGCGGCGGCGCCCAGCGCGAGCAGGACGGTCAGCACCGCGCCGCGCGGCATCCGTGCCGAGGCCGCCGAGAGCAGCCAGGAGAGCACGGATCCGGTGAGCAGCGCGAGCAGTTGGGCCGTCGCGATGGTCGTGGTCGACCATTCGGTGCCGGAGGCGAGGAGCCTGGGGACCGCGAAGAGCAGGGCGAAGTACGAGGTGGAGACCGCGCTGGCGAGGAGTGCCGAGGCGAGGAAGGACGGGGTGCGCAGCAGTGCGGTGGGCACGAAGCCGTCCGGGCGGGCGCGCAGGTGGGCGGCGAGCAGGGCGGCGGCGCCGAGGGCGGTGACCGCGCCGGGCAGCGGGGCCGTCGGGATCAGTACGAGGCCGGTCACCAGGGTGACCAGGAGTGCGGCGCCGCGGCCGTCGAACGGCTCGTCGGTGCGCGGGAGTTCGGGGTCGCGGCGGTACACGGCGGGCACCGCGGCGAGCGCCACCGCCGAGGCCAGCAGCGACACCCGCCAGGACGCCGCGTCCGCGAGCGTCGAGCCGAGGAGCGGGCCGGTCGCGCCGAGCACGCCGAAGCCCGCGGTGACGGCGCCGAGCCTGCGCGGCGTACCCGCGAGGTTCATCGCGACGCCGATCAGTGCGGCGCCGCCGAGCGCCTGCGCGGCGCGGCCCGCGACGGCCAGCGGCAGCCAGGGCGCGGTGGCGACGAGCACCGATCCGACGGTCACCAGGGCCGCGCCCAGCTTCAGCGTGGTGCGCACTCCGGCGCGCCGCAGCAGCCCGCCCGCGAGCGGGGTGCCGACGGCCATGGCCCAGGCGAAGACGGTGACGAGCCAGGTCGCGGTGGTGGTGGGGACGCCCAGCGAGCGGGCCATGTCGGGGAGGATCAGGACGGGGGCGTTGGCGCCCGCGGCTATCGGGGTGGCGAGCAGGACCAGCCAGCCGACGGGGACCGGGCGGCGCGGCGCGGCGGGTGCGGCGGCGGCAGGGGCGGCGGCGGGGGTGGAGGTGGGGCGTGACGCGGCAGGGGGTGCGGAGGGCATGGCAGGGCTCCCGTGAGGCAGGCATCGCTCAAGATTGATAATCTCAACGTTGAGATAAAAACAGTCAGGTCTTCTCAACGTCAAGTGTCTTAACGTTGAGAAGACGTACGTTGAGGCATTACGGGACCAGGGATGGCGATGAGGGACCAGGGATGGCGATGAGCGACGCGATCGACGAGATCATCGGGCAGTGGACGGCCGAGCGGCCCGACCTGACGGACGACCTGTGGCCGGTCGAAGTGCTCGGCAGGCTCCAGCGCCTCGGCCGCGTCCTGGACAAGGAGTTCAAGGCGTTCGCCGCCGAGCGCGGCCTGGAGCTGGGCGAGGTCGACGTCCTCACCACGCTCCAGCGTTCCGGCGCCCCGTACGAACTCACCGCGGGGGCCATCCTCAAGGCCTCCATGGTCACCTCGGGCGCCATCACCAACCGCATCGACCGCATGGAGGCCAAGGGCCTCGTCGAACGGGTCCGCGACGGCGCCGACCGGCGCAGCGTCAAGATCCGCCTCACCGACCACGGTCATCGGGTCACCCGCGACTACATGCGCGACCACCTCGCCAACGAGGCCCGCATGCTCGCCGAGCTGGGCGGGCGCGAGGAGGGCGCGCGGCTGGCCGGGATGCTGCGCACCCTCCTCGTCTCCTTCGGGGACACCTCGCTGAAGTAGCCGCCGTACGGTCCGGGGGCGCCGAACCCCACGGTGCAGGGCTCCGCAGCGCCCCCGGGCCGGGCCCCGCACCGCCGAATCCCGCACCGCGGTGCCACCCCCGGGCCGGGCGCCCCCCCCGGCCGCCTCACTCGACCCCGCGCACCGTCAACTCCCGCAGCCCCGCCGGGCCCGAGACCCGCAGCCGCACGTGGCTCACCCGCGCGCCGGGCCGCAGCGGGCCCCAGTGCGCCGCGTCCCGCGACGTCTCCACGGCGTACGCGGCGGGCGCCGCGCCCTTCCACGACGGCGTCACCGACGCGACCGGCACGGCCCTGCCGAGCGCCACCGTCAGCGCGGCGGCCCGCACCGCCCGCGTCCCCCCGGCGCCGCCCGCGTCCGGCCGCCACACCGTCGCCCGGCTGCCGTCCACGGCCGCCTCCGCGTACGCCCCCGGCTGCTCGGAGTCGGCCCGCGCCGGACGGCACCGCGCGAGGTTCGCCGTCGGCGCCAGGTCGGGGCGGCGCGTGGGCAGTTCCAGGGTCCCGGTCAGCTCCTTCGGCCCCCGCGGGGTGTGCACGGTGAACGGCCGCCCGGAGAGCAGCCGCACCCGCGTGGTGCGGGGTCCGATCTCCACCGCGTACGCACTGCCCCGGTACCGCAGCGCGCGCAGCGTCACGCCCGGCGCGAGCTGCGGCGGCAGCAGGGGGTCGAGCGCGATCCCGTCTTCCCGCAGCCGCAGCCCCGTCAGACCCTGGGTGAACACCTGCAACAGGCCGCCCTTCCCGGTCAGGAAGTCCTCGGCGGGGGAGCCCGCCAGGGGGTCGGCGGCGCCCGCCTTCGCGCCGCGCGCCTCCGAGAAGAGCGCGAAGGGCCCGCGCACGAAAGGACGGACGGCCCGCTGGAGGTAGGTGTGCGTGGCGCAGCCCGGCTCCCCGACGGACGCGGCGGCGACCGCGTTCACCGAGTCGGTCATGGCCGGGCCGTCGGGGTCGGTGCGCTCGGCGTAGTGGTCGAGCGTCGCCGCCGCCGCGCCCTTCGGCATGGGCCACCGCAGGGGGTGGATCAGCAGGACGGCGTCGGCCTGCTTGATGACGGAGCCGGAGTAACCCGCGTACTGGAGGTAGACCTTGCGCGCACGGTCGTACGGAATGCGCAGCCGGTCGGCGAGCGCCGGCCACTCGGCGGGCGCCGGCTCGCCCAGCAGGCGCGCCGCGCTCGCCGCGTGCCGCAGTGCCGTGGCGGCCACGGCGTTGGTGTAGACGCCGTCGTCCACGCCGTTGCTGTACTCGTCGGGGCCCGCCACGTCCTTGATCGAGCGGCTGCCGTCCGGGTTCCGCACCGCGCGCGAGGTCCAGAACTCCGCGATGCCCTTCAGCAGCGGCCAGCCGCGCCCGCGCAGCCACGCCAGGTCGCCGGTCGCCTGCCAGTACTGCCAGACGGCCAGCGCGATGTCGCCCTGGAGGTGGATCTGGGTGACGCAGTGCGGCGGGTTCCAGCTCTGGCACTCCGTCCACAGGTCGCCCGCCGAACCGCTCGTCCACGGGTAGAACAGGCCCCGCAGCCCCAGCTCGGCGGCGTTGCGGGCGGCGGCGCCGCGCGTGCGGAAGCGGTAGTCGACGACCGTGCGCGCGAGGTCGGGGCGGGTGGCGAGCAGGGCGGGGAACATCCAGGTCTCGGCGTCCCAGAAGACCATGCCCGCGTAGTTGTCGCTGGTCAGACCCGCAGGGGCGATGCTGTTCGCGGAGCGCGCGCGGGAGCCGGCGAACAGCCCGTACTGCGCCGAGCGCACCCACGTCTGGAGCTCGGGCGCGCCCGGCACGTCGATGCGCGCCCGCCACAGGTCGCGCCAGGCGGCGGCGTTCGCCGCGCTCATGGTCCGCCAGCCGCGCTTGGCCGCGCGCTGGGCCGCGGTGCGGGCGGCGGTGTGCGGGTTCCGCGAGGTCAGGGCGGTGTCCACGCCGACGTACTTGGTGAAGGCGTACGTGTCGCCCGCGCGCACCTGGACCCCGTCGCGCGCCGGGCGCGGCACCAGCACCTGGGCGACCGCGCCCGCCGTGCCCGTGCCCAGGGTGCGGAACGTCTCGGGGCCCGTCCGCTCCAGGCGCCGCGCACCGCGCCAGTCGAGCCCGCCCGTGAGGTGCGCGGTGCCGTTCCAGCGGGGGGTGAGGGTGAGGCGTACGGCTCCGGTGTGCGGGTCGGAGCGGTCGGCCAGGACCTCGTACGTCACGTCGGTCGCGCGGCCGTCGGCGGTCGTCCAGCGGAAGGCGGTGGTGACGGTGCCGGTGCGCAGGTGCAGGGTCTGGCGGTAGCGGGTGAGGCGGGCGGCCGGGCCCGGCGTCTCGCCGTCCACGCTGACGTCGAGCCGCGTCCAGGTGGGGAGGGCGGCGAGGACGTCGCGGCCCGCGGCGGTGGCCGCTTCGCGTCCGTAGAGGCCGGAGACGAAGGCGCCTTCGTAGCGCGGGGTGTAGAGCGGCCAGCCGGTGCGCTCGGCGGACTCGGCGTATCCGGCGCCCAGGGGCGGGACGCGGTGCCCCAGGTAGCCGTTGGCGACGTAGGGGGAGTGACCCCGGGACCCGGTGGGGGAGGTGGCCGTCAACTCCCACGGAGACGGGGACGGTTGGGCTGCCGGTGAGGGGGGTGGTGCGGCGGTGCTCGGTCCCGTCGGGGCCAGGGCGGCGACGGTGGCGAGGGCGAGGGCGAGGCGGGTGCGGCGGGTGCGGCGCGGGATTCTCACCGTACGAAAGTAGGAAGCGCGGCCCGGCGGGCGGGGGCGGCGCGCGGGCGGGTCGCCCGGCCGTGTGGCGCGCGGTGCGGAGTTGCCGGGGGCCGGGCGGGTACGGGGGCGGGGCGTGACGTGCCCACGGGGCGGGGCGCGGCGTGCCCACGTGCCCCGGGCGGCCCCCGCCCCGCCCGCGTGCGGTAGATCCTCTTCGTAACGGCACGGTGAATTGGTGCACGAGACAAGGGACTTGGGATCCGGGACGGGCGTCGGCGTGGCGCCGGTGCGCCGAACGGCGCGGCGGACGGAACAGCGGCAGGTCAGTGCGGTGACGGCCCCGGGGCGCCGTCCGCTGAGCGGACCTCCGTGGCCATGGTCATGTGGATGTCGGGAGTGTGGCTGCCGGATGTCGCCCCTCCGCTGCCTCTTGTGGTCTTCATGGAGGTCCGTCAATCTTTCGCTGGCGGCAGGGTGGACGAGCGGCGAACATCGGCGCACCCGCAGGTCGATGGATTTGTCATGCACCTGCCTCCCCCCACCAGGAGCACCACCGATGAGGAGGATCCCTCACATGTCAGTGCTGCGAATCCACGGCGCACCAGGGCGAAGAGTGACCACGATCGGCGTCACCGCGGCCGCCTTCCTCGCCCTCGGCGCCGTCGGCGCGCTCCCCGCGACCGCGGCCCCGGCCCCCGCCCCGACGGGCGTCGTCGAGAACCTGGGCGCTCCGGGCTCGGTCCCGGGCAGCTACATCGTGACGCTCGACGCCGGTGCTCCCGCCGCGTCGTCGAAGGCGGGCAAGGCGCTCGCCGCCGAGTACGGCGCGAAGATCCAGCGGACCTACGGCGCCGCCCTCAACGGCTACAACGTCCAGCTCTCCGAGGAGCAGGCGAAGCGCTTCGCGGCCGACCCGGCCGTCAAGTCGGTCGTGCAGAACCGGACCTTCACGGTCTCCGGCACCCAGCCCAACCCGCCCTCCTGGGGCCTGGACCGCATCGACCAGCGGGCCCTGCCGCTCAACCAGAGCTACACCTCCCCGGACTCGGCCGGGCAGGGCGTGACCGCGTACATCATCGACACCGGCGTGCGCATCACGCACAGCGACTTCGGCGGCCGCGCCTCCTACGGCTACGACGCCATCGACAACGACAACACCGCGCAGGACGGCCACGGCCACGGCACGCACGTCGCGGGCACGGTCGCGGGCAACGCGTACGGCGTCGCCAAGAAGGCGAAGATCGTCGGCGTGCGCGTGCTCAACAACTCAGGCTCCGGCACGACCGCGCAGGTCGTCGCGGGCATCGACTGGGTCACCAAGAACGCGGTGAAGCCGGCCGTCGCCAACATGAGCCTCGGCGGCGGGGCCGACTCGGCGCTCGACACGGCCGTGCGCAACTCCATCGCGTCGGGCATCACGTACGGCGTCGCGGCGGGCAACGACGGCGCGAACGCCTCCAACTACTCGCCCGCGCGCGTCACGGAGGCCATCACGGTCGGCTCCACGACGAACACCGACGCCCGCTCCAGCTTCTCCAACTACGGCAGCGTCGTGGACATCTTCGCCCCCGGCTCCGGCATCACGTCCTCCTGGAACACCAGCGACAGCGCCACCAACACCATCTCCGGCACGTCGATGGCGACCCCGCACGTCGTGGGCGCCGCGGCGCTCTACGCCGGCCAGAACCCGACCGCGACGCCCGCGCAGGTCGCCAACGCGCTGACGACGGCGGCCACGCCGAACGTCGTCGGCAACCCGGGCACCGGCTCGCCGAACAGGCTGCTGTACGTCGGCGACGGCGGCACCCAGCCCCCCGGCAAGCGCTTCGAGAACGCCGCGGACTACGCGATCAACGACAACTCCACGGTCGAGTCGCCCGTGACCGTCACCGGCATCGCGGGCAACGCCCCCTCGGCCCTCCAGGTCCCGGTCGACATCAAGCACACCTACATCGGCGACCTCCAGGTCCAGCTGATCGCCCCCGACGGCTCGGCGTACACGCTCAAGGGCTTCGGGACCGGCGGCAGTTCGGACAACATCAACACCACGTACACGGTGAACGCCTCGTCCGAGACGGCCAACGGCACGTGGAAGCTGCGGGTCACGGACAACGCCAACGCCGACGTCGGCAAGATCGACCTCTGGGCGCTCCAGTTCTGACGGTCTCCCGGTGAGCGGGCGGTGGGCGGCGCGTGCGATCGCGCCGCCCACCGCTTTCGCGTCCGGTGCTCCTCGCGTCCGACGTCCACGAGGTGACGCCGGGTGACGTCGGGCGATGCCGCGGGGAGGGCCCGGGGTCGGGGGTATACCGCCGGTATCCCCCTGCGTAAAGCACTGTCATCACATCGGGTGAAACTCTGGCCTTCGCTTGCCCGCAACAACCCTCGGTTGCCACGCTGTTGCTGTCTGTCAACCTGTTGGGAGTGGCCAGTGACTTTCGGTGAGCAGCCCGCCTATCTGCGCGTTGCGAGCGAGCTTCGGAAGAAGATCGTCAACGGCACGCTGCCGCCGCACGCCCGTCTGCCCTCGCAGGCCAGGATCCGCGAGGAGTACGGGGTCTCCGACACCGTCGCGCTGGAGGCCCGCAAGGTCCTCATGGCCGAGGGCCTGGTGGAGGGCCGCTCGGGCTCGGGGACGTACGTCCGCGAGCGCGTCGTCCCGCGCCGCATCGCCCGCTCCGGCTTCCGTGCCGCGAAGGGCGCGAGCCCCTTCAGGCAGGAGCAGGCCGACGACGCGGCGCGCGGCACCTGGGAGTCGCGCAGCGAGCAGCGGGAGGCGGACGAGGAGATCGCGGAGCGCCTGGCGATCGAGCCGGGCGAGCGCGTGATGCGCACGTCGTACGTGTTCCGGGAGGCGGGCGAGCCGATGATGCTCTCCACCTCGTGGGAGCCGCTGGCCATCACGGGCCGCACCCCCGTGATGCTGCCCGAGGAGGGGCCGCTGGGCGGCTGCGGGGTCGTCGAGCGGATGGAGGCCATCGAGGTCGTCGTGGACAACGTGGTCGAGGAGGTCGGCGCGCGCCCCGGGCTGGCCGAGGAGCTGGAGGAACTGGGCGGGGTCCCGGGCCACGTGGTGATGGTGATCTCGCGGACCTACTACGCGTCGGGCCGCCCGGTCGAGACGGCCGACGTGGTGATCCCCGCGGACCGGTACAGACTGGCGTACCACCTTCCGGTGAAGTGAGCCCCCTTCCCGCGGAGTGAGTCGTGTGCGGGGGCGCGCCCGCCGGGCGCGCCCCCGCGGGCACGTCCGCCCCGTGGCCGGATGCGTATCTCTTCGTGAAAACACGTATCCGCTGAGTGAAGGTCAGGCGTAAGCTCGGGCATATGCGTACTGCGGTTTCCTGGGGATCTTTAGCCGATTCAGCAGAAGTGCCCGCCGGCCTGGGGAGGGGTGCCCGATGAGCGACAGTGGTGCGGTGCTCGCATGGCTGGTGATACGGCAGGACGACGGCGGCAACCGCTACCGCGTGGGTCGGTACGCGACCAGGGACGAGGCGCAGAAGATCGTCGACAGTCTCGGTGACAGGGCGCACAAGCAGCTCTACTGGGTGGAGCGGATCGGGCAGCCCGCGCGCTGAGCGGGCCGCCCGGGGCCGCATCGGGCGGCCCCGGGGCGTGCCGGGTCCGGGGCGCGCCCCGTGTCGCGCCCCGGACCGCACCCCGCGTTACGCTCCGGCGCATGAGCGATCGTGTCGTGGTGGCCGGAGCCGTGTTCGACCGGGGGCGGCTGCTGGCCGCGCGCCGCAGTGCCCCGCCCGAGCTGGCCGGCCGCTGGGAACTGCCCGGCGGCAAGGTGGAACCGGGGGAGAGCGCCGAGGAGGCGCTGGTACGGGAGTTGCGCGAGGAGCTGGGGGTGCGGACGCGCCCCGTCGAGCGGATCCCCGGGGAGTGGGCGCTGAAGCCGGGGTACGTGCTCCGGGTCTGGACGGCGGTCCTCGCGCCGGGCGAGGGAGCGCCGCGGCCGCTGGAGGACCACGACGAGCTGCGCTGGCTCGGGCCGGGCGAGGTCGACTCCGTGGACTGGCTGGAGCAGGACCGGGAGGCGGTGGCGGAGGCGGCGCGCCGCTTGCGGGAGCGGGAGCGCGACTGAGGGGCGTGGTTCCCTCGCGGGGGTCGGTGCCCGTTGCGCGGGGGCGCCGTTTTTCGCCTGCGGCGGGCAAGTCCCCTCCCCGCGCCTTCCCGAAACCCTGCCGGGGGCTGGGTGGGGTGGCTTGTGGCGAGCCCGCTCGGGGTGGGTGGGTCGGTGCGGCGTGTGCCCCACTCTCGCGCAGTTCCCCGCGCCCCTGGCGGGGCGCACCTGTGCTCGCGCCCGCGCGGCGGAGCCGCACATCGGACACAGCCCCGCGCCCCTAGCGGGGCGCCCCCGGGCTCGCGCCCACGCGGCGGAGCCGCACAGTGGGCACGGCCCCGCGCCCCTGAAGGGGCGCGGGGCCGTGCGCGGCCAGCCCACCACCGGGCCGCAGGTCGGCACCCCGCCCCCGCCCCCCGGAGGGGGAGTCCGGGGCGGGGGATACGCCGTTCGTGCCACCGTGCGCCCACTCGCTCTTTCGCAGGGATATCTGACCCCGAATATCGGGTATGTGCTGATTAACCCCCCGAAATAGGACGCGGTACCCCGCTGCCTCTTCTGGTCTTGGGAAGTGATCGGCGTGATCGACACCGAAGGCGACTGCGCCGAGTGGACCTTCCCCGCTGAGCCGGGCGCGGTCAGGACGGCCCGGCACGCCGTCCGCGACGCCCTCCGGTCGTGGGGCCTCGACGCAGCCGTGGGGGACATCGCGGTCCTGCTGGTCAGCGAGCTGGTGACCAATTCCCTGCGTTACGCGTCGGGACCGATCGGCGTCCGCCTGATGCGCGGCGTCCCCGGCGCCGCGCTCCTCGTGGAAGTCTCCGATCCCCTTCCGGATCCACCCCGCGAACGCGTGGCCGGGCCCGATGACGAGGGGGGCAGGGGGTTGCAGATGGTGGCCTGCTCGTCCCGCCGCTGGGGGACGCGTCGCGGAAAGACGGGCAAGACGGTGTGGTTCGAGCTGGCCCTACCTGGTTAGAAGTGGGGATGGGACATGTCGATCACTTGGATGCGAAGTCTGGCTGAAACAGACTGAGATCGTCCTGTGATCGTGAACGCCGTGCCGGTGGGGGCCGTGGTGCTGAATACTTCGGGCAAGGCCGGTCCGGTGCGGTGAGCTGGAGGGGACGGTCGCGTGAGCGAAATACCTGAGACTGCGGTGGCTGCGGGCGACATCGTGTGGCAGAGCAGCCCACCCGGCTCGATGTACGACTACATCAAGGTCGCCTCCTTCTCGATCGGATCCGACGGACTGGTCGAGCAGTGGAGCAGGCGCGCCGCCGACCTGTTCGGGCTGTCCGCGGAAGAAGTCGTGGGCAAGGACCCGGTCGAGGCGTTCCTGCCCGCCGAGTTGCGCACGGGCGGGCACCGCAAGGTCGCCGAGATCCTGGACGGCAAGGAGTGGACCGGCCTGGTCCCGTTCCGGATGCCGGGCGGCCGCAGGGCGCACGGCGTCGCCGAGGTCTACGTCATGCCGAGCGAGGTCCGCGGCGGCGAGCGGGCCGCGCTCTGCGTCGTCGTCGACGTCAGGGCCCTCCAACAGATCGAGACGGACCTCGCCGCCTCGCAGGCAATTTTCGGCCAATCTCCCTTCGGCTTCCTGTTGTTCGGCCCCGACCTCACGGTCCGCCGCGCCAACCGGCGCTTCGCCACCGTCTTCGGCGGCGACCCCGACGCACACAAGGGCCGCACCGTCCACGACTACCTGCCCCGCCCCGAGGCGGAGCGGATGACCGCCGCGCTCAAGCGGGTCCTGGAGACCGGGGAGGCCGTCAACGACCTCCAGATCATCGGCACGGCCCCTGGCTCCACCGACCGCAGGCACTGGTCGATCAACCTCTACCGGGTGCACAGCGCCTCCGGCCGCGCCATCGGCGTCGCCGGCCTGGGCACCGACGTCACCCGCCGCCAGATCGCCGCCCGCGAGGCCGCGTCCACCCGGCGCAACCTCGCCCTCCTCAACGAGGCGAGCGCCCGCATCGGCAACTCCCTCGACCTGGAGAGCACCGCGCGCGAACTCCTCGACGTCGCCGTGCCCGGCTTCTGCGACCTCGCGTCCGTCGACCTCTTCCAGGGGCTGCTCATGGGCGACGAGGCGCCGCCCGGACGCGTCGACGGCAGCGCCGAACTGCGCCGCGTCGCCTTCGCCAGCGCGGTCTCCGACGTCCCGCTCGCCTCGGCAGGCTGCCCGGACTCCGGCGCGACCGAGGTCGGCGCCGTCCACCGCTACCCCTTCGGCTCGCCCTGCGCCCGCGCCCTGCGCGCCGGGCGGATCAAGGTCGTGCCCGGCGCGGACGGCAGCCTCGTGCAGTCCACGCTCGCCGTGCCGATGGTCGCGCACGACACGGTCGTCGGGCTTGCCCAGTTCTCCCGTACGAAGGGCAGCGAGCCCTTCGGCGAGCGCGACCTCGCCCTCGCCGTCGAACTGGCCGCCCGCGCCGCCGTCTGCATCGACAACGCCCGCCTCTACCGGAGGGAGCACGAGCGCGCGCTGATCCTCCAGCGCAGTCTGCTCCCGCCCGGCGACCCCGAGGCCGCCGGGCTCGACATCGCCTGCCGCTACCTCCCGGGCAACACCGCGACCGAGGTCGGCGGCGACTGGTTCGACGTCATCGAACTGCCGGGCCACCGCACCGCGCTGGTCATCGGCGACGTCATGGGCCGCGGCCTGCGGGCCGCCGTCGCCATGGGCGAACTGCGCACCGCCGTGCGCACCCTCGCCCTCCTCGACCTGGAGCCCGCCGAAGTGCTCTCCGCGCTCGACGAGATCGCCCGCGGCCTCGGCACGCCCGGCGGCACCCAGCAGGCCTCCCGCGTCGCCCGCGGGTCGCGCGACGCCGACCTCTCCGAGGTCTACCTCGCGACGTGCGTCTACGCCGTGTACGACCCCGTCACCCGGCGATGTACGTTCGCCAACGCCGGGCACCTCCCGCCCGTCCTCGTCGAGCCGGGCGAGGCCGCGCTCATGCTGGACGTGCCGCCCGGGATGCCGCTGGGCGTCGGCGGCGAGCCCTTCGAGGAGGTCGAGGTCGAACTCCCCGAGGGCGCGCTGCTCGCCCTCTACACCGACGGGCTCGTCGAGTCCCGCGACCATCCCCTGGACGAGGGGCTGCGGGCCTTCCGAGCCGCCCTCACCGGGCCCGCCGAGCGGCCCCTGGAGGACGTCTGCGACCACGTCCTGAACACCCTCGACACCCGGCACGGCGAGGACGACATCGCGCTCCTCATGGCCGAGGTGCGGGGCATGCCGACGGAGGCCGTCGGGGACTGGCAGCTGCCCCGCGAGCCCCGCTCGGTCGGGCGCGCCCGCGAGCTGTCCCGGGGGCAGCTCATCGCCTGGGACCTGGAGCCGCTGGTCGACACCGTCGAACTGCTCGTCAGCGAACTCGTCACCAACGCCCTGCGGTACGGGGAGGGCGAGATCCGGCTCCGGCTGCTGCGGGACCGGACGCTGGTGTGCGAGGTCTGGGACGCGGGGCTCGTACAGCCGCGGCGGCGGCGGGCGCGGGACACCGACGAGGGCGGGCGGGGACTGCAGTTGGTGGGGCTGTTGAGCGCGGCGTGGGGGGCGCGGAGGACTCCTCGGGGGAAGACGGTGTGGTTCGAGTTGCCGTTGCCCGACGGCGAGGGGTCGGCGGAGCCGACGGTTGAGCAGCTCCTGAGCATGTTCTAGGGCGGCGCCCTGGGGCTGCCCTGGGGCCCCGTTGCGCGGGGTTCTGGGGCGAGCCCGCTCGGGGTGGGTGGGTGTGTGCGGCATCTGCCCCACTCTCGCGCAGTTCCCCGCGCCCCTAGCGGGGCGCACCTGTGCTCGCGTCCGCGCGGCGGAGCCGCACATCGGACACAGCCCCGCGCCCCTGGCGGGCCCAGGGCGACTTCTATGGGTTCTTCAGGGCTGCCAGTCTTGCTGCTACCTCTGCCTCGTCGCCCAGGCCCTCCAGTTCCTCGAACTGGGCGTCCAGGGACGACGACGCCAGTTCCTGGCTGCCCAGGGCCCTGGCCTCCTCCCGTCGGACCTTGTCCTCGAAGCGGCTCAGTTCGCTCGTCGGGTCCAGGACGTCGATGCTCTTGACCGCGTCCAGCATCTGGTTCTGCGCCTCGGCCGACCGCGCGCGGGCCACCAGCTCGTCGCGCTTCGCCGTCAGTTCGCCCAGCTTGGACTTCATGCGGGTCAGGCCCGTCTTCAGCTGGTCGACCACCTCCGTCTGCGCCGCGATCGTCGGCTCCGCCGCCTTCGCCTCGCGCTCGGACTGGAGCTGGCGCTGGAGCGCGACCTTCGCCAGGCCGTCGAACCTGTCCGCCTCCGCCGCCGCGCCCGACCGCCGCAGCTCGTCCGCCTTCCCGCTCGCCGCCAGCGCCTTCTCGCCCCACTCCCGGGCGGCCGCCACGTCCTCCCGGTGGTCCTGCTCCATCAGACGCAGGCCGCCGATGGTCGTCGCCACCGCCTGCTCGGCCTCGCCGATGTTCGCCGTGTAGTCGCGGATCAGCTGGTCCAGCATCTTCTGCGGGTCCTCCGCCTGGTCCAGCAGCGCGTTGATGTTGGCCTTCGCGAGCTGGGTCACACGGCCCAGGATCGTCTGCTTGGTCATCGGGTGGCTCCTTGCGAGCGGTGGGTGGTGAGAACGTGGACGTGGACGTGCCGTCAGAAGCGGCCGCCGCCTCCCAGACGGCCGCGCGTCCCCCCGCCCCCGAAGCTCCCGGGACCGCCGCCGCCCCCGCGTCCCTGTCCATGGCCCCCGCCCCTCCCGCCCCCGTTCAGGAGGCCGCCGAGAATGATTCCGCCGAGGACCGCGCCGTTCAGTCCGCCGCCCGGTTGAAGTACACCGCCCGACCCGTTCGGGTTCCCGAATCCGCGCACCTCGTTCTCGGCCAGCTCCTGCGCCTGCCGGGCCAGGGCGTCCGCCGTCCGGGCGTCGGCCAGCGCCTCCCGCGCGTCACCGGACTCCGGCGCGCCCGACGACCCCGCCCGCTCCAGCCTCCGCTGCGCCTCCGCCAGCCGCGTCCTCGCCTCGCTGCCGACCGCGCCCCGGTGCGTCGCGATGTAGTCCGCCGCCGCCCCGACGCTGGAGCGCGCCGCCAGCAGCGCCTGGTCCAGCAGGTCGCGGGCGCGCCGCTGCCCCTGCTCCCGTTCGCGCGCCCCGGCCAGCGCCTCGTCGAGCGCCGCGTCCGCCTCCTCGACCCTGCGCAGCGCGTCGATCGGGTCGTGCCGCCCCGCGGCCAGCTCGCCGCGCACATCGGCCAGTACGGACTCCGCACGGGCGATCCGGCCCCGCAGGTCCGCCGTCGGCGCGTCCGGTGCCGTCCCCGTCAGCAGCCCGCGCGCGTCCGCCAGATCGGTCTCCGTCTCGGTGAGCGCGCCCGGCAGCCGGTCCGCCGCGTCGGCCAGCTCCCGCGCGCGCCGCTCGACGGCCGCCACGAGCGTGCCCGCCTGGTCGACGGCGCCCTCGACCGCCCGTACGTACACCGCAGCCCTGCCGTTGTCGCCCTCGTCCAGCGCCTGGCGCGCGCTGCCCAGACCGGTCGTCGCGAAGACGAGGCGGTCCGTGGCCTGCTCGACGTCGTCCGCGACGGGCGCCGCCGCCGAGTCCGCGTACCGCTCGCGCATCGCCGCCAGCGTCGAGTCCGCCGCCGCGACCCGCCCCGTCAGCTCCCGGAACGCCGCCTCGGCCGCCGCCACCGCCCGCGGCGCGTTGCGCTCCAGCGCCCGCAGCCGGTCGAAGGCGTCCGACTCGGAGTCCAGGCGGCCGTGCGCACCGGCACACCTGGTCAGGATCTCGTCCAGCATGCGGCGCCGGGTCGCGTCGTCCTCGGGGAACGCGTCGTCGAGCTGCTGGCGCAGCCGGAACGCCGCCGTCAGCTCGCCCTTGGCGTACGCCAGCGCGTCCGTGAACGGCTTCGCCGCGGCCTCCCCGAACTGGGCGGTGGCGAAACCCAGTTCCTCCTCGCTGGTGCGCACCGCGTCGTCGGTCTCCACCAGCGCCGTCCTGGCCCGCCTGTCCAGCTCGGGCAGTGGTTCGAGCGGTTCCCCCGCGGCCGCGGGCCGCCCCCGGGTGCCCCCGGGCGAGCCGTCCGCGCCCTTCTTCCTGCGCCTGCTGTACGCGTACGTCGCGACCGCGCCCGCCCCGCCGACCGCGACCAGCGGCACCACCAGGTCGCCCGCGCCCGACGAGCCGCCCCCGGCGGAACCGCCCGGGTCGGCCTCGCCCGGAGTGATCGCGGGGGCGGGCACCGGCTTCCCGGCGAGCACCGCGCGGAAACCGTCCGCCGCGCCGATCGCCGCGCCCGCCCAGTCGTTCTGCCGCAGCGCGGGCACGATCGCGGCGGACGCGACCTCGTCCAGCCGGGCCTGGGTGAGCGGGCCGCCGGACTCGGCGGAGTAGGCGTAGGTACGGTCGCCCGTGGCGACCGCGAGGAGCACGTCCGCGCGCCCCAGCCCGTTGCGGGCGGCCGTCGCGTCGGCCCAGCTCTGCCCGGGGCGGCCGGAGAAGCTCCGTACGTACACCACGAAGAGCTGGACGCGCCGGTCCTCGTACAGCCGGTCGAGCGCGGCCGCCACCTGCGCCCCGCGGTCGCCGAGCGCGCCCGTCCTGTCGGTGATCTGGCCCTGCTTCGAGAGCGCGACCGGATCCTCCGCGCGGGCCTCGCCGGGCGCGGACAGGACCGTCAGGCACAGCGCGGCGAGCACGGCCGGCAGGAGCCTGAGGGCCAGGGCCGTGCGGGCGCGGAGACTGCCGGGGGCCTGCGTCACATTTCGGAGCCTATGCCGCCGAATCGGGCGCCGCGACCGGGAGGCCGGGCACCCCTCGCCGGGACGGGGGAGGCCCGGTGGCCCGCCCCTCGGCGCGCTCTCAGACCAGCTTCGTCAGGAGCAGCTCCGCGTCCTCGGGCGTCAGCTCGATGCCGAAGACGTCCGCGAGGACCTTGGGCACCTCGGTCGCCTCCAGTTCCCGCCGCTCGTGCGACGGCTCGGCGCCGGGCGCCAGCGTGTAGAGGGTGCGGTTGTCGAGGACGTACTGGCGGTCGGGGTGGATCCGCTGGACGAAGAGGCGGTGGCTGAACGGGGAGTGCGGGTTCGAGGCCACGTAGTGGTTTCCGACGCGGTAGTCGACCGGGTAGTGCGGCGCGAGCGTGAAGGTGTGCCGCAGCGTCCAGCCGTCGCCGGTGTTGTCGGTCTCGCCCTCGCGTGCGGGGTGGTAGAGCGCGTAGCCGTCGGCGCCGGGGGTGATCTCGCGGCGGCGCAGCCGGTAGCGCCAGACGCCGTCCGACACGTCGGTGGAGTCCGTCAGCTCGATCGGCACGAGCGGGCTCGTACCGAAACCGACGTCGCTCAGCCACCGCTTGCCGTCCACCTCGATCAGCAGCATGGCGTGCGTCTTGGGCCTGGCCTGCTCGGCGCCCATCTGCACGCGGCCCTGGATGCCGTGGAACGCGAAGCCGATGCGCTCCAGCGCGGCGGCGTACAGCAGGACGTGCTCGTAGCAGTAGCCGCCGCGCGCGCCGTCGACCAGCTTCGCCTGGAGGCGGTCCAGGGCCAGGTCGACGTCCTGGCGCAGCACCGCGTCGATGTTCTCCCAGCGCAGCGTGAGCACGTGGGCGCGGTGCAGCGCGCGCAGCGTCTCCAGGGTGGGGGTGCGGTCCCCTTCGTAGCCCAGGCGTGCCAGATAGGCGTCCAGATCGAATGCGTCGCCGTGCCACATGGCGGACTCTCCCCGTGTCGTGTCGTGATCCTCAACCGCGCGTACGACACGTGCAGCGCCCGCCGATCCGCCGGTATTCCGTCAGTCGCGGCGCCGCCTGATCTTGTCGCCGAGCCAGACCAGCGGGTCGTACTTGCGGTCCACGGTCCGCTCCTTCAGCGGGATCAGGGCGTTGTCGGTGATCCTGATGTGCTCGGGGCAGACCTCCGTACAGCACTTGGTGATGTTGCAGTAGCCGAGCCCGTGCTCGTCCTGCGCGGTCCGCTTGCGGTCCAGGCCGGTCTCGGCCGCCGCGTCCAGCGGGTGCATGTCCAGCTCGGCGACGCGCATCAGGAAGCGGGGCCCGGCGAAGGCCGTCTTGTTCTCCTCGTGGTCGCGCACGACGTGGCAGGTGTCCTGGCACAGGAAGCACTCGATGCACTTGCGGAACTCCTGCGGGCGGTCCACGTCGACCTGCCGCATCCGGTACTCGCCGGGCGCGACGCCCTCGGGCGGCACGAAGGCGGGGACCTCGCGGGCCTTCTCGTAGTTGAACGAGACGTCGGTGACCAGGTCCCGTACGACGGGGAAGGCCCGCAGCGGGGTGATCGTGACCGTCTCCGCGGGGTCGAAGACCGACATGCGGGTCATGCACATCAGCCGGGGTCTTCCGTTGACCTCGGCGCTGCACGAACCGCACTTGCCCGCCTTGCAGTTCCAGCGCACGGCCAGGTCGGGGGCCTGGGTCGCCTGGAGCCTGTGGACGATGTCGAGGACGACCTCGCCCTCGTTGACGTCGACCGCGAAGTCCTGGAGGCCGCCGCCCTTCGGATCGCCGCGCCACACCTTGAAGGCCGCTCGGTAGGAGGTCCCGGTCACTCGTACAACTCCTCGTCGGCGAGGTACTTCACCAGCTCCTCCTTCTCGAACAGGGAGAGCAGATCGGCACGGATGGGTTCGGTGGTCCTGCGCACGAGCTCGATCTGGCCGCGTACGGGGTCGGTCGCGGCGAGCCCGCCGGTCGGGTCGGCGAGGCGGCAGTGCAGGTTGACCCGCCGCCACTGCCGGTCCATCGCGGGCCGGTCCTCGCGGGTGTGCCCGCCCCGGCTCTCGGTGCGCTCCAGGGCGGCGCGCGCGATGCACTCGCTGACCAGCAGCATGTTCCTGAGGTCCAGGGCGAGGTGCCAGCCCGGGTTGAACTGCCGGTGGCCCTCGACCCCGGCCCGCCTGGCGCGGACCCGGAGCGCGGCCAGCTTCTCCAGGGCCAGCTCCATCTCGGGCTCGCGCCTGATGATGCCGACCAGGTCGTTCATGGCCTGCTGGAGTTCCTGGTGGAGGGTGTACGGGTTCTCCGGCAGCGCCCCCTCGTCGGCGGCGGGCTCGGCGCTGAACGGGCGCAGCGCCTCGGCAGCCGCCGTGTCGATCTGCGTCTCGTCGACGACGGGGCGCACCGGCAGGCCCAGCGCGTACCCGGCGGCGTGCAGTCCCGCCCGCCGCCCGAACACCAGCAGGTCGGAGAGGGAGTTGCCGCCGAGCCGGTTGGAGCCGTGCATGCCGCCGGCGACCTCGCCCGCCGCGTACAGCCCGGGGACGTCCAGGGCGGCCGCGGTGTCGGAGTCGACGGCGATGCCGCCCATCACGTAGTGGCAGGTGGGGCCCACCTCCATCGCCTCGGCGGTGATGTCGACGTCCGCCAGTTCCTTGAACTGGTGGTACATGGAGGGCAGTCGGCGCTTGATGGTCTCGGCGGGCATCCGGGTCGACACGTCGAGGAATACGCCGCCGTGCGGGGAGCCGCGACCCGCCTTCACCTCGGCGTTGATGGCGCGGGCGACCTCGTCGCGCGGCAGCAGTTCGGGCGGGCGCAGGTTGTGGTCCGGGTCCTCGTACCAGCGGTCGCCCTCCTCCTCGGTGCTCGCGTACTTCTCCTTGAACACGTCGGGGACGTAGTCGAACATGAACCGCTTGCCCTCGGAGTTGCGCAGGACGCCGCCGTCGCCGCGCACCGACTCGGTGACCAGGATGCCCTTCACGGACGGCGGCCAGACCATGCCGGTCGGGTGGAACTGCACGAACTCCATGTTGAGCAGCGGCGCCCCGGCGAGCAGTGCCAGCGCGTGGCCGTCGCCGGTGTACTCCCAGGAGTTCGACGTCACCTTGAAGGACTTGCCGATGCCGCCGGTCGCCAGGACCACCGAAGGGGCTTCGAGCACGAAGAAGCGGCCGGTCTCGCGCTCGTAGCAGAACGTCCCGGCGACCCGCTCGTCCTCCTTCAACACCCTTGTGACCGTGCACTCCTGATAGACCTTCAGGTTCGACTCGTAGTCGCCGGTGGCGCGGAAGTCGGCCTGCTGGAGCGCGACGATCTTCTGCTGGAGGGTGCGGATCAGTTCGAGTCCGGTGCGGTCGCCGACGTGGGCGAGGCGCGGGTACTCGTGGCCGCCGAAGTTGCGCTGCGAGATCCGCCCGTCCTTCGTGCGGTCGAACAGCGCGCCCCAGGTCTCCAGCTCCCAGACCCGGTCGGGGGCCTCGCGCGCGTGCAGCTCCGCCATGCGCCACTGGTTGAGGAACTTGCCGCCGCGCATGGTGTCGCGGAAGTGCACCTGCCAGTTGTCGCCCGCGTTCACGTTGCCCATCGCGGCGGCGATCCCGCCCTCCGCCATCACGGTGTGGGCCTTGCCGAAGAGGGACTTGCAGATGACGGCGGTGCGCGCGCCGCGCTCCCTGGCCTCGATGGCGGCGCGCAGTCCCGCGCCGCCCGCGCCCACCACCACGACGTCCCACTGCTGCCGTTCGAGCTGCGTCATCTCAGAGAGCACCCATCAGAAGAGGCGGGGGTCGTCGAAGGCCCCGGTCGCGAGCAGGTACACGTAGAAGTCGGCGGCGGCGACGCTGATCAGCGAGGCCCAGGCGAGCTGTGCGTGACGGCCGTTGAGCACGCCCACCCAGCTCCACAGCCGGTAGCGCACCGGGTGCTTGGAGAAGTGCTTGAGCCGCCCGCCGACGACGTGCCGACAGGAGTGGCAGGAGAGGGTGTACGCCCAGATCAGCGCGATGTTCACCAGGAAGACCAGGGTGCCCAGGCCCATGTGCCCCCACGCGTAGTGCTCGTCGCGGAAGGCGAGCACGGTGTCGTACGTGAGGATCCCGGCGACGGGGAGCGCCGCGTAGAAGAAGTACCGGTGGACGTTCTGCAGGATCAGCGGGAAGCGGGTCTCGCCGCTGTACTTCGCGTGCGGCTCGGCGACCGCGCAGGCCGGGGGAGAGGCCCAGAAGCCCCGGTAGTAGGCCTTGCGGTAGTAGTAGCAGGTCAGCCGGAAGCCGAGCGGGAAGACCAGGATCAGCAGGGCGGGCGAGAGGCCCCACCAGCCGCCGAACACCTCCCAGTTGGGTCCCGAGCGCATCGGCTCGCAGTTCTCGGCGACGCACGGCGAGTAGAACGGCGAGACGTAGGGCGCCGCGTAGTAGTCGTCGTTCGCGAAGGCCCGCCACGTCGAGTAGACGACGAACGCGAAGAGGCCCGCCGCGGTCGCGGCGGGCGCCAGCCACCAGCGGTCCGTCCTGAGGTGCCGGGCGGGCACGGCGGCGCGCGTCGCGCCGTGCACCCCGCCCGCGGTCACGTGAGGGGGTTCGGTGCCTGTCGACAAGGGTCGTCTCCTCGGGCCTAGGGGGCGCGCCGATCGCGTACGCCGAGGCCCTCGTCGTCGCAGGGCCCGGCGGCGGTCCACAGCGAGCTGTCGTACGGGGTGTCGGGAATGGTGACCAGGTCGTCGCGGTGCGGCTGCGCGGGGACGGCGGTCGGCCCGTCGGGCCGGGGTGGCGGCGGGGGCGCGTCGCGCGCCGGGGCGACGCTCCGCTCCAGCCGTTCGACCGCGCGCACCAGTTCGTCCAGGCGGCGCCGCACGTCCGTCAAGTCGTCGTGCAGGGACATGACTTGCCCTCACTTCCGCGGTGGCGGGTGGCAACGCTCATGCGCCTGCGAGTGTCGCGCGTCACATACCTCGTTGTGAAGGGATGTGCACGGATTGCTGATGTGCGGGGTGCGGAACGCGCCCCCCGCGTTCCGCCGGGCCGGGCTCCCCGCGTTCCGCCGGGACCGGCTCCCCGCCCCCGCTGGGCCGTACGGGTGGCGCTTGGGCCGCACGGGTGGCCTTCGTCCGCCGCGCCGCCGTGTCGACGGCCGCTCCCCGACCCCGTCCACTTCAGTGGTGGGTCGATAGGTGTGATCATCGCGAAATGCCACGATCAAGGACGAAGAGGTACAAACCATGTCCCACGTCGGCGCCGACTCCGGGAGAACACGCCCCCGCCCCCGGACCAGCTCCCGGACCCTCAGGTCGGCCGTCTTCCTCGCCACAGGGGTGCTCGCGCTGCCCCTGCTCACCGGCTGCGGCTCGGCCGACGAGGACGCCGCGGCCGCCACCGCGCCCCAGGACATCGCCCCCGCGGGCCGGGAGCTGACCGCCGACGGAGGCACCGTCCGCTGGGCCGTCGACAAGATGCCCAGCACCCTCAACGCCTTCCAGGCGGACGCGGACGGCACGACGGGCCGCATCGCCGGCGCGGTGCTCCCCTCCCTCTTCACCCTCGACGAGCGCGGCAGGCCGCTGCGCAACCCGGACTACCTGGAGTCCGCCGAGGTCGTCGAGCGCGAGCCCAAGCAGGTCGTGCTCTACAAGCTCAACCAGCAGGCCGTCTGGAGCGACGGCCGGGAGATCGGCGCCCCCGACTTCGTCGCGCAGTGGCGCGCGCTGTCCGGCCGCGACTCCTCGTACTGGACCGCGCGCAACGCGGGCTACGAGCGCATCGAGAAGATCGAGCGCGGCGCGAACGACCTGGAGGTGCGGGTCACCTTCGGCAAGCCGTACGCCGACTGGCGCGCGCTGTTCACCCCGCTGTACTCCAAGGGCGTCATGGGCACGCCCGACTCCTTCAACGACGGCGCCCGCGCCACCCTCAAGAACTCGGCGGGCCCCTTCCAGCTGCGCAGCATCGACAAGGACGCGAAGACCACCACGCTGGTCCGCAACCCGCGCTGGTGGGGGCGGCCCGCCAAGCTCGACCAGCTGGTGCTGACCGCGGTGCCGCGCGCGGCCCGCGCCGCCGCGCTCGCCGCGGGCAAGGTCGACGTCGCGGAGATCGACCACGCCGACGCGGAGCGCATCGAGCTGGCCGTGCGGGACTCGAAGCAGGGGACGGGGAAGGGGAAGGCGGGCGGGAACACCGGCGCCGCCGGGCCCCAGGCACTCGACCACGGGCCCGCCGCCGAGCTGACGCCCGCGCAGGCCCTCAAGTCCTGGGCGCAGCTCCACAGCGAGGACGAGGAGGAGGCGGACGCCGCCCGGCTGGCCCGCAAGCGGACCGCGCTGGCCGTCGCCGCGTACGCCACCGAGCAGCGGGCGCTGCGCGGCTTCGTGATCCGCAGGTCCCTGGAGCCCGCCTACACCCAGCTCGCGCTGAACGGCGAGTCGGGGCCGCTGGCGGACGAGCGGGTGCGCCGCGCGGTGGCCCGCGCCCTGGACCGCGAGGAGCTCGCGGAGACCGTGCTGAAGCCGCTCGGCCTGCCCGCGGTCCCGCTCGGCAGCCACCTGGCGCTGGCCGGGCAGGAGGCGTACGGCGACGGCAGCGACGCGCTCGGCAGCCAGGACGCCCAGGAGGCCAGGGCGCTGCTCGCCGACGCGGGCTGGACGCCCGGCGGCGCCCGCAGGACCGCGCGGGGCGCCACCGAGGCGGCGGCGGGGTCCAAGGCGAAGGCGGCCGGGGAGGGCGCGGCGGACGAGGCCAGCGACGAGGGCACGTACATCGTCGGCGACGACTCCAAGCCGGGCGCGGCCCGGCCCGGCGCGGCCAGGCCCGACGACTCCAAGCCCGGCGCGGCGCGGCCCGGCGCGGGGCGGCCCGTCGCCAACCCGGGACCCGACACCGTCGCGGGCACCCGCGTGCTCGCCCCCGCGCCCGCCGCCGCGCTCCAGGGCGCCGCGGTCCTGCGCCAGGCGGACGTGCTGGCCGGGGCCGCGGCCCGGCGCGCGGTCGCCGGCTCCGACGGCACCGCCGCGCGGGCCGAGGGCGCGCCCGTGCGGGAGAAGAAGCCCGGCGGGATGGCGGGCGCCTACGCCCCGGTCGGCACCGCGGCGCCCGGGCCCGCCGCCGGGCCCGCCGCCGGGCCGCTCGGCAAGGACGGCAAGCCGCTCACGCTGCGCTTCGTGCTCCCCTCGTCGCCGGGTTCGCAGACGCTGCGCACGGTGGGCGAGCACATCGTGCGGATGCTCGACGGGGTGGGGATCCGCACCGAGGTCACGAAGGTGGCCGACGACAGCTACTTCAAGGACCACATCGCGTCGGGGGAGTACGACCTGGCGCTCTACTCCTGGCCGGGCACCGCCTACCCGGCGACCGACGCCCGCCCGATCTTCGCCAAGCCGGAGCCCGCGAGCGACGGCTCCCTCCAGGTCGAGCAGAACTACACCCGGGTCGGCACGGACCACATCGACCAGCTCTTCGACCAGGCGCTGGGCGAACTGGACGAGGAGGCGTCCCGCGACCTGGTGCGGAAGGCCGACGCCAGGATCTGGGCGGCCGCCGGGTCGATCCCGCTCTTCCAGCGCCCGGAGCTGGTGGCGGCCAGGCCCGACGTGGTGAACGTGGGGGCGTTCGGCTTCGCGGCACCGCGTTATCAGGACATCGGATTCAAGAAGCCCGAGACGGGGCAGAAGGCGGAGAAGTAGCACTCCCCCCGCGTACGGCCCGTAAGGCCCCGCAAGCCCCCACAAGGCCCTTTAAGGTCGGGTGACCGGGAGAACCCGCAGGTCAAAACCTCAGATGCAGCTCAAGTCCCTTGCCCGCCGACCCCTCGGCGGGCAAGGTCGTGGACAGCCTCCTCAGACCCGGGCGGCAGCGGTGACCGGCAGGCCCCCACAGCCTCGCCGACGTGTGGAACACGGGCGTGACCTCGGTGGACGCCCACCGGAACAGCAGCCCTACGGCAGCTGAAGAACGATCGAAGAGCGGCCGAAGACCGGCGTACGAAAAAGGCCCGGCAAGCCCCTTGCCGGATGGCCACGTACGATGGGACGAGCCGTGGCGTGTCCGCCCGGCGGGCGTTCGAGGACCAAAGTGACGCCTGATCCCACGATCCGAGAGAAGCGCTAGCCAGCATGCCCACGCGCCACGACATCCGTAACGTCGCCATCGTCGCCCACGTCGACCACGGCAAGACGACCATCGTCGACGCCATGCTCAAGCAGGCGGGGGCGTTCGCCGCCCACCAGCTGGAGTCCGTCGACGACCGCGTCATGGACTCGAACGACCTGGAGCGTGAGAAGGGCATCACGATCCTCGCCAAGAACACGGCGGTGAAGTACCACCCCAAGGACGGCGGGGCGCCCATCACGATCAACATCATCGACACCCCCGGCCACGCCGACTTCGGTGGCGAGGTCGAGCGCGGTCTGTCGATGGTCGACGCCGTCGTGCTGCTGGTGGACGCCTCCGAGGGCCCGCTGCCGCAGACCCGCTTCGTGCTGCGCAAGGCCCTGATGCAGCGCAAGCCCGTCATCCTCTGCATCAACAAGACGGACCGCCCGGACTCCCGCATCGACGAGGTCGTCAACGAGACCTACGACCTCTTCCTCGACCTGGACGCCGACGAGGACCAGATCGAGTTCCCGATCGTCTACGCGTGCGGCCGTGACGGCATCGCGTCCCTCACCAAGCCCGAGGACGGCACCGTCCCGGCCGACTCCACCAGCCTGGAGCCGTTCTTCTCCACGATCCTGGAGCACGTCCCGGCCCCGGCGTACGACGAGGAGGCCCCGCTCCAGGCCCACGTCACCAACCTCGACGCCGACAACTTCCTCGGCCGCATCGCGCTGCTCCGCGTCGAGCAGGGCGAGCTGCGCAAGGGCCAGACGGTCGCGTGGATCAAGCGCGACGGCACGGTCTCCAACGTGCGCATCTCCGAGCTGATGATGACCGAGGCGCTCACCCGCAAGCCCGCCGAGGTGGCGGGCCCCGGTGACATCTGCGCCGTCGCCGGCATCCCGGACATCATGATCGGCGAGACGCTGGCCGACCCGGAGAACCCGATCGCGCTGCCGCTGATCACGGTCGACGAGCCCGCGATCTCCATGACCATCGGCACGAACACCTCGCCGCTGGTCGGCCGCGGCGGCTCGGGCAAGGGCGCGGACGCCAAGGCCGCGGTCAAGGACCGCAAGGTCACCGCCCGCCAGGTCAAGGACCGGCTGGACCGCGAGCTCGTCGGCAACGTCTCGCTCCGCGTCCTGGACACCGAGCGCCCCGACGCCTGGGAGGTGCAGGGCCGCGGCGAGCTGGCGCTGGCCATCCTGGTCGAGCAGATGCGCCGCGAGGGCTTCGAGCTGACCATCGGCAAGCCGCAGGTGGTCACCAAGCAGGTCGACGGCAAGACGTACGAGCCCGTCGAGCGCATGACCGTCGACGTGCCCGAGGAGCACATGGGCGCCGTCACGCAGCTCATGGGCGTCCGCAAGGGCCGCATGGACAACATGTCGAACCACGGCTCCGGCTGGGTCCGCATGGAGTTCGTGGTGCCCTCCCGCGGCCTCATCGGCTTCCGTACGGAGTTCCTGACCAACACCCGCGGCACGGGCATCGCCCACTCCATCCACGAGGGCCACGAGCCGTGGTTCGGCACCCTGACGACCCGTAACAACGGTTCGCTGGTCGCCGACCGCGCGGGCGCCGTCACCGCCTTCGCGATGACCAACCTCCAGGAGCGCGGCGTGCTCTTCACCGACCCGGGCACCGAGGTCTACGAGGGCATGATCGTCGGTGAGAACTCGCGCTCCGACGACATGGACGTGAACATCACCAAGGAGAAGAAGCTCACCAACATGCGCTCCTCCTCCGCCGACTCCTTCGAGGCGATCGTGCCGCCGCGCAAGCTCTCCCTGGAGCAGTCCCTGGAGTTCTGCCGCGACGACGAGTGCGTCGAGGTGACCCCGGAGGCCGTGCGCATCCGCAAGGTCGTCCTGGACCAGAAGGAGCGCGGTCGCGCCGCGTCGCGCGCCAAGCACAACTGACGCGCTACTCGCCAGTAGCTCAGGGCCGGGGCCCCCGCAGACGTTGCGGGGGCCCCGGCCTTTCGTCAACCGGGTTTAGCCCGCCCGACGTCCGGTATTCGGTTATCGCTCTCCGGAACATGCGGTAACGGTCCGTTTCGGGGGCGTCTGTCTGTGATCGCTTTGTCCGGATTTCGGGCACCAAGGGGTAGGTGATGTTGTCAAAACGAGACCCTTTAAGTGTGGTTTACGGCCCGGACGTACTTAATAGTTGGCTCCATTGAGCTCGGGTCAATGGGTCACGCACTGTGGGGAGTGCCGACTCACGAGCACACTCGGGGCACCGAACAAGATCGCCGTCAGGGGTGTCGGCTTTCTTCCCTGTGCCCCTCTTGTAGTGACAAGTGGACTCATGAGGAGGAACCCATGCGCGGTGCCAAGAGCGCCAAGTGGGTCGCGGGTGCGATCGTCGTCGCCCTGGCTGCGACCGCCTGTGGTGGCGGCAAGGACAGCGGCAACGACATGAACGAGGGCAAGGCCGACCCGAACGGGATTCTGGTCGCCCAGCTGAGCGAGCCGCAGAACCCGCTGCAGCCGGCGAACGCCAAGGAGAGCCAGGGCAGCCGCGTGCTGCGCGCCCTCTTCTCGGGTCTCGTCGACTACGAGCCGGGCACCGGCAAGCTCCAGATGGTCAACGCCGAGTCGGTGACGCCGAACGCGGACTCGTCCGTGTGGACCGTCAAGCTGAAGCCGGGCTGGAAGTTCCACGACGGCACCCCGGTCACCGCGAAGTCCTACGTGGACTCGTGGAACTGGTCGGCCAACACCAAGAACAACCAGACCAACTCCAGCTGGTTCCAGGACATCAAGGGCTACGCCGACGTCCACCCGGAGAAGGGCGCCCCGAAGAAGACCGAGATGGAGGGTCTGAAGGTTCTCGACGAGAACTCCTTCTCGATCACCCTGAACGGTCCGGTCTCGTACTTCGCGTACAAGCTCGGCTACGACGTGTGGTCCCCGCTGCCCGAGGCGTTCTTCAAGGACCCGAAGGCCGCCGGCCAGAAGCCGATCGGCAACGGCCCCTACAAGTTCGTCTCGTGGGACCACAACAAGCTGATCAAGGTTCGCAAGTTCGACGGCTACACCGGGCCCAACAAGGCCAAGAACGGTGGCATCGACTTCAAGAACTACACCACCGCCGACGCCGCGTACTCCGCGCTCCGCTCGGACCAGCTGGACTGGATCGAGCAGGTTCCGGTCACCTCGCTGAAGAACTACAAGCAGGACCTCGGCGACCGCGCGATCGACCAGGAGTACTCCGCGGTCCAGTCGATCGTCCCGGCGTTCTACACGCCGCAGTTCAAGAACATCAACCCGAAGGTCATCCAGGGCCTGTCGATGGCGATCGACCGTGACACGATCACGAAGACCGTCCTCAACGGCACCCGTAGCCCGGCCGACTCCTACGTCGCCCGCGGCGTCCTCGGGTACAAGGCCGGCGCGCTGGGCGACGTCGTCAAGTACGACCCGGCGAAGGCCAAGGCCCTCATCGCCGAGGGCGGCGGCGTCCCGGGCAACAAGATCTCGATCCAGTTCAACGCCGACCAGCCGCACAAGGCGTGGGTCGACGCGGTCTGCAACTCGATCCGCCAGGCCACCCAGGTCGAGTGCATCGGCGACTCGAAGCCGGACTTCGCGACCGACCTGAACGCCCGTGACGGCAAGAAGGTCAAGTCCATGTACCGCGGCGGCTGGGTGCTCGACTACCCGGTCAACTCGAACTTCATGCGCGACCTGTACGGCACGACGGCGGCCGGCAACACCTCCGGCTACTCCAACAAGGAGTTCGACGCCCTGACGGCCAAGGCCGACAAGGCGAAGACCCTCGAAGAGACCGTCAAGATGTACCAGGACGCCGAGCAGCTCCTGAAGGCCAACATGCCTTCCATCCCGCTCTGGTTCTACAAGGTCAACTCGGGCCAGTCGAAGAAGGTCTTCGGCAAGATCCCGTACGGCCAGGACGGTGACCCGCTCTTCACCGAAGTCCAGGTCAAGGCCAAGAAGTAAGTTTCAGGACCAGCAGGCCGGTGCCGTCGCCCGTGCGAGGACGGCGGCACCGGCCCGCAGGCGTAGGCCCGTCAACTCTCCCCCCACCACCCTGAGGCGGAGAATCCGCGCTGGCCGCCGCCGACCCCTCACGGCATGGAGGCATGATGGGGCGCTACGTCGCTAGGCGACTGCTCCAGATGATCCCGGTGTTCCTCGGGACCACTCTGTTGATTTTCCTTATGGTCCACATCCTTCCCGGTGACCCCATCCGGGCGATGTGGGGTGACAAGGCGGCCGACCCCGCACAGGTCGCGGAGCTGCGTCACAAGTTCGGGCTCGATAAGTCGCTGCCCATGCAGTACCTGGATTACATGGGCAACCTGTTCCAGCTCAACTTCGGCGAGACCTTCGGCGGCCGGCCGGTCTGGGACGAGATGTCCCGGGCGTTCCCGGTCACCATCCGGCTCACCATCGTCGCGCTGGTCATCGAGCTGATCGTGGGCCTCGGCCTCGGCGCCTGGGCCGGCCTCAAGGCGGGCAAGGCCCCGGACACCGGCGTGCTGCTGTTCACGCTGGTCGTCATCTCGATCCCGGTCTTCATCCTCGGCTACCTCGCGCGCTTCTTCTTCGCCGACACACTCGGCTGGGTCGCGCCCAACGTCGAAGACTCGAACGACATCACGCAGCTGTTCCTGCCAGGGTTCGTCCTCGCCATGCTCTCCATGGCGTACGTGGCACGCCTGACCCGCACCACCTTCGCGGAGAACCTGCGTGCCGACTACATGCGCACCGCGCTGGCCAAGGGCCTGCCCCGCCGCCGCATCGTCGGCGTGCACCTGCTGCGCAACTCGCTGATCCCGGTCGTCACCTTCGTGGGCACGGACGTCGGCGCCTTCATCGGCGGCGCGGTCGTCACCGAGGGCATCTTCAACGTCCAGGGCGTCGGCAACCTGCTGTACCGGGCGCTCCAGCAGCGCGAGGGCTCCACCATCGTCGGTGTGGTCACCGTGTTCGTGCTGGTGATCCTGCTGATCAACCTGATTGTCGACCTGCTGTACGCGGTCCTGGACCCGAGGATCCGGTATGCCTGACGTGACCAAGTCCAAGACCGACGCGGCCGTCGACACCGTGGCCCCGCCGAAGGCCGACCCGGCCGCCGCCCCCGCGGCCCCGGAGAAGCAGGGCAAGCCCCGCGGCCTGTGGGGCGACGCCTGGTACGACCTGCGCCACCGCCCGATGTTCTGGGTCGCGGCCTCGCTGCTCGCGCTGCTGCTGCTGATCGCGGCCTGGCCGGGCCTGTTCACCAGCGCCGACCCGCGCGCCGGCGACCTGACGAACCACTACCTGAGCAAGCCGGAGCTGGGGAAGTTCTTCCAGCCCGAGTGGTTCGGCTACGACACCCAGGGCCGGTCGATCTACGCCCGCGTCATCTACGGCACCCGCGCCTCGATCCTCGTCGGCGTCGGCGTGACCATCGCGATCACCCTCATCGGCGGTCTGCTGGGCCTCGTCGCCGGCTACTTCGGCGGCTGGATCGACTCGATCATCTCCCGCATCACGGACATCTTCTTCGGCCTGCCCTTCCTGCTCGGCACGATGGTCGTCCTGAACGCCTTCTCCGAGCGCAAGGTGTACGTGGTGATCGCGGCCCTCGCCTTCCTCGGCTGGACCTCGATCTGCCGCGTGACCAGGGCGTCGGTGATCACCGCGAAGCAGGCGGACTACGTGACCGCGGCCCGCGCGCTCGGCGCCAGCACCAGCCGGATGCTCTTCCGCCACGTGCTGCCCAACGCGCTCGCCCCGACCATCGTCGTCGCCACGATCGCGCTCGGCGGCTTCATCTCCGCCGAGGCGACGCTGTCCTACCTGGGCCTGGGTCTCGCCGACCCGACCATCTCGTGGGGCATCGACATCTCGTCGGGCAGTGAAGAGATCCGTAACAACGTGCATGTGCTGCTCTTCCCGGCCGGCATGCTCAGCCTCACGGTCTTCGCGTTCATCATGCTGGGCGACGCGGTCCGCGACGCCCTCGACCCGAAGCTGCGCTGAGGAGGGCGTACGTGACCACCATCGAAAAGACCAGCAGCGCCCCCTCGCCCGGTGCGGGCGACGACGGCACGCAGCCGCTGCTCGAAGTGCGCGACCTGCACGTCGAGTTCCACACCCGTGACGGTGTCGCCAAGGCGGTCAACGGAGTCAACTACTCCGTGAGCGCCGGCGAGACCCTCGCCGTGCTCGGCGAGTCCGGCTCCGGCAAGTCCGTGACCGCGCAGGCGATCATGGGCATCCTGGACATGCCGCCCGGCAAGATCCCGCAGGGCCAGATCCTGTACCGCGGCGAGGACATGCTCACCATGTCCTACGAGGAGCGGCGGAAGATCCGCGGCCAGAAGATCGCGATGATCTTCCAGGACGCGCTCTCCTCGCTGAACCCCGTCCTCTCGGTCGGCTACCAGCTCGGCGAGATGTACCGGGTGCACCAGGGCCTCTCCAAGAAGGAGGCCAAGGCCAAGGCCATCGAGCTGATGGACAAGGTCAAGATCCCGGCGGCCGCCGCCCGGGTCGACGACTACCCGCACCAGTTCTCCGGCGGCATGCGCCAGCGCATCATGATCGCGATGGCGCTCGCCCTGGAGCCCGACCTGATCATCGCGGACGAGCCCACCACGGCGCTCGACGTGACCGTTCAGGCGCAGGTCATGGACCTGCTCGCGGAGCTCCAGCGCGAGTACAACATGGGTCTGATCCTGATCACCCACGACCTCGGCGTCGTCGCCGACGTCGCGGACAAGATCGCCGTGATGTACGCGGGCCGCATCGTCGAGACCGCCCCGGTGGACGAGCTCTACAAGCGCCCGGCCCACCCGTACACCCGCGGTCTGCTCGACTCGATCCCGCGCCTGGACCAGAAGGGCCAGGAGCTCTACGCGATCAAGGGCCTGCCGCCCAACCTGCTCAAGATCCCCACGGGCTGCGCCTTCAACCCGCGCTGCCCCAAGGCCACGGACCTCTGCCGGACCGAGATCCCGAAGCTGACGCCGGTCACCGAGCAGGACGGCCGTGAACTGCCGGGCCGCGGAAGCGCGTGCCACTTCTGGAAGGAGACGATCCATGGCTGAGCTGAACAAGAAGGACGACGCCGTGGACGCGACCCCGAACGTCACCGAGGTCGAGACGGTCGAGGCCGCCTCCGAGACCGCCGCGATCGCGGCGCTCGACGCCAAGGTCGACCGCGGGGAGCCGATCCTCCAGGTGCGCAACCTGGTCAAGCACTTCCCGCTGACCCAGGGCATCCTCTTCAAGAAGCAGATCGGCGCCGTCAAGGCCGTGGACGGGGTCTCCTTCGACCTCTACCAGGGCGAGACGCTGGGCATCGTCGGCGAGTCCGGCTGTGGCAAGTCCACCGTCGCCAAGCTGCTGATGACGCTGGAGACGGCGACCGCGGGCGAGGTCTTCTACAAGGGCCAGGACATCACCAAGCTGTCCGGGCGCGCGCTGAAGGCGGTCCGCCGCAACATCCAGATGGTGTTCCAGGACCCGTACACCTCGCTGAACCCGCGCATGACGGTCGGCGACATCATCGGGGAGCCGTTCGACATCCACCCCGAGGTGGCGCCCAAGGGCGACCGCCGCAGGAAGGTCCAGGAGCTCCTGGACGTCGTCGGCCTGAACCCCGAGTACATCAACCGCTACCCGCACCAGTTCTCCGGCGGTCAGCGCCAGCGCATCGGCATCGCCCGCGGCCTGGCCCTGAACCCCGAGATCATCATCTGCGACGAGCCGGTCTCCGCGCTCGACGTGTCGGTGCAGGCGCAGGTCATCAACCTGATGGAGAAGCTCCAGGACGAGTTCAACCTCTCCTACCTCTTCATCGCGCACGACCTGTCGATCGTGCGGCACATCTCGGACCGGGTCGGGGTCATGTACCTCGGCAAGATGGCCGAGATCGGCACGGACGCGCAGATCTACGACCACCCGACGCACCCCTACACCCAGGCGCTGCTGTCGGCGGTCCCGGTCCCGGACCCGTCCATGCGCGAGGGCCGCGAGCGGATCATCCTCACCGGTGACGTCCCGTCCCCGGCGAACCCGCCGTCCGGCTGCCGCTTCCGTACGCGGTGCTGGAAGGCGCAGGACAAGTGCGCGGAGGAGATTCCGCTGCTCGCGATCCCGGAGCGGTTCAAGAGCTCGGACTCGCCGGCCGCGCACGAGTCGGCGTGCCACTTCGCCGAGGAGAAGGACGTCGTGCACGCGGCGTAACACCGCGCTGTGCGCGTATCGGTGGGCCGTCGTTCCCTACGGGGAGCGGCGGCCCACCGCCGTATGCGCCTACGCGGCGCCCTCCAGGGCCGTGCGGACTTCGTGGCGGAGAGGAAGAACGACGCGCCCAGCGCGTACACGTCCGCTTCCGGCGTCGGTACGGCGGCCCCGCTCTCCAGGACGCTCCGCGAGATCTCCGGGGCCTCGTAGTGGACCAGGCAGCCCCGGTACGGGAAGGCGTAGGCCGCGGGGACCTCGCCGCCTCGCGCGAGCCCCAGGTCGATGAGGAAGGTTCCGGCGGGGCCCAGGAGGAAGTGGTAGGGCTGCACGTCACCGTGGGTCCAACCCCGTCCGTGCAGGTCGGCCAGTGCGGCGGCACAGGACAGCGCGTCGCCGATGCGGGGGGCCGCCGGTTTTGTCGCGTGCCGGTGGGGCTCCCACAGGGCGTAGAGGGATTCGCCCTCCCGCCACGGCTGCGCACTCGACGTGCCCTTCTCCCACTCGCCGAAGCGGACCTCTTCGGGGATGAGCTGCCGCAGGATCGTGGCTTCGCGAGCGGGGGCGAGGGCAGTCCAGGAATGCGTCCGGGTGGGGTAGCCCAACTTCACCGCGAAGCGGCCGTCGGGAGCCTGTACGTCCCACACGGTGGATCCGTGCCGGTCGACAACGAGCCGCTGGCTCAGGGGTGTTACGGCGCTTCGGACATGGGCGGGGATGTCGAAGGGCCCTTCGTCGGCCATCGGACCGGTCCTCTCGTGGAGAGGGGCCGACCCCTGGTGCGGAAGTCGGCCCCTGCGGATCAGCGCGAGGCTAGCGGTCAGCTGTTGTACGAGCGTCCGTCATCGCCGTCACCGGTCGGCGGGTTCCTGCTGTCCGGCAGCGAGGCCGACGCGGTAGCGGTCGGGGTGGCCCGTGTCGGACCGGGGTGCGCGGCCGAGCCCGCCTCCAGGCGCGGGGCCCCGCCGGGCGGCGGCCTTACTCCGTCCGGCGTACGCGTCCGGCCGCGGCGCGCTTCGTCCGGGCCGTGACGCTCCGGGCGGCCGCCCCGGAGGGCCCCGTGGCCGTCCCGGGCGGCCCCGTGCACGTCCGGGGGGCGTAAAGATGCAGCAACGGAAAGGCGAGGCGATATTGGGCCCTACGTACGACTGAGGACATATGGGAGGAATTCCATGCGTGGAGCCAGGCACGCCAAGTGGGCCGCGTGCGCGGTCGCCGTAGCCCTCGCGGCGACGGCCTGCGGCGGCGGGGACAGCGGCGGCGGGGAGGGGATCGTCAGTTCCTCCTGGGGCGACCCGCAGAACCCCCTGGAGCCCGCGAACACCAACGAGGTGCAGGGCGGCAAGGTCCTCGACATGCTGTTCCGCGGCCTCAAGCGGTACAACCCCAAGACCGGCGCCGCCGAGGACATGCTCGCCGAGAAGATCGAGACGAAGGACGACCAGAACTTCACCGTCACGGTCAAGGACGGCTGGACCTTCTCCAACGGCGAGAAGGTCGGCGCGAAGTCCTTCGTCGACGCCTGGAACTACGCGGCCGACGTCAAGAACGGCCAGAAGAACGCGTACTTCTTCGAGTACATCGACGGCTACGACAAGGTCCACCCCGCCGAGGGCGACCCCAGCGCCAAGACCCTCTCCGGCCTCAAGCTCACCGGGGAGCGCACCTTCACCGTCAAGCTCACCCAGAAGTTCTCCAGCTGGCCGGTCATGCTCGGCTACGCGGCCTTCGCCCCGCTGCCCGAGGCGTTCTTCAAGGACCACAAGGGCTGGCTGTCCAAGCCCGTCGGCAACGGCCCGTACACCATCGACTCGTACGACAAGGGCTCCCAGATGTCCCTGCGCACCTGGGACGGCTACCCGGGCGAGGACAAGGCCCAGAACAAGGGCGTGGACCTGAAGGTCTACACCGACAACAACACCGCGTACACCGCGCTGACCGCGGGCACCCTCGACCTCGTCGACGACGTGCCCGCCGCCCAGCTCAAGAACGTCAAGAACGACCTCGGCGACCGCTACCTGAGCACCCCGGCCGGCATCATCCAGACCCTGTCGTTCCCCTTCTACCGCCCCGAGTGGAACACCCCGGGCGCGGTGAAGGTCCGCAAGGGCCTGTCCATGGCGATCAACCGCCAGCAGATCACCGACACGATCTTCGCCAAGACCCGCACCCCCGCCACCGACTGGACCTCCCCGGTCCTCAAGGAGGAGGGCGGCTACCGGGCCGGGCTGTGCGGCGACGCCTGCGAGTACGACGCGGCCGGGGCCAAGAAGCTGATCACCGAGGGCGGCGGCATCCCCGGCGGCCAGCTGAAGATCTCGTACAACGCCGACACCGGCTCCCACAAGGACTGGGTCGACGCCGTCTGCAACTCCATCAACAACGCGCTCGGCAACGACAAGGCCTGCGTCGGCAACCCCGTCGGCACCTTCGCCGACTACCGCAGCCAGGTCTCCACGCAGAAGATGACCGGCCCCTTCCGGGCGGGCTGGCAGATGGACTACCCGCTCATCCAGAACTTCCTCCAGCCCACGTACTACACCAACGCCTCGTCCAACGACGGCAAGTGGACCAGCAAGGAGTTCGACGACCTGATGGACAAGGCCAACGCCGAGTCCGACACCAAGAAGGCCGTCACCGGCTACCAGCAGGCCGAGAAGGTCGTCGCCGACCAGATGGCCGGCATCCCGCTCTGGTACCAGAACGGCAGCGCGGGCTGGTCCAGCCGGCTGTCGAACGTGGCCCTCAACCCGTTCAGCGTTCCGGTCTACAACGAGATCAAGGTCAACTGACGCCAGGGGCGCGGGCGTCCGGACACCTCCGGGCGCCCGCGCCCCGCTAGCCCCCGGAGCCCTTCATGGGACGGTACGTGATCCGGCGTCTGCTACAGATGATCCCGGTCTTCTTCGGCACGACGCTGCTGATCTTCCTGATGGTGAACGTGATGGGCGACCCCGTCGCGGGCCTCTGCGGCGACCGGCAGTGCGACCCCGCGACGGCGGCCCAGCTCAAGAAGGAGTTCGGCCTCGACAAGTCCGTGTGGCACCAATACCTGACCTACATGGGCAACGTCTTCACCGGTGACTTCGGCACCTCCTTCAACGGACAGCCGGTCACCGAGCTGATGTCCACGGCCTTCCCCGTCACCATCCGCCTCACCCTGGTCGCCATCGTCTTCGAGATCGTCATCGGCATCACGCTCGGCGTGCTCACCGGACTCAAGCGCGGGCGGCCGATCGACACCACCGTGCTGCTGCTGACCCTGGTCGTCATCTCCGTGCCGACCTTCGTCACCGGCCTCGTCGTCCAGCTCTTCCTCGGCGTCAAGTGGGAGGTCATCAAGCCCGCCGTCTCCAACGGCGCCCCCCTGGACGAACTGATCGTGCCCGGCCTCGTCCTCGCCTCGGTCTCCCTGGCGTACGTCACCCGGCTCACCCGCACCTCGGTCGCCGAGAACGCCCGCGCCGACTACGTCCGCACCGCCGTCGCCAAGGGACTGCCCAGGCGCCGGATCATCACCCGGCACCTGCTGCGCAACTCCCTCATCCCGGTGGTCACCTTCATCGGCACCGACATCGGCGCCCTGATGGGCGGCGCCATCGTCACCGAGCGCATCTTCAACATCCACGGCGTCGGCTACCAGCTCTACCAGGGCATCCTCCGTCAGAACACCCAGACCGTGGTCGGCTTCGTGACCATCCTCGTGCTGATCTTCCTGGCGGCGAACCTGATCGTCGACCTCCTCTACGCCGTACTCGACCCGAGGATCCGGTATGCCTGAACCGCAGACACCAGACGACGGCGCCATCGCCGCGACCGGGGCGGGCGCCGCCATGGACCTCGCGACCAGCGAGGCCGAGACGCTCGACAAGGGACCGGGCGCCGGCGGCCAGGGGCCGTCGGACAAGCCCCGCTCGCTCTGGTCGGACGCCTGGCGCGACCTGCGCCGCAACCCGATCTTCATCGTCTCGGGCCTGGTCATCCTCTTCCTGGTCGTCATCTCCATCTGGCCCTCGCTGCTCGCCTCGGGCAACCCGCTCACCTGCGACCTCGGCAAGGCCCAGCGGGGCTCGGAGCCCGGCCACCCGATGGGCTACAACCAGCAGGGCTGCGACGTCTACACCCGGGTCGTGTACGGGGCGCGCGCATCGGTCACCGTCGGCGTCTGCGCCACGGTCGGCGTCGCCCTGCTCGGCTCGGTGCTCGGCGGGCTCGCCGGGTTCTACGGCGGCTTCTGGGACACCCTGCTCTCCCGGATCACCGACATCTTCTTCGGCATCCCGGTCGTCCTTGGCGGCCTGGTGATCCTCTCCGTGATCACCTCCACCACCGTCTGGCCGGTGATCGGCTTCATCATCCTGCTGGGCTGGCCGCAGATCGCCCGCATCGCGCGCGGCTCGGTCATCACCGCCAAACAGAACGACTACGTGCAGGCCGCCCGCGCGCTCGGCGCCTCCGACTCCCGGATGCTGCTGCGCCACGTGGCGCCCAACGCGATCGCCCCGGTCATCGTCGTGGCGACCATCGCGCTCGGCACGTACATCGCGCTGGAGGCGACGCTCTCCTTCCTGGGCGTCGGCCTCAAGCCGCCCGCGGTCTCCTGGGGCATCGACATCTCGTCGGCCGCCCCGTACATCCGCAACGCGCCCCACATGGTGCTCTGGCCCTCCGGCGCGCTGGCGGTCACCGTGCTGGCGTTCATCATGCTCGGCGACGCGGTGCGCGACGCCCTCGACCCCAAGCTCAGGTAGGCGACGCTCATGCTGCTCGAAGTACGCGATCTACAGGTCGAGTTCCGTACGAGAGACGGGGTCGCCAAGGCCGTCAACGGCGTCAACTACTCGGTCGACGCGGGCGAGACGCTGGCCGTGCTCGGCGAGTCCGGCTCCGGCAAGTCGGTGACCGCGCAGGCCGTCATGGGGATCCTCGACGTGCCGCCGGGCCGGATCGCGGGCGGCGAGATCCTCTTCAAGGGCAAGGACCTGCTGAAGCTCAAGGAGGACGAGCGGCGGAAGATCAGGGGCGCCGAGATGGCGATGGTCTTCCAGGACGCGCTCTCCTCGCTGAACCCGGTCCTCAGCGTCGGCGAACAGCTCGGCGAGATGTTCATCGTGCACCGGGGCATGTCCAAGAAGGACGCCAGGGCCAAGGCCGTCGAGCTGATGGACCGGGTCCGCATCCCGGCGGCCAAGGAACGGGTGGGCCAGTACCCGCACCAGTTCTCCGGCGGCATGCGCCAGCGCATCATGATCGCGATGGCGCTCGCCCTGGAGCCGTCCCTGATCATCGCGGACGAGCCGACGACCGCGCTCGACGTGACCGTCCAGGCCCAGGTCATGGACCTGCTCGCGGAGCTCCAGCGCGAACTGAACATGGGCCTGATCCTGATCACCCACGACCTCGGCGTCGTCGCCGACGTCGCGGACAAGATCGCCGTGATGTACGCGGGCCGCATCGTCGAGACCGCCCCCGTCCACGAGATCTACAAGGCCCCCGCCCACCCGTACACCCGCGGGCTCCTCGACTCGATCCCGCGCCTGGACCAGAAGGGCCAGGAGCTGTACGCGATCAAGGGCCTGCCGCCCAACCTGCTCAAGATCCCCGCGGGCTGCGCCTTCAACCCGCGCTGTCCGATGGCCAGGGACGTGTGCCGCACCGACGTCCCGCCGCTCGCGGAAGTGGCCGACGGCCGCCGCAGCGCGTGCCACTTCTGGAAGGAGACGCTCGATGGCTGACTCCGGTGCCGAACCCATCCTTCAGGTGCGGGGCCTGGTCAAGCACTACCCCTTGACCCAGGGCATCCTCTTCAAGAAGCAGGTCGGCGCGGTCAAGGCGGTCGACGGCGTCGACTTCGACCTGGGCGCGGGCGAGACGCTGGGCATCGTCGGCGAGTCGGGCTGCGGCAAGTCCACGGTCGCCAAGATGCTGGTCAACCTGGAGCAGCCCACGGCCGGGGAGATCCGCTACAAGGGCGAGGACATCACCAAGCTGTCGGGCCGCGCGCTCAAGGCCGTCCGCCGCAACATCCAGATGGTCTTCCAGGACCCGTACACCTCGCTGAACCCGCGCATGACGGTCGGCGACATCATCGGGGAGCCGTACGAGATCCACCCCGAGGTCGCCCCGAAGGGCGACCGCCGCCGCAAGGTCCAGGACCTCCTGGACGTGGTCGGCCTGAACCCCGAGTACATCAACCGCTATCCGCACCAGTTCTCCGGCGGTCAGCGCCAGCGCATCGGCATCGCCCGCGGCCTGGCGCTCCAGCCGGAGATCATCGTGGCCGACGAGCCGGTCTCCGCGCTGGACGTCTCGGTGCAGGCGCAGGTGGTGAACCTGCTGGAGAGCCTCCAGAACGAGTTCTCCCTGAGCTACGTCTTCATCGCGCACGACCTCTCGATCGTCCGCCACATCTCGGACCGCGTCGGGGTCATGTACCTGGGCCGGATGGTGGAGATCGGCACCGACGCCCAGATCTACGAGCACCCCACCCACCCGTACACCCAGGCACTGCTCTCCGCGGTCCCGGTCCCCGACCCGCTGGCGCGCGAGCACCGCGAGCGGATCATCCTGACCGGCGACGTCCCCTCCCCGGCGAACCCCCCGTCGGGCTGCCGCTTCCGCACGCGCTGCTGGAAGGCGCAGGCGCGTTGCGAGCAGGAGGTGCCGGAGCTGGCGGTCCCCGCGGAGTTCCGGCTGGCGACGGGCCCGGCCAGACACGACTCGGCGTGCCACTTCGCCGAGGAGAAGCAGGTCGTGCCGGCCGAGTAGGCCGTCAGGCGCGGGGCCGGTCCTGCCGTGCGAACCGGTGCAGCAGGACCGGCAGCCCCACCGCGGCGACGATCCACACCGCGGCCATCAGCCGGTCGCCCTGGCCGGCCACCGGGTGCGCGACCTCGGTGGCGATGCCGGTCGCGCCCGTCGCGAGGGTGAGCCAGCCCAGCACCCGGTCGTGCTTGAACAGTGCCCAGGCCCCGCCCGCCAGGGCGGCGAGCAGCCAGGGGCTGCGGGCCTGCTCCTGGAGCCACTGGGTCCAGAAGTGGCCGTTCAGCTCGGCCAGCAGCGACCAGGGCGCGGCGACGTCGGGGTGCTGGAAGTGGTTCGTGAAGGTGTCCTGGAGGGTCTCCGCGCTGCCGGGCAGGTCGTACGCGGCGCTCAGGAGCCCGATGCCCGCCACGGCGGCCGTCGAGATCGCGGCCACCAGGGCCGTGCCCCGGTGCCGGGCGCCCGCCACGAGGACCAGGCACACCAGCGCGGCGGCGGCGAGCGCGGCGGCGGCGAGGAGCGCGCCGGAGTACTTCATCGCCGTACAGGCCGCCAGCGAACCGGCCAGCAGCAGCGAACCGGCGAGCAGCCGCCGCCGGACCAGCCACCACGCGCCCAGCAGCGCGCCCGTGGTCAGGGCGAGCACGGGCCCCTCGGTCAGCCCGAACCCGCCCCACCAGCCGATCGGGCTGGCGTAGTACACGGCCTGCCCGACCGCCGCGAAGCGCGCGGGCACCCCGGTGCTCCGCAGCAGCGCGAAGACGAGGAGCCCGCCCGCGACGGTGAAGAGCACGGAGACCACCAGCAGCCCCGAGTCGACGCCGACGGCGGCCACGAACGGCACGGCGACGACCGCGAACCCGGGCCTGACCTCGAAGATCCGCTCGTACCTGGGGTGGTCGGGCGCGAGCCCGCCCGCCCACTTCGTACGGCAGGCCCGCGCCCGCTCCGCCGCCGACGGCACCTCGTCCCTGGCCAGCGCGAGCGGATCGAGCTGGACGCGGCGGACCTCGTACCCGGCCTGGTCGCGGCAGTACGCGGCGAGCGCCTTCCGGTGGGCCTGCTCGGGGGAGTCCCCCAGCAGCTCCAGCGAGGCGCGCGCGTAGCGGTAGGTGTCGTTGGCGGGGAGCAGCGAGGGCTTCCCGGCGATCTGGAGGAGTACGTAGGCGACGGCGACCAGGACGGGCAGCACCCACCAGCGGGCGGGCGCGCGCCGCGCGCGGGACGCCCCGGCGCGAACGGGCCGGTCCCCGTCCGAGGGCGGGGCGGCGGGCAGCAGGGTGGTCACGGGGCGGGGCCTTTCTGGGCGTGCCGCCGCGACCGGGACGGCTGCGGGCGCGGCGGGGGAGGTGTGCTCCCGTCAGTATCGCCGCGCTGGCATATGCCAAGGACACTGGCGCCCGCCCGCTCCGCCCACCCCGCCTATTCCGTCCCCTCCGCCGCCCGCAGCGCCGGATCCAGGATCACCTGGGTGTCGCGTTCCGTCGTCGGCTCCTCCGGGTGGTGGCACGCCGTGAGGTGGCCCTCCGCGTTCCCGTCGAGGCGCACCAGCGGCGGCTCCCGGCTCGCGCACAGCTCCGTCGCCTTCCAGCAGCGCGTGCGGAAGCGGCAGCCGCTCGGCGGGTCCACCGGGGACGGGACGTCGCCCGCCAGCCGGATGCGCTCGCGGCCCTCCGTGTCCTCCGCCGCGCCCAGCGTCGCCTCGGGGACCGCCGAGAGCAGCGCGTGCGTGTACGGGTGGCGCGGGCGGCGGTAGATCGCGTCGCGCTCGCCGACCTCCACGATCTTGCCGAGGTACATCACCGCGACGCGCTGCGAGAAGTGCCGCACCACCGCCAGGTCGTGCGCGATGAAGACGAACGCGATGCCCAGCTCCCGCTGGAGCTCCTGGAGCAGGTTGACCACCTGCGCCTGGATGGAGACGTCCAGCGCCGAGACCGGCTCGTCCGCCACGATCAGGCGGGGGGACAGGGACAACGCGCGCGCCACGCCGATGCGTTGGCGCTGGCCGCCGCTGAACTCGTGCGGGAAGCGGTTGTAGTGCTCGGGGTTGAGGCCGACGGTCTCCAGGAGTTCGCGGACCCGTGCCTCGCGTCCGCCCTTCGGGTCGATCCCGTTGATCTCCATCGGGGCCGAGATGATCTTGCCGACCGTCTGGCGGGGGTTCAGCGAGGAGTAGGGGTCCTGGAAGATCATCTGGATCTCGGAGCGGACCGGCGCCAGCTCCTTGCGCCCCGCGTGCGTGATGTCCCGCCCCGCGTACGTGATCTTCCCCGCCGTCGGCTCGGCCAGCCGCGTCAGCAGCCTGCCCGTCGTCGACTTCCCGCACCCCGACTCGCCCACCAGCCCGAAGCTCTCGCCCTCCCGCACCACCAGGTCGACGCCGTCCACCGCCTGCACCGCGCCCACCCGCCGCCGGAACGGAAAGCCGCCCATCACGGGGAAGTGCTTGGTCAGCCCGCTGGCCTCCAGCAACACCTCGCTCATGCTCCGCACTCCCTCATCCCAGCCTCGGCCTGATCCGCTCGTCGAAGAGCGTCCGCTTCTGCTCCGCGCTCAGGTGGCACGCCGCCGACCGCCCCTCCGCCAGCACCGGCCGCTCGCTCGCGCACCGGTCCCCGCCCACCTCCGACACGAACGCGCACCGGGGGTGGAACGGGCAGCCGGGCGGCGGCGCCAGCAGGCTCGGCGGAGCGCCCGGGATCGGCGCCAGCGGCACCGCCACGTCCGACTCCAGGCGCGGCATGGAGGCCAGCAGCCCCCAGGTGTACGGATGCCGGGGCTCGCGCAGCACGTCCCGCACCGTGCCCCGCTCCACCGCCCGCCCCGCGTACATCACCAGCAGGTCGTCGGCCGTGTTGGCGACCACCCCCAGGTCGTGCGTGATCAGGATGATCGCCGAGCCGAACTCCTGCTGGAGGTCGTGCAGCAGGTCCAGGATCTGCGCCTGGACCGTCACGTCCAGCGCCGTCGTCGGCTCGTCCGCGATCAAGAGCCGCGGATCGCACACCAGCGCCATCGCGATCATCGCGCGCTGCCGCATCCCCCCGCTGAACTGGTGCGGATAGTCCTTCGCGCGCAGCGCGGGCTGCGGGATGCCGACCTTCCCCAGCATCGCCACCGCCCGCTCCCACGCCTCCTTGCGGGACGCCCCGGTGTGCTTGCGGTACGGCTCCGAGATCTGTCGGCCCACCGTGTAGTACGGGGAGAGCGCGGTCAGCGAGTCCTGGAAGATCATCGCGACCTTGTTGCCGCGCAGCCGCTCCAGCGTGCGTTCGGTCGCGCCGGTCATCTCCTGCCCGTCCAGCAGGATCTCGCCGCGCGTGTGCGTGGTGCGCGGGTCGTGCAGGCCGAGCACGGACAGGTTCGTCACGGACTTCCCGCTGCCGGACTCGCCGACGATCCCCAGCGTCCGCCCGCGCTCCAGGTCGAAGGAGACCCCGTCGACGGCCCTGACGAGACCGTCCTCGGTGTCGAAGCGCACGTACAGGTCGCGTACGGAGAGGAACGGCCCGGCTCCCGGGTCCCCGGTGGTCGTGGTCATGTCGGTGCCGCCCCCTAGGCCAGCCGCACGCGCGGGTCGATGAATGCGTACAGGGCGTCGACGACGATGTTGGCCAGCACGATCGCCGTACAGCTGACGAGCATCACGCCCATCAGCATCGGCAGGTCCTTGTCGGTGACCGACTGCACCGCGAGCCGCCCGAGCCCGTGCAGCGTGAAGGTGAACTCGGTGATCATCGCGCCGCCGAAGAGCGAGCCGATGTCGATGCCGAGGATCGTGACGATCGGCGCCATCGCCCCGCGCCAGGCGTACCGGAAGAAGACCGTCCGTCTGCTCATCCCCTTCGCCCGCGCCGTGCGCACGTGCTCCTCGCCCAGCTGCTCGACCATCTGGGAGCGCGTCATGCGGCTGTAGTTGGCGACGAAGACGATCGAGATGATCAGCCAGGGCAGCAGCATCCCGGAGAACCACTTCACCGGGTCCTCGGTGATCGGGGTGTACGCGGGCCTGCTGAGGATGCCCGTCGAGTCGACCAGCAGCCACAGCGCGATCGTGCCGACGAAGTAGATCTGCAGGGAGTTGGCGACCAGCGAAAGCGAGGAGAACGTCTTGTCGACGAGCGTGCCGCGGCGCGCCGCCGCGATCATGCCGATGCCGACGCCGACGACGAGGAAGACGACGGCCCCGCCGACCGCGAGCGAGAGCGTCGTCGGATAGCGGTCGACGATGGTCTCCCAGACGAGGTTCTGGTCCTTGAAGGAGTAGCCGAGACAGGGCGCGGGGCAGTCGCCGAGGTCGAAGTCGCGGCCCGCGAAGATCCCGACGAGGTAGTGCCAGTACTGCACGGGCACCGGGTCGTCGAGCCCGAGGTTCCGGTTGATGATCTCGATCGCGGCCGGGTCGCAGTTCTTGCCGCAGGAGAGCATCGCGGGCTGCGAGGGCAGCGCGAAGAAGAGGAAGAAGGTGATGGCGCTGATCAGCAGGATGATGACGCTGGCGCCGAGCGTCCTGCGGACGAGGAATCGGAGCATGCGGCGGGGTTCTCCCGGTCCGGGGTGCCGCCCGCCGGATCCGGCGGGCGGCACCGCTGCTGCACGAAGGGCGGACGCCGGCTACTTCACGAAGACGGACGTCGGATCGGCCGTGCCGTAGACGGAGTGGTACTTCACCCCGCCGAGGCCCGAACCCCAGATCGAGTACTGCTGGTTGTAGAAGATCGGCACCGCGGGGACGTCCTCGGTGAGGATCTTCTCGGAGAGCTTGAACCACTGCGGCGCCGCCTGGTCGACGTCCTGCACCGCGTTGATCCGGTCGATCTCCTTGTTGACCTCGGGGTCGTTGAGCAGCCAGTAGTTCTGCGAGCCGTCGGTGATGAACCGGCCGTCGAACAGGGGCGGTACGACGGTCGAGCCGACCGGCCAGTCCGCGCCCCACGAGGCCCGGTGGATGTCGATCTTCTTGTCGACCTTGGAGATCTCGTCGCGCAGGTTGTCCCCGTCGATCTCCTTCTTCTCCACCTTGAACCCGGCCCGCTCCAGCGCCTGCGTGACCACCACGGAGACCTTCTGGTAGATCTCGTCGTTCTTGTACGCGTAGACCAGCGTGGTGCCGACCGCGTTCGCCTCCTCCAGCAGCTTCTTGGCCTTGGCGATGTCGCCGCCGGGGAACTTCTTCTTGCCGAACGGGTCGGTGTCCTGCCACCCCGCGAGCGAGGGCGACATCAGGTTGCCCGCCACCACGCCGCCGGTCCTGCCGCCGACCTGCGCCAGGATCTGTCCGCTGGGCAGCGCGTACGCGATGGCCTGGCGCACCCGCTTGTCCTTGATCCGCCGCGTGTTGATCGCCATGTAGTCCTCGTACGGCTGGATCTCCTGGAACGTCCGGGACTTGGCGGCCTTGTCGGCGAGCACGGCCTGCGCGGTGTCCGTGGTCACCGCGTTGGAGAAGGACATGGCCGTCTTGTCGGAGCCCCGGTCGGCGAGGATCCGCCGCGTCATGTCGGACTCCTGGATCCCGAAGTCGATCTGGAACTCGTCGACGTACTGGTGGCGGATCGGGTCCGTCTTGGGGTCCCAGTTCTCGTTGCGCACCAGGGAAATCGTTTTGCCGGGCTTGATCTCGGCGAACTTGTAGGGCCCGCTCGCCATCGGCCGGTTGTTGTACTTCACCCCGGTGTCCTTGCCGGGAGCGGCGGGCACGGCACCGATGTTGGGCATCGCCATCGCGTACGGGGCGTCCGGGTGCGGGGCCTTGAAGTGGAAGACCACGGTCTGCGGGTCGGGCGTGTCCAGCACGGACGCGGGCAGGTGCCTGCCCTTGGCGGGGCCGCCCGGCAGCGCCTTGCGGAACTCCTGGCCGGCGCCGGAGAGCCACTGCGGCACGTACATCGGGCCGTCCGACGCCCAGTCGGCGTACAGCCGCTCCACGCTCTGGCGCACGTCGGCCGAGGTGATGGGAGTGCCGTCCTCCCACTTCAGCCCCTTCTTCAGGGTGTACGTCCAGGTCCTGCCGCCGTCCGACGGCTTGCCCGGGTCGGTGGCCAGGTCGCCGACGAGGGTCACCCTGCCCTTGGCGTCGATCTTGTAGCCGGTGAGCGAGCGGTTGTAGAGCAGCGAGTGGGTGAGGGTGTCGGCGTAGTAGATCTCGGCCGGGTCGAGGTAGTTGAAGGCGTCGAGTTGCAGCACGTTGACCGTGCCGCCCTTCTTGGCGCCCGCGAGCTCGGGCGCGGGGCCCGTCGAGTCGGCGGCGTTGCCGATGCTGTAGTTGGCGGCCTTGTTCTTGTCGGGGCCCGTGGCTCCGCTGTCCTTGTCCTTGTCGCCGCCCCCTCCGCCGCTGCTGCACGCGGAGAGCGCCAGGGCCCCCGCGGCCAGGGCGACGACGGCCAGCCGCCCCCGGTTCCCGATTGATGCCGTACGCATGACTGGACACCTGCCTGTTCCGTCGGTGTTTCGCGAACGTGCGGGTCAGGAGCGGGACTTGGGGTCGAAGGCGTCCCGGAGCGAGTCGCCGAGCAGATTGAAGGCGACCACGAAGACCACCATCGCGATGCCCGGGAAGAACATGTAGGTGATGTCGTCCTGGTAGTAGCGGGCGCCGTCCTTGAACATCCGGCCCCAGTCGGGGGTCGGCTCGACGATGCCCACGCCCAGGAAGGAGAGCCCGGCCTCGATCGTCACGAAGGCGGGCAGCATCAGCGTCGACTGGACGAGGATCGGCGTCCACAGGTTCGGCAGCAGCTCCTTGCGGATGATCCGCCAGGGCGAGGCGCCGGAAATCCGGGCCGCCTCGATGAACTCCCGTTCGCGCAGGCTGAGCACCTGCCCGCGCAGCAGCCGCGCGAGCGCCATCCAGCCCAGCGCCCACATCACGATGATCAGCGTGACCACCCGCAGATACGTGGGGGTCTCGCGTTCCGAGCTGACGAAGAGCGCGTACACGACGGGCGTGAAGGCGACGAAGGAGAGCTGGGCGGGGAAAGCCATCAGAAGATCGATGAACCGGCCCAGGAAGTAGTCCGTGCGACCGCCCAGGTATCCGGCGGTCACCCCGACCAGAATTCCGGTGACCACACAGAGCACGGTGGTCACGGTGGCGATCGCCAGCGAGGTCCTTATTCCGTAGATCAATTGCGTGAAGACGTCGCGCCCGAGCGTCGGTTCCAGGCCGAACCAGAATTCCCCGTCGATGCCGCCGTTGGGTTTGACGGGATAGAAGAACTCATTGAGCAGCCCGGGTCTGTCCAGGCCGTAGGTGGTGGTGGGGTTCTTCCCGTACGCCCAGGAGATCACCGGGGCGAGTGCGGCGACCGCGAGGAAGAACAGCACGACACCGGCGGAGACCACTCCGGTTCGATCGCGTTTGAAGCGGCGCCACATCAACTGCCCGGGGGAGCGGCCCGCCAGTTTCTCGGCGTCCTTTCCCGCGGGGTCCGGCACGAGGCCGGGACCGGTGGATGATGCATCAATTCCCGTTGCCGCAGCCTGAGACGGACTGGTCATCGTGGAAAGTCCCCCGCCCGTAGTTGTTCGGGATGAATGGACTGTGTCGACGGCGCTCCGCGCGAGTCAAGAGCCAGGAACGGGAAGGCGGCGGACGCCTGCGCATCTTGAGCGAAGATTGTGCGGATCGTCGTGGTCGCGTGCTTGACCGACGGGCGGACCGGTCGGCATTTCTCGACTTATCCGTATCAATATCGTTAACGTGCGGGCAACTTGATCGACTCGGTACCGATATGCGGACCGGCGGGGCTGGACAGCGTACGGCCGTGCTGGTCGCTCCGCGCCGCCGCCCGGTCGCGATCGGTCACCGCGGGGGTTGTTGAACACGCGTCACGCGGGGAGGATCTGACCCGTGATACTCACACGGGGTGCTCGAACGACCGGATCAATCATCTGTGCGGCACTGGCCGCGATATCGGCGGGCTGGATCGTCCGGGACCTGTCGGAAGTCGACGGACTCGACGAGCTGTTCTGGTTCTGGGCCGGTGACGTACGGCGCATGGAATCGCTCCAGGCACTGCCCGCCACGTCCGTCGTCGAACCGGCCCTCCTGCTCGTGTACCTGGGCGTCGCCGTCGCCGCCGTCCGCTCGACGGTCGCCGCGTCCGCCCTCGTCGCCGCGGGCGCCGTCACCGTCGCGCTGCGGCTGCCGGGCCTCTGGAACATCAGCTCGTCGTGGATGGAGCGCCGGGCGGCGGACGACCTCCGCAGCACCGCGCTGATCTGCGTGTTCGTGATGCTCGCCGGAGGAATCGCGTTGATCGTCACCGGCATGGGCGGACGCAGGCCGGCCTTCGACTCCTACGAGCGGCCGCCGACCCGGCCGAGCCAGGGCGTCGCGGCCCTCGGCCTGCTGCTGCTCGGCGCGCTCGCCCTCGTGCGCGTCGCCTGGGAGGCGTACTCCCTCTACCTCTACGAGGACAGGTACGAGGGGCGCCTGGACTACGGCGACCGCCTCTTCGGCGGCGAGTCCAGCGTCCAGACGCTGCTCCAGCCGCCCTTCGGCTGGGCGACGATCGCACTGGCCGCGCTGTGCGCCGTCGCGGCGGTCGGCAGCGCGCGGCGGGCCTCCTTCTCGCGCCCGCTGGGCATGGTCGCGGCGGTCGTCGTCCTGCTGGACGGCATCGTCTCGGTCTCGCTGTACACGAAGTACGAGGTGTTCGACCACTTCGGGGAGGCCGACACCTCGCTCCAGCTGAGCGTCGCCACCTCGTTCTTCTACGTCGTGGCGGGCGGGCTGCTCCTGCTGGCGCTGGGTCGGCCCGGCGAGGCGCCCTACCAGGGGCCCGGCGGCTACGGCGGCTTCGGCGGTGGGTACGGCGGTGGGTACGGCGCCCCCGGCGGGTACGGCGCTCCCGGCGGATACGGCCCGAGCCCGGGGTACGGCTACCCGCCGCAGGCCCCGCCCGCCCCCGGCTACGGCCCCGGCGGCGGCCACGGGGCCCCGCCGCCGCCCTCCTCGCCGCCGCCGGGCTGGTAGCGGCGAGGCGGACGGCGGACCGTCGGGTCCGTCAGGTCCGTAAGTTCCGTAAGTTCCGTCAGCCCGTCAGGCCCAGCGAGCGCTTGAGGAAGTCGGCCTGGAGCAGGAGCAGGTTCTCCGCGACCTGCTCCTGCGGCGTCATGTGCGTCACCCCCGACAGCGGCAGCACCTCGTGCGCCCGGCCCGCCGCGAGCAGCGCGGAGGAGAGCCGCAGCGTGTGCGCCATGACGACGTTGTCATCGGCGAAGCCGTGGACCAGCATCATCGGCCGGGCGGGCTCCGCCGCCTCCGTCAGCCGCCCGTCCCGCACCAGCGAGCTGCGCGCGTAGACCTCGGGCCGCTCGTCCGGCATGCCGAGGTACCGCTCCGTGTAGTGGGTGTCGTACATCTCCTGGTCGGTGACCGGCGCGCCCACCACCGCTGCGTGGAAGACGTCGGGCCTGCGCAGCGCCGCGAGCCCCGCCAGCCAGCCGCCGAACGACCAGCCCCTGATCGCGACCCGCGACAGGTCCAGCGGGTACCGCTCGGCCAGCGCGCGCAGCGCGTCGACCTGGTCGTCGAGCACCACCGTCAGATCGTCCTTGATCGCCTTCTCCCAGCCGGGGGAGCGGCCCGGGGTGCCCCGGCCGTCCGCGACGACCACCGCGAAGCCCTGGTCCGCGAACCACTGGGAGGTGAGGTGCGGATTGTGCGCGGCCAGCACGCGCTGTCCGTGCGGGCCTCCGTAGGGGTCCATCAGCACGGGGAGCGGGCCGTCCGCCTCCGCGTACCCGCGGGGGAGCAGCACGGCGCACGGAATCCGCCGTGCGCCCCCCTCGGTGAGTTCGAGCCGGGGAGAGATCACCGGGGTCTGGGCGTACGAGGCGACGAGCGCGACCTGCTTGCCCTCGCGCAGCACCCGCACGACCGGACCCGGCCGGTCGGGCGTCGCGGAGGCGAGCACCGTCACCGCTCCCGACCGGACCGCGGAGTGCACGCCCGCTCCTTCCGAAAGGCGTTCCACGCCGAGCTCGTTGACTCGGTACACATGGATTTCGCCGGTCTCCGGAACCACCGCGTCCGCACCCGCGGACGCTTGGATCAAGACATCATTTTCGCCAATGTCGAGGACCGACCGCAGGTGCAACGAGCCTCCGGTGAGGGCCCTGTCGCCCACCGCGAGCACCCTGGCGCCCCCTTCGTCCGCGATGCGGACGAGTTTTCCGTCGGGTGCCCAGGCCGGTACTCCGGGGAAGAGATCGAGCCATACCGGGTCCTCGTCCACATGGACCGTGCGCGTCGCGCCGGTCTCCGTGTCGACCGCGAGGAACAGCTGACTGCGCTGGTCGCGCGCTTGGACCAGCAGCAGCGGCGCCCCGGACGCGGACCAGTGGACCTGGGCGAGATAGGGGTAGCCCTCCCGGTCCCAGTCGACTTCAAGCCGCGATCCGTCGAGCCCGATGAGCACCAGCCGCACCTCGGCGTTTGCCGTACCGGCAGCCGGGTACGCGATCTGCTGCGGCGCCCGGTCCGGGTGCGCCGGATCCGCGATCCACCACCGTTGGACGGGGCTGTCGTCCACCCTGGCGGCCAGCAGCCGATCGGACTCGGGCGACCACCAGAACCCCCGCGAACGCTGCATCTCCTCCGCCGCGATGAACTCCGCGAGCCCGTAGGAGACGTGCTCGTCCTCCGGCTCCGCGAGCGCCCGGTCGCCGTCCCCCGCGCTCGCCCCCGAGGCGTCCACCACCCGCAGCGCACCGCCCGTCACGTACGCCACGTGGCGCCCGTCGGGCGACGGCCTGGGGTCCAGGACCGGCCCGGGAACCAGCAGCTCACGAGCCGTCCCGGCACGCAGCTCCGCCACGTACAGCCGCCCCGAGAGCGCGAACGCGGCCAGCTCGACGGCCGCGTCCACGGCGTAGCCGACCACCCCCGCGGACCCCTCGCGGCTGCGCTCGCGGCGCGCCCGCTCCCGCGCGGAGAGCTCCTCCGCGACCCCGCCGAGGAGCATCCCGGGATCCGCGACGACGCGTTCGACGCCGCCCTCGCCACCCGCCGCGCCGCCCACGAGATCGAGCACCCAGAGGCGGTTCGCCCGGTCCGTGCCGGACGCCGACCTCAGGAAGACCACGCGTTCGCCGTCCGGCGAGACGGTGAACGAGCGGGGAGCACCGAGGGTGTAGCGCTGGGTCCGCGCGAACTGGACCGGGAACGTGAGCTGATGGCTGGAGGTCATGCGTGGAAACCTAGCTCTCGTGCGCCCCTCGTGCTGCCGTGCTCCGATCAATGCGTTCGCACGGATAGTTATGATCCGTAGCGCTCGGTGGGTATGAACCTGCTGGCGTCATGTGCGCTGCCCGAACGACCGACCGTACTGATGGAGGTGAACCGCCGTGGCACTCTCGATTTCGGCGGTGGTGCTGCTGGCGATCATCGTGTTCCTCCTCGTCAAGAAATCAGGGCTGAAGGCAGGACATGCGGTGGTCTGTGCGCTTCTCGGTTTCTATCTGGCCAGCTCGTCCGTGGCGCCGACCATCAGCGAGCTGACGACGAACGTCGCGGGCATGATCGGCGACATCAAGTTCTAGGAACGGGTGCTTCCAGGGCCGGTGCCTCCGGGGCCGGCCCGGTCCGAGTGCTGCCCTGCCCGGTCCGCGCGGGGCGGCCTCGTAGGCTGTCCCCATGACGGACCTCCCCTCCCGTCGTCTGCTCCTGGTGCACGCGCACCCCGACGACGAGTCGATCAACAACGGCGCCACCATGGCCAAGTACGCCGCCGAAGGCGCCCTGGTCACGTTGGTGACCTGCACACTCGGCGAGGAGGGCGAAGTCATCCCGGCGGAGCTCGCGCACCTGGCCCCGGACCGCGAGGACCGGCTCGGCCCGTACCGCACCGGTGAACTTGCCGCCGCGATGAAGGAGCTGGGCGTCACCGACCACCGCTTCCTCGGCGGCCCCGGGCGCTACCGCGACTCCGGGATGATGGGCGCCGAGCAGAACCGCCGGCCGGGCGCCTTCTGGTCGGCGGACGTCGACGAGGCGGCCGCGCACCTCCTGGAGGTGATCCGCGAGGTCCGGCCGCAGGTGCTGGTGACGTACGACCCCGAGGGCGGTTACGGCCACCCCGACCACATCCAGGCGCACCGCGTCGCGACCCGCGCCGCCGAGCTGGCGCGCGAGGCGGGCGCGGGGATCGAGAAGGTCTACTGGAACCGCGTGCCGCGCTCGGTCGCCGAAGAGGGCTTCGCCCGGCTGCGGGCCGCGGGCGGCGCGGGCTTCCCCGGCACCGCGGAGATCGGCGACGTGCCGGGCGTGGTGGACGACGCGGAGATCACCGCGGAGATCGGCGGCGCGGGCGAGGACCCCGCGTACGCGGCGCGCAAGGCCGCGGCGATGGCGGCGCACGCGACCCAGGTGACGGTGGAAGGCCCCTTCTTCGCGCTCTCCAACGAGCTCGGACAACCCCTCTTCGCCACCGAGTACTACCAGTTGGTCCAGGGCGCGTCCGGCGCCGCACCCGGCGAGCGCGAGTACGACCTCTTCGCGGGGACCGCGGGGACTGTGGAGACCGAGGGCCCCGCGCGGGCGGCGGAAGCGGCGGAAGCGACAGAAGGAGACACGGCATGAGCGGCTCCTCCCAGCAGCCCGGCGCGTGGCTGGCGTCGCCGTTCAAGCCCGGCAGGATCGCCGTGTACCTCGTCCTCGCCCTGCTCGGCGCCGTCGTCGGCGCCGCGGGGGCGCTGATCCAGGCGGCCTGGTTCCCCGGCGGGCTGCTGCTCGCGCTGTTCGGCACGGCCGGGCTCTTCTACGCGGGACGCGTCCTCACCGGTACGGGTATGGGCGCCGGAGCCCCCGCGGCGGGCTGGCTCGGCGCGATCGTCCTGCTGCTGAACGGCCGCCCCGAAGGCGACTACGTGTTCGGTGAACTCCTCGGCCTGACCCTGTTCCTGCTGGGCGGTGCGGCGGCCGCTGTGATGTGTGCCACCATGTCGCGGTTGCCGCAACCGGACACCGAACCCGGCCGACTTGGCAAGTGATGTGCCACTTTCCGGTACCGGCCAGGCCCCGTTCGCGGGGGTAGGCGGGGCGCCGCTTCCCATGGCCGCCCGGTGCCCGTCGGTGCCGGACAGTATGGTGGTGCGCGCGCCGAGCCGTCCCCTGGCCTGCGGCATGGGGGAAATACGGGCGGCGGAGCCAATCGGGAGACCTTGCTTTGAGTCGTGAAACTGACAGTTCGTCCTCCGGGCCCCAGGGGCGCGGCGGAGCCGCGTACCCCTCGGGTACCCCGCCGTACGGATCCCGCCAGTATCCGTCTCCGGCGGACGCCGAAGAGGCGGCGGCCGAGCCGCGGCCCGAAGAGCCCAGGACCGAGACGACGCTGACGACGCGCATCCGCATCAACATCCCGGGGTCTCGCCCGATCCCGCCCGTCGTGATGCGCACGCCGGTGGGAGACGCCGACGCGGTGCCCGCCGAGCCCCAGGCGCCCGGCGCCCCGGCGGCCGGGCCCGCGCAGGACCGCGCCGCCGAGCGGCCGCGGAAGAAGGCACAGGGTGCCGCCGCGGGCGCCCAGGCCGCCGGATCCGGCGGCGGGAAGCCCGCGGGCGAGAAGGAGAAGCCGAGCGACTGGTTCGCGCCGCGCAAGAGCGGACCCGCCGCGGGAGCGGGCCAGGGCGAGCAGGACGCGCCCGCGAACGGCTCCGCGCCCGCCGGTGCTCCGCAGGTCCCCGGTCTGCCGTACTTCTCGGACGCGGACCGGCCCGCGGGCGCCCCGGGCGCCGCCGGGGTCGACACCCGGCCGCCGCTCCCCGAGCGCCCCGTCGGGCCCACCACGGGACCCGCGGCCGGCACGTCCGCGCTGTCCCCGAGGTCCGGCGACTTCGGCCCGGCGGGCGCGGGCGGCACCAACGGGGCCGGCACGAGCATGGACGGCTTCGCGGCGGGCGCCCCCCGCAAGACGGCCCAGGCGCAGGCCCAGGCCCCCCAGTCGCAGGGCTACGCCCCGGCGCCGTACGACACCGACACCGGCGCGCACGACACCGGCACCCACGGCGTGGGCGCCCACGGGCCGGGCGGCCACGGCACGGGCGGCCACGACACCGGCAGTCACAACATCGGCAGCCACGGCACCGGCAGTCACGACACGGGCGGCCACGACACCGGCAGTCACAACATCGGCAGCCACGGCACCGGCAGCCACGACACGGGCAGTCACGACACGGGCGGCTTCCACACCCCCGCGGGCGGCTTCCCGCTGACCAGCACCCCGCCCGCCGGGACCCCGGCGGCCACCGTCCCGCGCCTGTCGGACGACACCGCCGTACTGACCCCGCAGCGCCTCGTCCCCGACGCGGGCGGCGCTCCCGGCTCCCACGTCTCGGGCGCGACGCTCACCAGCGGCGTCCCGGTGGCCCAGCCGACCGGCCCCGACCTCACGCCCCGGCTGCCCGACGCCCCGCACGGCCCCGGCTCCCCGGCCGGCCCGCCCGCGCCCCCGGCGCAGGCCAAGCCCGCCTCCCCGGCACCGGCCCGGAAGAAGAAGGGCCGCTCCAAGATCGCCCTGCTCGGCGTGGGCGTCTTCGTCATCGCGGGCGGCGCGTACGGCGCCGGACTCCTGCTCAACCACTCCGACGTCCCCAAGGGCACCACGGTGCTCGGCGTGGACATCGGCGGCAGCACCCGCGACGAGGCCGTCAACAAGCTGGACACGGCCCTCGGCAAGCGCGCCTCCGCGCCCATCCAGCTGACCGTGGGCGGCAAGAAGGAACAGCTCTCGCCGGACAAGGCGGGGCTGAAGTTCGACGCGCTGGAGACGGTCAGGGCGGCGGCGGGCAGCGACTACAACCCCGTCTCGGTCATCGGCTCGCTGTTCGGCGGCGCGCGCGAGGCCGACCCGGTCATCCCGGTCGACGAGGAGAAGCTGGGCGTCGCGCTCACGGACCTCGCGGGCGCGTCGGGCTCCGCGACCGAGGGCACGATCAAGTTCGAGCCGAACAAGGTCGTCGCCGTGCCCGGCAAGGCGGGCAAGGCGCTCGACGTCCAGCGCTCGATGCAGGCGGTCAAGGACGCGTACCGGGCGCAGGTCGAGACCGGCAGGCAGACGCCGGTCGAGCTGCCCGTCGGGTCCAAGCAGCCCACGATCGGCCAGGCCGAGCTGGACCGCGCGATGAAGGAGTTCGCGGAGCCCGCGATGTCCGACGTCGTGTACATCAACGCGGGCGGCAAGCAGATCAAGTTGGGCCCCGGGCGCTCCTTCCCGAAGATCCTCTCCATGAAGCCGGTGAACGGGCGGCTGGTGGAGTCCTACGACAAGAAGGCGATCGAAGAGCTGTGCGGCAGCACGTTCGACGGGGTCTTCGTCGCGGGGGACGGGGGCAAGCGGAAGCTCGGGCCCGACGACGTGGTCAAGGCGTTGAAGAAGGCCGTACGGGGCAAGACCCCCGCGGACCGAACGGTGACCATCGAGACGGCGTAGCCCTCCGGAGGGTGGGGCCCCGGGCACCGGGCCCCACCCCGCGCCGTCGCGCACCGGCCCCATGACACCTGTCATCCCCAAGCCCCGCCCCCCGACACTGCCCGGCTCCCCGCCCCCTCCGACAAGCTGGTTCCCATGAGCCCAGCAGTCGTCAGCTTCCAGAACGTGAACAAGCGCTACGGCGCCGTTCGAGCCGTGGCCGACCTCACCCTCACCCTCGCCCCCGGCGAGACCGTGGCGCTGCTCGGTCCCAACGGGGCCGGGAAGTCCTCCACGCTCGACCTCCTCCTCGGGCTGCGCCCCGCCGACTCCGGCACGGTCAGCCTCTTCGGCACCACCCCGCAGCAGGCCATGGCGGAGGGCCGGGTCGGGGCGATGCTCCAGAGCGGCGGGCTGATGGAGGAGGTGCGGGTCCGCGAGCTCGTAGGGCTCGCGTGCGACCTGCACCCCAACCCGTACCCCCTGGGACAGGTCCTCGCCCGCGCCGGGATCACGGACATCGCCGACCGCATGGTCAACAAGCTCTCCGGCGGCCAGGAGCAACGCGTCCGCTTCGCACTCGCGACGGCGGGCGCGAACGACCTGATCGTGCTCGACGAGCCGACGACCGGCATGGACGTCACGTCCCGCCAGACGTTCTGGGCGACCATGCGCGACCAGGCCGACCAGGGCCGTACCGTCCTCTTCGCCACGCACTACCTGGAGGAGGCGGACGCGATCGCGGACCGCGTCCTGGTGCTCCACAGGGGCAGGCTCCTCGCCGACGGAACGGCCGCCGAGATCAAGGCGCGGGCCGGGGCCCGCCGCATCTCCTTCGCGCTGGAGACGGAGATCGACGCCGTCACCGCGACGGCCCTGCACGCCCTCCCGCACGCGTCCTCGGTGGACGTCTCGCCGCACGCCGGTACGGTCCGCATCCAGTCGCACGACGCCGACGCGACCGTCCACGCGCTCTACGCGCTCGGCCTCTACCCCCGCGACCTCGAAGTCGCGGGCCTCGGCCTTGAGCAGGCGTTCGTCGCCATCACCACGGCCGAAGAGGCCAGGACCGGCCAGGAGACCAGGACCGCCGAGGAGGCCAGGACCGCATGAAGACGCTGACCAAGCTGGAGATCCTCCGCACCCTGCGGAACAAGAAGTTCATGTTCTTCTCGGTGCTCTACCCCTCGATGATCTACCTCCTCTTCTCCACCACCCAGGACACCGACGCCGACGTCCCCGGCACCACCCTCACCGTCCAGGCGTTCCTGATGGTCTCGATGGCCTCCTTCGGCGCGCTGACCGCCGTCCTCATGGGCCAGAGCGAGCGCATCGCCAAGGAGCGGGAGAAGGGCTGGGTGCGCCAGCTGCGGCTCACCGCGCTGCCCGGCAGGGGCTACGTCCTGGCGAAGATCGCCAGCGCGGCCGTGGTCACGCTGCCCTGCATCGTCGTCGTCTTCGCGGTCGCCGCCCTGTTCAAGGGCGTACGGCTGGACGCCTGGCAGTGGCTCGCGCTGACCGGCGCCATCTGGGCCGGCAGCCTGGTCTTCGCCGCGCTGGGCGTCGCCATCGGCTACCTCACGAGCGGCGACGCGGTCCGCCCCGTCACAATGATCATCTACTTCGGGCTCTCCATCCTCGGCGGCCTGTGGATGCCGTCGGGCACCTTCCCGCGGTGGCTCCAGGACATCGCCGAGTGGCTGCCCACCCACGCGTACGCCGCCATCGGCCAGGCCATCGAGATGGGCCGCGCCCCCGGCGGCCAGGACGTCGCGATCCTGGTCGGGTACTTCGCGCTCTTCTGCGCCGCGGCCGCCTGGCTCTACCGAAAGGACACCCTGAAGGCATGACCACGGCGATCGGCAGGCCCCCGGAGAACCGCCGCCAGGCGCTCGTCAAGTTCGCCTGGATCGGCATCTGGCTGGCCTTCATGGGCGCGCCGGTCTCCGACCTGCTGGGCGACGAGCACAGTAGGTGGGCCGACGCACTGGGCGCACTCGGGCTCGTCGTCTTCGTCGCCGTCTACTTCGGCCTGGTCTTCCGGCACACCGCCCGCCCCCTGCCCCGCACGCGCGTCGCCGCCGTCCTCGGCGTGCTCCTCGCGCTCGCGCTGGCCCTCTCCCTCACCCTGGGCCCGCCCTGGCTGGTCCTCTTCGTGTACGTCTCCGTCTCCATCGGCGCGACCCTGCCGATGAGCGCCGCTCGCTGGCTGATCCCGGCGGTCACGGCGACCATGGTGGGCGTCGCGCTCACCCACGAGAGCCCGCGCGAGATGATCACGGCCCTGGTGGTGCCCGCGCTGCTCGGCGGCTTCGCGATGAGCGGGGTGCGCCAACTGGTGCGCACGACGATCGAGTTGCGCGAGGCACGGGCGACCGTGGCCCAGCTCGCCGCCAACGAGGAGCGGCTGCGCCTCGCCCGCGACCTGCACGACCTGCTGGGCCACTCGCTCTCGCTGATCACGCTCAAGAGCGAGCTGGCGGGTCGGATGCTGCCCGACAGCCCCGAGCAGGCGGCCCGCCAGGTCGCCGACATCGAACAGGTCAGCCGCCAGGCGCTGATCGACGTGCGCGAGGCGGTCACCGGCTACCGCCGCCCCACGCTCCCCGGCGAACTGGCCGGCGCGCGCACCGCGCTGGCGGCGGCGGGCATCACGGGCAGCGTCCCCGACTGCCCCTACGACGACGTCCCCGAAGAGCGGGAGGCGGTCCTGGCCTGGGCCCTGCGCGAAGCGGTCACCAACGTCGTGCGCCACAGCGGCGCGCGCGGCTGCACGGTCGCGCTCGCCCGCTGCGAGACGCTGAATGGGCCCGTGCTGGAACTCGTCGTCCGCGACGACGGCAGGGGCGCGTCCGCCCCGCCGGGCAACGGCCTGACCGGGCTCGCCGAGCGGGTCGGCGCGGTGGGCGGCACCGTCGAGACGGGGCCGGGCGCGGGCAGGGGGCAGGACAAGGGCTTCGTACTGACCGTGCGGGTCCCGCTTAAGGTGACCGGGTGAACCGAGAGAACCGTGTGAGGATCCTCCTCGCCGAGGACCAGTCGATGGTGCGCGAGGCCCTGGCCGCGCTGCTCGGCCTGGAGCCCGACATGGAGGTCGTCGCGCAAGTGGCGCGCGGCGACGAGGTGCTGGCGGCGGCGCACGCGAGCGACGGACTCGACGTGGCGCTGCTGGACATCGAGATGCCCGGCATGACCGGCATCGAGGCCGCCGCGCAACTCGCCCGCGAGGTGCCCGCGTTGAAGGTGGTGGTCCTCACCACCTTCGGCCGCCCCGGCTACCTGCGGGCCGCGATGGAGGCGGGAGCGGCGGCCTTCCTGGTGAAGGACGCCCCGGCGGCCCAACTCGCCGACGCCGTGCGCAAGGTGCTCGCCGGGGAGCGCGTCATCGACCCGACCCTGGCGGCGGCGGCCCTCGCGGACGGCGCGAACCCGCTGACCGACCGCGAACGCGACGTGCTGCGCGCGGCGGCGGACGGCTCCACGAACGCGGAGGTCGCGGCGGAACTCCACCTCTCGCACGGCACGGTCCGCAACTACCTCTCGACGGCGATCCAGAAACTGGCGGCGCGCAACCGCGCGGAGGCGGTGCGGATCGCCCGCGAGAAGGGGTGGCTGTAGGGAGGGGCGGGCGCGGCTACCGCGCGGCCTCGTACACGTACGGCGTCGTCACGGCCAGCCGTACGAACCCGAGGCGCTCCAGGATGGGGCGGCTGAACTCCGTCGCGTCCACCTGGAGGTACTCCACGCCGCGCTCGGCCGCCAGCCCCGCGCGCCAGGCGAGCAGCGCCCGGTAGATGCCGCGTCCCCGCCACTCGGGGTCGGTGCCGCCGCCCCACAGGCCCGCGAACCCCGTCCCGTCCTGGAACTCGATCCGCGCCGAGCTGACCGGCACGCCGTCCGCGACGACCACCGCCATCCGTACCGACCCGTCGCCCAGCATCCCCAGCAACTGCTGCCGCAGCCGCGTGCCGTCCGTGCCGAACGCGCGGTCGTGCACGGCCATCACCAGCTCCACGCCCGCCGCGTCCGTCACGGGCCGCAGCTCGACGCCGTCCGGCAGCACCACGTCCGTGGCGAGCCCGGCGACGGCCCGCACCATCACCGACTCCGGCTCCTCGGCCGTGAAACCGGCGGCCAGGAGCCGGTCGCCCAGGTCGGCGGGCTCGTCGTGGGCGTACAGCTTCCACTCGAAGTCGAAGCCCAGAGCGCCGAAGTAGTCGATCTGCTCGGCGATTACCGCGTCGACCTCCGGGCCCGGGAGCCCGTCGAGCCCGGACCACACCACGCCGCTCCAGTCGCCGGCCGTCCGCCCGACCTCGCGCACCACGGCGCCGGCCCGTACGCCGGGCGGCCCCTGGCGCAGCTGCCGGTCGAACAGCGCGAGTGCGGCCTTCTCGTCCATGCCACTGCCGTTGTCGTCGTTCATGCGCGCACTTCAGCACGGGTGCGAGGGGCGGGCAATCCGTTTTCCCGCGCGCGGGCGGGGCCGCCCCGTGCGCCCTCCGCGGGGGTGATTCATGTTTGCGGACACATCCCTAACCTCGGGACAGGTTAGTGGATTTCCCACGAAACTGAGGGGTGTTGAACATGCTCGGAAAGCTCGCCGCGCTCGGGTCGACGGTCGCGCTCTCGGCGGCGCTGCTCTTCTCCGGTACCGCGCCCGCGGCGGCGGAGACGAGAGACGCGGCCGAGGTGTACGTCTCGGCGTACGTCTGCATGGACGGCGGCGGACGCGTCGTCTTCTACAACGACGGCTACGTCCAGTACTACTGGTGCTCGGGCGGCTACTGGAACGGTGCGTTCGTGCACTGACGCGGCGCGCGCGTACGAGGACCGTGCGGCGCGCCTCACCGGCTCTCCAGGTAGTCCTCGTACACCGCGACCTTGTGGCGGATCAGCTGGAGGCAGCGGCCGAGTTCGGCGATCTGCTCGCCGACCCGCGCCTCGTGCGCGCGCAGCAGGGCGAGCCGGTCGGATTCGGTGCCGCCCTCGCGGTTCAGCTCGGTGTAGCGGCGGATCTCGGGCAGCGGCATCCCCGAACCCCGCAGCACGACGCAGAGGTTGAGCCAGGCGACGTCGTCCTCGCCGTAGACCCGGCGGCCGCCGGAGTCGCGCCGCACGGGGCTGGTCAGCAGGACGCCCTCGCTCTCGTAGAACCGCAGCGTGTGCACGCTCAGTCCGGTCCGCTCCGCCACTTGTCCGATGCTCAGCACCGCACCCCTCCCGTCCTCGCGCCGGGGCGGTCCCCGGTCCCGCCCCTCGATCATCCCTTGATCTAGAGACGGCTCTAGGTCCTAGGGTCGCGCCCGTCGGGGCAACGCGCCCCGGCGGACCACCGCGAACCCAGCGAAGGACACGGCCATGCGCTATCGCACCCTCGGCGGCACCGGCATCGAGGTGAGCACCCACTGCCTCGGCACGATGATGTTCGGCGCGGTCGGCAACCCCGACCACGAAGACTGCGTACGCATCGTGCACGCCGCGCTCGACGCGGGCGTCAACTTCGTCGACACCGCCGACATGTACGGACAGGGGGAGTCCGAGACGATCGTCGGCAAGGCGCTCAAGGGCCGCCGCGACGACGTCGTGCTCTCCACCAAGGTGCACTTCCCGATGGGGGAGGGCCGCAACCGCGGCGGCAACTCGCGGCGCTGGATCGTCCAGGAGGTCGAGGAGAGCCTGCGGCGTCTCGACACCGACCGGATCGACCTCTACCAGGTGCACCGCCCCGACCACACCACGGACATCGAGGAGACGCTGGCCGTCCTCGGCGACCTGATGACCCAGGGCAAGATCCGCGCGTTCGGCTGCTCGTCGTTCCCCGCGGAGGAGCTGGTCGAGGCGCACCACGTCGCCGAGCGGCGCGGGCTGCGGCGGTTCCGTACGGAGCAGCCGCCGTACTCGCTGCTGGCGCGCGGCATCGAGGCGAACGTCCTGCCGGTCGTGCAGCGGCTCGGGATGGGCGCGCTGACGTACTCGCCGCTCGCGTTCGGCTTCCTGACCGGGCGCTACCGCAAGGGGCGCCCGATCGACCTCGCCACGGGGCGCCCCGCGATAGCCCCGGCCCGCTTCGACCCGGAGCTGCCGGTCAACGCGGCGAAGCTCGACGCGGTCGAGGGGTTCGTGGCGCTCGCGGACGACCTCGGGCGCACGTTGCCGGAGCTGGCGACGGCGTTCCCGCTGGCGCACCCCGCGGTGACGTCGGTCATCATCGGGCCGCGCACGATGGAGCAGCTGGCGGCGTCGCTGAAGGGGGCGGACCTCGTCCTGGACGACGAGGCGCTGGACCGGATCGACGGGATCGTGCCGCCGGGGACGAACGTGTACCACCCGGACGGGGCGTGGACCCCGCCGTCCCTGCGGGACGCGAAGCTGCGCCGCAGAGCGCCCGGAGACCGGGCGGCGGCGTAGGGGGTACGGAGTGGGGGGTGCGGGTTCTGCTGCGCGGGGGTGGGGCACACGCCGGGCGTGCCCACTGCCCCGCAGGGCCCCCGGAGGGTCTCGGGAAGGGGCGGGGCGGGGTGTGGCCCGCCGCAGGCGAAAAGCGGCGCCCCCCGGGCAACGGGGCCAAGACAGGCGCGCCCGCCCCGCGCCCCCTAGTTGAGCAACGCCCGAGTCGCCCGCGCCCGCACCCGGATCGCCTCCGCCGCCACCGGCTCCACCCCCGCCACCACCTCCGCGTACTCCTCCATCGCCGCCGCCCCGCGCAGGAAGTCCCCGCGCTGCACCAGCAACTGCGCCCACTCGTACCGCAGCCGCGCCGGATGCGAGGGCAGCAGCAGCGAGAGTTCCACCGCGCGCAGCGCCACGTCCGTCCGCTCGGGCCGTGCCGCCGCCCACGCCCGTACGTTGTTCAGGATCCGCTGCACGATCCCCAGCGGGTCCGCGGGCTCCAGCAGCGAGGGGTCGACGCCCACCCCCGTCAGCTGCGCCCCCGTCGCCCCCGCGACCAGCAGTTCCGCGTCCGCCCCCGTCAGCACCCGCCCCCCGGCGAACGGATCCACCAGGACCGGCCCGCCCCCGTCGGGCCCCGCACCCCCGCTCCCGCTCCCGCTCCCGCCTCCGGCGGCCCCGGCCGCCCCCGCACCCGTCCCCGTCCCCGCCTCGCCGAAGCCGACCACGAAGTGTCCCGGCAGGGCCACGCCGTACACCGGGGCGCCCGCCCGCCGCGCCACCTCGATCCACACCACGGACAGCAGGATCGGCAGCCCCCTGCGCCGCCGCAGCACCTCGTGCAGCAGCGACGATTCGAGCCGCTGGTAGTCCGCGGGCGCGCCCCGGAAGTCGAGCCGCCCGCCCAGGAGTTCGGCCAGCGCATCGGCCCAGGCCCGCGCCCCGCGCCGGCCGTGCGGCAGCATCCCGGCGAGCCGGTCCAGCTCGATCTCCGCCGCGTCCAGCGCGGCCCGGCCCGCCTCCGGGGTGAGGTCCGGGTTCAGCTCCGGAACCAGTTCCGGGTCCAGCTCCGCCCCGAGCAGCAGACACAGCCGCGCCAGGTCGGGCCGTTCGGCCCGTGCCTCGGCGGCGAACTCCGCACGCCAGTCCAGCCTGTCCATACGCGCCTCGTACCCGCTCAGGGAGATCGGAAGTGGTGGTAGCTGTGATGGGCCGCGAAGCCCATCCCTTCGTACAGCGCCCTGGCTCCCGTGTTGTCCGCCTCGACCTGGAGCCACGCCGCCGACGCGCCCTCGTCGAGCGCCTGCCTGGCCAACGCTCCCATGATCAGGCCCGCGAGGCCCCGGCGGCGCCGCTCGGGGGCGACCTCGACGGCCATGAAGCCGGCCCACCGCCCGTCCACCACGCACCGCCCGATGGCCGCGGGCACGTCGCCGCCGCCCGTGCCGTCCCGCGCGTCGTCCCCGGCGTCCTCCCCGGCGGCAGGCACCGTCGCGAACCACACCGAAGGCCCCGCCTCCAGCACCTTCAGGACCTGCGGTCCCGGCTCCCCGGTCCGCTGGTAGCGCCGCAGCCAGGCCGTGTCCACCGACCGCGTCAACCGCACCGGCGCCGCGGCGCCCCCGGAACCTGGCAGCCCCAGCTCGCCGACCGGCGCCAGCGCCCCCGTCCACACCTCGGCGGTGACCTCGCGCACCCACCCCCGCGCGGTCAGCTCCGCGCCGAGCACCTCCTGGGTGCCCGCGGCGCCCGTGGCGACCTGGACGTACGGAGGCAGCCCGCGCTCCCCGTACCACTCCCGCACCCGTGCGAGCGCCCCGTCCAACGGCACCCCGGGATCGCCCACCGGCAGCACTGAGTTGGCCCGCCGCGTGAAGCCGCCCGCCGCCCTGAGCGTCCACCCGCCCAGCGCCTCGCTCTCCACCGGCTGCCACGCCCGCGCCGCGACCCGCGCCAGTTCGGCGAAGTCGGCCGCGGGGCCCCGGCGCCTGGCGGGCGCGGCGGGCACCACCTTTCCCGCGACGAGCGCGCGCTCGTCGATCTCCACCGCCTCACCGTTCCGTCGCGTCACGCGGAGCACACCCGATGTCCAGGATGTGAGCACTCCGACGGTGTCGGTGAACTTCCCGGCGCTCTCTCCACCATCGATCAAGCGCCGGACTGATACCCGTTTGCCCACGTCGGAAGGGGTGATTCTGACCTCAAGCAGTCCGCCGCCGGTGAATTCCATCGCTCTGTCCGCCCCTCTTGTTCGGATCGCGCCCGAGACCGGAGATACTAGGGGCGGGCATCGACGACGCCGCGCTCCCGCGCAAGCCAAAGCCCTATCGAGGAGGAACGACAGCGTGACCTACGTCATCGCGCAGCCTTGTGTCGACGTCAAGGACAAGGCATGCATCGAGGAGTGCCCCGTCGACTGCATCTACGAGGGCCAGCGGTCCTTGTACATCCACCCGGACGAATGCGTCGACTGCGGGGCTTGTGAGCCGGTCTGCCCGGTCGAGGCCATCTTCTACGAGGACGACACCCCGGAGGAGTGGAAGGACTACTACAAGGCGAACGTCGAGTTCTTCGACGAGCTCGGCTCGCCCGGTGGTGCCTCCAAGCTCGGCCTGATCGAGCGGGACCACGCCTTCATCGCCGCGCTCCCGCCGCAGAACGGCTGAGCCGGCCGAGCGTGCGCTTCCGGTCCCGTACGGTTCGTCGACCGTGCGGGACCGAGGCGTTTTCCGATACGAGAAAGTGAGCACCGTGTCCGCACTCTCATCGCGCCTGCCGGCCTTCCCGTGGGACAAGCTGGAGCCCTACCGGGCGACGGCCGCGGCCCACCCGGACGGCATCGTGGACCTCTCGGTCGGCACGCCCGTCGACCCCGTCCCCGACCTCATCCAGAAGGCCCTGGTCGCGGCGGCCGACAGCCCCGGCTATCCGACGGTGTGGGGCACCGCCGAGCTGCGCGACGCGATCACGGGCTGGGTCGAGCGGCGGCTCGGGGCGCGCGGCGTCACGCACCGCGACGTGCTGCCCGTGGTCGGTTCCAAGGAGCTGGTGGCCTGGCTGCCGACGCAGCTCGGCCTCGGCGCGGGCGACCAGGTCGCCTACCCGCGCCTGGCGTACCCGACGTACGAGGTGGGCGCGCGGCTCTGCGGCGCCGAGCCCGTCGTCTACGACGACCCGGTCGCCGACCTGGACCCGGCCCGCGTCAAGCTGCTGTGGCTCAACTCCCCGTCCAACCCGACCGGTCGCGTCCTGCCCAAGGACGACCTCGTGCGGATCGTCGCCTGGGCGCGCGAGCACGGCGTGCTGGTCTTCTCCGACGAGTGCTACCTGGAGCTGGGCTGGGAGGCCGAGCCGGTCTCCGTGCTGCACCCCGACGTCTGCGGCGACGGCTTCGACGGCGTCGTCGCCGTCCACTCGCTGTCCAAGCGCTCCAACCTGGCGGGCTACCGCGCCGCGTTCGTCGCGGGCGACGCGCGCGTGCTGGGCGAGCTGCTGGCGATCCGCAAGCACGGCGGCATGATGACGGCGGCGCCGGTCCAGGCCGCGACGGTCGCCGCGCTCGGCGACGACGCGCACGTGCGCGAGCAGCGCGAGCGGTACGCGGCCCGGCGCGCCGCGCTGCGCGCCGCCCTGGAGGGCCACGGCTTCCGGATCGAGCACAGCGAGGCCAGCCTCTACCTGTGGTCGACGCGGGACGAGCCGTGCTGGGACACCGTCGGCCACCTCGCGTCGCTGGGCATCCTGGTGGCGCCCGGCGACTTCTACGGCACGGCGGGCGGGAAGTTCGTACGGGTCGCGCTGACGGCCACGGACGAGCGCGTCGCGGAAGCGGTACGGCGCCTGGGCGCCTGACGCGCCGCGGGCCCGGGACGCACCCGGGCCCGTACGCGCCGGAGGGGCCCGCGGGAGTACGCACTCCCGCGGGCCCCTCCGGCATTCCGCGCGCCCGGCCGGTGACTACGCCCGGCCGGTGACTAGCCGAGCGGCAGGCCCTTCAGCGGCAGCGCGTCCGTGCTGGGGAGGCCGTCGGTGGGCAGCGAGCCCGTGGGGAGCGAGCCCGTGGGCAGGGAGTCGGTGGGCAGTCCGCCCTCGGCCACGGAGCCCGCGGTCCCGCCGACGATGTCGCCGGCGCTGCCCGCGGTCTCGCCCGCGGCCTTCTGGGCGGCCGGGGTGGCCGTCTTGCCCGCCGTGCCGACGACCTTGCCCGCGGCGGGCACGGCCTTCTTGACCGCCGTGCTGCCGGTGTCGCCCGCCACGTTGGACGCCTTCTGGGACGCGCCGTCGACGGCGTTGCCGAGACCGTCGCCGTCCAGGGCGGTCAGGCCGCCGAGGTTCGGGGTCTGGGAGAGGTCCACGGCGCTCGCGGAGCCGGCCGCACCGACCGCGGCAGCTGCACCGGCGGCACCGAGCAGTACGGCACGGGCGATCCGACGGGTCAGGGGGAGGGACATGGTGCTCCTTTGACGGGAGAGGTCGTTGGCCGTCCGCCGACGGGGCCGGTCGGACGCAGTGACAACCGCTCGGGGGGCGGGAGAGGTTGCGGTGGCCAAAGGTAAAGAGTTGGCAATGCGTCGCATAATCACCCATGGATAAAACCGGGCAAAGGAGCTGCCTCCGAAAGGCCCGAAGAACCGTCACTCCCCTTTGTTCACAAGGGAGTTGGGAGACGTGTCCATGACGGGCCGCGATCGGCCCGGAATTCCGGGCGCGCGGCGCGGGGCGATGCCCCTTCCGGGGGAGCCGCCGTACTCCTGAACTACTTCTGTACGAGGCGAATTCGGACGTCGCCCCCGCGCGCCGGGGCCCCGTCGGGCGCCGCGCTCCACCCCGTACCCCCGGCGCCGTCCTCGTCCGCCCGCCAGACCCGGCCCGCGTACGACACCTCGGCGATCCGCAGCGAATCGGCCCGCGCCACCGCCCAGTGCGCCAGCTCCCAGCCCCGCCGCACCCCCGGACCGCCCGACGGGCCTCCTGTCGGCGCGGCGGCCGCCGAGGCCGCCGCGGGCACCGGGACGGCGATCTCGTCCGGCGGCCCCGCCGCGCCCCGGCCCGGCTTTTGCCCCGCGTCGGGCCCGAACGCGCGCGCCAGCTCCGCCCGCACCTTCGCCGCGTCACCCGCCCCCCGCTTGCCGCGCTGCGCCCCGCAGGCCAGCGAGGCGGGCGCGCGGCCCGTCAGCGAAGCGGCCAGCAGGGCCGCGTCCGGCTCGTGCTTGGCGTAGGCCTGCGGGAAGCCGCTGCGCTGCACGCGCTGCGCGGCCACCGTCAGCGGCAGCCGGGAGTAGCCGGGGATCTCGGCCAGCCGCTCGTAGAACCGCCCGGCGGCGTACACCGGGTCCGTGATCTGCGCGACCGTGCCCCAGCCCTGCGAGGGGCGCTGCTGGAAGAGGCCCTGCGAATCCCGGTCGCCGTGCCGGATGTTGCGCAGCCCGGACTCCTGCATGGCCGTCGCGAGCGCGATCGTCACCGCGCGCTCGGGCAGCCCCCTGCCGGTGCCGACGGCCGAGATCGTGGCGGCGTTCGACGCCTGCTCGGGGGTCAGCTCGTACGCGCCGCCGTCCGCCGAGGTGACGGTGCACAGCGCGCCCCGGCCGGCCGTGACCGCCTGGAGCGTCACGTAGCCCGCGAGGGCCGCGAGCACGGCGAAGCCCGCCGTGAGGCGCCGCCGCCGACCGCGGCGAGCGGGGAAGGGAGCGGCGGAGGGGGCGGGCGACGACGAGGCGGAGCGGGGCACGCGGCCCACCGTACTGGAGCCCTCGGATAGGCTCGCGGCCATGCCCGAAACCGCGCTTGACCTCACGCTGGAGGGCCCGGCGCTGACCGCCCGGCTCGTCGACTTCCCGTCGGTAAGCGGCACCGAGAAGCCGCTCGCCGACGCCATCGAGCAGGCGCTGCGCGCACTGCCCCACCTCACGGTCGACCGCCACGGCAACAACGTCGTGGCCCGCACCCGGCTCGGCCGGGCGGAGCGCGTGGTGCTCGCCGGGCACATCGACACCGTCCCGATCGCGGACAACGTCCCGTCCAGGCTGGACGAGAACGGCGTCCTGTGGGGCTGCGGCACCTCCGACATGAAGTCCGGCGTCGCGCTCCAGCTGCGCATCGCGGCGACGGTCCCCGAGCCCAACCGCGACCTGACGTTCGTCTTCTACGACAACGAGGAGGTCGCGGCCCACCTCAACGGCCTCGGCCACGTCGCCGAAGCCCACCCCGACTGGCTCGAAGGCGACTTCGCGGTGCTCCTGGAGCCCTCCGACGGGCAGGTCGAGGGCGGCTGCCAGGGCACGCTCCGGGTCCACCTGCGCACCGAGGGCGAGCGCGCGCACTCCGCGCGGGCCTGGATGGGGTCGAACGCGATCCACGCGGCGGCCCCGATCCTGGCGCGCCTGGCGGCGTACGAACCGCGCCGCCCGCTGATCGACGGCCTGGAGTACCACGAGGGCCTCAACGCGGTCCGGATCGAGGGCGGCGTCGCGAACAACGTCATCCCCGACGCCTGCACGGTGACGGTGAACTTCCGGTACGCCCCCGACCGCACGCCCGAAGAGGCTCAGGCGTACGTGCGGGAGTTCTTCGCGGACTGCGGGATCGCCGAGTTCGTGGTCGACGACCACACGGGCGGCGCGCTGCCCGGCCTCTCGCACCCGGCGGCCGAGGCGTTCATGGCGGCGGTCGGCGGCACGGCGCAGCCGAAGTTCGGCTGGACGGACGTCTCCCGCTTCAGCGCGCTCGGCGTGCCCGCGGTGAACTACGGCCCCGGCGACGCGCTGTACGCGCACAAGCGGGACGAGCACGTGGCCGTCGCGAAGATCGTCCACTGCGAGGCGAAGCTCAGGGAGTGGCTGACGTCCTGAAATCCGGCCCTGCGACGACCGGAATTTCCCCCTTGGTAACGATCGCCGACCTACCCTGACGGGACGAGAGATCTTCGAGTGATGGGAGCAGTCGCGATGAGCAACGCCAACCCGGAGGGTCTTCGGGCGCTGGAGGAACAGCGGCTCGGTCCCGTACTGAGGCGCAGGGACCAGGTGCAGCCCGGCACCACGGACCAGAGGCTGCTCGACTCCGAGGGCGACTCCGAGTGGGTGCACACCGACCCGTGGCGGGTCATGCGCATCCAGTCGGAGTTCGTCGAGGGCTTCGGCGCCCTCGCGGAACTCCCCGGCGCGATCAGCGTCTTCGGCTCGGCCCGTACGCCGGTCGACTCGCCCGAATACGAGGCGGGCGTCCGCATCGGCCGCGCCCTGGTCGACGCGGGCTTCGCGGTGATCACGGGCGGCGGGCCCGGCGCGATGGAGGCGGCGAACAAGGGGGCGCGGGAGGCGCGCGGCATCTCGGTGGGCCTGGGCATCGAGCTGCCCTTCGAGCAGGGGCTCAACCCGCACGTCGACATCGGCGTGAACTTCCGCTACTTCTTCGTCCGCAAGACGATGTTCGTGAAGTACGCGCAGGGCTTCGTGGTCCTGCCCGGCGGCCTCGGCACGCTGGACGAGCTGTTCGAGGCGCTGACCCTGGTCCAGACGCAGAAGGTCACCCGCTTCCCGATCGTGCTGTTCGGGACGGAGTACTGGAGCGGCCTGGTGGAGTGGCTGAAGAACACGGTGGTGGCGCAGGGGAAGGCGAGCGAGAAGGACCTCCTGCTGTTCCACGTCACGGACGACGTGGACGAGGCGGTCGCCCTGGTCACGAAGGAGACGGGGCGGTAGGAGGGGTTCCCCAGCCCCCGTTTTCGCGCAGTTCCCCGCGCCCCTTTGAGGGGCGCGGGGAACTGCGCGAATCTTTTGGCGCCCCCGGCAGGGTTTCGGGAAGGGGCGGGGTGCGGCCTGCCGCAGGCGCAAACCCGTGCGCCGGCGCCCGCAAGGGCTATGCGAGCCCGCGCCGGGCGACCGCGGGCGCCCGGTGCCCGGCGATCGACGCCACCATCTCCAGCACCTGACGGGTCTCGGCGACCTCGTGCACCCGGTACACCCGCGCGCCCAGCCACGCGGACACCGCGGTCGTCGCGAGCGTCCCGATCAACCGCTCCTTCACCGGCCGGTCCAGCGTCTCGCCGACGAAGTCCTTGTTGGACAGGGACACCAGCACCGGCCACCCGGTCTCCGCCATCTCCCCGAGCCGCCGCGTCGCCTCCAGCGAGTGCCGGGTGTTCTTCCCGAAGTCGTGCCCGGGATCGATCATCACGGACTCCCGGGGCACCCCCAGGGCCACCGCGCGCTCGGCGAGCCCCACGGTCACCCGCAGGATGTCCGCCAGCACGTCCTCGTACCCGATCCGGTGCGGCCGGGTCCGCGGCTCCGCGCCCCCGGCGTGCGTGCAGACGATCCCCGCCCCGTACCGCGCCGCGACCTCCGCGAGCTTCGGGTCGACGCCGCCCCACGCGTCGTTCAGCAGGTCCGCGCCCGCCTCGCAGACCGCTTCGCCCACCTCGTGCCGCCAGGTGTCGACGCTGATGACCACGTCGGGGAACATCCGCCGCACCTCCGCGACGAAGCCGACGGTCCGCCGCGCCTCCTCCTCGGCCGACACCTCCTCGCCCGGCCCGGCCTTCACCCCGCCGATGTCGATGATGGCCGCGCCCTCCGCGACGGCCTGCTCGACGCGGGCGAGCGCGGGCTCGTCCCGGAACGTCGCCCCCTGGTCGTAGAACGAGTCGGGGGTCCGGTTCACGATCGCCATGATCACCGGCTCGTGGGGCCCGAACTCCCGCCGTCCCAATCGCAGAATCCCGCTCTGGTCCCCGCTGCTCATCCTCATATTTCCTCTCGCACGGGCCGCACTGGGCCGCCTGCGACCCTAACCGTCGTACCCGCGTGGCACGATCGGGACCGGACACATTCCAGTCGGTGCCGGGGAGAGGTTCGCTCGTGTTCTTGTTCTTGCTGATCGCGATGGTCGTGGTGGTCGCCGCGGTCACCCTCGCGGTGATCGGCGGCGGCGACAGCGACAGTACGGTCCTGCCGGACGTCCCCCCGGAGCAGCTGGTCGACCCGCTTCCGATCACCAGGCCCGTGACCAGGGCCGACATCGAGGCGGTGCGCATCCCGGTCGCGCCGCGCGGCTACCGCATGGCGGACGTGGACGACATCCTCGCCCGCCTCGGCGCGGAGGTCGCCGAGCGCGACGCGCGCATCGCGGAGCTGGAGTCCGCGCTGGCGGGCGCCCAGGCGGCCGCGGTCGCGGGCCCCGACCTGTTCGAGAAGCGCGGAGAGGAGCAGGACGGATGAGCGGGGCGACGGCCGGGCCCGACGGGCTCGCGCGCTGCGCCTGGGGCCTGTCGACGGAGGACTACACGCCGTACCACGACACGGAGTGGGGCCGCGCGGTCCACGGCGACGACGCCCTCTTCGAGCGGCTGTGCCTGGAGGCGTTCCAGTCCGGCCTGTCCTGGATCACGATCCTGCGCCGCCGCGAGGGCTTCCGCGCGGCCTTCGCGGGCTTCGAGATCGCGTCGGTCGCCCGGTTCACGGACGCCGACCGCGACCGCCTCCTCGCCGACCCCGGCATCATCCGCAACCGCGCCAAGGTCGACGCGACCATCGCCAACGCGAAGGTCCTCGTCGACTGGGCGCCGGGCGAGCTCGACGCCCTGATCTGGTCGTACGCGCCGGACCCCGCGACCCGCCGGGCGCCCCGCACGCTCGACGACGTCCCGGCGGTCACCGACGAGTCCACGGCCCTGGCCAAGGCCCTCAAGAAGCGCGGCCTGCGCTTCATCGGCCCGACCACGGCCTACGCCCTGATGCAGGCGTGCGGACTCGTCGACGACCACCTCGCGGAGTGCGCCTTCCGGACCTCGTAGCTCCGGACGCGGGCCCTCAGCGGCCCAGGTACTTGGGCTTCTCCTTGTCCAGGAACGCCCGCACCGCGATCGTGTGGTCCTCGGACGCCCCGGCCCGCGCCTGGAGCTCGTCCTCCTTGTCCAGCGCCTCGTCGAGCGTGTGCCCGGCGCCGTACGCCAGGGACTCCTTCAGCGCGGCGTACGCCAGCGTCGGGCCCTCGGCCAGCGCGCGGGCCGTCTTCAGCGCCTCGGCGGCCAGCTCGGCCGCCGGGACCAGCTTGTTCGCGATGCCCAGCTCGTACGCCTCTTGGGCGCCGATCGAACGCGGGAAGAACAGCAGGTCGGCGGCGCGGCCGGGGCCGACCACCCGGGGCAGGGTCCAGGAGACGCCCGAGTCGGCGGTGAGCGCGACCCCGGCGAAGGACGTGTTGAACGACGCGGTGTCCGCGACGACCCGGTAGTCGGCGGCGAGCGCGAAGCCGAAGCCCGCGCCGGCCGCGACGCCGTTCACCGCCGCGACGACCGGCTTGGGCATCGAGGCGAGCGCCCGTACGACGGGGTTGTAGTGCTCGCTCACGGTGCTCATGACCTGCCCGCCGCCACCCGCCTCGCGGTTCTGCGTCAACGTCGCGACGTGCTCCTTGAGGTCCTGGCCCACGCAGAAGGCCCGGTCGCCCGCCGCGGTGAGCAGCACGGCCCGTACGGCGCCGTCGGCGGCGGCCTCCCGGGCGGCGTCGCGCAGGGCGACCTTGGCCTCGGTGTTCATCGCGTTCATGGCCCCGGGCCGGTTGATCGTGATCGTCGCGAGCCCGTCGCTCACCTCGTAGAGCACGGATGCGGCCGTGTCAGCCATGTTCGGATCCCCATTTCTCCGCCGGTGTTCCGGTGACGTGCAGCCCAGCATGGCGGAGATCGCGGGGAGCGGACATGTGACCTGCGTCAAACAATTTCGGTGCCGTGTCTCGCCCGGGGCGGCGAAGTATCGCAGGCGGACCACCGAATTGAGGCGTTTTGAGAGAGCGCGTTGCGCAAGCGATGCCGACCGATGTTGGTCATCGGGTCCCGCGATGCGGGATAATGACCTGGAAGCAATGTGTTCGATGCCGGTGACGCGTGCCCATCCCGGGTGGCTGTCGGCTGACGATGAGCTGGTTTCAGGAAGGGGAACGAGCATGGCGGCCATGAAGCCGCGGACGGGCGACGGCCCGCTCGAGGTGACCAAGGAGGGGCGGGGCATCGTCATGCGCGTTCCGCTCGAAGGCGGCGGTCGACTTGTCGTCGAGCTGACTCCGGACGAGGCCGACGCTCTCGGCGACGCCCTCAAGAAGGTCGTGGGCTGACGCGTACGCGCTCACACTTTTCGCTGCCCCCTGCATCGTGTGCGAACACGGTGCAGGGGGCAGCGGCATGTACGGGCATTGGCATGTACGGGCAGCGGCACGTACGGACGGAAAGCGCCGCCCGGGGGCCGGCCGGGCCCCCGTCGGGGCTCAGCCCCTGCGCACCGCGCACAGCAGGCCGTCGCCGACCGGCAGCAGCGTCGGCAGCAGCTCCTGGCTCTCGCGCACCGCGCGCAACAGCTCCCGCACGCGCAGCACCTCCGCGGGCTGCGCCGCCGAGTCCACCGTGCGGCCGTCGGAGAAGACGCCCTCGAAGCACACCAGGCCGCCGGGCCGCAGCAGGCGCAACGATTCAGCCAAGTAATCCAGCGATTCCAGCCGGTCGCCGTCGCAGAGGACCAGGTCGTAACCGCCGTCCGCGAGGCGGGGCAGCACGTCCAGGGCGCGGCCGGGGATGAACCGGGCGCGGTTCACGGCGAAGCCCGCGGCCCGGAACGCCTGCCGGGCGAACTGCTGCCGCTCCGGCTCGGGGTCGACCGTGGTCAGCACGCCGTCGGGCCGCATGCCGTGCAGCAGGTAGATCCCGGAGACCCCGGTGCCGGTGCCGATCTCGGCGACCGCCTTCGCGTCAGCGGTGGCAGCGAGGAGTCGCAGCGCGGCGCCGGTTCCCGGGGACACCGAGCGGAGGCCGGCTTCCCTGGCCCGGTCGCGGGCCCAGCGAAGTGCCTCGTCCTCGGCGACAAAGGCGTCGGCGAACGCCCAGCTCGTCTGCCGGTTGGCGGTAATGGCCCTCTCCTGTCCCCGTAGTTGGCGCAACGGTGACTGTATCCGTTGGGGCCGGGAACCCGCAGATGGGACCGGACGTTGTGAGAGGGCAGGGGGGACGCATGGATCACGACGGGCAGCGGGACCCAAATTCTCGTAAAGATGCTTATCCGGAGCTAACGGGCGAGGTGGCTATGGTAGGGGCTCCACTGGACACCACCAGAGCCGACAGGGGAGGTGCGGCTGCGCCTGTGGATCGGGGAGGAGTGTCGCGGTTGCGACGCTTTCTCAGGTCGGCGGGTGAGCCGAAATCCGTGACCAACACCGCTGACCGTGCCATGACCGCCGACTCCGCACAGACCGCGACCTTTGCCGCCGACGCGGAATCCGCAGCCTGGACTCCTCCGACCTGGGAGGAGATCGTCAGCACGCACAGCGGCCGCGTCTACCGCCTCGCCTACCGACTGACGGGCAACCAGCACGACGCCGAGGACCTCACCCAGGAGGTGTTCGTCCGCGTCTTCCGCTCGCTGTCCACGTACACGCCGGGGACCTTCGAGGGCTGGCTGCACCGCATCACCACCAACCTCTTCCTGGACATGGTCCGCCGCAAGCAGCGCATCCGCTTCGACGCGCTGGGCGACGACGCGGCCGAGCGGCTGCCCAGCCGCGAGCCGTCCCCGCAGCAGGTCTTCCAGGACACCCACTTCGACGCGGACGTGCAGCAGGCGCTGGACACCCTCGCGCCCGAGTTCCGCGCCGCCGTGGTCCTCTGCGACATCGAAGGGCTCTCCTACGAGGAGATCGCCGCGACCCTCGGCGTGAAGCTCGGCACCGTGCGCAGCCGCATCCACCGCGGCCGCTCGCACCTGCGCAAGGCGCTCCAGCACCGCTCGCCCGAGGCCCGCGCCGAACAGCGCGCGCTGGCGGGTGCGGCGGTCGGGGAGGGCGGACTGGCGTGAGCGGCACAGGTCCGTCCACCCCCGCGGAGGAGCACTTGGGGGACCGTCTCGCTGCCCTGGTGGACGGCGAGCTGAAGCATGACGCCCGCGAGCGCGTGCTCGCCCATCTGGCGACCTGTCCGAAGTGCAAGGCGGAGGCCGACGCGCAGCGTCGCCTCAAATCCGTCTTCGCCGAGTCCGCCCCGCCGCCGCCGTCCGAAGGCTTCCTCGCCAGGCTCCAGGGCCTGCCGGGCGGCCCCGTGGACCCCGGGACCCCCGGAGGTGACGACGACGGGCGCGGCGGACCTCTCGGCGGTGGAAGACGCTTCGCCGACGGAGTCTTCCCCGTAGCCGTCGACCCGCGGCCGAGCTTCGCCTTCGCCCCTGCGGCCCTCCCCGGCGGCACGGACTCGGGCTTCCGCATCCACCCCGTCGGCAGGCCGGGACGCGCCGAGGCCGAGCGCCCGCCGTGGATCGGCCGCAGGTTCGCCTTCGCCGCGGCCGGTGCCGTCTCGCTGGCCGCGCTCGCCCTCGGCGGCGCGCTGCCGCTCGACGGAGGCTCGGGCAGCGTCTCGGCGCGCGGCACCGCGGGCACCGGACGCAACGTCACCCCGCTCGGCACGTCGAGCCCCACGGCCGGCGGCCAGCTGGGCGGGGGAGCGACGGGATCGGCGGGAACGGTCAGCACGGAGGCCCACCGCAGGTACGGCGGGGGCAACGGCATCATGCGCTCGGTCGACCGCCCGGCCGCCGCCGCGCCGCCCGCCCCCGGTCTGCTCGCGCCCGCGACCCGGGCCCCCTCGGCCCACGCCCCCCGGGTTCCGCTGCTGGTCACCCCGCTCGCCGCGAGCTCGCTCGGCTCCTTCCCGGCGCCGCCGAAGCCGCCGCTGCCTCCGCTGATACGCCCGTCCGCCCCGGCGTTCCAGTCGGCGGCGACGGCCCTGCCCGCCCCGACGGCCTTCTCGACCACGCCGGTGGCGCCACCCGCGTCCCGCCGCTGAGGATCCGGCCACAGGGTCCGAGAGTCCGCCTCTGCGGCGCACCACCTGCCGGGAGCCGGGGAGAACCTGGTTGAATCCATGGGCAGGGGTGCGCCCGCGTGGGTGCCGACTGGCCAGTTGCGGGGAGAGCATGGACGACGGGAAGCCCACCGGACCGAGGGCGAAGTGGTGGAGCCGTCCCAGCAGGGGGCGCGCGGAGTCGGCGCCGGAGGCGTCCGAGGACTACACGGTGGACCCGCCCGCGACACCGGGGCAGGCCCCGGTGGACGCGGTGCCGGGGCAGGCCCCGGCGGACCCGGAAGCCCCCACACCGCTGTCGAAGCCCGCCCCGGCCGACGCCCCCGCCCAGGCGACGGAGCCCGCCCCCGCGGATGCCCGGATGAGCGCCCGGCCCCCGACGGCCCCGGCCGACGCTCCCGCTGAAGCCCCGCAGGCTGCCGCCCCGACCGCCGAGGACGCCCAGACCCCGACCGGTGCGCAGGACCCGCTCTACGCCCGGTCCTCGGGCGACGCCTCGGTGCCGGAGAGCGAGTCGCACCCGGCCGACGTGTCCGTCTCGGCAGGCACCCCGACCGACGCACTGGCCCCGACCGACGCACTGGCCCCGCTCGACGCTCCGGCCCCGACCGACGCACTGGCCCCGCTCGACGCTCCGGCCCCGTCCAGCGCCCACGCCCCGACCGACACCCAGGCTCCGCTCGACGCCCCGGCCTCGGCCGACGGCTCGGTTTCCGTGGATTCCTCCGCCCACGCGCGGCCCAAGCCGTTGCACGAGCCCGACCCCTACGGCACCCCGCCCTACGGCGACCCCGGCCCGTGGGCGCCCGCGCCCCCCGTACAGCTGCCGACCGCTCCCGTGCCCCCGGGGAGCCAGCCGCCCGCCTACGGGACCCCGCAGCCCGCGCCCGGCGGGACCTACGCGGGGCAGCCGCACCCGCAGCACGCCCCGCAGCCCCCGCACGCCCCGCAGCCCCAGCCGTACCCCCAGCCCCAGGCCCAGCCCGCTCCCCAGCAGGCCCCTCAGCACCAGCCCCAGCACCAGCACCAGCCCGCGCCGCAGGCCGCGCAGGGGCATCCCGTCGACAGCACCCAGTGGCTCCGCTACGACCCCTGGGGCGCGCCCGGCGGCGCGGGGCACCAGCAGCAGCTGACCCACATCGGCGAGCCGCCGCGCGGGAAGAGCAGGCGCGGCGCGCTCCTCGTCGGCGGGCTCCTGCTCGCCCTCGTCGCGGGCGGCATCGGCGGCGGCATCGGCGCGTACGTCGAGCGCAACGGCGGCATCACCCAGATCGAACTTCCGCAGGCGTCCGGGCAGAAGACCGACCGCGCCCCCGACAGCGTCGCGGGCATCGCGGCCAGCGCGCTGCCCAGCGTCGTCACGCTGCACGTCAGCGGCGGCGGCGAGAAGGGCACGGGCACCGGCTTCGTCCTCGACAAGCGGGGCCACATCCTCACCAACAACCACGTCGTCGACGCGGCGGCGAACTCCGGCGACATATCGATCACGTTCAGCAGCGGCGAGACGGCCAGGGCCGAGCTGGTCGGCAAGGACGCCGGGTACGACCTCGCGGTGGTCCGGGTCACCGGCGTCTCCGGCCTCAAGCCGCTGCCGCTCGGCAACTCGGACAACGTGCAGGTCGGCGACCCGGTCGTGGCGATCGGCGCGCCCTTCGACCTCCAGAACACCGTGACCTCCGGCATCATCAGCGCCAAGGAGCGGCCGATCACCGCGGGCGGCGAGAAGGGCGACGGCACGGACGTCAGCTACGTCAACGCCCTCCAGACCGACGCCCCGATCAACCCGGGCAACTCGGGCGGCCCGCTCGTCGACGGCCGCGCCCAGGTCATCGGCATCAACAGCGCGATCCGCGCCGCCAGCGGCGGCTCGGACGGCGAGGGCGGCGGCCAGGCGGGCTCCATCGGCCTCGGCTTCGCGATCCCGATCAACCAGGGCAAGCGCGTCGCGGAAGAGCTGATCAACACAGGCAAGGCCACCCACCCGGTCATCGGCGTCACGCTCGACATGAAGTACTCGGGCGACGGCGCGCGCGTCGGGGACAAGGCGACGGGCGGCAAGCCGTCGGTCTCCCCGGGCGGCCCCGCGGCGAAGGCCGGGATCAAGCCGGGCGACGTCATCACCAAGGTCGACGGCCGACGCGTGCACAACGGCGAGGAACTGATCATCAAGATCCGTTCGCACCGTCCCGGCGACCGGCTGAGCCTCCAGCTGACCCGTGGAGGTAAAGAGATGACCATGACTTTGACGCTCGGCTCGGCGAGCGGCTCGTGACCAGCGGGTGAGCGCCACGCGTGCGGCATGCAAGCTGCACGCAACGGTCATCGGAAGGTACCGCCAGGACAGTTTCGCCGGGTACCGTGGATCGGAACCCAGACCTTCCACCCCGGACCCGACCAGACCTGTGCGGCCGCGGAGAACGCGAACACGAGGAGCAGCAAGGTGTTCAATGACATAGGCGCACTAGAGCTGCTCACGCTCATCGTCCTCGCCGTGCTCGTCTTCGGCCCGGACAAGCTGCCGAAGGTCATTCAGGACGTCTCCGGCTTCATCCGCAAGATCAGGGCGTTCTCGGAGAGCGCGAAGGAAGACATCCGCACCGAGCTGGGGCCGGAGTTCAAGGACTTCGAGTTCGAGGACCTCAACCCCAAGACGTTCGTGCGCAAGCAGCTCATGGACGGCGACGACGACGCGCTGGGGCTCAAGGAGATCCGCGACAGCTTCGACCTGCGCAAGGACCTCCAGGAGGTCACGGACGCCGTGAACGGCCGGGAGACGACGTCGGACGACGACTCCTCCGCCGCACCGGCGAAGAGCGCGGCGGGCGCGTCGGCGAACGGCTCCGCGGGCAAGACCGACCTGCTCAAGAAGGACGCGCCCGCGGCGCAGGCCCCCGCGAAGGACGACCGGCCGCCGTTCGACGCGGACGCCACCTGATCCGGCCCTGAGCCGTCGCTCCGCGGTCGTGGGGCTATCCTCCGTCTGTCCGGGAGTCAGGGACGCCCGAGGGGGGCGGGCCGCTCCGGACGCTGCGGAGTCGAGGAGGCGGTCGGCCAGATGGAGACGACGAGTCGCGCGGGGGCGCAGACCCGGTCCGCCGAGGGCGCGCCCGCGGCCCGGCGGACGGTCGAGGGCTACCTGCGGGCGGAGTTCCCCTGGTACGGCCTCGACGAGGCGTTCACCGGGGCGCGCTGGCTGATGCAGGTCGGCACGGCCGCCGACGGCACCGTCCAGCACGGCTCCACGGGCCACGGCGACGTGCCGTCGGTGCGCGGGGCGTCGGAGGACGGCGAGAAGGAACGGTTCGCGGTCGTGGTGACGGTCGTGAACAGTCCGGTGCGGCGCAGCGGCGACGGTACGGGGGTGCTGGAGGCGACCACCGTGTCGTCGGCGGCCTGGCTGGCCGGATCGGGGCTCCTCGCGTACACCTGGCCCGCGCAGCTCGACCACTCGCTGCGCGACGACTGGCTGGACCAGCAGACCGAGACCGCCTTCGAACTGGCGGACGACCTCGAAGGCGGGGCGTGGTCGACGCTGTCCCTGCCGGTGGACGGCGTGCCCGTCGCCTTCCGCTACCGCGAGTCGGAGTTCGGGTGGGTGCTGGCGGGGTCGGCGGACGGGGTGCACATCGGGGCGTACGGGCGTGGGATGAGCGCGTACGGCCTGGCGTTCTCGGCGATCCAGGACCTTGAGGGGTACGCGGGGTAGGTCGCGCCGCCCCGGGGCGCGGGTGGTGGCCTGCTCGCGCAGTTCCCCGCGCCCTTAGCGGGGCGCGGGGAACTGCGCGAGGGTGGGGCACACGCCGGGCGTACCCACCCCGCGCAGCGGGACCCGTACCCCGGACGTCCTCAGAACTTGTTGCGCGGGGTGATGCCCAGGGACATGCCCGACAGGCCGCGCTGGCGGCCGCCCAGCTTGCCCGCGATCGCGCGCAGCGCGGTCCCCGCGGGGGAGTCCGGGTTCGACAGGACGACCGGGCGCCCGTCGTCGCCGCCCTCCCGGAGCCGTACGTCGATCGGGATCTGGCCGAGCACCGGCACCGTCGCGCCCGTGGTCCTCGTCAGGCCGTCGGCCACCATCTGGCCGCCGCCCGTGCCGAACACGTCGACCATCTCGTCGCAGTGCGGACACGGCAGCCCGGACATGTTCTCGACGACGCCCACGATCTTCTGGTGCGTCTGGACCGCGATCGACCCGGCCCGCTCCGCGACCTCCGCCGCCGCCTGCTGGGGCGTCGTCACGACGAGGATCTCCGCGTTCGGCACGAGCTGCGCGACCGAGATCGCGATGTCGCCGGTGCCCGGGGGCAGGTCGAGCAGCAGGACGTCCAGGTCGCCCCAGTACACGTCGGCGAGGAACTGCTGGAGCGCGCGGTGCAGCATCGGCCCGCGCCACACCACGGGCGCGTTGCCCGGGGTGAACATCCCGATCGAGATGACCTTCACGCCGTTCGCGGACGGCGGCATGATCATGTTCTCGACCTGCGTCGGACGCCCGTCCGCGCCGAGCATGCGCGGCACGGAGTGGCCGTAGATGTCGGCGTCCACGACGCCGACCTTCAGCCCGTCGGCCGCCATCGCCGCGGCGAGGTTCACCGTCACCGACGACTTGCCGACGCCGCCCTTGCCGGAGGCGACCGCGTACACCCGGGTCAGCGAGCCCGGCTTGGCGAACGGCACCTCGCGCTCGGCCGTGCCGCCGCGCAGCGCGCCCGCCAGCTCCTTGCGCTGCTCGTCGCTCATCACGTCGAGCTCGACGGAGACCGACGTGACGCCCTCGACCGCCGACACGGCGTCCGTCACGTTCTTCGTGATCTGGTCCCGCATCGGGCAGCCCGCGACGGTCAGGTACACCGCGACGGCTACCGCCCCGTCCGCGCCGATCCCGACCGATTTGACCATCCCCAGCTCGGTGATGGGTCGGTGGATCTCCGGGTCGTTCACCGTCGCCAGCGCCTCGCGCACCGCGTCTTCCGTAGCCATAGGGTCGATGGTACGGCGCTCACCGCACCCCCCGGGAAGCACGGTCAACGGTCGTCTTCGTCACTCCGGCCGCCCGCCCCCGACGGGAATACGGCCCGCCTCTCCTCCATCTCCTTCACCAGGTCCTGGAGTTCGGAGCGGATCCAGTCGCGCGTCGCGACCTCCCCGAGGCCCATCCGCAGCGCCGCGATCTCCCGGGTCAGGTACTCGGTGTCGGCGATGGAGCGCTCGTTCTGCGCCCGGTCCTGTTCGAGGTTGACCCGGTCGCGGTCGTCCTGCCGGTTCTGCGCGAGCAGGATCAGCGGGGCCGCGTACGACGCCTGGAGCGACAGCGCGAGCGTGAGGAAGATGAACGGATACTCGTCGAAGCGCACGGCCTCGGGCGCGAAGATGTTCCACAGCACCCACAGGATGATGATCAGCGTCATCCAGACGATGAACCGCCCGGTGCCCAGGAACCGCGCGATCCTCTCGGACACGCGCCCGAACGCCTCGGGGTCCCACTCGGGCAGCAGCCTGCGCCGCGGCGCCTTCGGCTGGTCGAGCCTAGCCATGCGTCGCCTCCTCGCTGCCGTGCAGGTCCCGCTCGCGCCAGTCGTCGGGCAGCAGGTGGTCCAGTACGTCGTCCACGGTCACCGCGCCGAGCAGCGAGCCGCCCTCGTCCACCACGGGCGCCGCGACCAGGTTGTAGGCCGCGAGGTAACTGGTGATCACCGGGAGCTGAGCGTCGGGGGAGAGCGGCGCCAGGTCGTTGTCGACGATCGACGAGACGAGCGTGAAGGGCGGGTCGCGCAGCAGCCGCTGGAAGTGGATCGTGCCCAGGTACTTGCCGGTCGGCGTCTCGTCCGGCGGCCGGCAGACGTAGACCTGCGCGGCGAGCGCGGGGGAGAGGTCCTGCTGGCGCACCCGGGCCAGCGCGTCGGCCACCGTCGCGTCCGGCCGCAGCACGATCGGCTCGGTCGTCATCAGACCGCCCGCGGTGCGCTCCTCGTACGACATCAGGCGCCGCACGTCCGCCGCGTCGTCGGGGCGCATCAGGGTCAGCAGCCGCTCCTTGTCCTCCTCGGGCAGCTCGGAGAGCAGGTCGGCGGCGTCGTCCGGGTCCATCGCCTCCAGGACGTCGGCGGCCCGCTCCTCCTTGAGCTTGCCGAGGATCTCGACCTGGTCGTCCTCGGGCAGCTCCTCCAGGACGTCGGCGAGGCGGTCGTCGTCGAGGGCCGCGGCGACCTCGGCGCGGCGCTTGGGGGAGAGGTGGTGCAGCACGCCCGCGACGTCGGCGGGGCGCAGCCGCTCGAAGGTGGCGACCAGGCTCTCCGCGCCCTGCCCGTCCTCCTCCAGGGAGAAGCCGGAGACCGCCGACCACTCGACGGTCAGCGTCTCGCCCGTACGCCGCCGCAGGGCACCGGCCTTCCCCTTGCGCACGAAGACCTTGTCGACCTCCCAGTCGCGGCGGGCGGGCAGCTGCTGGATGGCGACGTCCAGCACCGTCACCTCCTCGCCGGTCTCGACCAGCGTCACCCTGCGGTCGAGGAGTTCACCCAGGACGAGGCGTTCGGTGGGGCGCTGCTCGAAGCGGCGCATGTTCACCACACCCGTGGTGATCACCTGGCCGGAGTCGACGCCCGTGACGCGGGTCATGGGCAGGAAGATCCGGCGGCGGCTGACCACTTCCACGACCAGCCCGAGCAGCCGCGGCGGCCGTCGGCCCACGCGCAACATGGCCACCAGGTCGCGCACGCGCCCCACCTGGTCGCCGTTCGGGTCGAAGACCGCGACTCCGGCGAGGTGCGAGACGAAGACGCGGGAGGGGCCTGAAGCCATGTGGTGGGCCTCCCTTCCGCTCAGTGGCTTTACTGATCTTGTACCTGGTTCAGGCTAGCCCGTCCCGGTCACGACCGGCTCGGTGGAGGCGCCCGTACGGCTCTGGGTCAGGCTCTCTGCGGGGCGGTGTCCACTGCCCGGGTACGCTGCCGTCTGCCACCCACGACACGCAGATGAGAGGCAGTGCGCCCGTGATCCGAATGCCGTCGGCCGCCGCCCGGACCCTCGCGCTCTGCGCGGGGCTGGCCCTGGCCCTCTCGGCGTGCTCCGCCGACGAGGACCCGGACGAGGGCACCAACGGCGTCGGCAAGCTCTCCGCGACGCAGATCGAGGAGAAGGCGCGCGCGGCGGCGGACGGGGCGGACGCGGTGCGGCTCTCCGGGACGCTGGTCAGCAAGGGCGGCACGTACAAGCTGAACATGCGGCTCAAGGAGGCCGGCGCGACGGGCTCGGTGGCGTCCAAGGACGCGACGTTCGAGCTGCTGCGGATCGAGGACGAGCTGTACCTGAAGGCGGACGCGGCGTTCTGGACGCACCAGGACGAGGGCGGTTCGGGCGCAGGTCAGGACGAGGGCAAGGGCGGGCCCGAGGCGGCGGACAAGCTGGACGACAAGTACGTGAAGGTGCCGGAGGACGATCCCGCGTACAAGCGGTTCCGCGGCTTCACCGACAAGAAGGCGCTGCTCGCGGGGCTGCTCGATCTGCACGGCGAGGCCGAGAAGGGCGATCGCGGGGAGCTGGGCGGGGTCCGCACCATCCAGGTGAAGGGCGGCGAGGAGGGCGACGGCGGGACGCTGTCGGTGGCCCTGGAGGGCATCCCGTACCCGCTCCAGTTCGCGCGGGGCGGGGGCGCGGGGGTGCTGCGGCTGTCGGATTGGGCGCTCGATTTCCCGCTGGCGGCGCCGCGGGAGGACGACACGGTCGACTACGAGGACGAACTCCCCAAGTCGAAGGGGTGAGCAGCCTCCCGGGGGGCGCGGGTGAGCACGCGCGGCGTGTGCCCCGCCCCCGCCCCAGCTCCCTGCCCCCGCCCCCTACCTCCGTCGCTTCCTGCGGAACAGCAGGCGCGGCAGCGCGTCCGGCACCGGCTCGCGGGTCGTCGCGGGGCTCGCCACCGGCCGCGCCGCCAGCGAACCAGAGGGCAGCTCCGTGTGCGCCGTCACCGGCGCGAGCCGCAGCACGCGGCACTCGGCCGCCCACCGCTCCACGACCCCCTCGCCGTCCGGCGCGTTCAGCCGCTTGCCCTTCAGCTCGGCGACCGCCGCCTCCCACGCTTCGGAGCGCGGCGCGGGCTCTTCGACGAGAGCCGTCCACTCCACCACGCGCCCGCCCTTGTCCTTGCTGCGCACGCTCACCTCGGCCCGCGCGCCCGCGGCCAGCCCCTCGGGGAACGGCTGCTCGACGGGCCCGTCGCCGACGAGCCACGCCGCGCCCTCGTGCCAGACGTGCCAGAGCGGACGGGCCGTGCCGCCGTCGGCGCCCCGTACCCAGATCAGGCCGGACTTCTTGGTGGCCTCCTCGGCGAGGGCCCCGGCGAGCAGAGGTTCAGTCATGGGCGAAGCCTAGAAGGCCGCGCCGGGGTCTGTCACAGCCAGCCGTTGCGCTTCAGCGTGCGGTGGATGGTGAAGCAGATCCCGACGATGGCGGTGAGCACCATCGGGTACCCGTACTTCCACTTCAGCTCCGGCATGTGCTCGAAGTTCATGCCGTACACCCCGCAGATCATCGTCGGCACGGCGACGATCGCCGCCCACGAGGTGATCTTGCGCATGTCCTCGTTCTGCGCGACGGTCGCCTGCGCGAGGTTGGCCTGGAGGATCGAGTTCAGCAGTTCGTCGAAGCCGACGACCTGTTCCTGTACCCGCGCCAGGTGGTCGGCGACGTCCCGGAAGTACTTCTGGATGTCCGGGTCGACCAGCCGCATGGGCCGCTCGGAGAGCAGTTGCATCGGCCGCAGCAGCGGCATCACTGCCCGCTTGAACTCCAGCACCTCGCGCTTGAGCTGGTAGATCCGGGCCGTGTCGGTGCCGCGCGTCGCGCCCTTCGTCGGCGCGGAGAAGACGTCGATCTCGATCTCGTCGATGTCGTCCTGCACGGCGTCGGCGACCGCGATGTAGCCGTCGACCACGTGGTCCGCGATGGAGTGGAGGACGGCGGACGGGCCCTTGGCGAGCAGTTCGGGGTCGTCCTGGAGCCGGTGGCGCAGCGCGCGCAGCGAGCCCTGCCCGCCGTGCCGCACGGTGATGACGAAGTCGGGGCCGGTGAAGCACATCACCTCGCCGGTCTCCACGACCTCGCTGGTCGCGGTGAGTTCGGCGTGCTCGACGTAGTGGATGGTCTTGAAGACGGTGAAGAGGGTGTCGTCGTACCGCTCCAGCTTGGGCCGCTGGTGGGCGTGGACGGCGTCCTCGACGGCGAGCGGGTGCAGCCCGAACTCGGCGGCGATGCCGGCGAATTCCTCTTCGGTCGGCTCGTGCAGGCCGATCCAGGCGAAGCCGCCGCCGTCGCGCACCCGGCGCATCGCCTCGCGCGGGGTGAGGCACGCCTCGTCCTTCACGCGGTGGCCGTCGCGGTAGACCCCGCAGTCGACGACGGCGGTGGAGGCGGACGGGTCGCGGGTGGCGTCGTAGTTGCTGTACTGGGCGGGGGCCTTGCGCAGGGAGGGGCGCACGACCGCACGCAGGTCACGGATCATCGACATGGCTGGCTCCTTCACGGAGAGGCCGTCGACGCGGGCACGCGTGGCACTGCCCGGAATGGAGACGTGGCGACCGTACGGCGGTGGCTGCCTACGTCCACAAAGCGGGCGGCACCGCCGGGTTGCTCGCGGTGGCGGCGTTCGCTACGGACACGGTTCGAGAGAGAAAGGTGAGAACGGGGAGCTCTTCCGTCCCGTCACATGCCATGGGGCCCGCGAAACGCGTCCGGAGGGTGCCCGGAGCGGGGTTCACTGGGAGAACGCGGGTCAAAAACCCCGTGCGGAAGAGCTGTTGGTACTGCCAGGACGACTTCGATCCACCGCAGTCCCACCTCCTCCGGCCGGTCCCCCTTGAGGGACGACGTGATGTCGGAACCGGAGAGCAACGCCTCTGCGTACTGCCTCGCGTACTGTCCCGACCAGCGGCCAAGACTATCAGCCGACAACAGCCCAATCCCTTACTTTGCCCGTTCCTTTACGGATCTATGCTCCAGGGATGGGAGAAGTTCTTGCACTGGTGGAGGCCCGGCTCCGTACGGCTCTCGGCGAGCCGGACGCGCGAGCGGCCGTGACGTTCCTGGGTACCGACCGCATCGAGGTGCTGCGCTTCGTCGACGGCGACCTCGTCAGGTACGCGACGCTCGGCATGTCGGCGGCGCCGATGGCGGACCCGACGTCCGCGCTGGCCGATCCGGTGAAGGGGCCGCGCGCGGAGCTGGTCCTGACGGTACGGGCAGGGCTGGCCGACACCGACCGGGTGCTCCGCCCCCTGGCGGTGCTGGCCGCGTCGCCCCAGGTGGAGGGTCTGGTCGTGGCCCCCGGCGCGTCGCTGGACGTGGGCGATCCGCTGTGGCCGGGGGCGCCCTTCAGCTCGGTGCTGGTGGCGGAGTCGGGCGGGCTCGTGGAGGACCTGGAGCTGGACGCGCCGATGGATCCGGTGCGGTTCCTGCCGCTGCTGCCGATGACGCCGAACGAGGCGGCGTGGAAGCGGGTGAAGGGGGCGGGGGCGCTTCAGGAGCGGTGGCTTGAGCGGGGCACTGACCTGCGGGACCCGCTGCGGGGCTCGGTGGGGCTGGAGTAGCCCCGGGGCGGGGCGGTCTTCGGCGGGATTCCGGGGCGGGGTGGGTGCGCGCGGCGTCTGCCCCACCCTCGCGCGGTTCCCCGCGCTCCTGAAGGGGCGCACCTGCGCCGAGCGGACTCGTCCGGCACATGGCCCCGTTCATGGGCGCGCTATGGGCGCGGGGAACCGCGCGAGCAAGGGCCGCCGGGCCGCAGGCGATCGCCCGGCCCCGAGCGGGCTCGCCACTCCTCCTCTTCTTCTTCCCGCTTTGCGCCCCCCGACAGGGGTGCGCCCGGACGTGGCGGCGCCGGATCGGTGCGCTATGCACGGAATCGGTCGGGCGGGCTGATGGATGTAGGCCGCATCTGATTTTGGCCGACGGGAGCCACACCGGACGGGTGATCGTCCTTGACGGGGCGGCGGCCGGGGAGGACCGTTGACCGCTATGAGGGGCGAACCCAGTTGCCCGAAGTGTGGTGGCCGGGTCAGGGCGCCCGGTCTCTTTGCCGACTCCTGGCAGTGCGCCGTGCACGGCACCGTCCACCCGCTTCAGCCAGTGATCCCGCCCAGCGTCGAAGCCCTGGGCGTGGTGGTCCACCGGGCGCGGGTGCCGGTGTGGATGCCGTGGCCGCTGCCCGTCGGCTGGCTGTTCACCGGCGTCGCGTACGCGGGGGACGACCGCAGCGGGGGCCGCGCGACCGCCGTCGCCTGCTCGGGTCCCGGCCCGCTCGGCGGACTCGGCGAGCTGCTGCTGGTCGCGGAGGAGCTGGGCGTCGGCCTCGGCGCGCGCTACGCGGGCATCGACGGCCCCGACCCCGGCTCGGCCATCAACGTGGACCGCCCCCCGCAGGCCAAGGTCCACGCGGCGGGCAGGCCCACGCCCCTGTGGCACGTGAAGGGCACGCCCGACGACCGCGCGGTCTTCGCGGGCGAGGCGCGCGGGCTGTGGCTCTGGGCGATCGTCTGGCCCGAGCGGTCGGGGCTGCTGATGTACGAAGAGCTGGTGCTCACGGACCTGCGGGACGCGGGCGCCGAGGTCGAGCTGGTGCCCTGCGGAGCGCTGACGCCACGCCTGCTGTGAGGGCCCGTGCCGCGGATCCGTACCGGGCCGGTGCCGTGGACCCGTACCGGGCCGGTGCCGTGGACCCGTACCGGGCCCGGGTCGTGGACCCGTACCGGGCCCGGGGCGCGGTCCGGTTCCGCCCCACTCGGTGTGAGCTGGGGTGTTCGAATCCCAGTTATCCTTGAACGTCCCTCTGCCCGTCCCGAGCCCCGGAGTCCCGCGTCGTGCGCATCGATCTGCACACCCACTCCACGGCATCCGACGGCACGGACACCCCGGCCGAGCTGGTCCGCAACGCGGCCGCCGCCGGACTCGACGTCGTGGCGCTCACCGACCACGACTCCACGCGCGGCCACGCCCAGGCGATCGCCGCGCTCCGGGACCTCGACAGGGACCTGACCCTCGTCACCGGCGCCGAGCTGTCCTGCCGCGTCGACGGCGTGGGCCTGCACATGCTGGCGTACCTCTTCGACCCCGACGAGCCCGAGCTGGCCCGCGAGCGCGAGCTGGTGCGCGACGACCGGGTGCCGCGCGCCCGCGGCATGGTCGCCAAGCTCCAGGAGATGGGCGTGCCCGTCGAGTGGGAGCACGTCGCCCGCATCGCGGGGGACGGCTCCGTGGGCCGCCCGCACATCGCGTCCGCGCTGGTCGAGCTGGGCGTGGTCCCGACGGTCTCCGACGCCTTCACCGCCGACTGGCTGGCCAACGACGGCCGGGCCTACGTCGACAAGCACGAGCTCGACCCCTTCGACGCGATCCGTCTGGTCAAGGCGGCCGGCGGGGTCACCGTCTTCGCGCACCCGCTCGCCGTGAAGCGCGGCAGGACGGTGCCGGAGAGCGTGATAGCCGACCTCGCGGCGGCCGGTCTCGACGGCGTCGAGGTCGACCACACCGACCACGACGGGCCGACCCGCGCCCGGCTGCGCGGCCTCGCCGCCGAGCTCGGCCTGCTGACGACCGGCTCCAGCGACTACCACGGCAGCCGCAAGACCGTACGGCTCGGGGAGTGCACCACCGACCCCGAGATCTACGGCGAGATCACCCGGCGCGCCACGGGAGCCTTCCCGGTGCCCGGCGCGGGCGGAACCCGGTAGCTCCCCGCACCTCTCCGCTCCTTCTTCTTCCACGCGCCTCCTCGCGCCTCTGCGCGGACGCACGCCGCGACGCGTCGTGCGCCGTCGCGCGCACGCCCGTACCACTTCTCCCGCAAGGCACCACCGTGTTCGAGTTCGCCACGTTCAGTTCGCTCTTCCTCCTCCTCTTCGTGATCATGGACCCGCCCGGGATCACGCCGATCTTCCTCGCGCTCACCGCCGGGCGCCCCGCCAAGGTGCAGAAGAAGATGGCCCTCCAGGCGGCGGCGGTGGCGCTCGCCGTCATCACCGTCTTCGGCCTCGTCGGGCAGAAGCTCCTCGACCGGCTGCACATCAGCAACGAGGCGCTGATGATCGCGGGCGGTCTGCTCCTGCTGCTCGTCGCCCTCGACCTGCTCACCGGGAAGACCGAGGAGCCCAAGGCGGCCAAGAAGGACGTCAACGTCGCCCTCGTGCCGCTGGGCATGCCGCTGCTGGCCGGGCCCGGCGCCATCGTCCAGGTGATCATGGCCGTGCAGAACAACGACACCGTCGCGGGCCAGATCTCCGTCTGGTCGGCCATCCTGGCGATCCACGTCGTGCTCTTCCTGGCGATGCGCTTCTCGCTGGTGATCATCCGCGTCATCAAGGACAGCGGCGTGGTGCTGGTCACCCGGCTGGCGGGCATGATGCTCGCCGCGCTCGCCGTGCAGCAGATCATCAACGGCGTCACCCAGGTCGTCCGGGGCGGCTGAGCCGCCCGGAAACCACGGCGCCCCCGCCGGGAACGGAAGTTCCCGACGGGGGCGCGTCGTCTTGCGGCCCCGTACGTCCTACGAGGCCGAGCTTTCGGCCGGGCGGATGTAGATGCGCTGGCCGATCGAGGCGGCCTGCTGCACGATCCGGTTGACGGAGGCGGCGTCCACGACGGTGCTGTCCACGGCGGTGCCGTCGACGTCGTCCAGGCGCATGATCTCGAAGCGCACGGCTTCTCCCTTCGTCTGATCCTCCTGATGGAGAACTGTGTGTCTGTTCCTGATGGGTACAACGGGTTGCCCATCTCAAACATTCCCTACGCTAAAGAAAACTTTCGAGTACCTAACTACTGGCGGGTAGGGGAGGCGGGCGGGACAATGGGCCCCGTATGAACGATCTTGAGCACACCAACGAGCTGCTGCGCCGCATCCTCGCCGAGGTCGCCAAGACCCCGTCGACGCACGCGATCTTCGTCGACGCCGGTTACGTCTACGCCGCCGCGGGACTGCTGGTGACGGGCAACGAGGACCGGCGGAGCTTCGACCTTGACGCGGAAGGGATCATCGACGCCTTCATCGACAAGGCGCGGACGATCTTCGCGGACAGCAGGCTGCTCCGCGTCTACTGGTACGACGGCGCCAGGCGCCGCATCCACACGCCCGAGCAGCAGGCCATCGCCGAGCTGCCCGACGTCAAGGTCCGCCTGGGCAACCTCAACGCCAACAACCAGCAGAAGGGCGTCGACTCCCTGATCCGCACGGACCTGGAGTCGCTCGCCCGGCACCGCGCGATCAGCGACGCCGCGCTGGTCGGCGGCGACGAGGACCTCGTCTCCGCGGTCGAGGCCGCGCAGGGGTACGGGGCGCGGGTGCACCTGTGGGGCATCGAGGCGGGCGACGGGCGCAACCAGGCGGAGCCGCTGCTCTGGGAGGTCGACTCCACGCGCACCTTCGACCTGGACTTCTGCCGTCCGTACGTCACCCGGCGCCCCGTCACCACCTTCGAGGAGCCCGAGGACGCCGCGCCGCCGCCCGCGCGCGAGGAGGTGCGCTTCCTCGGCGCGCAGATCGCGGCGACGTGGCTCGCGGAGCGCGGCAGCCGCGCGCTGATCGAGCTGCTGCCGGGCCACCCCTACCTGCCTGGCCCCGTCGACCAGGAACTCCTGGTCGAGGCGGAGAAGCGGCTGGGGCGCTCGCTGCGGGGGTACGGGAAGTTGCGGCGGGCGCTGCGGGACGGGTTCTGGCAGCACCTCCAGGGGCAGTTCTGAGCCTGCCGCGCCTGCCCATCGCAGAGCCCGTGCCCGGTTCGGACACCGGCTCTCAGCGGGGCAGCGAGTCCCAGAACGCGAGCAGGGCGCGGGCCGTCTCGGCCGGCCGGTCCGTGTTGGGGGAGTGCTCGGCCCCCGCGACGACGGTGCGGTGCGCGCCCAGCCGCTCGGCCATCGCGTCCAGCAGCGGTACGGCCCAGGTGTCGTCGCGCTCCCCGGACAGCACGTGCTTCGGCAGCGGTACGGCGGCCAGCTCGTCGACCCTGTCGGGCTCGGTGGCCAGCTGGCGGCCGGTGGCGACGAGCTGCGCGGGGTCGCCCAGCAGCCAGCGCCTGCGCAGGTCGTCGGCGTCGTCCCGGGGCGCGGCGGCCGTGGCCGTGTCTTCGGGGGCGGGCGGTTCCATCGCCTGGATGGCGTCCCACACCCGGTCCATGGACATCACCGCGAGCGCGTCGCCCAGCAGCTTGAGCTTCTCCCGCTGGAGCGGGGCGACCTCGGCGGGGCCCGACGACATCAGGGTGAGCGACGCGAAGGGGGCCGGGTCCAGGAGGAGCGCGGCGCGGGCGATCTGGCCGCCGAGGGAGTGGCCGAGCAGGTGCAGGGGGGTGGCGGGGGAGCCCTCGTCGTCGGCGCGGACGGCCGCGGCCTGGGCGAGGACGTCGCGGGCGAGTTCCCGCTGGGCGTAGGCGGTCGGGTCGGGCTCCGCTGGGCCCGGGGTCTCGTACTGTCCGCGTCCGTCGACGGCGATCGCACGGTATCCGGCGGCCGCGAGGGGTTCGAGGAGGGAGACGAAGTCCTCCTTGCTGCCGGTGTACCCGGGCAGGAGGAGGACGGTGCCGCGGGGGCTGCCGGTGGGGGCCGCGTCCAGCACGGCGAAGGCGCCGCGGGCGGTGTCCAGGGGGCGGGGGCGGGCGCACGGGGGCGGCGTGAAGGTGGCGGGCCTGCTCATGCCCAGAGCCTACGGCGAGGGGGGCGACGCGTCGCCCGGGGAGGACGGTGCGCTGTCGCGGGTCCGGGGGCGCCGCCTTCGCCCGCGCGGCGCGTGCCCCGCTCACGCGCGGTTCCCCGCGCCCCTGAAGGGGCACGGGGAACCACTGCGCGATCTCTTGGCGTCCCGGTGGCGGGTTACGCCTCCGTGGTGCGGGTGCGCGTGCGGGTCCGACGCCGCCGCGGCTTCGCGGGCTCCGCGTCGTCCGAGGAGACCGGAGCGGCCTCCGCCGGAGCCGAGGCAGAAGCCGAAGCCGGAGCAGTGGCCGAAGCCTCCGTACGCGTCCGCGTCCGCCGGCGCCGCGGCGTACGCGGCTCCTCGGCCTCCGCGGCCGAGGGCTCAGACACGGACACGGCCGCGGCCGCCTCCGCGCCCTCCGCCACCGGCGAGCCGCCACGCGTGCGCCGACGCTGGCGCGGGGTGCGCGTACGGGCCGGGGCCTCTTCCTTCTTCGGGGCCGTGCGCGACGCACCGCGCCCGCCCGTCTCGCCCAGGTCCTCGATCTCCTCGGCGCCCAGGCCCGCCCGCGTGCGCTCGGCGCGCGGCAGGATGCCCTTGGTGCCCTCGGGGATGCTCAGCTCCTCGTAGAGGTGCGGGGACGTGGAGTACGTCTCCACCGGGTCGTTGAAGTCCAGCTCCAGCGCCTTGTTGATCAGCTGCCAGCGCGGGATGTCGTCCCAGTCGACCAGCGTGATCGCGGTGCCCGAAGCGCCCGCGCGGCCGGTGCGGCCGATGCGGTGGAGGTAGGTCTTCTCGTCCTCGGGGGACTGGTAGTTGATGACGTGCGTCACGCCCTCGACGTCGATGCCGCGCGCGGCGACGTCGGTGCAGACCAGCACGTCGACCTTGCCGTTGCGGAACGCGCGCAGCGCCTGCTCGCGGGCGCCCTGCCCGAGGTCGCCGTGGACGGCGCCGGAGGCGAAGCCGCGCCGCTGGAGCTGCTCGGCGATGTCGGCCGCCGTGCGCTTCGTGCGGCAGAAGACCATCGCGAGGCCCCGGCCGTCGGCCTGGAGGATGCGCGAGACCATCTCGGGCTTGTCCATGTTGTGCGCGCGGTACACGTGCTGCGAGATGTTCGCCACGGTCGCGCCCTCGTCGTCCGGCGCGGTGGCGCGGATGTGCGTGGGCTGCGACATGTAGCGGCGGGCGAGGCCGATGACGGCGCCCGGCATCGTCGCGGAGAAGAGCATGGTCTGGCGCCGGGGCGGCAGAAGATTGATGATCTTCTCCACGTCCGGCAGGAAGCCCAGGTCCAGCATCTCGTCGGCCTCGTCCAGGACGAGCGCCTTGACGTGCGAGAGGTCGAGCTTCTTCTGGCCCGCGAGGTCCAGGAGGCGGCCCGGGGTGCCGACGATCACGTCGACGCCCTTCTTGAGGGCCTCGACCTGGGGCTCGTACGCCCGGCCGCCGTAGATCGCGAGGACCCGCACGTTGCGGACCTTGCCCGCGGTCAGCAGGTCGTTGGTGACCTGGGTGCACAGCTCGCGGGTGGGGACGACGACCAGGGCCTGCGGGGCGTCGGTCAGCTGTCCGGGCTGGGCCCGGCCCGCCTCGACGTCCGCGGGGACGGTGACCCGCTCCAGGAGCGGGAGGCCGAAGCCCAGGGTCTTGCCGGTGCCGGTCTTGGCCTGGCCGATGACGTCGGTGCCCGAGAGGGCGACGGGGAGCGTCATCTCCTGGATGGGGAACGGGGACGTGATGCCGACGGCCTCAAGGGCCTCGGCCGTCTCGGGAAGGATCCCGAGGTCTCGGAACGTAGTCAGGGTGCTGCCTCTTCTGTGGACGCGAAACGAGGCGAACGCCGGGGGTCGTACCGTGCCGTAGGTCGTCCGGCCGCCTTGGATGGGCGGGCGGGTGGCACGGGACCACTGCCGTCGCTCAAGCGCTCGTGTCGCTGAGGGTCCCTCATCCGCGGTCGTACGCCTGCGTACGGACCGGCCAGAGGGCTGTCGGGTCGGAGCCGATCGGGCCACCGACCGGGCATCCTCATTCGTGACGGCCCGCCGATACACACTTCGGCAAGCCCTTTACCACTGTACCCCGGATTCGCGCATGTGTGTTGGGAGAATTCGTAGGAACGATGTGGTGGGCGTGCTCGCCCTGGGCCTTACACCTGCCCGGGAGCGGGCTATTGTGCGCTTCATGGAGACGCCTGACACCGCCGCTGACACCGCCCCCGAACCCGCTGCCGAGAGCACCCCCGAAGCCGCCGCCGAGCACACCGGGATCGCCGCCCTCGACTGGGCCGCGGCCTCCGCCGAGCCGCAGTACCGGGCCGCGGTCGTGGACCTGCTGGGCGCGCTCGCCTACGGCGAGCTGGCGGCCTTCGAGCGGCTCGCCGAGGACGCCAAGCTGGCGCCGACGCTGGGCGACAAGGCGGAGCTGGCGAAGATGGCCTCCGCCGAGTTCCACCACTTCGAGCGGCTGCGCGACCGCCTCTCCGCGATCGACGCCGAGCCGACCGTCGCGATGGAGCCGTTCGCCAAGGCGCTGGACGACTTCCACCGCCAGACCGCCCCGTCCGACTGGCTGGAGGGCCTGGTCAAGGCGTACGTGGGCGACTCGATCGCCAGCGACTTCTACCGCGAGGTCGCGGCCCGCCTCGACTCCGACACCCGCTCGCTGGTGCTCGGCGTGCTGGACGACACCGGTCACGGGAACTTCGCGGTCGAGAAGGTGCGAGCCGCCATCGAGGCCGAGCCCAGGGTCGGCGGGCGGCTCGCGCTGTGGGCCAGGCGGCTGATGGGCGAGGCGCTGTCGCAGGCCCAGCGGGTGGTCGCGGACCGCGACGCGCTCTCCACGATGCTGGTCGGCGGCGTCGACGGGATGGCGGCGGGCTTCGACCTCGCCGAGGTCGGACGGATGTTCTCGCGGATCACCGAGGCGCACACCAAGCGCATGGCCGCGCTGGGCCTGGCCGCCTGACGCGCGCACCCGCGGCCCTACACGCGGGACGGGCTGGAGAAGCCAGCCCGTCCCAGTCGGCGGCCCACGGGCCGCACCAGCAGCGAGAGCGACACGGCTCCGACGGACACCGCGCCCACGAGAGCGGCCGTCAGGTGTCCGGGGCCGAGCGCCGCATGGGTCAGATAGGCACCGAAGAGCGCGCCCGCCGGGCCGGTGGCCAGGACCACGCGGGGCGCGGGCAGCCGGTCGGGCAGGCGGTGGGACGCGGTCCAGCCGAGGGCCAGTCCGATGAGCATGGAGCCGAGGAATTCCCAGATCACTGCGGTCACCTCGCGAGTTGCGGGGCGGGCGTCGGTCGTAGCCCGTACTACCCGGCGTGCGCGGAACGCAACCCTCCCCGCACCCCGCGCACCTGAACGGCCCGGTGACAACAGTCACCGGGCCGTTCGGGTTTCGGAGCGTGTTCCGCGGGCTACAGGGCGCCGAAGCCCACCCTGCGCTGCGCCTGCTCGCCGATCTCCACATAGGCGATGCGGTCGGCCGGTACGAGGATCTTGCGACCCTTCTCGTCCGTGAGGCTCAGCAGCGCCGCCTTGCCGGCGAGTGCCGCCGCGACCGCGCTCTCGACGTCCTCGGCAGACTGCCCGCTCTCCAGAACGATCTCCCGGGGTGCGTGCAGCACACCGATCTTGACCTCCACGGCTATGTCCCTCCGACCTCAGTCTCCGCGCGGTGAGCCGCGCCGTACGCAGCCACATTAGCCCGGTGCGGGGAGGTGGCCGGGGTCGGAACCGAACGCCAGGAGCGAACAGGACCGGGAATGAACCGGGAAACGCGCGGGAACGGGGGTGCGGCCGGGGCGGGGCGCGCCGGGGCGAACGTCAGTGCGCGTCGGTCGGGTGCAGCGGGAAGCCCGCGATGCCCCGCCAGGCGAGCGAGGTGAGCAGCTGCACCGCCTTGTCGCGCGGGATCGACGAGCCGCTGGAGAGCCAGTAGCGGGCGACGACCTGCGAGACGCCGCCGAGGCCCACCGCGAGGAGCATCGACTCCTCCTTGGACAGGCCGGTGTCCTCCGCGATCACGTCGGAGATCGCCTCGGCGCACTGGAGCGACACCCGGTCCACGCGCTCGCGCACGGCGGGCTCGTTCGTGAGGTCGGACTCGAAGACGAGGCGGAAGGCGCCGCCCTCGTCCTGGACGTACGCGAAGTAGGCGTCCATCGTCGCGGCCACGCGCAGCTTGTTGTCGCTCGTCGACGCCAGCGCCGTGCGGACCGCGAGCAGCAGCGCCTCGCAGTGCTGGTCCAGCAGCGCGAGGTAGAGCTCCAGCTTGCCCGGGAAGTGCTGGTAGAGCACCGGCTTGCTGACTCCGGCGCGCTCCGCGATGTCGTCCATGGCCGCCGAGTGGTAGCCCTGCGCGACGAAGACCTCCTGCGCCGCGCCCAGGAGCTGGTTCCTGCGGGCTCGGCGGGGGAGACGGGTGCCCCGCGGGCGCGCCGCCTCGGTCTGCTCGATGGCTGTCACGCCGCCTCCCACGTTCGTTGTGCGCTGATGTGCCGCGTGCGCCATCGTACTTTTGAGTAACCCGAACGTGCGCGGTGCGGGACGCAGAATTTCACGAAGGCGCCCTCAGCGGTAGTCGTGTCTCAGCAGTCAGGCGCCCGTACGGGGGGTGGTCCGCGTGCGACCGGGACGCGGCCGACAACGGCCGGAAGCGGTGCTCAGCGGTAGTCGTCCTCGTCCAGGTCGACCACTCTGGCCTGCTCCGCGACGTCCGCGACGTCGGCCGCCGCCGGGTCGTAGCCGACCACGGGATCGTCGTGGTGCGGCTGGAGTTCCGCGTGCTGCTCGACGGCGTCCGCCTCGGGGGTCTCCGCGTCCAGCTCGGCGACGGTGCCGTCAGCGCCCTCGGCGTACTCGGCGTACTCGTCGAAGGTGCTCGGGTCGGTGGGGTCCACTGTCATGGCGTCTCCCTGTTTCCCTTGTTCCCTACGAGTATGCGATCTGTGACGGCGAACACACAAACCGCCGCGTGATCGTCTCGTAACATTGGCGCATGTCTTCGACCGAGCTGCCGGGAACCCTCGCTGCCACGGTGGCGCCCAAGGTGGGCGCCGTCAGGGTCGCGGAGGGGGAGCGGCTGCGCTCCGTGGCGCTGCCGGGACTGACGCTCACCGTGCGGTCCCGCCCCCCGGTCGCCGACGGCCTCGCCCCCGCCCTCTACGTGCACGGCCTCGGCGGTTCCTCGCAGAACTGGTCCGCGCTGATGCCGCTGCTCGAAGACGTCGTCGACTGCGAGGCGGTCGACCTGCCGGGCTTCGGGGACTCCCCGCCGCCCGCCGACCGCGACTACTCGGTCACCGCGCACGCCAGGGCCGTCATCCGCCTCCTCGACGCGAGCGGGCGCGGCCCGGTCCACCTGTTCGGCAACTCGCTGGGCGGCGCCGTGACCACCCGGGTCGCCGCCGTGCGGCCCGACCTGGTGCGCACGCTGACGCTGGTCTCGCCCGCGCTGCCCGAGATCAGGGTGCAGCGCACGGCGGTGCCGACGGGCCTGCTGGCCGTGCCCGGCGTCGCCCCGCTCTTCGGGCGGCTGACGAAGGACTGGACGGCCGAACAGCGGACCCGCGGAGTCATGGCACTCTGTTACGGGGACCCCGCGCGGGTCTCCGACGAGGGCTTCAGGGCCGCCGTCGAGGAGATGGAGCGGCGGCTGGGGCTGCCGTACTTCTGGGACGCCATGACGCGCTCCGCGCGCGGGATCGTCGACGCCTACACGCTGGGCGGGCAGCACGGCCTGTGGCGGCAGGCGGAGCGGGTGCTCGCGCCGACGCTGCTGGTGTACGGGGGCCGGGACCGGCTCGTCTCGTACCGCATGGCGCGCAGGGCGTCGACGGCCTTCCGCGACGCGCGGCTGCTCACGCTGCCCGACGCGGGACACGTGGCGATGATGGAGTACCCGGAGACGGTCGCCACGGCCTTCCGGGACATGCTGGACGAACGCGGTAGGAGCTGATCCCGGGCGTGGGACGACACAGCCGAAAGAGCCCCGCGCCCCAGGGCGCCGACCAGGGCGTGCGCCCCGGCGGCAGCGGTGCGCAGGGCGGCGGTACGCACGGCGAGCCGACGGCCGCGGTCTCCGTGGCGCCCGGCAGCGGCCGCCGCAGGCGCGGCGCGCCGCCCGCCCCCCGGGTGTCCGACGTCCCCGTCTCCCACGAGCCCTTCTCCGGATCCGGCGCCGACGTGCGCGGCGGCCACCCCGAGGGGACGGCGCCCGAGGCCCCGGCGCCCGAGCGGTACGCGCCCTGGCAGGGCGGATCCCGCGCCCCGCGCCCCGCGGCCTCCGGCGCGGCCCGGATCCCCGGCCCCCGCACCGCACCCGCCGCGCAGGCCACCGCCCCGCCCGGTTCGTCCGGCCCGTCCGGCTCGTCCGCAGGGGCCGCCCCCGCGCCCCGCGACCCCTACGCGTCGGTCACCGAGTGGGACGCCGAAGCGGAGTTCGACGGGCCGACGGCCCCCGGGCGGCGCAAGGCCGCCAGGCGCGGCGGCCGGGGCCGCCTGTACGTCGGCGTGGCCGCCGCCGTGGTCACCGCAGTGCTCGCCGCCGTCGTGGCGGGCCAGGTGGAGGACGGCGGCGACGGCAAGGCCGGAGCGGCGGCCGCGGGCCCCGTCGACCGGGACACCATCGGCACCTCGCGCCACCAGGAGCGGCCCGCGCCCGCCGCCCCTCCGGTCCGGACGCCGGTGCTCACGTACGAGCAGAAGATGGAGCGGCCCTACCCGCTCGCGGCCAGGCTCACCGGGTCCGGCAAGTTCCAGACGGTGCCGGGCGCCGACAAGGCGCCGGGCGCCGGGGAGAAGTACCGCTACCGCGTCGACATCGAGAAGGGGCTCGCGCTGGACGCCGCGCTGTTCGCGGAGGCCGTCCAGAAGACCCTCAACGACCCCAGGAGCTGGGCGCACGGCGGCAAGGTCACCTTCGAGCGGATATCGAAGGGCGAACCCGACTTCGTGATCACGCTCGCCAGCCCCGGGACCACCGGCGTCTGGTGCGCCAAGTCCGACCTCGACACGGTCCAGATGAACGTGTCCTGCGACTCGGCCGCGACCCCGCGCGTGATGATCAACGCCTACCGGTGGGCGCAGGGCGCCGAGCCCTACGGCCTCGGCAAGCAGATGTTCGTCTACCGCCAGATGCTGATCAACCACGAGGTCGGGCACCGGCTCGGGCGCGACCACGAGGGCTGCCCGAAGAGCGGCGCGCTCGCTCCCGTGATGATGCAGCAGACCAAGACGCTGGAGACCGACGGGGCGAAGTGCAGGCCCAACGCCTGGCCGTTTCCCGGTAATTGAGACTGGTGTCTCATATCGCGTTGACTTATGCGCGGACATCGTCCATATTTCTCGGCATGTCGCACCGCCACACCACCTTCACGAGCGCCGCCATCGAGCTGGCGCTCATCGGTGTGACCGGGCACAGCGTGGCCGACATCCACTGTCGCTGACGCCTGCCCGGAGCGACGAGCCTTCTTCACCTCGCCGCGCCCTGGGCACTTCCCGCCCGCAGGCGCGGCATTTCGCATGTACGCATGCCCACCAGGTACCCAGGACCCTCCCGGTCCCTTCCGGTGCGCCCACGCCTGCGGGAGATCCGTCTCCCTCCTGCCGTGCAGTACACCGAGAGGTACTTCTCCGATGCGTCGACCGTCGTCCGTCATATCGCGCCGCGTGGCCGCGGCCTCCGTCAGCGTCGTTCTCGCCGCGGGCGCCGCAGCCTGCGGTCCCGAGGACAGCGGCGCCAAGTCCACCGGCTCCGCCGACGGCAAGCCGCAGCGCGGCGGCACCCTCACCATCCTCAACTCCAGGCCGCAGGAGGACTTCGACCCCGCGCGGCTCTACACCTCGGGCGGCGGCAACGTCCCCTCGCTGGTGTTCCGCACGCTGACCACCCGCAACCGGGAGGACGGCGAGGCCGGCGCCAAGGTCGTGCCCGACCTCGCCACCGACCTCGGCAAGCCCAGCAAGAACGCCACCGTCTGGACGTACACCCTCAAGGAGGGGCTGAAGTACGAGGACGGGACGCCGATCACCAGCGCCGACGTCAAGTACGGCATCGAGCGCTCCTTCGCCGCCGAACTCTCCGGCGGCGCCCCCTACTTGAGGGACTGGCTGATCGGCGGCGCCGACTACCAGGGCCCGTACAAGGACAAGAAGGGCCTCGCCTCGATCGAGGTGCCCGACGCCAGGACCATCGTCTTCCACCTGAACAAGCCCGAGGGCGAGTTCCCCTTCCTGGCGACCCAGACCCAGACCACGCCCGTGCCCAAGGCCAAGGACACCGGCACCAAGTACGAGCAGCACCCGGTCTCCTCCGGCCCCTACAAGGTCGTCAAGAACGAGGGCGACGGGCAGCGCCTGATCCTGGAGCGCAACCCGCACTGGTCGGCCGCCACCGACGCCGAGCGCAAGGCCTACCCGGACCGCGTCGACGTCCGCTCCGGGCTCGACTCCGCCGTCATCAACCAGCGGCTCTCCGCCTCGCAGGGCCCCGACGCCGCCGCCGTCACCACCGACACCAACCTCGGCCCCGCCGAGCTGGCCAAGGTCAACGGCGACAAGAGCCTCGCCGCGCGCGTCGGCACCGGCCACTTCGGCTACACCAACTACCTCGCCTTCAACCCGAAGGTGAAGCCCTTCGACAACCCGAAGGTGCGCCAGGCGATCTCCTACGCGGTGGACCGCACCACCGTCGTCAACGCGGCCGGCGGCTCCTCGCTCGCCGAGGCCGCCACCACCTTCCTGCCCAACCAGAAGTCCTTCGGACACACGCCCTACGACCACTTCCCCGCGGGCAAGTCCGGCGACCCGGAGAAGGCCAAGCAGCTGCTGAAGGAGGCCGGGCACCCGGGGGGCCTCACCATCACGCTGACCCACTCCAACGCCCAGGACTTCGAGACCAGCCCGGAGATCGCCACCGCGCTCCAGGACGCCCTCAAGAAGGCCGGGATCACCGTCAAGCTCCAGGGCCTGGAGGAGAACGACTACTCCGACAAGGTGCACAGCGCCAAGGACGAGCCCGGCCTCTTCCTCGCCCACTGGGGCGCCGACTGGCCCTCGGGCGGCCCGTTCATCGCGCCGATCTTCGACGGCCGCCAGATCGTCAAGGACGGCTACAACTTCAACTCCGCCTTCCTGAACGACAAGGCGGTCAACGACGAGATCGACGAGATCAACAAGCTCACCGACCTCGAAGCCGCCGCCGCCCGCTGGGGCGCGCTCGACAAGAAGATCGGCGAGCAGGCCCTGACCGTCCCGCTCTTCCACCCGGTCTACAAGCGGCTGTTCGGCAAGAGCGTCAAGAACGTCGTCATCAGCAACTGGACCGGCGTCCTCGACGTCTCGCAGGTCTCGGTGAAGTGAGCGTGAGCCAGGCCCTGTCGGCCACGGAAGCGGGGGCGGCGCAGGCCGTCGCCCCCGCGTCCGGGGCCCGTCTCTTCTGGCGACGGCTGCGCGCCCAGCGCGCCGCCGTCGCCGCGGGCGCCGTCGTGGCGCTCCTCGTCCTCGTCGCGCTCGCCGCGCCGCTGCTCACCGCACTCTCCGGGCAGGACGCCACCTCGTTCCACCCGGACCTCGTCGACTCGGCCGCCGGCGGCGCGCCGCTCGGCGACTGGGGCGGCATCTCGGGCGACCACTGGCTCGGCGTCGAACCCGGCACCGGACGCGACCTGTTCGCCCGGATCGTCTACGGCGCCCGGGTCTCGCTGGCCGTCGCGCTCGGCGCGACCGTCGTGCAGGTGCTCATCGGAGTCACCGTCGGCCTCGCCGCCGGACTCGGCAACCAGCTCGCCGACCGGCTGCTCAGCGGCATCGCCGACGTCATCATCGCGATGCCGCTGACGGTGATGGCGCTCGCGCTGCTCACCGTCGTACCGGGCGACTTCCCCCGCCCGGTGCTGGTCTCGCTGATCATCGGCCTCGTCGCCTGGGGCAGCATCGCCAAGATCGTCCGGGCCCAGACGCTCAGCCTGCGCGAACGCGACTACGTGTCGGCCGCGCGGCTCAGCGGGCGCGGCACGTTCTCCATCGCCCGCCGCGAGCTGCTGCCCGCGCTGGCGGCGCCGGTCATCACCTACTCCGCGCTGCTCGTCCCGCAGAACATCGCCATCGAGGCGTCGCTCTCCTTCCTCGGCGTCGGCGTCAAGCCGCCCACGCCGTCCTGGGGACAGATGCTCACCGAGGCCGACGTCTGGTACCAGGCGGCGCCCACCTACCTGCTGCTGCCCGCAGGGCTGCTGTTCGTGACCGTGCTCGCCCTCACCGTGTTCGGCGACGGGGTGCGCACCGCGCTCGACCCGCGCGCGGCCTCCCGGCTGAAGGTCGGCACGGGACGCAAGAGGGAGGCCAAGGCATGAGGGCGCTCCTCTTCCTCGCGCGCAGGCTCGCCGGAGCCGCCTTCGTCCTGCTGGTGCTCTCGGTCTTCGTCTACGCGGTGTTCTACGTCGCCCCGGGCGACGTCGCCCAGCTGGCCTGCGGGCCGCGCTGCTCGCCCGCCCAAGTGGCCCAGGTCCACGAGCAGTTGCAGCTCGGCGACCCGCTGTACGCGCAGTACTGGCACTTCCTGGAAGGACTGGTCGCCGGACGCGACTACTCCTCGGGCACCGGCACCGAGCACTGCGCCGCGCCCTGCCTGGGACTGTCGTACCAGAACGACCAGCAGGTCGCCGGGATCATCTGGGACAAGCTGCCCGCGACGGGCTCGCTCGCCCTCGGGTCGATGGTGCTGTGGCTGGTCATCGGCGTCGGCACGGGCATCCTCTCCGCCTGGCGGCGCGGGCGGCCCACCGAGCGCCTCCTGACGGGCCTGACGCTCGCGGGGACCGCCACTCCGGTCTTCGTCATCGGGCTGATGCTGATGATCGTGGTGTGCGGGTACGCGCAGCTGCTGCCGTTCCCGATGTACGTGCCGTTCACCGAGGACCCCGAGCAGTGGGCGTGGAACCTGCTGCTGCCCTGGCTGACGCTGGCGCTGGCGGAGGCCGCGAAGTACGCGCGGCTGACCCGCGCCGCGATGCTGGAGACGCTCGCCGAGGACCACGTGCGGACGTTTCGCGCGTACGGCGTCGGTGAGCGGGCCATCGTCGGACGGCACGCGCTGCGCGGGGCCGTGGCCCCGGTCGTCTCGCTGAGCGCCGCCGACCTCGGCTCGCTCTTCGGCGGTGCGCTGCTGGTCGAGGCGCTGTTCGGAATCCCCGGACTCGGCCACGAACTGGTGCACGCGGTCAAGGTGGTCGACCTGCCGGTGGTGGTGGGCGTGGTGCTGGTGACGGGCTTCTTCGTGGTCGTCGCCAATGTGGTGGCCGACGCGGTGTACGCGTGGGCCGATCGACGGGTGGTGCTGGCATGAGCGGGACGACTTCCGACAGCGGTACGGCCACCGGGGGCGCGTCCTTCGACGGCTCGGCGCTGGTCGAGGTCGAGGGGCTGTCCGTGTCCTTCGGGGACGTGCGGGCCGTCGACGGGCTCTCCTTCCGGCTGGAGGCCGGTGCGGCGCTGGGCGTCGTCGGTGAGAGCGGGAGCGGCAAGAGCGCCTCCGCGTACGCCCTGCTGGGGCTGCACCGGGGGACCGGCGCCGTCGTCGAGGGCTCGGTGCGGGTCGCGGGCGTGGACGTCGGCGCGGCGGACGAGGCCCAGCTGCGGCGGCTGCGGGGCGGGAAGGCGGCGATGGTCTTCCAGGACCCGCTCTCCTCCCTGGACCCGTACTTCGCGGTCGGCGACCAGATCGCCGAGGTGTACCGGGTGCACACCCGCGCCTCGCGGCGGGCCGCCCGCGCGCGGGCCGTCGAGGTGCTCGACCGGGTCGGGATCCCCGACGCGGCACGGCGCTCGCGGTCGCGGCCGCACGAGTTCTCCGGCGGCATGCGGCAGCGGGTGCTGATCGCCATGGCGCTGTCCTGCGAGCCCGCGCTCCTGATCGCCGACGAGCCGACGACCGCGCTGGACGTGACCGTCCAGGCCCAGGTCCTCGACCTGCTGCACGAGCTGCGCACCGAGACCGGGATGGGGCTGCTGCTCGTCACCCACGACGTGGGGGTGGCGGCCGAGTCGGTCGACGAGGTGCTGGTGATGCGGGGCGGACGGGAGGTCGAGCGCGGGCCGGTGGCCCGGGTGCTCGGCGCGCCCCAGGAGACGTACACCAAGGAGCTGTTGGCGGCGGTGCCGAGGGTGGACCGGGCGTCGTCCGGCGCCGTCGCCCCCGGCAGGTCTTCGGTCCCGCTCCTGAAGGACGCCGCAGGGCGCGAGGGCCCGGACGAAGCGCCGCCCCCGCTCATCGAAGTGAGGGGACTGGGGCGCGAGTTCGGGCGCGGGAGGCAGAAGCTGACCGCCGTGGACGACGTCTCGTTCACGCTCGACGCGGCGCGGACCCTCGGCATCGTCGGGGAGAGCGGCAGCGGCAAGACCACGCTGGGGCGGATGCTCGTACGGCTCCTGGAGCCCACCTCGGGGGAGATCCGGTACGAGGGGAGCACCGCGCCGCCGCCCCCGCGCGCCCTCCAGATGGTGTTCCAGGACCCCGTCTCCTCGCTCAACCCGCGCCGCAGCATCGGCGAGTCCGTCGCCGACCCGCTGCGCGCCGCCGGGGTCAAGGAGGAGGAACTGGTCCGGGAGCGGGTCGGCGGACTGCTGGAGCGCGTCGGGCTCGACGCGGGCCGCTACGACGCCTATCCGCACGAGTTCAGCGGCGGCCAGCGCCAGCGCATCGGCATCGCCCGCGCGCTCGCCGCCGAGCCCAGGCTCATCGTCTGCGACGAGCCGGTCTCCGCGCTCGACGTCACGACGCAGGCCCAAGTCGTCGCGCTGCTGCGGGAGTTGCAGCGCGAGATGGGCATCGCGCTGGTCTTCGTCGCACACGACCTCGCCGTCGTGCGCGAGGTCAGCGACCGCGTCGCGGTGATGCGGCAGGGCCGGATCGTGGAGCAGGGGAGCGCCGACGAGGTGTACGGTGCGCCGCGCGACGCGTACACGAGGAAGCTGCTCGCCTCCGTCCCCTCGCTCGACCCCGGCGTCGCCGCCGAGCGCAGGGCGGCGCGACGGAAGCTGGCCGTGGCCTGACTCTCCGTCACGGGTGTTCTCTTTAGCGCGACGGAACGCCACCCGTGCGGGAAAGTTACGTCTATTCACCCCTTTCGGTGGCGCGATGGACAACCGTCCATCGCGCCACCGGCATGTCCGCATACGTTCGTCCCGCTGAACGCCACCGGCACAACGGTGGCCGTCCACAAGGGAGATCGGGGGTGTGCTCGTGCGGATCGGACTGCTCACGGACGGTGGCTATCCGTATGCCACGGGTGAGTCCAGGCTCTGGTGCGACCGGCTCGTGCGCGGGCTCGCGCACCACGAGTTCGACGTGTACGCCCTGAGCCGCAGCGCCGCGCAGGAGGAGCGCGGCTGGGTCGCGCTGCCGCCGCAGGTGCGCGAGGTGCGCACCGCCCCGCTCTGGGCCCCCGCCGACGACGGCCGCTCCCTCGGACGGCGCGACCGGCGCGCGTTCGCCGCGCTCCTGCGCGAACTCCTCGACGGCGACTTCGCCACCGGCCTCTACGGCCTCGCCGAACTGGGCCGCGAGCGCGGCGGGCTCCGCGCGGCGCTCCGCTCCGAACCCGCCGTGCGCGTCATGGAGGCCGCCTGCCGCGCGCCCGGCGCGCCGCGCGCCGTGCGGGGCGCCACCGTCCCCGACCACCTGGTCTTCGCCGACCGCCTGGAGCGCGCCCTGCGGCCGCTCTCGCTCGACTGGTACGGCGCGGGGGACGCGGCCGGGGAAGGGCTCGGCGGCGTCGACCTCTGCCACGCGGCGGGCGGCGGGTCCGCCGCGCTGCCCGGTCTGTTGGCCAAACGCTTCTTCGGGGTTCCGCTGCTGGTCACGGAGTACGGCGTGCGGGTGCGCGCGCACTACCTCTCGGCCGCGGGCGAACCCGGCCCCCTGCGCGGCATGCTCGCCGGGTTCCAACGGCGCCTCGCCGCCGAGGTGTACGCGGCGGCCGACCTCGTCACGCCGGGCAACGCCCACGCGCGCCGCTGGCAGGAGCGGTGCGGCGCCGACCGCGCCAAGCTGCGCACCGTCTACCCCGGCATGCCCGCCGAGCGCTTCGCCACCGTCGGCGAGAGCGGCGACGGCGGCGACCCGGACACACTGGTGTGGGTCGGCAGGATCGAGCCCGCCAAGGACCTGATCGCGCTGCTGCACGCCTTCGCCGAGGTCCGCGCGGAGGCGCCGGGCGCCCGGCTGCGGATCATCGGCGCGCCCGCCCACGGGCCCGGCTCCGCGACCTACCTCGCCCACTGCCGCGCCCTCGCCGAGCGGCTCTTCCCCGCCGAGGCGGCCGGGCCGCACGCCGTCGGTGAGGACCCCGTCTCCTTCGAGGCGATCGGCGACCCCGAGGTCCCCGACGCGGCCGACGCCTACGCGGCGGGCGGCGTGGTCGTCCTCTCCAGCGTCGTCGAGGGGTTCCCGATCAGCCTCGTCGAGGCGATGCTCTGCGGCCGGGCCACCGTGTCGACGGACGTCGGGGCCGTCGTCGAGGTCATCGGCGGCACCGGCCTGGTCGTACCGCCCCGCAACCCGCGCGCCCTCGCCGACTCCTGCCTCGCCCTGCTGCGCGACCCCGAGCGGCGCGAGCGGCTGGGCGCGGCGGCGCGGGCCAGGGCGCTGGAACTGTTCACGGTCGAGCAGAACACCGCGGCGTTCCGCGCGATCTACCTGGAGCTGATGTCCAGGTCCCCGGTGCGCCGCGAGGCCCTGGACGACGACGGCACGCCACTGCCCTTCGCCACCCCTCCCGAGGCCCACGTCGCGGGCCGCTGGACCGCCGCCGACGCCCCGCGCCGGTCCGCCGCGACCGCGACGGGAGCCCGCGCATGAGCGCCCCCGCCTCCGGCCGCCGCGCTTCCGGCCGGGGCGCGCGGGCCCTCGGCGCCGGCGTCCCCGCCCCCGCCCCTGTCCCGGCCCCCGCCCCGGCCCGCGACGACCTCGAACCGGATCTCGGACCAGCTCTCGAACCGGATCCCGCTGCTCCCCCCGCTCCCGCCGGTGAAGTCCCCCCGGCCCCGGGCGGATCCGTCCCCGACGGAGCCGCCCCCGCGCCGACCCCCGCTCCCACGGGGCGCGGCCCCGCCGACCCCGTCAAAGCGCTGCTGCACCGGCACCGCGCGCTGTGCGAACGCGCCGTCGACCCCCTGGAGATCGCCGCCGGGCTCGAAGCCCACGGCATCACCGACCGCACCGCCGCCCGCTTCCGGCACCGCGACGTCTTCTCGCTCGCCGAGGAGCTGTACGCCCGCGTCCAGCACCGCGCCGAGCCGGCCGACGGGGCCGGGGCGAAGGGCGACGGAAGCGACAACACTCCCGTGCCCGCCGTCAGTTGGCCCGTCCTCACCCTGCTGCCCGGCGCCGCGGCCGCCCTCGCCGCCCTCGCGCCGCGCCTCGCCGACGGCCCGCTCCCCGTTCCCGGCGCCCACGCCGTCGGGGGCACGGCCGCACTCCTGGCGGTCGGCTGCCTGTGGCCCGCGCTGCGCCACGGACCGCTGCGCGCCCCCGGTCGTACGGCCCCGGCCGCCCTGCCGTGGACCTGCTGGCTGCTCGCCTTCGCGGTGTACGGCGACGGGCTCGTCGCCCAGGTCGGCAGCGGCGGGCCCGACGGCTCCTGGCCCGCCAGGACCGTCCCGCTCCTGGGCCTCGCCCTCGCCGTGGCCCCCGCCGCCTGGTGCGCGCACCTGTTCTCCGTACGCGCCAGACGCAGGCTCACCGGCAGCAGGGGCCTGGCGGAGTTCGCGGCGGGCGCCCGCCCCCTGCTGCTCTTCGTCGTCGCGCTCTTCGTCCTCGCGCTCACCGCGATCCTGGTCCCGCTCGGCGCCCCCGCGTCCGCCGTCGCCCTCGGGGCGCTCCTCTTCCTCGCCCGCCTGCTGACCGTCCACGGCTTCCCCGGCACCGCGGCCGCCGGGCTCGCCGCCGCCTGCGCCGCCGAGGCGGCCGTCCCCGCGCTCCTGCTGGCGGGCCGGCTCCCCGGCTGCGACCCGCTCGCCGCCCCGGCGGACGCCGTCACGCAGGCCTGGGGCGTCGGCGCCGTACAGCTCGCCGCCTGCGCGGCGGCCGCCGCCTGGCTGCTCGGCCACGCCGCGGTGAAGCTCTCGCGCGCATCGGCCCACACGGGCTGAGCGGCCAGGTCCGCACCCCGCGGGCCGCCCACCGACCACCGCGGAAGCCGACTCCGCGTGGACCCGCACCACCCACCACCCTCAAGGAGTAAGAGAGATGACCCCCCAACCCCTGCTGCCCTCCCGACCTTCCCGTCGGCACCGAGGAGGAGACGCGCGATGAGGGTGCTGCTTCTCGGTGCCAATGGATTCCTCGGCCGCTTCGTCGCCGACCGGCTCCTCGCCGACCCCGCCGTCCACCTCACGGCCCTCGGCCGGGGCGACGACGCCGACGTCCGCTTCGACCTCGCGACCGGCAGTCCCGGAGCCCTGACGCGGTTCCTGGACGCCGTCCACCCCAACGTCGTGGTCAACTGCGCGGGCGCCACCCGGGGCGGCGCCCGCGAGCTGACCCGGCACAACACCGTCGCCGTCGCCACCGTCTGCGAGGCGCTGCGCCGCTCCGGCTGCGGGGCGCGGATGGTCCAGGTGGGCTGCGCCTCCGAGTACGGGCCGAGCCAGCCGGGCTCGTCCACCCCGGAGGACGCCATCCCGCGCCCCGGCGGCCCCTACGGCGTGTCCAAGCTCGCCGCGACCGAACTGGTGCTGGGCTCCGGGCTCGACGCCGTCGTGCTGCGGGTCTTCTCACCGGTCGGCCCCGGCACCCCGGCGGGCTCCCCGCTCGGCAGGCTCGCCGAGGCCATGCGCCGCGCGATGCAGGCGGGCGACGGCGAGCTGAAGCTCGGCGGGCTGACCGTGCAGCGCGACTTCGTGGACGTGCGGGACGTGGCGCGCGCCGTGCACGCCGCCTCGCTCTCCGCCGCGCAGGGCATCGTCAACATCGGGACGGGCCGCACCGTACGGCTCCGCGACGCGGCGGCGGTCCTGGCCCGCGTCGCCGGGTACACGGGCGTGCTGCACGAGCTGGACCCGGCGTCCGCCCCGCCGCCCCCGCAGATGCGCTCGGTGATCGGCCCGCCGCGCACCGCCCCCGACTCCGTGATGGAACACCTCGCGGCCGCCCCCACCCCGTACCCCGACGGCTGCGGCGCCTGGCAGCAGGCGGACGTGCGCACCGCGCGCGACCGGCTCGGCTGGCGGCCGCGCATCAACCTGGAGGAGTCCCTGGCGGACATCTGGATGGAGGCGGCGTGCCGCATCTGATCACCCCGCCCGCGCGGACCTCGGCGACCGGCGGCGCCCGGCTGCGCTTCGGGGTCCCCGGCTACGCCCACCCGCTGGTCGCGCCCGTCGAATGGGCCGAGTTGACCCGTCCGGGCACCCCGCTGGACTGGGCGGTCCTGGACGTCGCGAACGGCCCGGGTGCCCGCCCCGATCCGCACTGCCTGGAGGCGGCGGGGCGGCTCGGCAACGCCGGGGTCAAGGTGCTGGGCCGGATCGACCTGGTGCACGGCGCCCGCGACCTGGGCGAGGTCGTCGGCGACGCGCACCGCTACCTCGACTGGTACCGCGCCGACGGCTTCCTGCTGGACCGCGCCCCCGTCGACCGCGCCGACCTGGCCGCCGTCCGCACCGCGACCGGCACCCTGCGCACCCTGCGCGAGGGCACCCACCTGGTCCTCGGCCACGGCACCCATCCGCACCCCGGATACGCCGACCTGGCCGACCAGTTGGTCACCTTCTCCGGCCCCTGGACGGACTACCGCTGGTCGCAGGCGGCCCAGTGGACCGCCGAGCACCCGCCCGAGCGCTTCGCGCACCTCGTGCACGGCGTGCCCCGCACCCACCTGGAGGAGGCCCTGAGGATCGCGCGCTGGCAGGGCGCGGGGACGATCTTCTTCACCGACCACAGCGACCGGGGCGGACAAATGGACCCATTTGACACCCTGCCCGGCTACTGGGACGAAATCGTCTCGCGGATCGGAACAGGTGTCTCGGAATGAGAAGGGCCGTGGCAGTGTTACGCGGAGAACAACCGTACGTAGGTACCGACCATTGCTGAGGTCTCCGTGTCACTGCCACCCCTGGTCGAGCCAGCCGCTGAGCTCACCGTCGACGAGGTCCGCCGGTACTCCCGCCACCTGATCATCCCGGACGTCGGGATGGACGGGCAGAAGCGGCTGAAGAACGCCAAGGTCCTCGCCGTCGGCGCGGGCGGCCTCGGCTCGCCCGCGCTGATGTACCTGGCCGCGGCCGGTGTCGGCACGCTGGGAATCGTGGAGTTCGACGAGGTCGACGAGTCGAACCTGCAGCGCCAGATCATCCACAGCCAGGCCGACATCGGCCGGTCGAAGGCGGAGTCCGCCCGCGACACGGTCAAGGGCATCAACCCGTACGTGAACGTGATCCTGCACGAAGAGCGGCTCGAAGCCGAGAACGTGATGGAGATCTTCTCCCAGTACGACCTGATCGTGGACGGCACGGACAACTTCGCCACCCGCTACCTGGTCAACGACGCGTGCGTGCTGCTCAACAAGCCGTACGTGTGGGGCTCCATCTACCGCTTCGACGGCCAGGCCTCGGTCTTCTGGTCCGAGCACGGCCCCTGCTACCGCTGCCTCTACCCGGAGCCCCCGCCGCCGGGCATGGTCCCCTCCTGCGCCGAGGGCGGCGTGCTCGGCGTGCTCTGCGCGTCGATCGGCTCCATCCAGGTCAACGAGGCCATCAAGCTCCTCGCGGGCATCGGCGACCCGCTGGTCGGCCGCCTGATGATCTACGACGCCCTGGAGATGCAGTACCGCCAGGTGAAGGTGCGCAAGGACCCCAACTGCGCGGTGTGCGGCGAGAACCCGACCGTCACGGAACTCATCGACTACGAGGCCTTCTGCGGCGTCGTCTCCGAGGAGGCCCAGGAGGCGGCGGCCGGTTCGACGATCACTCCCGCGCAGCTCAAGGAGTGGATCGACGCCGACGAGAAGATCGAGATCATCGACGTCCGCGAGAAGAACGAGTACGAGATCGTCTCGATCCCGGGCGCCAAGCTGATCCCGAAGGGCGAGTTCCTGATGGGCACCGCCCTCCAGGACCTCCCGCAGGACAAGCGCATCGTCCTGCACTGCAAGACGGGCGTCCGCTCCGCCGAGGTCCTCGCGGTCCTCAAGTCGGCGGGCTTCGCCGACGCGGTGCACGTGGGCGGCGGCGTGATCGGCTGGGTCAACCAGATCGAGCCCGAGAAGCCGATCTACTAGTACGCGGGGGAAGGGCCCGGTCCGCCGTGCGGACCGGGCCCTTTCGCGCGTCCGCCGCGTCACGAGCCCTTCCGTACGTCCGCCGCGTCACGGGCTCCGCAGCAGCTCCAGCAGCCGCTCAAGCACCGCGGGCGACAGGTGCCGGCGCAGCTCGTCCGCGACGCTCTCCGGCGTGGTCCGGGCCGACAATTTGATTACGGCGTAATCGCGCCGGGCCTTCGGCACCGCGACCGGCGCCGCCGCGTCCGCCCCCGGCAGCGCCTGCTCCTCGTGCGGCAGCCGCGCGATGCGCCGCGCGTCCTCCACCGACACCAGCCCGTCCGCCAGCGCCAGCCGCAGGTCCTCGCGCAGCCTCATCAGCGACAGCCGCTGCGACACGAACCCCTGCGTCCTGCCGATGCGCGCCGCGACCTGCCGCTGCGAGTAGCCGTACGCGTCGATCAGCCCCTGGATGGCCTGCGCCTGCTCCAGCTCGGTGAGGTCGTCCCGCTGGAGGTTCTCGATCAGCGCGTCCTCGTCGGTGCGCGTCGCGTCCTCCCGTACGAGCACGGGCACTTCGCGCAGCCCCGCCAGGCGCGCAGCCGCCAGTCTGCGGTGGCCGTGCAGCACGACGTACGGCGCGTCCCCGACGGCCTGTGCGTGCTGCGGGCGCACCGCGAGGAACGCGCCCCGCGAGACCACCCCGAGCGCCTGGAGCACCCCGCGCTCGCGCACCGTCTCGGCCAGGCCCTCCAGGTCGCGCAGCTCGTGGCGCGGGTTGTCGGGGTTCTCGGCGAGATCGGTGAGCGGGACGGTCAGCGAGTACGTGCTCCGGGGGACCGGGACCCCGGGCCCCGCGGGCGCGCCGGGGGAGAGCAGCGAGGCGAGGTCGGTGCGGCGGCCCATCAGACGGACGCCTTCTTCCGCGCCCCGCGGCGCTTCGCCGGGGCCGGGACCACGGCCAGGCCCACCTCCAGGGCGAGCCGGAAGAAGTCCTCGCGGGCCTGGAGCGCCACCTTGTTCGCGCCGTACTGCGTGACGACGAGACCGTCGGCCGATGCGCGGGTGTGCAGCTTGTAGTGGCGCACCACGGTCCTGGCCAGCGGCCAGCCCTGCGCCTGGACGAACGCCCTGGTCTGCTCCAGGTCGGACCTGCCGTCGCGCGGGTCCCAGTTGTTGACGACCACCCGGAACGGCAGCCCGCGCGGCTTCACCACCCGCTCCACGGTCCGCTGCGTGGGCTGGAAGCCCAGCGGCTCGGGCTCGATGGGCACGATCACGTCGGTCGCGTTGCCGAGGACCGCGCGCAGCGCGTCCGCCGCAGGGCCGTCGCCCAGCGGGTCCTCGCGGTCGGAGGCGGCGAGGTCCAGCCAGCCGGGCGTGTCCACGAAGACGTGCCGGGCCGAGGGGATGCGGGAGAGCGCGGCGAGCCCCGCGAGGTCGTCGTGCGCCTGGACGAAGTCGAAGGGCAGCTGCTCGCCGACCCGCTCCGACCACCAGACCGCCGAACCCTGCGGATCGATGGAGACGGCCACCACGGGGGGCCGCTCTCCGGCCTGTCCCGCGCCCAGGACGTCGGCGGTGACGGCGGCGAGGTTGACGGCGAGTGTGGACTTTCCCACCCCGCCCTTCTGATTCAGGATCACATGCACATGGGCCATGTCCACTTACTGTGGCAGTGGTGCCCGGCAAAGCGGCACATACGCGCCGATAAGGGATATGAACATGACGCTGCGCCGCCGCTTCTCCCGGCTGCTGCTGGAGCGGGACGCCACCTTGGAGCTGCGCCGGAAGGTCCTCGCCCTGCTGCTCGTGGCCCTGGTGGCGATCAACGTCGCCGAGTACACGACGCCCCCGGACTTCCGGGTGGTGCTCGTCGCCGGACTGCTGCCGGTCGTCGGCTCGCTGGTGCTCGGCGTCGGCCAGACCGCCGTGCTCGCCTCGCTCTGCGGGGTGTGCGTGGCCGTCGCGTACACCTCCCGGGTCGCCGACCACCACAACTCCGGCGAGGCGTCCATCGCGCTCGTGTCGACCTGCGCGCTCGGCCTGGTCGCGCTGCTCATCGCCCGGCTCGGCGCCGAGCGCGACGCGGTGCTGCGCCGGACCAGGTCGACGGCCGAGGCGGTACAGCTCGCGCTGCTGCGCCCGCTGCCGCTGCGGACCAGGGACTTCGAGGCGTACGGCGTGTACCTCGCGGCCGACGAGTACGCGCGCGTGGGCGGCGACCTCTACGAGGTGATCGACACGCCGTTCGGGACGCGGGTGCTGGTCGCGGACGTGCGCGGCAAGGGGCTCGACGCGATCAACGCGGGCGCGGCCGTGCTCAGCGGTTTCCGCGTCACGGGCTACGAGGAGCCCGACCTCTCCCGGCTCGCCCAGCGCATGGAGGCGGCGCTCGGCCACTACAACGCGTACGCGCTCAGCGTCGGCCAGGAGGAGCGCCACGTGACCGCGCTGCTGGTGGAGTTCGACCCGGGCGGCGGCCGGATGTGGTTCGTGAACTGCGGACACCTGGAGCCGTACGTGGTCGGCGGGGGCGGCGCCACGGAGATCGGGCTCGGCGACGCGGGGCTGCCGCTGGGCCTGGGCGAACTGGTCGCCGACTCGCACCGGCCTGCCGTGGAGGTGCGGCTGCCGTCCGGAGCCGCGGTGCTGATGTTCACCGACGGGGTGACCGAGGCGCGGGGCGCCGCGGGGGAGTTCTACCCGCTGGCCGAGCGCCTGGAGGAGTGGACGGACCTGGAACCGGCCGCCGTCGCCAAGGAGATCGAACGCGACCTCCACGCGTACGTGGGCGGCCGCCTCCAGGACGACGCGGCGATCCTGATGGTCGCGCGGCGCGCGTAGGGCCCGCTGCCGGGAGGGCGTCGGCGGCCTCGTTGTCAGGAGAGCCCGGCGGCCTCGCGCTGGACCCGCTCTGCCAGGCCGCGCGGCAGGGTCCCGTACCCCTCGTCGGCCGCCGCCCGCTGCTCCTGGCCGCTCACCGCGTGGCCCAGGAACGCGCGCAGCGGCGGCAGCGCGGCGGGCTCGTTGCCCCGCGCGCACACCATCGCGTACGACACCTGCGTCAGCGGATAGGCGCCGGGCGCACCGGCCTCCTCCTCGTCGGCCCCGCCCGTGACGGGCACGGAACCGTGGGCGTTCTCCAGCGACTTGCTGACGGCGCCCGCGTCGGTGACGGACAGCGGCGCGCCCCCGCCCGGCGCGAGCAGCGCGTTGCCGAGGCCGGTGCTCCGCGCGTCGGTCGTGGGGGCGAAGGAGACCGCCCCCGACAGCCCGGCCGTCGTCGCCTCGGGGGCGTCGGACGCCCGCTGCCCCGGCGGCGTCGTGGGCATGGTGGTGGCAGGCGCGTACGGCCAGTCCTCGGCGGCGGCCTTCGCGAGGTACCGGGTGAAGCCGCGGGTGACGCCGGACTCGCGGTCCGGGACGACCGTCGTGATGTCCAGCTCGGGCAGCCGCAGGCCCTTGTTGAGCGCGGCGATCGCCGGGTCGTTCCACCGGGTGATCCGGCCCGCGAAGATCCGGGCGAGCACGGCCGGGTCCAGCGTCAGCCGGTCCACGCCCGCCACGTTGTACCGCACGGCGATCGGCAGCACGCTCAGCGGCAGCAGCACGGCCCCCGCGGTGCCGCACCGCTCCTTGGCCCGGTCCGCCTCGGCGGACGTGACGGGGCGGTCGACGACCGCGAAGTCCACCTGCCCTGAGAGGAACATCTGGAGGCCCGCGCCCGTGCCGAGGGGCTGGTAGGTCACGCCGGAGCCCGTGCACCGCCGCGCGTAGTCGGCGATCCAGCGGTTCACGGCGTTCTTCTGCGCTCCGGGCCCCGCCGCGCTCAGCGCTCCTGGGGCGCAGGGCGGGGCGGCGGGGCCGTGCGTGCCGGGGGAGGCGCCGGTGCTCGGCCGGGCGTTGTTCCGGTCGCCCCCGCCCTTGTTGCCCCCGGCGCCCTTGCCGTCGTCGCCGTCGAGGAGCTTCGGCACGGTCACGGCCGCGGCGGCGACCACGAGCGCGGCGATCCCCGCGAGGAGCGCCGTACGGCGCCGGTCGCGGGAGCGGTCGCGGGTCCCGGGCGGGGCGGGCTTGAGCGGCGAGGGCTTGAGCGGGGCGTCCCGGGGCGGTACGGACTTGGGCGGGGCGCCATGGGGTGGCGCGGACTGCTGGGTCGTGGATCGCGGCGGTACGGGCCGCTGCGTCGCGGGCTGCTGTGTCGCGGGCCGCGCGGGCGGCGGTACGGGAGGTGCGGGAGGCGCGGGTGGCGCCGACGGGAGCGTCGGGGGACGTGCCGCCGGGGAGTGCGCCGCCGGGCGCGGGTCGTCGTGCTCGTGGGCCGTGCCCGCCAGCGTCCGGAGCAGCCGCTCCACGGTGATCCGGTGCGCGGGCTCCTTGGCGAGGCACGCGTTCACCAACTCCCGTAGTTCATCCGGGAGTCCGGTCAGATCGGGCTCCTCGTACACCACCCGGAAGCCGACCGCGTGCGAGGTGTCCCCGTCGAAGGGGCCGTGCCCCGTCGCCGCGTACACCAGCACCGCGCCGAGCGCGAAGACGTCGGTCGCCGGGCTCACCGTGCCGCCGCGGAACTGCTCGGGCGCCATGAAGGGCGGCGTGCCGACGACCACTCCCGTGCTGGTGAGCGGGGCCGCGCCGGAGGTCCGCGCGATGCCGAAGTCGATGACGCGGGGCCCGTCTTCGGCCAGCAGGACGTTGCCGGGCTTCAGGTCGCGGTGGACCAGGCCGACCCGGTGGATGTCGCGCAGCGCCTCCACCAGCCCGGCAGCCAGGGTGCGCACCTCGGGCGCACCCAACGGGCCCTGCTCCAGCACGCGTTGGGACAGCGAAGGGCCCGGCACGAAGAGCGTGGCGAGCCACGGCGCCGCCGCGTCGGCGTCCGCGTCCACGACCGGCGCGGTGAACGCGCCGCTCACCCGCCGCGCCGCCGCGACCTCCTGCTGGAAGCGGGCCAGGAACGCGGCGTCCGCGGCCAGTTCGGGACGGATGACCTTGACGGCGACCTGCCGCCCCGAGACCGACCTGGCGCGGTAGACCACGCCCATCCCGCCCTCGCCGAGCCTGCCCTCCAGCCGGTACCCGCCGACCGCCCGCGGATCGCCCTCCCGCAACGTCACGTGCTTCCCCCCAGCCCTTCCGGTGCCCCAGGCGACCCTAGCCGCAGGTCTTCCCGCTCGCGGGCACCTTCCCCTCCAGGAAGTAGGCGTCCACCGTCCCGGTGACGCAGTCGCTGACCCCGTACGAGCCGTGCCCCTCGCCCTTGTTGGAGATCAGCACGCCCACGCCCGCGCCGAGTTCCTCCGCCATCCGCCGCGCGCCCTCGTACGGCGTCGCGGGGTCGCCCGTCGTGCCGATGACCAGCACGGGGCCCGCGCCCTTCGTGCTCGCCTCGGGGGTGGCGCGCTCGCCCGCGACCGGCCAGTCGGCGCACCAGCCTGCGGTGTCCCAGGCCAGGAACGGACCGAAGACCGGGGATATCCCGCGGAACTCCGGCAGCAGCGCCCTGGCCTCGGCGACCGTCGGGCGGAGCTTGCTGTCGGCGCAGGAGATGGAGCGCTGCGAGTGGTTCTGGGTGTCGTACGTGCCGTCGTCGCCGCGCCCGTTGTAGGAGTCGGCGAGCCGGAGCAGCCCGTCGCCGCGGCCGTTCTCCGCGGCCCGGAGGGCGCTGGTGAGGTAGGGCCAGTTGTCCTTGGAGTACAGCGGCAGCACGATGCCGGTGACCGCCAGGGACTCCGACAGCTCGCGGCCCGAGTCGGTCGGCAGCGGCTTCGCGTCGATCCGCTTCAGCAGCCGCTCGATCCGCGCGGTGCCGGCCTCGGGGTCCTCGCCCTTGTCCTTCAGGTAGTTGTCCAGCGCCCGCTGGAAGCCGGTCGCCTGGTTGCGGGCGTGCCCGATCGCGTCGGCCGTCGGGTCGACGACGGCGTCCAGCACCGTGCGCCCGACGTTCCGCGGGAAGAGGTGGGCGTAGGTGCCGCCCAGCTGCGTACCGTAGGAGATGCCGAAGTAGTTCAGCTTCTCGTCGCCCAGCACCGTGCGGATCAGGTCCATGTCGCGGGCGGCGTTGCTGGTGCCGACGTGCGGCAGGACCTTGCCCGAGCGCCGCGCGCAGCCCTTGCCGAAGTCGGCGCCGTCCTTCATGAACGCCGCCTCCTCCGCCGGGTCGTCGGGCGTGAAGTCGACCCCGGCGAAGGACTTCTCCTGCTCCGCGTCGTCGCGGCAGCGCACCCCCGCGCTGGCCGCGACGCCGCGCGGGTCGAAACTCACCAGGTCGTAGCGGGTGCCCAGCTTGCCGTAGCGGTTGATGCGGGGCAGCGCGCCGACGCCGGAGCCGCCAGGACCGCCGAAGTTGAAGAGCATCGACCCGATGCGCGCGCCCTTGTCCGTGGCCTCCTTGCGGATCAGCGCGATGCGGATCGTCTCGCCGGAGGGCTTGGCGTAGTCGAGCGGCACCTCGACCGTCGCGCAGCGCCACTCGGAGCCGGGCGCCTCACCGCCCTCGGGGGCCTCGCAACGCCGCCAGTCGGGCTTCTGTCCGGTGAGCGCGGCGGGCAGCGCCGCGGCACCCGGGGCCGCGGGCGAAGGGGCGGGCGCCTGCGCGGAGGGCCGCGCGGACTTCGACGCCGCAGTGGCACCGGCCTTGTCGTTCTTGTCGCCCTTGTCGTCGCCGTCGGTGCTGCATCCCGCGACGAATCCCACGACGAGCAGGGCGGCGGCCGCCAGCGCGCCGCCCCTCGGGTTCCCGTGCATCAGTGCGTTCCCTCCCCCTGGCCCTTCGGCGGTGGGGGACGCGTCCGGGACCTGCGTACCTGCGTACCTGCGCACCCGCACACCTGTGTTACGGATGTGCGGCCATGCTAGGTCGTGGCACCGACACCGCTACGAGCAGGTCTTGCCCGACGCGGGGACCTTCCCGTCCAACAGGTAGGCGTTGACGGTCTGCTGGACGCACTTGTCGCCGCTGTTGTACGCGCCGTGCCCCTCGCCCTTGTACGTGAGCTCCACGCCGACGCCCTCGCCCAGTTCGTCGGCCATCGCCCTGGCGCCCTCGTAGGGCGTCGCCGGGTCGCCGGTGTTGCCGATGACCAGGATCGGCGCGGCGCCGGGGGCCGTGACGTCGGGCGTGTCCCACGCGCCGGGCACGGGCCACTGGCTGCAGCCCATCATTCCCCAGCCGAGGAAGTCGCCGAAGACCCGCGAGGCAGCCCGGAACTCGGGAAGCTTGGCCTTGGTCTGCGCGAGCGTGTAACGCGCCTTGGAGTCCGCGCAGTTGATGGCGGCGTTGGCGGCCTGGATGTTGCTGTACGAGCCCTTCTCGCCGCGCCCGTTCATGGAGTCGGAGAGCGCCAGCAGCAGCGCGCCGCGCCCGCCGTCGGCCTCGTCGAGGCCCTGTTCGAGGAGCGGCCAGTACTCCTTCGAGTACAGCGTCTGGGCGATGCCGTTGGTGGCCTGGGTCTGGGTGAGGCGGCGGTCGCCGATGCCCGGCACCGGCTTCTCGTCCAGCTTCGCGAGGAGCGCGGCGATCCAGTCCTCGATCTCCTCGACGCTGCCGCCGGGCAGCGTGCACTCCTCGCCCCTGGCGACGCAGTCCTTCGCGAAGTTGTCCAGCGCGAGCTGGAAGCCCTTGGCCTGGCCGAGCGAGCTCTGCTCGGAGGTCTCGGTGGGGTCGACGACCGCGTCGAACACGGCGCGGCCCACCTTCTTCGGGAAGAGGTGGGCGTAGACGCCGCCCAGCTCGGTGCCGTACGAGATGCCGAAGTAGTTCAGCTTCTCGTCGCCCAGCACCGTGCGGATCAGGTCCATGTCGCGGGCGGCGTTGGTGGTGCCGACGTGCGGCAGCGCGGGTCCCGACTCCTTCTCGCAGGCGTCCGCGTAGGTCTTGAGGCCCGCGGTGTACGCCTTCTCCTCGGCGGGGTCGTCGGGCGTCCCGTCCTCGGCGTAGTACGCGTCCAGCTCCTTGTCGTCCAGGCACTCGACGGGTTCGCTGCGGCCGACGCCGCGCGGGTCGAAGCTGACCAGGTCGTAGCGCTCGCGCAGCTTGTCGTAGTCGGCGCCGAAGGAGGGCAGGGCGGTGATGCCGGAGCCGCCGGGGCCGCCGAAGTTGAAGACGAGGGAGCCGATGCGGCGGTCCTTGGCCTTGGCCTCGGCGCGGATCAGGGCGAGGTCGATGGTCTCGCCGTCCGGCTTCGCGTAGTCGAGCGGGGCCTTGAGGTCCGCGCACTTCCACTTCGTGCCGCCGGGCAGCGGCGAGGGCGCGGTGCCCTCGCCCTCCGCCTCGGAGGGGGCGGGGCAGTCGCCCCAGTCCAGGGTCTGCGAGGCGAGGTCCTTGGAGCGGTCGGTGTCGTCCTCGTCCTTGTCTCCGCCGCCGGAACAGCCGCCGACGGCGAGCGCGGCGGCGGTGACGGTGGCGATGAGGGCGACGGCGCGCGGCCGGAAGTGAGACATGCGTCCATCGTGAACGGTCCGAGTGCCCACCGCGCGGGGAGCGGTCCGCCCGGGTGGCGGGGCGCGGGCGGGGTCAGGGCGGCGAGCCCGCTCGCGCCGGGTGGTCACCTGCGGCCGGGTGGACGCCCGCTCGCGCAGTTCCCCGCGCCCCTGAAGGGGCGCACCTGCGCTGAACGTGCCGGGCAAGGCGGACCACCTCGGGGCGCGGGGAACTGCGCGAGAGTGGGGCACACGCCGCGCGTACCCACCCAGCGCGAGCGGGCTCGTCCCAAGACGCCCCACCCAGCCACCGGCAGGTTTTCGGGAAGGGGCGGGGAGGGGCCCCGCCCGCCGCAGGCGAAACGGCGCCCCCCGGGCGGGGCCGAGACAGGAGCGCCCACCACCCCCGTACCCCCTACAACGCTTCCTTCCGCGTCAAGTAGTTGAACGCCAGCCACCCCGGCAGCACCGGCAGCCACAGCGTGAGCAGCCGGTACAGCAGCACCGCCGGCGCCGCCACCTCCTTCGGCACGCCCACCGCGATCAACCCGAACGTCAGCGCGCCCTCCACCGCCCCCACGCCCCCCGGCGTAGGCGCGGCCGACCCGAGCGCGTTCCCCGCGAGGAACACCACCGCGATGCTCGCGTAACTGATGTGCGGCACGGACGGATCGTCGAACGCCCGGATCGACGCGTCGAGGCACATCACGAAGACGCCGGTCAGCAGCAGCATCCCGCCGATCCCGGTGAGCAGCTTCTGCGGCCGCTGGAGCACGTCCAGCATCCGCGGCACGACCCCCGCGAACAACGACCGCACCCGCGTCGAGACGAACTTCCGCAGGAACGGCACGGCAGTGACGACGAGCACCAGCACCGCGACCGTCAGCAGCCCCGCGATGACGGTCCTGGACGGCGACTGCCAGGGCGTCTTCTCGGTCCCCGTCAGATAGCCGAACGACAGCAGCAGCAGGATGTGCGCGCCGAGCCCGAAGAGCTGCGACGCGCCCACGCTCGCCACCGCGAGCCCCGGCCGCACCCCGGCCCGCTGGAGGAAGCGGGTGTTGAGCGCGACGCCGCCGACCGCCGCCGGGGCGACGATCTTCACGAACGACCCGGCGACCTGCGCCAGCACCGTCCGCATGAACGGCACCCGCTCCGGCACGAACCCCAGCAGGCTCATCGCCGCCGCGAAGTAGCTGAGCGCGGAGAAGACGACTGCCATCGCCACCCACCCCCACTCCGCCTCGCCGACGACCGTCCCGAAGTCGATCCCGGCGAGCTGCGAGATGAGGAAGTACGCGGCGATGGCACCGGCGATGAACGAGATCAGCGTGCGCGGCCTGATCCGCTCCAGACGCACCGGCTCGACCGGCGCCTGCGGCCTGATCAGCAGGACGTGGTGGCGGATCTGGGTGAGCAGGTCCTCCTCGCGGGCCCCGTCCAGGGCGTCGTCCAGGGCCCGCTTCTCCGCCTGCTTCTCGGCGCGCTGCGACTTGCGGGCCTCCTTGGAGCTGGGCTCCGCGACCGCGACCGCGTCGCCCTCGGCGTCCGCGCCCGCCGCCGATGCCGCGGCCTTCGCCTTCTTCGTCGCCTCGGACGCCGCGAGCACCGCGTCGCGCTCCCGCTGCGCCCGCTCGCGCGCGAGGCGCCGCAGGGTCTGCCGCGTGGAGCGGCTGAGCGCGATCGGCTGGAGCAGCGGCAGACAGTCGGCGACCGCGTCGGGGCCGAGCACGTCCACGGCCGCCGCGACCGCCCGCTCCGCGCCGACCCGCAGGCCCAGCGTGGTGAGCAGCTGTGCGATGTCCATGCGGAGCACGAGGTCGCCCGCCGCGATCTCGCCGCCGCGCAGATCGGTCAGGATCACCTTGCCGGAACGATCCACCAGGATCGCGTCCCCGGTCAGCCTGCGGTGCGCGATCCGGCGCGACTGGAGCGACTTCACCTGCCGCCAGGCGCCGCGCACCAGCTCGTCGGTGATCTGCTCGTCCTTCAGCGAGTCCAGCGACCGCCCGCCCAGGTGTTCGTACACCAGCATCACGGCGTCCGGGCCGAGCTCGGACGTGGCGATCAGCTTCGGGGCGTTGGCCCCGGCGGCGATGGCCGCGTACGCGAGCAGCGCCTCCTGCTCCAGCGCCTGGCGCAGCGACTGGATGGAGCGCCGCTGGGTGAAGCCGCGCAGCGTCAGCCGCCGCCACACCCGGTAGAAGAAGCCCTGCGCCTGCTGCTCGCGGTCCACGACCGTGACGTCCAGCGGCGGTCCGTCCTCCAGCGTGACCAGGTAGCGGCGGCCCCGGTCGCGCTGCTCGGCCGAGTCCGGGACGTCCTCGGCGCGCATCGCGGTCACCGGCCGGAAGCCGACGTGCCGCAGCCCGGCCATCAGGGTCTGGCCCGTGGGGCGGACGTTGGGGGAGCCGACCGCGTACAGCGTGCCGTACGCGACGGTCCAGCCGATCAGCACGGTGAGGATGATCGAGAAGGGCGTCGTGTAGTTGGTCACCAGCATCGCGAAGGCGTCCAGCAGCAGGACCACCCACAGCACGACCCGCCAGCGCGGCCGCCGCGTCATGCCGACGGCCGTCATGTAGGCGATGACGGGCGCGAGGTAGCCGTGCACGGGGTCGGTGAGCGCGCCGCCCGAGTCCTGGGTGAGGGCCGCCTGGATCGACTTCGGGGCGGCCTCGGCGACCCAGAGGTCGGTGGCGAGGGTGACGCCGTGCGCGAGGACGGCGGCGAGGACGCCGTCCGCGATGCGCAGCCCGTCGCGTTTGATCAGGCGTTCGATCGCGAAGGCGATCGGGACGAGCAGGATCGCGATGCTGGAGACCAGCCCCGCGATCTTGATCAGCAGTTCGGGGGCCTGGTCGGTGCCCTTGGTGATGTCCGCTTCGAGGCCGGTGGTGGTGCCGTGCGCGAACGCGGCGAGGGTGAGGAGCAGGGCGACGGCGAGGATGCCGACGAGCAGGCGCAGCAGGTCGGAGGGGCGGTGCACGCGGGCGGGGAGCAGGGGCTCGTCGCCGGAGACCCGGTCGATGTGGTGCTCGCCCTCGCCCTCGCCGTCGTGGCACGCCTCGGCGCCGTGCTCGGTGCCGGTGCCGTCGCTCTCCGCGGTGTTGCCGTCCGCGGTGCCGTCGCTCTCCGCGTTGGGGCGCGACGCGGTGTCACGAGCGCTCGCCGCCGGTTTCGGTGGCCGCACACCGTGCTCCTTCGTCGTTTCCGATCGGTCTTCGTCTTCTCGTATCACCAGTCACCGCCCGGAAGATGGTGGCACGACCGGAGGACGGAGAGGGGGATCAGGGTGCATGGCGTCCGCGCGTGCGGCGTGAGATACGCCCCTTTGCGCGCGCCGGGCCGCCTGCCTGACCGGGCCCCCGACCGCTCCGGGGGCGGCGGCGACGGCCGTCGCGGGGCGCGCTGTCGGTGCCGTACGGCAAGATGTCCCGGATGAGCGAGGAACCGCATGGTCTGCTGACGGAGTACGCGGAGCGGGTGCTGGAGACCGCCGAGCTGATCCCGCCGGGCCGCGTCATGACGTACGGGGACGTCGCTGAGTGGCTGGGGGAGGGCGGACCCCGGCAGGTTGGCCGGATCATGGCGCTCTACGGGGGCGCGGTGCCGTGGTGGCGCGTGGTGCGCGCGGACGGGAAGCTGCTGCCGGGCCACGAACTGCGGGCCCTGGAGCGGTACCGCGAGGAGGGCACCCCGCTGCGCGGGGCGTCGGCGAGCGCCGACGGCCACCTGCCGCGCCTTGACATGCGCGGGGCGCGCTGGGACGGCACGCCCGGCGCGGGATCCGGCGGGGCGCCCGGCGCGGCGGCAGGGTCCGAGGGAGCTCACAACTGACAGCTTCCGGCATGCGGCGCCACCACGGGCGGTCCGGGGACCGTACGGGGTACGTCCGGGACCGCCTGCGTCCCCGCCGCCCGTCGGAGTAGCGTCGTCAGCGCGCTCCACTCTCACCACCAGCACACCACCAGGACCGGCGATCCACGTGAGTTCCTCCTCTTCCACCAGACGTGCCCAGGGCGCGTACCGGCTGGTGCGTACGCCGCCGACCAGGGCCGTCCCCCCTGAGCTGGACGCAGCGCAGCGCGAGGTGGTTGACCACGGCGAAGGCCCCCTGCTGGTGCTGGCGGGGCCCGGCACGGGCAAGACGACGACGCTGGTGGAGGCCGTCGCGGCGCGGATCGCGCGCGGCACGCCCCCCGAGCGGATCCTGGTCCTCACCTTCAGCCGCAAGGCCGCCGTCGAACTGCGCGACCGGATGGCGCTGCGGCTCGGCGGGGCGAACGGCCCGCAGGCGACCACCTTCCACTCCTTCAGCTACGCCCTGGTCCGCGCCCACCAGGAGGCCGACCTCTTCGCCGAACCGCTGCGCCTCCTGTCGGGACCCGAGCAGGACGTGGCGGTGCGCGAGCTGCTGGCCGGCCAGCTGGACCTGGAGCGCGAGGGGCGCGCCCGGGTCCGCTGGCCCGACGAGCTGCGGGCCTGCCTCACCACGCGCGGCTTCGCCGACGAGGTGCGCGCCGTGCTCGCCAGGAGCAGGGAGCTGGGGCTCGGACCGCGGGCGCTGGCGGCGTTCGCCCGGCGGACCGGGCGGCCCGACTGGTCGGCGGCGGCGTCCTTCCTCGCGGAGTACCTGGACGTGCTCGACCTCCAGGGCGTCCTGGACTACGCGGAGCTGGTGCACCGCGCCGTGCTGCTCGCGGAGCGCGACCTGGCGGTGGAGCTGCCCGCGCGGTACGACGCCGTGTTCGTCGACGAGTACCAGGACACCGACCCGGCCCAGGTGCGGCTGCTGCGCGCGCTCGCCGGGAACGGGCGGACCCTGGTGGCCCTCGGCGACCCCGACCAGTCGATCTACGCCTTCCGGGGCGCCGACGTGAACGGCATCCTGGACTTCCCCGAGAGCTTCCGCACGCGCGAGGGCCGCCCCGCGCCGGTCAAGGTGCTGACGGCCGCCCGCCGCTCGGGCCGGGCCCTGCTGGACGCGACGCGGCTGCTCACGGCCCGGATGCCGCTGGGCCGCCTGCCCGCGGACAAGGTGCGGGCCCACCGCGAGCTGGCCGCCGTGCGCGAGGGCGGCCGGGTGGAGGCGTACACCTACCCGACCGCCTCCACGGAGCTGGACAACATCGCGGACATACTGCGCCGCGCCCATCTGGAGGACGGCGTCCCCTGGGGCGAGATGGCGGTGCTCGTACGCGCGGGAGGGCGCACGATCCCGTCCGTGCGCCGTGCGCTCACCTCGGCGGGCGTCCCCCTGGAGATAGACGGAAACGACGCGCCGCTGCGCCACGAACCGGCGGTCACCCCCCTGCTGACGGCCCTGCGGACGGTGGCGCGGGCGGCGGCGACCGAGTTTTCCGACAGTGCGGTGTCCGGGGCTTCCGGGGCGCCCGACAGTGCGGTGTCCGGGACTCCTGGGGCGCCCGACAGTGCGGTGCCCGATGTTCCGGAGGCCCCCGACAGCGAGGCGCCCGCTCCCGTACGGGAAGACCCCGCTCCCGTACCGGAGGGTCCCGCTCCCGTACCGGAGGGCCCCGCCCCCTGGCTCGACACCGAGACCGCCCTCACCCTCCTCGCCTCGCCGCTCGGCGGCATGGACGCCGCCGACCTGCGGCGCCTGGGGCGCGCGCTGCGCGACGAGGAGCGCGCGGCCGGCGTCAAGCTCCCGCCGCCGTCGGACCACCTCATCGCCCGCGCGCTCGCCGAGCCGGAACGGCTCACCGCACACGACCCCGGGTACGCGCGCGGGGCGCAGGTCCTGGGCGCCCTGCTGCGCAAGACGCGCGAGCTGCTGGCGGGCGGCGGCACCGCCGAAGAGGCGCTGTGGGCGCTGTGGAACGGCACGGGCTGGCCGAACCGGCTGTACCGCACCGCCCTGCGCGGCGGCGCGGCCGGGCGCAACGCCGACCGCGACCTCGACGCCGTCGTGACGCTCTTCGAGACCGCCGCCCGCGCCGAGGAGCGCACCGGAGGGAGCGGCGCGCTCAACTTCCTGGCGGAGATCGAGGCCCAGGACATCGCGGCCGACACCCTCGCCCGCCGCAGCTCCCGCCCCGACGCCGTACGGCTGATGACGGCGCACCGCTCCAAGGGCCTCGAATGGCGCCTGGTCGTCGTCGCGGGCGTCCAGGAGGGCCTGTGGCCCGACCTGCGCCGCCGGGGCTCCCTCCTGGAGGCGGACCGGATCGGCCGCGACGGCCTGGCCGAGCCCCTGACCCCCGGCGCGCTCCTCGCGGAGGAGCGCCGCCTCTTCTACGTCGCCGCGACGCGCGCCCGCGACCGCCTCGTCGTCACCGCAGTCAAGGCCCCCGCAGACGACGGCGACCAGCCCTCGCGCTTCCTCACCGAGCTGGGCGTCGAACCCGCCGACACGACGGGCCGGCCCCGCCGCCCCCTCGCCGTCCACGCCCTCGTCGCCGAACTGCGCGCCACGACGGTCGACCCGGCCGCGTCCCCCGCGCTGCGCGACGCCGCCGCGGAGCGCCTGGCCAGGCTCGCCGCGCTCGCCGACGACGAGGGCATGCCGCTGGTCCCCGCCGCGCACCCGGACCGCTGGTGGGGGCTGTTCGAACCGACGCACAGCACGGTGCCGCTGCGCGACCGCGACCAGCCCGTCACGCTCTCCGGCAGCGCGCTCGACCAGCTCGCCAACACCTGTGCGCTCCAGTGGTTCCTGGGCCGCGAGGTCAAGGCGGACGCCCCGGCGACCGCCGCACAGGGCTTCGGCAACGTCGTGCACGTCCTCGCGGACGAGGTCGCGTCCGGACAGACGCCCGCCGACCTCGCCGTACTGATGGCGCGGCTCGAATCGGTCTGGGACGGCCTCGTGTTCGACGCCCCCTGGAAGTCGGCGCAGGAGAAGGAGAACGCCCGCGTCGCCCTGGAACGGTTCCTGCGCTGGCACGTGATGGACCGCGCCTCCCGCACCCCCGTCGCGACCGAGCACGAGTTCGACGTGACGCTGGAGGCGGGCGACGAACGGTCGGGCGCCTACACGGTGCGGATCCGCGGCTCCATGGACCGGGTGGAGCGTGACGAGCACGGGCGGGCGTACGTCGTCGACTTCAAGACCGGCAAGAGCGCCCCCACCAAGGACGAGGTCGCCCACCATCCGCAGCTCGCGGTCTACCAGCTCGCCGTACGGGAGGGCGCGGTGGACGGGGTGTTCGACGGCCGCCGCCCCGAGCCGGGCGGCGCGGAACTCGTCCAGCTGCGGCAGCCGGCGCCCAAGAAGGAGGGCGGCGAGGAGTTCCCGAAGGTCCAGCCCCAGGGGCCGCTGCCGCAGCCGTCGGGGAAGCCGGGCGAGTCCGGTGAGTCCGGTGAGTCGGGCGAGGGTGCCGGGGACTGGGTCGGGGAACTGCTCGCCACGGCGGCGGGGCGGGTCCTGGACGAGCGGTTCGCCCCGGCGGCCGGGCAGCACTGCGGGCACTGCGCGTTCCGCGCGTCGTGCAGCGCGCAGCCGGAGGGGCAGCACGTCGTGGAGTGAGACGGGCGAGGCTCCTGAGATTCGCGGTACGGGGTACGGGACACGGGGCCGGGGGCCAGGGGCCGGGTCCGCCGGGCGGGCGTTGTCAGCGGGGCCCGTTAGCCTCTCTGGGGTGACCGCTCGCATCACCGATCCCGAGCAGCTCAAGGAGCTCCTCGGCATCCCCTTCACCCCGGAGCAGACGGCCTGCATCGTCGCGCCGCCCGCCCCGCAGGTGATCGTGGCCGGAGCCGGGTCGGGCAAGACGACGGTCATGGCCGCGCGCGTCGTCTGGCTGGTCGGCACCGGACAGGTCGCCCCCGAACAGGTCCTCGGCCTGACGTTCACCAACAAGGCGGCGGGCGAGCTGGCCGAGCGGGTGCGCACCGCACTGGTCCGCGCCGGAGTCACCGACCCCGACACGATCGACCCCGAAGCGCCCCCAGGCGAGCCCCGCATCTCCACCTACCACGCCTTCGCGGGCCAGCTCCTGACCGACCACGGCCTGCGCATCGGCCTGGAGCCCACCGCCAGGCTCCTCGCGGACGCCACGCGCTTCCAGCTCGCCGCCCGCGTGCTGCGCGAGGCCCCGGGCCCGTACCCCGCGCTGTCCAGGTCGTTCGACACGCTGGTCGGCGACCTGCTGGCGCTGGACGCCGAACTGTCGGAGCACCTGGTGGGGCCCGAAGAGCTGCGCGCGTATGACACCGAACTGATCACCGCACTCGCCGGGGCCCCGCTCAGCAACGCCGAACTGCGCAAGATCCCGGAGACCGCGACCGCCCGCCGGGAACTCCTCGACCTGACCGTCCGCTATCGCGCCGCCAAACAGGGCCGCGACCTGCTGGACTTCGGCGACCAGATCGCGCTCTCCGCCCGGCTCGCGACCGACAGGCCCGAGGTCGGCGCGATCCTCAGGGACGAGTTCCGCGTCGTCCTGCTCGACGAGTACCAGGACACGTCGGTCGCCCAGCGCCTCCTGCTGGCGGGCCTCTTCGGCGGCGGCAGCGGGCACGCGGTGACCGCCGTCGGCGACCCCTGCCAGGCGATCTACGGCTGGCGCGGCGCCTCCGTCGCCAACCTCGACGACTTCCCGCGCCACTTCCCGCACGCGGACGGCGCCCCGGCCACCCGCTTCTCGCTCAGCGAGAACCGCCGCAGCGGCGGCCGCCTGCTGGACCTCGCCAACGGCCTTGCCGAGCCGCTGCGCGCCATGCACGAAGGCGTCGAGGCGCTGCGGCCCGCGCCCGGCGAGGAGCGGGCGGGCCAGGTCAGGATCGCCCTGCTGCCGACACAGGAGGAGGAGACCGCCTGGCTCGCGGACTCCGTCGCCCACCTGGTCCGCACGGGCACGGCACCGGGGGAGATCGCCGTCCTGTGCCGCACGGCCACCGACTTCCCGGCGATCCAGGCGGCGCTCGTCGCCCGCGAGGTCCCCGTCGAGGTGGTCGGCCTCTCCGGGCTGCTGCACCTGCCGGAGGTGGCCGACCTGGTTGCGGTCTGCGAGGTGCTCCAGGACCCGGGGGCCAACGCCGCGCTGGTTCGGCTGCTGACCGGCCCCCGCTGGCGCATCGGCCCCCGCGACCTGGCGCTGCTCGGCCGCAGGGCCCGGCTCCTGGTGCACCGCGCGACGGGCGAGCAGGACGCCGACGAACGGCTCGCGGCGGCCGTCGAGGGCACCGACCCGGCCGAGGTGGTCTCGCTCGCCGACGCGCTCGACACGTTCCTGGAGCCCGGCGGCCCAGGAGCAGGCCCAGGCACGGGTACGGGCCCAGGCACGGGCCCCGGCCGCGGTCGCGATGAAGGGCTGCCCTTCTCCGCCGAGGCCAGGATCCGCTTCGCCCGCCTCGCCGCCGAGCTGCGCGACCTGCGCCGCTCGCTGGCCGACCCGCTGATGGACGTCCTGCACAGGGTGCTGTACGCCACGGGCCTCGAAGTCGAGCTGGCCGCGTCCCCGCACGCGCTGGCAGCCCGCCGCAAGGAGACCCTGGGCAACTTCCTGGACGTCGCGGCGGCCTTCGCGGCCAACGAGCCCGAGACGTCCCTGCTGGCGTTCCTGGCGTTCCTGCGCACGGCCGCGCGGTACGAGAAGGGCCTCGACAACGCCCTGCCGGGCGGCGAGGACACCGTCAAGGTGCTCACCGCGCACAAGTCGAAGGGCCTGGAGTGGGACGTCGTGGTCGTCCCCGGCCTCACCAAGGCGGCCTTCCCCAGCACCAGGGCGCGCGAGTCCTGGACCTCCCAGCCCCAGGTCCTGCCGCACGCCCTGCGCGGCGACGCGGCGACCCTGCCGACGCTCACCGAGTGGGACGCCAAGTCCCTCAAGGCGTTCCAGGGCGCGATGAAGGACCACCAGCACACCGAGGAGCTGCGCCTCGGGTACGTCACGTTCACCCGCCCCCGCAAGCTGCTGCTCGGCTCGGCGCACTGGTGGGGCCCGTCCCAGAAGCGCCCGCGCGGCCCGTCGTCCTTCCTCCAGGCGCTGTACGAACACTGCGAGGCGGGCCACGGCGAGATCGAGGCATGGGCGGAAGAGCCGGAGAAGGACGCCGAGAACCCGTCCCTGAGCGCCGCGGAAACGACGGACCTGGCCTGGCCCCTGCCCCTGGACGAAACGGCGCTGACGCGCAGAAGGGCGGCGAGGGACCGGGTGTACGCCCACCTGGACGCGCTGGCGGCCCAGGAGGCGAACGGGACGCACACGGACGGCGAGGCGCACGCGGACGCGGACGCGGACGACGGGACGCACGCGTACGCGGACGACGAGGTGCCGTGGCCGCAGGAGCCTCCCCCGGACGAGGAGTACCCGCAGGACGAGGAGTACCCGCAGGACGAGGAACACCTCCACGGCGCCCCGGCCGACCCCGGACCCTCCGGCCACCCGCACGCGCCCGGTCTCACCCTGGAGGAGGCGAGGCTCGCCGCCTCCTGGGACAGGGACCTGACCGCCCTCGCGGAGGAACTGCGCCGCACCAGGGCGACGGTCAGGGACGTCCACGTCCCCCCCTCCCTCTCCGCCACCCAGCTCCTGCACCTCGCCGCCGACCCCGACGGCTTCGCCCAGGAGCTGGCCCGCCCCATGCCGACCCCGCCCGCCCCCGCCGCCCGCAGGGGCACCCGCTTCCACGCCTGGGTGGAGTCCCGCTTCGACGAGCTCCCGCTCCCGTTCCTGGACCCCGACGAGCTCCCCGGCGGCGACGCCCGCACGGACGCCCCGGACATCGCGGACGAGCGGGACCTCGCCGCGCTCAAGGAGGCGTTCGACCGCACCCCGTACGCCCGCCGCACCCCGTACAGGGTCGAGGCGCCCTTCCAGATCGTCCTCGCGGGCCGCACGGTCAGGGGCCGCATCGACGCGGTCTACCGGGACGCGAAGACCGGCGCGTACGAGATCGTGGACTGGAAGACCAGCCGCGCGGGCACCGCCGACCCCCTCCAGCTGGCGATCTACCGCCTCGCGTGGGCGGAGAAGCACGGCCTCGCGCCCGACGAGGTCACGGCGACCTTCCTCTACGTACGCAGCGGTGAGACCGTCCGCCCCGCCCGCCTCCCCGTCCGCGCGGACATCGAGCGGATCCTGCTGGGCGAGACGGCCGACGGACCGGACGGCGAGGGCGGATAGGCTCAAGAGCATGAGCGACACCCCGGACAGCGCCGTCCACGCAGTACGCACGTACGTCCAGCAGCACCGCGCCGCCTTCGTCGACGACCTCGTCGAGTGGCTGCGCATCCCCTCCGTGTCCGCCCAGCCGGAGCACGCGCCCGACGTGCGGCGCAGCGCCCGGTGGCTGGCGGACAAGCTGACGGAGACCGGCTTCCCCGTCGTGGAGGTCTGGCCGACGGACGGCGCTCCCGCGGTCTTCGCCGAGTGGCCGTCGGACACCCCCGGCGCCCCCACCGTCCTGGTGTACGGGCACCACGACGTACAGCCCGCCGCCCGCGAGGACGGCTGGGACACCGATCCCTTCGAGCCGACGCTCGTCGGCGGGCGGCTGTACGCGCGCGGCGCGGCCGACGACAAGGGCCAGGTGTTCTTCCACACCCTCGGCGTCCGGGCCCACCTCGCCGCCACCGGCCGCACCACCCCCGCGGTCACCCTCAAGCTGCTGATCGAGGGCGAGGAGGAGTCGGGCTCCCCGCACTTCCGCGCCCTGGTCGAGGAGCGCGCGGAGCGCCTCGCGGCCGACGCGGTGATCGTCTCCGACACGGGCATGTGGTCCGAGGACACCCCGACCGTCTGTACGGGCATGCGGGGCGTCGCGGACTGCGAGATCACGCTGCACGGCCCCGACCAGGACATCCACTCCGGATCCTTCGGCGGAGCCGTGCCCAACCCGGCCACCGCGGCCGCCCGCCTGGTCGCGGCGCTGCACGACGCCGACGAGCACGTCACGATCCCCGGCTTCTACGACGGCGTCACCGAGCTGACCGACGCCGAGCGCGAACTCATCGCCGAGCTGCCCTTCGACGAGGAGCAGTGGCTGCGCACCGCCAGGTCGCACGCCACCGCGGGCGAGGCGGGCTTCTCCACGCTGGAGCGCGTCTGGGCCCGCCCGACCGCCGAGCTCAACGGCATCGGCGGCGGCTACCAGGGACCGGGCGGCAAGACGATCGTCCCGGCGTCCGCGCACGTCAAACTGTCGTTCAGACTGGTCGCGGGACAGGATCCGGCGCACATCGAGAAGGCCGTCGCCGCCTGGGTCGAGGACCGGGTCCCGGCCGGGATCCGGCACGAGATCACCTTCGGCGCGCCCACCCGCCCCTGCCTCACCCCGCTCGACCACCCGGCCCTCCGGTCGGTGGTGCGGGCCATGAGCACCGCCTTCGACGGCCGGAAGATCCGGTTCACCAGGGAGGGCGGCTCGGGTCCCGCGGCCGACCTCCAGGACGTGCTGGCGGCCCCGGTCCTCTTCCTGGGCATCTCCGTGCCGTCCGACGGCTGGCACTCGCCGAACGAGAAGGTCGAGCTGGACCTCCTGCTCAAGGGCGTGGAGACGACCGCCCACCTCTGGTCCGACCTGGCCACCGCAGTCCGCTGAACCGACCGACTGGGAGTTGGAAGTACCCGTGAGCACCACCACTCGCCTCACCGCACCCCTCACCCCGATCGGCCTCACCGCCCCGAGCGGCATCGACCGCGCGGCCCACCACCGGCTGGACGAGGCATGGCTGGCGGCGGCCTGGAGCCACCCGACGACCAGGGTGTTCGTGGTCTCGGGCGGCCAGGTGCTGATCGACGACCTCCCGGACGGCGGCACCGAACTGGTGATGACCCCGTCCTTCGAGGCCCCGCTCACCGAGACCCACCGCTACTTCCTGGGCACGGACGAGGAGGGCGTGCGCTACTTCGCGCTCCAGAAGGACACCCTGCCGGGCCGCATGGACCAGTCGGCGCGCGCCGCGGGCCTGCGCGAGGCGGGCCTGCTGCTCTCGCCCAGGGACGCGGGCCTGATGGCGCACGCGGTGGCCCTGGAGAACTGGCAGCGGCTGCACCGCTTCTGCTCGCGCTGCGGCGAGCGCACGGTCATCGCGGCGGCCGGGCACATCCGCCGCTGCCAGGCGTGCGGCGCCGAGCACTACCCGCGCACCGACCCGGCCGTGATCATGCTGGTCACCGACGACCGGGACCGCGCGCTCCTCGGCCGCCAGGTGCACTGGCCCGAGGGCCGCTTCTCGACGCTGGCGGGCTTCGTGGAGCCCGGCGAGTCCATCGAGCAGTCGGTGGCCCGCGAGGTCTTCGAGGAGGCGGGCGTCACGGTCGGCGAGGTCGAGTACGTCGCCAGCCAGCCCTGGCCGTTCCCCTCCAGCCTGATGCTCGGCTTCATGGCCCGCGCCACGTCGGCGGAGATCAACGTGGACGGCGAGGAGATCGAGGAGGCCCGCTGGTTCTCCCGCGACGACCTCGCGGCGGCGTTCGAGTCGGGCGAGGTGCTGCCCCCGTACGGCATCTCGATCGCGGCCAGGCTGATCGAGCTCTGGTACGGCAAGCCGCTCCCGAAGCCCTCGCACGCGAGCTGAGGGCCCGGGTCCGAACCCGGGCCGGGCCCCGGCGCGCGTACGGCGAGGGCCCCGCGCGGCTGTTCCGCGCGGGGCCCTTCGCCGATGCCCGCGGGTCAGACGGCGAGCGCCTGCTTCACCTGGGCGAGCGACGGGTTCGTCATGACGGACTCGGTGCCGGACTCGGCCACCACGAGCAGCGTCGGAACGGTCTGGTTGCCGTCGTTGGCCTTCTCCACGAACGCGGCCGACTCCGGGTCGTGCTCGATGTTGATCTCGGTGTACGCGATGCCCTCGCGGTCCAGCTGGCCCTTCAGCCGACGGCAGTAGCCGCACCACGTGGTGCTGTACATCGTCACGGTGCCCGACATGCTCGGCGCTCCTTCTCGTCTCACTGGTGCGGTGTTCGCACCGGCTAGAACGTACGTGACCCGGTCACCATTCCCGCACCCCCATCGCAATCGCCGATCGCCTCCGGCATTCGTACGACTGATCCCGCACCCCTGTGGACGACGGTGCGCGTCCACCCCCGGGGACCTGGCAGCATGGCGGAGTGACACCAGCAACGCACTCCACTCTCTTCCCGCAGGTCCCGGAGTCGGCCGACGCGGTGCTCGACGGGCTCGACCCGGAGCAGCGCGAGGTCGCCACCGCCCTGTCGGGACCCGTGTGCGTGCTGGCGGGCGCGGGCACGGGCAAGACCCGCGCGATCACCCACCGCATCGCGTACGGAGTGCGGGCGGGCATCCTCCAGCCCGCCACGGTCCTGGCCGTGACGTTCACCAACCGCGCGGCGGGCGAGATGCGCGGCCGGCTGCGCCAGCTCGGCGCGGGCGGCGTCCAGGCGCGGACGTTCCACTCCGCCGCGCTGCGCCAGCTCCAGTACTTCTGGCCCAAGGCGGTCGGCGGCTCCCTGCCGCGCCTCGTCGAGCGCAAGGTCCAGCTCGTCGGCGAGGCGGCGGCCGCCAACCGCATCCGCCTGGAGCGCTCCGAGCTGCGCGACGTCACGGGCGAGATCGAATGGGCCAAGGTCACCCAGACGGTCCCCGCCGACTACCCCGCGGCCGTCGCCAAGGCCCAGCGCGACATCACGCGCGATCCGGCGGAGATCGCCCAGATCTTCCGGACGTACGAGGAGCTGAAGCGCGAGCGCGTCGTCATCGACTTCGAGGACGTCCTGCTGCTCACCGTCGGCATCCTCCAGGACCGGCACGACATCGCCGACCAGGTCCGCCGCCAGTACCAGCACTTCGTGGTCGACGAGTACCAGGACGTCTCCCCGCTCCAGCAGCGCCTCCTGGAGCTGTGGCTGGGGGACAGGGACGACCTCTGCGTCGTCGGCGACGCCAGCCAGACCATCTACTCCTTCACCGGCGCCACCCCCGACCACCTGTTGGACTTCCGGGTCCGCCACCCAGGGGCGACGGTGGTGAAGCTGGTCAGGGACTACCGCTCGACGCCCCAGGTGGTGCACCTGGCCAACGGCCTGCTGTCCCAGGCGCGCGGCCGCGCGGCCGACCACCGCCTGGAGCTGGTCTCGCAGTGCGACGCGGGCCCCGAGCCGGCCTACACGGAGTACGCCGACGAGCCCACCGAGGCCGAGGGCACCGCGCGCCGCATCCGCGACCTGATCAGATCGGGCGTCCCCGCGGGCGAGATCGCCGTGCTCTTCCGCATCAACGCCCAGTCCGAGGTGTACGAGCAGGCCCTCGCGGACGCCGGGGTGCCCTACCAGCTGCGCGGCGCCGAGCGGTTCTTCGACCGCCCCGAGGTCAAGGAGGCGAGCATCGCCTTGCGCGGCGCCGCCCGCGCCGGGGGCAACGACTCCCTGCTGGACGCGGCCGACGACCTCCCGTCCCAGGTCCGCGCCGTCCTGTCGACCAAGGGCTGGACCGACCGGGCGCCCGCGGGCTCCGGAGCCGTGCGCGACCGCTGGGAGTCCCTGGCCGCGCTGGTCAGGCTCGCCGGGGACTTCGCCGCGGCGAAGCCGGACGCCACGCTCTCCGACCTGGTCGCCGAGCTCGCCGAGCGCGCCGCCGCCCAGCACGCGCCGACGGTCCAGGGCGTCACCCTCGCCTCGCTGCACGCGGCGAAGGGCCTCGAATGGGACGCCGTGTTCCTGGTCGGCCTGACCGACGGCATGATGCCGATCGCCTACGCCAAGACCGACGAGCAGGTGGAGGAGGAGCGCCGTCTCCTCTATGTCGGGGTGACCCGTGCCCGGCGGCACCTCGCGCTGTCCTGGTCGCTCGCCCGTTCCCCCGGCAGCCGCCCGAACCGCGTCGCCAGTCCGTTCCTGAAGGGCCTGCGCCCCGGCTCGGCCGGTGCGGGACAGCGCCTCGCGCCGGGCGGCGGGGGCGCGGGCGGCATCGAGCGCGGCAGCGGCGGTTCCGGCGGCCGGGGCGGCGTGGACGGCGGCGGTGGCTCCGGGAGCGGCCCGTCCGGGTTCCGGCGGCCCATGAAGCACGCCCTGGTCCGCTGCCGGGTGTGCGGGAGATCACTCACCGAGGCGGGCGAGGTGAAGCTGATGCGCTGCGAGGAGTGTCCGTCCGACATGGACGAGGCGCTGTACGAGCGGCTGCGGGAGTGGCGGGAGACACAGGCGAGGCTCATGGGGCAGCCCGCCTTCTGCGTCTTCACCGACAAGACGCTGATGGCGATCGCCGAGGCGGTCCCGGACTGCGATGCGGTGCTGGCGGGGATCTCCGGCGTCGGCGTGCGCAAGCTGAACCGCTTCGGAGCCGATGTCCTCGCCATCTGTGCAGGTCAGGAGCTTGAGGGTGCAGCCGATGGCGACTGAAGCAAACTCGTCGAAAAAATAGTTTGCGCACGCCTGGGGGAGCCCCATAGGTTCTTAACCACGAGGACAGCGGCTTCTTGCAAGCCCTGGTCCCGTGCTGTACTTAGTTGTACTTATCCGAATACGCGCGATCGGCCCCGGCCGGTCCTTAGACGCCGAGAGGAGGCGATTCCAGTGATCAGCATCACCACCAGCTTCATCAGCACCGCCAAAATGACCGATCGCTCTGTCGTCTCCGCCTGCTCGCTCGGCCTCTCGCGCTCCGCCGCCGCTGTTCTCCGTGGCACCGGTCTGTCCTCCTTCAAGGGCGGCCTGGAGTCCCTGGTGGGTCTCCCCGTGCAGGAACTGGGCAATGAGCGACCGACCAAGGCACCGGAAGCAGCAGCAGTGAAGGCAGCACAGGCCCAGGCCTATGCCTTTGCGGCGACCGGTGCCGGATTCAAGAAGCAGACGACGCAGCACCACAAGATGTGGGCCTTCCGTGGGCTCGAACCCTGGAGTGATCCAGCCTGATCCATGATCAGGCCGGCGCCTTCAGGGCCGCGGAACCCCACCAGGGATCCGCGGCCCTTCTGTTTTGTCCGAACGGATGAGACGGAGCGAAGGGGCCTCGGGACAGCAACACCCGGTACCAGCCGCCAACCGGCCGACCAGGCCGGAACGACCAGACGAGGAAAACACCACCGTGCAACTCGAAGCGCACGCCCCGTCCGTACCGCCGTCCGAGACTCTCCCCCCGCCCAACCCCACGAAGGACACCACCTTGACTCCCCTCACCGCGCTCACCGCGCTCGACGACGCCATCGAGAACCTCGGCGTCCCGGTTCCCTGCCGCGCCTACGACCCCGAGGTCTTCTTCGCCGAGACCCCGGCCGACGTCGAGTACGCGAAGTCCCTGTGCCGCACCTGCCCGCTGGTCGAGGCGTGCCTCGCCGGCGCCAAGGACCGTCGCGAGCCGTGGGGTGTCTGGGGCGGTGAGCTGTTCGTCCAGGGCGTCGTCGTCGCCCGCAAGCGTCCGCGTGGTCGCCCGCGCAAGAACCCGGTCGCGGCATGAACACCATCGGAACCATCGACCGCCCCCTGACGCACGATCCCCAGAAGCTGGACCCCATGACCACTCCCGCCAGCGAGCCCGTCGGCTCCGCGACTCCAGACGTCACCACCATTGGCGCGCACGCCGCGCGTCAGAACAGGACCCTCGAAATGCAACTCATCCCAGAAGCCCTGGCCCGTGCCCATATGCACGAACGCCTGCGGGAAGTCGAGGCGGACCGCCGGGCGGTGCGCCTGGTCGCCGCCCGGCGGATGCAGCGGCGCGCCGAGCGCGTGTCGATGCGGGCCCGCCGCGCGCTGGCCATGGCGGTCATGCAGTAACAGGCCGCCAGGCCGCCAGGCCGAGCAGGACACTCAATGAACCGTGGGGCCGGTCCGAACGGACCGGCCCCACGGCGTACCGGCTCCCACGGTGCGTCCGGGGCCGTGCCCGCCCCGGCCGGGTTATCGTCACGACCGTGGACGACCAGACTGCCGAGAGCGTGCGGTGTGCCCGCTGCGGCACCCCCGCCGAGACGAGCCCGCCCCCGACGACCTGGACCTTCTCCATGGAGAACGGCGCCGCCCAGTACTTCTGCGAGGACTGCGCACGCGCCAACATCCGGGCCATCGAAGGCCGTCTCGACTCCGCCTGGTGGTAGCCCCGGTTACGCGGGCTTCTCCGTCGGCTCCGACTCCCCGGCCCCGACGGCTTCGGCCGCTTCCGCGGCGTCCTCCGCCCCTTCGGTCTCCTCCGCCCCTTCGGCCTCCTCCGCCTCTTCGGCGTCCTCGAACTCCTCGACGACGAACCCCGGCAGCCACTCCTCCAGTTCGTCCCGCATCCGCACGGTCGCGCCGAGCTGGCAGAGCACCCCGATGGTGCTCAGGGTCACCCGGTGGATCAGCAGGTACGCGGGCGGGAGGTTCAGCTGCTTGCCCAACTGGTGGGCGGGGGAGCGGATGTCGGCTATCCGGGCCGCCTGACCGCGCATCCAGCCGCGGGTGAAGGTGAACTCGTCCGCGCTGACGGGCTCGATGACCGGCAGCAGGTACTCCAGTACCTCGTCCGGGTCGAGGTCGATGCTCTCCTTGACGAACCCCTCCTCGCGGAGCGCCTCGTACACGCCCTCCGCGTCGCCTTCCAGGGTCATCCGCAGACACTCGCCGATGGTCTCCGGCAGCCCGCCCGGCAGCCGGTCGACCGTCCCGAAGTCCAGCACGCCCAGCCGCCAGCCGACCTCCTCGTCGGGGACCAGCCGGAAGTTCCCCGGGTGCGGGTCCGCGTGCAGCAGGCCCGTGCGCGCGGGCCCGGAGAACAGGAAGCGGGTCAGCAACTGGCCCGCCCTGTCGCGCTGTTCCTCCGTGCCTCCCTCGATCACCTCGGACAGCGGCACCCCGTCCATCCACTCGGTGACCAGCACCTGGTCGCTCTGGTGCACCACGTCGGGCACCAGCACGTCGGGGTCGTCCGCGAACTCCGCCGCGTGCTCCCGCTGCGCCTGGGCCTCCAGGTCGTAGTCCAGCTCCTCCGACACCCGGTCCCGCAGCTCCTGGACGAGCGGCTTGATGTCCATGCCGGGGATGAAGGGGCCGAGCAGCTTGGAGAACCTGGCCAGTTGGTTCAGATCGGCGAGCAACGCCTCGCCGGCCCCCGGGTACTGCACCTTCACCGCGACCTCGCGCCCGTCGTGCCAGACGGCGCGGTGCACCTGGCCGATCGAGGCGGCGGCCGACGGCTTGTCCTCGAACTCCGTGAACAGCTCCCGCCAGTCCTCGCCCAGCCGCTCGGCGAGCACCGCGTGAACCGTGCGCGTCGGCATCGGCGGCGCCGCCTCCTGGAGCTTGGTGAGCGCCGCCCGGTAGGGCCCGGCGACCTCCTCCGGCAGGGCGGACTCGAAGACGGACATCGCCTGCCCGAACTTCATCGCACCGCCCTTCAGCTCGCCCAGCACCTTGAACAGCTGCTCCGCGGTGCGCTGTTGCAGCTCCCGGCCGACGATTTCCGCCGACTTGCCCCCGATCCGCTTGCCGAGCCCCCAGGTGGCACGGCCCGCGAAGCTCAACGGCAGCGCGGCCAACTTGGCGGTACGAGTGACCGCTTTCCGGGGAAGATCAGACATAAGCCCCTCCAAAACCCAGACTGCCGCGCCGCGTCTGTCCCGGCCTGGCTCCGCAGACGGCGTTACCCGGCCATTGTGTCCTGTGCCGCCCCGGTCGCAGCGGGCCGTACCCCCTCAAGGTGCTCACCCGCCCCGCAGGAGCATTCCGGATGGGGCCCGACCTGCTCCGCCCGCCAGTCCAGGATCGGCAGCGAAGCCTCCCACCGCGTGCCCGTACTCGCCGGAAGCTCCCCGTCCAGAAAGGACAGCGCGTGCGCCGCCGCCATTCCGGCCACCGCCACGGCCAGTCCCAGGTCGCAGGCGGGCACCGGGTTCCTGCGGCCGGACTTCCACTGGGCCACCAGCCGCGGCCAGGCCGGGTCGGCCCCGGCCCGCGTCAGCGCCAGGCACCCGGCGCAGCCCGTGCCGCCCGGCAGCACCAGCGGGCCCACCAGGCCCGTGCCCTCCACCACCCCCGCGTACAGATGGGGGATCCCCGCCGACACCCACTCCTCGGCCCACCCCGGATCGGGCGCGTGCGCCTCGAACCCGTCCCTGGGCGCCACCACGATCAGCGACAGCGGCGGCCCGCCGTCCGCCGCGCCCCCGGCGAACTCCGCCGACCTCGGCGCCCGCGCCGGAGCCGCGAGCCGCACCACCCGCTGCGCCGCTGCGTCCCTGCGCCTGCCCACGGCGGCGGGCGGCAGCCCGCCGGGCGCCACGTCCCACGGCTCGGCGACCCCGCCGTCCAGCACCTCGACCCGCCCCACCCCGGCCGCCGAGAGCACCGCGGCGAGCGTCGCCCCGACCCGCCCCGCGCCCCGCACCTGGACCCGCAGCGCCCGCCGGGCCGCCAGCAGCCGGGCGCCGTCGCCCGGCTCGGGGCGGACCACGGAGAGCGCCGCCAGGTCCGGCCGCAGCCGGTCCACCGCCCCGGCCCGTCTGCGCAGCGCGTCGGCCCCGGGACCGCCCGCGGTCGGGTCGTCCACCAGGCCCGCCGCCGTCAGCCGGGCCACCACGGCGTCCGCGTGCCCGTCCGGCAGGCCCATCGCCCTGGCCTCCTCGCGCAGCAGCGGTATCCCCCGCGTGCCGTCGAGAAGCCCCAGGAAGGAAGCGGTCGCGGTGTCGACGGGACCCACGGTCACCGCGTGGGCGCGCGTCGAACCGAATTGCACGGTTTCAAGATCCCGCCATGCGCGCCGCAGTGCGGGTTTCACCATCGGATGCGTCTCTCGCACGTGCTTCTGCATCTGGTCCCCCGTTCGGATTCGGATCCAGAATGCACGCGCCGTGCGACCGGCACGGAAAGTTGTCCACAGGCGGCGGGTATTAGTCGTTCAAATGGTGCGCGACCCGAGTCGATCATGAGTCGATCGCGCCGCATCCGCCCCGGGGACGGGACTTTCCCCGCTGACAGCGGGTAACGTCGGGGCGTGCCCGCCGACCGACCGCACAGTACGACCAGTCAACCGCTCCGCGGCTCCGGGACGCGTGCGGTCGAGGTCCGCAGAAGCGCCCGCAGGAGCCGGACGGTCTCCGCGTACCGGGAGGGCGACCGGACGATCGTCCTGATCCCCGCACGGATGTCCGAGGCCGAGGAGCAGCGCTGGGTGACGGTGATGCTCGACAAGCTCGCCGCCCAGGAGAGCAAGCGCATCATCGGCGACCTCGAACTGGTCGAGCGCGCCGAGCGGTTGTCGGCGCAGTACCTCGACGGCCGCGCCAGACCCGCGTCGGTGCGCTGGGTGACCAACCAGAACACCCGCTGGGGCTCCTGCACCCCGGCGGAGGGCAGCATCCGCCTCTCGCACCGGCTCCAGGGCATGCCCGAGTACGTGGTCGACTACGTACTCGTCCACGAGCTGGCCCACCTCCTCGTGCCCGGTCACGGCCCGCGCTTCTGGCGGCTCCTGGAGGCGTACCCGCGCACCGAACGGGCCCGCGGCTACCTGGAAGGGGTCGTCGCGGCCGACCGGCTTCCGCACCTGCCCACCGCGCGCGGCGAGTGACCGGAACGCTCCGGACGCCGTTGTGTATCGGGTCTGTACCGGCTTGGCCGGATGTCACTGACAGCGGATAGCCTGCACCGACGCATTCACATCCGGGATGGGGGACGGTCGTTACGTATGGCCAGGGAATTTCAACGCGGCCACAAGGCCAAGATCAGTGATCTCACGCCGGGGACGGATCTGTACGTAGGCGTGCAGATCGCCGCGCCGGGGCTGACTTTCGATATCAGCTGCTTCGGTCTGGACGTCAATGAGCAGCTCACGGACGACCGGTATTTCATCTTCTTCAATCAGCCGAAGTCGCCCGAGGAGTCCATTCAGCTGCTCGGCGCGCAGGCCGGTGACACCGAGTCGTTCCGGGTGACCCTGGACCGCGTCCCCGCGAGCGTCCACAAGCTCTCCTTCACCGCCACGATCGACGGCGCCGGGCAGATGTCCCAGGTCGGCCCCGGTTACATCCGGATCGTCGCGGGCGGCGAAGAGGTCGTGCGGTACGCCTTCACCGGCTCGGAGTTCACCACCGAGCGCGCCGTGATGCTGGGCGACTTCTACCTGAAGGACGTGTGGCGGTTCGCCGCCGTGGGACAGGGCTTCGACGGCGGCCTCGACGCGCTGCTGCGGAACTTCGGCGGCGAGGTCGCCGAGGACGCGCCCGCAGCGCCCGCCCCGGCTGCGGCCCCGCCCGCCTTCGGCGTACCGGCGGCCCCCGCCCCGGCCCCCGCCCCCGCGTTCGGCGCCCCTGCCCAGGCTCCCGCTCCCGCGCCCCAGCCGCAGGCCCCGCAGCCCGCGCCGTCCTTCGGCGCGCCCGTCGCCCCCGCTCCCGCGCCCCAGCAGGCACCGCCGCCGCACGCGGCCCCGACGATCGTGGCCCCGATGACCCCGCCGCAGGGCGTGCCCGCCCCGGCGCCCGCCGCACCCTCCCCGTACGGCCAGCCGCCGCACGCCCCGCAGCCCGCGCCGCCGTACGGCCAGCCCCAGGCGCCCCAGGCGCCCCAGGCGCCCCAGGCGCCCCAGGCGCCGTACGGCCAGCCGCAGCAGTTCGGCCAGATCCCGGGCCAGCCCCCGGCGCCGCAGTTCGGCCAGCCCGCCCCCGGCGCGTTCGGCCAGCCCCCGCAGGGCATGCCGCCCCAGGGGATGCCCCCGCAGGGCATGCCTCCGCAGGGCATGCCGCAGGGCGCGCCCCAGCAGGGCGCGGGGCTCCTGGCGGCCCTCCAGCCGTACAAGGAGACGCCGACGGGACAGCGCTGGACCCCGCAGAACCAGCAGATGATGCGGGTCGACCTCGGCATGGGCGGCGTCCCCGTCCTGGCCCGCCAGGGCAGCATGGTCATGTACCAGGGCAAGGTCGACTTCGGCTACAAGGGCGCGGGCTTCGCGGGCCGCATGGTCGGCAACGCCACGGGTCAGGAGATGCAGCTGATGCGCTGCACCGGACGCGGCCAGGTCTTCCTCGCCGAGAACGGCTCCCACCTGCACCCCATCGAGCTCCAGGGCGACGGCATCTGCGTCTCCGCGGAGAACGTCCTCGCCTTCGACGAGTCGCTCCAGCACGAGGTGCGCCGCATCGAGGGCCACGGCATCCCCGGCGGCGCCCTGTTCACCATGCAGTTCCAGGGCACCGGCACGGTCGTCGTCAAGACGCAGGGCGTTCCGGTGGTACTGCCCGTCACGCCGACCACCTTCGCCGACTGCAACGCGGTCGTCGCCTGGTCGGCCGCGTCCCAGGTCATCCTCTCCAGCCAGGTCAGGCTGCGGCGCAACGCCTACCCGGGCCACAGCGGAGAGACCGTCAACCTGCAGTTCCGGGGAGCCCCCGGCAACTTCATCGTCGTCCAGCCGTACGAGGTCTGAGGGAGCCCGAAGAATGAACCAGCAGCTCGCGGGCTACGCCCCGACCCCCGTCACGGCCCGGATGGAGAACCACGGCCGCACGATGCTCAGGGTGGCCATGGCCACCGGCCAGGAACTGTTCGCCAGGACCGGCTCGATGATCTCCTACGAGGGCTTCATCCAGTACGAGCCGAACCCCCCGGCCGTCCGCCAGATCGCCGCCCAGTGGATCACCGGCGAGGGCGCGCCCCTCATGAAGTGCTCCGGCGACGGACTGCTCTACCTCGCCGACTACGGCGCGGACGTCGTCGTCGTCAACCTGAACAACGACTCGATCTCGGTCAACGGCACCAACCTCCTCGCCTTCGACGCCCACCTCACCTGGGGTGTGGAGAAGGTCAAGGGCCTCGCCAAGTTCGCCGGCCAGGGGCTGTGGAACGTCGTGGTGTCCGGCACCGGATGGGTCGCCCTCACCTCGCGCGGCACGCCGCTCGTCGTCGACTGCGGCCGGGGCGAGGACGAGACCTACGTCGACCCGGACGCCCTCGTCGCCTGGTCCCCGAACCTCAAGGTGAAGGGCAAGCGCAGCTTCAAGGCGTCGTCGCTGATCGGGCGCGGCAGCGGAGAGGCGTACCAGATGGCCTTCTCGGGCCAGGGCATCGTCGTCGTACAGCCGAGCGAGGACAGTTCCGACCGCGTGCGGGTCCGGGGCTGAGGGGGAGCGAGAACACACCATGCAGAGTCCGCTTTTCAGTCACACCGAACAGCAGTCCCAGGAGCGGTACACGGTCCAGAACCCGCAGCTCCTGCGGGTCTCGCTGACCGGGCACGACGACCTCCTCGCCCGCAAGGGCGCCATGGTCGCGTACCAGGGGCTCATGGAGTTCGACGGCGAGTACCAGACGCCGGGCCAGCGCCGGGCCCGCGCCAACACCGGCGAGGGCCTGGACCTGATGCGCTGCTCGGGCCAGGGCACCGTCTACCTCGCCAACCTCGCGCAGTACGTCCACGTCGTGGACGTCGACAGGGACGGGATGACGGTGGACAGCGCCTATGTGCTGGCCCTCGACTCCACCCTGCACACCGAGGTGATCGCGGTCGACAGCCAGTACGGCATCTCGGGCAGCGGGAAGTACCAGCTGAACATCTCCGGGCAGGGCAAGGTCGCGCTGATGACCTCGGGCCAGCCGTTGATGATGCAGGTCACGCCGGAGAAGTACGTGAACGCCGACGCCGACGCGATCGTCGCCTGGTCCAGCTCGCTGCGGGTCCAGATGCAGGCCCAGACGCACTCGTCGGGCGTGCGCCAGCGGCGCGGCAACACGGGTGAGGGCTGGGAGCTGAGCTTCCTCGGCCAGGGCTTCGCGCTCGTCCAGCCCAGCGAGATCATGCCGCCGCAGAACGTCGCGATCGGCCAGGGCGCCGCCGCGCAGTTCGGCGTGGGCCAGCACGGCGCCCGTGCGCAGAACCAGAACAACGCCTGGAACTGAAGCCGAGCACGGGCGTTACGCGTCATGAGTAAGGGGCGGCCTCCCAGGAGGCCGCCCCTTACTCATGCGTACGTCACAGCGCGGCGCGCACCCGTTCCGTCAGCCGCACCACCGACTCGTCGGCCACGTCCGCCACCTCGTCGTAGCCGAACCAGCGCAGGTCCAGCGACTCCTCGCTGATGGACTCCACCGCGTCGGCCGGGGCCAGCGCCGCGTACTGCACGTCCAGGTGCCAGTTGCAGGGCGCCGGGATCGGGTGCCGGTCCAGCCGCACCGGGCCCACCGGCAGCAGCGTCAGACCCGGGATCCCGGACTCCTCGGTGGCCTCCCGCAGCGCCGCGTCCGCCAGTGCGGCGTCCTCGGGCTCGCAGTGGCCGCCCATCTGGAGCCACATGCCGAGCTTCTTGTGCAGCGTCAGCAGCACCCGCCCGCGCGACGGGTCGACCACCAGCGCACTGGCCGTGACGTGCCCGGCGTGACACGCCTTCCACATCCCGTCCGGGTGGGCCGCCAGGTGGTCCAGGTACACCTGGCGCAGCTCTCGCTGGTCCTCGTAGCCCTTGAGCACGAGGACCGCGTCGTCGTGCAGGCTCACTTGTCGGTGTCGTCCTTGCCGGTCTCGTCGCTCTCGTCGCCCTTGGGCTCCCGGGAGCCCGCCGAGTCCTTGAGCATCTTGTCCAGCTCGGAGAAGTCCAGCTGCTCGCGGTGGACGAAGCCGTCGGGGTCGTCCAGGTCGGACGCCGTCGGCAGCATGTCCGGGTGCTCCCAGAGCGCGTCGCGCCCGTCCAGGCCCCGCGCGTCGGTGAGCGAGGCCCACAGGCGCGAGGCGTCCCGCAGCCGGCGCGGACGCAGCTGGAGACCGATGAGCGTGGCGAACGTCTGCTCGGCGGGGCCGCCCGACGCACGGCGCCTGCGCAGCGTCTCGCGCAGTGCGTCCGCCGAGGTCAGCCGGGACTTCGCGGCATCGTGCACGACCGCGTCCACCCAGCCCTCGACCAGCGCGAGCGCCGTCTCCAGCCGGGCCAGCGCGGCCTTCTGCTCGGGGGTGTCCTCCGGCTGGAACATGCCCTGCTGGAGCGCGTTCTGCAGCTCTTCCGGGTTCTGCGGGTCGAACTGGCCGACCACGTCCTCCAGCTTGGAGGTGTCCACCTTGATGCCCCGCGCGTAGCCCTCGACCGCGCCGAACAGGTGCGAGCGCAGCCACGGCACGTGCGCGAACAGACGCTGGTGGGCGGCCTCGCGCAGGGCGAGGTAGAGCCGCACCTCGTTCTTGTCGACGCCCAGGTCCTTGCCGAACGCCTCGATGTTCAGCGGCAGCAGCGCCGCCCGGCCCGCGGGGCCCAGCGGCAGCCCGATGTCGGTGGAGCCGACCACCTCGCCCGCGAGGGTGCCCACCGCGTGCCCGATCTGCTGGCCGAACATGGCGCCGCCCATGGAGCGCATCATGCCGATCAGCGGGCCCGCCATGGCCTGCATCTCCTCGGGCAGCACGTCGCCCATGGCCATGCCGACGCGCTCGGCCACCGGGTCGACCAGCTGCTGCCAGGCCGGCAGGGTCGCCTCGACCCACTCGGCCCGGCTCCACGCCACGGAGGCGTTCGCACCGGACGGCAGGGACGTCGCGCCGTCCAGCCACAGGTCGGCCAGGCGCACCGCCTCGTCGACCGCGGCCTTCTCGGCGGGGCCCACGCTGGCGTCCTTGGTGCCGTCCTGGGTGCCCTGGGCGACGGTCTGGCGCGCGATCTGCTTGGCCATGTCCCAGTTGACCGGGCCGCCCTCGTAGCTCAGCATCTGGCCGAGCTGCTGGAAGGCCGCGCCCAGGTCGTTCGGGTTCAGCGAGCCGAACATCGCGGCGAACGGATTGTCCGCTCCGCCCGCGCCGCCCGGCAGGCCGCCGAACCCGAAGGGGCCGCCACTCTGCGGCTTCTTCCTGCCCTCGTCGCCGTCCTCCGGCTCCTCCGGCGGAAGGCCGAATCCGAATGGGGTGTCACTCACGGGGTTCCTCGGCTCGTTGGGCCGCCGGCTCCTGCCGACGGCGGCTGCCCGACATCACCACCCAGCGTAAACATCCGAACCGCATATGGGCTCGATGCTCCGCCTGCTTCCGGCCTGCGGCAGGATGGACGACACCTGGTACGTACGCGTCATTCACGTCCGTACTGAAGACAACCGCTGGAGACGCCCGGTGAGTTCCCGAGATCCGCAGGTTCGCGCAGCGCGAAACCTTTCCACCCCCAGAGCGGGCCGCGGCCCCGTCGTCGCGGTCACCGGTGCCGCGTCAGGCGTGGGCGCGCTGCTGACCGGGCGCCTCGCCGCGTCCGAGGAGATCAAACAGGTCATCGCGATGGACGAGCGCAGGGGCGAGGTCTCCGAGGCGACCTGGCACGTCCTGGACGTGCGCGACCCCGCCATCGCCGAGAAGCTGCGCGGCGCCGACGTCGTCGTGCACCTCGCGCTCGACCTCGACCTGGAGACCGACGCCGCGGCCCGCACCGCCTACAACGTGCGCGGCACCCAGACGGTCCTCACGGCCGCCGCCGCGGCCGGGGTCCGCCGGGTCGTGCTCTGCACCTCCGCGATGGTCTACGGGGCCCTCCCCGAGAACGACATCCCGCTCTCCGAGGACGCCGAGCTGAAGGCCACCGCCGAGGCGACCGGCGTGGGCGACCTCCTGGAGATCGAGCGCCTGGGCCGCCGCGCCCCGCGCGCCCACCCGGGCCTCAACGTCACGGTGGTGAGGCCCGCCGTCCTGGTCGGCGGCACGGACACCGCGCTCACCCGCTACTTCGAGTCGCCCCGGCTGCTCGTCGTCGCGGGCTCCCGTCCCACCTGGCAGTTCTGCCACGTCGACGACCTGGTCAGCGCGCTGGAGTACGCGGCGCTCGAAAAGGTCGAGGGGGAGTTCGCGGTCGGCTGCGACGGCTGGCTGGAACAGGAGGAGGTCGAGGAGCTGAGCGGCATCCGCCGCATGGAGCTGCCGTCGGCCGTGGCCCTCGGTGCGGCGGCTCGGCTGCACCGCATCGGCCTCACCCCGTCGCCCGCGGGCGACCTCGCGTACACGATGCACCCCTGGGTCGTCAGCGTCAGCAGGCTGCACGACGCGGGCTGGCGACCCGAGTGGACCAACGAGGAAGTGCTCGCCGCGCTCCTCGAAGAGGTCGAGGGCCGGCACACCGTCGCGGGCCGCCGCCTCGGCCGCAAGGACGCCACCGCCGCGGGCGCCGCGGGGGCGACCGTCGCGCTGCTCGGCGCCGCCGCCGTGGTCCGCAGGGCCAGGAAGGCCCGGGGCCGCAGGTAGGGCCGTCGCCGGGCTTCTTGGCGGCCGTGTCCTCCGCCGACTGAGGAGGCTCCACTCGTAGGAGGCTCCAGGCGGCACGCGCGCGTGCCGGTCGAAAGCGCTATTACGGGATGTCGGTGGCGTGCGGCACGATGGGCCCATGGCACGCACGACACACGACCACCCCGGCGAGCGGGCGGCGCAGGACCCGATCAGGCTCCTGGAGATCCGCGAGACCACGCTGTCCGTGGACGAGATCTTCCGGGCGGTGGGCGACGACGCGGCGGGCGGCACCGCGCTCTTCGTCGGCACGGTGCGCAACCACGACGGAGGGGCGGACGTCGACTCCCTCGGCTACTCCTGCCACCCGACGGCCCAGGCGGAGATGCGCCGCGTCGCGGAGAAGGTCGTCGCCGACTTCCCCGTACGCGCGCTGGCCGCCGTCCACCGGGTGGGCGACCTGTCGGTGGGCGATCTCGCGGTCGTCGTCGCCGTCTCCTGCCCGCACCGCGGCGAGGCGTTCGAGGCGTGCCGCAAGCTGATCGACGACCTCAAGCACGAGGTGCCGATCTGGAAGCACCAGAAGTTCTCGGACGGTACGGAGGAGTGGGTCGGCGCCGGGGAGTGCTGACCCGGCGGCCCCGGAAGGGGCCGCCGACCAGGACGGAAGGGCGAGGGGCGGCCGCCTCGGGGGAGAGCGGGGCGGCCGTCGGGCGGCATCGGGACGGCTGAAACCAGTACGGACCCCATCCGCCCCGATTTGCGTAACCGCCCCCCTGCCGTGAGCGTTGAACTGGCGGATGGTTAATCTGCTGATCGGTCAGTTGCGGTCGCTCATGGGGTAGGGAGGTCGTGATGGCAGCACTTGCCTGGTTGTTGATTCCGCTCTTCGCCGCCGTCGGCGCGGCGATATGGGGAAGCTGGGCCGCCCGAAATCGAACAACGGGCGACGTCTCCGAGCTCGCGGACTACGCGAAGTTCCGCGAAGCGATGGAACGGACCCGCTCCGGCAGCGGCGCGGTCTGACCCGCGCGCGGCCCCCGGCGGCCGCACCCGGCCGTACGCGATCGCCAAGTCCCGGTGCCCGGAGGGCCGTCGCGGCCCCGGACGGACCGGCCCCAGCGGTGCACTGACAGACCCGTCCCGTACTGTCGTTCCATGCCACGCCGCACCGCGACGATGCTCGCTTCGACCCTGGCCTTCATCGCGCTCATCTGCGCAGGGGTGCTCATCAAGGTCCCGTACTCGGAAATGAGCCCCGGCCCGACGGTGAACACCCTCGCGGAGGCCCGCGGCGAACCGGTGCTCCAGATCTCCGGCCGCAAGACCTACCCCACCACCGGCCACCTCAACATGACGACCGTCCGCGTCACCGGCGCCGACTACCGCATGAACCTCGTCGAAGCGGTCTACGGCTGGCTCGCCCACGACGGCATCGTCGTCCCGCACGACACCCTCTACCCCGACGGCAAGACGGAGGAGGAGTCCACGCAGGAGAACGCCGAGGAGTTCAGCCAGTCCCAGGAGAGCGCGAAGGTGGCCGCCCTCGGCGAGCTGGGCATCCCGGTGAAGAGCCGGATCGTGGTCTCCTCCGTGATCAAGGGCAGCCCCGCCGAGGGCAAGCTGCACGCGGGCGACGTCATCAAGAGCGTGGACGGCGAGCCGGTGAAGGAGCCGAAGGACGTCGCGAAGCTCGTCACCGAGCACAAGCCCGGCGAGCGCGTCGACTTCACCGTCGTCCCGGTGAAGGACGCCGAGGCGGCCGAGAAGGCGGGCAAGGAGCCCACGGGCAGCGAGAAGGTCTCCATCACCACCGGGGCCGCGCCCAAGGACCCCAAGGAGCCCGGTGCGGCGCCGCGCGCCATCGTCGGCATCCAGGCGGGCACCGACCACACCTTCCCGTTCAGCATCGACATCAAGCTGGCGGACGTGGGCGGCCCCAGCGCGGGCCTGATGTTCTCGCTCGGCATCATCGACAAGCTCACCCCCGGCGACCTGACCGGCGGGAAGTTCGTCGCGGGCACCGGCACGATCGACGACAAGGGCGAGGTCGGTCCGATCGGCGGCATCGGGATGAAGCTGGTCGGCGCGCGGAACGCGGGCGCGGAGTACTTCCTGACCCCGTCGCTGAACTGCAAGGCCGCCGCGGCCGACACGCCGGACGGGCTGACGCTGGTGAAGGTCGACACCCTCGACGGCGCCATGAAGGCGATGGACAAGATCCGCAAGGGCGACAAGGGGTCCCTGCCGAGCTGCGGCTGACCGCCCGGCGGGCGGGGCGCCGCGGCGCCCCGCCCGGATCACGACTCGGGGATCACACCCCGAAGGTCACGGCTCGAAGGTCACGACTCGAAGGTCGCGGCCAGTGCCTCGGCCAGGCCCGGCACCAGGTTGGAGCCCGTCAGCACCTCGGTGGGGGAGTCCTTGGCGCGCAGCCGCACCGCCGAGTCCCGCGCCCCGTCGCGCAGCACCGCCACGGTCATGCGGACCTCCTGGCGGTCCGGGTGGGAGGCCACCCACCTGGCGAGCGCCTTGTCGCTGAGCTTCTCGGGCACCGAGGCCTCCGCCGACGGCGGCAGCATCAGCCGCTCCACGGTCAGCGCGCAGCCGGCGACCGCGTCGGGCCAGGCGATCGTGGCGAGGAACTCGTCGAGCGGCTGGTCGGCGGGCACCTCGTCCTGCTCCACCGGAGTGAGCGGCGCGGCGGCCTCGTCGCCGCCGACGCCGAGCTGGGAGGCGAGAGTGGGCTCCTGGGCCCGGAGTTTCGCGGTGTCGACCAGGGCGAAGAGCCGGGCGGGCTGGTCCCAGCCCAGGGTCGAGGCGTACTCGTCGATCTCCAGGACCGCGCGGGTGAGCGGGCTCGCGGCCATCGGGGGGCCGGAGGGGGTGGCGCCGGAGGGGGATGAAGGGGATGCGTTGGACATGGTGAATATCCTGCCTCCTTGTCCCCCGTGAACGGGAACTAGGTAAAGCCTCAGTAAGTTGCATGAGTGGGCTCTACGATCGCGGGGCCTGTTCCACACGACACAGCGAACTTCGAGGTGCGCACGTTGGCTTTCCAGATGCCGGACCGCGGCGGAGGCTCGACAGGGCCACGGATCAGAGTCGGCCGGCCGTCACGACGCGTCCGGGTCCTGCTCATGACACTGGGCGTGCTGGCCGTCCTGGCCATGGCGTTCGTCATGTTCGCCGGGTTCTGGACGGACTGGCTCTGGTACCGCTCGGTGCACTACTCGTCCGTCTTCACCACCACCCTGTGGACCAAGGTCGGCCTCTTCGCCGTCTTCGGCCTGCTGATGGCCGCGGCCGTCGGGGTGAACATCTGGCTCGCGCACCGGCTCAGGCCGCCGCTGAGCGCGATGTCGCTGGAACAGCAGTCGCTCGACCGGTACCGCATGGGCATCGCCCCGTACAAGAAGTGGGTGCTCATCGCGGTCACCGCCCTGGTCGGGCTGATCGCGGGCGCGTCGGCCACCGGACAGTGGCGCACCTGGCTGATGTACGTCAACGGCGTGTCGTTCGGCCAGAAGGACCCCCAGTTCAAGCTGGACGTCTCCTTCTACGCCTTCGACCTGCCCTGGTACCGCTTCCTGCTCGGCTTCGGCTTCGCGGCCGCCGTGCTCTCCCTGATCGCCGCGGCGCTGACGCACTACCTGTACGGCGGGCTGCGCATCACCAGCCCCGGCGCGCGCGCCACGGCCGCCGCCACCGGACACCTGTCGGTGCTGCTGGGCGTCTTCGTCTCGCTGAAGGCCGTGGCCTACTGGCTCGACCGGTACGGCCTCGCGGTGAAGTCCAGTGACTTCAAGGCGACGGACAACTGGACGGGCCTCAGGTACGTCGACGCCAACGCCTACCTCCCGGCGAAGACGATCCTCTTCTGCATCGCCGCGATCTGCGCCGTGCTGTTCTTCGCGACGCTCTGGCGCCGCACCTGGCAGCTGCCGATGATCGGCTTCGGCCTGATGGTGCTCTCCGCGATCCTGATCGGCGGGCTCTACCCGGCGATCGTGCAGAAGTTCCAGGTCCAGCCGAACGAGCAGGCCAAGGAAGCCCCGTACATCCAGAAGAACATCGAGGCGACGCGCAAGGCGTACGACATCGACAACGCGGATGTGAAGGACTACACGGGCAAGGCGTCCACGGGCCAGGGCGCCCAGCTCCGCCAGGCGGCGAACGACGCGGCCAGCTACCGGGTCATGGACCCGAGCGTCGTGTCGCCCGCCTTCCAGCAGCTCCAGCAGAAGAGGGACTACTACCAGTTCCCGCAGCCGCTCGACGTCGACCGCTACAAGGACGCGAACGGCAAGGAGCAGGACACCCTCGTCGGTCTGCGCGAGCTGGACATCGAGGGCATTCCTAAGCGGAACTGGATCAACGACCACTTCACGTACACCCACGGCTACGGCGCCATCACGGCCAAGGGCACCAGCACGGGCGCCAACCCTCCCGGTTCCCCGGACTTCACCGAGTCGGGCCTGCCGTCGGCGGGCCAGTTCGACAAGGAGAAGTACGAGCAGCGGATCTACTACGGCGAGAAGACGACGCAGTACTCCATCGTCGGCGGGCCGCAGAAGGAGCTGGACTACGAGGAGAACGGCGAGAAGACCACCTCGTACCAGGGCAAGAGCGGGGTCAACCTCTCCAACCCGTTCAACCGCGCCGCCTACGCGGTGGCCTTCAACGAGCCGCAGATCCTCTACTCGGGGGCCATCGGCGAGGGCTCGCGGATCCTCTACAACCGCACGCCCAAGGAGCGCGTCGAGTCGGTCGCCCCGTGGCTGACCATCGACGGCGACGCCTACCCCGCGGTGATCGACGGCCGCATCCAGTGGATCATCGACGCCTACACGACGACCAACGGCTACCCGTACGCGTCGCGCACGGCGCTGGGCGACACCACGGCCGACTCGCTGACCAACAACCAGCGCGCAGTCGTCGCCCAGCAGAACCAGGTCAACTACATCCGCAACTCGGTGAAGGCCACCGTCGACGCCTACGACGGCTCGGTCAAGCTCTACCAGTGGGACACCGAGGACCCGGTCCTCAAGACCTGGCGCAAGGCGTTCCCCGGCACCGTCAAGGACAAGGACGAGATCCCGCAGGCGCTGATGGACCACCTGCGCTACCCGCAGGACCTCTTCAAGGTGCAGCGCGAGCTCCTGACGCGCTACCACGTCGAGAACCCGGCGCAGTTCTACAGCGGCAGTGACGCCTGGCAGGTCCCGGACGACCCGACGGACAAGGACGCGGGCTCGGTCCCGCCGTACTACCTGTCGATGCAGATGCCGGGCCAGACGGGCCAGAAGTTCTCGCTGACGACGACCTTCACCCCGAAGGGACGGCCCGACCTCGGGGCGTTCATGGCGGTGGACGCCGATGCGTCGAGCAAGGACTACGGCACGATAAGACTGCTGAGGGTCACCTCGACGGTGAAGGGCCCGGGGCAGGTGCAGAGCGAGCTCAACGGTCTCGACGAGGTCGCGGAGTTCGTCCGGAACCTCAAGGGAACCGACTCGAACATCGAGTACGGAAACCTGCTGACGGTGCCGCTGGGCGGGGGCTTCCTCTACATTGAGCCCGTCTACACCCGCGGCGGCAACCAGAACTATCCGCTGCTGCGGAAGGTCGGCGCCTCCTACGGTGCGACGACCGTGTTCAAGAACACCCTGGGCGAGGCGCTGAACGCGGTCTTCGGTCTGGACGACGACGCGGACACGCCACCGCCTTCGGACGGTGACGGCACCACCAAGCCGCCGCCACCGCCGGCCAGCGCCGAGGCGGCCCTGAAGCAGGCGATCGCCGACGCGAACAAGGCGTTCGGCGAGTCCCAGGCGGCCATGAAGAAGGGCGACTGGGCGGGCTACGGCAAGGCCCAGAGCGACCTCCAGGACGCGCTGAAGCGGGCCGCCGAGGCCGAGGCCAAGTTCAAGGCGGAGCAGAAGGAGCCCCCCAAGGCGGGGGCCAAGCCCGACGCGAAGCCGGCGACCAAGCCCGAAGACGGGGCAGCCGGGGCAGCCGCGAAGCCGGACGGGGAGTGACGGGACGGTGACCCCGGCCTGAGCGGTCGGGGTTGCCATCCGCTCCGTGGTAGTGTGGAGACACACCGACGCGGGGTGGAGCAGCTCGGTAGCTCGCTGGGCTCATAACCCAGAGGTCGCAGGTTCAAATCCTGTCCCCGCTACTCAGAAGAGAAGGGCCCGGATCCATCAGGATCCGGGCCCTTCTCGTGCGCCGTGGCGGGTGTCATGTGCCAACTGGGCCCCGAGGGGAGCGGGTTGGTGCGATGCGTGTTTGACTTGTCTCTCTGTGGGCATGTCGACAAAACGCCGAAGTGACCTCACTGGCTGCGGTATACCAGGTGTACGCGCGTTGCGGGTGGTGCGACGATGGAATTTATGGGGGACAGGGCAACTCTGTTGGAGACAGGGCGGTTTGTGCAGCGACATCAGGACGGCGATGTCGTGGAGTACGCCGACGAGCGCGCCGGGACCGAGGCGCAGCACCGGAGCGCGGCCGAGAAGGGCGACACCGAGGCGATGAGCGTCCTCGGCGCGATGCTGCTGCGCAAGGGCGACCTCGACGGCGCCGAGCCCTACCTGCGCGCCGCCACGGGCGAGGGCGACCGCGCCGCGGCCAACAACCTGGGAGTCCTCCTCCACCAGCGCGGATACGCCGAGGAGGCCGCCGGGTGGTGGCGCGTCGCGGCCGTCGCCGGATCGGCCCCTGCGGCGCACGCGCTCGGCCGGCACTACCGCGAGCGCGGCGACGAGCCCGCCGCCGAGTACTGGCTGCGCCAGTCCGCCGAGCAGGGGCACGCCCTCGGCGCGTACGCCCTCGCCGACCTCCTCGAACACCGCAGCGACGTCGGCGCCGAGCGCTGGCTGCGCGCCGCCGCCGAGCAGGGGCACCGGGAGGCCTCGTACCGCCTGGCGCGCCTCATCGAGGAGCGCGCCGCGGGCCGAGGAGCCGGCGGCCCCGGCGGCAAGGGGGCGAAGGAGGCCAAGGGGGCCGAGGACGAGGTCGTGCAGTGGTACCGGCAGGCCGCCGCGCGCGGGCACCGCAGGGCCGCGCTGAACCTCGGCGCGCTCCTGGAGAAGCGCGGCGAGCTGAAGGAGGCCGGCCGCTGGTACCTGACGTCGGCCAAGGACGGCGAGGCGCGGGCCGCCTGCGCGCTGGGCTTCCTGCTGCGCGACGCGGGCGACCAGGAGAGCGCCGCCGTGTGGTGGCTGCGCGCGGCCCAGGACGGCGACGGCAACGCCGCCAACGCGCTGGGCGCGCTGCACGCCGCGCGCGGCGAGCAGCAGACCGCCGAGCGGTGGTACCGGGCCGCGATGGACGCGGGCGACGTGAACGGCGCGTACAACCTGGGGCTGCTGTGCGCCGCGCAGGACCGCACCGCGCAGGCCGAGCAGTGGTACCGGCGCGCCGCGTACGCCGGGCACCGCGAGGCCGCCAACGCGCTGGCCGTGCTGCTCCTCCAGGCGGGGGACGCGGCGGGCGCCGAGCCGTGGTTCTCCAAGGCCGCCGAGGCGGGGAGCGTGGACGCCGCGTTCAACCTCGGGATCCTGTACGCGGGGCGCGACGACGACCGCACGGCGCTGAGCTGGTACGAGCGGGCGGCCGCCGCCGGGCACACCGAGGCGGCGCTCCAGGTCGGCATGGCCTGTCTGCGCGAAGGCGACGAGCAGGCCGCCGAGCGGCACCTGCGGTGCGCCGCGGGCGGCGGCAGCGTCGAGGCGGCGTTCCGGCTGGCGACCGTGCTCGACTCGCGGCAGCCGCCGCCGGGTCCCGCGGTGCTCGGGGAGCCCATGGGCGAGAAGACGGAGTGCGAGGAGTGGTACGAGCGGGCCGCCGAGCAGGGGCACCGCCGGGCGCAGGTGCGGGTCGGGATGCTGGCCGCCGCGCGGGGCGACGTCGACGCGGCGGGCCGGTGGTACCGGGAGGCGGCGGAGGCCGGGAGCCGGAACGGGGCGTTCAACCTCGGGCTGCTGCTCGCGCGCGAGGGCAGTGAGCGCGAGGCGGCGCTGTGGTGGACCCGGGCGGCCCACGCGGGGCACGGGCGCGCCGCCCTGCGCCTGGCGCTGCTCGCCGCCCGGCGCGGCGAGCTCGCGGAGGGGCAGCGGTGGTGCGCGCGGGCCGTGGAGCTGGGACCCGCGGAGGTCGCGGAGCGGGCGGGGCGGCTCCAGGACGCGCTGGTGCAGGAGCTGACGGCGTAGCCGTCGGGGCGGTCCCACTCGGTTTGCGCTGGTGGGCGGGGTGCCGTAATGTTGTGTTCACCGACGCGGGGTGGAGCAGCTCGGTAGCTCGCTGGGCTCATAACCCAGAGGTCGCAGGTTCAAATCCTGTCCCCGCTACTGATGAACCGAAGGCCCGGGATCCTGAAGAGGATCCCGGGCCTTCGGTCTTTTCGCGTGTTCCGCCGTCCGTGTTCCGTTGCCCGGGGCGGGTGCGCCCGAGCCCCCGTTACGTCCGCTTGACGCTCAGCCAGGTGCCCGCGGCCGCCGGCAGGGCGATCCCCGCGCTCACCGGTACGCCGAGACCCAGGGGCTCGCTCGCCACCAGGAAGGCGACCACGGCGGCGGCCGCCGCGGACCAGCCGGCGGACGCCGCCCCGCGGGCGCCGTCGCGGGGCTCGGCCAGGCCGAGCGCGGTGAGCGCCCGTGCGGCGCGCGTTCCCTTTCGCACGGCGACCGGTCTCAGGGCGTCGCGCAGGACGGACAGATCCCGCGGTACGTGACCTCCACGTCCGAGACCTGGAAGCCGAAGCGCTCCCCGTCCGGGAGGTCGGCCAGGGGGTTGCCCGCCGGGTGCACGTCGCGGATCGCGCCGCAGCGGCAGCAGACCAGGTGGTGGTGGGGGCGGTGCGCGTTGGGGTCGTAGCGCTTCGCGCGGCGGTCCGTGGAGACCTCCAGGACCTCCCCGAGCGTCACCATCTCGCCGAGCGTGTTGTAGACCGTCGCGCGCGAGATCTCCGGAAGGCGCACCACGGCGCGCGCGTGGACCTCGTCGGCGGTCAAATGGACGTGGTCCCCGTCGAGGACCTCGGCGACGACGCGCCGCTGGGCGGTCATGCGCCAGCCGCGTTCGCGCAGGCGTTCCAGCAGGTCACTCATGACAACCAGCCTAACAAGGGGAGGGACCGCAGTCCCGAGCGGGTGTGACTTTGGATGTTCACTTGACTTAGACAATGTCCATTGTAGGATCGGTTTTGTTGGAAGCCAAGGACAGGACCAGCAGGAAATGACGCAGGAGGCGCACGTGACGCAGGGACCGCTCACCACGGAGGCCGGTGCCCCGGTCGCCGACAACCAGAACAGCGAGACGGCGGGCGTCGGCGGTCCTGTTCTGGTCCAGGACCAGCTGCTGCTGGAGAAGCTCGCGCACTTCAACCGCGAGCGCATTCCGGAGCGCGTCGTGCACGCCCGCGGCGCGGGTGCGTACGGCACCTTCACCGTGACCGCCGACGTCACCCCGTACACGCGGGCCAAGTTCCTCTCCGAGGTCGGCAAGCAGACCGAGACGTTCCTGCGCTTCTCGACCGTCGCGGGCAACCTCGGCGCGGCCGACGCGGTGCGCGACCCGCGCGGCTGGGCGCTGAAGTTCTACACCGAGGAGGGCAACTACGACCTCGTCGGGAACAACACGCCGGTCTTCTTCATCAAGGACGCCATCAAGTTCCCGGACTTCATCCACACCCAGAAGCGCGACCCGTACACGGGCTCGCAGGAGGCGGACAACGTCTGGGACTTCTGGGGGCTGAGCCCGGAGAGCACCCACCAGGTGACCTGGCTGTTCGGCGACCGCGGCATCCCGGCCTCGTACCGCCACATGAACGGCTACGGCTCGCACACCTACCAGTGGACCAACGAGGCGGGCGAGGTCTTCTGGGTCAAGTACCACTTCAAGACGGACCAGGGGATCAAGAACCTCACGCAGGCCGAGGCCAACAGGCTCGCCGGTGAGGACCCGGACTCCCACCAGCGTGACCTGCGCGAGTCCATCGAGGGCGGCGACTTCCCGACCTGGACCGTCCAGGTGCAGCTCATGCCCGCGGCCGACGCGGCGACGTACCGCTTCAACCCGTTCGACCTGACCAAGGTCTGGCCGCACGAGGACTACCCGCCGATCGAGATCGGCAAGCTGGAGCTCAACCGCAACCCGGAGAACGTCTTCGCCGAGGTCGAGCAGTCCATCTTCAGCCCCGCGCACTTCGTGCCGGGCATCGGTCCCTCGCCGGACAAGATGCTCCAGGGCCGCCTCTTCGCGTACGGCGACGCGCACCGCTACCGCGTCGGCGTCAACGCCGACCACCTGCCGGTGAACCGTCCGCACGCCACCGAGGCGCGGACGAACAGCCGGGACGGCTTCCTGTACGACGGCCGTCACAAGGGCGCGAAGAACTACGAGCCCAACTCCTTCGGCGGCCCGTTCCAGACGGACCGGCCGCTGTGGGCGTCGACCGAGGTCTCCGGCGCCACCGGGACCCACGTGGCGCCCAGCCACGCCGAGGACGACAACTTCGTCCAGGCGGGCAACCTCTACCGCCTGATGTCGGAGGACGAGAAGGGCCGGCTGATCGAGAACCTGTCCGGCTTCATCGCCAAGGTCTCGCGCGACGACATCGCCGAGCGCGCGATCGAGAACTTCCGTCAGGCGGACGGCGACTTCGGCAAGCGGCTGGAGGCCGCGGTCCAGGCCCTGCGCGGCTGAGGCAGTACCAGCACTGGACCGCTTGTCGTAGACGGTGGGCCGGATCCCCTTCGCGGGGGTCCGGCCCACCGGCCTTTCGGCGGGCCCCGCTCGCGGCGGGCCGCTCCCAGGCGGGCCGCGAGGTGCGTGGGTCAGCCCGCCAGTTCCGCCGTCCGGCGCCGCGCGGGCGCCCAGCAGCGGATGATGTCGCGCACCGAGACGATGCCGACGGGGCCCTCGCCGTCCAGCACTATCAGGTGGCGGAAGCCGCCGTGCGCCATGGCCTCGGCCGCCTCCTCCAGGGTCCAGGCCGGTGCGGCGAAGACGACGTCGGTCGTGGTGTGGGTGCCCGCGGTCTCCCGGTCCGGGTTCTGGCCCGAGCCCACGGCGTTGAGGACGTCGCGCTCGGTGAGGATGCCGAGCCCGCTGGTGTCGGGGTCGAGGACGATGGCGGCGCCGACTCTGCGGGCGGACATCAGTGCGGCTGCCTGGCGGAGTGTGTGTGCGGGACCGATGGTGAGGACCAACGTGCTCATGGCGTCACGGACGAGCATGAACGGAGCCACCTCCTTGGTGAATCGCCCCCGAGCCGATGCGATCGACGTGCATGAGAAGTGATTCACATGTTCACAAGTGGGGGGACTCTCAGAGTCGCAGCGAAGCGGTGAGTCAACAAGGGGGTGGTAGAGGTCAGTTGAGGGGCGCGTAAAGGCACGAACCACGCCCCTCCTGCGCCTCACGGGCGCCGGGTCCGGCCCGGGTCTCAGTAGCGCTGGTTCAAGTACCCCAGCAGCTCGTGGTGGAGCAGCCCGTTCGACGCCGCCGCGTTCCCGCCGCCGGGGCCCGACACGCCGTCCAGACTGGTGTAGCGGCCGCCCGCCTCCTGCACCACGATCGCGGGCGCCGCCATGTCCCAGAGCGACAGCTCCGGCTCCGCACAGATGTCCACCGAACCCTCGGCGACCATCATGTACGGCCAGAAGTCGCCGTACCCCCGCGTGCGCCAGCACGCGCGCGTGAGGTCGAGGAAGCCGTCGAGCCTGCCCTGCTCCTCCCAGCCCGAGAGCGAGGAGTACGCGAACGAGGCGTCCGCGATCCTGCCGACCTTCGAGACCTGGATCCGCGAGGCCGAGCTGAGGCTGCGCCCGGTGTACGCGCCCGTGCCCTTCGCCGCCCACCAGCGGCGGCCCAGCGCCGGGGCCGAGACCACGCCGACGACCGGCTGGTAGCCGCCCTCGCCGGCCTCCATCAGGGAGATCAGCGTCGCCCAGACCGGCACCCCGCGGACGTAGTTCTTGGTGCCGTCGATCGGGTCGATCACCCAGCGGCGCGGGCCCGTGCCCTCGACGCCGAACTCCTCGCCGAGGATCGCGTCCCGCGGCCTGGCCCGCTGGAGCTGGCCGCGCACCAGCTCCTCCGCGGCCTTGTCCGCCTCGGACACCGGCGTCATGTCCGGCTTCGTCTCGACCTTGAGGTCCAGGGCCTTGAACCGGTCCATCGTCGCCGCGTCGGCGGCGTCCGCCAGGACGTGGGCGAGGCGCAGATCATCGTGGTAATCGGGCATGGTCGCCACAGTATCGACCGCCCCTCGCACGGGCTACCGGGGCCCTTGCCCGCCGCGGCTATTGACAGTGCGTGGTGCTGAGTCAACTCTGTGCCCAGAGCCGCAAGGCGTGGAGGCGACGATGCCTACAGCCCGAGAGTCCTTACTTGACGCCGCTCTGACGGCGCTCCAGCACCTGCCCTGGTCAAGGGTCCGCATGGTCGACGTGGCGTCCGCGGCGGGCGTCTCCCGGCAGACCCTCTACAACGAGTTCGGCAGCAAGGACGGCCTCGCCCGAGCCCTGGTCCGGCGCGAGGCCGATCTGTACCTGTACGGAGTCGAACGCGTCCTCACCGGCCGTACCCCCCAGCCCCGCGCGGTCGAAACGCGAACGGGCAACGCGAGGGCGGGCGATTTCCGGCCCGGCGGCACCAGGGGCGGTGACGTCAGGCCGGGAGACCTCAGGCCCGGCGATGCCAGGTCCGGTGCCGACGCGTTGGTCGCGCTCGCCGAGTGGACCGTGGGCGAGGCCAGGGCCCGCCCCCTGCTGCGCGCGCTGCTCACCGGCTGCTGGGGCGAACGGCTCCCGGCGCCCCGGCAGGCCAGGCGCCCCGGCTCCGCCTCCGCCGTACCGGCCCAGCGGCGCGCGGACGGGGACCTGCCGGGACCGACCGAACTGCTCGCCGCCGTCCGCGACCGCTCGCTCGCCGTGCTGGGCGGCAAGGACGACGCGCTGGCCCACCGCTGCGAACTGGCCGCCCGCCTCGCGCTGTCGCACGTGGTGGCGCCGGGCGCCGAGGGCGTGGGCCCCGTCGTGCGGACCGCGGTCAGTGCGCCGAGCCCGAGAGCTGGAGGCCGATGACGCCGACGATCACCAGCGAGATCGAGACGAGCTTGAGCACCGAGACCACGTCGTCCAGGAAGATCATTCCGTAGATCGCCGTACCGGCCGCCCCGATGCCCGTCCACACCGCGTAGGCGGGGCCCACGTCGAGCTTCTTCAGCGAGAGCGTCAGCAGGCCGAAGCTGCCCAGCGCGAACGCCGCGAAGGCGATCGTGGGCCACAGCCGGGTGAAGCCGTGCGAGAGCTTGAGGCACACGGCGAACCCGGTCTCCAGGATCCCGGCGACCACGACCAGCAGCCACGCCATGCCCGCACCCATGGTTCGCCTCACTCCTGTCGGTTGGTGCGATTATGCATTTACCTGGACGGTACGGCAGCAAACGCCTCGCAGGTCAGTCGCCCTCGCGCCGCTCCCGCGTGGCGAGCAGCCGCCGCAGCGAGTAGAGGCGGGCCGGATCGGCCTTCCCCTCCTCGACCCAGGCGTCCAGCGCGCAGTCCGGCTCGTCGTGGCTGCACGCGCGCGGGCATTCCTCGGTGCCCGGCACCAGATCGGGGAAGGCGAGGATGACCCGCGAGGGGTCCACGTGGTGGAGGCCGAACGAGCGCACGCCCGGGGTGTCGATCACCCAGCCGCGTTCGTCCGGAAGGGGGAGCGCGAGCGCGGACGTGGTGGTGTGGCGGCCGCGCCCCGTGACGGCGTTGACGTGCCCCGTCGTACGCCGCCTGTCCGGCGGGACCAGCGCGTTGACCAGCGTCGTCTTGCCGACGCCCGAGTGCCCGACGAACGCCGTCACCTTGTCGTTCAGGAACTCCCTGACCCGGTCGGCCGCCGCGTCGCCGTCCTCCAGCTCCTCGCGGCTCGTCACGACGTACGGGATGTCCAGCGCGCCGTACAGGTCGAGGAGGCCCTCGGGGCCCGCCAGGTCCGACTTGGTGAGCACCAGCAGCGGCGAGAGCCCGCCGTCGTACGCGGCCACCAGGCAGCGGTCGATGAGGCGGGGGCGCGGCTCGGGGTCCGCGAGGGCCGTGACGATGGCCAGCTGGTCGGCGTTGGCCACGACCACGCGCTCGAACGGATCGTCGTCGTCCGCCGTGCGGCGCAGCACGGACGTCCGCTCGCCGATGCGCACGACGCGCGCCAGGGTGTCCTTGTCGCCCGACAGGTCGCCCACCAGGGAGACCGTGTCGCCGACCACGGCGGCCTTGCGGCCCAGCTCGCGGGCCTTCATCGCGACGACCGCACGGCCGTCGACGAGGCAGGTCAGCCGGCCCCGGTCGACGGTGAGGACCATGCCGTCCGCGGCGTCCTCGTGCTTGGGCCTGATGTTCGTACGGGGGCGGTTGCCCTTGCGGTTCGGGCGGACGCGGACGTCGTCCTCGTCGGGGTTCTTGCCGTAGCGGCGCATCGGCTCAGACTCCCGCGAGCATCGTCGTCCACATCCGCGGGAAATCGGGCAGTGTCTTGGCCGTCGTCGCCACGTTCTCGATCTCCACGCCCGGCACCGCGAGCCCGATGATCGCGCCGGCCGTCGCCATGCGGTGGTCGTCGTACGTGTGGAAGATGCCGCCGTGCAGTCGGCGCGGGCGGATGTGCAGGCCGTCGGCGGTCTCCGTGACGTCGCCGCCCAGCTCGTTGATCTCCTTGGTGAGCGCCGCGAGCCGGTCCGTCTCGTGCAGTCGCAGGTGGGCGACGCCGCGCAGCGTGGACGGGGAGTCGGCCAGCGCGGCGACGGCCGCGATGCCCGGGGTCAGCTCGCCGACCTCGCTCAGGTCCACGTCGATGCCGTGGACCGTGCCGGTGCCCGTGAAGGTCAGACCGCGCTCGTCGAGCTCACAGGAGCCGCCCATCTCCGTGAAGATCCGGCGCAGCGCGTCACCGGGCTGCGTGGTGCGCGCGGGCCAGTCGGGGACGGTCACCCGGCCGCCGGTGATCAGCGCGGCGGCGAGGAACGGCTGGGCGTTGGAGAGGTCGGGCTCGACGGTCAGGTCGCGGCCGAGCAGCGCGGAGGGGGAGACCCGCCACACGTTGGGCTCGCCGCCGGTCTCCGGCTCGTCGACCTGGGCGCCGATCGCGCGCAGCATGTCGACGGTCATCCGGATGTGCGGCATCGAGGGCAGGGTGCTGCCCACGTGGCGCACCTCCACGCCCTGGTTGAAACGCGGTGCGGAGAGCAGCAGGGCGCTGACGAACTGGGAGGACGACGAGGCGTCGATCTCGACCAGGCCGCCGTCCAGGGCGCCGCCGCCGTGCACGGTCATGGGGAGCGAACCGCGCCCCTCGTCGTCGATGCGGGCGCCCAGCGTGCGCAGCGCCCCGATGACCGCGCCCAGCGGACGCTCGTACGACCTGGGGTCGCCGTCGAAGCGGATCGGGCCGTCGGCGAGCGCGGCGACCGGCGGCAGGAACCGCATGACCGTTCCGGCGTTGCCGACGTCCACCCGGGCCGGGCCGTGCAGGGCGTTGGGAATGATGCGCCAGGCCTCGCCCGAACCGTCGGGGCCGCCGGCGACGGACGAGCTGGACGACACGGTCTCCTCGATGCCCACGCCCATCGCGCGCAGCGCCTGGGCCATCAGCAGGGTGTCGCGGGAGCGCAGGGGACGGCGCAGCCAGCCGGGCTCGGCGGCGAGGGCGGCGAGGACGAGGGCGCGGTTGGTGACCGACTTCGATCCGGGCACGGTGACCGTCGCGTCGACGGCTCCGCTCGCGTGAGGGGCGGGCCAGAGGGCGGGCAGGGCGTGCGCGGGGCTTTCGGTCATGCCCTCCACTTTAGTGGTGGGCGGCCCTCAGATGCCGAGCAGCCAGCGCCCGCCGCCGATCAGCGAACAGAGCGACACGGCGTGGAAGAGGAAGAGCCAGAGGGCCGGGGGGACGTGGGTCAGCCGGGCCAGCTGGTCCGCGTCGGAGTCGGGCGCCCCGCCGTACCGCCGCTTGTGCTGGAGCTCGAAGGCGGGGCGCACGCCGCCCAGGAGGAGGAACCACACGGCGGTGTACGCGAACGCCGACTGGACGTCCGGTTCGGTCAGCCACGACACCAGGAGGAACGCGGCGCTCGTGACGACGACGGTCAGCGCCCCGTACGCGTTGCGGATCATCACCAGCATGGCCAGGAGCAGGGCGGTGGCCGCCCACAGCAGGAGCGTGATGCGCCCGGAGGCCAGCAGGGCCGCGCCGCCGAGGCCCAGCAGCGGCGGCGCGGTGTAGCCGGCGGCCGCGGTGAGGATCATGCCGAGGCCGGTGGGCCTGCCCCGGCTCACCGTGAGGCCGCTCGTGTCGGAGTGCAGCCTGATGCCGTCGAGGCGGCGGCCCGTGGCGAGCGCGACGAGGCCGTGACCGCCCTCGTGGGCGATGGTGATCGCGTTGCGGGTGAGCCGCCAGAGGGCGCGCGGGACGACGGCGGCGAGCGCGGCGGCCGCCGTCGCGTACACCAGCCACTCCTCGGGGGCGGGCTGGGTGTCGAAGACTTCCAAGGCCATGGCTCGGCTGCTCCTCGTCGCGGTCGGGCGTCGGCTGGGGTCCAGGAAGTGTGGCACTCCTTGCTGTGATCCTCGCCGTGAGGGACTCCGCCCCCGGTAGCGTTCACGGAGGGTAAGGGTCAGGGCAGTAGAGGGAGGGGTGGTTTCGGATGTGCGGACGGTTCGCCGCGAGCCGCGGTCCGGAGGAGCTGACCGGGGTCTTCGAGGTGGAGCGGTGGGAGCCCGAGGAGACGCTCGCGCCCGACTGGAACGTCGCGCCGACCAAGAGCGTGTACGCGGTCCTGGAGCGGCCGCTCAAGGGCACCGGGGATCCCCGTCCCGTACGGCAGCTGCGGCCGCTCAAGTGGGGGCTCGTGCCGTCCTGGGCGAAGTCGCCCGAGGGGGCGGCGCGGATGATCAACGCGCGGTCGGAGACCGTGCACGAGAAGCCGTCGTTCCGGCGGGCCTTCGAGGCGCGGCGCTGCATCGTGCCCGCCGACGGCTACTACGAGTGGGTCACCGGGGCGGGGGAGCGGGACCTGGAGGTCGAGGGGAAGAAGAAGCGGCCGCGCAAGCAGCCGTACTTCGTGACCCCCGCGGACGGGTCCGTGCTGGCGATGGCCGGGCTGTACGAGTTCTGGCGGGACCGGACGCTGCCCGACGACCATCCGTCGGCGTGGTGGGCCACCTGCTCGGTGATCACGCTGGAGGCGGAGACCGGGCCGCTGGGGGTGGCCCCGGCGGAGGGGCCCGCGTCGCTGGCCGACATCCACCCCAGGATGCCGCTGATGCTGCCGCGCGACCGGTGGGACGCGTGGCTGGACCCCGGGCACACCGACCCGGCCTCGCTGCGGGGGCTGCTCGCGGCGCCCGAGGGCGGGTTGATGCGGGCGTACGCCGTGGGGACGGCGGTCAGCAACGTGCGGAACAACGGGCCCGAGCTGCTGCGGGAGCTGGAGGGCCCGGAGGAGGGGACGCTGTTCTGAGGGGGGGCGCGGTGCGGGCGCCGTTGCACGGGGGCGGCGTTCGCCTGCGGCGGGCGGCACGTTGCGCGTGTGCCCCGCTCTCGCGCAGTTCCCCGCGCCCCTTGAGGGGCGCGGGGAACTGCGCGGTCTTTGACGCCCCCGCGCAGCGGGTGGGGGGTCGCACAATGGGCGCGTGGACATTGATGAGGTGGAGACGCCCGCAGGGCTCGCACGGGTCACGTGGCACGGGAGCCGGGACGCCCGGCTCGTCCTCGCTCTCGGGCACGGCGCCGGCGGCGGCATCGAGGCCCGCGACCTGAGGGCGATCGCGGACACCGCCCCCCGCCACGGCGTCACCGTCGCCCTCGTCGAGCAGCCCTGGCGCGTCGCGGGCAAGAAGGTCGCCCCCGCCCCCAAGACCCTCGACGCCGGGTGGCGCGGACTCTGGCCGGTCCTGGAGAAGCGCGGGCTGCCCGTGGTCGCGGGCGGCCGCAGCGCGGGCGCCAGGGTCGCCTGCAGGACCGGCCGCGAACTCGGCGCCGTGGGAGTGCTCGCGCTGAGCTTCCCGCTGCACCCGCCGGGCAAGCCGGAGAAGTCCCGCGCCGACGAACTGCTGGGCACCGGCCTGCCGACGCTCGTCGTGCAGGGCGGCAACGACCCCTTCGGGAAGCCGGAGGAGTTCCCCGAAGGGGCGTACGAACTCGTCGGGGTCCCGTTCGGGGACCACGGCTTCGCCGTGCCCAAGCGCGCCCCCGTGGGTCAGGAGGAGGCGGTGGACGGCCTCGCCGCACACGTCGGCGCGTGGCTTTCCCGGCTCCGGGAATGTTGAGCACGTGACCACTGTTGTGGCGGACATCAGCATTCGCACGTCGTAAGTGGAGAGGGTGTCCGTCGCATGGGTTCGACCATCTGCCCGCAGCGTTCCAGCGCCGCTGACCTGGAGTGGACCGTCCTGCCCGCGGCCAAGACCGCTCGGATTCGAGCGGCGGGCGGACCGGATCGTCGTCTAAGCTCCGATTCGAGCGGAGCCGCGTTCGGCCTCGCCACGACGTTGGAGGAGGTGGGTCCGGTCACTGGGACCGATGTAGCGTCCGAAGGGTCCGACGGGTCGGAAGAGACGACCGCCGAGCGCAACGCTCGGTTCGAGCGGGATGCGCTGGGCTACCTCGACCAGATGTACTCGGCCGCACTCCGCATGACGCGCAATCCGGCGGACGCCGAGGACCTCGTGCAGGAGACGTACGCGAAGGCGTACGGGTCCTTCCACCAGTTCCGCGAGGGCACGAACCTGAAGGCGTGGCTGTACCGGATCCTCACGAACACCTTCATCAACTCCTACCGCAAGAAGCAGCGCGAACCGCAGCGCAGCGCCGCCGAGGAGATCGAGGACTGGCAGCTCGCGCGCGCCGAGTCGCACATGTCGACCGGTCTCAGGTCGGCCGAGTCGCAGGCGCTCGACCACCTGCCGGACTCCGACGTGAAGGCGGCGCTCCAGGCGATCCCCGAGGAATTCCGGATAGCGGTCTATCTCGCGGACGTCGAGGGCTTTGCCTACAAGGAGATCGCGGACATCATGGGTACACCCATCGGCACGGTGATGTCCCGACTGCACCGCGGTCGCCGCCAGTTGCGCGGCATGCTGGAGGACTACGCCCGGGAGCGCGGGCTCGTCCCCGCGGGTGCCGGAGGTTCGTCGAACGATCGGAAAGGCTCGGGCTCATGAGCTGCGGAGAGCCGCACGAGACGGACTGCTCTGAAGTCCTGGACCATCTCTACGAGTTCCTCGACCACGAGATGCCCGACAGCGACTGCGACAAGTTCGAGGTGCACTTCGAGGAGTGCTCGCCGTGCCTGGAGAAGTACGGCCTCGAACAGGCCGTGAAGAAGCTGGTGAAGCGTTGCTGCGGACAGGACGACGTCCCCGCTGACCTGCGGTCCAAGGTGATGGGACGGATCGATCTGATCCGGTCGGGACAGGTCGTTCCCGAACAGGACGTCGCCGGGGCCGAGCTGCCCGGCGCGGTCAAGGAGTAGCCGCAAACGCGTTCTTGAGGGGCGCCCCGCGAAAGCGGGGCGCCCCTCGGGTGTTTTGCGGACGTGTCACCCGTACGTGCTAATCGCCCCCTTCGTCGCTTCGTGCGCCGGGCAACTCGCTAGCCTTGCCGTCGAGTTGAGGGGTGGGTGAGGAGGAACGGGCGTGCGGGTACTACCGGTGGCGGCGCGCCTCTATGTGCTGTGTGCCGTCTTGGCGGCCGTCGGCAGCACCCTGCCGGCCCTGCTTCCAGGAGCGCGGGTCCCGTGGGGGGCCGTCGCCCTCCTCTCCGCCGTGTACGCGGCCTGCGAGCTGCCCGAGCACTGCCCGCTCACCCGGCGCCGCGTGCCGGTGCCGGTGCCCGCCGGGTCGTTCTTCCCCGTCCTGCTCGCCGCGGTCTTCCTGCTGCCGCCCCCGGCCGCGGGCCTCGTCGCCGTCGGCGGCGCGCTCGTCGGCCGCACCGAAGGGGGCAGGCGCGCCCCTCTCGTGCGCCGCGTCTGGCACGCCGCACAGCTGGTCGTCGCCGTCGACGCGGCCGCCTGGGCGCACGCCCTGCTCGGCGGGCGCCCCCTGCTGGGCGGCAGCGGCGGCGGGGACGCCGACGGCGGCAACGGCGGCGGGCCCGACTTCCCCGACGTCCTGCTGCCCATGGCCGCCGCCGTCCTGGTGTTCAGCGCGGTCCTCGCCGCCCTGGAGGGCGGGATCCTGGCCACCGCCGAGGGACGGCCGCCCGGCACCGCCTGGCGCGGCCTGCTGGTGCGCTCGCTCGCCCCGCACGCCGTGCACGGGCTCGCCGGACTGATGATGGCCGTGCTGTGGCGCAGCCCGTACGGACCGGTCGCCGCGCTCTTCGTCCTGCTGCCCATGTACATCTCCTGCTGGGTCTTCGCGCAGTACCACCGCGAGCGCGCCGCGCACCAGGCGACCATCAGGGCCCTGGTCCAGGCCGTCGACATCAAGGACCGCTACACCAGGGGCCACAGCGAACGGGTGGGGCGGGCGTCGGTGCTCATCGCCCGCGAGCTGGGCATGGACGAGCGGCGCCTGGAAGTCCTGCGGTTCGCCGGGATCCTGCACGACGTCGGCAAGCTCGGCGTGCCCACGCGCGTGCTGCGCAAGGACGGGCCGCTCACCGCCGAGGAGCGGCGGGTGATCGAACTGCACCCGGAGTACGGCCACGAGATCGTGCGCGGCATCGGCTTCCTCGGCGAGGCCCGCGCCGCGATCCTCCACCACCACGAGCGCATCGACGGCAGTGGCTACCCGTACGGCCTCTCCGGCGAAGCCATTCCGGAGTTCGCCCGGGTGGTCGCCGTCGCCGACGCCTTCGACGCGATGACCTCCACCCGCTCCTACCGGCGCGCCAGGCCCGTGGAGGCGGCCGTCGCGGAGCTGGTGCGGTGCGCGGGGACGCAGTTCGACCCCGCGATGGTCCACGCGCTCGCCCGCGCCTTGGAGCGCGACGGCTGGGAGAGCGTCGTCACGGCCGACGGGACGGGCGCCCCGGTGCCGGGCAGGGCCGCCGGGGAGACGGGCGCGGAGCCCTCCGTACCGGCGGAGGGCTCCGCACAACAGGCGCAGTCCGACTCCCTCGCGGAGCGCGTCGGGTGAGGGCCGTCCTGTGGGCCGTCCACACGGGCGCCGCCCTCCTCGTCGCCGCCGGGTTCGCCGCGACCCTGTGGAACGGCGTCGCCGAACCGGGCAACGCCCTGGCCTTCGGGGCCCTCGTCGCCCTGGGCGAGCTGGCCCGCTGGCGCACGCCCCCCGGCCCGCGCCGCCCCGGCGGCCGCGCGCCGCTGGAGCGCGACGCGGGCGAGCGCGAACCGGCGCCCCTGGGAGCGGCGGGCGCCCTCGCGTACGCCCTGCTGGGCCAGAGCGGCGGACAGCCCACCACCCACGGCGTGCTCCAGACCGTCGCCGTCGTCGTCACCGGCACCCTCGTCGGCGCCGTCCCGCACGTCGCGCGCGGCACGGGCCCCTCGCCCGACCAGCTCGCCCGCCGCGTGCTCACCGTCGCCTTCGCCGCCGCCTGCTTCCAGCCGCTCTACAACTCCGGCAGGCTCGCCGGGCTCGTCGGCGACGGCGCACCCTACGCGCTGTTCCTGCTGGTGCTGCTGGCCCTCACCGCGCTCTGCGACGCCGTCCTGGCCGCCCTGATGGCCCGCGCCAGGACCGCCTATCCCTACGGCCCGCTGCTCCGCGACGAACTGCGCGCCCTGCTCGGCATCGGCTCGGCGGTCTGCGCGACCGGTGTCGTCATGGCGCTGGGCGTCGCCGTGGCCGGACTGTGGGCGCTCTGCGTCTTCTGCGTGCCGCTGCTCCTCACCCAGGTGTCGTTCCGCCGCTACGCGGCCGTGCGCACCACCTACCGGCAGACCATCGCCTCCCTGGCCAGGGCCACCGAGATCGCCGGCTACACCCCGCACGGCCACGCCCACCGGGTCGCGGCCCTCAGCCTCGCGGTCGGCCGGGAGGTGGGGCTCTCGGGCCCCGGGCTCGTCCTCCTCGAACACGCGGCCCTGATGCACGACATCGGCCAGCTCTCCCTGGTCGACCCGGTCCCCGACGGCGCCACCGCCACCCTCCCGGGCCCCGAACAGCAGCGGATCGCGCTGCTGGGCGGTGCGGTGGTGCGCCAGACCGGAGTCCCGGCCGAGGTCGCCGTCGTCGTCGAACGGCAGGCCGATCCGTACCGCGACCAGCCGCTGCCCGCCCGGGTCGTACGGGTCGTCAACGCCTACGACGACCTGGCGGGTAGCGGCCCCGGCGGGGCCCTGGGCGCCCTGGAGAAGCTCAGGCTCGGCACCGGGCACGACTACCAGCCCGAGGTCGTGGAAGCCCTCGCCAGAGTCCTGGCGAGGGACGGTCTTACCCCTCTGCCACCTGGGTAACCCATGGGTAATGAGCGGGCGTCCGGCCGGGCATGGTTGGATGCGAAGAAGAGGGTGTCCAGTCCGGGACAGGCGGGAATCGTGAGGATCTTCGGGAAGGTACGGCATCGGCCCTCCGCCTCGTGGCGGCAGGCCACGGACCGCGCGTTCACGCTGATCGGTGACGGTCGGTACGAGGACGCGGGGGCGTTGCTGACGCGTGCGGCCGACTTGGAGCCCTGGCTCTCCGAGTCCTGGTTCAACCTGGCGCTGCTGCACAAGTTCCGGCACGACTGGGAACAGGCGCGTGCCGCGGGCCTGCGGGCCGTCGCGCTGCTCGACAGGGAGGCGGGGGCGCCCGACTGGTGGAACGTCGGCATCGCGGCCACCGCGCTCCAGGACTGGCCGCTGGCCAGGCGCGCCTGGCAGGCGTACGGGCTGAAGGTGCCGGGCGACGTCGCGGCGGGCGGCGAGCCCGCCGGGATGCAGCTGGGCTCCGCGGCCGTGCGGCTCTCGCCCGAGGGCGAGGCCGAGGTGGTGTGGGGACGCAGGCTCGACCCCGCGCGCATCGAGGTGCTGTCCATTCCGCTGCCGTCCTCCGGGCGCCGCTGGGGCGAGGTCGTGCTCCACGACGGCGTGCCGCACGGCGAGCGGACCACGGCCGCCGGGCCCTCGTACCCGGTCTTCGACGAGATCGAGCTGTGGGCGCCCTCGCCGGTGCCGACCTGGGTGGTGCTCCTGGAGGCCGCCACGGAGGCGGACAGGGACGCGCTGGAGCGCCTCGCGTCCGACGCCGGGTTCGCCGCCGAGGACTGGTCCTCGTCCGTGCGGCTGCTCTGCCGGGCCTGCTCGGAGTCGCGGATGCCCAGCGACGAGGGCGACGGGGAGCACCTGGACCCGCACGACCACAGCGAGCCGGGCCATCCGGGCCCGCTCGGCCACCGCACGGCGGGCGACCTGTGGGTGCCGGAGCGCGAGTGCGGCATCGCGGCGCCCTCGGGACTGGTGCGCGGGCTGCTCGACGGCTGGGTCGCGGACAGTCCCGACAGCCGGGAGTGGCGCGATCTCGAAGAAGTCTGCTGACCGGGGGCCGTAGGCTGTACGCGACACCGGTCCAGGTTTGAGGAAGGCGTACGGCGGACATGGCGCAGCAGGACACCGAGCAGGAGCGGGGCGGCGTGCTCCCCGTGGACGACGAGGGCTTCGTCGTCGACACCGAGGACACCGAGGCCCGCGAGGAGGCCCACCGCGGGCGCGGCACGTCGCGGCCGATCACGGTCGTCGGCAACCCCGTGCTGCACAAGGAGTGCAAGGACGTCACCGAATTCGGTGACGGGCTCGCGGCGCTCGTCGACGACATGTTCGCCAGCCAGCGGACGGCGGAGGGCGTGGGCCTGGCCGCCAACCAGATCGGCGTCGACCTGAAGGTCTTCGTCTACGACTGCATGGACGACGAGGGCCTGCGCCACGTGGGCGTCGTCTGCAACCCGGTCCTCACCGAGCTGCCCGCAGAGCGCCGCGTCCTCGACGACTCCAACGAGGGCTGCCTCTCCGTGCCCACCGCCTACGCCTCGCTGGCCCGCCCGGACTACGCCGAGGTCACCGGGCAGGACGAGAAGGGCAACCCGATCAAGGTCAGGGGCACCGGCTACTTCGCGCGCTGCCTCCAGCACGAGACGGACCACCTGTACGGCTACCTGTACATCGACCGCCTCTCCAAGCGCGAGCGCAAGGACGCCCTGCGCCAGATGGAAGAGGGCACGCCCCGCTACCCGGTCGTCCCCAACGCGTAAACGTCCGACCGGTTGAGTTGGTCGAGCGACCGCCGCCGTACGTTCAGGAGACCACCCGGAACGTACGGCGGTAGCTGTTGGGCGTGGTGCCCAGCGAGCGGGTGAACTGGTGGCGCAGGGCGGCGGCCGTGCCGAAGCCCGCGCGCACCGCGATCGCGTCCACCGTCTCGTCGGTGGTCTCCAGCAGCCGCTGCGCCAGCAGGACGCGCTGGCGCAGGAGCCAGCGGTACGGGGTGGTGCCGGTCTCCTGCTGGAAGCGGCGCGCGAAGGTGCGCGGCGACATGTGGGCGCGGGCGGCGAGCTGTTCGACGGTCACCTCCTCGTCGAGGTGCTGGTCCATCCAGACGAGGACCCCGCCGACGGTGTCGCACCGCGAGCGGGGCAGCGGCCGCTCGATGTACTGGGCCTGGCCGCCGTCCCGGTGCGGCGGCACGACCATGCGGCGGGCGACGCCGTTCGCGGTCTCGGGGCCGTACTCCTGGCGCAGCAGGTGCAGACAGGCGTCGATGCCCGCCGCCGTGCCGGCCGACGTGAAGACCGGGTCGGCGTCCACGTAGAGCACGTCGGGCTCGATGTGCGCCCGGGGGAAGCGGATCGCCAGCTCCTTGGCGTACCGCCAGTGCGAGGCGCAGCGCCTGCCGTCGAGCAGCCCGGCCGCGCCGAGGATGAAGTTGCCCGAGCAGACGCCCAGGATGCGGGCGCCCCGGTCGACGGCGTCGCACAGGGCGCGCAGCAGCTCGGGCGGGAACTCCCGGTCCACGTAGTGCAGTCCGGCGGGGAGGGCGATGAGGTCGGCCTCTTCGAGGCGGTCGAGGCCGTGCGGGACGTTGATGGTGAACCCGGCGGGGGTGGCGAGGACGGGGCCCTCGGCCGAGACGACCGCGAAGTCGTGCACGGGCAGCCCCTCGTCGCTCCTGTCGAACCCGAACACCTCGCAGACGACGCCCAGTTCGAAGGGGTGTACGCCGTCGAGCACCACTGCGGCCACGTTCTTCAGCATGGCAGCAGTGTGGCAGTAATTCGATGCTGTGTGTCAGTCCTGCCACTGACCGTTTTCCTTGCGGAGAGCGAGAGTTGAGGCATGAACACATTCCTGGACTACCTCGCCGTAGCGGTCGTTTTCACGCTTGTCGCCCTTCCCTCGCTCATCGGACACCTCAAGGAGCGGGCCGTCGATCGTCAGCTCGCCCGCGCGGAGGCGGGGCTGCCGGCCCTCGACGATCCGCTCTCCCCACCGGAAGTGGCGCGGCGGGCCCCGCTCGCCACCGGACGTGCCCTGACCCGCTGACCCGCTGATCCGTACGGACCCGGACGCACGGATGGGGGGCACCGCTCGCGCGGTGCCCCCCATCCGTTTGCCGGGTCTAGAAGTCGTCGTCGAAGGAGACGTTGCCCTCCACGGCCACCTGGTAGGCCGAGACGCGGCGCTCGAAGAAGTTCGTCAGCTCCTGGACGCCCTGGAGCTCCATGAACGCGAACGGGTTCTCGGAGCCGTACAGCGCGGGGAAGCCGAGGCGCACGAGGCGCTGGTCGGCGACGCACTCCAGGTACTGGCGCATCGACTCGGTGTTCATGCCGGGCAGGCCGTCACCGCACAGGTCGCGGCCGAACTGGAGCTCCGCCTCGACGGCCTCCTTCAGCATGTCGGTGACCTGCTGCTGGAGCTCGTCGTCGAAGAGCTCGGGCTCCTCCTTGCGGACCGTGTCCACGACCTCGAACGCGAAGTTCATGTGCATGGTCTCGTCGCGGAACACCCAGTTGGTGCCGGTCGCCAGGCCGTGCAGCAGGCCGCGCGAGCGGAACCAGTAGACGTACGCGAAGGCGCCGTAGAAGAACAGGCCCTCGATGCACGCCGCGAAGCAGATCAGGTTGAGCAGGAAGCGACGGCGGTCGGCCTTCGTCTCCAGCCGGTCGAGCTTCTCGACCTCGTTGATCCACTTGAAGCAGAACTGCGCCTTCTCGCGGATGGAGGGGATGTTCTCGACGGCGTCGAACGCGGCGGCGCGGTCGTCCGGGTCGGGGAGGTAGGTGTCGAGCAGCGTCAGGTAGAACTGGACGTGCACGGCCTCCTCGAACAGCTGGCGCGACAGGTACAGGCGCGCCTCGGGGGAGTTGATGTGCTTGTAGAGCGTGAGCACCAGGTTGTTCGCCACGATCGAGTCGCCCGTCGCGAAGAACGCGACCAGACGGCCGATCATGTGCTGCTCACCGGGGGTGAGCTTGGCGAGGTCGGCGACGTCGGAGTGGAGGTCGACCTCCTCGACGGTCCAGGTGTTCTTGATCGCGTCCCGGTAGCGCTCGTAGAAGTCGGGGTAGCGCATCGGGCGGAGCGTCAGCTCGAAGCCGGGGTCGAGCAGGTTCTTGGCGGCGCCGGTGGCGCCGGTGGCTTCGGTGGACATTACTGGCAGGCCTCGCAGGACTCGGGGTTTTCCAGGGAGCAGGCGACCGCGTCCGGGTCGGCGACCTGGGGGGACGCCTGCGCGGGGACGGGGGCCTGCGCGCGGGCCGCGCCCGCGATGCGCGTCGCGGGGCGCGAGCGCAGGTAGTACGTGGTCTTCAGGCCCTGCTTCCACGCGTACGCGTACATGGAGCTGAGCTTCCCGATGGTCGGGGTCTCCAGGAAGAGGTTCAGGGACTGCGACTGGTCCAGGAACGGGGTGCGCGCGGCGGCCATGTCGATCAGGCCGCGCTGCGGGATCTCCCACGCCGTGCGGTACAGCTCGCGCACGTCGGCGGGGATCCACGCGAAGCCCTGGACCGAGCCGTTGGCGTCGCGCAGCGCGTCGCGGGTGCGGGCGTCCCACACGCCCAGCTCCTTGAGGTCCCGTACGAGGTACGAGTTGACCTGGAGGAACTCGCCGGACAGCGTCTCGCGCTTGAAGAGGTTGGAGACCTGCGGCTCGATGCACTCGTAGACGCCCGCGATCGATGCGATCGTCGCGGTCGGGGCGATCGCGAGGAGCAGCGAGTTGCGCATGCCGGTCTTCGCGACGCGCGCCCGCAGGGCGTCCCAGCGCTCCGGCCAGTTCAGCTCGGTGTCGAAGTGGTCCGGGTGCAGCACGCCGCGCGCCGTACGGGTCTCGTCCCAGGCCGGGAAGGTGCCCGCGCGCTCGGCGAGGTCGCAGGACGCCTCGTACGCCGTGAGCATGATCCGCTCGGCGATCTTCGTGGAGAGCGCCTTGGCCTCGGCGGAGTCGAAGGGCAGCCGCAGCTTGAAGAAGACGTCCTGGAGGCCCATGGCGCCCAGGCCCACCGGACGCCACTTGGCGTTGGAGTTCCCGGCCTGCTCGGTCGGGTAGAAGTTGATGTCCACGACGCGGTCGAGGAAGGTCACGGCCGTGCGGACCGTGGAGTCCAGGCGGTCCCAGTCGATCTCGCCGGCCTCGGTGACGAACGCGCCCATGTTGATCGAGCCGAGGTTGCAGACGGCCGTCTCGCCGTCGTCGGAGACCTCCAGGATCTCCGTGCACAGGTTCGAGGAGTGCACGACGCGGCCCGGCAGCGCGGTCTGGTTGGCGGCCCGGTTGGAGGCGTCCTTGAACGTCATCCAGCCGTTGCCGGTCTGCGCGAGCGTGCGCATCATGCGGCCGTACAGGTCGCGCGCGGGCATCGTCCTGCGCGCCAGGCCCTTGGCCTCGGCGGCCCGGTAGGCGGCGTCGAACTCGTCGCCCCACAGGTCGACCAGCTCGGGGACGTCGGCGGGGGAGAAGAGCGACCAGTCGGCGTCGGCGTTCACGCGGCGCATGAACTCGTCGGGGATCCAGTGCGCCAGGTTGAGGTTGTGCGTGCGGCGCTGGTCCTCGCCCGTGTTGTCGCGCAGCTCCAGGAACTCCTCGATGTCCGCGTGCCAGGTCTCCAGGTAGACCGCGGCGGCGCCCTTGCGGCGGCCGCCCTGGTTCACCGCGGCGACCGAGGCGTCGAGGGTCTTGAGGAAGGGCACGATGCCGTTGGAGTGGCCGTTGGTGCCCCGGATCAGCGAGCCGCGCGAGCGCACCCGGGAGTAGGGGATGCCGATGCCGCCCGCGTGCTTGGAGAGCCGCGCGACCTGGAGGTAGCGCTCGTAGATCGAGTCCAGCTCGTCCAGCGGCGAGTCCAGCAGGTAGCAGGAGGACATCTGCGGGTGGCGGGTGCCGGAGTTGAAGAGCGTCGGCGACGAGGGGAGGTAGTCGAGGCGGCTCATCAGGCGGTAGAGCGCCGCGACCTCGTCCAGGGCGCGCGGCGAGTTGTTCTCGGCCAGGCCCGCGGCGACGCGCAGCATGAACTGCTGCGGGGTCTCGATCACCTTGCGGGTGATCGGGTGGCGCAGCAGGTAGCGGCTGTAGAGGGTGCGCAGGCCGAAGTACTCGAAGCGGTCGTCGCCCAGCGGGTCGATCAGCGCGTCCAGCGCGGCGGCGTGCAGCGTGACGAATTCGGCGGTGCGGTCGGCGATCAGGCCCTCGCGGTGCCCGACGGCGACGGAGGCGGAGAAGACGACGGCGCCCTGGCTCCGGGCCTCGTCGGCGATCGTACGGGCGAGGAGGCGGGCGGCCAGCTTCGAGTACGCGGGGTCCTCCGCGATCAGCCCGGCGGCGGCGTCGGTGGCGAGGTCGCGGAGCTCGGCGGCGTCCGACCCGGCGTGCCGGCCGCGCAGCGCGGCGGCCGCGACCTTGCCCGGGTCGGTGTCGGGCAGGTCGACCGTGAGGTCGGTCAGGGTCCGCAGCAGTGCGGTTCCGGGACCGTCGGTGTCCGCGGTCGCGACTGAAGCGGGATCGGCGGGCGCGATCGTCACGTGGAGGCTCTCCCTCGCTCGGCTCGGGGCCGGCGGGGGCAGCGGGGCGCCGTCCGGGCAGGCGCGAAGGGCACACCGGACGGCGTCCACCGGCCCAACCGCGAGGCCCGGACGTCTGGGCACCCGGTTCGGCTGAACCGGATGCGCCGTCGGCAGGTCATCGGACTCACGGGCACGGAAAAGCGTGCCAAAGAACACCGTTGCGGGACAGTTCCGGATTTTCACCGGATTCCCCTGCGACGACAGCGAGGACGAGCATACATGTGGGGGGTGCCTGATGCGGCACCCACCACATGTTGTGTCGCCCGTCTCGGGGCACCTGTTCGGGGTCGCCCGAATTGTGCCGTGCGCGCGCCGCGGAGCCGCTTTCCCTTGTGCCGCCTGGGCGGGCGGCGTCCGGGCCGGTCGGGGCGCTCAGCCCGATGCGCTCTCCGGGTCCACGGGGTCCACCGGGGCCCCGTCGCCGTCGGCCGGGAGGTCGCCGCGCTCCACGTCCGCGCCGCCGCCCGTGGCGCCGCTCGCGGTCGCCTCGGGCAGCACCTCGTCCAGCTCCCTGTCGTTCGCGCGGTGGGCGCCGTCGACCGCGTCGCGCAGCGTCTGTTCGTCGACGGCCGACAGCTCGCCGCTCGCCGTGATCACCCGCTCGCCGTCGATCCGTACGAACCGGTGGTCGGTCGCGCCCTTGCGGTAGCCGCCCTTCTGACCCCGCTTCCGCTCGACGGAGAGCTGGAACATCCTGCCGCTCCCGTCGGTGTGGACCGCGCCGTAGCCGTCGTCGCCGACGACCCCGACCGACTGTTTGGCGACCGTGAAGCCGGTCACCTCGGTGACGTACACGAAGTCGACCGAGGTCTGCGCGGCGCGGGCGCGCGCCTCCAGCTCGGCCCGCGGCGGCGCGGCGCCCGCTCCTGCCCGCTCGGTGCCGCAGGCGGCGACGAGCAGGACGGGGAGCAGCAGGAGCGGGGCGGTGCGGCGCGTCCTCGGGGTCGTCATGCGGGCCATCATCGCGTACGTCGAACGGGCCGCCGCACGTATGTGCGACGGCCCGTTCGGCGGCCCGGAAGGCCCGGACGGCCTAGTGGCCGGAGCCCGCCGTCGCCTTCGGCAGCTCGGCCCGGACCCCGGGGTCGCCGGCGTCCGCCGTGTAGTCCTCGGGCGAGGTCTCGTCGATGCCGTCGGGCGCGTTGACCGCCTTCAGGACGAACGTCATGACCACGGTGACGACCACGTTCAGCACGAACGCGGTGAGGCCGATGTAGCCGATCTCCCCGATGCCGGGGATCTCCGCCGACGAGCCGCCGAAGTGCTTCTGGGTCGGCGAGGCCACCCCGTACGCCGCGGCCGTGCCGTACACCATGCCCACGGCCCAGCCCGCGAGCAGCGCCCAGCGGTGGAACCAGCGGGTGAACAGGCCGCCCACCAGCGCGGGCAGCGTCTGGAGGATCCAGATCCCGCCGAGCAGCTGGAAGTTGATCGCGACGGTCTTGTCCATGGTCAGGACGAACGCCAGCGCGCCCACCTTCACCAGCAGCGAGACCAGCTTGGAGACCTTGGTCTCCTGCTCGGGCGTCGCGTCCGGCCTGATGAAGTCCTTGTAGATGTTGCGCGTGAAGAGGTTTGCCGCGGCGATCGACATGATCGCGGCGGGCACCAGCGCGCCGATGCCGATCGCGGCGAAGGCCACGCCCGCGAACCAGTCGGGGAACATGTTCTCGAAGAGCTGCGGGATGGCCAGCTGACCGTTCTTGACCTTGATCCCGGCCGCGATCGCCATGAAGCCGAGCAGTGCGAGCAGGCCCAGCATGAGCGAGTACAGCGGCAGGATGGTCGTGTTGCGGCGGATGACCTCGCGGCTCTTGGAGGAGAGCGTCGCGGTGATCGAGTGCGGGTACATGAAGAGCGCGAGCGCCGAACCGAGCGCGAGCGTCGCGTACCCCCACTGCCCCATCTCGCCGGGCACCAGCGCGCCGCGCGGCTTGTCCGTCGCCGGGTTGATCTGCGCGTAGGCGTCGCCCGCCTTGGCGAAGATCTCGTCGAAACCGCCCAGCTTGTACGGGATGTAGATGATCGCGACCAGGATCACCAGGTAGATCAGGGTGTCCTTGACGAAGGCGATCAGGGCGGGCGCGCGCAGCCCGGAGGAGTAGGTGTACGCCGCCAGCACGCCGAACGCCAGCAGCAGCGGCAGGTCCTTGACGAACCAGTGGGTGTTCTCGCCGCCGCCGACGCCCATCACGTCCAGGACGGCCTGGATGCCGACCAGCTGGAGCGCGATGTACGGCATCGTGGCGAGGATGCCGGTGACGGCGACCGCCAGCGACAGCCCCTTGGAGCCGAAGCGCCCGCGCACGAAGTCCGAGGTGGTGACGTACCCGTGCTTGTGCGAGACCGACCACAGGCGCGGCAGGAAGGTGAAGATCAGCGGGTACACCAGGATCGTGTACGGGACGGCGAAGAAGCCCGCCGCGCCCGCCGCGTAGATCGCCGCCGGGACGGCGACGAAGGTGTACGCGGTGTAGAGGTCGCCGCCGAGCAGGAACCAGGTGACCCAGGTGCCGAACGAACGGCCGCCGAGGCCCCATTCGTCCAGGCTGTTCTCGTTCTCGGCCCTGCGCCAGCGCGAGGCGAGGAAGCCCATGACCGTGACGGCCAGGAAGAAGAAGATGAAGACGGCGAGCGCGACGCCGTTCACGCCGTCCTTCACTTCGCCGCACCCCCCTTGCGGGCGCGCTGGTCGTGCTTCCACAGCTGGTACGCGACCATCGTGAGCGCGGTCGAGACGACCACCCAGAGCATCTGGTACCAGTAGAAGAACGGGATGCCGGCGAGCTTGGGGTCGATCTTCGCGTACGAGTCGACCCAGAGCATGGCGACGAACGGCGCGGCGAGACAGAGGCCGATGATCACGCGCACGGGCGTGATCACGGGTCTGTTCTCATCTGGCACTTGCGGCATACGTGGGCACCGTCCCCTCGCTGATCCCTCTGCAACGTGCGGGAAATCTAAGGGACTATCTCGCTCTATGGAACCCCTGTCCGCTATCCGGACAGGGGCTTGCCAAGGGGGCCCGCCGCGGTCAGCAGCAGCGGAAGCCCGAGCGGGGGTCCGACTCCTGCCGGTCCGTCCGCATCCGCTCGAATTCGCGCCGCGTCGGCACCCGTACGGCCGGATCGTGGCCGCGCAGGTGCGCCACGTACCGCTCGTACGCCGTCTCGTCGGTCAGCTCGCGCACGTACCAGCGCACCGCGCTAGCTCCCCGACGCAGAGCGTTCAGCATGTCTCGCCGCCTCCCTCGCCGCCTCTTCCTTCTCCGGCTTCGTCGCGAACAGTCCGGCGGGGGCGGTCAGCTTCGACTCCGTGTGGGGCGCCTCGCTGAGCTTCGCCGACGCGGGGTCGCGCACGGCCTTCACACAGACCCGTGCCGCGTCCGCGACGACGACCACGATCAGGAGGGCGAGCACCGCGGAGAGGACGCCGTCCACCGTCGAGTTGGTGACGACGGTGTGCATGTCGTCCATCGACTTGGCGGGCGGCAGGACCTTCCCGTCGTCGATGGCGTCCCGGTAGCGCTCGGCCTGGGTGAAGAAGCCGACGCGCGGGTCGTCCGAGAACACCTTCTGCCAGCTCGCGGTGAGCGTCACGGTGACGTCCCAGGCGAGCGGGATCCCGGTGATCCAGGCCCACTTGAGCCGTCCCGACTTGATCAGGAGCGTGGTGCAGACGGTCAGGGCGACGGCGGCGAGCAACTGGTTGGAGATGCCGAAGACCGGGAAGAGCTGGTTGATCCCGCCGAGCGGCTCGTGGACGCCGACCCACAGGAAGTACCCCCACAGGCCGACGACGGCCGCGCTCGCGAAGAGCATCCCGGGCTTCCAACTCACGTTCCTGAACGGCTTGTAGACGTTCCCGAGCATGTCCTGGAGCATGAACCGGCCGACCCTGGTGCCCGCGTCCAGCGCGGTCAGGATGAACAGCGCCTCGAACATGATCGCGAAGTGGTACCAGAACGCCTTCGCCCCGCTGCCCCCGACGACCTTCGAGAAGATCTCGGACACCCCGACGGCGAGCGTGGGCGCGCCGCCCGTCCGGGAGAGCAGCGTCTGCTCCTCCACGGCGTCGGCCGCGGCCTTCAACTGGTCGGGAGAGATGGAGTATCCGAGGTTCGCCACGGCCTGGGACGCGGACTGCACGCTGTCGCCGATGACCCCGGCGGGCGCGTTCATCGCGAAGTACAGGCCCGGGTCGACGATGCACGCGGCGACCATCGCCATGATCGCCACGAAGGACTCCATCAGCATGGAGCCGTAGCCGATCATCCGGATCTGGGTCTCCTTCTGCACCATCTTCGGCGTCGTGCCCGAGGAGATCAGCGCGTGGAAGCCGGAGAGCGCTCCGCAGGCGATGGTGATGAAGACGAAGGGGAAGAGCGAGCCGGCGAAGACCGGGCCGTCGCCGCGCGAGGCGAAGTCGGTGACGGCGTCCATCTTCAGCGTCGGCACGGTGAGTACGACGCCGAGCGCCAGCAGGACGACCGTGCCGATCTTCATGAAGGTGGAGAGGTAGTCGCGCGGCGCGAGCAGCATCCACACGGGCAGCACGGACGCGACGAAGCCGTACGCGACGAGCCAGACCACCAGCGTGGACGGCGCGAGCGTGAAGGCGTCGGCGAGCGAGGACTCGGCGACCCAGCGGCCCGCGACCAGCGCGAGGAGCAGCAGCCCGACGCCGATCAGGGTCACTTCCGAGACCCGCCCGGGGCGCAGTATCCGCAGGTAGAAGCCCATGAACAGGGCGATGGGCAGGGTCATTCCGATGGAGAAGGTGCCCCAGGGCGAGTGCGCCAGGGCGTTCACGATCACCAGGGCGAGCACCCCGAGCAGGATGATCATGATGAGGAAGGCGGCGAGCAGGGCGGCGGCGCCGCCGAGCGGGCCGATCTCGTCGCGGGCCATCTGGCCCAGCGACTTGCCGTCCCGCCGGGTCGAGAAGAACAGGACGACCATGTCCTGCACGGCCCCGGCGAGCACGACGCCCGCGACGATCCAGATCGTGCCCGGCAGGTACCCCATCTGCGCCGCGAGCACCGGGCCGACGAGCGGGCCCGCGCCCGCGATGGCGGCGAAGTGGTGACCGAGCAGGACGCGGCGGTCCGTGGGGTGGAAGTCGATCCCGTTGTCGAGCCGTTCGGCCGGGGTCGCGCGGGTCTTGTCGACCCTGAGCACCCGGTTGGCGATGAAGCGCGAGTAGAAGCGGTATCCGATCGCGTACGAGCCGACGGCGGCGGCCACCATCCAGGCGGCCGACACCTCCTCGCCCCGCGAGAGCGCCAGTACGGTCCAGCCCGCGGCGCCCACGAGGGCTACGAGCGTCCAGACGACGATGGTTCGTGGGTTGGCGTTGCGCACCGGGTGGTCCTCCCGTCCATGCGTGACGGAAGGACCGTAGAGCACAGATGTGACCTGCGCTACACCCCGTGCGGTTCTGGCTCGTAGGGGCCCCGGGGGCCCGTGCGCGCCGCCCTAGTCGGTGGGCCGCTGCAGCCGCGCCACGAACTTGTAGCGGTCGCCGCGGTAGACCGAGCGGACCCACTCCACCGGCTCGCCGTTCCCGTCGATCGAGTGCCGGGAGAGCATCAGCATCGGCAGGCCCACGTCCGTGCCCAGCAGCCCCGCCTCGCGCGGCGTCGCCAGCGAGGTCTCGATGGTCTCCTCGGCCTCGGCGAGCCGCACGTCGTACACCTCGGCGAGCGCGGTGTAGAGGGAGGTGTACTTCACCAGGGAGCGGCGCAGCGCGGGGAAGCGCTTCGCCGACAGGTGCGTCGTCTCGATCGCCATCGGCTCGCCGCTCGCCAGGCGCAGCCGCTCGATGCGCAGCACGCGCCCGCCCGCGTTGATGTCGAGCAGCCCGGCGAGGGTGTCGTCCGCGGTGACGTACCCGATGTCCAGGAGCTGGGAGGTCGGCTCCAGTCCCTGGGCCCGCATGTCCTCGGTGTACGAGGTGAGTTGCAGCGCCTGCGAGACCTTCGGCTTGGCCACGAACGTGCCCTTGCCCTGGATGCGCTCCAGCCGGCCCTCGACGACGAGTTCCTGGAGCGCCTGGCGCACCGTCGTGCGGGAGGTGTCGAACTCCGCCGCCAGGGTTCGCTCCGGTGGTACAGGAGTGCCGGGGGGTAGGGTTTCGGTCATATCGAGCAAGTGACGCTTGAGACGGTAGTACTTGGGAACGCGCGCGGTGCGGGTCGTGGTGCCCGCCTCGCTCTCCGTACTGCCCCCGTCGGTACCCATGGCCCGCCTTCCCGACTGCTGCGCTGCTGCCGTCACCGGCTCCTCCGTATATCGCGGCTCACATGGTGGCACGGTCCGGTCACGGGACGTCGCCCTCTCTCAGGTGTCGGTCCGATAACGGACGCGACGGGCACTCTTATACACCCTTGACACCCCTAAAGGTCTAGGCCAAGCTCCGGGTACTGGTCTAAACCATTAAAGACCAGGTCCCAGTCCCACAGGCAGTACCTCTCGTGTGTCTTCGCGGTGGGCGGGGTTGCAGGCATCCTGAGGAGGGTGGCGTGAAGCGCAAGCTCATCGCGGCGATCGGTGTCGCGGGCATGATGATCGGCCTGGCCGCGTGTGGTTCGGACGACGACGGCGGCGACAAGAAGAAGTCGGGTGCCGACGGCTTCAAGGGCCAGACCCTCACCGTCTGGACGATGGACGGCTCCACGCCGGACCAGTGGCAGAAGGACCTCACCGCCGAGTTCGAGAAGAAGACCGGCGCCAAGGTCAAGTTCGAGACGCAGGTCTGGGACGGCATCCAGCAGAAGCTGACGACCGCCCTCTCCGAGGAGAACCCGCCGGACGTCTTCGAGATCGGCAACACGCAGACCCCCGCCTACGCCAAGACCGGTGGCCTCGCGGACCTCAGTGACCTCAAGAAGGGCGTCGGCGCCGACTGGGCCGAGAACTTCAACAAGGCCACGGTCGTCGACGGCAAGCAGTACGCGGCCCCGTGGTGGTTCGCCAACCGCGTCGTCGTCTACAACAAGGCGATCTTCGCCGAGGCGGGCATCAAGGACATCCCCAAGACCCGCGCCGACCTCTTCGCCGCCTTCGACAAGATCAAGGCGAAGGGCAAGGAGCCGGTCTACATGCCCGGCCAGAACTGGTACTTCTTCGACGGCCTCACCATCGGCAAGGGTGCGGAGCTCGTCAAGAAGGACGGCGACAAGTGGGTCTCCAACCTCTCCGACCCGAAGATCGGTGAGGCGATGGAGATCTACAAGAAGTACCAGTCGTACTCCAACGCCCCCAAGGACAAGAACGAGGCCACGCCGCAGCAGGCCGACGTCTTCTCCAAGGGCAAGACCGGCGCCATGATCGCCATGGGCTGGGAGGCCGCGACCGCGATCAAGGCCAACCCGAAGCTGGAGAAGGACCTCGGTTACTTCACCATCCCGGGCGAGACCGCGGACAAGCCCGAGGGCGTCTTCCTCGGCGGCTCCAACCTCGCCGTCGCCGAGGGCAGCAAGAAGCAGGAGCTCGCCAAGGAGTTCCTGAAGCTCGCGCTCTCCGACAAGTACGAGGGCCAGCTCGCCAAGCTGAACGGCGTCATCCCCAACAAGGAGTCGCTGAACAGCAACCTCACGGGCAACGCCGTGGCCGAGGCCGCCGCTCCGGCCGCCAAGTTCGGTGGCACCACCCCGCTGATTCCCGAGTGGGCCGCGGTGGAGAACCCGCCGAACCCCATCACGACCTACATGACGGCCGTGCTCAACGGCAAGTCGCACGCGGACGCCGCCAAGCAGGTCGAGGGCGAGCTCAACAAGCGCCTCTCGCAGAAGCAGTAACCACGCCCTGCCGGGGCCGGACCCTAGGGGGGAGTCCGGCCCCGGCGGCAAGTTGTGCCCCGTAGTGCCTAGGAAGAGATGGCGAGCGCATGACCGTGCAGACCGAACGGCCGCCCTCCGGCCCGTCGGACGTTGTGAAGGGGGCCGGCCCCGCACCGGCCGAACCCAAAGCGCGGCGCAGAGTAGGAGCCCTCGCTCCTTACCTCCTGCTGCTGCCCCCGGTCGGCGCCGTCCTGATCTTCATGGGCTGGCCGCTGGTCAAGAACATCCTGCTCTCGTTCCAGAACCTCAACATGAGGCAGCTGATCCAGCACCTCACCGAGTGGAACGGCGTCGACAACTACAAGGAGATCCTCGGCAACGAGGACTTCTGGCGGGTCACCGGCCGCTCGATCCTCTTCACCGCGGCCAACGTCGTGCTGATTATGGTCCTCGGCACCCTCATCGGCCTGCTGCTCGCCCGCCTCGGCAAGCGGATGCGGATCACCCTGCTGATCGGGCTGGTCCTCGCGTGGGCGATGCCCGTCATCGCCTCCACCACCGTCTACCAGTGGCTGTTCGCACAGCGCTTCGGCGTCGTCAACTGGGTGCTGGACAAGCTCGGCTTCCACGGGATGGCCGACTACAACTGGACCGGCGGCCAGTTCTCCACCTTCTTCGTGATCACGGTGCTGATCGTCTGGCAGTCGATCCCCTTCGTGGCGATCAACCTCTACGCGGCGACCACCACGATCCCCAAGGAGCTCTACGAGGCCGCGTCGCTCGACGGCGCCAGCGCCTGGAAGAGCTTCACCTCGGTGACGATGCCCTTCCTGAAGCCCTTCCTCTTCGCGACGACGTTCCTCGAAGTGATCTGGGTCTTCAAGGCGTTCGCCCAGGTGTACGCGATCAACGCGGGCGGCCCGAACCGGCTCACCGAGATCCTGCCCGTCTACGCCTTCATCGAGGGCGTCGGCAACCAGCACTACGGCATGGGTTCCGCCATCTCCATCCTCACCATCCTGATCCTGCTCGGCATGACCGCGTACTACCTCAGGATCGTTCTCAAGCAAGAGGAGGACGAGCTGTGAAGCGCACCACGCTCGGCCGCGTCTGGCCCAACGTAACGGCCGTCCTGCTCACCATCGGCTTCGTCTTCCCCGTCTACTGGATGTTCGCCACGGCCTTCAAGCCGACCCCGGACATCGTCTCCGAGGATCCGGTCTGGATCCCGACGAACATCACGTTCGAGCACTTCAAGACGGCGGTCGAGGCCGAGAACTTCTGGACGCTCGTCACCAACTCGCTGACCGTCACGCTCCTCGCGGTGACGTTCTCCCTGGTCCTCGCCCTGGCCGGCTCCTTCGCCCTGGCCCGGATGCGCTTCAAGGGCCGCCGCGGCTTCATCATCGGCTTCATGGTGGCGCAGATGGCGCCCTGGGAAGTCATGGTCATCGCGATCTACTTCATCGTGCGCGACGCGGACATGCTCAACAGCCTGATCCCGCTGACCCTCTTCTACATGGTGATGATCCTGCCCTTCACCCTCCTCACGCTCCGCGGCTTCGTCGCCGCCGTGCCCAAGGAGCTGGAGGAGTCCGCGATGGTCGACGGCTGCACCCGCATGCAGGCGTTCCGCAAGGTCATCCTGCCCCTGCTCGCGCCGGGCCTGATGTCCACCTCGCTCTTCGGCTTCATCACGGCCTGGAACGAGTTCCCGATGGTGCTCATCCTCAACAAGCAGGCGGAGACCCAGACCCTGCCGCTGTGGCTGTCGAAGTTCCAGACGGCGTTCGGCGACGACTGGGGCGCCACCATGGCCGCCTCCTCGCTCTTCGCGGTCCCGATCCTGATCCTCTTCGTCTTCCTCCAGCGCAAGGCGGTCTCGGGGCTCACCGACGGCGCAGTGAAGGGATAACACCGCACATGACGACTCTCGTACGTGGCTCATCGGACACCCTCACCCGTGACGCCCTCACCGTCCTCCAGCCGGGCTTCGTCGGCACCACGGCCCCCGACTGGCTGCTGCGCCGCATCGGCGAGGGACTGTCGTCCGTGGGACTCTTCGGGCGCAACATCGCCTCCCCCGAGCAGCTGGCCGCCCTCACGGCCCGGCTGCGGGCCGAGAACGACGACGTCCTGGTCGCGATCGACGAGGAGGGCGGCGACGTCACGCGCCTGGAGGTGCAGGGCGGTTCGTCCTTCCCCGGCAACTTCGCGCTCGGCTCGGTCGACGACGTCGAGCTGACCCGGGCCGTCGCCCACGAGCTGGGCCGCCGCCTCGCCGCGTGCGGCGTGAACCTCAACTGGGCGCCGTCGGCGGACGTCAACTCCAACCCCGGCAACCCGGTCATCGGCGTGCGCTCCTTCGGCGCCGACACGGAGCTGGTGGCCAGGCACACCGCCGCGTACATCGAGGGCATGCAGGCGGCGGGCGTCGCGGCGTGCACCAAGCACTTCCCCGGGCACGGCGACACGGCGGTGGACTCGCACCACGCGATGCCCCGCATCGATGTGGACCTGGACACACTCCACGCCCGTGAGCTGGTGCCTTTCAGGGCGGCGATCGCCGCGGGTTCCAAATCGGTCATGAGTGCGCATATCCTGCTGCCTGCGCTCGACCCGAACCGGCCCGCGACGCTCAGCCCCCAGATCCTCACCGGACTGCTCCGCGAGGAACTGGGCTACGACGGCCTGATCGTCACGGACGGCATGGAGATGCAGGCCATCTCCGCCGTGTACGGCATCGAGCGCGGCTCCGTCCTGGCCATCGCCGCGGGCGCCGACGCGATCTGCGTCGGCGGCGGCCTCGCCGACGAGGACACCGTGCTGCGGCTGCGCGACGCGCTGGTCGGTGCGGTACGGAGCGGAGAACTGCCCGAGGCACGACTGGCCGAGGCGGCCGCGCGGGTGCGCGGACTCGCCGAGTGGACCAGGGGGGTGTCGTCGGGGCCGGGCGCGGAGCCACAGGAGGGGACCGCGCCCGGCCACGAGGTCGGCCTGGTCGCGGCCAGGCGCGCGGTCCGCGTGACCGGCGCGCTCGTGCCGCTGACGGGGCCCGCGCACGTGGCGGCGTTCACCCCGGTCGCGAACATCGCGGTCGGCGACGAGACGCCGTGGGGCGTCGGCGCGGAGCTGGCGCAGCTGGTGCCGGGCACGGAGACGGCGGCGTACACCGCGGAGACGGATCCCGCCGCCGTGCTGGCCGCTGCGGGGGACCGGCGGATCGTCGCGGTCGTCCGCGACGAGCACCGGCACCCCTGGATGGGCGCCGCGCTGGACGCGCTCCTGGCGGCCCGCCCGGACACGGTCGTGGTCGAGATGGGCCTCGACCAGGCGCCCCCGCGCGGCGCGGCGCACATCGCGACGCGCGGCGCGGCACGGGTCTGCGGCAGGGCCGCGGCTGAGGCCCTGGCGGGCGCGTAGCGTCCGGGGGACGCGAGCAGAAGGGCGGGCGCGGCCGGGTGGGCCGCCGCACCCGCCCTTCGCCTTAGGCAGACACCACCTCACCCCGCCCCACCCCACCCCGCCGCGCCCCGATAGGGGCGCGGGGCTGTGTCCGATGTGCGGCTCCGCCGCGTGAGCGCGAGCCCGGGGTCGCGCCCCGTCAGGGGCGCGGGGAACTGCGCGAGAGTGGGGCACGCGCGCAACGTGCCCACCGCCCCGCAGGGCCCCCGGAGGGTTTCGGGAAGGGGCGGGTAGGGGACTGGCCCCGCGCAGCGGCCCACGTACCCGCGCCACGCGCACGCACGCACGCACGCACCGCACCGCACAAAGCGACGGGCCGCCCCAGGGAGCGAAACGCTCCCGGGGCGGCCCGTAACCACGTCCTCCGCGAGGACTACAGCCCCTGCCACAGGGGCTTGTTCACGTACGTGTGCCGGTAGTACTCCGTCAGCTTCAGCTTCGACGCGGCGGCCTCGTCCACCACCACCGTCGCGTGCGCGTGCAGCTGGAGCGCCGACGCCGGGACGACCGCCGCCAGCGGCCCCTCCACGGTCGCCGCCACCGCGTCCGCCTTGCCCTCGCCCGTGGCGAGCAGCACGAGGTGCCGCGCCTCCAGGATCGTCCCGATCCCCTGCGTGATCACGTGGCGGGGCACCTGCGCGGTGTCCCCGTCGAAGAACCGCGCGTTGTCGTCGATCGTCTGCTGCGTCAGCGTCTTGATGCGCGTACGGGACGCGAGCGAGGAGACCGGCTCGTTGAAGCCGATGTGCCCGTCCGTGCCGATCCCGAGCAGCTGGAGGTCCACGCCGCCCGCCTCGGTCAGCGCCCGGTCGTACGCCTCGCACGCCGCCTGGACGTCCTCGGCCGTGCCGTCGGGGCCCATGAAGGACTCCTCGGACAGCCCCAGCGGCCGCACGACCTCGCGCAGCACGACGGAGCGGTACGACTCGGGGTGACCGGCCGGCAGGCCCACGTACTCGTCGAGCTGGCAGATGCGGGCGCGCGACGCGTCCACGGCCCCGGCGGAGACCTTCGCGGCCAGCGCCTCGTAGATGGGAAGCGGGGTCGAGCCGGTGGCCACGCCCAGCAGGGCGTCGGGCTTGCGCCTGAGCAGTTCCGCCATGGTCTCGGCGATGAGCTCGCCACCCGCCTTGGCGTCCGGGACGATGACAACTTCCACGCTGGGCCTGCCGTTCTGAAGTGGACGTCGGTGGTATAGACCAATCTAGCAGAATGGGGCGCCCGCACTGGCGGTTTCGCCGTATCCCATGGTCGACCGTGGGCGCCCGCACCACGCGCGCCGATACCGCCATTCGGAGGCAGGGACGCGCCCTCGCGTACGGAACCGTACGGCGCCGCACCCCCCGTTCCGCCACGCCCCCCGCTCCGCCGCCCCGCCCCCGCTACGGCAGCGACCCGCCCGTCGCGTCGATCCACTGCCCGGTCACCCAGCGCCCCTCGTGCGACGCCAGGAACGCCACCACGTCCGCGACGTCCCCGGGCTCGCCGACCCGCCCGAGCGCGGAGAACGCGGCGGCCCCCGCCCACGCCTCGTCGCTCGCGCGCAGCCAACTCGCGTTGACGTCCGTGTCGATGATGCCGGGGGCGACCGCGTTCACGGTGATCCCGCGCGAACCGAGCACCTTCGCCAGGTACTTGGTGAACACGTCCAGCGCGCCCTTGGTCATCGCGTACGTCGTCAGCTCGGGCATCATCGCGGCGTGCGAGAGGCCGGTCGAGATGTTGACGATCCGCCCGCCGTCCCGCAGCCGCTCGGCCCCCAGCTGCGCCAGGAAGTACGGCGCCTTGGTGTTCACCGCGAACAGCCGGTCGTACTCCGCCTCCTCGGTCGAGCCGAACGGCTGCGACGTGCCGATCCCCGCGTTGTTCACCAGGACGTCCACCCCGTCGGCGTGCGCGTCGAACGCGGCCCACAGCGCCGCCGCGTCCCCCGGCACGCCCAGCTCCTGGCCGATCGCGAACGCCTCGCCGCCCGCCGCCTCGATCGCCGCGACCGTCTCCTTGGCGGCGGCCTCGTTGCTGCCGTAGTGCACGGCGACCCGCGCCCCGTCCCGGCCGAGCCGCTCGGCTATGCCCCGCCCGATGCCCCGGCTGCCGCCCGTGACCAGCGCCGTCTTTCCCGCGAGCTTCCCCTTGAGCGCGCCCATGGCCACGCCCCCCTCACTTCTCTAGTGGTCGTTACAGAAAGAACGTAACACATAATCTAGCGGCCGCTATAGAATTGCCTCATGGCTACGAAACAGCGCGGCCGCCCCCGCTCCTTCGACCGGGAGGCGGCACTGGAACAGGCGACGCTCGCGTTCTGGGAGCACGGTTACGAGACGACGTCGGTGGCCGACCTGACCAGGGTGATGGGCATCGGCGCCCCCAGCCTCTACGCGGCGTTCGGCGACAAGAAGGCCCTGTTCGCCGAGGTGATGGGGCACTACGCGCGGACGTACGCGGCCTTCAGCGTCCGGGCCCTCGACGAGGAGCCCACGGCCCGCGAGGGGCTGGCCAGGATGCTCCGCGAGACGGCCGCCGAGTTCACCGGCGACGGACATCCGCGCGGCTGCCTGATGATCAGCGCCGGGATCAACTGCACGACCCCCGAGGTCGTCGAGGCCCTGCGCGAGCGGCGCAACGGCAACATCCGCTCCTTCACGTCCCGGATCGCCGCCGACCAGGCGGCCGGCCACCTCCCGGCCGACGCGGACCCCGCGGCGCTGGCGAGGTTCGCGGGCGCGGTGCTCCAGGGCATGTCGCAGCAGGCCCGCGACGGGGCGACGCGCGAGGAGCTGGAGGCGCTGGTGGACGTGGCGACGGCGGCCTGGCCGCGCTGAGTCCCGTACCGGCGAAGGCGCCGGGAAAGACCCGCGGGCCGCGGCGCCGGGGCGGGACCCTCAGCCCGCCCGGCACCGCAGCCCGGAGATGCTCGGCCGGGGGTGTGCGGTCCTCCGGCCGTTGGGAGGCTCCGACGCGGTCAGGGCAGAGAGCGCCGGGTCCTCGTTCCACCCTCCTGTGCGGGGAGGGCGGAGGCTCAATACCAGCATTGTGGACTAGACCATTCTCGGATGTCCATCCATGTGCAGCCCCCAATTTCCGTCGCATCGCCCCAACGGCGCCCGGGGTACGCTCGCACACGTGCCCTCCATGAACGACCTCGTACGCCAGCACACCGCCCTGAGCGAGTCCGACCTCGAATGGCTCCACCTGCTGGTCTCGGAGTGGCAGCTGCTCTCCGACCTGTCCTTCGCCGACCTCGTCCTGTGGGTCCCCACCCTCGACGGGACCCGCTACGTCTCGGTCGCCCAGATGCGGCCCAACACGGGCCCCACCTCCTACCAGGACGACATGGTCGGCCACCTCGTCCCGCGCGGCCGCCGCCCGCTGCTCGACGCCGCGCTCGACGAGGGCCGGATCGTGCGCGAGGGCGACCCGGAGTGGCGCGAGGAGGTGCCCGTACGGGTCGAGTCCATCCCCGTGCGCAGGGAGGGCCGGGTGCTCGGCGTCATCGCCCGCAACACCAACCTCCTCACCGTCCGCACCCCCTCCCGCCTCGAACTGACCTACCTCCAGTCGGCGTCCGACCTGGCCCAGATGATCGCCGCGGGATCGTTCCCCTTCCCCGGCCAGCAGGTCGACATGGACGCGTCCCCGCGCGCCGGCGACGGACTGATCAGGCTCGACGCGGAGGGCGTCGTCCAGTACGCGTCGCCCAACGCCCTCTCCGCCTACCACCGCCTCGGCCTCGCCATGGACCTCGTCGGGCACCCGCTCGGCCAGGTCACCGCCGAACTCGCCCCGTCCAGGGGGCCGGTGGACGAGGCCCTGGCCAAGATCGCCAGCGGCTACGCGCCCCGCGAGACCGAGGTCGAGGGCAACGGCGGGGTCATCCAGCTCCGCACGATCCCGCTCAAGCCCAAGGGCGCCCACATCGGCTCCCTGGTCCTGCTCAGGGACGTCACCGAACTGCGCCGCCGCGAGCGCGAGTTGATCACCAAGGACGCCACCATCCGGGAGATCCACCACCGGGTGAAGAACAACCTCCAGACGGTCGCGGCCCTGTTGCGCCTCCAGTCCCGCCGGATGGACTCCGCACAGGGCAGGGAAGCCCTCAACGAGGCGGTGCGGCGCGTCGGTTCGATCGCGATCGTGCACGAGACGCTGTCGCAGAACCTCGACGAGCGCGTGGAGTTCGACGAGATCGCCGACCGGGTCATCGCGATGGTCGCGGAGATCTCCCCCGGCAAGGTCAACTGCCGCCGTACGGGCCGCTTCGGCATCCTCGACGCGGAGGTGGCCACCCCGCTGTCGATGGTGCTCACGGAGATCCTCCAGAACGCCCTGGAGCACGCCTTCGGCCCGTCCGAGCAGGGCGGCACGGTGGAGGTCTCGGCGGTACGGGGCGCGCGCCCGGTGGGGGAGGACCGCGCCGCCCGGCTGCTGATCACCGTTCAGGACGACGGCAGGGGCCTGCCCGAGGGTTTCGACCCGCACACGGCGGGCAACCTTGGTCTACAGATCGTACGGACCCTGGTGGAAGGGGAGTTGGGCGGCAGCTTCGACATGCTGCCGGGTGCGGCCGGTGGCACCAGGGTGGTCCTGGACGTCCCCGTACGACCGCAGAAGTAGCGCTCGCGCACGGATCCGGCGGCATCGTCCGGACTCCGGGCACCGCCGGGAAGCGGCGCCGGGCGCCATCGGAAAAGCGGCGAGCCCCGGACCATGGTGCGGTCCGGGGCTCAAAGCTCACGTTGCTCTGCGCATCGGGGGTACTGCGCGCTGCGGCGAGGGGCGGGGGGATGCGCACGCTATGTACGCGCCGCCTGCCACGGGCTGTTGCGGGGGGCGTCGATCAGGCGCTGGCGTTGCGCGCCCGGTTGCGAGCGGCGCGGCGCTTCATCGCGCGGCGCTCGTCCTCGCTGAGGCCACCCCAGACGCCGGAGTCCTGGCCGGACTCAAGCGCCCACTGCAGACACTGCTCCATGACGGGGCAGCGACGGCAGACGGCCTTGGCTTCCTCGATCTGCAGCAGCGCAGGACCGGTGTTGCCGATGGGGAAGAAGAGCTCGGGGTCTTCCTCGCGGCAAACGGCGTTGTGACGCCAGTCCATGGCTGCTCCATCTCCTAGGTGTTGCTATTGGATTGCTTGTGAATGTGAACGCTTTCACGAATCCCCCCGCAAGGGAAGGGCCGACTCCCAGTTGCACTGGTGTGGTCCTTGAATGGGGAGGGGGTTCTGGCTCTCAGTGGAGGCCGGTCTTGCGGGCCGTCCCGATCGCCATGTAGAGATTCGCAAACCTCGGCGGCGGATACAACCCCTTCTGGAAAGTTTTTTTTGATTCCTCGGTGTCGGCTAGGTCACAGCCGTACTTCCATGGGGTGGATGCCAGTCCGTACGTTCGAGATAAAGGACTTTGGGCCCTTCCACTCACACAATCACACGCAGTGCACGGCGTACGCCTGTGAACGTCACGCTCGTGCGCAGCCCGAGGTGGTCACCGTCCATCTGGAAGGGCAGCGGGACCTTTGATTGCAAGGTGAACTCGGTGAGGTCGTGCAGCGACACCGCGTGCTTTCCGTGCGGGCCCCGCTCGGGGGTCGACGTCAGCATTTGCGTCGCGTATCGAGCCACCGCGGGCGTCGAGAGCTTGCTCAGTCCGAGGACGTCCAGAGCGGTCTCGAAGGACGCCTCGGGGGAGGCGTAGAGCGGGCGATTGCCCAGGTAGGTCCAGGGGGAGGTGTTGCAGACTATGGACAGCACGAGGTCCGTCACCGGGTCCTCGCCCGGCCGCACCAGAGAGATCTGGCCGTGTCTGCGGTGCGGTTCCTCAAGGAATTGCCGGACCACCTGGCGCACGTAGAGGGCGTGCGTGGACTTCTTTCCGCGCTCGCGCTGCTGTTCGACCCTGCCGATCACTCCGGCGTCGAATCCGAAGCCCGCGCAGAAAGTGAACCAGCGCGAGGGAACGCTCTCGTCGTCCGTGCCCCTGGTGCCCGAAGTGAGACCCAGGCTGACGGTCCGCTCGCTGCCGTTACTCAGCGCATCCAGAATGGCCCCGGTCGCCTCGACGGCGTCGTTCGGCAGTCCGAGCGCACGGGCGAACACATTGGTCGACCCGCCGGGCACGACCGCGAGCCGCGGCAGGTTCTCCACGTCGGGGCCGTTGTGCAGGAGGCCGTTCACGACCTCGTTCACGGTGCCGTCGCCGCCGAGGGCGACGACCAGCTCCACGTCCTTGGACTCGGCGGCCCGGCGGCCGAGGTCGCGGGCGTGGCCGCGGTACTCCGTGGTGACGGTGTCCAGCTTCATCTCGCTGGCGAGTGCGTGGATCAGTACGTCACGTGTACGAGCACTGGTGGTGGTTGCTGCCGGGTTGACCACGAGAAGTGCGCGCATGGTCGACAGGGTACCTACCGGGGGGTACCGGGCCCAGACCCGGTCCGGGTTACGGACGGCTAGCCTGGGAGGGTGAGCACTGACGAGACCGAGAGCACCGCACCGACCACTTCCGACGAAGCCCCCGCCCGCCCCAACCGGGTCACGGGCGCGGCCGCGCTGGCGGGCCTGGAGGGCGCGGCGCTGCTCGTCGGCGGCGGGTACATGCTGCTGATGGGCCTCCTGGGCAGCCCCGACAAGCCGGAGCAGGCGGAGATGGGCGGCCTGACGCTGATCGCCCTGGCGGTGATCCCGCTGCTGGCGGCGCGCGGCCTGCTGAAGCTGCGCAGCTGGAGCAGGGGGCCGGCGCTGATCACCCAGATCATGGCGATGCCGGTGGCCTGGACCCTGCTGCGCTCGGGCTCCGACCTCCTGATCCCCACGGGCATCGTCCTGGCGGTCACGGCGGTGACGGCCCTGGCGTTCCTCCTGAACGCGGAGACGACGGAAGCACTGGGAATCCGCGCCAGAACCCCGAACGCGTAACCCTCCGGGGGCGCGGGGCCGTGTCCGATGCGCGGCTCCGCCGCGTGAGCGCGAGCACGGGGCGTGCCCCGTTAGGGGCGCGGGGAACTGCGCGAGGGTGAGGCACACGCGCAACGAACCCACCCACCCCGAGCGGGCTCGCCACCCGCCCCACCCACCCACCCACCCACCCCGCGAAGCGGACCCAGCCCCCGGCAGGGTTTCGGGAAGGGGCGGGGAGGGGCCAGGCCCGCCGCAGGCGAAAAACACCCGCCCCGGGGATCGGGCGCCCCGAGAGGAGAACCGCCCCCGAAGGGGGCCTACTCCTCCACGAGCAACTTCTCCCGAAGCTGCGCAAGCGTCCGCGCCAACAGCCGAGACACGTGCATCTGCGAGATCCCGACCTCCTGCGCGATCTGCGACTGCGTCATGTTCCCGAAGAACCGCAGCAACAGGATCCGCTTCTCCCGCGGCGGCAGATCCTCCAGCAGCGGCTTCAGCGACTCCCGGTACTCCACCCCCTCCAGGGCCTCGTCCTCCGCGCCCAGCGTGTCCGCGACGGCGGGCGACTCGTCGTCCGTGTCGGGCACGTCCAGGGACAGCGTCGAGTACGCGTTGGCGGACTCCAGCCCCTCCAGGACCTCCTCCTCGGAGATCCCCAGCCGCTCGGCCAGCTCGTGCACGGTCGGCGACCGCCCGTGCTGCTGCGACAGCTCCGCCGTGGCGGAGGTCAGCGCGAGCCGCAGCTCCTGGAGGCGCCGCGGCACCCGGACCGCCCAGCCCTTGTCCCGGAAGTGCCGCTTGATCTCGCCGACGACGGTCGGCGTCGCGTAGGTCGAGAACTCCACGCCCCGCTCGGGGTCGAACCGGTCCACCGACTTGATCAGGCCGATCGTCGCGACCTGCGTCAGATCGTCGAGCGGCTCGCCCCGGTTGCGGAAGCGCCGCGCCAGGTGCTCGACCAGGGGCAGGTGCATCCGTACCAGCTGGTTGCGGAGCTCCGCGTGCTCGGGCGAGCCGTCGGGCAGCTTGCTCAGCTCGACGAACATCGCCCGCGCCCCGCTGCGGTCGTGTGGATCGTGGTGCTGCTGGTGCTCGCTCATATGGGCCGCCTGCTCCGCCGCGTCCAATAGGCCGTCCACGCCGTCCATGCCGTCCGCGCCATTCACGCCATGCGCGCTGTTCACGCCGTCCGCGCCGTTCACACCGTTCACGCCGCTCTTGACCTCGATGCGCTCCGGGCCGCTCCGGCCGCCCGTCCCGCTCGTACCGACCATGCCGTCCGCGCCGTCGACAGGGTGCGGCCTGGCCTGCTGCTCCGGGATGCTCACCGGCGCAAACCGCTTCTCGTCCCGCACCGGACCGTCCCCGTCCCTCACGCCGGCCCGGGTCCCGCGCCGCGCTGTTTGTACAGGCTGATGCTGACCGTCCGGTCGTCCGCGACGGTCGAGTCGACCTTCCCGGCCAGCGCCGAGAGCACCGTCCAGGCGAAGGTGTCGCGCTCGGGAGCGCGGCCGTCGGTCGTCGGCGCCGAGACCGTGACCTCCAGCGAGTCGTCGACGAGGCGGAACACGCAGCTCAGGACCGAGCCGGGAACGGCCTGCTGCAACAGGATCGCGCACGCCTCGTCCACCGCGATGCGAAGGTCCTCGATCTCGTCGAGGGTGAAGTCCAAGCGCGCCGCGAGACCGGCCGTGGCCGTACGCAGCACCGACAGGTAGGCACCCGCAGCGGGCAGCCGGACCTCCACGAAGTCCTGATTACCGGGCTCGCCTGCGATCTGGGACACCCTCACCTCCAAGGTGGCACAAGCTCTTTCGGGGCACCGGGAAAGGGGGGCCCGATGCCATGCGGTACACAGTGAACACGTACGTGAATACGTAGTCGCCGGTGACGCTATCGCGATCCATGGTGCTGTGTCGCTCAGAGCCGTAGGGGGGCCGACGGCACCCCCACCCGGCACTGTCACTCATGGTAAGCATATGAGTACGCACAGTGGCTAGGGGTCTGCGAGGCCCAATTGTGAAGTCCCGGCGGAGGGTTGACGTACCCAGCCCTCAGACGATCGAACCGTCCACGAAACACCAGCGCCAGCTCTGACCCGGCTCGAAGCTCCGCATCACCGCGTGACCGGTCTCCTTGAAGTGCCCGGTCGCGTGCTGGAAGGGCGAGGAGTCGCAACAGCCGACGTGCCCGCACTCCAGACACAGCCGCAGCTGCACGGGGTGGCTTCCGGCCGTCAGACACTCCGGACAGGTGTCGGTCAGCGGGGCGGGCTCGGGGCGCGGCAGTTCGGCCGCGTGCGGACACTCGCTCATGATTGCCAGGTTACGTCGGAGAGGGCCCCGACGGGCCCGGTGAGCACGGAGAACGGGGAGCGGGATGGACGCACTGCCGCTGGTGGCACTGGTGGCGGGGAGCGCCGCGATCGCGGGCGCGGCCCGCAGGACACCGGTGCCGGCGCCGCTGCTGCTGGTGGCGGCCGGGCTGATCGCCTCGTACGTGCCGGGGGTGCCGGACTACACGCTGGACGCGCACATCGTGCTGCCGCTGCTGCTGCCGCCCCTGCTCTACACGGCCGCCGTCGACTCCTCGTACCTGGACCTGAGGGCGAACTGGCGGCCCGTCGCGCTGCTCTCCGTCGGTTACACCCTGTTCGCGACGTTCGCGGTCGGCTGGCTCGCGTACCGGATCATCCCCGGTCTGCCGCTCACCGCCGCCCTGGTGCTGGGCGCCGTGATCGCCCCGCCGGACGCGGTGACCGCGGCGGCCGTCGCCCGCAAGGTCGGGCTGCCCTCGCGCGTGACGACGATCCTCCAGGGCGAGTCGCTGGTGAACGACGCCACCGCCATCACCGCCTACAAGGTGGTGCTCGCCGCCGCCGTGGGCGAAGGGCTGAGCTGGTCGGGCGGGATCGAGGAGTTCCTGGTCGCATCGGTGGGCGGGATCGCGGTCGGACTGCTGCTGATGGTGCCGCTGCACTGGCTGCGCACGCACCTCAAGGAGGCGCTGCTCCAGAACACCCTCTCCCTGCTGATCCCCTTCGTCGCCTACGCGGCGGCCGAACGGTTCCACGCCTCGGGAGTGCTCGCCGTCGTCGTGGTCGCCCTGTACCTGGGCCACAGGTCCTGGCAGGTCGACTTCGCGACGCGGCTCCAGGAGGCGGCGGTCTGGAAGATGGTCGCCTTCGTGCTGGAGTCGGCGGTCTTCGCCCTGATCGGCCTCCAGCTGCCCTTCGTACTGAAGGGGCTCGGGGAGTACGAGGGCGCGCGGGCCTGCTGGTACGCGGTCGTGCTCTTCCTGGTCGTGGTCGCCGTGCGGTTCGTCTGGGTCTTCCCCGCGACCTTCCTCCCCAGGGTCCTGTCCGCACGCATCAGGGGACGCGAGAGGGACGCGGAGAGCAGGGACTGGCGGGGGCCGCTGATCGTGTCCTGGGCCGGGATGCGCGGAGTGGTGTCCCTGGCGATCGCCTTCTCCATCCCCATGACCGTGGAGGGCGGCGCCCCCTTCCCCGCGCGCAACCTGGTGCTCTTCCTGACCTTCACGACCGTCATCGGCACGCTGGTGATCCAGGGACTGACCCTGCCGGTGCTGGTGAACCGCCTCGACCTGCCCGGCCTGCGCGACGCGCACCAGGAGACGCTGGCCGAGGCCCAGGCGCAGAGCGAGGCGTCCGCCGCCGCCGAAGCCCGTCTGGAGGCGCTGCTCGCGGACGAGCGCAACGCCCTGCCCGCCCCGCTGGCCGACCGGCTGCGCACGGTCCTGGAGCGGCGGCGCAACGCCGTCTGGGAGCGCCTCGGCGCGGTCAACGACGTGACCGGGGAGTCCGCCGACGACACGTACCGGCGGCTGGCCAGGGAGGTCATCGAGGCCGAGCGCGAGGTCTTCGTGCAGTTGCGGGACGCGCGGCGGATCGACGACGAGATGCTGCGCACGCTGCTGCGCAGGCTGGACCTGGAGGAGGCGGCCGCCTACCGGGAGGACGGCTCCGGCTGACCGGTCACCACGGCGGCGAGGCGGGTGCCGGGCGGGAAGGCGCCCTCCTCGGTGAGGGAGAGCAGGGCGTACAGCAGCTTGGCGACGTACACCCGCTCCACGGGCAGGTGGTGGCGGGCCTCGAAGTCGTCGGCGAAGGCGGTGAGCCCGGGAGTCGTACGGGCGTAGCCGCCGCAGTGGAAGCGCTCGTCCAGGGACCAGTTGTCCGTGGGGGAGCCGAGGGCTTCGCGCTGGAGGGCGCGTATCTCCTCGGTGAGGAAACCGCCCTTCAGTACGGGTACGCCGAGCGCGCGCTGCCCTTCCGACAGTCCGGCGGCGAGCCCCGCGAGGGTGCCGCCCGTTCCGCAGGCGACGGCGACCACGTCCGCCTCGCCCTCCAGTTCGTGTCCGAGGGCGAGGCAGCCGCGGACCGCGAGGGGGTTGCTGCCGCCCTCCGGCACGACATAGGGGAGCGCGGAGGGCGGGGCGGTACGCGGGTCCTGGCGGTCCGACAGCGCGGCGGTCGCCCTGTCCAGGAGCGCGGACAGGACGGCGGGGTCCTTCTTCGCCCGGTACGTCGTACGGTCCACGAACAGCAGCCGCATCCCGTCGGCCGCGCACTGTGCGAGGGACGGGTTGAGCGGCCGGCCGGCCAGTTCGTCGCCGCGCACGATCCCCACGGTCGGGAACCCGAGCAGCCGGCCCGCCGCGGCCGTCGCGCGCAGATGGTTGGAGTACGCGCCGCCGAACGTGACGACCGGGCGGCCGTCCGCCTCCCTGAGGTTCAGATGGAGCTTGCGCCACTTGTTGCCGGGCAGCGCGGGGTGGATCAGGTCGTCGCGCTTGAGGAGCAGCCGTACGCCGTGCCGGGCGAAGCGTTCGTCCGCCACCGCCCGGAGCGGCGAAGGGAGCCGGGGGCGCAGGACGGACGCTTCGCCGGGGTCCGCGCCGGGGCCGGTACGGGAGCCGGGACCGGCGCCGGGGTCTGTCCCGGGGCCGGGCACGGGCGAGGGGTCACGGGGAGTCACCCCGCCATTGTCACTTCAGGCGGTCCCGGACGCGCTGCCGCATGGAGTCCATGGTGAAGCCGCGCGGATCGACCTTCCCCGGCTGCCACTCCCGGTGGCCGATGACCGAGCGTTCCGTCCAGCCGTGGTGGCGGCAGATCGCGGCCGCCACCTTCTCGATGGCTTCGAGCTGCTCCTCGGGCCAGGGGTCCTCGCCGTCGCCGAGGTTCTCGCACTCGAAACCGTAGAAGTGCTGGTTCCCGTCGGTGTTGGCCGCGTTGTCCGGCGGAAGCCGCTTTTCGGCGATGACGGCGCGCAGCACGTCGTCGTCGCCGAGACCGGCGTGGTTGGCGCGGCCGTAGCCGACCAGGTGGACCGTTCCGTCCTTGGCGATCACGCCGTGACAGAGGGGGCCGGGAAGCGAGGGGAAGCCGTCCCGGCAGATGCGGACGGTGTTCGCGGTGCCCCTGGTGACGGTGTGGTGGATCATCACGCCGTTGACGGGGCCCCACGGACCTTTGTGGTTGCGGTTGTGCGTGCGCCAGTCGCCGACCTGCACGACGGACAGTCCTTCGTCGCGCAGGATCTCCAGGAAACTGCCCGCGGACATGGGTGGGGCCATGGCCGCCTCCTCGTGGTGGATGTGGGTGGTGCCGTACGCAGCTTGTACCGGAAGTCCGATTCGCGGCCATGTCCTTCGAACGCCGTACGAGCGCTGTGCGAGCCGATTCGGTCAGGTGCCGTCCGGACCACCGGCGGGGACCACAGGTGGGGCGCCGGGACGCCCCTCCCGCCGTGCGCTCAGGCCGACAGCCTGCGCATCAGGCGCACGGCCTGGGACGCGGACATGTGCGGCAGGTAGGCCTTGCCGATCGCCCTGGTGATCGCGGGCAGCGCGGCCGCGTCCGGGTACGTCATGTACATCGGGCGGTACTGCGGCTGGAACTTCGCCTTGAAGTTGAGCAGCGACCGGAATCCGTAGACCGGCTCCAGGGCGCCGCCCGCCCAGTCCAGGAGACGCTGGAGGGCCGCGGACCGCCCGTCGGGCCCGACGCGCGCCAGCGGGGCGCCCGACAGGCTCAGGAACCGCGCGCCCTCCTCCTTGAAGCCCAGCGCGGCGGAGGCGATCAGGAACTCCATGGAGCCCTTGAAGCCGTCCGAACGGCGCCGCATGAAGTCCAGCGTCCAGCCGGCCGTTCCGCCGTCCCCTCCTCCGCCGTACACCGGCATCCAGCTCGTGACGCCGTGCACCGTGCGGTCGTCCCCGACGGCGACCAGGCAGCGCACCCGGGGGTCGTCGAGCTCGTCCAGGCCGCCGAGCGTGAAGCCCATCTCGGGCAGGCCCTTGTCGGCGACCCACTCCTCGGAGATCGAGCGGATCTGGTCCGCCAGGTCGATGGGCATGTCGGGGAAGGCGTACCACTCGGCGGTGATGCCCTCCTTCTTCGCCTTGTTCAGCGCCGTACGGACGTCCTGCCACTTCTTGCCCGTGAAGGCCAGCTCGGGGAGCGGGACCAGGGTGTCCTCCGCGACCTGCACGGACTGCCAGCCGAGCGCCTCACCGCGCTCCCGGGTGGCCTCCGTGACGCTGTAGAAGCAGGGCGTCCAGCCCCGCGCGTCGCAGTGGCGGGCGAACCCTTCGACGGCGTCGGCGCGGGCTCCCGGGGCGCCGAACGGGTCGCCGGTGGTGAGCGCGACGGTGGAGTGCACGCGGTAGGCGACGGCCGCCGTGCCGTCGGCGGAGAACCAGTAGTGTTTGCCCTGCCAGGTGGTCAGGTACGAGAGGGTGCCGCCGCCCTGTGCGGTGAGCAGGGCGCGGGCGCGCTCGGCCGCCCGGTCGTCGTTGCGCAGCCGGGGGCGGCGGAAGGCGACGAACAGCGCGGCCAGGGTGACGGCCCAGAACAGCAGGCCGCAGTACTCGTGCAGGGCGCGGGCCGTGGCGCCGACCGGGACGGGCGGGTCGAAGAACAGCTCCTCGTACACGGCGGGCAGGAACTGTGCGGGCAGTCCCGCGACCAGCCCGGGGAACGACGGGGAACCGTCGAACTGCTCCCGTACGGCGTAGCCGATGCCCGTGTAGGCCGCGCACGCCAGCAGCAGGGCCCCGCTGATCACCCCCGCCAGGGAGGTCACCGTCGCGGACGGCAGCCGCAGCTCGAAGTGGCGCCGGGAGCCGAGCAGCACCAGCAGCACGACCAGGGGCAGCAGCATCTGCTCGGCCAGCGCCTGGACGACGTCGGACGTGGCGGCGCCGTCGACCCGGTAGTCGCCGGGGTTCGACGCGTAGTCCGCGAGGAGGTACGCCATCAGGGCGAGCAGCCCGAGCTGCGCGGCGACCGCGGTCCGCCAGGCGGGGCGCAGTCCGCGCCGCAGCCCTTCGGCGAGTACCAGGAACAGCAGGGGCACGACGACGCCCATCAGAAGGGCGGGGCCCGAGTAGTAGTGGTCCAGTGCCTGGTAGCGGTTGCACTCCTCGGCGGACTCGGCGCAGGCGGCCGCGATCTCCGAGGAGTCGGGGCCTTCGGAGACGTACAGCTCCTGGAGGATCGAGAAGGGGCCGTACGCCTCCTGGTACAGCGCCCCGATCGCCGGTCCGACGGCGGACGCGGCGACCACCAGCGCGACCAGGACGCGCCGCTCGGTGTGCGAGGAGTGGACGGGGCGGAGCCGCGCCCCAGAAGTCCCGCGGTGGGCGACGAGGCCGAAGGCGAGGCCCGCGAGGGCGCCGGTGAGCCGCAGCACGTCCTGGAGGTGGCCCACGTACAGCGTGAAGACCAGCGGGAACGCGAGCAGCAGCAGGCGCAGTCTGCGCCGCCACAGGGCGGTGAGCCGGAAGCTGAGGAATCCGCCGACGGCGATGGCCCCGACGCTGGGCGTGGCGGTCAGGTCGGAGGCCAGCAGGGCCAGCCAGTCCTCGCCCGCCAGTTCGCCGAGCCTGACGAGGGCCAGGCCCGCGAGGGTGCCCACGAGCTGTCCCGCCAGGAAGACGGCGGCGGTACGGGCCGTGCCGACGCGCTGTTCGGCGGGCGGGACGAGCAGCAGGAGCAGGAACGTGGCGCCGAGGTAGGCGCCGAGCCCGGGGCACCACAGCAGGGCGCTGAGCGGGGTCCACCAGCGTCCGTCGGCGAGCGCGGGCACTCCGGTGCCGATCTGCTCCAGCAGGCCGTCCGACGGGCCGTTGCCGAGGCTGCCGGTGGCCGCGCCGGTGATCCAGAGGGCGGCCACCAGGAGCGCCGTGAAGGGGGCGCGCCCGATCCGCCCGGCGACCGCGCCCAGCGCGTGCAGCCAGCGCCGGGCGCGGTTCTCGACGGGTGGTGCGAGCGGCCCTCGCGGCGGTGCCTCCGGGGTGGTGGTCATCGCCGTCGAGCCCATCAGCGCGGGGCGCGGCGGGCATCCGGGGAAGGCCGGACGGGTGACGCGCCGGGCCGCCGGACTCTTCGGGCGTCGGACTGCCAGGCTCTTCGGGCGTCGGACTGCCGGGTGGCCGGGTGTCGGACTGTCAGGCGGTCTCCGCCAGCCACAGGTCGGGTCCGAACACCTCGTAGTGGACGTCGGCGGCCGCCACGCCCTTGGCGAGCAGCTGAGCGCGTACGGAGCGCATGAAGGGCAGCGGGCCGCAGAGGTACGCGTGCGTGCCGGGGGCGATCTCCACGTCGGACAGGTCGACCAGGCCCGTGCGACCGCCGGTGGGCCGGGGGCCTGGCTGCTCGTACCAGAAGTGCGCGGTGCCGCCGGGCAGCTTGCCGGTGAGCGAGGCGTGCTCGGCGCGCAGCGGGTGGTCGGCGGGGGAGCGGTCGCCGTGCACGACGGTGACCGGTGCGGTGCGTCCCGTGGCGGCCAGGTGCTCCAGCATCGAGATCATGGGCGTCACGCCGATGCCCGCCGACGCCAGCAGCAGGGGCGCGTCGGTGCCGTCGAGGACCAGGTCGCCGTACGGCGCGGAGACCCGGATCCGCGCGCCCTCGTGGACCTGTGCGTGCAGGTGCCGGGAGACCTCGCCGTCCGCGACGCGCTTCACGGAGAAGGCGCGGACGGGGGAGCCGGGCGCGCTGGAGAGGCTGTACTGGCGGATCTGCCGGGCCCCGTCGGGGAGCTCGACCTGTACGGAGACGTACTGTCCGGGCTTGAAGGAGGGGGCTGCGGCGCCGTCGGCGGGCCGGATCCGGAAGGTGGCGACGTCGGGGGTCTCCTCGGTGCGGCCGACGACCTCCCAGTCGCGCCAGGTGTCGCCGAGCAGGACGCCGCGCTCGGCGTAGAGCCTGGCCTCCAGTGCGACCAGGGCGTTGGCCATCAGCCAGTAGACCTCGTCCCACGCCTGGGCGACCTCGGGCGTGACGGCGTCGCCGAGCACTTCGCCGATCGCGGCGAACAGGTGCTGGTGGACGACCTTGTACTGGCCTTCGGTGACGCCCAGGGAGGCGTGCTTGTGCGCGATGCGGCTCAGCATCACGTCGGGGCGGGTGTCGGGCCGCTCCACGAGGTGCGTGGCGAAGGCCGCTATGGAGCCCGCGAGGGCCTGCTTCTGGGTCCCGGCGGCCTGGTTGCCCCGGTTGAAGAGGTCGCGCAGCAGTTCCGGGTGGGCGGCGAACAGCTTTGCGTAGAAGAGTTCGGTGATCTCGCCGATGGCGGCTCCGACGGCGGGGAGCGTGGCGCGGACGGTCTCGGTCGACTGTTCGGACAGCAACGGGACTCCTCAGGGCGTGGTTCGAGGCGGCGGGCCGCTGCCGATGTCGAGCAGCAGCGTCCGGGTGGGGTCGGCGACGAGCTCGGTGACGGTGTGTGCGTCCAGGGCCGCGTAGAACGCCTCCTGGGCCTCGCGCAGGGCGCCCCGCAGCCGGCAGGCCGAGCGCAGCGGGCAGGGGGTGGCGCCCTCGCATTCGACGACGTCGCCGGGGCCCTCCAGTTCGCGGACGATCCCGCCGACGGGGGCGGTGCGTCCCGCGTCGGTGAGCGCGAGTCCGCCGCCGCGCCCCCTGCGGGCCTCGACGAGGCCGAGGTGCTGGAGGCGGGCCACGACCTTGGTGGTGTGTGTGTACGAAACACACATGGTCGAGGCGACATCCCGAGTGGTCGGTAGGTCTTCACCCTCCGTGACGGCGAGGCGCATCAGGACGCGGAGGGCCAGGTCGGTGAAGCTCGTCAACCGCATGCCTTCACGCTATGTAAGTTGCATCCAAAATGCAAGTTTAATGTGCCCCATTCGGCGGTGATCTAGTCCCACTCATTTGTGTAATGGCGCACCCACTCTGCGTGCTGGAAATGTTCCTCGGGCAGTTCTGCCGAAGATCGAGAGGACGTACAGCATGTCCGTAGGTGAAGAGGCCCGCGCAGAGCAGGAAACGCCGCAGCAGTCCCTGGGCACAGCGGCGGCGCGGAACCTCGCGACGACCACCAAGTCCGCACCCCAGATGCAGGAGATCACCTCCCGGTGGCTGCTGCGCGCGCTTCCGTGGGTGCAGGTGCAGGGCGGCACCTACCGCGTCAACCGCAGGTTGAGCTACTCGGTCGGAGACGGCCGCGTCACCTTCGTGCAGACCGCCGACCGGGTCGCCGTCATCCCGGCCGAGCTCGGCGAACTCCCCGCGCTCCGCGACTTCGGCGACGAGGAGGCGCTCACCGAACTGGCCCGCAGGTGCGAGCAGCGGGAGTTCGCGGCGGGCGAGGTGCTGGCCGCGTCCGGCGACGCCATGGACCGCGTCATCCTCCTCGCGCACGGCCGCGTGGAGAAGATCGGCGCCGGGCGCTACGGCGACGAGACGGAGCTGGGCGTCGTCGGCGACGGCGCGTACCTCGGCGACCAGGCCCTGTTGGACGCCGACTCCACCTGGGAGTACACCGCGCGTGCCGTCACCCCGTGCACGGTCCTCACGCTCAGCAGGGCCGACGTGCTCAACCTCGCCGAGCGCGCGCCGTCACTCGCCGACCACCTCGCCGGACTGGCGGACGTGCCGGAGCAGCGCACCAACAGCTACGGCGAGGCCGCGATCGACCTGTCGGCCGGCCACGTGGGCGAGGCGCTCGTCCCGAACACCTTCGTCGACTACGACGCCGCACCCCGCGAGTACGAACTGAGCGTCGCCCAGACCGTCCTGAAGGTGCACACCAGGGTCGCCGACCTCTACAACCAGCCGATGAACCAGACCGAGCAGCAGTTGCGGCTCACGGTCGAGGCGCTGCGCGAGCGCCAGGAGCACGAACTCGTCAACCACCGGGAGTTCGGCCTGCTCAACAACTGCGACTACGGACAGCGCCTCCAGCCGCACAACGGGGCGCCCACCCCCGACGACATGGACGAACTGCTGTCGCGGCGGCGCGGATCCAAGCTCTTCCTCGCCCACCCCCGCGCCATCGCCGCCTTCGGGCGCGAGTGCAACAAGCGCGGGCTCGTGCCGGAGACCGTCGACGTCGGCGGCCACCGCATCCCGACCTGGCGCGGCGTGCCGATCTACCCGTGCAACAAGATCCCGGTGACCGATGCCCGCACCACCTCGATCATCTGCATGCGCACGGGCGAGGACGAGCAGGGCGTCATCGGCCTCCAGCAGAGCGGCATCCCCGACGAGATCGAGCCGAGCCTGTCCGTGCGCTTCATGGGCATCGACGAGCAGGCGATCATCTCCTACCTCGTGACGGCCTACTACTCGGCCGCCGTCCTCGTGCCCGACGCCCTCGGCGTGTTGGAGAACGTGGAGGTCGGGCGCTGGAACTGACGTAATCGACTTGCGGGGGCGGCCACTTTCGGCCGCCCCCGCGGGTATGAGTACAGAAGGCCCCCAGGCGTACAGAGGGAGGGACCGTGACCATCACCGAGGGACAGACCGAGGGACATGAGGCCGCAGGTCTGCTGGAGCGGACCAGGACCGCCGTCAACCCACAGCTGCGCTCCACCGTCGAGTCCCTTCCCGGATCGATACGGCGGGTCGCGATGTACCACTTCGGCTGGGAGCACCCCGACGGGACCCCGGCCGCCGCACAGGGCGGCAAGGCGATCAGGCCCGCGCTGGTGCTGGCCGCGACGCGGGCGCTCGGCGGCGATCCCAAGGGCGCCGTGCGCGCGGCGGTCGCCGTGGAGCTGGCCCACAACTTCACGCTGCTGCACGACGACGTGATCGACGAGGACGCGACCCGCAGACACCGCCCCACCGCCTGGACCGTGTTCGGCACGCCCGACGCGATCATCGCGGGCGACGCGATGCTCGCGCTCGCCCTGCGGCTGCTCTCCGAAGACCCGCACCCGGCGTCGGCCGCCGCGTCGGCGCGGCTCGCGGCCTGCGTCATCGAGCTGTGCGCGGGACAGCAGGCGGACTGCTCCTTCGAGGAGCGCGGCCCGCTGGAGGTGTCCCTGGAGGAGTGCCTGGTCATGGCGACGGCCAAGACCGGGGCGCTGCTGGGCTGTGCGTGCGCGCTGGGCGCGCTGTACGCGGGGGCCGGGGAGGAGGAGGTCGCCGCGATGGACGCCTTCGGGCGGGAGGCGGGCCTGGCGTTCCAGCTGATCGACGACCTGATCGGGATCTGGGGCGACCCCGACCGTACGGGCAAGCCCGCCGGGGCCGACCTGTCCGCGCACAAGAAGTCGCTGCCGGTCGTCGCCGCGCTCTGCTCGGGCACGCCCGCCGCCGAGGAGCTGGCCGCGCTCTACCGGGGGCCCATGGCCACCCCCGACGAGGTGCGGCGGGCCGCGGAGGCGGTGGACCGGGCGGGCGGGCGCGACTGGGCGCAGACCGGCGCGGCGGACCGGATGTCGCGGGCCGTCAACCAACTGTCGCGTGCGGTACCGGATCTGGGGGCCGCGGGGGACCTGTTGGCACTGGCGGAGTTCGTGACGCGACGGAACAAGTGAGGGGCGCGGCACTCGGAGCCGTGGTGGGGGAGTGCCTGTCCGGCGGGAGCGCCGTAGCGCCCGCCGGGCGGGCCCTCTCGCATGTCCACGGGCGGGCGCTTTCGCGTTCCTACAGGCGGGCGCTCTCGCGTGTCCGAGGGTGGGCCCTTTCGCGTGCCTGTGGGCGGACCCTTCGTCCGTCCCGCAGGCCCTCTGTTCGTCAACTCTAAGATCGAGCCCGTCAGTTGCCACTGTGGCGGCGCGAGAGGACGGCGGGCATGGGCGTACGAATACGGCAGGCGGGCGCGGACGACCGGGACGCGGTCGCGCGTCTGCTGGACGAGGCGTTCTTCGACGATCCGGTGAGCGGCTGGGTCTTCCCCGAGCCCGAGCACAGGCGCGCGGTGCACGGGAAGTTCCTCGGGGTCTTCGTCGACGTGGCCCTCGACGAGGGGCGGATCGACCTCTTGGAGGACGGCACGGCCGCGGCGCTCTGGCTCTCCGTCCCCGCGGGCGCGCCCACGGAGGAGGACGACACGCCTGCCCTCATGCGCGAGACCGCGGACCCTGACAACGAACGGGCCGAGCTCGTCGGCAGGTTGACGGGGGAGGCGCATCCGCACGACAGGGCGCACGAGTACCTGCTGATGATCGCGGTCACGTCCGAGCGGCAGGGCGAGGGGATCGGGGCGGCGCTGATCGGCTCGGTGCTGGAGCGCTGCGACCGGGAGGGCGTACCCGCCTATCTGGAGGCGAGCAGCGCGCGCAGCAGGAGGCTGTACGAACGGTTGGGGTTCGCCTTCACGGGCAAGCCGGTAGAGCTGCCGGACGGGCCGCTGATGTACCCGATGTGGCGCGAGCCGCAGGGCCGTCCGTAGGGCGGGCGGCGCCGTTCGCGGGGGCGGGGCGGCAAGGGGGGTTGCGTAACCACTTCACTTGCAGCACTATGTGCGCAGTGGTCGCCGACGGCGGCCCGTGTCCGCAACAGAATGAGGATCCGGCTTGCGCAAGCTCACGTACTTCATCGCCGCTTCGATCGACGGTTTCATCGCGGCTCCCGACGGAAGCGCCGAGTGCTTCATGTCCTGGGTCGGCGGGGAGTTCCTGGAGTACTTGAAGACCGAGGCACCCGACACGCTCCCGACGCACGTCCGCCCGGCTTTCGGCATCGAGGGGGCCGGGAACAGGCTCTTCGACACCGTCATCCAGGGCAGGACCACCTACCAGCCCGCCCTGGACATCGGAGTCACCAGCCCGTACGCCCACCTGCGGCAGTACGTCGTCTCCCGCACGCTCGACGAGTCGCCCGACCCGGCCGTGGAGATCGTCTCCGGCGATCTGGTCGCCAAGGTGCGCGAACTCAAGGCGGAGGAGGGCGGGCTCGGGATCTGGCTCGCGGGCGGCGCCGACGTGGTGGGGCAACTCGTCGACGAGATCGACGAAGTGATCGTGAAGACCTACCCCCTCTTCCTGGGGTCGGGCGTGCCGATGTCCAGGGCCGGTTTCGAGGCGCGCGCCTTCACGCTCGACGCGCACCAGGCGTTCGACAACGGCGTCAGCGTCGCCACGTACCGCAAGCGGCGGTGACCCGCGGCGACGCTGACCGCGCCCGGTCGGGTGTGGAAGCGGAGGGCGCGACGGAGCGCCGCCGCCGAACCACTACAGTCCCTGCCCATGACACAAGAGTCATGGGCAGGTTGGTACCGCGACCGCCGAGGAGCGGACGCCGTCATCCTCACCACGGACGGAGAGCGGATCAGCCTCCGGATCAGGGGAGTCGACTTCGAGGGCGGCAGCTTCGACGCGCTCGTCCCGGCCGGTGGGATACCACCGGAAAGCGGAGCGTTCGCGCTGCACGAGGGCGCGCTCTCCGACTGCGTCCTGGAGTGGGACCTTCCGCTGCCCGTCATCAACGACGGCAAGCTCCACCAGGCGACGCTCGGCTGTCTGCTGGCCCTCCAGCGGCCCGAGCCGCGCCTCGGCCTCTCGCTCCTGTTCGGTGGCGCGGTGTACGAATCGGGGCGCGCCGAGCGGGACTTCGCCGGTGCGCTCGCCACCGTCCAGGGCCTGCTGCCGCCCGGGGTCGACATCGGGGCGTGCGCCGCCTGTGCGTACTCCGACTACTTCCCCTCCGGCCGCCGGGTCCTCTCCGGAGGGCTCGGCTGTTTCCGGGGCGCGAAGGAGGAGTACCGGGCGGCGTCCGGGGCGGAGGAGGTCACCGCCCTCTGGGAGCGGCGGGACGGTCTCGTCCAAGAGGTGTGGAGCTGTCAGGAGTTCGAACGCCGCCCGGAGGGAGCGGGGGCGCCCGGAACGGGCCACAGGGGGCCGTTCCCCTTGGTCGTGCGCTGACCGGTCGCTGATTTTCCGAACCGTACGTCACGTGCCCCGCGCCGGACCCCTCCGGCGCGGGGCACCTTGCTGTTCCGGCCGGACCCCGCCCGTGCGGCCGTCGGCGGGAAGGGCGCCCGTCCTGTCGGTCGCGTACCCGCGGAACGCGCGGAGGGGCACCCCGCGAGCCGCTGCGGGGTGCCCCTGGAACCGGTGGCGCCGGTCGGGCTGTTCGGCGCCGCTCGGGCGCTGCTACTTGGCGAACAGCGCCTGGGTCAGGCCGTTCTGCCACAGCTGGTTCACCCGGGCGCGCTCCTGCGAGTTGGGCTGGGCGTTCTGACACGACGTGCCGGGGCCGCCGCCCGACATCAGCTCGCTGCACGGGCCCGAGTAGTGGTCCGGCAGGCCGAGCACGTGGCCCGTCTCGTGGGCGGTGACACGGGTCGAGTTGTACTGCTGGTTCTGCCGGTAGTCCAGGAAGATGTAGCCACGGCCGTGGCCGTCCGTCGAGGCGTACGAACCGCGCGAGTCGTTGCCCTCGTAGTAGCGGAAGTCCGCGTTGGACCCTTCCTGGAGCCGCACGTTGGTGACGGAGCTGTTCCAGATCTGCGTGGAGGCGGCTATCTGGCTGCGGAAGCGCGGCGCGCTCGACGCGTTGTACGTCACCGTGACGGCGAGAGCGCCGGGGTTCGCGGCCCGCTTCTCGGCGACGGACTTCATGACGGCCTTGAAGAAGGCCTTGTTGGCGGCGGCCTCCTCGCTGGAGCCGCTGTAGGCGGCGTACGAAGAGGTGGCCGCGGGGGCGGAGGCGGGGGTGGGGGCGGTCGCGGTGGCGGGGGTCGCGCCGAGGGTGGCGGCGGCGATGCCCAGCCCGATCGCGGCGGCGATCGATGCTCTGCGGCGGGGGGTGAGCGGCATGGGGGGCTCCTACTCGTGTTCGGTCAGCGGACCGATGAACGGGTTCGGTGGGGAGAGTGTCGGGGAGCGCGGGCCCGTGCGGATGATGTCAACCGGTGATAGCCCGATCACATCACCAACGCCCCACGCACCTCATTCGCCCCATCCGTCCCGCCCGTATGCCCGCCCTATCCACCGGAATCCTCCCGTTCAGCTCTCAACTTCCTTGGATTCCACGGGAATTCCCGCGCCTGTGGTGTCTGGTGTGGCCACAGGGCCCGCCCTACGCTCAAAGGCATGGAGCTTGAGGTCAGGCACCTCCGCGCGCTGTGCGCGATCGCAGAGACCGGCAGCCTGCACAAGGCCGCACGGCAGCTCGGCATGAGCCAGCCCTCGCTCACCACACAGCTGCGGCGCATCGAACACTCCCTGGGCGCCGAACTGTTCTCGCGTGAGCGCACCGGCTGCCGCCCCACCCCCATCGGCCGTACGCTGCTCAGCCGCGCCCGACCCCTCGTGGACGAGATGTCCGCGCTCGTGAGCGAGGTGAAGACGGCGGCCGCGCGGGCGGCCGGGCCCCGGCTGCGGATCGGCTCGACCGCGAGCAGGGTGCTCGCGGGATGGCTGCGCGGGCTGCGCACCCGGATGCCCGGCACGGACACCTCGCTGCACGTCGACGTGTCGGCCAACACCCTGCTGCGCATGGTCGCGGCCGGACAGCTCGACGTCGCCTTCGTGCACGAGGTGGAGGGGTGCCCGCTCCAGGTGCCGCCCGGTCTCGCGCTGCGCGTACTCGTCGAGCGCGAACCGCAGTTCATCTCCCTCGCCCGCGACCACCCGGCCGCCGCCCGCCCCGTCGTGGACCTCGCCGACCTCGCCGCCGACCGGTGGATGGTCGACCCAACCGTGGACGGCGAGTGGGACGGGCTGCGGCGCGTGCTCGGCGCGGCCGGACTCGACCCGCCCGTCCTGCACGGCGACTACCTCACCGCCTCCTCGCTGATCACGATCGGTGAGGTCGTCGCGCCCTGCCAGCCGACCTCGGGCCCCCGCGACGACATGGCGATACGGCCCCTGCGCGGCGACCCGCTGGGCGTACGGCTGCTCCTCGCCTCGCACCCGGGCACCGACACCGGGCCCGCCTACGCGGAGCTGGAGACGGCTTACCGGGAGGCGGCGCTGCGCGCCCCCGCGTACCGGCAGTGGCTGTTGCGCAGCGGAAGCCCGCTGCTCGAACCGGACGGCAGAGGTGGTCGAATGGCGGCATGACCGTCGAGGACACCACCCTGCGCACACGTGGACTGCTGCTGCGGCCCTGGCGGGAGAGCGACGCGGAAGCCCTGATCGAGGCGCACAGGGACCCGCTGCTGCGGCAGTGGATCCGCTCGCTCGCCACGGACGGGGAGAGCGCGGCGCACTGGCTGGAGCGGGAGCGGCGCGGCTGGGAGACGGGGACGCGGTGCGGCTTCGCGGTGTTCGCCGATGACGGGGTTCCTTCGGGGAGCTCCGTAAGGGCAACTGTCACCCCGCCCTCGGGGAGCTCCGTACGGGTGGCTGGCGCCACGCCCTCCGGGCTCCCGGAGGGTGCGGCGACAACCGCTTCCGAGGACGGCGGACTTCTCGCCGGGCACGTCGTGGTCAGCCGCACGCGTCCCGGGAGCCGCTCCGCCCTCGTGGGCTACTGGACGACAGCGCCCGCGCGCGGCAGGGGCGTGGCGACCCGGGCACTGGACGCGCTCAGCGAGTGGTGCCTCGCGACCTTCGCCCCGGACGGCCTGGAGGAACTGGAGCTGTTCCACCGGATCGACAACGAGGCGTCGTGCCGGGTCGCCGAGAAGAGCGGATACGGATGCGCGGAGACCCTGCCGGCCGGACCCGCGCACCCGGCCCCGGGACACCGGCACGTGCGCCCTGGGCGTAATCCGCTCTGAGCGTGCGGACGTTCCCAACTCGCCCCTGACCAGCACAGAATCCGGGCATGAAGCTCTTGATCCTGGGTGGTACGGAATTCGTCGGACGCGCGGTCCTGGACGAGGCGCTGGCCAGGGGCGCCGACGTGACCGTCTTCCACCGTGGCCGCCACGCCCCGCCCGCGGGGGTCGCCGCGCTGCACGGCGACCGCACCGCACCCGACGGCCTCGCGGCCCTCGCACAGGCCCCGGGGGAGTGGGACGTGGTGGTCGACACCTGGTCGTCCGACCCCGCGGCCGTACGGGAGGCCGCGGCGCTGCTGGCCGGGCGCGCCGGGCACTACGCGTACGTCTCCAGCCGTTCCGTGTACGCCTATCCGTCCGCACCCGGGCTGTCCGAGACCGGCCCGCTGGTCGAGCCGGGCGACGAGGGCTACGCACAGGTCAAGCGCGCCGGGGAGCTGGCCGCTGCCGCCGAGTTCGGCGAAGACCGGACGCTCCTGGTCAGGGCGGGCCTGATCATCGGGCCCGGCGAGAACATCGGCAGGCTGCCGTGGTGGCTCAACCGCATCGCGAGGGGCGGCCCCGTCCTCGCTCCCGGCCCGCGCGACCTGCCCCTCCAGTACATCGACGTGCGCGACCTGGCCTCCTGGACCCTGGACGCCGCCGAGCGCGGCCTGTCGGGCCCGTACAACCTGGTCAGCCCGTCCGGGCACACCACCATGGGCGAACTGCTCGACGCGTGCGTACGGGCCACCGGGTCCGACGCCGAACTGCGCTGGACCGACCAGGAGACGATCCTCGCGGCGGGCATCGAGCCTTGGAGCGACCTGCCGATCTGGCTGCCCGAAGGCGAGCTGCACGAGACCATGCACTGCGGTGACGTCGCCAAGGCGCTCGCGGCCGGGCTGCGCTGCCGCCCCTTCGCCGAGACGGCGGCCGACACCTGGGCGTGGCTCCAGGAACTCGGCGGTGCGGCGCCGCAGCGACCGGACCGGCCGGTGGTGGGGCTCGACCCGCAGAGGGAGGCGGAACTGCTCGCGGGCTGAGGGGCGTTCGCGGCGCGGCGCTCGCGGGTGAGGCGTTCGGGAGCGCCGCACCCTGTGGGGCGGTGGGCCGTCCCCGCAGGGTGCGGCCTCAGTGCACCGCCTCAGCACACCGCCCTCAGTACGCCGCCCTCAGTACGCCGCGGTGAACCGCGCCCTGTGGTGCTTGGGGCGCTCCGCCTCGTCCAGCAGCACCACCGCCAGGTCCTCCATCGAGATCGCGGAGTTGCCGTCCGCGTCGACCAGCAGTTCGTCGCCGCCCAGCCGGTACGCACCGGTGCGCACGCCGGGCTCCAGGAGCGCCGCCGGGCTGAGGTACGCCCAGTCGACGTCCCCCGCCTCCGTGCGGACGGTCTTCAACTGCTCGTCGCAGGCGAGCGCGATGGGCCGCCAGGCGGCCGGGAAGTCAGGCCCCTCGACGACCGTGAGGCCGTCCGTCCCGGGCAGCGTGAGGCTCCCCGCGCCGCCGACGACCAGGAGCCGTACGCCCGTGCCCGCGAGGCCCGCCAGCAGCCCCCTGGTCATGGCCGACAGGTCGCTCTCGCGGCCGGCCGCGGGCCGGGTCGCCGTGATGACCAGTTCCTGGCCGTCGGCGAGCGCGGCCACGTCCGAGGGCGAGGAGGCGTTGCCCGTCCGGTGGGCGGCCCGGGGGTCGAGTTCGGCGAACCGGGCGGCGTCGCGGACGACGGCGGTGACCTCGTGGCCCCGCGACAGCGCCTCGGTGACGACCCTGCTGCCGACGTTCCCGGCGGCTCCGAACACGGTGATGCGCATGACGAACTGCTCCTTCGCGGAGGGGTGGCGCCCGGCTGATTGCTTAGCGCTAAGCAAAAAGTAGCTTAGTGCTAAGCGATTTGGCCAGGGGGTTCCCGCGACGGGCCGACGCACGGGAACCCTCACGCGAACTCCGGACGGAGGGACCGGCGGAGGGACTGTCTGACGGGGCGTGGCCTGCTGTACTGTGACGTCTCCGCGCCCAGGACGGGCGCGTGACGAAGGACCGACCGAGGAGGTGAGACCCATTACCGCAGTGGCAGTACGGGTGCTCCCCTCGCGCGGCTCCAACTAGGCAGCGGCGACCGAGGGAGCCCTCCAGGCATCCCGAGAGGTTCCCATGTCAGTCGCATTCCCCGCTTCGCCCTCCTCTGTTCCTTCCGGTCCTCCCGTTCTTTCCGCTCCCTTCGCGCTCCCTCCCGCCGACCGCTCCGCTGTCGTCGCCCGACTCCGCGCGGCGGGCTGCGTCTTCGCCGAGGACGAGGCCGCACTCCTGATCTCCGCGGCGTCCGACCCCGCCGGGCTCGACCTCATGGTCGAGCGGCGCGCCGACGGCCGTCCCCTGGAACACGTCGTCGGCTGGGCGGAGTTCCGCGGACGGCGCTACACCGTGGACCCCGGCGTCTTCGTGCCCCGCCGCCGCACCGAACTCCTGGTCCGTCAGGCCGTGGAACTCGCCCCTTCCGGCACCCCTGTCGTGGTCGACCTGTGCTGCGGTTCGGGTGCGCTGGGCGCCGCGCTCGCCGCGGCGCTGGACGGCGGCGCCGAGCTGTACGCGGCCGACATCGATCCGGCGGCCGTCCGCTGCGCCCGCCGCAACGTCGTGGACGCGGACGGCACGGTGTACGAGGGCGACCTCTTCGAGCCCCTGCCCGCGGAGCTGAGGGGACGGGTGGACGTCCTGCTCGCCAACGTCCCCTACGTACCGACCGAAGAGATCGGACTGCTCCCGCCGGAGGCCCGGATACACGAGGCACGGGTGGCCCTGGACGGCGGCGCCGACGGGCTCGACATCCAGCGGCGCGTGGCCGAGGAGGCGCCCCGCTGGCTGGCGCCGGGAGGGCACGTCCTGATCGAGGCGAGCGAGCGCCAGGTGCCGGGCGCCGTCGAGGCCTTCGCCCGGCACGGACTGCGGACCGAGGTCGTCACGTGCGACGAGCTGTACGCGACGGTGGTCGTCGGCACCCTGCCGACGGAGCCGCACCGGGACCGACCGGGCGAGGCGGGCCCGGCCCGCCCGTGACGGGGCCCGGGTCGCCCGCGCGGCCGCTCACACGGGGCGCAGGCCGCCCTCCACGGCCCGCAGGCCCGTAGCGGCGTCTTCCCGCTGCCCGATCGCCTCGCGGACCGCGGGCACGATCTCCTGCGCCCACCGGCCGAGCGCGGTCGCCGGGTCCTGGCCGTCCGCAGGGTCGCCGGTGGGGAAGTGCACGAACCCGGCCGCGCCGTGCTCCAGTACGGCGCCCGTCAGTTCCTCGACCCACTGGGCGACCGAGCCGCCGACCCAGCGCCCCTCGCTGTCGCGCGGAGAGGCGAGCGGGGCGGTGGTGATGACCCCGGGGACGTTGTAGACGGTGGCGATCTCCCCGGGGTCGCGGCCCGCCGCGACGGCAGCCTCGTCGATGAGGGGGCGGGACTCGCGGTAGCGCGGGCTGAGCCAGTCCGCGGCGTGCCCGGGGACCCAGCCGTCGGCCGCCCTGCCGGTGACCGCGAGGGACTTGGGCCCGACCGAGCCCGTCCACACCCGCGGGGCGGTGGCGGCCGCCGGTTCGAGCCCGGAGACGCGGTAGAACTCGCCCTCGAACGTCACGGGGTCGCCGCCGCCCGACAGGAGCCGCACCAGGGTGATCGCCTCCTCGAAGGCGCGGACGGCGGCGCCCGGGGTCAGCCGCTCCACGCCGAGCCGGGCTATCTCGCCCCAGAGCCCGCCCACACCGAGCCCGAGCACGATCCGGCCGCCGGTCAGTTCGGACAGCGAGGTCACCGTGCGGGCCAGCATGGGGGCGGGACGGCTGGGCAGGTTGGTGACGCTGACCAGGCCGCTGATGCGCTCGGTGCTGCCGAGGGCCACGGACACCTGGGCGTAGGCGTCGAGCCTGGCCCCGTAGTACGGATGGTCGGAGACCGTGAACAGGTCGAGCCCCGCGCGGTCGGCGCGGACGGTGAGCCGCAGGGAGTCCGCCGCGGCGGCCACGGCGGTGCTGACGCCGACTCCGAAGAGCGCGGCTGGCGGCGGGGTAGCGGTCATGATGTTGCTCCATTTCTGGCTGTCGTACTCTGACTGCATGGGTAAGGCCGTGGATGGGCAGATGGGCGTAGTCGTCGCGCTGGTGCGCTCATCTTTCCTGGTGAACGCCGTCTACGCGGAAGCGGGCCGGGAGTACGGACTGACGCCGCAGCAGGGTCAGTTGCTCTGCGTGCTGATGGCGCGGCCGTACGGGATGCGGGAGCTGGGCGGGGTGCTCGGCCTCGCGAAGTCCAGCCTCACCGGCCTGGTGGACAGGACGGCCAAGCTCGACCTGGTGCGGCGCGAACCCGACCCGGAGGACGGCCGCGCGGTGCGGGTCGAGCTCACGGCGAAGGGCGCCGAACTCGCCGACGTTTTCTACGCGGAGACGTGCCGCCGTATCGGGGCACTGTCCGACGGCCTGGACGGTGCGGAACGGTCGGTGCTCGCAGAACTGCTGGGCAGGGTGGTCCGGGACAACAAGGTGCCCGCGGTTTTCACCGAGCCCTCGGAGCTAACGGAATCCCGGTGACCGCACTGTCGGCAGCGCTGCCGACGGTTCTGGCGATCCGAACGCACGGACGGCGGGCAGCACTTGGGGCCGTGGCGAAGGGACGGCCCGACCCTTCGCGTACGACAGCGGGCCCGGCTTCGCGGAGCGAAAGGGGCAACCGCTTCCGCGACCGGGGAACCCGTGACCGGCTGCGGTAGGACCGCGCCGCCGACCGGGCCCCCGTACGCGCGAGACCGCACCCGCCCCGCCGGTGTGTGCGGAGGGCCGGGTGCGGTCCGGAGTGCTGCGTGACGCGCGGGTGCGCGGTCAGGCCTTCTTGGTCTCCCAGAAGATGCGGTCGATCTCGGCGATGAGCTCCAGCGCCTTCTCGCCCGTCTTCGGGTCCGTCGAGGCCTTCGCGGCCGAGAGGGCCTTCAGGGTGTCGTTGACCAGCTGGTGCAGCTGCGGGTACTTCTCGAAGTGCGGCGGCTTGAAGTAGTCGCTCCACAGCACGGACACGTGGTGCTTCGCGAGCTCCGCGCGCTGCTCCTTGATGACGACGGCGCGCGCCTGGAAGTGCGCGTCGTCGTTGGCGGCCATCTTTTCCTGGACGGCCTTGACCGACTCGGCCTCGATGCGGGCCTGGGCCGGGTCGTACACACCGCAGGGGAGGTCGCAGTGGGCGCTGACCTTCACCTTGGGGGCAAACAGGCGGGAGAGCATGGAGCTGTCCTTCCTCGTGATCGTCTTCTCAAGGTGGGACATTACTCGGTGGGAGGGGCGTTTTCGCGAGTGCCCCCATGGGCTTAGGACAAAAGTCCGGGGTCAATATGGGGCCAGTGGGCGATTGAACGAGGCCGCCGGGACGGACCCTGGACGAGTTCGGGACGGACCCAGGGGTCGGCCCTGGGGTCGGCCCGGGGCGCCGGGCGGAGACTTGGCGGCGGAGTGACGCGGACGTACGGATCCGGGTCTGCCCCCGCGAAGACGTGTGGATGCGGGCGGACGCGGAATCATGCATCAGGAGGTGCCGTATGAGGGATCAGGCGCGGGAGGAGAGTGCGCCGTTCAGGATCGCGGAGGTGACGGGCCTGTCGATGGTGCCCACGCTGCTCCACGGCGACCGGCTGCTGGTGCGGCACAGGGCGGTGCTGCGGGCCGGGGACGTGGCGGTGATGCGCCATCCCCTCCAGCAGGACCTGCTCATCGTGAAGCGGCTCGTGGAGCGGCGCGAGGGCGGCTGGTGGGTGCTCGGCGACAACCAGGACGACGAGGTCGTGGACAGCCGCGCCTTCGGGACCGTGCCCGACGAGCTGGTGCTCGGCAGGGTGGGCCTGCGGTACCGGCCGGTTGCGGCCGGGCGTCAGCGGTCGGTCGGGGTGGTGCTGTCCTGGCTGTTCTCCGCCGTGCGGCCGGTCTTCTCCGACCGGGACGTCTCCAGGCGCTTGCGCGCGCGGTAGGCGGCGACGTTGGCGCGGGTCGCGCAGCGGTCCGAGCAGTAGCGGCGGGAACGGTTGGTCGAGGTGTCGAGGTAGGCGTTGCGGCACGGCGACGCCTCGCACAGGCCGAGGCGGTCCACGCCGTACTCGGTGAGGTGGAACGCCAGCCCCATGGCCGCGATCGCCGCGTACCCTGCCGTCGCGTTGGTGGGGTGGTCGGCGAGGTGCATGTGCCACAGGGGACGGCCGTCGTCGTCCCGGTAGTCGTGACCCGAGATCTGCGGGCTCACCGGGAACTCCAGGAGCAGGGAGTTCAGCAGGTCCACCGCCAGCGTCTCGTCACCGCCGTCGGCCGCCTCGAAGACCGCGCGCAGCCGTCCCCGTACCGAACGGAAGCGCGTCAGGTCGGAGTCCGTCGCCCTGCGGGCCGCCTGAGAATTGGCGCCGAACAGCTCCCGGATCACCTCGACCGAGGTGAGCGAGTCCTTGTTGCGGGCCGGCTCCTCGGTGTTGACCAGACGCACGGCGTAGTCCGAGTAATAGGCCAGTTCCACTTGTAGTCCTTACGGAGGGCGGGCTAGGCTGGTGAGCAGGTAACGGGCTGACTGCAATCCAGGGTATTACGGATGGTGAGTTTCGGATGACGGACGTGGTGACGGACGGTACGGCGGACGGGACGACCGGCGCACCGGCGGGAACCGACTGGCGGGCCTGGCAGGAGAGCTGGGACCGCCAGCAGGAGTGGTACATGCCCGACCGCGAGGAGCGGTTCCGGGTGATGCTGGACATGGTCGAGGCCGCGGTCGGCCCCGAGCCGAGGGTGCTGGATCTCGCGTGCGGTACGGGAAGTATCACGGATCGGCTCCTCAAGAGGTTCCCGAAGGCGACGAGCACGGGAGTGGACCTCGACCCGGCGCTGCTCACCATCGCGCGCGGGTACTTCGAGGGTGACGACCGGGTCGAGTTCGTGACCGCCGACCTCAAGGACCCGTCCTGGGTGGACGCGCTGCCGCACCGGGAGTACGACGCCGTGCTCACCGCGACGGCCCTGCACTGGCTCCACATGGGCCCGCTGGCCACGCTCTACGGGCAGCTCGCCGGGCTCGTGCGGGAGGGCGGCGTCTTCATGAACGCCGACCACATGATCGACGGCACGACGCCCCGCATCAACGCGATCGAGCGCGCCCACCGGCACGCCGTCATGGACCGTGCGAAGGCCGGTGGGGCCCTCGACTGGGCCCAGTGGTGGGAGCTGTGCGCCAAGGACCCGGTCCTGGCCGAGCCGACTGCGGAGCGCTACCGGATCTACGGCGAGCACGCGGACGGCGAGATGCCACCGGCGTCCTGGCACGCGCGCACGCTGTGCACGGCGGGGTTCGGCGAGGCGCGGGCGGTGTGGGCCTCGCCGAGCGACACGTTGCTGCTGGCGTTGAAGTAGCGGCAGCAGGCAGCAGGCAGCAGGCGGCAGGCAGCAGGCGGCAGACGTCAGGCTGCGGCGGCGGTAGGCAGCTGCGGCAAGTCGAGAAGGCGGTACGGGACTTGGGTCCCGTGCCGCCTTTCGCGTTTCCGGCCCCGAGCGGTGCCGCGGGCGCGACCTCAGACGCGATCCCGGGCGCGCCCCGGCCTCCGCGACCCCGGCCCCCGCGACCCCGAGCGCGACCCCGGCCTCCGCGACCCTGGGCGCGCCCCGGCCCCCGCGACCCCGCCGGGATTCGTTCTCGATCGGCCGCAACCCGAGCGGGCCGTCACCGCACTGAAAGGGTGAGAAGGAAATCCGAAAGGGGGGCGGGAGATGGGACGGAGCGAGGACGAGAGTGCGCTGCACGCCTTCGTCGAAGGCAGACGCGGCGCGCTGTACCGCAGCGCGTATCTCCTGTGCGGAGATCGTGACGAGGCCGAGGACCTGGTCCAGACGGCTCTGGTGAAGGTGGTGCTCGGCGGCAGACGACTCGGCCGCATCGAGAACCTGGAGGCGTACGCCCGCGGTGCGTTGGTCAAGACGTTCATCGCCTCGCGCCGCCGCTTCTGGCGGCGTGAGCAGGCGTACGGCGAGGTGCCGGACCGCGCGGAGGAGTCGACGGACGCCGACACGGGGATCGCGGTGCGCGCGGCGCTGGCCGGACTCAACGCCACGCAGCGCGCCGTGCTGGTCCTGCGGTACTGGGAGGACCTGAGCATCGCCGACACGGCGGCGCTGCTCGGGATACGGGAGAACACGGTCAAGAGCCATGCGGCTCGGGGGCTGGCGGCGCTGCGTGCCGAAGTGCGGGAGGAGACGTTCACGTGAGCGGGGAACAGGACGTGCGGGAGCTGCTGGGGGTGGCCGCCGAGGGCGCGGGACGCTCGCGGACGAGCACGGAAGAGGTGTACGCGAAGGCCGCGCGGGTGCGGTGGCGGCGCAGGCTGGTGGTGAGTGGCGCGGTGGCCGCCGTCGTGGCCGCGGGCGCCGTGGCGGTGCCCGCGCTGGCAGGCGACGAGGGCGGTACCAAAGGGGCGTCCGTCGCCGCGCCTTCGCCGCCCGGCGGCAGTGAGAAGGCCAAGGGACTGGCCGGGCTACTGCCGCCGGGAGTGGGCGAGATCGAGGAGGTCGACCTCGCGGGCCGGGCCTTGGCAGCCGGTCCGGGGCAGGCCGGTCAGTGGGGGCGACGGGGCCCGCTCGACAGCTCGTACGCGGTCCGCAAGGACGGTGGGGTGGGCCTGGTCGACATCAACCTGATGAGCCGGAGCGATGTGGAGGAAAAGCTGGTGGACGGGAGCGCGGAGGGCGACCTCTGCGCGCCTGACCGGGCGGACGCGTCGGTGCGGAAGGAGTGCCGGGAGGAGGAGTTGGGCGACGGGCGGGTGCTCACCACGTGGCGTGCCCGCGCCCACGCCCCGGCGGACGGGGGGCCGCGCTGGGGCCCCACGCTCGTCGGCTGGCTCAGGCTGAAGGACGGCGGAGTCCTGATGCTCCAGGACTCCACGGGCTTCACGGGCAAGGGATCACTGGGCCGGCCGATGGCGTCCGTCCCACTCTCCAGGGACGAGCTCCGTGCCCTGATAGTCCGCCCCGAGCTGCTGCCCGAGAAGCCGGGGAAGTAGCGAGGGGACACGGGGGACACAGGGGGCACGGGGGACGGGCGCGGAGCGGTCGCGGGGCGGTCGCGGCGCGGCCGGAAACGGCGGTGGGGGGGGGGGGGGGGGGGCCCCCCCCCCCCCCCCCCCGCCGGGGGGGCGGGGGGGGGGGGGCCGCGCCCCCCCCGGCGGGGGGGGGGGGGCGCCCCGCCGGCGCGCCAGCCCCCGCCCCGCCGGGGC
>NZ_JBITHO010000004.1:400404-438444 GCF_044458065.1 Streptomyces sp. NPDC050504 | reverse complement strand
GTACGGGGGGGGGGGGGGGGGGCGGGGGGGGGGGGGGGGGGGGGGGGGGGGGGGGGGGGCGGGCGGGGGGGGGGGGGGGGGGGGGCCCCCCCCCCCCCCCCCCCCACTCGGGAGGCTTCCGCTCGTTGGGGAAGCCTTGCCCCGCCGGTCCGTTCGGAGCTGCCTGCCCGTCAGAGGACCTTCGACAGGAAGGACTTCGTCCGGTCGTGCTGCGGGTTCGTCAGGACGTCGCGCGGGGTGCCCGATTCGACGACCACGCCGCCGTCCATGAAGACGAGCGAGTCGCCGACCTCGCGGGCGAAGCCCATCTCGTGCGTGACGACGATCATCGTCATGCCGTCCTCGGCCAGGCCGCGCATCACGTCCAGCACGTCACCGACCAGCTCGGGGTCGAGCGCCGACGTGGGCTCGTCGAAGAGCATCAGCTTGGGCTCCATCGCGAGCGCCCGCGCGATGGCGACGCGCTGCTGCTGGCCGCCGGAGAGCTGGGACGGGTAGTTCTTGGCCTTGTCGCCGAGACCGACCCGGTCCAGCAGCGTCTCGGCGCGGGCCCGTGCCACCGCCTTGGTCTCGCCGCGCACCTGGATCGGCGCCTCCATGACGTTCTCGATGGCCGTCATGTGCGGGAAGAGGTTGAAGCGCTGGAAGACCATGCCGATGTCCCGGCGCTTCAGGGCGACTTCGCTGTCCTTGAGCTCGTAGAGCTTGTCGCCCTTCTGGCGGTAGCCGACCAGCTCGCCGTCGACCGAGAGGCGGCCGGCGCTGACCTTCTCCAGGTGGTTGATGCACCGCAGGAAGGTCGACTTGCCGGAGCCGGAGGGACCGATGAGGCAGAACACCTCGCGCGGCGCGACCTCCAGGTCGATGCCCTTGAGGACCTCGACGTTGCCGTAGGACTTGTGGACGTCCTCGGCCTTCACCATGGGAGTGGTGCCCTTGCTCATGCCGAGACTCCCTTCGGGCGGCCGACGGAGGTCAGGTTGGCCTTGAGCCGCTGGAACGGGGTCGGCGGCAGGCTGCGGGACGAGCCGCGCGCGTAGTACCGCTCCAGGTAGAACTGACCGATCGAGAAGACCGTGGTCAGGATCAGGTACCAGGCGGCGGCCAGGAAGAGCATCTCCACCGGGGAGCCGGACGTCTGGCCGATGTCCTGGGCCTGCTTGAGGAGTTCGTAGAACTGCACGGCCGAGACGAGCGAGGTCGTCTTCAGCATGTTGATGACCTCGTTGCCCGTCGGCGGCACGATCACGCGCATCGCCTGCGGGATCACGATCCGGCGCAGCGTCTTGTTGTGGCTCATGCCCAGCGCGTGCGCGGCCTCCGTCTGGCCCTCGTCGACCGAGAGCAGACCGGCGCGGCAGATCTCCGCCATGTACGCGGCCTCGTTGAGGCCGAGTCCGAGCAGCGCGGTGAGCAGGGGCGTCATGAAGGACGACCAGTAGTCCTTGTAGATCGGCCCGAGGTTGATGTACTCGAAGACCAGGCCCAGGTTGAACCAGACCATGAGCTGTACGAGGACGGGGGTGCCGCGGAAGAACCAGATGTACGACCACGCGATCGACGAGGTCACCGGGTTCTTGGAGAGCCGCATGACGGCCAGGACGATGCCGCCGACGATGCCGATCGCCATGGAGAGCGCGGTCAGCAGCAGCGTCTTGCCGACGCCGTCCAGGATGCGGTCGTCGAAGAAGTAGTCGGGGACCGCACCCCAGTTGATCTTGCCTTGGCTGAAGGCGTAGATGATCGTGACCAGCAGCGCCAGGGCGACGACGGCCGAGATGTAACGCCCGTAGTGGCGTACGGGGATGGCCTTGATGGCCATGGGCGCGGTGCCGGGGCGCGGGGCGTCCGCCGGCCCGTCCTTCTTGTCTATGTCAACCATTGCGGGAGGTGCCTTTCCGATTCCGAGTCTCTGTTGGAGCCCGTCCGGATCAGGAGCCGCCGTTGACCTTGGCCTCGGTGAGGGCGCCCGCCTCGGAGCCCCACTTGGTGAGCACCTTCTTGTACTCGCCGCTCTTGATGATCGCGTCGAACGCGGCCTTCACGGCGTCGCGCAGCTCGGTGTTCTCCTTGGAGAAGGCCATGCCGTACGGGGCGGCCTCGACCGTCTGGCCGACGATCTGGAAGTCGTTGCCGCCGCCGGAGGTCTTTACGGCGTACGCGGCGACGGGGGAGTCGGAGGAACCGGCGTCGGCGCCGCCCGCGCGCAGTCGGGTCTGGGCGTCCTGGTCGGTCGCGAAGTCCTGGATCGCGATCTTGCCCTTGCCCGCGGCCTCGCACTTCTTGGACTCGGCCTTGGCCAGGTCCTGGGAGACGGTCGCGGTCTGCACGACGAGCTTCTTGCCGCAGAGGTCCGACCAGCCCTTGATGCCCTTGTCGTCGCCCTTCTTGGTGTAGATCTCCACACCGGCGGTGAAGTAGTCGACGAAGTCGACGCCCTCGCCGACCTTCTTCTTGGTCTCGGAGTCGACGCCGTTCTGACGGTCCTTGGTGTCGGTCATCGCCGACATCGCGACGTCGTAGCGCTTCGAGCGGATGCCCGCGATCAGATCGGCGAACTTGCCGTTCTCGAACTGGAACTCCACGCCGAGCTCCTTGCCCAGCGCCGCCGCCAGGTCCGGGTCGATACCGGTCGTCTTGCCGTCCTTGTCCTTGAACTCGACGGGTGCGTAGGCGATGTCGGAACCGACCTTGATGACGCCCTTGTCCTGGATCGACTTCGGCAGCTTGTCGTAGAGCGGGGCGGACGAGTCGCCCTTGCCGCCGCCCTTCTTGTCGTCGCCGGTCTGGTCGCCACAGGCGGTGAGCAGCAGCGCGCCGGCCACCGCTATCGCGCCGACCGCGGCGATACGGGACTTGGCTGCGGCCGTGCGACGGATGGTGCTTGCGGACATGATCGAGTCCTCCGGCGTGTGAGGGAAATGCCAGGTGAGGCCAGGGAGCACACAGCTTCGGGTGCCGTGACCTCGTGCGATTACGGCATCTTGCCATTCGGACCGGTGAATTCAGTGGGGCTGTCATGTCAAAATCGGATAACGGGCCACCGGGGAACCTCAACAGGCATACGCGGCAAGGCGGGACCATCTGCGGAGGTGTCCGTTTCGTACCGAAGGATCTGCGGCCCGTCTCGCTTTTTGGACGCGTTTTCTGCCGCCCGCAGGACTTGTCCAGATATTCACGTATGAGTCATGTCACCGGACGGCCGACGGTCGCGTGACTCGGGCGGCGACGGTCCGTTGTGGTGGTGTCGACGGTGCGCCGCGGTGCCTTCCGGTGCCGTCCGGCAGGTCGTCGATCGCCTCGCTCCGGTGGGAGTCGTCGCTGGTGGACACGGTTCACCAAGAGGTGCGCCGGGGGCGTGCCGGGAGGTCGTCGGGGCGCACCGCCGAGCCCGCGCCGGTCCGTCGGAGCGGACCGTTCCGCCGCCCGTCCGCACGCCCCTCCCGGTGACCGGCTGGTCACGGACCGTTCGCCGCTTCCGGCGCGCTCCGCTGGTCTGTGCTGATCCGCCCCGTCCGTCCCCGAGAGGGGTAACCAAAGCCACTCGCCGGTGCTTGTGATCTTCGGGTAGAAAGGGTGGTTACACCCCTCATCCGGGGCTCAGGGCGCGTGTGCGGCGCGCCCGCGCGTTCGTACCTCCTCCTCGCCGGGACGGGCCAACCGTCCAGCGCGGGGAACGGGCGCGGTGCCCGCCCACCCCTCCTTAACCAGGAGTGGCCACCCTCAACTGATGAAGAGACTTAAGGGGTCAACGACAATGGCAGCGGAGATCGTCAATCCTCGCAGCGACAGCGGTACGGAGGGTGGGGCCGACGAGGCCGGCGCCCCCTTCGACCCGGCCTTCGCGCTGCACCGCGGCGGCAAGATGGCCGTGCAGGCCACGGTGCCGATCCGTGACAAGGACGACCTGTCCCTCGCGTACACACCCGGTGTCGCCAAGGTGTGCAGCGCTATCGCAGAGCAGCCGGAGCTGGTCCACGACTACACCTGGAAGTCCCAGGTCGTCGCGGTCGTGACCGACGGCACCGCGGTGCTCGGACTCGGCGACATCGGCCCGGAGGCGTCGCTTCCGGTCATGGAGGGGAAGGCGATCCTCTTCAAGCAGTTCGGCGGCGTGGACGCGGTGCCGATCGCGCTCGCCACCACCGACACCGACGAGATCATCGAGACCGTCGTCCGGCTCGCCCCGTCCTTCGGCGGCGTGAACCTGGAGGACATCTCCGCCCCGCGCTGCTTCGAGATCGAGCGCAGACTCCAGGAGCGCCTCGACATCCCGGTCTTCCACGACGACCAGCACGGCACCGCCGTGGTCACCCTGGCCGCCCTGCGCAACGCCGCGAAGCTCACCGACCGGACGCTGGGCGACCTGCGCGCCGTCATCTCCGGCGCGGGCGCGGCGGGCGTGGCGATCGCCAAGTTCCTGCTGGAGGCCGGCATCGGCGACGTCGCCGTCGCGGACCGCAAGGGCATCGTCAGCACGGACCGCGAGGACCTCACCGACGTCAAGCGCGAGCTGGCGGAGCTGACCAACAAGGCGGGCCTCAGCGGCTCGCTGGAATCGGCCCTCGCGGGCGCGGACGTCTTCATCGGCGTCTCCGGCGGTACGGTCCCGGAGGCCGCGGTCGCCTCGATGGCGCCCAACGCCTTCGTGTTCGCCATGGCCAACCCGAACCCCGAGGTGCACCCCGACGTCGCGCACAAGTACGCGGCGGTCGTGGCCACGGGCCGCTCGGACTTCCCGAACCAGATCAACAACGTGCTGGCGTTCCCCGGGATCTTCGCGGGTGCCCTTCAGGTGCGGGCCTCCCGCATCACCGAGGGCATGAAGATCGCGGCGGCGGACGCGCTGGCGAACGTGGTGGGCGACCAGCTCGCCGCGGAGTACGTGATTCCCTCGCCGTTCGACGAGCGGGTCGCGCCCGCCGTTACGGCGGCGGTGGCTGCGGCGGCCCGTGCGGAGGGTGTGGCGCGGCGGTAGCCGTGGTGCGGGGTGGGTGCGGGTTCCGCTGCGCGGGGCCCCTTCCCGCCCCGCCCCCTTTCGGCGGAGCCGCGCACCGGACGCGGGCCCGCGCGCACCGGACGCGGGCCCGCGCGCATCGGATGCGGGCCCGCGCACCGGGGCGCATCGCGGTGCGGGTCACACTCCGGGGCTGTTCCCCGGGCGGGGCGTGCCGACCTATCGTCGGCTGCATGTTTGCTGCCTATGCCGCGCGCATCGACAAGGACCGGCCCCTCGACGGCCTCGAACTGGGCGAGCGCCCGGCTCCCGGGGCGCGGGACGGATGGACGACCGTCACCGTGAAGGCCGCCTCGCTCAACCACCACGACCTCTGGTCGCTGCGCGGCATCGGGCTGCCCGAGGAGCGGCTTCCGATGATCCTCGGCTGTGACGCCGCGGGCATCGACGAGGACGGCAACGAGGTCGTCCTGCACTCCGTGATCGGCCAGACCGGGCACGGCGTGGGCCCCGCCGAGGGCCGCTCGATCCTCACGGAGAAGTACCAGGGCACGTTCGCCGAGCGGGTCACCGTGCCGTCCTGGAACGTCCTGCCCAAGCCCCAGCGGCTGAGCTTCGAGGAAGCGGCCTGCCTGCCGACCGCGTGGCTCACCGCGTACCGCATGCTCTTCACCAACGCGGGCGTGCGCCCCGGCGACTCCGTCCTCGTCCAGGGCGCGGGCGGCGGCGTCGCGACCGCCGCGATCGTCCTCGGCAGGGCCGCGGGCCTGCGGGTCTTCGCCACCAGCCGGGACGAGGCCAAGCGCAAGCGCGCGGTGGAGCTGGGCGCGCTGGAGGCGTACGAGCCCGGCGCGCGGCTCCCCGAGCGGGTGGACGCGGTCATCGAGACGGTCGGAGCCGCGACCTGGTCGCACTCGGTCAAGTCGCTGCGCCCCGGCGGCACCCTGGTGATCTCCGGCGCCACCAGCGGCGACCGCCCCGCGCACGCCGAGCTGACCCGGATCTTCTTCCTCGAACTGAAGGTCGTCGGCTCGACGATGGGCTCCAAGGACGAGCTGGCCGACCTGCTGGCGTTCTGCTCGACGACCGGTGTGCGGCCGGTGATCGACGAGGTGCTGCCGCTGGACCGGGCGCGCGAGGGCTTCGAGAAGATGGCGGGCGGCGATCTGTTCGGGAAGATCGTACTGACCATGTCCTGACGGCGTCTTGATGTAGTGCGGGCGCGCTGGTCTGATCTCCGGCACACGTCGACGTGCCGGAGGTCTGCTCATGCGTACGGTCCGCTTGCTGGTCGCTGCCGGGTGTTCCGCGCTGCTGGCGGGGGGCCTCGCGGCTCCTCCCGCCGAGGCGGGGCGGCGGAGCGCGCCGGAGATACCCCGTCTCACCGACGAGCGCGGGCGCCTTCTCACCCTGCGCGGCTGGAACGTCGAGGACAAGGCCAACCGCGGTGGGAAGGCGCTGAGTGCCATCACCGAGAAGCACTTCGCCGACCTGCGGGCCAACGGCTTCAACTTCGCGCGCCTGCTGGTGTTCTGGGACGACCTGGAGCCGAAGAGGGGCCGCTACAGCGCCGGTTACCTGCGCAAGATCGAGCGCGTCCTGGACTGGGCGCACAAGTACCGCGTACGGGTCGTCATCGACGCCCACCAGGACGTCTTCGGCCCCGCCTTCGGCCACCGGGGCATTCCGGAGTGGGCGACGCGGACGGACGGGCTGCCGTTCACCCCGAACCCGGACGACTGGTTCTCGGAGTACTTCGAGCCCGCCGTGCAGCGCGCCTTCACCCATCTGTACGAGGACCCCGACCTGCGGCAGGCCCAGGCCCGGATGTGGCGGGTGCTCGCCGGCCGCTTCGACGACCACCCCGCGGTCATCGGCTACGACCTGATCAACGAGCCGATGGGCGAGCTGCGGGAGGGCGAGGACCTGCCGACGGCCGCGCGGCGCATCGAGCGCGAGCAGATCACCCCGATGTACAACCGCCTCGCCGAGGCGGTGCGTTCGGTGGACCGGGACGACTGGCTGTTCGTGGAGCCGACGCCGATCGTGGGCGAGGGCGTGCCGACCGGGCTCGGCAAGGTGAAGGACCGGGCGTCGAAGGTGGTGTACGCCCCGCACTTCTACAACACCGCGATGGAGGCGGGCGCGGACTACGACCCGGCGGCGGGCTGGATCGAGTCGTACGAGGCTGCGGTCACCGCCTATCCGAAGGAGCACAAGGTCCCCGTGGTGGTGGGGGAGTGGGGGCCGCTGAACAACTCCCTGCCGAACATGGGCCGTTTCTACCGGGACGCGCTGGCGTCGCTGGGGCGGTACTCCTCGGGGTGGGCGGGTTACGTGTGGTGCTACGGGGGCGGGTACTGCGCCGTGGACGAGGCGGGCCGCTTCCGTACGAACAAGGAGCAGACGGCCGCGCCCTACGCGGAGGCGGTCGCGGGCCGGGTGCTCTCGGAGTCGTACGACGCGCGGGAGCGCACGTACCGGCTGTCGTACGTCGCCGGGCGGGGCGGCGCCACGGAGGTGTCCGTGCCCTCGCGCGACGGGCGCTGGAAGGTGCGGGTGACCGGGCGGGCCCGGGAGTCCGGCGGGCGGGTGTACGCGTGGCCGGGGGCGCGGGTCGGGGTGACGGTGACGCCCGGGTAGCGGCCGCCGTGTCAATCAGGGTTGACACTCGACGGGTGTCAACTTAGATTGACATGTATGAGCGAAGCGACCGAACTCGCCGCACGCGCGGGCGATCGCGACCCGAGAGTGGGGTTGCGTGCCGTGTCCGCGCTGCGGCGGCTGCTGGAGCAGCTGGAAGCCGTACAGGTCAGGAGCGCCCGCGCGCAGGGCTGGTCGTGGCAGGAGATCGCCGCGGAGCTGGGTGTGAGCAGGCAGGCCGTCCACAAGAAGCACGGGAGGCATTGATGTTCGAACGGTTCACGGAAGGTGCGCGGGCCGTGGTGAAGGGTTCCGTGCAGCACGCCGAACGGATGCGGGCGGACTCCGTCACCACGGAGCACCTGCTCCTCGCCCTGCTGGACCAGGAGGGGACGCGCGGTGCGTTCGTCCTGTCCGCGCTCGGGGTGCCGGAGGTGCGGGAGTCGGTGGAGCGGGGCCTTGAGGACGCGCGGCGGCGCGGCGGCCTCTCGAAGGCCGACACGGACGCGCTGGCCGGACTCGGCATCGACGTCGCGGAGATCGTGGCGCGGGTGGAGGACGAGCACGGGGTGGGCGCGCTGGAGGGCGGCGGGGGGCCGGGGGCGGCCGGGCCGGAGGGGGCCGACCGGGCCGACCGGGCCGGCCGGTCGGTCTGGTCGGGATGGTCGGGCTGGCCGCTGCGGCACCGGACGTTCAGCCGGGAGGCGAAGGACGTACTGGAGAAGTCCCTGCGGATCGTGGAGGGGCGGAAGGAGCGGGCGATCGGGGACGAGCACATGCTGCTGGCGCTCACGGCCCGGCCGGGGGCGGTGGCGGACGTGCTGGCGGAGCACGGGGTGACGTACGGGGCGGTGGAGCGGGCGGCGTTCGGGGCGGCGGCGTAGGGCGCGCCCTGGGGGGCGTGCGCTCTGAGGTCGGGCGGCTCTGAGGCCGGGCGGCCCTGAGATCGGGCGGCCCTGAGATCGGGCGGCTCTGAGGTCGGGGGCCCTTCCGGGGGTGGGTGCGTGCTCCTGGGGGGCGGGTGCCTGGGGGTGGGCGCCCCGGGGCGGGTGGATGCGTTGCGCGTGTGCCTCACTTTCGCGCAGTTCCCCGCCCCCCCGAAGGGGCGCCCTGTGCGGGGCGAGTCCGTTCAGTACGGGCGTTGCCCTCGCGGGGGCGGTGTCCTCCGGTCCGCCCCGGCCCCTGGGGCAATCACCCCCGTGACCGGGTCGCCCCGTCCCTCAGCCGCGCAGCAGTCGGGTGATGCTGCTCGCCGCCTTCGCCAAGTGCTCCCGCGCCTCGGTCAGTTGTGCCTCGTCCACTCCGTTGTCCCGCGCCGCGTCGCGCACCTCGTCGCGGAAGCGGTCCAGCAGGCGGTCCAGATCGCGTGCGGGGTCGCCCGTGCGCACGGTCTCCTCCGCCCACTCCGACTGCCGCTCCGTCTGCCGCGGGGCGTCCGTGGCCCCGGCCGAATCGCCGGGCCCCGGGCCGGGCCCAGCGCCGGGCCCCGGGCGGGGATCCGTGCGCGGCGGCCACCCCCCGCTCGCGCCGCGGGCGAACTCGCCGAGCTGGCCGGTGAGTTCGGAAAGGCCCTCCCGTACCCCCGTGGGCCAGTCGCCCCGCGCGAAATGGCCCTGCATCTGCGTCTGCACCTGTTGCGCCATCCGCTGCACCTGCTCCGCGGCCCGCTCGTGGGCCTCCTTGGCCTGGCGCCTGGCCTCCTTCGCGTCCTCGCGGGCCCGGCGCGACTCGTCCTTCGCGCGCCGCGTCTGGTCCTTGAACTCCTGCTTCGCCCGGCGGAACTCCTCCTTGGCGGTCCGCCACGCCTCCTTGTCGCCGAACACCGACTCCCAGTCGCCGGACGCCGTGCCGCCGGGCTTCGCGCCGCCGCCCGGCGTGCGCCGCGACTCCGACGCGGCCCTGCGCATCTCGCTGCGCAGCTGTCCCGCCGCTCCGCGCACGTCGTCGCGGATCTCGGCGGCCAGTTCGGAGACCGACTCGCGGATCTCCAGCTCCAGGTCGGCCAGTTCGGCGCTGCGGCCGGCGAGTTCGGCGCGGCCCGCCTCGGTGATCGAGTAGACCTTGCGGCCGCCCTCGGTGGCGTGCGTGACGAGGCCCTCGGCCTCCAGCTTGGCGAGGCGGGGGTAGACGGTGCCCGCCGAGGGCGCGTACAGGCCCTGGAAACGCTCCTCCAGGAGCCTGATCACTTCGTAGCCGTGGCGCGGGGCCTCGTCGAGGAGCTTGAGGAGGTAGAGGCGGAGGCGGCCGTGAGCGAAGACCGGAGGCATGTCAGAGCACCTTCTTGTCGTCGTTGGAGCCGCCGGGGGCGGCGGGGTCGGAGGGGGTGGAGGGGGTGGAGGGGGCAGCGGAGCGGGTGTCGGGCCCGTCCTCGCGGGGCGGGTCCTCGTCCTCCGACGGCGGGCGCCGCAGGAGGGCGATCGCCCCGGAGACGCTGGTCGCGCGGAGCTTGCCGGTGCCCGCGCCGAGCGTGCCGCTGATCTTCTTCGCGCCCCACTGACCGCTGACCCGCAGGTCGTCGAAGGCCGTGGAGACCGCGCCGCTGGTGGTGCTGGCCTCGACCTGCGCGTCGGTCGGGCTCGGCAGCCGGATCGCGATCTCGCCCGAGACGGTGACGAGTTTGATGTCCGCGGGGCGGGCGTCGGTCGGCTGGATGTCGAGCACCATGTCGCCGGTGACCGACTCGGCCCGTACGGAAGTGCCGGAGCCGTCGATGACGGTCAGGTCGCCGGAGACGGAGTTGAAGCGCAGGTCGCCGGTGACGGTCTGGGCCTCCAGGTTCCCGGAGACGGTCTCCGCGCGGACCGTGCCGGAGAGGCCGACGAGGGTGGTGTCGCCGGTGACGCCCCTGACGTCCGTACGCCCCCGGATGCCGGAGACGACCGCGCCCGCGCCGACCACGCCGACCTCGACGGTCGAGCCGGTGGGCACGGCGAGCGAGACGACGGCCTCGCGGTCCCAGCCCTTGCGGTCCAGCCACTTGAGGAAGCCGTGCCAGGGCAGGTCCTCGTAGGCGACGGTGAGGGTCGAGCCCTCCTGGGTGACGATCAGCGGCGGTCCGTCGAGGCGCGAGACCTCAAGACGGGCGGAACCTTCGTCCGTGCCGACGACGTTGACCGTTCCGTTGACGATGCGCACGTTGAGCGCCGTCACGGGGTCGTCGAAGGTGAGCTTCTTCGGCTCTGCGACGGACCATTCGGACATGGTGCGACCTCCCCGGTCGGACACGACGCAACATATCGCGTCTCTCGTAAGACACGATATATCGCGGATTTTGGAAGTCAAGCGGATGCGGGGCAGCTCGCGGCGGGGAGAAATGTCCTAGCTTGATGGTATGGATGCGGATGTGCTGCGGGGCGTGGACGGGGGAGAGGGCGCGGGTGCGCTGCTGCTGTGCAGGGCGGAGCCCGCGGCGGTGCGGGCGGCGGCCCAGCTGCTGAGGGAGCCCCTGCTGCTCTCCCCCGCGGGGAACGGCTGGAGCGTGCTGGTCCCCGAGGGGGAGCGGTGGCGGTCGGGCGAGGGCGCGGATCCGGGGCGGTCGGACGCGGGACCGGGGTCGGGACCAGAGGCGGGGCCGGGGCCGGTGGCGGATTCCGGCGCGGGCGCGGGCGTGGGTGCGGAGGCCGGGCAGGGCCCGGGTTCTGGCGCGGAGGGACCCGGATGGGCGCAGCTCGTGGAGCGAGTGGTGCTGGGGGACCGGGTCGAGCAGGTCGCGACCGGCTGGGCGACGGCCCTCGCGATCGGCGAGAGCTGGCCGGTCCTGGCGCTTTGGTGGGACAGGGACAGGGCCGGTTACGCGCTGGCCTCGGGATTCCGCCGAACGGTCGGTTACGTGTGGCTGGCGGACGGCACGCCGGTGGGCGAGGACGAGGCGATGCGGACGTTCGGGGAGCGGCTGGGGCTGGATCCGGTGCTGGACTTCCAGGCACTGGAGGGGCTCACGAGGGCGAGCGCGAGCGCGGCGGCGCAGGGTGGAGACGGGTCGGGGCCGGGTCCGGGGCCTGGCGCGGGTTCGGGGCCAGGGACGGGGCTGGGCGCGGGCGCGGAGGACGGGCGCGGGGGCGCGGGCGCGGGTGGTGACGTGCGGGACTCCGGGGTCGACCGGCTGCGGGAGCTGCTCGCGGTGCTCGTACGGGTCGGGCTGGTGCTGCCGACGGGACTCGTTCCGGGGGAGACGATCGACCGGCTGCGGTCGGTGGCGCGGGAGCGCGGCGCGGAGGAGGTGGAGTGGCCCGGGTGGCGCGATGCGGTACGGGCGGAGCTTGAGGCGGTGGAGGGCGGGCGGCTGGGCCCGTACGTACGGGGACCGAAGGCGCGGCTGCTCGGGGCGGCGCAGCTGGGTGCGGGGGTTCCGCTGGTCGTGTGGGGGCTGCGGAACAGGGGGCGGGGCGGGGGCGGCTGGGTCGTCGCGGGGACGGTGCTTCTGGTGAACGGGGGGTTGGGGCTGGCGTACGACAGGGTGCGGGGGTAGGGAACGGGGCGCCCTGGGGGCGGGAGCCCTCGTACCGCCCCCTCCTGAGCGCACCCGCCCCTCCCGAGCGCGCCGCCCCCCTCGGGGGCGTTCCGCCCCTCCCGGGCGTTCCGCGCCCTACTCCTCGTCGTCGTCCTCGTCGTCGAGGCGTGCCAGCCACGTGGCCAGCCGTTCGACCGGCACCTCGAAGTCCGGGTTCAGGTCGACGAACGTGCGCAGCTGCTCGGCGAGCCACTCGAAAGTGACCTCCTCCTCGCCGCGCCGCTTCTCCAGTTCCTCGATGCCGCGGTCGGTGAAGTACAAGGGGACGCTCCGGATCGTTCAGTGAGGTGAGACGTGTTCTCCTGCCAGGATAGGCAGGCCGGACCGTACGCCTGCCGCCTCCCCGCCCCCGGCCGCCCCGCCACCGCACCCTTCCGTCGCGTACCGGCCACCTGTCGGTCACCTACCGGCCGGTCCGGGACTGTTCCGGCCGACGCTGCGGGGTTAGCCTGATGGGCCATCAAGGCGCGTGTGGTGCAAGGGATTCGCGTGCACCGCGTGGTCGGGAGGTTGTCATGGGGGATCGCATACAGGCGGTGGAGCTTCCGGACGGCACCAAGGTCTGGGTACGGATGTCCGCGCTCGACTGGGAGACGGAGGGCGGCGCGGGAACCGGCACCTACGCGTCGGACTACGACGACGTCGGCGTCTGGGACTCCGTCACCGCCAAGATCGAAGGCATGCGCGAGACCATCGAGGGCGTCGCCCGTTCCGTCCGCGACGCCACCCGGCGCTCCGCGCCCGACGAGACGTCCGTGACCTTCGGTCTCGAAGTCGTCGCCAAACCCGGCAAGGCCATCGCGCTGCTCGCCGACGGCGAGGTCAAGACGAACATCTCCGTCACCCTCACCTGGCAGAACGGCGACCGTGCGGGCCGGGAGGACGGCGCCGACGCCGCGGACCCGGCCGCCCGCGCCGAATCCGCTCCCTCTTCGGCCCGCGCCCAACCCGCTCCCTCTTCGGTCGACGCCGAACCGGGCGGTCGGGCCGGTCTCTGATGGCCGGGCGCGACACCCTCTGGCAGCTCGCCAAGGACGCCACCGTCGGCATCCGTCCGGCGCCGGCCCCCGACCCCGCCCCGGGCCGGGCCGCCGCCCCCGCCCCGCTCTGGGGCAGCGGCTTCCTGGTCACCCCCGGCTGGGTCCTCACCTGTGCGCACGTCCTCGTCAGCCCCGACGGCCGCCCCCGCACCGCCCCCGACGCCCGCCCCGGCGAGCCCGACGTGGGCGTCGTCGTCGACGGCACCGTCCTGCCGGGGCGCTTCGCGTACTGCATGCCCCGCCGCGGCCTCGCCCTGCCCGGCACCGGCGGCGAGCCGGGCGGCCCTGAGCCCTTCGCGGACGCCGTCGAGGGCATCACCCCCGACCTCGCCCTGATCGCCCTCCTCGCCCCCGTCCCCCGCCCCAGCTGCGTCTGGCTCACCGACCGGCCGCCCGGGGAGTTCTCCGACGACGGCGGGGGCGGCATCATCGGCAGGCGGTACGACTCCACCCGGCCCGACGCCCCCTTCGTCGCCGAACAGATCAAGTGCGACTACGGCGGTCAGGTCGGCAGCCGCATCTCCCTCCGGCTCTCCGCCGACATGCGCCACGGCGTCTCCGGCGGGCCGCTCGTCGACCTGGAGCACGGCGAGGTCGTCGGCGTCGTCAAAGGGCGGCACCGCAACGGCCGCACGGGCGTCGCGGTCGCCGTCAGCGAACTGCGCCACCTCACCTCCGCCGCCCACCTGCCCGGCGCCCCCTCGCTCGGCGACGAGCCGTACCACGAGCTGACCAGGCTCCACGACGTCTGGCACGAGCAGCGGCAGCAGCCCGAGCTCGGCGACGGCGAGCCCACCTGGATCGACGGCCAGCGCGAGCTGCCGGGGCGCAAGAGCGGCTGGACCGAGATCGACCGGCTCATCGCCCTCGAAAAGCTCGGCCGCCTGCCGCCGCCCCGCTCCGCAGACGTGGTGCGCCGCGCGGTGAGCCAGGCCGTGCGCCGCACCCGCGAGCGCGAACTCCCCGTCCCCATCAGGACCTGGCGCGACGGCCACGGCGAGCTGCGCGGCTTCGGCTCGCCCGGCGACCTCGCGGTCCACCTCAGATACCTCTCGCTGGTCGCCCAGGAGGTGCACGGCTCCGCGGGCGGCTCCACCGGCGGCGGCCCCGACGCGGTCGCCGCCGCGCAGGACCTCCACGACTGGGCGATGAGCCGCGGCCACGGCCTCGACCCCGCCGAGCGGCCCCAGCTCGGCGAGATCAGGCTCGCGGCCACCCACTCCGTGCTCCTCCAGTTCGACCTGGCCGACCCCGACCCGTACCCGGAGGCGACCGACCCGTACAGCACGGGGTACGCCGATCCGTACGGCCCGTACGGAAGGGGGACCACCGATCCGTACGCCGATCCGTACGGCGGGGCGTACGGCGACCGGTACGGTGCCCCCGTTCCCGTCCAGCCCCTCTTCACCTGGTCCGTCCTCACCGGCGACGGCACGGGGAACTGGGAGCTCGCCGTCCAGGCCGCCGAAGGGCTGCCCTTCGAACAAGCCAGGAACCGGGCCCTGCACCGCCTCGGCGACATCCTGTTCGGCGCCGACTACGGCCGCGCGGCCGACGACCCCGTACGACTCGAAGTCGCCCTGCCCGGCGACTGGTTCGGCAGCGACCTGGACTGCTGGGAAGTGGCCGAACTGCCGGGCCCCGGACGCCGTCGCACCGAACCCCTGGGGAACGCCCGCCCCGTCGTGCTGCGCAGCGTCGAGCGCCGCATCCCGCTGCACACGCGGGACGCCGAGCGCCGCCGCCGCGAGGAGTGGCTGGGCCGCTGGCGGCGGCTGCTCGCCGCGCCCAGGCCCGAACCCCTGCGGCTCGCCGTGCCGCGCGCCCCCGCCAGGCCCGACGAGCTGCGCGCCGCGTCGGGCGGCGCCGTGCCCGTGCTGTGCAGGGAGGTCGCGGACGGCGCGGGGTACGAGGCGGCCCAGTCCGCCGTCGGGGTCGGCTACCCGGTCGCCCTCTGGCGCTCGGACGGGCACCAGGGGGCCGGCGAATGCCCGCCGGACTGCGCGGACTTCCACGACCGCGTCGCGCGACTGCTCGCCGCCGAGACCACCGTACGGACCCTGCCCGGCACGCTGTGGCGGCTGCGCATGGCCGCCGGGCGGGCCGGGGACCCCGCAGCCCAATGGGTGCGCGGCGTCGTGCTGTTCTACGACGACCCGGGCAACCCGCTGCCCGCCCCCGCGGGGCCCCTGGAACAGCCGGGGCCGAGAGACTGGAAAACACCGTGACGGGGAACGTCCCCCGGTACTGTCATGGGAGCCTGTCGGGGGAGGGATCGACATGAGCGAATGGCTGATCTACCGGGGCGCGGGAGCCCCGCACGACGGGATCAACCATCTGCCCCCTCCGCCGCCCTGGCGGGATTTCGACGGCACCCCCACCCTGCCGACGCCGCCCGGCGGCCTCGACGGTTCCTCGCTGCGCCGCCTCGGAGTCCGCCAGAACCAGGCCCAGTTGCACCGCCCGAGCACCCACGAGCGCGAACTGGTCAACGCCGCGCTCTACTTGCGCAGGCCCCTGCTGGTGACGGGCAACCCGGGCAGCGGCAAGAGCACGATCGCGCACTCCGTCGCGTACGAACTGGGGCTGGGCCGGGTCCTCAACTGGCCCGTGGTCAGCCGCTCCACGCTCAGGGACGGCCTCTACCAGTACGACGCGATCGGCAGGCTCCAGGACGCGCAGCTCGCCCGCACGGACCCCGGCGGCGACGGCACGCTCGCCGACATCGGCCGGTACATCAGGCTCGGCCCGCTCGGCACCGCCCTGCTCGCCTACGACAAGCCGCGCGTCCTGCTCGTCGACGAGCTGGACAAGAGCGACATCGACCTGCCCAACGACCTGCTGAACGTGCTGGAGGAGGGCGAGTTCACCATCCCCGAGCTGGAGCGGATCGCCGACCTCGTGCCGGTCGTCGAAGTGCTGACCGACGACGGCCAGAAGGTGCCCGTGCACGGTGGCCGGATCCGCTGCCGCGCCTTCCCCTTCATCGTCCTCACCAGCAACGGCGAGCGCGACTTCCCCGCCCCGCTGCGCAGGCGGTGCATCGCCCTCCAGATGGAGTTCCCCGACGTCGACCGCCTCGCCGGAATGGTCAGGGCGCACTTCGGGCAGGGCGCGGACGAGAAGCACCGCGACCTCATCAGGGCGTTCGCCGACCGCAACCACGGCGACGTGCTCGCCGTCGACCAGCTCCTCAACGCCATCCACCTCGTCCACGCCACCGGCTGGACGGAGAACGTCGAAGCCCGAGCCCGGATCATGGAGGACCTGCTGCGCCCGCTCGACCGGACCGGGTGACGACGGTGCCCGCGGACGGAGAGGATCCGCTCGCCAAGCTCGTCGCGGCCCTCGCCGGGGCCGGGCCGCCGCTCGACGACAGGGAGATCGCGGACGCGCTCTGGCTCTCCCAATGGACCGCGTCCGCAGGGGAGTTACGGCCAGGAGGGCGACCCGACACGCCCCGTGCCGACCGCAAGGATCCGGCCAAATTCCCCGGCGGTACGGCACCCCGCACGGGCGCCACCCCTCCGTACGGCATCCCCATGCCCTACGGACTCACCGGACTCACCGGACCGGAAGGCCCCGGTGCCCCCGGCCCTCCCGACGGAACCGCCCGCACCCCCGAACAGCCGCCCCCCGGCACCCCCGCCGCACCGCCGCGCGGCAACGGCCGCCGCGCCCGGCTCCCCGCGCCCGCGGTCCTCCCCTCCCTCCCGCCGATCCAGCGCGCCCTGCGCCCCGTCCAGTCCTACCGTCCCGGCGGCCCCGAAGCGGGCGCCGAGATCGACGAGACGGCCACCGCCGAACTGACCGCCGTGTCCGGCGTCCTCTCCCTCGTCCACCGCCCCGTCCGGCGCACCGCCGAGCTGTACCTCCTGATGGACGGGGCGCCGTCCATGGCCGTGTGGGCCGGGATGCTCCAGGAACTGCGCAGGGCGTGCGAACAGCTCGGCGCGTTCCGCGACGTCACCGTGCAGTACCTCCACCCGCTGCGCGGCGGCGTCGGCGCCACCGCGCGCCCGGGGCCCGGCCACGTGCCGCGCCCCGCGACGGAGCTGTACGACGGCTCGGGGCGCCGCATCTACCTGCTGCTCAGCGACTGCACGGGACCGCTGTGGCACAGCGGCGCCCTCCAGGAACTGCTGCGGCACTGGGCGGCCGGCGCCCCCCTCGCCGTACTCCAGCCGCTCCCGCGCAGGCTCTGGCACCGCACCCTGCTGCCCGCCGCCGTCGGGCTGCTCACCCGCAGGTCCGGCAGGTACCGCCCGCTCGGCTTCCGGCCGCTGGGCGGCGCGGGGCGGGCGCAGCGGCACGGGGTGCCGCTGCCGGGCGTGCACATCCCCGTCCTGACCCCGACGCCCGCCGCGCTGCGCACCTGGGCGCGGATCGTCGCGGCGGAGGGCGGGCTCGAACTGAGCGGCGCCGCGATCACCCTGGAGGAGCGGCGGTACGGGCCCCGGGAAACGGCCCCCGTGGAACTCTGGCCCAGGGCGGACCGTACGACGGCCAGGGCGGACCGTACGACGGACCGCACGACGGCCACGACGGCCACGACGGCGGACGGTACGGCGGGCACGACGGCGGACGGCACGGCGGGCGCGGCAGAGGGCAAGCCCCCCAGCGCACCGGGCGCCCCCGCCGCCCCCGATCCCGCCGTCCTGCTCGCGGAGTTCGACGAGACCGTCTCGCCCGCCGCCCGACAGCTCGCCGTACAGCTCTCCGCCGCGCCCCTCGCCCTGCCCGTGATGCAGCTCGTCCAGCGGGCGATGCTCCCCGACAGCGGCCCGGCGGAGCTGGCCGAAGTGCTCCTCGGCGGCCTCGTCGTGGAACTGACGGATCCGGGCGGCGGCGCGGCGGGGCGTTCCTCGGGACCGTGGTTCGAGTTCAAACCCGGCGTACGGGACCTGCTGCTGAAGCGGCTGAGCGCGGGCGAGGCCGCGCTGGTGCTCAAGCACTGCTCCCTCTACATCGAGCGCACGTTCGGCCGGACCGCCCGCAACTTCCCCGCCATCGTCGGGGCGTACCTCGAAGGCACGGGACGCCGCCCCACGAGCGGCCCGGGGGAGGCCCCCGAACCGTTCGTGTACGTCTCCGAACAGGTGCTCCAGCGCTTCGAGCCGGGACTGGGCGCCCTGTCCACGCTCCCCGACGCCCCCGCCGACCCGGTGCAGGCCGCCACCGCGCACCTCGACCGGTACGAGAGCGCGGGCGGCGCCGACGACCTGCTGGAGGCGCTGCGCCTGCTGCGCACCCCCCAGGCCGCCGAACTGCCCGACCGCGACCGTCTCTACGCCCAGGCGCTGCTGCACGCCTGGACGCAGTGGCGCGACCCCGAGCTGCTGCGGCAGGCCGAGACGGCGGCACTCGCCGCCACCGCCCCCGGCACCCCGCCCGCCCTCCTCGTCCGCGCCAGGCTCACCAGGGCGCGGCTGCTGCGCACCAGGGGAGAGGCGGCCGCCGAGCAGCACGGGACGGACGAGGCGCGCGAGGACCTGCGGGAGGCCGCGCACCAGATCGACCTGGCGCTGGACCGCACCGAACCGCCGCCGGGCATCGCGCTGGAGGGGGCGCTGCTGCACACGGCGATCACCCGCGACCTCCACCCGCTGACCGGCGAAGCGGAGGGCAGGCGGCTCCTGGAGCGCTCGGTCGAGCTGCTGGGCCGCATCGTCGACGACTGGCCGACCGGCCGCCCCGTCCCCGAGCTGCGGATCGCGCACGGACAGATGCTGCTGGCGCTCGCGGGCACGCTGCTCCCTTCGGGCACGCTGGTCCCTTCGGGTGAGGCGGTCCCTTCGGGCACGTCGGCCCCTTCGGGCGAGGCGGGTCCCGAGGGACCCCGCGGCACGGCCGGCCCCGTGGACCCGGACGTGCGGGCGCTCGCCGCGCGGGCCGCGTCCGCCCTGGATTCGGGGGTACACGAGGCGGAGGCATGGGAGGCAGGGGGCGCACGGCGGGCCGCGCGCCGACCACCCGTGCCCCTGGCGCGTGCGCTCCTTGATCTCGCTGACGCCTATCGGCTCAGCGGAGAACCGTTCGGGGGCCGATCCCAGGGGGAAGCCTTGGAGCGGGCGGCCGACGCGGCCCGTGGATCGGAGGAACGACAGCTGGAAGCCGCCGCCCGGAGCAGGCTCGCCGCACATCGGTGGGCCAGGTACGGGGCAACGGGCGAGGCGGAGGAACTAGAGGTGGCCGAGGCGGAGATGAGACGGGCATTGAGCTTGATGCAACCGGGCGATCCCCAGCGCGCGGCGCTCCTGGTCGAGCACGGCCGCATGCTGCTGGAAGCCGGCCCGACGGGGTCCGCCCCGGTGGGCCCCACCCCGCGGGAGGAGCGGGCACCGTCCCCCTCCGCCCCCGCGTCCACGACTACGTCGACCACGTCGGAGGCGGTGCGCAGCCTGCGCGAGGCGGTGGCGCACACCGCGCCCAGCCACCCGTCGTCGATCGAGCGCAGACTGCTCTTCGCCCGCGCGCTGCGGATGCGCTACGAACAGGGCGGGATGACCCCCGACCTCTACGAGGCATGCTGGATGCTCGAACAGGTGCTGCGCGACACCGGCGTACCGGCGCAGCGCGCCCTGGTCCTGCTGGAACTGGGCGACATGCACAGCCTGTTGGCCGAACGGACGCTGGGCCGCGACCAGTGGGAGGAGGCAGACGACGCGTACCGCAGGGCGGCGTTCGAGGCCGACCGGGCGGAGGACCCCCTGACGGCGGCCCGCGCGCTGCACGGCAGGGGCCGCGTCCTGGAGTACCTGGCGGGCCGGGCCCGCGCCCTGGAGTCGTACCGCGCGGCGGCGGAGAAGTGGCGCGGCACGGAAGAGGCGGACTCGGCACAGGCGCGCGCCACCGATGACCGGATCCGGCGGCTGGAAGGCACGCAGTGACTCGCACGTGTTTCCGGGGGCGGGCGAGGGGGCATGCCCGGTTAGCCGACCACGGCGACAACGAAGGCCACGGCGGCCCCGCCGAATCCGGCGGTCAGGGCGGCCGGGGCGACGCCGGGATCCACGGAATCCACGGAATCCGCAGAATCCACGGAGCGAGGAGGCGGATGTGCAGACGCCGGCCGTGAGCACGCCCGGCGAGGCGCTGCCCGACTTCTCCGGAGTGGACCTGGCCGAACTTCGCGCCCGCGGCGGGCATCCGGTGCTCGACGCGGTGCTCCAGGGGTTGCTGGAGGACCCGCGCGAGGAGTCCGACACCGTGGCGATGTACGACGACAGTCCGTGAGGCGGGGCGGGTGACCGTCCGTTCCCCGGACAGGGGAACGGACGAACGGACAGGGGGAACGGGGATGAGGCTTGAGGACGGCGCGGTCGCGGCATCGCGTGCCCTCGCGCCCTGGCCGCTGGAGGAGCTGGACGTACCGCAGCTGCGCAGATCCCGGGTACGGGCCGTTCCGTTCCACCAGTTCGTACTGAAGGTCAACAGCCGCTGCAACCTGGCCTGTTCCTACTGCTACATCTACGAGGGCGCCGACTCCACCTGGCGCGACAGGCCGCCGCGCGTGCCCGACGCCACCATGCGCGCCGCCGCCCACCGGATCGGCGAGCACGTCCGCGCGCACGCCCTGCCCGCCGTCCGGATCGACCTGCACGGCGGTGAGCCGCTGCTCGCCGGAGCGGAGCCGCTGCTGCGGTACGCCCGCGAGGTCAGGGCCGCGCTGCCCGCCGACTGCGCCGTCACCTTCGGCGTGCAGACCAACGGCACCCTGCTGACGCGCGCGGTCCTCACCGACCTGGCCGCCGCGGACGTCCGCGTCGGACTGAGCCTCGACGGCGGCACCGCCGCGCACAACCGCAGCAGGGTCGACCACGCGGGCCGCCCGGCCTGGCCCGCCGCCGTGCGCGCCGCGCGGCTGCTGCGCGAGTTCCCCGGGACGTACGCGGGCATCCTGTGCACCGTCGACGTGCGCAACGACCCCGCCGACGTGCTCCGTTCGCTCAACGCGCTGCGGGCGCCCTCGCTCGACCTGCTCCTGCCGCACGCCAACTGGACCGTGCCGCCGCCCGGCGTCGCCGCCCAGGACCCCAGGGGCCTGCCGCTGCCGCACGCCAGGCCCACCCCGTACGCCGACTGGCTCCGCGCCGCCTTCGACCAGTGGTGGCAGTGGCGCGACAGGCCCGCCACCCGCATCCGGCTGTTCGGCGAGATCATCGCGCTCCTGCTCGGCATGCCCAGCAGGACCGAGTCCGTCGGGCTGTCCCCGGCCGCGACCGCCGTCGTCGACACCGACGGGGCCATCGAGCAGGTCGACTCGCTCAAGACGGCCTACCAGCACGCGCCGGAGACCGGCCTCGACGTGCACCACCACGCGTTCGACGAGGCCCTGGAGCACCCCGGCATGGTGGCCCGCCAGCTCGGCACCGCCGCCCTGGCGCCCGGCTGCCTCGCCTGCCCGGTGGCCGCGGTGTGCGGCGGCGGGAACTACGCCCACCGCTACCTCGCGCACAGCGGCTTCCGGAACCCGACCGTCTACTGCGCCGACATGGTCCGCCTCATACGGCACATAGCGGCGCGGTTGGAGACCGCGATCACCGCATCGCCCTAATGCCTGGCCAGTTCGGCGGTCCCTTCCGAAACGGATGAACTACCGTGCCGAACGGCCCCATTCCGTATCGCGCGCACCTCGCCCGGAGAACAGGGAGACGGTCTATGACCGAAGAGCTCGGCGACCACACCGGTCATGGAGAGCACGTCACCATCAGCCACGCGGGATCCAGCAGGCCCTGGGCGGCCTGGATCTCTCACCTGCTGGAACAGCACGGGATGAGCACGTCCATGCTGCGCTGGGACCCCGCCATCGAGACCCCGCTCAGCGAGGCGCTCAGCGGCCTGCTCGAAGCGGACGGCCGGGTGCTGTTGGTGCTCGACGACTGGTACTTCGGCCTGGGACCCAGGCATTCGGCCGAGTGGAACGAGGCGCTGCGCGCCGTCGTCCCGGCCGCCGCGGACCGCTTCGCCGCCGTGAACATCGCCACCAGCGCCCTGCCGACGACGGCCAGCGTGCTCAAGCCCGTCGACCTGATCAGCCTCGACGCCCGCGAGGCGCGCCGCAGACTGCTCCGGCGCCTGGGCATCGACCGGGTGCTCCCGCTCGCTCAGGACGAGAACGGCCCCCGCTTCCCCAACGACGACCAGGTGCAGTGGAACGTTCCCCCGCGCAACGAACGCTTCACCGGGCGCAACGACACCCTCGACCGGATCCACGACGTCTTCACCCGGGGCACGGGCGAGGGCGGGCGCTGCGTCCTGCGCGGCATCTCCGGCGTCGGCAAGACCCAGATCGCCCGCGAGTACGCCTACCGCTTCCGCAACGAGTACGACATCGTCTGGCAGGTCAACGCGGGCTTCCCCGGTACCGCCCGCGAGCAACTCGCCGACCTCGCCGTACGGATGGAGCTCCCGGCGGGCCGCGAGACCGGCGACCGCATCCGCGCCGTGCAGGAGACCCTGCGCACCGGACGGCCGCACCGCAACTGGCTGCTGATCTTCGACGGGGCCGACAGCGTCGAGGGCATCGAGGACCTCGTCCCCGACGGCCCCGGACACGTCCTCATCACCACCCTCACCCGGGACTGGGCGGCTTCCAGCCGCACCGAGGAGATCGAGATCCAGCCGTTCGAGCGGCGCGAGAGCGTCGCCTTCGCCCGCCGCCGGGCCCCGAGGCTGACACCCGAAGAGGCGGACGCGCTCGCCGAGGCCGTGCAGGACCTGCCGCTGCTGCTCAACCAGACCGCCGCCTGGCTCGCCATCAACGAGACGATGCCGGTCGAACCGTACATCGAGCGCATCCGCTCGGGGCGGCCCAACCAGTTCGGCATCAGCATCGCCGACGACGACTACCGCAAGAGCGTGTGGACCAGTTGGTCGCTCACCCAGAACATGCTCCGCGAGAAGCACCCCGACGCGGCCGAACTCCTCAAGGTCTTCGGCTTCTTCTCCCCGGACGCCATCCCGGTCGGACTCATCCAGTCCGCCCGCCCCGGAGACCTCCCGCCCCACCTCGCCGCGCTCGCCGCCGACCCGATCGGCTGGCACACCAGCCTGCGCAGACTGCACGAGGCGACCGCGGTGATGCGCATGGACTACCAGGCCAGCGCGGGCAGCGACCAGAACGTGGAGAGCGTGCAGATGCACCACCTCTACCACACGTTCCTGCGCGACGAGATGCTCGAATCCGATCGCGAGGCCGCGTCGAAGGCCGCCTGCCGAGTACTGGTCAGCGGCTCTCCGCGCACCACCAGCGACACCAGGCTCTGGGCCAGGTACGCCCAGATCATCCCGCACCTCGAACACGCCGGGGCCTTCGACAGCACCGACCCGGACGTCCTGGGCCTGGTCATCGACTGCATCAACTACCTGCGCGAGCGCGGCGAGTACTCCGCCGGTCTCCAGATGTGCGAGAAGGCCCTGGCACGCTGGCCGCAGCGACTGCCGGGGACGGACCGCAACCTCCGGCTCCTGGACTACCTCTACTCGATCCTGCTCCGCAGGGTCGGCCGGTTCCGCGAGGCGGAGGCCATGGGCCGCCGGTCCGTCGCCCAGCTCAGCGAACACACGGCCGACAACAGCGACCTGCTGCGGGCCAAGAACGGCCTCGGCGGCAGCCTGATGGCGATCGCCGCGTACGGCGAGGCGAAGGACCTGTTCCACCAGGTCTGCGAGACCTACGAACGGCTGCTCGGCCCCGAGGCCCCCCGCTCGCTCGGCGCCCGCCACAACCTCAACCAGGCCCTCACCCTCCTCGGCAACTACGACGAGGCACTGACGGCGGAGCTGAAGGTCCTCGCCTCCTGCGAACGGGTCTTCAAACTGCGCCACCCCTTCACCCTCAACAGCGGCATCTTCTGCGCCACCCTGCTGCGGCTGCTCGGCAACTACCCGCAGGCCATGTCCCGCCAGGAGCAGAACGTCAAACTGCACCGGCAGATCATGGACAGGCACCACCCGCAGACCCTGCGCGCCGAACAGAACCTGGCCCTGTGCATGCGGAGGTCGGGCGACTTCGCGACCGCCGAGGCCCTGATGCGTACGGTGTTCAGCAGGACCTCCCAGGTCCACGGCCCCCGGCACCCCGACACGCTCTCCGTCCTGGCCGACTACGCGACGCTGCTCCGCGCGCACGGCGACCCCGCCAGGGCCCGCGACCTCGCCACCACCGCAACCGACGAGTACGGCTCCCTGCTCGGCGACGGCCACCCCTTCGCGGCCGGCACGCTCAGCAACCTGGCCATGGTGACCGCGGAGTTCGGCGAGCACGAGACGGCGCTCGACATGTCGGAGCGCGCCCTGGTCCGGATGGCGGCGGCCGTCGGCGACGACCATCCCTGGACGCTGGGCTGCGCACTCAACACCTCCGGGGCCAGGGCGCTGTCCGACGACTACGAGGGCGCCGCCGAGCTGAGCAGGGAGACCGCCGCGACGGCCGCCCGTGTCCTGGGCGCGCTCCACCCGCTGACGCTCTCCAGCCGCTCCGCACAAGCGGCCGACCTCCGGGCGCTGCGCCGCACCAAGGAGGCGGCCGAGCTGGAGCAGGAGGTGGTGCGGCTGCTCGCGGAGACCCTGGGCGACCAGAACCCGCACACCCTCAGCATGCGCCGCAGGGCCCGCCCCTACTGGGACTTCGAACCCCAGCCGGTCTGAGGCGGCATGCCGAAGGGCCCCGCCCACGCGAACGAATCGCGGGGACGGGGCCCTTCGGCATGCGGCTCCCTACGGGAACTACGCCTCGAACACCTCGTTCACCAGCTGCTGCTGCTCCGCCTGGTGGCGCTTGGCCGAGCCGACCGCCGGGGACGAGCCGTGCGGGCGCGAGATGCGGCGCAGGCGCTCGCCGTGCGGGATGTCCGCGCCGACGGCCAGGTCCAGGTGGTCGATCAGGTTCAGCGCGATGAACGGCCACGCGCCCTGGTTCGCCGGCTCCTCCTGGGCCCACAGGTACTTCTCGGCGTTCGGGTACTTCGCGATCTCCGCCTGGAGCTCCGCACCCGGCAGCGGGTACAGGCGCTCGATGCGGATGATCGCGGTGTCGTCGGCGCCGCGCTTCACGCGCTCCGCCTCCAGGTCGTAGTAGACCTTGCCCGCGCAGAAGACGACCTTGCGGACCGCGGCCGGGTCCACGTGGGTGTCGCCGATGACCGGGCGGAAGCCGCCCGTGGTGAACTCCTCCGCCTTCGACGCCGCCGCCTTGTTGCGGAGCATCGACTTCGGGGTGAAGACGACCAGCGGCTTGTGGTGCGGGTTGTGCACCTGCCACCGCAGGAGGTGGAAGTAGTTCGACGGGAGCGTCGGCATCGCGACCGTCATGTTGTTCTGCGCGCACATCTGGAGGAAGCGCTCGGGGCGGGCGGACGAGTGGTCCGGGCCCTGGCCCTCGTAGCCGTGCGGGAGCAGCAGGGTGACGCCGGACGTCTGGCCCCACTTCTGCTCGGCCGAGGAGATGAACTCGTCGACGACGGTCTGCGCGCCGTTGACGAAGTCACCGAACTGGGCCTCCCAGATCACCAGCGACTCGGGGCGGGCCAGCGAGTAGCCGTACTCGAAGCCCATCGCCGCGTACTCCGAGAGCAGCGAGTCGTAGACGTTGTAGCGGGCCTGGTCCTCGGTGAGGTAGAGGAGCGGCGTGTAGTCCTCGCCGGTCTTCTGGTCCACCAGCACCGCGTGGCGCTGGCCGAAGGTGCCGCGGCGGGAGTCCTGGCCCGCCAGGCGGACCGGGGTGCCCTCCATCAGCAGCGAGCCGATGGCGAGGGTCTCGCCCATGCCCCAGTCGATCGTGCCGGTCTCCACGGAGGCGGCGCGGCGCTGCATCTGCGGCATCAGGCGCGGGTGGACGGTGATCCGCTCCGGGATGCTGACCTGCGACTCGGCGATCCGCTTCACGACCTCCTGGGAGACCGCGGTGGTCACGGCGACCGGGAACTCGGCCTGCGCGTCGGGGACGAGCGGCTGGGCCGGGGCCGAGGTGGCCTCGCGGACCTCGGTGAAGACCTTCTCCAGCTGGCCCTGGAAGTCCTGGAGCGCCTGCTCCGCCTCTTCCAGCGTGATGTCGCCGCGGCCGATCAGCGACTCGGTGTACAGCTTGCGCACCGAGCGCTTCTTGTCGATCAGCGTGTACATCTGCGGGTTGGTGAACTCCGGGTTGTCGCCCTCGTTGTGACCGCGGCGGCGGTAGCAGATGAGGTCGATCACGACGTCCTTGTTGAACGTCTGGCGGAACTCGAAGGCCAGGCGGGCCACGCGTACCACGGCCTCCGGGTCGTCGCCGTTCACGTGGATGATCGGCGCCTCGATCATGCGCGCCACGTCGGTGGCGTACATCGAGGAGCGCGAGGACTCCGGCGCGGCGGTGAAGCCGACCTGGTTGTTGATGACCACGTGCACGGTGCCGCCGGTGCGGTAGCCGCGCAGCTGCGACATGTTGAGCGTCTCGGCGACGACGCCCTGGCCCGCGAAGGCCGCGTCGCCGTGCAGCGCCAGCGGCAGGACGGTGAAGTCCGTGCCGCCCTTGTTGATGACGTCCTGCTTGGCGCGGGCGACGCCCTCCAGGACCGGGTCGACCGCCTCCAGGTGCGAGGGGTTGGCGACCAGCGAGACCTTGATCTGCTCGCCGTCCAGGCCGGTGAAGGTGCCCTCGGCGCCCAGGTGGTACTTCACGTCGCCGGAGCCGTGCATCGAGCGCGGGTCCAGGTTGCCCTCGAACTCGCGGAAGATCTGCGCGTACGACTTGCCGACGATGTTCGCCAGCACGTTCAGGCGGCCGCGGTGGGCCATGCCGATGACGACCTCGTCCAGGCGCGCCTCGGCGGCCGAGTCGATGACGGCGTCGAGCAGCGGGATGACGGACTCGCCGCCCTCCAGGGAGAACCGCTTCTGCCCGACGTACTTCGTCTGGAGGAACGTCTCGAACGCCTCGGCGGCGTTCAGGCGGCGCAGGATGCGCAGCTGCTCCTCGCGCTCCGGCTTGGAGTGCGGGCGCTCGACGCGGTCCTGGAGCCACTTGCGCTGCTTCGGGTCCTGGATGTGCATGAACTCGATGCCGGTGGTGCGGCAGTACGAGTCGCGCAGGACGCCGAGGATGTCGCGGAGCTTCATCATCGACTTGCCGGCGAAGCCGCCGACCGCGAACTCCCGCTCCAGGTCCCACAGGGTGAGGCCGTGCTCGGTGATGTCCAGGTCGGGGTGCTTGCGCTGCTTGTACTCCAGCGGGTCGGTGTCGGCCATGACGTGGCCGCGCACCCGGTAGGAGTGGATCAGCTCGAAGACGCGGGCGGCCTTCGTGACGTCGTCGTCGTGGCTGGCGTCGATGTCCTTGAGCCAGCGGACCGGCTCGTAGGGGATGCGCAGCGCCTCGAAGATCTCGTCGTAGAAGCCGCTCTCGCCGAGCAGCAGGTTGGCGACGATCCGCAGGAACTCGCCGGAGGCGGCGCCCTGGATGACGCGGTGGTCGTACGTCGAGGTCAGCGTCATGACCTTGGAGATGCCGAGCTTGTTCAGGGTGTCCTGCGAGGTGCCCTGGAACTCCGCCGGGTAGTCCATCGAGCCGACGCCCATGATGACCGACTGGCCGGGCATCAGACGCGGCACGGAGTGCACGGTGCCCAGGCCGCCCGGGTTGGTCAGCGAGACGGTGACGCCCGTGAAGTCGTCCATCGTCAGCTTGTTGTTGCGGGCGCGGCGGACGATGTCCTCGTACGCCTGCCAGAACTCGAAGAAGTTGAGCGTCTCGGCCTTCTTGATGCCCGCGACGACCAGCTGGCGGTCGCCGTTGGGCTTCACCAGGTCGATCGCCAGGCCGAAGTTGATGTGCTCCGGCTTGACCAGGGTCGGCTTGCCGTCCTTCTCCGTGAAGGAGTGGTTCATCGACGGCATGGCCTTGATGGCCTGCACCATCGCGTACCCGATGAGGTGCGTGAAGGAGATCTTCCCGCCGCGGGCGCGCTTGAGGTGGTTGTTGATGACGATGCGGTTGTCGAACAGCAGCTTCACCGGGACGGCACGCACGGACGTGGCCGTGGGGACCTCGATGGAGGCGTTCATGTTCTTGGCGACGGCCGCGGAGGGGCCGCGCAGCGTCACGTACTCGGGGCCTGCCGGAGCCTCGGTCGCAGGGGCTGCGGGGGTGTTCACGGGGGTGGTGGCCTTTGCGGGAGCAGGGGCGGGAGCGGGCTGTGCGGGAGCGGCGGCTGCCTTGGCGGGCGCGGGCGCGGCGGGAGCCGGTGCGGCCTGGGCCGCGGGCGCGGCCGGAGCGGCGGCGGCCGGGGCGGCGGTGGTCTGCGCGGGCGCCGGTGCCGGTGCGGCCGGAGCGGGCTGCTGCGCCGGGGGAGCCTCGGGCGCGGTGGTCTGCGCGGCCCCCGGCTTGTAGTCGGCGAAGAAGTCCCACCAGGCACGGTCGACCGAATTCGGGTCCTGGAGGTACTGCTGGTAGATCTCGTCTACGAGCCACTCATTCGGCCCGAATGCGGCGGCAGGGTTCTTTCCCTGCCCGGTTTGATCGGTCGAGATGCTTGAGTTACTGGGGGACTGAGACGACACGGCGGCAACCGCCCTCTTCCGCTTCGCAAGGTGATGGACAGCGGAAATAAAGGCTACGCCCCCTGGGCCGAGAGGTGCAGACCGGGCGGGTCATCGTCGCGCAAGTCACATCGGAAGGCGGGTTTCGGCGCAGGAAATGGCGGGAAACAAGTGTGGTCCCGCATCCGAGCGGGTACGACACACCGCGGCTGCGGCCCCCTGGCCTGCACCCCTCACCACGTCCACGCAGAACGCGCGGCTCCGGTTCGAAGCCTACGTCAAGAGTGACGTCAATCTCGTGGCTGTGATGCTCCCGGAAGAGTGACACGGATGTGGCAGCCACGTGAAGATTCGGCCACGCCGATCCGACCGCCGTGCAACTCGACGGCCCAGCGGGCGATCGCCAGGCCCAGCCCCGTGCCGCCGTCGCTGCCCGGCCCGTGCGCGGCCGGGACGCCGCCCCGGTTGAACCGCTGGAAGACCTTGTGCCGCTCGGGCTCCGGGATGCCGGGACCCTCGTCGACCACTTCGAGGTCCAGCGACTCGGGCCCCGCGCCCCTGCGGGCGTGGACGGTGACCCGGCCGTGCGGCGGGGAGTGCTTGACCGCGTTGTCGATCAGGTTGGCCATCACCTGGTGCAGCCGCTCCGCGTCCGCGTAGGCCGTCAGCTCGGGCGGCGAGACGTCCAGGTGCAGGTGGACGTCGGTGCGGGTGTGGTTGCCCGAGCCCGAGGAGGTGCCCCGGCGGCCCGCCGCGAGGTTCGCCTCCTTCAGGACCCCCGAGAGGTACGGCCAGACCTCGAAGCGGCGCGCCTTCAGCGGGACGACGCCGTTGTCGAGGCGCGAGAGGTCCAGCAGCGTCTCGACCAGCCGCCCCAGGCGCTCGGTCTGCTTCAGGGCCGTGCGCATCGTCTCGGGGTCGGCCTCGGAGACCCCGTCCACCACGTTCTCCAGGACCGCGCGCAGCGCCGCGATGGGGGTGCGCAGCTCGTGCGAGACGTTGGCGACCAGCTCCTTGCGGTGCTGGTCGACGGCCTCCAGGTCGTCCGCGAGGCGGTTGATGGTGGCGGCCAGGTCGCCCAGCTCGTCGCGCCGGTCGGTGCCGCGCACCCGGCGCGTGTAGTCGCCGTGCGAGACGGACCTGGCGACCGCGTTCATCTCGTCCAGCTGGTCGGTCAGCGAGTGCGCCACGAACTGCGTCACCAGCAGGGCGGTGATCATCGCGAAGATCGTGATGTACCGCAGCTCGGCGCCGGTCCTCATGGCGACCAGGGCCAGCCCCGAGGTGATCAGGACCGAGACGGTGACCAGCGCGCCCAGCTTGGTCTTGACGGAGATCGTGACCCCGCCCAGCCGGGCGCGGAGCCGGGCGGCCCCGAGCCGGGCCCCGGCGGCGGGCCGGGACCACTGCCGCCCGGCGGGCGCGCGGGGCGCTCCCGCGGAGTCCGTCCCGCCGCCCGTCACGGGGCCGGGGTCTCCAGCGCGTACCCCACGCCGTGCACCGTGCGGATCCGCTCGGCGCCGATCTTCCGGCGCAGCGCCTTGATGTGGCTGTCCACCGTGCGGGTGCCCGAGGCGTCCGCCCAGTCCCACACCTCGGCGAGCAGCTGCTCGCGGGAGAGCACCGCGCGCGGCGTGTTCGCCAGGCAGACCAGCAGGTCGAACTCGGTGGGGGTGAGGTGCACGTCCTCGCCCTTGACGCGGACCCTGCGCTGCGCGTGGTCGATCTCCAGCTCGCCGAGCCGCAGGATGCCGCTGCGCGGCGTCACGGCGGCCAGCGCGGCCCGCTCGACGCGGCGCAGCAGCACGTGCACCCGCGCGGCCAGCTCGCGCATCGAGAACGGCTTGGTCATGTAGTCGTCGGCGCCGACCCCGAGGCCCACCAGCATGTCGGTCTCGTCGTCGCGCGCGGTCAGCATCAGGACCGGGACCGGGCGCTGGGCCTGCACGCGACGGCAGACCTCCAGGCCGTCGAAGCCCGGCAGCATGATGTCCAGGACCATCAGGTCCGGCTGCCACGCCTCGGCCGCGTCCACGGCCGCGGGGCCGTCCTGCGCGGTCTGGACGAGGAAGCCCTCGGCGCGCAGGCGGGCCGAGATGGCGTCGACGATCGTGGCGTCGTCCTCGACGACCAGCACGCGGCGCTGGGCACTGTTGGCCGGAGCCGGCGCCGCGCCGTTGTGGGTGGTGTGTGTCTGCTCCATCGCCCCGCCCCTGGAAGTGCTCTTCCGGATCGTGTGATCTCGTGTGCCGTCCAGCAGAGTAGAGGCAGTTGCGGCGTCGCGGCTACGCAGGGCGAACGGCGAGGTGGACGACGTCAGGCGCGCCTCGGGCAACCCGCACCTCTTCGGTCGTAACCCCGGTGAATCCGGCATTCCGCAACGCTTCGTCGAACGCGGGGGAGGGCCGCGCCGACCACACCGCGAGCACTCCGCGGGGGTTCAGCCGCTCCTTGCAGGCGGCGAGCCCGGCGGGGGAGTAGAGGTCGTCGTTGTCCTCGGTGACGGTCCAGTCGGGACCGTTGTCGATGTCCAGGCACAGCGCGTCGTAGCGGTCCGTGGTCGTACGGAGGTGGTCGACCAGGTCCGTGTGCAGGATCACCGTGCGGGGGTCGGCGAGTGCGCCGCCCGAGATGCGGGCGAGGGGGCCCGCGTGGTGCCAGTCGATGATGGCCTGTTCCCGCTCCACGACGGTGATGCGGGACCAGGCGGGGGTGCCGTCAGGTACGCCCCCCGACGCCGACGCCGACGCCGACGCCGCCGTCGCCCCGGCCGCGTGGGCCAGCGAGAATCCGACGCCCAGGCCGCCGATGAGGACGGTCGCGGGGAGGCGGTCCTCCGGGAGGGACGCCTGGGCCGCGTCGACGAGCAGGCGCTCGGAGCGGCCGTCCGAGGTGTCCATCAGGAACGTGCCGTTGGCGATGATCTCCAGGTGGTCGCCGTGGCGACGGAGGGCGACCTCGCCGTGCGGGCCGTCGCGGCGGTCGAGGGTGACGGGGCGGTCGTCGGGGGCTGACTCGGGCATGGGCACCTCTCCGTGTACGCAGGGGAGTTGTGGCCGTCCATCCTCGCGCACGGCGTGGTCCCGGGGAACCGCGCGATCTTTCGGCGCCCCCGTGGCGGCGCCCGGACGTTTCCGCCGTGCGGCGGGTTGCCTCGTGTGACGCGGGTCATAGACGGGGGCGCCTCTCGTGACAGAGGGTGAGCATGCTGAAGTGGGTCGGGGGCTGGGCGGTACGAAAGGGGCCTCGCACAGTGCACGGACCGAACGACGCGGGCGACACGGACACCGACGCCCCCCGGGGCAGCGCGCCGCCCCTCCTCGCCGCCGTCCCCCGGCAGCGGACGGGCGCGGCCAGCCCCCTCGCCTCCACCCCCGCGCGCCCCCGAACCCGGGCCTGGACCCGGCTCCGCGGGGCCCGCCGCGCCCTGCCCACCCCCACCGGCACCCCCTTCACCTTCACCTACCTCCTCGTCCTGATCGCCACCTCCCTCTTCACCGAGTACGGCGACCCGGACACCGTCTCCGCCCTCCTCCGCGCCTCCAGCACCGACGCCGCGCACCTCGCCGAGACGCCGAGCCTGGTCCTCCTGGCGAGCGCGCTCTGGGTCGCGGGCGGGCTCGCCAGTGCGTACGGGCTCGCGTTCGTCTTCGTGCTCACCGCCCTGGAGCGCCGCATCGGCGGCCTGCGGACAGCCGGGGTCTTCCTGCTGGGGCACGTCGCCGCGACCCTCGCCACTGAGGTCCCGGTCGGGATCTCCGTACTCACCGGCCACCTCCCGGCCAGCTCCCTGCACCGCCTCGACTACGGCATCAGCTTCGGCCTGCTCGCGAGCCTCGGCGCGCTCACCGGACTGCTGGGCCGCCGGCCGCGCACCGCCGTGCTCGCGGTCGTCGCGCTCGTCCTGGGCCAGGACCTCGTCGCGCTCGTCGACCCGCTCGCCTCCTGGGGCCACCCGATGGCCCTGCTGTCGGGCATCGCCTGCTGGCCGCTGGTCCGCCGGTGGTCACGTGCCCGCACGGACCGCGACGCCGCGACCGGCGCCGCGCCCGTCCGCCAGTGCGCCCACGTTCCCGCCCGTGCCCACGCCTCCGCCCGTGCTCACGTCCCCGTGCGCGGCAGCGCCCCGATCACCGCGCGCAGCGCGGCCGAGTCGACCTCGTCGTAGGTCGTCACCTTCCGGCCGCCGTACTCGATCTCGTACGAGAAGCCGTCCCGTACCGGATTGTGCGTCGCCCGCCTGGGCAGCCGTGCGAAGTCCGCCCCGGCCAGCGCCGTGCGCAGCTCCGCCAGCCCGGCCGGGGACATCCGGCCCGTCCGGTCCTGCTCGCCCGACCGGCGCTCGGTGTACGAGCCGTCGCCGCGCACTTCGAGCACCCGGTGGATCCCGGCGAACCCGCCCGTGACGGTCACCTCCACGAGCGGCCCGCGCGAGGCGGGCGGCGCGGGGGCGGAAGGAGACCCCTGGCCGCCCCGGGACGCCGAGGGCTTCACGGTCTGCCCGTCGTGGCCGTCGTTCCCGTCGTTTCCGTCGGCCCCGCCGCACCCCGCCGTGAGCAGCGCCGCGAGCACCAGGCCCGCGACCCTCGCGCCACCGGTAACTCGCATGACTCCCGCCCTCCAGGCCCGTAGCGTCCAGAGCCATGGACGTCATTGAACGGCATCGGCACCTGCTTGACACCCTGCTGCCCGGTGAAGATTTCGGCGCGCTCACCGTCCATCGCGGGCAGTTCCACGACGTCGTGCTCGGCGCCGAGAGCGTCGTGCGGTTCGCGCGGCACGCCGCCGCTGCCGACCGGCTCCCGGCGTGCGCGGCGCGGCTGCGGGCCGTCGCCGCGCTCGGGCTCGGCGTGCGGACGCCCGAGGTGCTGGCCGAAGGGGCGGGGCACCTGCTGCTCAGCAGGGTGCCCGGCAGCCCGCTCGCGCCGGAGGAACTGCGGGACCCGGCGGCCGAGGAGGCCGTGGCAGAGCAGTACGCCGCGCTCTTCGCGGAGCTGCGGGGCGCGGCGGACGGCCCGGTCCCGGCGGACGCGGCGGGCCGGGCGGACGCGGCGGACCCGAGGGGCGCGGTCGTCGCGGGGCTCGAACCCGCGCCGCGCGACGGCTGGCGGGACTTCGCGGCGGGCGTGCGGGGCGAGCTGTACGCGCTGATGTCGCACGCCGGGCGCGAGCGCGCCGAGCGGGAGCTGGCCGCGCTGGACGGGCTGCCGTACCGCGCGTCGGCGGTGGTCCACGGGGACCTCGGCGGCGAGAACGTGCTCTGGGCGCGGCAGGAGGGCGGCGCTCCCCGGCTCGTCGGGGTGGTCGACTGGGACGGGGCCGCGCTGGGCGACCAGGCGGAGGACCTGGCGGCGGTCGGCGCCAGTTACGGGGACGCACTGCTCTCCCGCATCCCCGCAGCGGCGGACCAGTGGGAGCGGATCCGCGTCGTCCGGGGCACCTTCGCGCTCCAGCAGGCCCTCGCCGCCGTGCGGGACGGCGACGAGGGCGAGCTGCGGGACGGCCTGGCGGGCTACCGCTGAGGGGAGCCCGCCGGGGTCACGGGATCAGTTGTCCACGTGGATGTGGCTCAGCGGGTAGAACTTGCCCTCCAGGTGCTGGAACTTCGAGAAGTTCTGGACCTTGTTCCCGTACTTGAACCAGCCCGAGTGGTTGCCCGAGTCGAACCAGGTCGCCTCGGTGTTGAACGTGGGCTGCACGTCCAGGTCGCCGGTGCCCAGGAAACAGCGGCTGAAGCCCATGAACTTGGTGAACTGCATCTGGTTGGCGTCCGTGGAACACGCGACCTCGGTCAGCGCCGCCTGCTGCGCGGCGTGCGCCGGGGCGCCGATGGTCAGCGTGGCGGCGGCCACCGCGGCGGTCGCGGCGGCCTTGGCGAAGAAAGCAACACGCATGGATAAGTCCCTTTGCCGATAGGGGAATTGGACCTCTCCATGCTGTGCCGGAGATCGCTCGCAGTGATCGTGGGTGACCGTTAGCTGCCAACTTCCCCGGTGGTCGGCGTGTAGGTGACACCTACCAGTGGAAGCCGAATCCTCCAGCCCAGCGACTCGTACAGCCCCTTGCCGTCGGTCGTCGCGCCGAGCACCCCGACGCGCGCGCCCCGCTCGGCCGCGGCGGTCTGGAGCGTGCGCATCACGAAGGAGCCGAGCCCCTTGCGGCGGTGCGCGGGGGACGTCTCGATCTGGTCGGCGACGGCGGTCGCGCCGGTCGGCGCGATCTGGCCGCGCGCCGCGAAGCCGCCGTCGGCCGAGGTGACCAGGAGTCGGACGACGCCGCCGCGCTCCCAGGTGCGCACGTGGTACCCGGCGGGCGGCTCGGCCGCCTCGGGCCGCAGGTCGGTGACCATCAGCCAGCCGGGCCCGTCCGACACCCACTCGGGGGAGAGCAGGGGCAGTACGGCCTCCGGCTCCAGGAACACCTTGAGCGAGACGGCGGGCGCCGCGTACGCCTCCGCGAGCTTGCGCACGGTCTCCTCGTCGGCGTGCGTCAGGACGTGCCGCGTCGCGTGCCGGACGAGCCCGACGTCGACGGTCAGCCCCCAGGGCTGCTCCAGCGGCTCGGCCGCGCCCCGCGACACGATCCACCCCTCGACCCAGGCGCGGACGGCGTCGGAGCTGTCGGCGAACAAACGGTCGGCGGACGTCATCTGAACTCCCCCTGTAATGGTCCTGTATCGCTAGTGAGTATTACATCGGGCGAGGACGGCCGCAATGGACCGCCGTACGGGCCGATTCGTGATCGCTGAGAGCGAACAGAGGTCGGGGAACAATCACGGGCTCAGGTGCATTGAGTCGGTACAGCTCAACTTCACTGCCCAAGGGGAGATCATGGCAACGACGTCCACACCGCTCACCCTGCCCGTGCTGCCGCTCGACGACGAGGTCGTGCTGCCCGGAATGGTGGTGCCGCTCGACCTGTCCGACGCCGAGGTGCGCGCCGCGGTGGAGGCCGCCCAGGCCGCCGCGCGCTCCAGCGGCACCGGCGGGAAGCCGAAGGTGCTGCTCGTGCCGCGCGTCGACGGAACGTACGCGGGCACCGGCGTCCTCGGCCTCGTCGAGCAGGTGGGACGACTCTCCGACGGCGACCCCGGCGCGCTCATCCGGGGCCTGGGCCGCGTCCGCATCGGAGCCGGTACGACCGGTCCTGGCGCCGCCCTCTGGGTCGAGGGGACCGCCGTCGAGGAGACCGTCCCCGACCCGCTGCCCGGCGCCGTCGCCGAGCTGGTCACGGAGTACAAGGCGCTGGCCACCAGCTGGCTCAAGAAGCGCGGCGCCTGGCAGGTCGTGGACCGCGTCCAGCAGATCGAGGGCGTCTCGGCCCTCGCCGACAACTCCGGCTACTCCCCGTTCCTCACCACCGCCCAGAAGGTCGAGCTCCTGGAGACCGCCGACCCGGTCGCCCGCCTCAAGCTCGCCACCGCCCAGCTGCGCGAACACCTCGCCGAGCAGGACGTCGCCGAGACCATCGCCAAGGACGTCCAGGAGGGCGTCGACAAGCAGCAGCGCGAGTTCCTGCTGCGCCGCCAGCTCGACGCCGTGCGCAAGGAACTGCGCGAGATCAACGGCGAGGCCGAGGGCGAGGAGTCCGACGACTACCGGGCCCGCGTCGAGGCGGCCGACCTGCCCGAGAAGGTCCGCGAGGCCGCGCTCAAGGAGGTCGACAAGCTGGAGCGCGCCAGCGACCAGTCCCCGGAGGGCGGCTGGATCAGGACCTGGCTCGACACCGTCCTCGAACTCCCCTGGAACGAGACCACCGACGACGTCTACGACATCAAGGGCGCCAAGACCGTCCTCGACGCCGAGCACGCGGGCCTGGAGGACGTGAAGGAACGGATCACCGAGTACCTCGCGGTGCGCAAGCGGCGCGCCGACCGGGGGCTCGGGGTGGTCGGCGGGCGGCGCGGCGGCGCCGTACTGGCACTGGTCGGCCCGCCCGGCGTCGGCAAGACCTCGCTCGGCGAGTCGGTGGCGCACGCGATGGGCCGCGAGTTCGTGCGCGTCGCGCTCGGCGGCGTGCGCGACGAGGCGGAGATCCGCGGGCACCGCCGCACCTACGTGGGCGCGCTGCCGGGCCGGATCGTACGGGCGATCAAGGAGGCCGGGTCCATGAACCCCGTCGTCCTGCTCGACGAGATCGACAAGGTCGGCTCCGACTTCCGCGGCGACCCGGCAGCGGCCCTGCTCGAAGTCCTCGACCCGGCGCAGAACCACACCTTCCGCGACCACTACCTGGAGGTCGAGCTCGACCTCTCCGACGTCGTCTTCCTGGCCACCGCCAACGTCCTGGAGGCCATCCCCGAGGCCCTGCTCGACCGCATGGAGCTGGTCCGCCTCGACGGCTACACCGAGGACGAGAAGGTCGTCATCGCCCGTGACCACCTGCTGCCCAGGCAGCTGGAGCGCGCGGGCCTGGAGCCCGGCGAGGTGACCGTCGACGACTCGGCGCTGCGCAAGCTGGCCGGCGAGTACACCCGCGAGGCGGGCGTACGGAACCTGGAGCGCGCCGTCACCCGGCTGCTGCGCAAGGTCGCGGCCCAGCACGAGCTGGGCGACCGCGAGCTGCCCTTCACCGTCACGGACGCGGAGCTGCGCGACCTGATCGGGCGGCCGCACCACGTCCCGGAGTCCGCCCAGGACCCGGCCGAGCGGCGCACGGCGGTGCCCGGCGTGGCCACCGGGCTCGCGGTGACCGGCGCGGGCGGCGACGTCCTCTTCGTGGAGGCATCGCTGGCCGACCCGGAGACGGGCGCGTCAGGACTGACCCTCACCGGTCAGCTCGGCGACGTGATGAAGGAGTCCGCGCAGATCGCGCTGAGCTTCCTGCGCTCGCACGGCGCCGAGCTGGAATTGCCGGTCACCGACCTCAAGGACCGGGGCGTGCACGTCCACTTCCCGGCGGGCGCGGTGCCCAAGGACGGGCCGAGCGCGGGCATCACGCTCACCACGGCGCTCGCCTCGCTGCTGTCGGGGCGGCTCGTGCGCACCGACGTGGCGATGACCGGCGAGGTCTCGCTGACCGGGCGGGTCCTGCCGATCGGCGGCGTCAAGCAGAAGCTGCTGGCCGCGCACCGGGCGGGCGTCACCACCGTGATCATCCCCAAGCGGAACGAGGCCGATCTGGACGACGTCCCCGCCGAGGTGCTGGAGAAGCTGGAGGTGCACCCCGTGACGGACGTCCGGCAGGTGCTGGAGATCGCGCTGGCGCCGGCGGAGGCGGCCGCGCCCCTCGTCGCGGCGTAACGGCTTCCCTCGCGGGGCGGGGGGGGGGGGCGGGGGGGCCCCCCGCGGCGGCCCCCCCCGGGGGCGCCCGCCCGGGGGGGGGGGGCGCGGGCGCCGCCGCACCGCGGACGGGGCCCCCCCGCCCACCCC
>NZ_JBITHO010000004.1:0-400394 GCF_044458065.1 Streptomyces sp. NPDC050504 | reverse complement strand
GGGCCCCCCCGGGGGGGGCGGGGGGGGGGTGGGTGGTGGGGGGGGGGGGGCGGGGGGGGGGGGCGGCCCCCGGGGGGGGGGGGGGCGGGGGCCCGGGGGGGGCGGGGCCCCCCCCGGCCCCCCGCGGCCCGTTCGTACAGGCCCTTGGCGTGCGCGTCGAAGAGCACGGCCGTGGACTCGCTGTCCGTGTCGCCGCCGCTCATCACGCCGATGAGGCGGCCCCGGTCGTCGGGGGCGCGGTAGTCCGCCAGCCACGGGCCGCCGCTCGTCCCGTCGAAGAACCCCGCGCACTCCATCCGGATCATCGCGGCCAGGTCCTCGTCCCTGGCCGTGTCGGTCGTGCACATGATCGGGCGGTTGGTCGGGTTGTGGTCCGGGCCCGGGTAGCCGAAGACGGTCACGCGGCGTTCGGGCCCCGACGCCCAGTCCGGGGCCAGGCCGCCGACGACCTCCTGGACGCTGCGGCCCTTGGCGTCGGGGGCGAGGGTCAGGAAGGCGTAGTCGTACGCCTCCGAGTCGTCGCCGTCCGCGCGCCAGCGCGGGTCCACCTCGACCTTCGTCACCCGCCAGGTGCCGTACGGGGCGGTGCCCTTGCCCCGGCCCGAGAAGGAGGGGGCGAAGCTGAAGTCGGCGGCGTAGCGCTTGTGCTCGTACACGCAGTGGGCGGCGGTCGCCACGACGTTGCCCCGGGGGCTGTCGACCACGCTGGCCGAGCACCAGTGCTCGCCCTCGTTCTCCGGGTCGTCGTCCACGAGCACGCCCACGGCGGGGACGGTGGCGGTAGCGGAGACCGCGGCGGACTGGGTGGGGCGGGGCTGCTGCTTCCCGCGGGCGCCCGGGTGCTGGGATGCGGACGAGGCCGTGGTGCAGCCCGCGGTGGCGGTGGCCAGGGCGAGGGCGGTGAGCACCCCGGTGATCGTTCGGATCTTGCGCATGGCGTCCATCCTTAACCAGGTGACGCGGTGGATGGAAGCGTTGCTTTGGGGTGGGGTGTCCTGGTACGGGGTCCCGCGCCCCCGGAAGGGGCGCGGGGAACCGCGCGAGGGCGGGGCGGCGAGCCACCCCGCCCCGCGCCGCCCCACCCCGCGCCGCGCCGTTCCTAGAAGTGCAACCACCCCCGCAGCGTCGCCTGGGCGCCCGCCTGGAAGCGGGTCTCGGCCCCCAGGTGGTCCAGCAGCCGGCTGATCCGGCGCCGAGCCGTGTGCACGTGCACCCCCAGCCGTCGCGCTATCGCCTCGTCCTTCAGTCCCGACGCGAGCAGCCCGAGCAACTCCCGCTCCGGACCCGGCAGTTCGTCACCGGGCTCCGCGGGGCCTCCCGCGCGTCCGAGCGGGGTGGACCGCTCCCACACCGTCTCGAACAACGGCAGCAGCGCGTTCCGCAGCAGCGTGTCCCCGATCACCAGCGCCGTGGCCGTGGGATCCGTCGCGTCGGAGGGCGGCAGCAGCGTCACCCGGCGGTCCACCGCGATGAGCTTCGTCGGGACGCCGGTGCTCACCCGCGCCCGCAGGCCCTGCTCGACGAGCCCGGTCAGCGAGGCCATCCGGCCGGGGAAGGCCAGGCCCTCGCGGTCGATGACGGTGCGCACCTCCACCCCCCGGTCGAGCAGCGCCCCTATGTCCAGTCCCGGAGCGCGCGAACTCCCTTCCTCCGCACTCCCCTTGATGTAGGGAGGCCGGTCCAGGATCGCCACCTCGCGCTCCGCGGACGCCAGCAGGTACTCGGCGCGCTCCCCGATCGCCCGGGGCCCGGTCACCACCTCTATTCCGTCCTCCGCCGCGGCGGGCGAGCCGGACATCAGGCGTCCGGCCAGTTGGTCGGCGGTCATTCGTAGCCGTTCCAATTCGGCTGATTTCAGATGGAGTTCGGCCTGGCGCCGGTGGATGAGCGTGCGGATCGCGGCGGCAGGAGCGGCTGGTCTGGGCAGCTGTGCCGTCGGATCGGGCAGCGCGAAGCCGTGGGCCACGAGCCGGTCGAGCGCGTGGTCCACGTCCTCCTCCGAGAGTCCCAGCAGGGCGGCCAACTGGCCTGTCGTGTCGCCCTGTTCCCTGAGCAGCGCCTCGTAGGTCCGTTCTTCGGCCTCCCCCAGGCCCAGTGTGTGCAGTTCCCCCTCGTTCATGACGGGATTCTCACCTTGCATTCAGGAGCCACACAAGTGGGCGTGTCCACTTGTCAACACGGTCGCAACATTGATCGCCCGACCCCCCGGAAGGTTGCATGACCATGACCACCGCCAGGCTTGAGCAGCACGTGGGAGGGGTTTCGTGCGCAAGCACAAAACAGTCAGACGCGGCATATCCGGGGCTGCGGCCCTGCTGGGCGCCACCGCGCTCGCCGTGACCGCGCTTCCGGCACAGGCGGCCACCACCGCCGCGCCCGTACCGCCGGGAGACATCGTCCCGGGCACCGAGACCGCGACGCCCGCGCTCGTCGACGGGCTGCGCGAGGCCGTGGACGCCAAGGCCGCGCCGGCCGACGCGGCCCGCGGCCACCTCGCCGCCAAGGAGAGCCGCTACAAGATCGAGGACGCCAGGGGCGACCTCGTCCCGCTGCGCACCACCGTGCGCGGCGCGGAGGAGACCGTACGGCTCCAGCAGCGGCACAAGGGCGTCCCCGTGCTCGGCGGCCAGTACGTCGTCCGCATGGAGAAGAAGGCCGGGAAGCGCGTCGTCACCGGCACCTCGGGCAAGTACTTCACGGGCCTCACCGCCGACACCACGCCGAAGGTCAGCGAGGACCTGGCGGTGCGCCGCGCGGTCAGCGCCACCGCGGCCCGCCTCGGCGCGACCAAGTCGCTGAGCAAGGCCGACGCCGTGCGCAAGGAGGGCGCCAAGTCCGCCAAGGCGGCCGCGCTCAGCGGCACCGCCGCGGGCCTCGTGGTCGTCCCGCGCGGCGAGGGCGTCCTCACCTACCAGGTGACCGTGCGCGGCACCCACCCGATCACCGGCGCGCCCGTGATCCAGCAGGTGTACGTCGACGCGGACGCCGGCTACCCCGTGCTCCAGTACAGCGGCATCAAGACGATCGGCGCGCCGCACGCCGCGCAGGGCAGGGCGAAGGCCGCCGCGCGGACGAAGGCCGACCGGACGAGGGCCGGGCTCGGGGCCGTCGCCGACTCGCCGAGCATCGAGGGCGAGGGCACCCTGCTCAGCGGTGCCAAGGTGCCGCTGAACCTGTACTACAACAAGTCCAAGGGCGCGTACGACCTGATCGACTACGCGCGCATGGCGGGCACCAGCAAGAACGCCCTCACCACCTGGGACGCGCGCGGCCGCGACGTCAGCGAGGTCTCGGGCCGCTGGCCCAGCGGGCTCAAGGAGTTCACCTCGCCCGCGCTCGAACTGGGCAAGGAGCACACCGAGTCCGGCGCCGTGGACGCGCACTGGGCCGCGGGCGAGGTCTACGACTTCTACAAGGACCGGCTCGGCCGCGACGGCCTCGACGGCCGCGGCATGACGGTCAACTCCCTCGTGGGCGTCACCGAGTTCGGCCAGGGCTACGTCAACGCCTTCTGGGACGGCCAGAAGATGGTGTACGGCTCGGGCGACGAGGAGTACAAGCCGCTCTCCGCCGACCTCGACGTGGTGGGCCACGAGATGACGCACGGCGTCGTCGAGCACACCGCCAACCTGGTGTACGCGGGCCAGTCCGGCGCCCTCAACGAGGCGGTCGCCGACTACTTCGGCAACGCCATCGACGTCGAGGCGTCCGGCATCCCGATGTCCGACCCGGCCTCCGGCTTCATCGGCGAGGACCTCTGCCGCACCACCAAGCCCGCCGACTGCGCCTTCCGCAACCTCAACGACGGGCGCACCACGTCGAAGACGTTCCTCGGGACGACCTTCGACGACGGCGACAACGGCGCGGTGCACCGCAACTCCACGATCTTCTCCGGCGCGCTGTGGGACATCCGCCAGGACCTCGGCGACACCGTGCTCGCCGACAGGGTCGTCTACAAGGCGCTGGCCGACTACATGACGCCGCTGGACGGCTTCACCGAGGCCCGCAACGCGGTGATCGCCGCGGCCAAGGACCTGAACTTCACGGCGAAGCAGCTCAACGTCGTCAAGCGGTCCTTCAACACCCACGGCATCGTCCCCGGCTGGGAGGAGGCCCTGGGCGTCGACACCGACACCCTGCTCGGCTCGGTCAACACCAGCGGCACCGGCCTCGGCGCGGGCGGCGGCTGGTGGGCGGCCTCGCAGTCCAACGACGACGGCTCCGAGCCGTACTCCGTCTACGCGGGCCGCACCGACGGCGCGGGCGCGCCCAAGCTGATCAGCCCCAACGACGGGCGCTACCACGTCTACCCGGCGACCGACGGCAAGACGGTCGTCTGGGCCGCGTACGGCACGACCAGCGTGGACGTGCTCTCGCGCCGCATCACCGGCGGCCCGACCACCAAGCTGTACACCGCGTACGCCAACGTGCAGGGCCTGCGGGTGGAGAACGGCGTGGTCGTGCTGGAGACCAGCGACCCGTTCGGCGGCCGCCACGTCGGCTACCTGAAGCCGGGCGACCGCGAGCCCACCTGGGTCGACGGCGGCAAGTACTACCTCGGCACCGCGCTGCCCTCGATCAAGAACGGCAAGATCGCGTACGCCAAGCTGTACCCGGGCACGACCGACTACCTGCTCGGCACCGAGGTCTACGACCTGGCCACCAAGAAGACCGCGCTCGCGGGCCAGCTGGGCGAGCCGCAGAGCATCGGCCAGACCGCGATCAACGGCAGCAACGTCTTCTGGACCGTCGACGAGAACCCGAACGACGAGGGCCAGGTGGCGGTGCGCCGCGCCAAGCTGAACGGCACCGAGCCGTCCGACATCAGCTCGGAGCACAAGTCCGACGCGCTGTACGGCTACGAGCTGACGGCCTCCGACGAGGCGGTCACGGTCGCCTCCACGACGCCCGACACCGTCTACCGCAACGAGACGCTGTCCAAGCTGTGGCAGATCGCGCCCGACGGCTCCAGCAAGGTCCGCTTCTCCTGCAACCGCGGCGAGCAGCTCTGGCCGACGGCCGCCGGGGGCACGCAGGTGGTGTGGCTCGACGGTACGACGGGACGCACCAACCTGGTGACGCGCGAGCGCCCCGCGGACGCCTGCAACTGACCCGTTGGTGAAGTGGGTCGAAGTGGTCGGACCCCCGGCGCCCGTGCGCCGGGGGTCCTTCGCGTTCCCGTGCGGGCGTCCGCTCAGCCGTTGGCGAGGGCGACGACGCGGTCGAGGGCGCCGTTGAACTTGTTGTGGTCGCCGACGATCGGACCGGACGAGGTGTACTGCCACATCGTCTGGTAGCCCCAGCCCGCGGGCAGCGTGCCGGGCGTGGTGTTGTAGCGGGCGATCCAGAGCGGGTTGGTGGCGCCGAAGCCGCCGTAGTTGCCGGTGCACTGGGTCCACCAGCTGGTGGCGGTGTAGATCACCGCGTCGCGGCCGGTGCGGGCCCTGTAGCGGTTCAGGAAGTCGGCGATCCAACCGACCATCGCCGACTGCGACTTGCCGAAGCAGGCCGCGCCGTACGGGTTCCACTCGATGTCCAGCGCGCCGGGCAGCGTCCTGCCGTCGCGCGACCAGCCGCCGCCGTTGTTGACGAAGTAGTCGGCCTGGGCGGCGCCGGTGGAGGTGTCGGGGGTGGCGAAGTGGTACGCGCCGCGGACCATGCCGACGTTGTACGAGCCGTTGTACTGCTGCGCGAAGTACGGGTTCTTGTAGTACGTGCCCTCGGTCGCCTTGACGTAGGCCCACTTCACGCCGCTGCTCCACAGGCCGGACCAGTTGACGTTGCCCTGGTGGCTGGAGACGTCGACGCCCTCGGTCTGCTCGGCGCGGGTGTCGCGCGGCAGCCCGCCCTGCCCGTCGTGCTTCACCACGCCCGTGCCGAGGTGGGCGGAGCCGCGGGCGGGCCACGTCGCGGCCTTCGCGGCGCCGGAGTCCGGGTCGGCGGCGTGCGCGGTGGCGGGGAGCGCGAGGAGGGGTGCGAGGAGGGCGGCGGCCGCGAGGGCGCCGACGCGGGTGCGGGAGGGAGCGCGGTCGCGGGTGCGGGGGGCGGTGGCTGGTCTGAGCGCGGGCATGTTCGTGCCTCCGGGGCCTCGGTGGGGGGAGCTGGGGAGCTGATCCGGGACGTGCTCTGGGGCAGCCTGACGGCCGGTCGACATGTAATGGTGTGGACATGTCATGTACGACGCTACGCACGTAGACCCGGGTGGCGGAAGAGGGGCAGGTTTCCGCCGTTGGTCTACTCCTGCGAAATACTGGCCGAGCTGCGGTGATGAGTGGCGCGGGAAGAAACTTTCAGGATCGGGAAAGCGTGTGAGGGGTGCTGACGTGCACGGAAGCGGAAGTGAGGGTGAACCTCCGGTTGGGGTCGGGAGTGGTGTGAACCAGGAATTCCTGACCCTGGAACGGGAGTTGGCCGTCTTCCTGCGCCGCGCGCGGGCGTCGTCCGGGGAGATGGCGCGCGAGCTCCACCCGGAGCTGGAGCCCGCCGCGTACGGCCTCCTGGTCCGGCTGGAGGAGGCGGGTGCCCAGCGGGCGACGGACCTGGCCGGGTACTTCGGGGTCGGCAAGGCGACGATGAGCCGCCAGCTGCGGGCGCTGGAGGAGCTGGGCCTGGTGACCAGGGAACCCGACCCGGCGGACGGGCGCGCGTCGCTCGTGCGGCTGACGGGGGAGGGGCGCGAGCGGTTCGGCCGGGTGCGGAGCGCGCGGCGGTCGCGGTACATGCGCAAGCTCGCGGGGTGGGACAAGGGAGAGGTCGCGGAGCTCGCGAGGCTGCTGCGGCAGCTGAACGCGGGGGAGGCGGAGGAGTAGGGGGGGCGCGCTCCCGGGCCCCGTTGCCCTGGTGCCGTTGCCCTGGCCCGCCCAGGGACCCCGCTGCCCCGGGACCCCGCCGCCCCGGGGTAACGGCGTCCCTGGGCCGCGGGGTCCCCGGTGGGCCGCCCCCTAGAGCTCCGCCCACACCACCGTCGCGTCGTCGTGGCGCTTCCCCGGGTGGCCTCCGGTCTCCTCCAGCTCCCGCACCCGCGCGACCAGCGCCTCCGCCCCCTCCTTCTTCACGACCCCCAGCAGCTCGCTCCAGTCGCCCGCCCCGAAGACCTCCGTCCAGCGCGTCGCGCCGTCCGTCAGGGCCAGGAGCGCGCGGACCTCCGCGCGCGGCGTACGGCCGGTCACGGCCCTCGCGGCCACCCCGGGATCCGCCGCCGCGGTGAAGAAGCCGCCCTCCTTGTTGCGCAGCGTCTCGTCCGTGGCCTCCGCCGTCCGCAGGGCCTCCCGCGGCACGCGGTCCAGGCGGTCGTCCAGGACCGGGAGCACCTCGCCCGACGGCGACTCAAGGAGCAGCGCCGAGTCCGAGAGCACCAGGTGCTCCACCTCCTCCGCGTCCCAGCGCGCGATCACCACGGTTGCCTGAGGAGTGCGTACGTGAGAAAGGTCACAGGTCTCCGCATGCGCCGCCGCCGTCCGCGCGATCCCCGCGGAGAGAATCTCGGCCAGCGTCAGGTTCCGGTGCGAACCGGACAGTTCCAGCAGCGCGCCGCCCAGCCGCGCCGTGAACCAGGGGACTCCGTGCACACATCCGTCGTCTCCCCGCGGCGGCGTCACCCCGTCGAGAACGACGAGTGTTCCTCCCTGGCCAGAAGCGGGGATGGCGGTTCCGGTCCAGTCTTCGTTGGGGCGTTCGACAGTGCCCGGTGCGGTGGTCTGTTCGATGCGCATGGCAGCCAGTCTGCACGACGTCTCCACGGCGCCCACACGGCACGTGAAATGGCCCGTACCAGCAGGTCACGGCCGTTCGACGGGCCGGAGAACACCAGGGTTCCGTACTGCGGGCGGGCATCCTGCCAAAGCCCGCGCGGAAGTTCCAACCGGCACCCCGCGACCCCGCCACGACGGCTTGATCGTCAACTCACGATTGTTGTTCACTCGTTCGGGTGGTGGAACGGTCATCGTGCATTGCCCTCCCAAAAGCACTGGAATGGTCTGAAGCCGTGCCAGACGCACCAGGGGCGGGCTCACATGACCGAGCGTCACCTCTGCTGAAGGGCGGACTAGTCGAGATTGCGAGCATCGGTGCAGAAGAAGCGGCCGCGGGGCAACGACGCCCCCCAGACCGGCTCCCCCCAAACCACGGGTAGCACCGAAAGCCCAGGCGCCGAGAGCCCCGGCAGGGCGCGCCGCGTCCGCACCCGCCTCGTCGCCTCCGTCGCCGCCGTGGGACTCGTCGTCATCGGCGCGGGCACCCCCGCGGTCCTCACGGCGTCCGGCGACCTCAAGGACGCCCAGAACCTCGTCACCCTCGCCGAGCTCAACCAGCAGGCCCTCACCCTCGCGCACTCCCTCGCGGACGAGCGCGACGAGATCACCGCGTACATCGCGGCGGGCCGCGCCGACGGCGACGGAAAGCTCACCGACGCCCGCTCCACCCGCGTCGACCGGCAGATCGACGAGATCCGCCCCGAAGCCCCCGCCGAGCTGCGCCGCGAACTGGCCACCGTCGCCTCCGTCCGCCGCACGGCCCTCACCGGCAAGGGCACCGCGCTCGAAGCCCACAAGGCGTACTCCGACGTCATCGGCAAGCTCCACCGCATCGCCGACGACCTCGCCGAGCGCACCCCGGCGGCCAACGCGTCGTCCGGCGCCCGCCTGGGCCGCGCCCCCGCCGACCTCGGCCACGCCGTCGAACAGGCGTCGGCCACCGGCGGACTGCTCCTGGCCGCGCTCTCCGTGCCCCGTGCGGAGAAGGCGGACGAACCGGAGTACGACCCGGTCACCGGCCGGCGCGTCGAGAGCGGCGAAAACGGCGAGAACGGCGGAAACAGCGAGAACGGCGACAGCGAGGCCGACCGCGCGCGCGGCGCCCTCACCGCCGCCGCCCAGCAGGCCCGCGTCCGCGAGCTGGCCTTCCTCGCCGACTTCGACCAGGCCGCGTCCGCCGCCGACCGCGACTCCCTGGAGTCCACCGTCGCGGGCCCCGAGGTCAACGCGGCCGAGCGCTTCCTCGCCCAGCTCACCGACCGGCCCACCCTCACCGGGGACGAGCTGAAGACCGCCCCCGACAAGCTGGCCGCCGCGCTCTCGGCCCGCACCGACCGGATGCGCGGCGTCCAGTCGACCATCGGCGCCGCCCAGGTCCAGCGCATCGAGGCGCTGCGCGACGACGCCGTCACCGACCTCGAACTGCGCATCGCGCTCCTCGGCGGCTGCCTGCTGCTGGCGATCGGCGTCTCCACCGCCACCGCCCGCACCCTCACCCGCCCCCTCGCGGTGCTGCGCATCGGCGCCGCCAGGCTCGCGGCCGCGCCCGACCCCAAGGCCGAGGAGCAGATCCGCTTCACCGGCCGCAACGACGAGTTCGCCCAGGTCGTACGGTCGCTCAACGCGCTCCAGGGCAAGCTCGCGACCCTCTCCTCGCGCGCCGAGCGCGTCGAGGCCGACCGCACCGTCGTCGTCGCGGAGCGCACCGCGCTCACCGCCGAACTCTCCGAGCAGCGCGCCGAGCTCAGGCGCCGCACCACCGAGCTGACCGTCGAGCTCACCAAGCTGCGCGACACCGTGCACCACAGCTTCGTCAACCTCTCCCTGCGCTCGCTCGGCCTCGTCGAGCGCCAGCTCTCCATCATCGAGAAGCTGGAGGAGCGCGAGCAGGACCCGGAGCGCCTCTCCACCCTCTTCAAGCTCGACCACCTCGCCACGGTCATGCGCCGCCACAGCGAGAACCTGCTGGTCCTCGCGGGCACCGAGCACCAGCACGGCCACGCGGGGCCGATCCCGCTGGTGGACGTCCTGCGCGCGGCGGTCAGCGAGATCGAGCGGTACGAGCGGGTCGACATCCAGTCCCTGCCGCCGCACGCCCAGGTCGCCGGGTTCGCCGCGGACGACCTCAGCCACCTCCTCGCGGAGCTGCTGGAGAACGCCACCGCCTTCTCGCCGCCCGACTCCCGCGTCAAGCTCTCCGGCTGGCTGCTGGAGAGCGGCGACGTGATGCTCTCCGTCCAGGACGAGGGCATCGGCATGGCGGGGGAGCGGCTGGCCGAGCTGAACGCCCGCCTCGCCGACCCCGAAGGGGCCGTCGACCCGAAGGGCGAGGGCCTGGGCATCCGCGTCACCGCGCTCCTCGCGGCCCGGCACGGCGTCCGCGTCGAGCTGCGCGACCAGAAGCAGGGCGGCATCACGGCCGTCGTCGTGCTCCCCGGCACCCTGCTCCCCACGGCCCCGCCCGCCACGCCGTCGCCCGTCGCGGTCGTCGCCGCCGCGGCCCTCGCCGAGCCCCCGGCCCCGGTGAACCTGCCCGGTTCGGTCGCGGAGGCCAACTCCAACGCGCTGCCGCCCCGCGGCGCGCCCGGCGACCCCGAGACCACCCTCCAGGTGCGCCGCCCCGACCCGTACGCGATAGGCCCCGACACCCACGAGCGCGCCGACGGGGCCACGGGGGAAGCGCCCGCCGAGGCCGCGCCCGCCGGCGCCGATGCGACCGCCGCGGAACAGGCCGCCGGGACTGCCACGGAACAGGCCACCGAGACCGTCGCGGAACAGGCCGCCGAGACCGCTGAGACCGCCGAGACCGTCGAGCCGGCCGCCCCCGCGCCCGCCGTCGACGGGGCGACGGGCGAGCGCCTGACCGACAAGGGGCTGCCCAAGCGCACCCCCAGGATCACCAAACCGGCCGACGCCCCGGAGCGGGGCCGCGGCGGCATCGACGCGGAGGAACTGCGCCGCCGCCTCGGCGGCTTCCACCAGGGAGCCAAGGACGGCAGGCGCGACGTCGAAGCGGAACTGTCGGAGACGGCGGCGGCAGCGTCAACAGCAGCACCAGCAGTGGCAGGATCAGAGAAGCAACTGACCGAGGACGCGGGGGACAGTGTCGAGGAGGCACGCAGTTGACTGCGCCCAGCACGTTCGGACTGAGTAACGCAGCCCAGAATCTCCACTGGCTGCTGAGCAACCTCGTCGAGGAGGTGCCAGGGGTCCACTCGGTCGCGGTCGTCTCGTCCGACGGACTGCTGCTGCTCTCCTCCGACCCGACGCACGCCGAACGGCGCGCCGAGCGCCCGGCGGAGAACGCCGAACAGGCGCCCGGCGGACGGCGCGACGGGCCCCGGGGCTCCAGCGCCGACCTCGCCACCATCGTCTCCGGCATCGCCAGCCTCACCGTCGGCGCGGCCAGGCTGATGGACGGCGGCGGTGTCAAACAGACCATGGTCGCGATGGACCGGGGCAGCGTCTTCGTCATGTCGATCAGCGACGGATCGCTGCTCGGGGTGCACGCCGCGCCGGACTGCGACATGAGCGTCGTCGCGTACCACATGGCGCTCTTCGTCGGCCGCGCGGGACACGTCCTGACGCCCGAACTCCGCAGCGAACTGCGGAAGTCCATGGAGCTGGAGGGGGACAGGTGACCCCTGCCTTCCCCGGCCTCCCGGTGCGCGGCGAGGGGCGCAGGCCCGCGCGGGTGCGCCCGTACTCGCTCACCGGCGGCCGCACCAGGGCGGGCCGCGTCCTGCTCGTCGAGACGTTCGTCGGCGCGCTGGAGGCCCCCGCCGTCCGCGGCGAACTGACCGGCGGGGAGCGGCGGACGATGCCGGAGATGGCCGCCATCGTCGAGCTGTGCCGCCGCATGCGCACGGTCGCCGAGATCTCCGCGCTGCTGAAGATGCCGCTCGGCGTGGTCCGGGTGCTCCTCAGCGACCTCGCCGACCAGGGAAAGATCCGTGTGTACGGGACCGGGCACGGCGAGGGACGTCCCGACCGCGCACTGCTCGAAAGGGTGCTCAGTGGACTCCGTCGGCTCTGAGGTCGGCAGGACGCGGGAACGGGTGCCGGATGCCGTGCCCCAACAGCGCGCCACGGACGGGCCGCCGGCCGCCGTGGCCGACGAAGGCACCCCGCGCGCCTGGGAGTTGGAGACCGACCGCGCACCGATCTCCACGAAGATCGTCGTCGCGGGCGGCTTCGGCGTGGGCAAGACCACGCTGGTCGGCTCCGTCTCCGAGATCACGCCGCTGCGCACCGAGGCGCTGATGACGACGGCGAGCGAGGAGACCGACGACCTCGCCGCGACGCCCGACAAGCTCACCACGACCGTCGCGATGGACTTCGGCCGGATCACGCTCGACGACGACCTGGTGCTGTACCTCTTCGGCACGCCGGGCCAGCAGCGCTTCTGGTTCATGTGGGACGACCTGGTGCGCGGCGCGGTGGGCGCCGTGGTGCTCGCCGACACGCGCCGCCTCGCGGACTGCTTCCCCGCGCTCGACTACTTCGAGAGCTGCGAACTGCCGTACGTGGTTGCCGTCAACCACTTCGAGGGTACGGAGAGGTTCGAGGCCGAGGACGTGCGCGAGGCGCTGACCGTACCGCCGCACGTGCCCGTGCTGATCATGGACGCACGCGATCGCATCACGGTCGTCGAGACGCTGCTGGCGCTGGTCGCCCGCGCGCTCGACACCACCCCCGAATAGCCGACGGACCCACCAGCACACGGAGAACCACCGCCATGCGGAAGATACTCATAGTCGGAGCCGGCCAGTCCGGGCTCCAGCTCGCCCTCGGCCTCCAGTCCAAGGGCTACGAGGTCACCCTCATGTCCCAGCGCACGGCGGACGAGGTCCGCGCCGGGCGGGTCATGTCCACCCAGTGCATGTTCCACACCGCGCTCCAGCACGAGCGCGACCTCGGGCTGAACTTCTGGGAGACGCAGGCCCCGAGGATCGAGGGCCTCGGCGTCTCCGTCGGCGCCCCCGACGGCACGCGCCCCATCGACTGGGTCGGCCGCCTCGACGGCTTCGCGCAGTCCGTCGACCAGCGCGTCAAGATGGCGGGCTGGATGGAGACGTTCGCCCAGCGCGGCGGGCAGCTGGTCATCCACGGCGCGGCCGTGTCCGACCTGGACTTCTTCGCCCGTACGTACGACCTGGTACTGGTCTCGGCGGGCAAGGGCGAGCTGGTGTCGATGTTCGCGCGGGACGCGGCGCGCTCGCCGTACGCCGAGCCGCAGCGGGCGCTGGCCGTGGCGTACGTCCACGGGCTCGGCCCGCGCCCCGAGCACCCCGAGTTCGACGCGGTCCGCTGCAACGTGGTGCCCGGGGTGGGCGAGCTGTTCGTGATGCCGACGCTCACCACGTCCGGCCGGGCCGACATCCTCTTCTGGGAGGGCGTGCCCGGCGGGCCCGTCGACGTCTTCCGGGGCGTCAAGGACCCGGCCGAGCACCTGGCGCTGACGCTGGAGCTGATGGAGAAGTACACGCCCTGGGAGTACGCGCGGGCGACGAAGGTCGAGCTGACGGACGCGAACGCGACGCTCGCGGGGCGGTACGCGCCGACCGTCCGCACGCCCGTCGGGCGGCTGCCCGGGGGCGGGGCGGTGCTCGGCGTCGCCGACGTGGTCGTCGCGAACGACCCGATCACGGGCCAGGGCTCCAACTCCGCGTCGAAGTGCGCGGCGGCCTACCTCGACGCGATCGTAGAGCGGGGCGAAGGGGCGTTCGACGAGGCGTGGATGCGGGCGACGTTCGACCGGTACTGGGAGACGGCGCGGCACGTCACGAAGTGGACGAACGCGATGCTCGGGGAGCTGCCGGAGCACGTGGCGGGGCTGCTGGGCGCGGGGAACGGGGCGCAGGCGGTGGCGGATCGGTTCGCCAACGGGTTCAACGACCCCTCGGACTTCGAGGGGTACTTCTACGACCCCGAGAAGACCGCGGCGTACCTCGCGGAGGTGGCGGGCTAGTCCCGTTGCCCGGGGGCGCCCGCTTCGCGGGGTTCCCGGGCGACGGGGTGCCGTTTCCGCCTGCGGCGGGCCCGCTCGCGGCGGGCGGGCCCGCGCCGCTACCCGTTGAAACCGGTGTCCGCCCCCGCCCCCGCCCCGGGAGGCAGCTCCGGCGGGGCGTACGACTCCACCGCGCCCGCCCCCGGATCGGGCCGCACCGCCCCCAGCAGGGGGTTCGCCGCGATCGGCGAGACCTTCACCCGCGCCCCCGGGCGGGGCGCCTGCACCACCATCCCGTCCCCCAGGTACATCGCCACGTGCGTGGCCTTCGGGAAGTAGACCACCAGGTCACCGGGGCGCAGGGCGCGCAGCGGCACCTTCGGCAGCCGCTTCCACTGCTCCTGCGACGTCCGGGGGATCGCCCGCCCCGCCCGCCCCCACGCCTGGGACGTGAGCCCCGAGCAGTCGAACGCCCCGGGCCCCTCCGCGCCCCACACGTACGGCTTGCCGATCTGTGCGACCGCGTACCGCAGCGCCGCGTCCCCCTCGTCGGACGGCGCCCGCTCCCCGCTCAGCGCGCCGCTCGCCAGCAGTTCCCGCTGGGCGGACGCCAGCTGCGCGGACTCCAGCCTGGCGACCTCCGCCAGCTGCTCGGGCGTGAGCGAGGCCAGCAGCGCCTCGACCTCCTCCAGCCGCCCCCGTACCGCGTCCCGCCGCTCCTTGCCCGTCCGCGCCAGCTCCTGCTGCTTGTCCAGCGCGCGCCGCGCCGCCTTCGCCAGCTCCGCCTCGCCGCGCTCGCGCCGCTCCAGCCGCGCCACCGCCGCCGTGCGCGCCCGCGCCGCCCGCTCCAGGACGTGGCTCTGGTCGAGCGCGCGCCGCGCGTCGCGGGAGAGCAGCAGGTGGAGGTACGGGGAGATGCCGACGCGCCCCTGGTACTCCTCGCGGGCGAGGCGCCCCATCTCGCCCCTGCTGCGGGCCAGTCGCAGACGGGACCTGGTGAGCGCGCCCGTTGCCCGCGCGGTCGCCGCGCGCTCCCGCTTCAGCGCCTCCTCGACCGCGTTGTACGCCTCGCTGGCCTCCTCGGTCTGCCGGTACAGCGTCTGAAGCCGCGTCAGCAGGCCCGCCACGGACGAGGGTTCGGCGGCGGCGGTGACCGGTGCGGGCTCGGCGGCCGCCGGTACGGGCGCCGCCGTCAGCGCGGCCAGTACGACCGCCGCGGCCCCCGCGACCCGCAGTCCCCGCCCCCGGGCCCGCCCCCGCGAGCCCGCGTCCGCGCCCCGCGCTCCCGTGCCTGACACCTCATCACCTCCGCCCGCGGGCCGGTCCCTCCGGCCCATGGTGATGATGCGGCGGTACGGCGGCGCCCACCTCGCGGGTGGGCGAGACGCCGCACCGCGCTCACTCGTTGAGGCGATTCCCGGCGTGGCGCCTGGACCTCACGCCACCGGCAGCGCGTACACGTTCGGCCCGCGCCAGACGACCAGCCTGCCGCCCGCCGCCAGCGCCCGGTAGCCCGCGCCGCCCGCCCCCGGCCCGCCCGCGTCCTGGAACTTCCACAGCCGCCGTCCGTCCGCCGCGCCGAACGCGGTCACCTGCGCCGCGTCCACCGCGAGCACCGTGCGGCCCGAAGCGCTCACGGTCACCACCGGCAGCCCGCCGCCCGGCGCCTCGGTCGTCTGCCGCCACCTCCTCCGGCCGCTCGCCGCGTCCACCGCGAACACCTCGGCGGCGCCGTTCGCCACGTACACCGCCGTGCCGTCCGCCCGCGCCGCGCCGAGCGCGGTCGCCCCCGTGGCGAGCCGCCAGCCGCGCTTCGCGCCGCGCGCGTCGTACGCGTCGAGGTTGCCGCCCTCCGTCGCGTACAGCGCGCCGCCGCCCCGCGCCCGGTCGCCGGTCACCGCGACGTTCTGCCGGATCCCCGGCGAGTACGCGGCCCACGTCCGCCTCCCGCTCGCGCGGTCCAGGTGGAAGAAGAGCGCCCGCCCCTTGGCCCGGTTCTTCTGTACGGGGGTGAGGGTGCCCGCGACCTGCCGCAGCACGATCCCGTCGGGGCGCACGGACACCGCCAGGAACGTGGGGAACGCCGCGCCGACCGCGTTGTCCACCGTGCTGCGCCACAGCTCCTTGCGGGCGGCCGTGTCGTACGCGAAGACGTAGCTGCGCTTGTTCCTGCCCTTCAGGGTCTGCCCCGCGAACCAGACCGTCGTGCCGTCGGCAGCGATGACCTGCTGCACCGTCGTCGTCGCCCCCGGCGTGAGCGCCGAGCGCACCGGCACGCGGAACTTCACCGCGCCGTCGCGGGCGCCGACCCAGAGGAACTCGGCGGCCCCCACGACGAAGGCGTGCGCCGCGTCCGCTGCGACCGGCCGGTGCGCGGTGGCCGCGGCCGACTGCGTCCAGAGCCTGCGCCCGGTCCGCAGGTCGACGCCGGTCGTCGCGGCCTTGTCCGCGACGAGCAGCACCTCGTCGCGCCAGACGACGGTGTTCGGGCCCGCGGGCCCGGAGTGCCGGTAGTGCCAGAGCGGGGCCGGAGCGACGCCGGGGACCGGCGCGGGCGGGGCCGCGGCAGGCCGCGGGCGCGGCTCGCCGGTGGGGCCGTCGGCCGCGGCGGCCCCGTCGCCTTCGCCGTCGGTCAGCAGGGCGCCGCCCGCCCCGCCGACGGCCAGCCCGGCGGCCCCGCCGACGAGCCCGAAGAGCAGCGCGCGGCGGGAGGGCGCGGCGGGGGAGGCGGGGGCCGGTCCGGAGGCGGGGACGGGCGTCGGTACGGGCGTGGGCGCGGGGCCGAACTGCGCCGGGGGCGCGGCCGTGGCCGGACCGAACCGCCCGGCGACGGGCTGGGCGGCGACGGGCTGGGCGGCGGCCCGCTCGGCAGGGGCGGGCGCCGCCCCCTGGGCGGGAACGGCCTGGGCGACCGCGGGCAGCGGGGCGGGCGCCCCCGGCGCCGGAGCCTCCGTCGCCAGGGGCAGCGCCTGCCGCGTCGCCCCCGGGGTCAGCGCCAGGGTCGCGGACTCGACCGCGCCCTCCTGCCTGACGCGGGGGATGCCGAGCGCGGCGGTGGCCCGGTCCCGTACCGGTTCGAGGTCCGACACCGCGACGCCATCGGCGGCGGGCACGGAGTCGGAGACCGCGTCGGCCACGGGCACCGCGTCCCGCGGCCCGGCTTCCGCCGTACTCACTGCTCCTTCTGCTCCTTCTGCTTCTTCCGCTGCTCCGGTCTGCTCGGCCCGCTCCGCCCGCGCCGCCTGTTCCATGACCGCGGCGAGTACGCGCTCCGGCAGCCAGCCCGCCGTCGCCAGCGCCGCCGCGCCCTCCAGGGCCAGCTCGGCGGCGACCTCGCCCGCGCCAGGCCGGTCGTCGGGGGCCTTGGCCAGGCACCGGGCGACCAGGCCGCGCAGCGCCTCGGGGACCTCGGACAGCTCCGGCTCCGCGTGCGCGATGCGCTCCGCGTCGGCGTCCGGGAAGGGGGTGGTGCCGGTCGCCGCGTACGCGAGGAGGAGGCCGAGCACGAACACGTCGGACGCGGGGCCCGGCCGGCCGCCCGCGACCTGCTCGGGCGTCAGGTAGCCGAGCCGTACGGAGAGCTGGCCGCCCTCGCGGGCCTCGGCGGACGCCGCGGCGCCCAGCGGGCCGAACGCGGTGAGCCGGGGGCCGTCGGCGGCGAGCAGCACGGTGTCGGCGGCGAGCCCCTGGAGCGCGGCGCCGGTCGCGTGGACCCGGGAGAGGGTCTCCGCGATGCCCGCGCCCAGCACGCGCACCGCGCGCTCGGACAGCGGCCCGCCGAGCGCGATGGCCTCGCCGATCGTCACGGCGGGGACGTAACCGGTCGCGGTCCACAGCTCGGCGCCCTCCGTGCGGGAGGCCAGCGGCGGCTGGACCCAGCCCCCGGCGAGGAGTTCACCGGTCCTGGCCTCCGCCGCGTACCTGCGGCCGAACGCCGGGAGCGCGGCCAGCTCGGGGCGGGCGCGGGAGACGACCACCGCGGCGACGTCGCCCTCGGCGAGGTACCGCACCGTGCTCGCGGTCTCCCCGAGGCGCCCCAAGGCCCGGTAAGGGCCGATCTGGTGCGGGTCGTCGTGACGCAGCGGTTCCATGCGCATCCCCCTCGTGGGCCGGAAGTGCCCGACCCCTGGATCGGTGTGCCGACCGGTCCGTCCGGTGCGCCGGGCGGCGGGTCCCACCGGCCCCGTGCGGCACAAGTGCGCCGATCCTACGAGGCATCCCCGTCCGGGCGCTGCCCGCTCGGCCCAGGGTTCCCTCCTTCGGGGTGCCCGGAGTCCCCGCGGGCCCCGCTCCTGGGCTTGGACCAGGGCCAGCGCAGCTCGCGCCGCTCGCGCCCGCCGGGTGCGTACGCGTACTTCCAGCCGCGCTGGAGGCCGAGGCGCTTGGTGTAGCCGTACGGCACGCGCTCGTAGGCGTACACGGTCGGCGGGCCGCCGTCGGCGTCCGGGACGGGGACCTCGTACCACTTCGGCGGGTGCCCGGTGGGGCCGACCAGGACCGGCAGGACGCGGCCGTCCAGCGGGCCGCCTTCGAAGGGGGTGTTCTCGCTCTTCACCCGGCCAGTGTCACAGCAGGTGGGCCGCCTCGCTCACCACGGGCACGACCTGGCGGGCGAGGCGGCCCACGGGGCTGTCCGCGGTCTCCAGGCGCAGGATGCCGGCGACGACGCCCGCCGTCTCCTCGTCGGACGCGGCGGTGACCGCGAGCAGCCCGATGAGCTGGTCGACCAGCCAGTCGCGCAGCTCGTCGGCGGGCGGTCGCTTGCCCTCGTCCAGCCAGATCAGGGACGCGGCCTCGACGGACGCGATCCAGGTGCGGGCCGTCATCCGCAGCCGGGGGCCGGGGTCGGGCCGCCCGAGGTGCAGCAGGATCTGCTCGGCCGCCACCCGCCGCACCTCGTCGACGATGGAGGTGGTGCGCGAGGTCTCCACGACGCTGCCGCCGCGCAGCAGCGCGCTGAAGCCCGCGTCGTGCTCGTCGACGAAGGCGAGGTAGCGGGTGAGGACCCGGGCCAGCCGCTCGGTGGGCGGCCCCGCGGGCGGCTCGCCGAAGCACAACTCCAGCTCGTCGGCCGCCGAGCGCAGCGCCGCCTCGTACAACTGCTGCTTGCCGCCCGGGAAGTAGCGGTAGACGAGCGGCCGGGAGACCCCCGCGACCTCCGCGACGTCGTCCAGCGACACGTCCTCGGGGGCGTGCTGCGCGAAGAGCGACAGCGCGGCGCCGAGGAGTTGGCGGCGCCGCTCGGTGACGCTGAGCCTGCGGTACGCGGGAGTGGTCGCCGTCGGAGGTGTCATGTTCGGCAGCGTAACCGCACCCTTCGCGGCGGGCGGAGGGGAGTGGGGCAGCTCACGGGCGCCCGCCCGCGCGGCCGGCGGCACTCACGCGAGCAGGCCCGAGCTCTTCCACAGGCGCCGCCCGACGCCGCGCAGCACTCCGATGTCGTCGAGGAAGTCGGTGAGCCGCTTGGCGCCCGACCGCATGACCTCGGCGCGGTGGCCGCTCGCCCGCACCTGGGCGAGCGCCTCGTGGCGGTCGAGGCCGACGTTCTCGTACGCCAGGGGGTTGATGAAGCAGAGGGAGAAGACGCGCGCGGCCTCGCCGCAGCTGACCCGGGTCAACTCCCGTTCCCAGCGCGGCGCCGTGACCATCTGGCGGCGCAGCTCCTCGCGGGCGTAGCGGACGTGGCGCGCCTCCTCGACGACGTGGATGCGGGTCACGCCGCGCACCAGCGGCTGTACGCGCTCGTCGGGGAAGGTGAGGCGCTGCATCCAGTCCAGGACCTCCTCGCCGAGCAGGGTCGCGGCGAACGAACCCGGCGTCGTGGAGACGGTCTTCAGGACGCGCGCGAGGTTGTGGTAGACCCTCGGGACCGGGTATTCGGGCGCCCCGCCCTTCTCGATCATCCGGGCGAACATCATGGAGTGGCGGCACTCGTCCGCTATCTCGGTCAGCGCGTACCGGACGTGCTTGCTGGTCACGGGCTTGTCGTAGATGTGCCGCACGAGCAGCTGCATCAGGATGATCTCGAACCAGATGCCGAGCGAGGCGAGCGCCGCCGCCTCGTGCCGCGCGAGGTCCATCCGCTGCTCGTCGGACATCCTCCGCCACAGCGGGGTGTCGTAGAGCGAGACCAGCTCGGGCGGCCAGAACCACTTGCCCGCTTCGAGCGGCGCGTCCCAGTCCAGCTCCTCGTCCGGGTCGAAGGAGTGCTTCGCGGAGGATTCGAGCAGCCGCGCGGCGACCTGCTCGCGGTCCCTGAGCGGGCCGAGCGCGTCGCGCAGGAGCTGGACGTCGCGTTCGGTCACTGGCGTGGTCGTCATGGCTGAGAACACCTCGTGCGGTGGGCGGTGGGTGGTGTTACCGGTGGTCACCTCTTATGAGACTGCCCGTCAGCAAGCTGGTCAATCCCTTGCGCACGACTTGTTGACCGGGCGTCTACCAACGTGTGAGCCTGCCAACACCCTTACCTGTAAAGGGACATGAGGTGAAGGAGTCGCCGGTGTCGACGCACGACCTGTACACGAGTGCCCCCGCTGAACCGATCTGGCAGGTGCCCGCCACCGGTGCGGCGCGCTTCAACTGGGAGTACGACGAGGGGCGCGAACGGCTCCTCGCGCTCTACCAGAAGGGCAAGGACAAGCAGTGGGACGGCGCTAAGCGCATCGACTGGGACGCCGAGGTGGACCCCTGCGACCCGCTCGGCACCCCCGACGAGGTGCTGACGCTGTACGGCACCCGGCACTGGGCCAAGCTCACCGAGAAGGACAAGGGCGACCTGCGCAGGCACTACGCCTCCTGGCAGTTCAGCCAGTTCCTCCACGGCGAGCAGGGCGCGATGGTGTGCGCGGCGCGCATCGTGGAGTCCGTGCCCGACCTCGACGCGAAGTTCTACTCCGCGACGCAGACCATGGACGAGGCGCGGCACGCGGAGGTGTTCGGCCGCTTCCTGCACGAGAAGGTCGGGATGCTCTATCCCGTCAACGACAACCTCCAGGCCCTGCTCGGCGACACCCTGCGCGACTCGCGCTGGGACATGCCCTACCTCGGCATGCAGGTCCTCATCGAGGGCCTGGCGCTCGCCGCCTTCGGCATGATCCGCGACACCACGGACAAGCCGCTGCCGAAGCAGATCCTGGCGTACGTGATGCAGGACGAGGCCCGGCACGTGGCCTTCGGCCGGATGGCGCTGCGCGACTACTACAAGCAGCTCACCGACGCGGAGCTGCGCGAGCGCGAGGAATTCGTCATCGAGGGCTGCTACTTGATGCGCGACCGGCTGCGCGGCGTCGAGGTCCTGGAGAACTTCGGTATCCCGAAGGCGGAGGCGGAGGAGTACAGCGAGCAGTCGGAGTTCCTGAGCCTCTTCAGGAAGCTGCTGTTCAGCAGGATCGTCCCGTGCGTCAAGGACATCGGCCTGTGGGGCGAACGGCTCCAGAAGGCGTACGTGGACATGGGCGTCCTGGAGATGGGCGACTCGAACCTGGACCTGCTGATGGCGGAGGACGAGGAGATCGCGGAACGCCTGGACAGGGAGCGGTTCGCCGCCGAGGAGGCGGGGCGGGTCGCGGAGGTGGCGGAGACGATCGCGGAGGCCTAGGGCGTGTCGGGGGTGGTGCGGGGTGCCGGGCGGGGCGCGCGGGGAGTGCGGGGCGCCCGCACGTGCAACTCCCCGCCCGGATAGCGTGACTCGATGACGCAGACGCAACGAAACCGAGACGCGGGCCCTCCCGAGTGCCCGCCGGACGAGAAGTCGACCCTGCTCGCGTTCCTGGACTACGTCCGCGCGTCGGTGGCCGCGAAGGCGCTGGGCCTCGACGACGAGCGGGGCCGGACGCCCGGAGTGCCCTCGGGCACCAGCGTCCTCGGCCTGGTCAAGCACCTGACGGCGGTGGAGGTCTACTGGTTCGCCTGGGCCTTCGACGGCGCCGACGTCCCGCACCCGGACTTCGGCATGGACGTCGCCGACGACGAGAGCGCGGAGGGCCTCGTCGCCGCCTACCGCGCGGCGGTCGAGCGGTCCAACGCGATCGTCGCGCGCTGCGACGACCTGGAGCGGCCGTGCGCCCGCGCGGCGGGCCGGGCCGGGCTCGTGCGGTCGCTGCGCTGGGTCCTCGTGCACATGATCGAGGAGACGGCGCGGCACGCGGGCCACGCCGACATCCTCCGCGAACAGGCCGACGGCGCGACGGGGCGGTGAGCGGGGCGGGGCGGTGACCGGGGCGGGGCCGTGGCCGATGCGATTCGGCGTACCGTAGGAAAGTATTCCGGTTAGTAACCCTTCCGGGTGATTACCTCCAAGGGCCCGTGGGGGTAATGCTCCCTTCAGCCGTACGGCTCCAACATCCGTACGCCGCGGCCCCGTTCACGTCGCATCCGTCGTGGGCGGGGCCGCAGGGCGTCACGCCCCGTCGCGCCGGTCCCTGTCGGTGGGGCCGCCGGGGGTGACGCGGAGGGGAAAGGGGACCACCCCCATGTCACGCACCACTCTTCACCCCAGGCCCGCCGGCCGCCTGCGCAGACGGCTGACCGCGCTGGCCCTGCCCGGCACGCTGACCTTCGCGCTCGTCGGCACGGGACTGGTCGCGCTCGCGCCGCCCGCCGCGGCCGACACGGAGACGACCTTCTCGTACACCGGCGGCGCCCAGTCCTACACCGTGCCCGCGGGGGTGACCGCGATCGTGGTGGACGCCTTCGGCGCGCAGGGCGAGGAAGGGGCCGTCGGCGGCAACGCGGGCGGCAGGGGCGGCCGGGCCAAGGCCCAACTGCCGGTCACGCCGGGCCAGGTGCTCCAGGTCAACGTCGGCAGCGTCGGCGGCTGGAACGGCGGCGGCGCCGGGGGCGCGGGCACGCGGCCCGGGGCCTACGGCGGCTCCGGCGGCGGCGCGTCCGACGTGCGCGCCGACGGCTACGGCCTGGGCGACCGGCTGCTGGTGGCCGGTGGCGGCGGCGGTGGCGGCAACTGGTTCGACAGCAGCCCCGGGGGTACGGGCGCCGGAGGCGCCGGGGGCGGCACCAACGGCGTCGCGGGCGCCGACGGCAACGGCGGATCCGCAGGCGGTGGGGGAGGAACCGCCTCCGGAGGGGCCGGCGGAGCGGCCGGGAACGGCGCCGCGGCCGGAGCGCCCGGCACGGAGGGCGCCGGAGGCGCGGGCGGCGCCGGCGTCAGCGGCACCACGGGCGCGGGCGGCGGCGGTGGTGGCGGCGGCTGGTTCGGCGGCGGCGGTGGCGGCGGCCAGCAGCAGGCCGACGGCAGCGCGGGCTCGGCAGGCGGCGGCGGGGGCAGCGGCCACGGCCCGGCCGGGACCGCCTTCGACACCGGCGTGCGTACGGGCAACGGCCAGGTGACCATCACCGCGGTCGGCGGGAACACCGCGGCCGACATCGACGTGGACGTCACCGCGAAGCCGAACCTGGGCCTCCTGGTGCCCTACCTCACGTACACGCTGACCGCCCGCAACACCGGGCCCGACGCCGTCGACCACGCGACGGTCACCGCGACGCTGCCGCAGGGCGCGGGCGCCACCAACCTGCCCGCCGGATGCACCGCGGGAGCGGGAACCGTGACCTGCTCCTACGGGGCCATCGCCGACGGCGCGAGCGCGTCCAAGTCGTTCCGCGTCCCGCTGCACCTGCTGTCCCTGGGAGGGGTGTCGGTCACCGGCAAGCGCACCGCGTCCGCCCCGAACGACCCCAACCCGGCCAACGACAGCGAGTCGGTCAACTGCACGGTCGTCTCGATCCTGCTGGCCACCTGCAACTGACCGGGCCCCCGGCCCGGCCGTCCGGCAGCGGACGGCAACCGGGCCCCGGGCCGCGTCCCTCCTGGGAGGAACGCGGCCCGGGGTCCGTGCGCGGCGCCCCCAGGAGACGGGGGATGTGCCCCCGGGAGCGCCGCTTCCCTCACCCGCGCCGACAGCGCGCACGCGCCGCGCCTGCTCGGGTAGTCACGAGTGGGCCGCCGCGCCGAGCACTGCTGCCCGGACCGCTTCCCTCTGCTGCTCAGAGCCTTTCACCGGGGTGCGGGCGGCGGTATCTGCCGATCGGCAGAGATCGACGGGCGCGGGCGCGGGACCGTGGCCCGACCGGGCTACTTGACCTTCGGCGGTACGAGCCCGCGCTCCGTTCCCGCGCCCGTCCGCAGCGAGAGGGCGCCGTCGCTCCAGCGGACCAGGAGGTCGTCCGGGCGGCCCCCGCCGTCGTAGTCGCCCGCCGTCACCACCAGCGGCCGCTTCCACAGCGGGTTCGCCGCAGGCAGCGGCGTCCCCGGGCCGAGCCCCGCCGCGCTCACGTCCTGGTAGCGGGTCAGCCCGCCGTCGGCCCCGCGCACCAGCAGGTCCCCGTAGGAGTTCCCGGCGAAGTCGCCGTCGGCCAGCAGCGTCGCCGCCGCCCACCGCGGACCGGGCCCCACGAGCCGCTTCTCCCTGCTGAACTTCGTCCGGTCGCCCACGTCCGAGTACAGCGAAAGCTCGCCGTCCTTCCAGCGCACCACGACGTCGTCGGCCCGCCGGTCGGCGCCGTGCCGACCCGCGACGACCTGGGTGGCGCTCTTCCAGACCGAGCCCTTGGGCGCGAGCACGATCTCCTTGGTGGGCTTGGCGTTCGGGCTCACGTCCGCGTAGAGGCTCACCTTGCCGTCGGGCCAGCGCACGAGCAGGTCCGGCGCCGCGGTGCCGGTGAAGTCGCCGCCGGTGACGGCCGCCGCGGTCCGCCACAGGGAGTTCTTCCGCAGCAGCTGGACCTCGCCGCCGTAACCGCCCCTGCCGTTGCCCCGGTACAGGGTCACCTCGCCGTCCGCCCAGACCACGACGGTGTCGGTCCTGCCGTCGCCGTCGTAGTCGCCCGACGCGGTGTGCCGCGCGGCCGCCCACCGCTCGCCCGCCCCGCGCGCGTACGGCGAGTAGGGCAGCGCGGGCCGCCGCGGGGTGCGCCCCGCGACGGCGTCGTCGTACAGCCTGAAGGCCGCGTCGCCGAAGAGCGGGGCGAAGGAGATCCGGTCGCTGCCGTCGAGGAGCCCGCCGCCGTTCCAGCCGCCGAGGGCGCCGATGACGTCGCCGGTCTTCGTGGCCTCGTCGAAGTTCGCGATCCACGGGCTGCCCGAGGTGCCGCCGTGGAACCCGGCGCACTCCATGCGCATCTGCCGGTAGCCCGGCAGCGGGGCCGTTTCGACCCGGCAGCCCACCGGCCGGTCCGCGGGGGAGTTCTTCCGGGTGGGGTAGCCGACCACGGTGACCGTGTTGGTGTAACCGGCCGCGCGCGCGAGGCGGTTGGCCCCGGTGACGGACTCCAGACCGCGGCCCCGCCCGTCGGGCTTCACCGTGGCGAAGGCGAAGTCCAGGTCGGAGCCCGGCCCGAAGTCCGTGCGCCGGGGATCACGGAACACCCGGTCGACGGCCCAGATGCCGTACGGCTGCCGCGCGGGCGCGAGGCCCGCGCGGTACTGCGGGACGAAGGCGCGCTTGTCGTCGAGGCCGCAGTGCCCCGCGGTCAGCAGGAGGTTGCCGCGCGGGCTGTGCACCACGCTCGCCGTGCAGCTGTGCGTGGCCAGGTCCCGGCCGACGAAGTAGACCGTGCCCACGGTGGGGATGCCGTCGGGGAGGTACGCGGCGGCGGCGGACGCCTTCGGCTTCGGCGCGGTGCGCGCCCCGCCCCCGACGGGGGCCGCCCCGCCCCCCACGGGGGTCGCCGAACGCATGCGCTGCGCGGTCCAGAAGCGCGCGGCGTCCTCGCCGGTCCACCCGCCGGCCGGGGCGGGGGCGGGCGGGGGAGCGGCGAAGGCCCCGGTCACCGGCAGGGCGGACAGGGCCAGCACGCCGACCCCGACGCGTACGGCGAAGGCTCTGGAAGCACGGGCAACGCGGGCGGCACGGGTCACAGGGGTAGGGCGCACGGTCCTCTGGGTCTCTGTCTTCGGGATCTCCGGACGCGGAAGATCAAACGGACCAAGCATGCACCAGGGGGGTGTGCGGAGATCAAAGGGTCCCGTGCGGGCGCGTGGCGCGGTCGGGCCAGCACGGCACCGCGTCGAGCGCGGCCTCGCACAGGGCGGCGGTCGCGGCGAGCACGGCGTCGGAGCCGTGTGCGGCGACGAGTTGCAGCCCGACCGGGCAGCCGTCGGCGGTGAACCCCGCGTGGACGGTGGCGGCGGGGTGGCCACTGAGGTTGAACGCCCAGGTGAGGTCGGTGGAGTAGCGCTCGCCCGGCCCTTCGTGGCCGTGCGGCGGGTTGGGCGTGGTGGGGGTCAGCAGCAGGGGCACGCGGCGCAGCAGGGCGTCGATGCGGTGGTCGTTCCCGGCGCGGAGGGCGTCGGTGGCGGGGGTGGGCGCACCGGCCCGGACCGCGAGCCAGGCGGGGGCGGGGTCCCGCAGCGCGAACGGCGGGTCGTCGGCGGGGTCGACGCGTACGGCCCCGGACGCGTCGATGCGGTGCACGGCCGCCGCCGTGACCGCCGCGATCTCCTCGTCCACGCGGGCGAACCCCAGGTCGGGCGAGTAGACGGCGTGGCGCAGGGGGCGGGGCGCGGTCGGCGGGCCGGGGAGCACGTGCCGGAGGTACGGCGCGGCCTCGGCCGCCGTGCGGGTCAGGATGCCCGCGGTGGCGAGGCGGGTGCGGTCGGGGGAGCGGAGGAGGCCGCGGGTGGTCTTGAGGCCGAAGACGCCGCACCAGGCGGCGGGTATGCGGATGGAGCCCGCGCCGTCGCCGGCCGTGGCGACGGCGGCCATGCCGGTGGCCACGGCGACGGCCGCGCCCGCCGACGAGCCGCCCGGGGTGCGGTCGGGGCGCCAGGGGTTGAGCGTCGGCCCGTGCGCCCCGAGCCCCCACGTCTGCCACACGGTCCCGGGCCCGGGGGTGGCGGTGGCCCCGAGCGAGACGGCCCCCGCGGCGAGGAGCCGCTGGGCGGCCTCGGACCGGAGCCCGTGCGCCCCTTTCACGGCGAGCGGGACGCCGGTGCCGCCGGGGGGCGGGGCGTGCAGCTCGCGGAAGGCGGAGAGCCCGGGGTCGTGGGCGGCGATGCGGTCGAGGAAGGGGGCGAGGGGGAGGGGACGCACGCGCCAAGTGTGCGGGCCCGCCGCGCGGGGCGTGCGGGCGGGGTGGACGCGCGGGGTGGACGGACGGGGCGGACGGGCAGGGAGTGCGGGCGGGGCGGCGGGCTTCAGCGGCCGTCCGCGGTCGCGGCGGGCAACCGCCCGCCCCCGCCGCCCTCCGCCGCCCCCCCAAGAGCGCCCCCTCACCCCGCCTCCCGCAGCCCCGCCTCCATCACCGCCCGCGCGATCGGGGCCGCACTGCCGCCGCCCGAGATGTCCGCGCGGTTCGCCGCCGCGTCCTCCACGACCACCGCGACCGCGACCGCGGGCTGTCCCGCGCCGTCGGCCTGGGCCCAGGAGATGAACCAGGCGTACGGCGTGCCGGAGTTGTTCACGCCGTGCTGCGCGGTCCCCGTCTTGCCGCCCACCCGCGCCCCGGGGATCGCCGCGTTCGTGCCGGTGCCCTCCTCGACCACGTCCACCATCAGCTGCTGGAGCTGCTGGGCCGTCGCCGGGTTCATCGCCTGCGCGTACGAGCGGCTGCCGGTCACCGACAGCACGTCGTTGTCCGCCGTGGTCTGCCGGTCCACCAGGTACGGGTACCGCAGCTCGCCGCCGTTGGCGACGGCCGCCGCGACCATCGCCATCTGGAGCGGCGTCGCCCGCGTGTCGAACTGCCCGATCGACGACAGCGCCAGCTGGTCCCCGCTCATCGCGAGGTCGAAGTTGGACTTCACGACCCGGGACGGGATCCGCAGGCCCGCGTCGTTGAAGCCGAACCTGCCGACCGCCTCCACCATCCGCGCCTGCCCCACCGCCACCCCGAGGCCCGCCATCACGGTGTTGCAGGACCACTTGATGGCGTACGCCAGCGACGCGTCGCCGCAGTTCGGCACCTCGTTGGGCAGGACGCGGCGGGTGCCGGGCAGGACGTACGGGTCGGGGGTGTCCGTGGGCGCGTCGACGTCGCTCACCACGCCCGCGTCCAGCGCCGCCGCGGCCGTCACGATCTTGAAGGCGGAGCCGGGCGGATACGTCTCCCGGATCGCCCGGTTGAGCATCGGCTGCGCGCGGTCCCCGTTCAGCCGCGCCCAGGCGCCCGTCACCGCGGGGCCCGTGCCCGACAGCACTCCGGGGTCGTACGAGGGGCTGCTGACCAGCGCCAGGACCTTCCCCGTCGCAGGCTCGATCGCGGCGACCGCGCCGCGCTTGCCGCCCAGGCCCTCGTACGCGGCCCGCTGCACCGACGCCTTGATGGTCGTGGTGGCGTTCCCGCCGGACTGCCGGGAGCGGGTGAACTCGTTCCAGAAGGGCAGCGGGGACAGCGCCGGATCGGTGCCGGAGAGGATGTCGTCCTCGGCGTTCTCCACGAGCGTCGTGCCGTACGTCTGGGAGGCGTAGCCGGTCACCGGCGCGTACAACGGGCCCTGGAGGTAGGTGCGTTCGTAGCGCAGTTGCTGGCCGGTGTCCTTGGAGCCGGTGACGCTCCTGCCGTCGACCAGGATGTTGCCGCGCGGCTCGGCGTAGCGGGCGATGCTCTGGCGGCGGTTGGCCGGGTCGGCGTCCAGCGAGGGGGCCTCGAAGACCTGTACGCGGGCCGCGTTGACCAGCAGTGCGACCAGCAGGAAGAGGCAGAGGGCCGCCGCCCGCCTGATGTACCTGATCATCGCTCGGCGTCCTCGACCCGGGCGATCACGCCCGTCTCCACGTGTTCGGGGTGCGGCGCCCGCGCCGAGTCGCTGACCCGGATCAGCAGCGCCACGATCATCCAGTTGGTGACGACGGACGAGCCGCCCTGGGCGAGGAAGGGCATCGCCATGCCGGTCAGCGGGATCAGCCCCATCACCCCGCCCGCGATCACGAACACCTGGAGCGCGAGGATCGACGCGAGGCCGATCGCCAGCAGCCGCCCGAAGGGGTCGCGCAGCGCGAGGCCCGCCCGGTAGCCGCGCGCCACCAGGAGCGCGTACAGCAGGAAGATCGCGGTCAGTCCGACGAGCCCCAGCTCCTCGCCCGCCGTCGCCAGGATGAAGTCGGACTTCGCGGCGAAGCCGATCAGGATCGAGTGGCCCAGGCCCAGGCCCGTGCCGAGCATGCCGCCCGCGGCGAAGGCGAAGAGGGACTGCGCGAGCTGGCCGGGGCCCCGGCCAGCTTCGATCGAGGCGAACGGGTCGAGCCAGTCCTCGACGCGGGTGTGCACGTGCGGTTCGAGCGAGCCGACGACGAACGCGCCGACCCCGGCGAGCAGCAGTCCGACCGCGATCCAGCCGGTGCGGCCCGTCGCCACGTACAGCATGATCACGAAGAGGCCGAAGAAGAGCAGCGAGGTGCCGAGGTCGCGCTCCAGGACCAGGACGCCGACGCTGAGCAGCCAGATCGCCACGATCGGGCCGAGCACCCGGCCCGTCGGCAGCTGGAGCCGCCAGACCCGGCGGCCGGTGTACGCGAGGGCGCCCCGGTTCGCGGCGAGGTAGGCGGCGAAGAAGACCGCGAGCAGGACCTTGGCGAACTCGCCCGGCTGGAAGGAGAACCCGGCGACCCTGATCCAGATCTTGGCGCCGTTCACGGCGGGGAAGAAGATCGGCACGATCATCAGCGCGAGGGCCGCGGCCACCGACACGTACGCGTACCGCTGGAGGACCCGGTGGTCGCGCAGCAGGAGCACGACCGCGATGAAGAGGCCGACGCCGAGCGACGACCAGACCAGTTGGGTGGAGGCCGCCTGGTCGGACGGGGTCTCCAGGTCGAGGCGGTAGATCAGGACCAGGCCGAGCCCGTTGAGGAGCACCGCGATGGGCAGCAGCAGCGGATCGGCGTACGGGGCGCGCCGGCGCACCGCGAGGTGCGCGAGGAGGGCCAGGACGCCGAGGCCCGCGCCGTAGTCCAGGGCGTCGGACGGGGCGGAGCCGTGCTTGGCGATGCCGACGGCCGCGTAGCCGTAGACGGGGACCAGGACGGCGACGACGAGGAGCGAGAGCTCGACGCCCCGCCGTTTGGGCAGGCGTAGGTCGGGCGGTGGGCCGTCCGCCGTCGTTGCGGTCATGGCCGCAACGTAGCAAGCAGTCGTGCCTTATGTCCCTTTATGTCATAGTGTGCCGAAAGATTTAATGATCGTGTCGAGCGTGTTGTGGAAATTCGCGGCCGCGAATCATTGGTGCTCTCGTGCTGCGGGCCCTGTCAGCACCAGCGGGGGGCGGGGCCGATGTTGGCGATGTAGGCGGCCGAGGCCCAGGCCCAGGTGCCGTCGGTGAGCAGGTACCAGCGGGGGTTGCCGTTGACGGTCTCGCCCGAGGTCTTGCAGAAGATGTGGACGACGGCGCCGTACGCCGCGTGCCCGACGATCCTGCTGCTCCTGGTCGGCTTGTCGCGCAGCAGCAGCCCCGACTTGGCGGTGACCCGCCCCTTGTAGTCGGAGTGCGCGGCGGCCTCTTCGGAGAGGGCCGACGCCGGGGCCGCGGCGAGGGTCGCGGTGAGCGCCCCGGCCGCCGCGCAGAGCGCGATCCTGCGGGCGGCGCCCGCGAGGGGTGAGGGAGAAGACATGCTGCCTCCTGAGGTGCGGTGCTCCCACCCTAGGATCGGCCGTTCGTGATCGCAAAGTGTTACGGGGCGTCACCCTGGGCGTCGGTCGGGCACGCGTCGTCGTCCAGCCGCACGTACTCCGGCAGCGTCAGCCTGGCCACCGCGCCGCCGTCCGGGGCGTTCGCGAACTCCAGCTCGCCGCCGATGACTTGGGCCTGGCCCACCGCGATGGTCAGCCCCAGGCCGTGGCCGGTGCTGCCGCCGCCGCTCTCCGTCCTGAACCGCTGCGGACCGTGCGCGAGCAGGTAGTCCGGATATCCCGCGCCGTGGTCGCGGACCGTCACCACGGGCCCGTCCACCGTCAGCTCCACCGGCGCCGCGCCGTGCTTGTGGGCGTTGGCGACGAGGTTGCCCAGCACCCTCTCCAGGCGCCGCTTGTCCGTCTCCACGTACGTGTCGCGCGCGACGCGCACCTCGGTCTCCGTGCCCGAGCCGCGCACCACGCGCCGCGCCAGCAGGCCCAGTTCGTGCACGTCCAGCTCGACCTTCTCGGTACGGGTGTCGAGCCGCGAGATCTCCAGCAGGTCCTCGGTCAGCGAGCGCATCGCCTGCACCCGGTCGCGCACCAGCTCCGAAGGGCGGCCCGGCGGCAGCAGCCCGGCGGCGGCCGTCAGCCCGGTCAGCGGCGTGCGCAGCTCGTGCGCCACGTCGGCGGTGAACCGCTGCTCGGCCTGGAGCTTGCCCTGGAGCGTGGCGGCCATGGCGTCCAGCGCGCTGGAGACCGTGGCGACCTCGTCCAGCGGCCGCGAGGGGTTCTTCGTACGGGGGTCCGCCACGCGCGCGTCCAGGTCGCCCGCGCTGATGCGGCGCGCCACCCGCGCCGTGGTGTGCAGCCTGCGCGTGACGCGGGTGACGGCGAACGCGCCCACCAGCAGGGTCGCGCCGATCGCCAGCACGGACGAGCCGAGGATCGCCTGGTCCAGGCCGTTGATGGTGCGGGCGCTCTGGCTGTAGTCGACGCGCACCGCGAGGGCCCGGTCGTCCGCGGGGCCCGCGGCCCACATGGTGGGGCGGCCGTAGCTCTGGGCGACCACGGTGCCCCGCTTGCCCGCCACCGCGAGCTCGCGCAGCGACGCGGGCAGCTCCGGCGGGTCGAGCGAGGCGAACGGCGGCAGCGGCTCGCCCGCCTCGTACTGCTTCGTCACGTCCTCCAGCCTGCTCAGCGCCTTGTCGCGGGCCTGCTCCACGGTCTGCCGGGTGACCGAGACGTGCACCAGCACGCCGAGCAGCGCGGCGAGCGCGCAGCACATCACCGTGATGAAGCAGGCGGCCTTCCAGGTGAGCGTCGCGGTCCAGGCGGGCACGCGCAGCCCGCGGCGGCGGGGGCGGAGGCGCTTGCGCGGGGGATTGGCGCGGGCGGTACCGGTGCCCGGGGACGCGTCGTGCGGGGACGCGGCGGGGGAGGGGGCCTCGCGGGAGGCGGCGGTGCGGGAGGAGGCGCTGCGGGAGGGGGTGGTGCGGCTCATGACTCGCTCGCGTCGTCGGACCAGTCGGCCGTGGGGGCCTCGGCGGAGAGTTCGGGGACCGGGGGCGCGGCGGGCGGCGCGGGCTCGGGGTCCAGGACGCCGGACGTGGGTCCGGGCGACGGCGCGGACGCGGGCGGCGCGGGCGCGGGCGACGAGGTGGGCGGCAGGGGGGTGGGCGAGGTGAGCGGCTTGGGCGGCGGGGCCTTGTCGGGGCCGATCCGCAGGAACTCGTCGTGGGTCGGGAACATCGCGCGCTGCCGGTCGTCGTACGACCAGGCCGTGCGGTACTCGTAGCCGGGGATGCCCGAGGTGGCCCGGATCAGCAGGTCGCGGCCCGCCAGCTCGACGTTGATCACGGCGTCGGACGTGGACATGATGCGGATCATCCGGCCGGCCTCCGCGGTGTAGACGCGCACCGCGAGCTGGCTCTGCGGCATCTTGATGCCGACGATCATCTCGTCCCTGCCGTTGCCGGTCAGGTCCCGGTAGTACGTCTGGAGGACCGGGCAGGCGTCGGGCTTGTCGCCGCACTCCCTGATCTGCCGCGCGGTCGACTCGAAGAGCCCGTCCGCGCCGGTGTACTCCTCGGGGTGGGCCTTCACCTCCGCCTGGACCACCGAGACCGCCGACACCTCGTGCACGTCGTCGCCCGGCACGGAGACGCCGGGGACCGTCTCGCGGTTGCCGTCGCCCAGCTCGTACGGGTCCGTGGTCGCCCGGGGCAGGTCGGGCCAGAGCCGGGAGGGGCCGATCGCCTCCGGGGTCTCGCCCGCGCTCTTGAGGCCGCCCGCCGAGGTGCCGCCGCAGCCGGACAGCACCGCGGCGAGCAGCGGCGCGGCACAGGCCGTCAGCAGCAGGGCCCCGACAGGGGCGCGGAAACGGCTGCTCAAGGTGGTACCTCACGGGGCGACGGGCTTGCGGGCTGGCGGGCGACGACGGAGAAGGCGGTGCGGCGGTGCCGCGGGTCCCGCGGTGGCCATTGTCGACGGGGCCGCGGAAGGAGATCGGCCGGGGGCGGACCCACGACCGATCCATACACCTTATTCGTACGGAAGTCCTTTTTGTCGACCCGCCGGATCGGCGCCCGCCGGTCCGAGCCCGTCAGCCGGTGCCCGTTAGTCAGCGCCCGTCCCTACTGCCGGAACGGGTTGCCGCCCTGCTGCGGGGCCTGCGGCTGGGCGAACGGGTTGCCGCCGCCCTGGCCGGGGGCCGCGCCCTGGCCGCCGCCGTGCGCCGCGGCCTGCGCGAGCAGCTGCTCGGCCTGCTCCTTGGGCACCTGCTGCTCGCCGCCGCAGAAGGTGCACTGCGTCGCGAACTTCGTCGAGAAGGGGAAGAGCGGGACGAAGAAGAGGGTGAACTTGGTGACCCGCTTGCGCAGCGTGTGCGCGGCCGGATTCCCGCACCAGCCGCACACCAGCGTCAGTATCGCGAGCTGGTACAGATACCCCTTGGTGCCGAAAATGATCATGATGGGCCCCTTCCCCCGTGTCCCCGGCCGGCCCCGGGCGGGGCGGCGGGGTTCACGGTAACGCGGATATTGCCCCGGCGGGCCCGGTGCTGTTCCCATGGGCGTGGGGGTGATGGGGATGGGCGCTCTGCGCGTTTCACCGTCCTTCGGACACGGGCGGGAGCGGCTGTACGTCGGCCTGCCGGACGGTTCCCTGGTCGCCTGGTACGACCGGGACACCGGGCGGGTCAGCCTGCTCGTCGAGACGCGCGCCGACGAGGTGCTCGCCGCGCTCGGGCCCTACCTCGCCGGGCCCGTCAGCGTCGGCCCGCCGCCGGTGCCCGGCCCCGCCGAGCTGGCCGGGCTCGCGCTCCACCCGGACGACGACCTCGCGCCCAACCGGCCGGGCGAGGCGCTGCACGCCGCGCTCGACCGGAACCCGCCGCGCTCCCGCCCCTTCGGGTTCCCCGGCGCGGACCCGCGCCGCGCGGAGCTGGCCGCGCAGGAGCGGGTCGGCGGCGAGCTGGACCGGCTGGAGGCGGCGGGCTGGCGGGTGCTGCACTCCGTACCGCTGCCCGGCGACGACCGCATCCACCACCTGGCGATCGGCCCCGCGGGGGTGCTCGCGGTGCGCACGCTGCCCGCGCCGAGGCAGCGGGTGCGGATCGGGGACCCGGACGTCACGGTCGGGCGCGGCCGCTCCGCCCCGCAGCTGCGCTGGGCCAGGCGGGCGGCCGAGCGGGCGTCGCTGGCGCTCGCGGCGGCGGTGCGGCCCGTGCTGGCGGTGGTGGGCGCGGCGCGGCTGGCGGTGGAGCAGCCGCCGCCCCCGGGCGTACGGATCCTGCGGGACGACGAGGTGCCCGCGCTGGGGCGGCTGGGTGGCGTGCTGAAGCCCGCGGACGTGGAGGCGCTGCACGCGGTGGCGCGGGACCGGAGGACGTGGGCGCGGGCGTGACGCGGGCGCTGGCGTTGCGCGGGCGCGGGCGTTGTCCGAGGTGGGGGGCGTGCGGTGGGTGCTGGCGTGACGCGGGTGCCGACGTAACGCGCGTGCGGGGGGCGTGACGCGGGCGCGGTGTGGGCTCTGCGGCGTGCGCGGCAGCGGGCGGGCGCTGGCGTTGCCCGAGGTGGGGGCGTGCGGCGGGTGCCGACGTAACGCGCGTGCGGGGGGCGTGACGCGGGCGCGGCGTGGGGTCTGTGTCGTGGGTCCTGCGGTGTGCGGCCTACGGTGTGCGCGGCAGCGGGCGGGCGCGGTTCAGGTTGATCAGCGGGCCCAGCAGGTCGCCGTGGCGGCGCAGCCGGGGCGCGATGTCCTCGATGCGGAAGACGAGGTCGCCAGGGGTCCGCGCCGCCGCGACCTCGTCCCAGGTCACGGGCGTGGAGACGGTCGGCTCCTGGCGGGCCCTGACGGTGTAGGGCGCGGCGGTGGTCTTCGACGCGGAGTTCTGGCTGTGGTCCACGAAGACCAGGCCGGGCCGCAGCGCGCGCGTCATCCGGTGCGTGACCAGGCCGGGGAGCACGGCCTCCGCCTCCCGCGCCAGCTCCTTCGCGTACGCGCGGACCGCGTCGGACGGCGTCGGCTCCAGCGGTACGAGGACGTGCAGCCCCTTCGAGCCCGAGGTCTTGCCGTACGCGTGCAGCCCGTCGGCGGACAGCCGCTCGCGCAGCCACAGCGCGACCGCGCAGCACTCCACGGCGGTCGCGGGCGCGCCCGGATCCAGGTCGAACACCAGCCGGTCGGCGATGCCGGGGGCATCGGCCCGCCACTGCGGGGCGTGGAACTCCACGACGAGGTTCGCCGCCCACATCAGGGACGCCACGTCCTGGAGCAGCACCTGCCTGGCGCGCTGCCCCTCGGCCCTGGGCACCTCGGCGGTGCGCACCCAGGACGGGGTGCCGGGCGGCGGGTTCTTGGTGAAGAAGCGCTGCCCCGCCACGCCGTCGGGGAAGCGGAGGAAGGAGACGGGGCGGCCGGAGAGGTGGGCGAGCAGGCAGCCCGCGGTGGTCGCGCAGTAGTGCAGGACCTCGCCCTTGGTGGTGCCGGTGGCGGGGTAGAGCACCTTCTCCAGGCGCGAGAGGGGCAGCCGCCGCCCCTCCACTTCGGTGATGGGCGACATACGATGAGACTCCCACGAATGCTGATGAAATGCCCATAAGTCATCGAAGGGGAAAAATCGTGCGATCCATATGGAACGGAGCGATCTCCTTCGGGCTCGTCTCCATCCCGATCAAGCTGGTCAACGCCACGGAGAGCCGGTCCGTCTCGTTCCGCCAGATCCACCTCACGGACGGCGGGCGCGTGCGCTACCGCAAGGTCTGCGAGCTGGACGGGCAGGAGATCACGGCGGCGGAGATCGGCAAGGGGTACGAGACCGAGGGCGGCGAGGTCGTCCCGGTCACGGACGAGGACCTGGCGGGGCTGCCGCTGCCGACGGCGAAGACGATCGAGATCGTGGCGTTCGCCCCGGCGGGCTCGATCGACCCGTTGCAGCTCGACGCCGCGTACTACCTCGCGGCGAACGGCGTCCCCGCGGCGAAGCCGTACACCCTGCTGCGCGAGGCGCTCAAGCGCAGCGAACAGGTCGCGGTGGCGAAGTACGCGCTGCGGGGGCGGGAACGGCTGGGGATGCTGCGGGTGGTGGGCGACGTGATCGCCATGCACGGGCTGCTGTGGCCGGACGAGATCCGCGAGCCGCAGGGCGTGGCGCCCGAGACGCGGGTGACGGTCAGGGAGGCCGAACTCGACCTGGCGGACGCGCTGATGGCGACGCTGGGGGAGGTGGACCTGGGGTCGCTGAAGGACGAGTACCGCGAGGCGGTGGAGGCGATGGTGGCGGCGAAGGAGTCGGGAGCGGCGCCTTCGGAGCGGACGGCCGGGGCCGGGGGCGGCGGCCGGGTGCTGGACCTGATGGCGGCGCTGGAGAGCAGCGTGCGGGCGGCGAGGGCGTCGCGCGGCGAGGGACCGGGCGAGGTGTCGGGCGAGGGGCCCGGGGCCGGGGTCGCGGAGGTGACGCCGATCAAGAGGGCGGCGCGGAAGAAGGCCCCGGCGCCGGCCTCCGGGGCGGGGCGCGCGCGGAAGGCGGCTCCGGCGGTGCCGAAGGCGACGGGCACGAAGGCCAAGGCGAAGGCGGAGCCGGGGGCGGCGGCGCCGAAGAAGTCCACGGCGGTCACGGAGAAGGCGAAGCCCAAGAAGGCGGCACCGAAGAAGCGGGCGTCGGCGTGAGCGGCACGGGCCCCGGCGCGGTCCGCCCCGCCTACCCCCGCGCGGCCACCGCCCGCTACCCCCGTGCCCCCCGCGCATTGTGGTGAAAGCGAGGTGAACCGTCACCTCTTCAGGACCTGTTTATGAAGGAAACGTGAGGGTCGCGCCCCTCCCCGGGGGTATACCGTTCGGACAAGGTGCAGCCAACAAGGTGCAGCCAACGGGGGGCCGGTATGGCGCTACTTCCGCATCGAGGGACGACGGGACAACAGCCCGAACCACCGGAACTGGACGACGACTCCGTCCTGCGGGACGTCCTCCACGAGGCGAGCCGCCTCGTGGGACACGGCACGGCGGTCGTCGTGCTCCACGGCCCGCCGGGCATCGGCAAGTTCACCCGCGCCAACCGCGCCGCCCTCCAGCTGCGCAGGCAACTCGGCGCGGTGCTCATGGAGTTGCGGCCGGGCCGCACGCCCAGCGGCGCCGCCAACGAGTTCCGCGAGCTGCTGTCCATGCTGGGCGCCCGCGCCCTGCTCCCGCTGGAGATGGACGCCGACCACCTCAGCGAGGAGTACGCCAAGGTCACCGAGCGGGTGAAGACCGTCCTGCTGCTGGACGACGTCGCCGACTGGGACCAGGTCCAGCCGCTCCTGCCCGCGGGCAGCGACGGACTGGTCATCGCCACCAGCCTCGCCCCCTGCCCGGAGACCCTGGGCCTGGCGGCGGGGAAGGTCGTCAACATCCCCGTCGAGGGCCCGGACCTGACCGGCTGCGTCGAGGCGTTCCGGGAGGCCGCGGGCGCCCGCGGCGGACGCCCCTCGCGGGACATGGTCGTCTCCGTCGTCGAGCAGTGCTTCCGCAGCCCGCTCGCCATCCAGCTGACCGGCGCGCTCTACGCCCACCACACCGGCCTCGCCGTCCCCGACCTGGTCAAGGAGTTGCGCAGACGCCTCAGCGAGCGCAAGCGCCTCCCGCTCGGCAACCACCCCGCCGACGCCGACCTGCTCCTGTGGGCCGTGCTCGACTGGGCCTGCGAGGACCTGCTGGAGCCCGAGCACCGCGGCCTGCTGGAAGTGCTCTCGCTGCCCGAGACCTCCACGGTCGGCGTGCACACGGCGGCCGAGCTGTTCCACCGCAAGGCCGGGGCGTACGGCCCGGAGCGCGTCGAGCAGGTCGCCGCACTGCTCCGGGACCTCGCCGACCGCTACTTCCTGGAGCTCCAGGGCCGCGACCGCTTCCGCATCTCCTCCGCCGTACGGCAGTTCGCCGCGTACCGCCTCTCCCACCCGCCGGACGCCGACGAGCCCGGCAGCAAGGTCGCGCCGCTGATCCTGCGCGCCGCCTACTGCCGCCTCACCCTGGCCGCCAGGCCCGCGGTCGACGGGCACCTCGAACCGCTGCCGCCCTTCGCCGACTCCGACTCCGCGCTCGGCTGGCTCGCCGAGGAGAAGGGCGCCGTCATCCGCGCCCTCCAGATCGCCGAGCGCGTCGACCCGGGCATCACGCTCGACGTCATCAAGGCGCTGTGCACCTTCTTCGTCACCACCGGCGACCTCAACAGCCTCTCCATGCTGGAGGACGTCGTCGACAAGGAGAGCACGGGCCGCAGGATCCCCCTCGGCGAGAACGGCCTGCTGCGCTCGGTGCGCTGCGCCATCGACATGGCGGTCGGCATCGGCGCCCGCAGGGACGGCCAGCTCACGGCCTCGTACGAGCAACTGCGCGCCGTCCGGGAGAGATACGCCGAGGACAACAACGGCTTCGACGAGGCGTGGGCGCTGCGCCACATCGGCGTCACGCTGCACTACATGGGCGACTTCGCGCCCGCCATGCGCTACCTGCGCCGCGCCCGCGACCAGCTCGCCCCGCTCGACCACCTCGGCAACCCCGAGGCGCAGGTCCGCATGGCGTGGGTGCTGCACGGCCTCGGCGCGCTCTACGCGGACGTCGGCGCCTTCGACGAGGCCAGACGGATCCTCGACCGCAGCCTCGAACTCCACCAGCTGCACCGCGGCGTGCGCGGCAGGTCCTGGGCCCAGCTGGTGCTCGCCTCCTGCTGCACCAAGGCCGACGACGACCCGTCCGTCGCGCTCGGCCTGCTCACCCGGGCGGCCGAGGGCTTCGAGCAGACCGGCGACCAGGCGGGCCTCGCCTGGGTGCGGCTGGAGAACGCGCGCAGCCAGATGGCGCTCGGCCGCCTCGACAAGGCACGCAGGGAACTGCGCGAGGCGCTGGACGTCCTGGAGCCGTCCCAGGAGGGCGAAGGCGAGACGGCCCGCCCCGGCGCGCCGCACGTGTGGATCGACCGGCGCGCCCTGGCCTGGACCCGCTTCGAGTACGCCCGCTGTCTGCGGCACCCGTACGAGGTGGACCTGCGCGCCGCGGAACTGGCGGCCGCGCGGCGGCTGTTCGAGGAAATCGGTGACCGCTACGGCGCGCGCTGCGCCGCCGCGGAACAGTCGGGGCGGACGGAACGGCCCCGCAGGAGCGAAGTGACCGTACCCGAGGAGGACGAGGAGTCCGACGGAGGAGAAGGAGAAGACATGCCGAACCACCAGGTCGACCCGGTCTGTGAATCCCGCTGCTACATCGAGGCCAGTGTGCTCGGCGACGTGCCGGTCGTGCTGGAACAGCCCTACCGAATACGTCTGGACGTCCAACTGGACCAGGACCTGGTGGAAGCGCTGGAGACCGGGAGCGAGAAGGACGGACAGCTCAAGCTCCTCACCATGGCGCCCTACGCCAAGATCGACCCGCCCGTGCAGATGCTCCAGCCGGTGGGCTCGCAGTGGCCCCTCACCGCCGACATCGAGCTCGAATCCCAGCTGACCGGCCCGCAGCACCTGCGGTTCGTGCTGATCACGGCCGCCAACGACACCGTCCTGCAGGACGTGCGCTGCCAGGTGGAGGTCTGCCGCGTCGAGCCGGCGGTGGCGGAGGTCGCGGAGCCATGACCCCGCCGGACAAGCTCCCCGGCAGGCGCACCCCGCTGAGGGGCACCGCCGACGCGGACAACAGCGCGGGCGACCTCACCAGGAAGTACTTCTCGTCCAAGGGTCCCGAGCGCGACATCAGCCTGTGGATCCAGTTCCGCCCCGAGCGCGACGCGCTCGACTTCAGCCTCCAGGGCATCGGCCTGCGCCACGGCAACTCCCTGCACGCACAGGCGCCCCGCGCCCGCGAACTCATGCGGGACATGCACGAGTTGCGCCGCGAGTGGGAGAACGCGATCCACGACCACTACCGGCCCGGCCCGGACGGGCGGCAGTCCTGGCAGCCCTTCTTCAACGAGACCGACTTCCGCGGCGCCGCCTGGGACCCCTCCAAGGAACTGCTGCCCGCGATGGCCGCGTACGGCCGCGACGCCTTCAACACCCTGTTCAGCAGCGAGCGCGGAGCGCTGGAGTCCAAGGACATGACGGCCCTGCGCGACTTCTTCCTGCACATGCTCACCACGTCGGCCGACGAGTCCGGCTGCTGTCTGATCACGATCAGGCCCGACCGGTTCTACGCGCCGTGGCCGCTGCTGTGCGTGCCGCCGCCGGGCGTCGACCCGGACGGGGTGCCCGACAAGGAGTGGTTCCTGGGCTACCGCCACCAGATCGAGGTCCGCACCTCGCAGCACGACAACCTGCCGGTGGAACTGCGCGTCGGGCGTGGCGCCAGGCCGTCCGTCGCGGCGATCGTGGACCGGCTGCTGGACGACGACATGCCCCTCGACCGGCGCACGGGCCGACGCACGTCCTGCGTCGAACCGGTGCTCACCGCCGCCCGCGAGGTCCCCTCCGACGTCGACGAGTACGAGACGCCGGACGCGGTCAGGCGGCTGCTGCGGCAGGGCGCGCCCGGCGTGCACCTGCTCTACCTGGGCTGCCACTGCGAGTACGACGCCGAGGCCGGGCCCCTGCTGCACCTGGGGCGCAGTCCGCGCGGCGGCACCGGGCGCGGGACGCTGGGCCGCGTCCAGGCCGAGCAGTGGGCCGCCGACGCGGGGCAGCCGATGCTGGCGGTGCTCAACTCCTGCCGGGGCGGCCTCGCCCACCGCGAACTGGACCGCGGCTTCGTCGAATCGCTGCGCGCCAAGGGCTGGTTCAGCGCGCTGGCGGCGCCCGAGACGGAGATCCCGATCCGCTTCCTGGGGGAGTACGGCCGCCGGTTCCTGGAGGAGTTCCTGGGCCGCGACGGCCGCGCCGCCAAGGACGTGGGGACCGTGGTGCGGCTGCTGGCACGGGAGTTCATGGACGAGCAGCACAACCCGCTGGGCCTGTTGTACTGCGTGCACCGCAACCTGGAGACCCACCTGTGCCGGGAGGACCTGTGCCCGGCCGCCTGAGGCCGGGGAGCGGTCGCAGGGGGCGCGGGAACAAGGGCTCCGCGCCGCCGCCGGGCCCCGCGCCGGACGTCGTCCCCATCGACCTGGACGCGCGCGGACGGCTGCTGGACCCGCGCACGGGCGAACCGGTCCCGGTGGACCGCGTCCCCGCCGTGCTCGGCCGTACGGTGCCCGTCGCGCCGCACGTCACCGACATCGTGCTCTTCGCGCACGGCTGGAACACCCGGCGCGGCCGGGCCACGAAGAACGCCGGGGCGCTCATCGTCCACGCCGAGCGACTCCTCGCCGCGCGGCCGCGGGCGTACCCGGCGCTGCCGGCCGAGCCGCGCAGCAGGCTCTACCTCGTGCTGCGCTGGCCCTCCGCCAGCAGCCCGCTGCGCCGCGGCTACCGCAGGATCCGCGACCGGGCGCACGCGCTGAGCACCGAGGGCAACGCCGCGCACGTCCTGGCCGCGCTGCTGGGCTACCTCAACCACCCCACGGACGGGCGGATCCTCCCCAGGGGCGCGACGGCGCGCAGCTCGGGCGGGCAGTACCTCACCTGCGTGGGGCACTCCTTCGGCGGCCGGGTGCTGTGCCAGGCGATCCAGGAGAGCTCGCGCGCGGGGACCGCGGGACCCGTGCGGGCCGATCCGCGCTACCCGTACACCGTGGACAACCTGCTGGTGTTCCAGATGGCGGCCCTGCCCGGTTCGTTCGCCCCCGAGGGGGTGTTCCGCACGCTGCTCACCGCGGCGCCGGTCAGCGGGCCGGTGACGCTCACGACGTCGCACGCCGACCGGGCCACGGGCGTGTGGCACTGGCTGGCGGAGCGCACGGGCGGCATCGGCACGGTGGGCGTGCGCGGCGCGGTGGTGGAGCCCGCGCGGACGGTGCTGCACGGGACGGAGGCGCCGTACGAGGGCAAGGAGCTGGGCCACGTCCTGGTGGAGGTGGACGCGGGGTGGCGGTTCCGGGGGCGCTGGTGGACCCCGGCGGGCGGCCACTCGGACATCCGCCACCCGGAGTCGGCGCACCTGCTGCTGAGCCTGATGGACTTCAGCCGCTGAGGCGGGCCCGGCGCGCGGGAGGGGCCCGGCGGGCTCGGGAGGGGGCCTCAGCTCTGCCCCGTCTCCCGCACCGGCCGCAGCAGGGTGTTCAGCACCGCCCTCATGTACTCCGTGCGGGCCCGGCCCGTCGGCAGCGCCTGCGGCACCGCGTGGGTCAACTGGTCGTGCCCGAGGTGCGCGCAGTACGCGAACAGGCCGCGCTCCTGCGCCTCGCTGGGCGAGAACCCCAGGTCCTCGAAGAGCTGTGAGGTGTAGGCGATCCGGCGCTCCGTGACCCGGTGCAGCACCGCCGCGACCACCGGGTGCTTCGCCGACGCGAGCAGCGCTATTTCCAGCCGGTCCTCGGCGGCCGAGGCCGTCGCCCGGTCCAGCAGCCTGTGCAGCCGCAGCTCCGGGTCGGGCTCGGCCTCCACGAAGGCGATGATCTCCTCCGTGCAGATCTCCTCCCAGCGCTTCAGCGCGGCCTCGACCAGCGCGTCGCGGTTGGGGAAGTGCCAGTAGAAGCTGCCCTTGGTCGCGCCGAGCCGGGCGGCGAGGGGTTCGACGGCCACTCCCGCGATGCCGCGCTCCGAGATCGCGGCGAGGGCCGCGTCCGCCCAGTCCTGCGAGGTCAACGTTCTGCGTACCATGGCCGTACGGTACCGTATGGAGGCACATTCAGGCCATGGGGAATCATACGAAGACGCGCCACGCGCCCCCACCCCCGGTGTGCCGCGAGCATCGCCCCCCGGTCTCGACCGGCCGTGCGGAGAAGCGTCAAAGGGCCCTGGAAACCGGCGATGTGACGAGACGTCAGGGTCGGCGCGAGTCGATTCCCCGGGCATTGACAGGCAAAAACAGCGGGGCTACTTTCGGGCCAGGCCGAAACGGCGGCCGGGTGCCGACTCCCTTTCCGAGGCCCTGCGGAGGCCCCCATGAAGTCAGGTGTCAAGCGCGCCACCGTCCCCCTCGCACTCCTGGCCGCCACCGCCCTCGTCACCGCCGGATGCGGCGGCGACGGCGGATCGGGAGGGAAGAAGGTCACCGTCTGGATGTATCCGGTGATCATGGACCCCAAGGCCAACTCCGCCTACTGGGACGGCGTGGAGAAGGCGTTCGAGAAGGCCGAGTCGGGCGTCGACCTCGACGTCGAACTGCTCCCCTGGGAGAACCGCGACCAGAAGCTCGCGACCGCCTTCGGCAGCGGCAAGGGACCCGACGTCGTGCTGCTTGGCCCCGACCAGATCCCGCAGTTCCAGGCGAACGGCGCGCTGCGCCCCGTCGACGGCGCCATCGAGGACGTCAGGGCCAAGTACCGCCCCGCCGCGCTCGAAGCGATGACCAGGGACGGCAAGGTCTACTCGGCGCCGATCTACCACACCGTCACCAGCACCCTCTACAACAAGAAGCTCCTGACCGCCGCGGGCATCGACGAGCCGCCCGCCACCTGGGACGAACTCAAGGCGGCCGCGCCCAAGTTGAAGGCACGGGGCGTCGCGGTCCTGGACTACTCCGCGTCCAACGAGGCCTCGCTCAACATGAGCTGGTACCCGCTGCTGTGGCAGGCAGGCGGCAGCGTCTTCACCGACGACGGAAAGAAGACCGCGTTCGCGGGCCCCGCCGGGGTCGCGGCCCTCACCTTCCTCGTCGACCTCTACAAGGCGGGCTCGGTGCCCCGCTCGGCGCTCACCAACGCCAACCTCTTCACCGACCACCCCATGGGCAGGCAGCAGGCCGCCGTGAGCCACACCGCGACCCCCGCCGACGCCGCCCTCGCCGCCACCGCCTGGGGCAAGGAGAACGTCGTCGTCGGCGCCCCGCTCACCGGCCCCGGGGCGCAGGTCTCCTTCGGCATCCCCGGCGGCCTGGGCATCAACGCCAGGACCGATAACCCTGAGGGAGCGGAGAAGTTCATCGCCTTCATGACCGGTCCCCGGCAGATCGAGTCCCTCGGCAGGGCGGGCGGCTTCTTCTCGCCGCGCACGGACGTCACGGTGCCGAACTCCAGCCCGTACGCCAAGCAGTTCGAAGCGGCCCTCGCGTATACCAGGCCCGGCGAACCAGCCCCAGCGGCACGGCAGTTGATGTCGCTGATCGCCCCCGAGATCCAGGCCGCGCTCACCGGCAAGAAGAGCCCGGAGGACGCCCTGAAGGCGGCGGCGAAGGCGGGCGACGACCTGCTGGCGCGGCAGCGTTGACCGAGACCGCACGGGGCGGGGCGCGGCGCACCCGGCCCGCGGGCGGGCGGGCGGCGCGGGAGGGGAACGCGGGCGGCCGGGCGGCGCGGCGCAGGGAGGCCAGGACCGGGCTGCTCTTCGTCGCCCCGATGCTCCTGCTCTTCCTGGTCTTCCGCTTCGGCCCCACCCTCGGCGCCGCCCTCCTCTCCCTCACCGACTACCGCATCAACGGCGAGTGGACCTTCATCGGCGCCGAGAACTACACCCGCCTCCTGGACGACGACCTCTTCTGGGAGAGCCTCGGCGTCACCGCCGCGTACACCGCCGTCTTCGTCCCCATGACCGTCGGCCTCTCCATGGCAACCGCCCTGCTGCTGCACCGCGCGCTCTGGCTGCGCGGCTTCTTCCGGGGCCTGTTCTTCCTCCCGTACGTCACCAGCGTCGTCCTCGCGGCCGTCATCTGGAAGTGGATCTACGAGGTCGAGGACGGCCTGCTCAACACCGCGCTCGGCGCCCTGTCCCTGGGCCCCGTCGACTTCCTCGGCGACGAGGACCTGGTCCTGCCGTCCGTCGCCGCCGCCTCCGCCTGGCGCGGCTTCGGCTACTCCATGCTGATCCTGCTCGCCGGACTCCAGTCGATCCCGCGCGAGACCAGCGAGGCCGCCACCCTCGACGGCGTCGGCCCCTGGCAGCGCTTCCGCTGGATCACCCTGCCGCTGCTGCGGCCCGTCCTCTTCTTCGTCCTGGTCATCGAGGCCATCCAGGCCTTCCAGGTCTTCGACGCGGTGTACGTGATGACGGCGGGCGGCCCGGTCCGCGCCAGCTACTCGCTCGTCTACTTCGTCTACGACTCCGGGTTCAAGTTCTTCGACTTCGGCTACGCGAGCGCCGCGGGCATCGTCCTCTTCCTGGTGGTCCTGGTCTTCTCACTGGTCCAGCGGCGGCTGCTGGGCGGGGACGAGGACTGATGGGGCGCCTGCGACTGCCCGTGCTGCTCCTCCTGGTCGCGTTCGTCACGGCCGCGCCCTTCGTCGCCATGGTGCTGGTCGCCTTCGCGCCGCCCGGCGGGCAGACCCTGCCGGGCGCCTTCGACCTGACCCGCGCCACCTGGCGGAACTTCTCCGACGTCCTCGACAGCGCCGACATCGGCCGCTGGGTGGTCAACTCCCTGGTCTACTCGCTCGTTTCGGTCGTGCTGATCCTGCTCTTCGCCTCCATGGCCGGGTACGCCTTCGCCAAGAAGCGCTTCCCCGGGCGCGAGGTGATGTTCTGGGCGTTCCTGGCGACGCTGATGGTCCCCTTCCAGGCCACGCTGATCCCGTACTACGTCCTGGTCTCCGAGCTGGGCGGCGTGGACACCTACTGGGGCCTGATCGTGCCGACCCTCGCCAACTCCCAAGCGGTTTTCCTGATGCGGCAGTTCATCGTGGGGCTGCCCGACGAGCTGTTCGAGGCCGCGAAGATCGACGGGGCGTCGGAGTGGCGGATCTACACGACGGTCGTGCTGCCGCTGATCCGCCCGGTCCTCGCCACGCTCGGCGTGTTCGTGTTCCTCTGGCACTGGAACGACTTCCTGTGGCCGCTGGTCATCGGCCAGTCCGAGGAGATGCGCACGCTGACGGTGGGGCTGGCGACCCTGGAGGGCGAGAACGTGCCGGTCAACCAGGTGATGGCCGGGGCGACCATCACCGTACTGCCGTGCCTGCTGGTCTTCGGGCTGCTCCAGCGGTACCTGACGGACTCGATCGCGACGTCGGGCCTCAAGGGGTAGGGGTCATCCGGCGAGCGCCCCGAACGCCTCGATGGCGCGCAGCGCGTCCGCCTGCCCCATGCCCGGCGGCTGCACCCGAAGGACGACGCCGTCCGCGCCCGACTCCGCGTAGTGCGCGAGCCGTTCGGCGCACCGGGCGTGCGAGCCGATGACGCCGCGGGCCGCGATGTCGTCCCACTCCTGGGCGTAGCGCGCGGCGTCGGGCGAGGTGCGCTTCCAGTCGCCGTACGCGTCGTACAGGCTCCGCAGCGGGGCCTGGAGCGCGGCGCGGGCCGCCTGCGAGGTGTCCGCCGCGTACCCCTCGCGGCACACGATCACCTCGCGGCCCAGCGAGCGCGGGCCGCCGGGGAGCGCGCGGTACTCCGCGATCTTCTCCGACAGCTCCCGGTCCGTCTCGTTGAACGAGGTCGTCCAGCCGTCGCAGAGCAGCGCGGTGCGGCGCAGCGTCGCGGAGACCCGGCCGCCGTTCCAGATCCGGGGGCGCGGGGCCTGTACGGGGCGCGGGCTGAGGAACGCGGACTCCACGCTCGTCCAGCGGCCTTCGTACGTCACCTCGTCCTCGGTCCACAGCCTGGTCACCAGCTCCAGGCACTCCTCGAAGCGCGGCACCCGCTCCTTGGCGTGCGTGCCGTACAGCGCGAACTCCTCGGGCCGGTAGCCCAGGACGAACCCCGCGGTCAGCCGCCCGCCGGACAGCACGTCGAGGTGCGCCAGCGTCTCCGCGAGGTGGACCGGCTGGTGGACGGGGGCGATGAGCCCGGCCGTCGCGAGGCCGATGCGCTCGGTGTGCGCGGCGAGGTACGCGAGGGAGGTCAACGCCTCGTGGTAGCCGGGGCGGTGCAGCCGGCGCTCGCCGACGACCGCCCAGGCGAACCCGGCCCGCTCCGCGAGCCGCACCTGCTCCACGGCGTCGGCGAGGCGCGGGCGCTCGCCGTCCGCGGCGTAGAGATTGACGTACAGCCCAAGCCGCATGGCCTCAACCCCCCTGATGGCGAAGCGAATTGCCGCCCTCTGGCGCCCTCTGTCGTCCTTTACGGTCCGGGCCGCAAAGGCTAGCGTGTCCGCGACGTCCGGGACAGACGGGATGGGGTGCCCACATGGCCGCGACCGCCGAGCTGGTGCGGAGGCTGCGCGGGACGGTGCTCCCCGCGGTGCTGACCCCGATGTCGGAGCAGGGGGCCGTGGACTTCGACGCGTTGCGGGGGTACGCGGCGCGCATCGCGGCCGAGCCGATCGGCGGGGTCGCCGTCTGGGCGCACACGGGCAGGGGCCTGCACCTCTCGCCGGAGGACCGGCGGCTGGTCCTGGAGATCTGGCGGGCGGCGGTCGACGGGGCGGTGGTGGCGGGCGCGGGCGTCCCGAAGTCCCTGACGCAGCGCGGGGATTGGTCGGCTGCCGAGGCGGCCGACGCGACGGTCGCGATGGGCGTCGCGGCGGCGGAGGGCGGGGCGGACGCGGTGATGGTCTATCCGCTGCCGGGGCTCTCCGAGCCGGAGACCGTACGCCTCCACGAGCGCGTCGCGGCCGCTTCGGGGCTGCCGGTGCTCGGGTTCTTCCTGCACGCGGAGGCGGGGGGCTGCCGCTATTCGCCCGAGCTGATCGCGGCGCTGCTCGCGCTGCCCGGGTGCGCCGGGGTGAAGCTCGCGACGCTGGACCGGGCGGTGGACTGCCAGGACGCGATCAGGGCGGCGACCGGCACGGGGAAGCTGGTGGTCACGGGGGAGGACCGGATGTTCGGCCCGTCCCTGATGTGGGGCGCGGACACGGCACTGGTGGGGATCGCGGCGGCGCGGGTGGGGCTGACGACGGCGGTGCTCGACGCGTGGCGGGCGGGGGAGTACGCGGAGTTCGTCCGCGCGTCGGACCGCCTCGACCGGTTCGCGCGGGAGACGTTCGTGGCGCCGATCGAGGGGTACGTGGGGCGGATGCTGCGGGCGGCGGCGGAGGAGGGCCTGATCCCGGAGGCGTCGGCACACGACCCGTACGGCCCGGGGTAGCGGTGTGCGCGGCGCGTGCGGACCTGCGGGTGCGGGGTGGGAGACCCCGCCCGCGCGGCGGAGCCGCGCACCGGCACGGCCCCGCGCCCCTTTCGGGGGCGCGGGGAACCGCGCGGGAGCGGGGCACGCGCACACCGTGCCCACGAACCCCGAGCGGGCTCGCCACCCCCTGCTCGCAGCCGGTCTACTTGTAGCCGATCACCACCGACACCGGCCCCTCCAGGGGCCGCGCCGCGCATCCCTGGAACCCCGCCTCCCGCATCCACTCCACGCAGTCCGCCCCGCTGTAGTCGAAGCCCCCCGGGCTCTCCAGCAGCATGTGCAGACTCGTCAGCAGCCCGAACGCGTTCGTCCTGCGCTCGTCGTCGATCATCGACTCGTACACCACCACCGCACCCCCCGGCGGCAGCGCCGCATGCGCCTTGGCGAGCAGCATCCGCTTGGTCTCCAGGTCCCAGTCGTGCAGGATCCGGCCGAAGACGATGACGTCGGCGCGCGGCAGCGGGTCGGTGTGGAAGTTGCCCGGCACGAAGGAGGCCCGGTCGGCCAGCCCGTGGTGCGCGCTGTGCTCCGCGAAGGTCGGGCCGACCTGCGGCAGGTCGAAGCCGACCCCGGTGAGGTGCGGGTTCTCGCGCAGGACGGTGCTCAGCAGGATCCCCTCCGAGCAGCCGACGTCCGCGACCACCAGGTGCCGCTCCCAGGGGAACGTCCGCGCCAGCGCCCCCGCCGCCGCCATCGAACCGCCGGTCATCGCCTTCTGGAAGCGCCGGGTCAGCTCAGGGTCGGCGTACAGCGCGGCGAACGGATCGCCCCCGTCCCCGCCGAGGTTGTTCTGCGGCTCCCCGGTGCGCAGCGCGGTGGTGAGGCGGCCCCAGGAGGCGTACCACTTCTCGCCCGCCATCTCCAGGAGGCCGCCGATGTAGCTGTCCTTCGCCGGGTCGAGGAACATCTCGGCGTCGGGGGTGTTGCGGTACACCCCGTCCTCGCGCTCCAGGATCCCGAGCGCGACCTGGCTGTCGAAGAAGTCGCGGGCGCCGCGCTCGTGCAGTCCGAGCCTGGCCGCGAGGGTCGCCGCGTCGGCGGGGGCGCCGGACAGGGCCTCGTACACCCCGAGCTCCAGCGCGCTCAGCAGCACCTTGGCGGGCCAGAAGCCCAGCCCCAGCTGGATGAACCGGTCCGGGTCCGGCGCCTTGGCGCGCCGGCCGCGGCGCAGGGCGGACGACGAGGTGACGGCGCGCAGCGCACCCCGTACGGGCTCGGTGTCGAAGCGCTCCTCGAAGCGGCCGATCTGCCCGTCGGAGATCTTCCACAGGTGGGTGAAGGGCACGGTGCGGGCCTGCCCGCCCGGCGCGCGGACGTGGCGGGTGCCGAGCACCAGCACACCGTTGTCCGGGGTCTCGACGAACTGCTCGGGCACCGCGCGGAACTCGTCGAACACCCGCGGCACGCGGTCGAGGAAGAGCCGGGCGCCCGCGGGGCCGATCCGGGTGCCGCCGAGGCCGTACGGAGAGAGCCCTTCCGGCTGGATCCATTCGGCGGCGGGCGCGAGCATCGCGAGGAGCTGTTCCGTCTCGCCTTCGGCCAGGAGCTTGTAACAGAGCCTGACCAGCTCGGTGTTCGGAGTGGTGGAGAGCGAGGAAGCCCCGGCGGACGGGGCGAGGGGGTGACCTGAGGGCTGCAGAAGCACATGGCCGAAACTCATGCGCCGTACGCTATGTCGCTCCTCGGGGCCCGTCGTGGGCCCACGGCATCGTTGGCATTCTGCTGCCACTGAAGTCCCAGAGACATCACGAGTCACATGAGTTGCAGCGACATATCGGACGGGACGCCGAAGAAAATCAGGCAACTTCCGGCTCACTGTGCGAGAAAATGCAACCGTGGAGCCGCATTCGCTTCTATGACGGTGTATGGGGCACGCGGATCTCGGGGTCCACCCTGAGGCGGCCTCGGGGCGGACCCTGAAATCCGGTCGCCACGGGGCCCGTTGGCGGGTGCGCCCCGCCCGTCGGGCGCGGGCCCTCAGGCCGTGAAGCGCCGCACGTACCTCTTCTGCCAGGGCGTCTCCACCGCGTGCCGGTCGTAGCGGGCCCGTACGTACGCCACCGCCTCGGCCGGCGGTACCCCGTCCAGCACCGCGAGACAGGCCAGCGCCGTCCCCGTGCGCCCGCGCCCGCCGCCGCAGCCCACTTCGACCCGCTCGACGGCCGACCGCTCCCACACCTCGCGCAGCACCTCGCGCGCCTCGTCCCGGTCGCCGGGCAGCCGGAAGTCCGGCCAGCGCAGCCACCGCACCTCCCAGTCAGCACCGTCAAGCGGCACGCGCCCGCCGAGGAGTTGGACGGTCAGCGCGGGCAGCGGCCCGGCCGGGAGGGGCTTGCGCAGCCCCCGGCCGCGCACCAGCCGCCCGGAGGGCAGCTCCAGGACGCCGGGCGCGCCGGGCTGCCAGGTGCCGGGCGCCCCGGCGTGCGAATCGGCGTTCGACTGTTCGGCCATCCCGTCACGCTACCGGCGTGATCGCCTCCCCGAGGCCGAACAGTTCGGCGGCGTTGCGCCACAGCACCCGCTCCAGCTCGTCGGGGGCGAACCTGGCGTCCCTGATCACCCCGAGCGAGACGCACGGGTCGATCAGGCTGGCGTCCGTGCCGAAGAGGATCTGCCCGATGTCCACGCCCGCCCCGCGCGCGTACGCGATCCGGCCCGCGTTCGTCAGCGTGCGGCAGTGCTCCAGGTAGAGGCGGTCGCAGGCGGCCGCCGCGTGCGCCGCCTCCTGCCACGCCTCGCCGCCCGCGTGCCCCATGATCACCCGCAGTCCCGGGCGCGCCTCCAGCATTCCCGGCAGCCGCTCCACCTCGCGCCCCCAGGTGTGCAGCAGCAGCGGCACCCCGGCCTCCGCGACCAGGTCGAACGCCTCGGCCATCTGGCGCGTGCCGGGCAGCCGTCCGGGGTACGCGGTGTGGATCTTCGCGCCCACGAACCTGCCCGTCGCCAGGCACCGCTTGAGGTCGTCCGCGCTCTCCTCGATGCGGTTCGGGTTCACCACCGCGTACCCGTACAGCCTCGGATGGCGCTCCAGGTCCGCGCGCAGCGCCTCGTTGCCCGCGACCGCGTCGAACACCACGCCCTCGGACGCCGACACCAGCTGGAGGTCGATGCCGTACTTGTCCATCTGCGCGACGTTGACCTCGGCGCCCCCCGTGGAGAGGTGGAACTGCCAGCGGCCCACGTGCGCGTGCACGTCGATGATCGGCATCAGCCCAGCAGCTCCTCTACGTTCCCGCCCGCGATCGCGGTCCTGGCCGCGTCGTCGATCGCCGCGTACCGCAGCCGCAGCGTCTGCGGCGAGATGTCCATGAACGGCGTGCGCGAGCCGAAGACCAGGTGCCGCGCGCCCACCGAGTCCACCACCCGCTCGATCGAGTCGGGGCCCGACAGCATCCGCGTGGTGACCATGAAGCCCGGTTCCTCGCGCGCCAGCAGCAGGAAGTCCGCCAGGTAGTACGCGTGCAGGTCGAGGAAGACCACCTTCGCGCCGCGCCCCGCGAGCACCGGGCCGTACAGCCGCGGATCGCCGTCCTGGAGCAGGACGAAGCCCCGCGCGACCGCCTGCGCGACGACGTGCCGGTAGCCGGGGAAGCCGGGCTGCGCGGTCTGCTCGACGGTGAACAGGCGCAGGAACCGCACCCCGGCACCGGCCAGTTCGTCGAGGCGGTCCTCGGCGGTCAGCGCGTCGCGCACGTCGACCGTGCCGACCGGCAGCAGCTCCGGGCAGTCCGCGAGGTCCCGCAGCGTCTCGGCGTTGCCCGCCGCGTCGTCGAAGAGCGCGCCGCGCGTGGACAGCGCGAGGCCCCCGGCGACCGGCGAGCGGTCGAGGCGCGAACGGACCTGCCGGAGCGTCGAGTCGTGCGGATGGCGCGGCCAGGGTCCGTACAGCACGTCGACGTCCCAGGCGACGTGCTCCTCGGGGGCGGGGTGCAGCCATTCGTACGAGGAAGGGTGCGCGGCGGGCGCGTCGGGCGCGGTGCTGGTCATCGGGCGGAAGCCTCCCGGAGTGTCGCGGCGATGTGATCGACGTCGTCCTTGGTGTATGCCTCGTTCCACGGCAGCACAAGCAGGGTGTGCGCGATCAACCGCTCCGCACGGGGGCACGGGCCGCCGCGCGCGATGCCCCCGAGCGCCGGGTTGGCGTACAGCGGGCGCTCCAGGTAGCCGCCGACCGCCCCGATCCCGGCGGCCCGCAGCGGCCCCGTCCAGCGCGCGTGCTCCGCCACCAGCAGCGGGAACGTCCACCACGCGTGCCCCACCGGACTCCCCGCCGGCTCCGCGCCCGCGATCCCGTCCAGCGCGGCGAGCAACTGCCGGGCGCGCGCCCTGCGCACCCGTACGACCTCCGCGACCTTGCCGAGCTGGGCCCGCGCGACGGCCGCGACCAGCTCCGGCATCCGGTAGTTGAGCCCCGGCTCGCGGTGCACCCGCCCCTCGGTCCTGTCCCACCCCTTGTCCATGAACAGCCGCATGCGGCGCGCCAGTCCGGGATCCCGGGTCAGCGTCAGACCGCCGTCGCCCGCCGTGATGTGCTTGTACTGCTGAAGGCTCAGACAGGCGATGTCGCCGACCGTGCCCAGCAGCCGCCCCTCGGCGTCCTCGCCGAGCCACGCCTGCGCGCAGTCCTCGATCAGTACGAGGCCGTGCGCGTCGCACACCTCCCTCAGGCGCCGCGCCCCGGCGTCCGCGCCGAACAGATGGACCACGATCACCGCCCTGGTGCGCCCGGTGACCGCGGCGGCCACCGCGTCGGCGTCCAGGTTGCCGTCCTTCGCGCGCACGTCCGCGAAGACCGGGTGCGCGCCCTGCGCGACGACCGGGGCGACCGTGCCGAAGTCCGAGATCGGCGTCGTGATCACCTCGTCGCCCGGACCCACCCCGGCGGCGGCGACCGCGAGGTGCACGGCGGCCGTGCCCGAACTGCACGCCACGGCCTCGCCCCCGCCGTACAGCGCGGCCAGCTCGCGCTCCAGCGCACGGGCCTCCCCGCCGAAGGCGCTGCACAGCACGCCAGACTCCAACACCCTCAGGACGGCGGCCCGTTCCTCCTCGCCCAAGGTGCGTCCGCGCGGTTCGAGAACTGTCGGCAGCGGCATTTCCCGTTCGGGCATCGGGGCACTATCCTCTCGGCGACGGACGGTTGCGGCCTGGGCCGAAAGTAGGCCGCGGGGCCATGGGCGTCAATGCGGCGGAGCGGGCGGTACGAGCCCTTCCCGCGTCGGCCCGCCCCGGGAGACCGAGTGCCCGGCACACGAGAACGGAGAGCGGCCGATGCCTCTCAGGGTCGGCGTGATAGGCCCCGAAGACCTGGTCGACAAGGTGATCGCGGTCGGCGGCGGCGCGGGCCCGGCCCGGCTGCTGCCCTTCCCCTACCGGCACGAGGACGAGACCGCCGACGTCCTGGAGCGCTCCCGCCGGGTGAGCGACGCCGTGCTGTTCACCGGCGTCGTCCCGCACACCATCGCCACCGGGAAGGGCGCGCTCGACCGGCCCGCGATGTACGTCCCGTACAACGGGGCGACCCTGCTGCGCGCCCTGGTCGAACTGCTGCGCCTGGGCCACGACATCTCCCGCATCTCCATCGACACGCTGCGCCGCGACGAGGTCATGGAGACCCTGACGGAGGCCAAGCTCCCCACCGAACACGTCCACGTCCTGCCCTACCGGCCGGGACTGACCTCGCAGGACCTGGTCGACTTCCACCTCGGGGCGCGCGACGGCAAGCAGTCCAGGGTCGCCGTCACCTGCCTCGGCTCCGCCTTCCACGTGCTGGAGCAGCAGACCCACGCCGTGCGCCTCGCCCCGTCCCGGCACTCCATCCTGGCCACGCTCAGGGCGCTGGTCCTCACGGCGGCCGGGCAGCGCAGCGGCGACGCGCAGGTGGCGCTCGGCATCGTCGACCTGCCGGGCCCCGACGACGCGCTCGCCGCGGACCTCGCCGAGCTGGGCGGCAGCCTCGCCCGGCTCTCCGACGGGCGGCGGCTGGTGGTGACCACGCGCGGCATGCTGGAGCGGGTCACCGAGCGGTTCACCGTGCTGCCCCTGTTGGAGGGGCCCGCCGCCCGGCACCGCACGGTCCACGTCGGGTTCGGCCTCGGGCGCACGGCCGCCGAGGCGGAGGCGCTGGCCAGGCGCGCGGTCAACAGGGCGCGGGCGGTGGGGGAGGTGGCCGGGGTCGTCTCGCTGGGCGACGACGTCGACATGGTCCTGGCGCGGACGGCGGGCGCGGGCCCGGACGTCGGCACCGAGAGCACCGAGGTGCTGGCGCGCCGCGCGGGGATCGACCCGCGGACCCTGGACCGGCTGCGCGAACTGGCGGGCGAGCGGCCGGAAGAGGGCCTGACCGCGCTCCGCGTCGCGGAGCACCTGCGGGTGCAGCAGCGCACCGCGCGGCGCATCCTCAAGCGGCTGGAGCGCGCGGGGGTCGCGGTGGCGACGAGCGACAGGCAGGAAGGCAGGACGGGACGCCCGCCGATCGTCTACCGCATGAAGGTCTGACGCGGCCGGGGGCATTGCGGCCGGGTCCGAAAGGCGTGTGGGGCCACGGAGGGCGTGTGTGGCCCCGAAGGCGTGTGCGGTCACGAACGGCGTGTGCGGCCACGGAAGGCGTGCGGTCACCGAACGCGTGCGGTCACGGACGCGTGCGACAACGGAAGGCAGGCGCAGCATGAAGATCCAGTCGATCCACACCCGGGTGGTGCGGGCCCGCTACCGCCGCCCCTTCGTCATCTCCAGCGGCGTCAGCCCCGAACTCATCAGCCTCGTCGTGGAGTTGCGCACGGAGGACGGGGCGTCCGGCTTCGGCGAGGCGTCCCCGATGACCGCCTACACCGGAGAGACGCTCGCCGGGGTCGAGGCCGCCGTCACCGGGCACGCGGGCCCCGTGCTCATCGGCCGCGACGCCCGCGACATCGCGGGGGCGCACGCCGCGATGGACACGGCGATCAGAGGACAGCACCTCGCGAAGGCCGCGCTCGACCTCGCGCTGCACGACCTCGTGGCGCGCTCGGCCGGCTGGAGCGTCAGCCACCTCATCGGCGGGCCCGTGCGGACCCGGGTGCCCACGGCCTGGGTGGTGGGCCTCGGCACGCTGCCCGAAATGGCCGAGGAGGCCGCGCGGTACGCGGAGCGGGGCTTCGGGCACATCAAGGTCAAGGGCGGCGCGGACCCGGCGCGGGACGTGGAACTGGTCAGGGCGGTGCGCAAGGCGGTCCCCGCGGCGGTCGAGCTGTCGCTCGACGCGAACGAGGGGTACGCGCCGGGGGTCGCCGAGCACGTGTGCGCGCGGCTCGCGGACGAGGGGCTCGACCTGATCGAACAGCCCCTTCCGCGCTGGGACCTGCCGGGCCTCTCCGCGATCCGGGGGCGCGGGGGGCTGCGGGTCGTCGCGGACGAGTCGGTGCAGTCCCTGCACGACGCGCTGGAGGTCGTACGGCGGGGCGCGGCGGACGTCCTCAACATCAAGATCCTGAAGCTCGGGGGGCTGCACAGGGCCCGGCAGGCCGCGGCGGTCGCGGAGGCGGCGGGGGTGGCGGTCAAGGTGGGCACCATGCCGGAGCTGGGCGTGGCGACGCTCGCGGCGGTGCACCTCGCCGCCGCGCTGCCGGGGGCCGGGGTGGCGCCTGACCTGGTGGGCCCGCTCCTGGTCGAACACGACCCGCTCGCCGCGGGGGCGTTCGCGGGGGTGGAGGAGCGGGGCTGGATCCCGGTCCCGGCGGGCACGGGCCTGGGCCACGGCCTGAGCTGAGGCGGCGCCCCCCGTCCAACGGGACCCCACCCCGTACAAAGCACCCCGCCCCCGCGAAAGGTAGGGCCAGGCATACCCCCGCCCTCCGGACAGACGGATGGCCCCCGCGCGCCCGCCCTCCGTACCGTTCCCCCATGCCCCGCCCCCGCTCCCGTCCGCGCCCCCACCGCGCCGCCGCCTACCTCCTCACCTCCACCCCCCTGGGCGCCCTCACCCTCCTCACCCTCCTGACCACCGCCCTCCTCGGCACCGCCCTCGCCGTGCTCCTCGTCGGCCTCCCGCTCCTCGCCCTCCTCGCGTTCAGCGGCATCCCGCTCGCGGCGGTCGAGCGGCGCAGACTGCGCCTCGTCGACGACCGCCCCGCCCCGACCCCGCACCGCACGCCCCCCGCCCCCGGCCTCGTCGCCTGGGCGCGCACCCGGGCGCGCGAGCCCGCCACCTGGCGGGAACTCGGCTTCGCCGTCGCCTTCGCGACCGTCCTGTGGCCCCTGGACCTCATCGCCGCGACCCTCGCGCTCCTCGTCCCGCTCGCCCTGGTCGCCACCCCCGTCCTGCTGGCCGCCGTCGGCGAGGACCGGGGGATACGGATCCTCAAGTCCCCCTGGGTCGCCGACACCTGGCCCGAGGCCGCCGCCGCTGCCGCCGCGGGACTCGCCCTCCTCGCCGCGGGCGCCTGCGCGCTGACCTTCGTCGCGGCGGGCCGCGCCCGCCTCACCCGGTACCTCCTCGTCCCGGCCGACGCCGAACTGGCCCGCCGCGTCACGGAACTGACCCGCTCCCGGGTCCGCCTCGTCGACGCCTTCGAGGCCGAACGCCGCCGCATCGAGCGCGACCTGCACGACGGCGCCCAACAGCGCCTGGTCGCGCTGACGATGACGCTCGGTCTGGCCCGCCTCGACGCGCCCCCCGGCCCCCTCGCGGACCGGCTGGCCACCGCCCACGACGAGGCGGGCCGCGTCCTGGCGGAACTGCGCGAACTGATCAGGGGCATCCACCCCAGGGTCCTCGTCGACTACGGCCTGCCCGCCGCCGTCGCCGACGCGGCCGACCGCTCGCCCGTCCCGGTGGACGTCACGCTCGACCTGACCGGGCGCCTGCCCGAACCCGTCGAGACCGCCGCGTACTTCGTGGTCAGCGAGGCGCTGGCGAACATCGCCAGGCACAGCGGCGCCGAACGCGCCGAGATCACCGGCGGGCACGCGGACGGCCGCCTCGTGCTCGACGTGCGCGACGACGGCGCGGGCGGCGCCGACCCGGCGGGCGGCAGCGGCCTCACGGGGCTCGCGGACCGGATCTCCGTACTCGATGGCAGACTCTCCCTCACCAGCCCGCCGGGCGGCCCGACCCTGCTTCGTGTGGAGATTCCGTGCACAGCGCTGTCCCCGTCCCCGAACCGCTGCGCGTAGTGCTCGCCGAGGACGGCGTCCTGCTGCGCGAGGGCCTGATCGGGCTCCTCGCCCGCTTCGGCCACGAGGTCGTCGCCGCGGTCGGCGACGCGGACGCCCTGCTCGCGGCCGTCGCCGAACACGCCCCCGACGTCGTCGTCACCGACGTCCGCATGCCGCCCGGCTTCCAGGACGAGGGCCTGCACGCGGCGGTGCGCCTCAGGGAGCGCACCCCGGGACTCCCCGTCCTCGTCCTCTCCCAGTACGTCCAGCGCAGCTACGCGGGCGAACTCCTCGACTCGGGCGACGGATCGGGCGTCGGCTACCTCCTCAAGGACCGCGTCGGCCAGGTCGAGGAGTTCGAGGCGGCGCTGCGGGAGGTCGCGGGCGGCGGCACGGTCGTCGACCCGGAGGTCGTACGCCAACTGCTGCGCCGCAGGCGCGATCCGCTGGAGCGGCTGACGGCGCGCGAACGCGAGGTCCTGGCCCTCGTCGCGGAGGGCAGGTCCAACGCGGCCGTCGCGGCGCGGCTCGTGGTGTCCGAGGCGGCGGTGGGCAAGCACATCGGCAACATCCTGGGCAAACTGGACCTGCCGCCCGAGAGCGGCACCCACCGCAGGGTCCTCGCGGTCCTGACCTACCTCAGGTCCTGAACCTCCCCCTACCGCACCGCTTCCTGCTCCCGCTGCGCGGCCTCGCGCGCCCCCTCGAAGGCCTGCTTCAACGACACCGCGGCCAGCTCGCGGAACTGCGAAAGCCGCTCCACGTGCGCCGACTTCGTCAGCTCGGCGTGCAGGAAAGTGAGATCGTCGGCGAGACCGACCATTTCGAAGGCCGCCTTCAGATACGGTTCCTGGAAGTCCGAGGCCCGCCGGGGCGCGTCGGGGCCGTAGGCGCCGCCGCGCGCGCTCACCACCACCACGCGCTTTCCGGACAACTCGCCCCTGCCCGACTCGAAGTCGACGACCAGTGGCGGGATCGCCACCCGGTCGAACCAGGCCTTGAACGCGGAAGGTACGGAGAAGTTGTACATGGGCAGCCCAATAACGATCACATCTGCCGCGAGAACCTCCTCGATCAGCGGCCAGCTGATGTCCCAGCTGGCCTTTTCCTCGGGAGTCAGCGCCGCATCCCGGGCCGTCACCAGATCACGAACTCCCTCGCTTTCGAGACGCGTCATGATTTCGACCTGGGCGCCGTCGATGTGGGGGACCGGGTTCGCCGCGAGATCACGGTGAATGTACGACCCATCCGGGTTCCCGGCGAACCAGGCTCCGGCGAATTCCGCGGAGAGCTGCCGGGAGATGGAGTTGTTGCGGGCGCTGGAATCGAGGTGGAGCAAGGTGGGCACGGGTGAATTCCCCTCAATCACTGAAGCGGTCGCTCCATTGAAGTCCGAGACGGCCCTCCGTGTCCCGTATGTTGGCGTGACGGTTGCAGACACCATGCGTTAGGGAGGCTGACGGTGCTCGACGTACGCAAGTTGGTGCTGCTCCGGGAACTGGAGGCGCACGGCTCGATCGCGGCAGCGGCGCAGGCCCTCAACTACACGCGCTCGGCCGTCTCCCAGCAGCTCTCCGCCCTGGAGGCGGAGACCGGCGTCGACCTGCTGGACCGCGGCAGCCGCCACGCGGGGCTCACCGCCGCCGGAAAACTGCTGGTGGAGCACACCGAGCGGATACTCGCCGGCCTGGAGGCCGCCGAGTCCGCGCTGCTCGCCACGACCGGCAGGGTCACCGGTGAGCTACGGGTCGGCCTGCCGTTCCACGAGGGGCCCGCGCTCTTCGTACCCGCCCTGACGCGCGTCCGCGCGGCCTACCCCGACCTGCGCATCACCTTCCACGGGGTGTCGGCGGCCGAGGGCAGGCAGTCGGTCAGGCTCGGCAGGCTCGACGTGGTGATGTCGGCCCGCTTCGACCAGGTCCCCGAAGAGCCCGTGCCCGAGCTCTACGAGGAGCCGGTCATCATCGACCGCATCCGGCTCGCCGTACCGCCCGACGACCCGGCCGCCGCGCTCACCCGCCCGCCCGCGCTCTGCGAGTTCTCCGACCGTTCCTGGATCCTCGCGCCCGAGTCCGGCCTCGGCAGGCTCGCGCTGCACGCCTGCGCCGCGGCCGGGTTCACCCCCGACAGGGTGGCCGACATCGGCGACGTCCAGGCCGTCTTCGGCCTCGTCTCGCTCGGCTGGGGCGTCGCGCTGGTGCCCGACCTGGTGCCCGACAGACCCGGCTACCCGGTCGTCAGGATCGCCCTGGCCGGTGCTCCGCTGATCCGCCGGGTCTCCATCGTGGCCCGCAGGGGCGCGCTGGCGAACCCGGCCGTGGCGACCGTACTGACCGCGGTCCGCTCGGTCGCCGCGGAACTCGCGGTGAACCGGCCGGACATCATGGCGCCGGGCAGGGCGGACGCGTCGCCCGGCGCGGGCGCGCGCGGGCGCGTGCGGCGGGGCGGCCCCGTCGAGGTCGACGCCCCGTCGCACGGGAGGCGGCGGCAGGCGGGGTGCGGGGACGGCGCCGACGGGGTGCCAGGAGCGCGGGACACCTGGCAGCCGTGGCAGCCCTGGCACACACAGCCCGGGTTGTACGGCCCCGACGGCCCGATCGGCCTCAACCGCCCCGACGACCGCTACGGTCCCGAACACCACACGGAGTGACGCTGCCCGGGGGCGCCGTTTCCGCCTGCGGCGGGGGCGAGCCCGCCCGGGGTTCGTGGGCACGTGCGGCGCGTGCCCCGCTCCCGCGCGGTTCCCCGCGCCCCCGGAAGGAGCGCGGGACCACCCCCCTCCTGCCCGCTCAGCGCATCCCCGCCCCCACGAGCACGCGCCCTGCCTCCGCCCCCGCCCCCGCGAGGCCCGCGTCCGGACCGACAGGGCCCCCGCGCGGCCCGACCCGCGGATAGCTCCCGAGGAACCGCACCGACGCCCCCGTGCCCGAGAGCTCGCTCATCGCGGCCCACACGTGCGGGTCCTCGATGTGACCGGCCACGTCGATGAAGAAGCGGTAGCTGCCCAGCCGGTCACCGGTCGGCCAGGACTGGATCCACGTCAGGCTCACCCCGTGCGCGGAGAACACCGACAGCACGCCGACCAGCGCCCCGGGCCCGTCCGCCCCCGGCGTCAGCACCAGCGAGGTGCGGTCGTGCCCGGTGCGCTCGGGCGGCAGCCAGGCCGGGCGCACCGAGACGAAGCGCGTCACGGCCTCCGCCCGCTGGCCGATGCCGCTCGCCAGGATCCGCAGCCCGTACAGCTCGGCGGCGAGCGGCGCGGCGATCGCCGCCGTACGCCCAGCGACGCCCCCCGAACCCCCGGCCCCCCGGTTCCCCGAGAGCCCCGCCACCTCCAGGGCCGCCCCTGCGGTCGACCCGGTGGCGGCGGTCACGGCCCCCGGCAGCCGCTCGGCGAGCCAGGGCGCGCACTGTGCGAGCGCGTGCGGATGGCTCAGCACCCGCTCGACGTCGTCCAGCTCCACGCCCTCCGGCGCCATCAGCGCGAACGTGACCGGCACCTCGGCCTCGGCGGTGATGTGCAGCCCCGTCGAGACGAGCTGGTCGAGCGTCGCGGGCACCACCCCCTTGACGGAGTTCTCCACCGGCACCACCGCGGCCTGGCACGCCCCGCTGCGCACGGCGTCCAGCGTCTGGGGCACGGTGGGGAAGGGCCGGCTCGGCACGGCGGCCGACGGCGGCGACAGGGTGCGCAGCGCGGCCTGGGTGAAGGTGCCCGCGGGTCCGAGGTAGGCGTAGCTCATGGCCTGCCGGTCTCGATCAGCTCGGCGAACACGACCGTGTCGAAGATGTCCTCCATGCGGACGGCCCTGCCGCCGCGCACGGTCCAGGAGTGCACGAAGTCCAGCGTCTCGGTGTGCCCGCCGAGCGAGGTGACCTGGCGGACGCCGAACACCACGACCCGCTCGCCCGACGGCAGGAACTCCCGCGGCTCCAGGCGCATCCCGCCGAGCACGGTCGGCACGTGCGCCAGGAACTCCTTGACGCCCGCGTGCCCGTGCTTGGTGCCGCCGAGGCCGTACCGCGCCATCCCCCGCGGGTGCACCCACTCCACCGCGGGGTCGAGGGCCGCGAGCAGCCCCTCCACGTCGCGGTCGCGGAAGGCGCGGTAGGCGGCTCTGATCACGTCGAGGCTGTCGGCACTCGCGTCGCCCGTGCCGCCCGCGTCGCGCGTGCCGCCGGTGTTGTCCGTGTGCTGCGTCATGACTGTTCCTCCGTACCTTTCCTCAGTGTCCGGCGGGCCCGGCGGTGGCGGCCTGCTTGAGGTGCTCCGGGTGCAGCGCCTGGAGCGTGCGCCTGATGCCGTCGCGCCAGTCCACCTCGCAGGGGCCGGTCAGCTCGCGGCGCAGCGTCGGGTCGAACTGGTACGTCTCGCGGGTCACCTCGCTCTCCACGAGGTTCGGCGTGATGCCGGTCAGCTCCGCCATGTGCCGTACGCAGTCGGTCATGCCGACCGACTCGTCGCCGCCCCAGTTGACCAGCGTCGTGCCGGGCGTCGCCGCGTCCCACAGCTTCGGCACCTGGGCCACCAGGTCGCTGGTGTGGAGGAGCGAGGACCAGTTCTGCCGGCCGCCGGTCGGCACGGGGATGGCCTCGCCCGCCAGCATCCGCTTGAAGTACAGCATCGGGACGCCGCCGTAGCTGCCGGGGCCGTACGCGATGTTGAGCCGCGCGATCGTGGTGGGCAGCCCGTGGATCCGGGCGAAGGCGCGCACCGCACCCTCGGTGGCGATCTTGCCCACCGGGTAGGCGGGCAGCCAGTCGGCGACCCCGTCGACCGGGTCGGACTCGGTGTACTTGTGCTCCAGGGTCTGCCGCTTGTAGACGGCACCCGTGGAGACGTAAAGAAACGATTCGGCGGTCCGGCAGTGGGTCATGAGGCGGCCCGCGGCGACCGAGTTGACCTCGATGGCGGCGTTGAAGTCGCCGTCCTCGCCGCGCCGCACGGCCGAGTGCACGACGTGGGTGAAGTCCTCCGGGAGCCCCTTGAGGGAGTCGCCCGACAGGTCGTCCATGTCCCAGCGCCAGGTGGTGATGCCCCGCCCGGCGAGCTCCCGCTCGACGCCCGGCGTGCCGAACCTGCCCAGGCACCAGACCTCGTTGTCGGCGGCCAGTGCCTCCGCCACCGGGCGGGCGACCTGCCCCGTGCCGCCGGTGATCAGTATCTTCTTGCCCTTCACAGCTCTTCCCCCTTGTTGTTGCAGCTGATGTTCCCGCTCCTCGCGGAGCGGGTCATTGAGTTCTTCCGTCGCCCATCGCCCGGTCCAGCTCCCGGCGCAGGATCGCCTGGAACGCCGGTACGTGGCGCGGACCCATCAGGGTGTAGTGCTCGCCGGGAATGTCGATGTATCGGTTTTCCTCCGCCGTGTGCTCGTCCCAGCGGCGCAGCTCATTGTCGAGCCAGTCCCGCTTGGTGCCGCGCAGGGGTACGGAGTAGAAGACGCTCATGGCGCGGACGCTGCCGCTCGGCTCGTAGCTGCGGCCGAGGTCGGTGAGGCGGTTCGCCAGTTCCGCCCACGCGCCGAACCGGTCCGGGGTCAGGTCCAGCTCGGCGAGCCTGGCCTGCGGCGCGAGCGCCAGCAGGTGCGCCAGCTGCTCCTCGGCCGACAGTCCGCGCAGCTGGTCGGGCAGCTCCAGCGACTGCTTCTTGTCGATGAGCGCGAGGAAGAAGGCGAGGTTCACCGCGGTCTCGACGAAGTCGAGCTCCTCCATGCGGTACTTGATGTGCGGCGGCAGGTTGAAGCTGCCGACGAAGTCGACCCGCTCGCCCTCGGCCTCCAGGATCTTGGCGATCTCGAAGGCCACCACGGCGCCGAAGGAGTAGCCGGCCAGCGCGTACGGGCCGTGCGGCTGCTTCGAGCGGATGCCCGCCACGTAGCAGTCGACCATCTCCTCGAACGTCCTGAACGGCTTCTCGTGCTCGTTGAAGCCGCGGGCGCGCAGCGCGTAGAACGGCCGGTCGTCCACGAAGTACTTGGCGAGGTTGACGAAGACCAGCACCTCGCCGACGCCCGGGTGGACCACGAACAGCGGCGTCTTGTCGCCGCTGAGCTGCATCGGCACCACCGGGTCGTACTCCCGCGCCTCCGGTGCGCTCCGCCCGGTCAGCCGCCGGGCCAGCGCGCGGACGGTGGGGGAGGTGAGGACGGTGATCAGCTGGAGGTCGGCGGCGCCGAGCCGCTGGCCGATCCTGCTGCGCAGCCGCAGCATGTCCAGCGAGGTGCCGCCGAGGTCGAAGAAGTTGGCGGTCGCGCTGATCGTGGCCGGGTCGGCGTCGAACAGCTCGGCGTAGATCTCCGCGAGCACCCGCTCGGTCTCGCCCTCGGGCGCGGTGTGGCCGCCGAGCCTGCGCCGGGTCAGCTCCGCGACCGCGAGGACGGTGTCCTCGTACCCCGCCGACTCCAGCCTGCGGCGCATCAGCGCGCGCTGGATCTTGCCGAGGCTGGTCTTGGGGAACGCCTCCCGGGGCAGCGGCAGGATCAGCGCGGGCCGGAAGCCCCAGTGCATCACCACGGTGCTGCGCACGGCGGTCAGCACCCGGTAGAGGGAGGTCTCGTCGCCCTCCGGGACCTCGGGGTGGAAGGCGATCACCAGCTGCTCGGTGTCGCTCTCCGCGGGACGGGTGGGGAAGGCGGCCACGTACGAGCGGGCCACCCCGTCCAGCTGCTCCAGCGCCGACTCGATCTCGTGGCTGAAGTAGTTGACGCCGTTGACGATGACGGAGTCCTTGCTGCGGCCCACCAGCGTGAGGCGGCCGTCGTCGATGCGGCCCAGGTCGCCGCTGCGGAACCAGCCGTCGGCGGTGAAGGACTCGGCCGTGGCGCGCTCGTTGTTGTGGTAGCCGGTGGTGATCATGGGTCCGGTGAGCTGGAGTTCGCCGACCGCCCCCGCGGCGAGCGGCCTGTCCTGCTCGTCCACGACCCGGATCCGCAGCCCCTCCACCGGGGTCCCGAGGTTCGCGAACTCCTGGCCCGCGTCGGTGTGCGGGAAGCCCAGCGAGTAGATGCTCCCCGCGCAGGTCTCGGTCATCCCGAAGGCGGGCCACAGCGCGTCCGCGGCCAGCCCGTGCGGGGCGAAGCGCTCCAGGAACGCGGTGCCGGTGGCGACGACGACGGCCTCGCCGCCGCTGACGATGTGGCGCAGCTTCGTGAGGTCGTACGCCTCGCCGTCCAGCGGCGCCGCGTTGAGCAGCCCGAGCAGGAAGTTCGGGGTGAACGTCATGGTGACGCCGTGCTCGGAGACCAGGCGCAGGAACTCGCGGGGCTCGTCCAGGACGACCGGCGCCTCGACGTGCAGCTGGCGGGCCCCGGTGGAGAGCGGCAGGAGGTGGCACTCCAGCAGGGCGGCGACGTGGTCGAAGGAGACCCAGTTGAGGGTGGTGTCCGCGGCGGTGAGCCGGTGGTAGCCGTTCTTGCCCGCCATGGAGGCCAGCAGGTTGGCGTGGGTGAGCCGGACGGCCTTGGAGTTGCCGGTCGAACCCGAGGTCAGGACCAGCAGCGCGGTGTCGTCGGGGGCGGCGGCGTGCGCGGGCTCGTCGGCGGTGCCGTCGGCCCCGGCCCCGGCGCTGGTACCGGCACCGGCACCGGTGGCCGCGGCGATGGCGACGGCTTCGGCCGCTTCGGCGTTCAGTGCGTCGAGCGTGGCGACGGCGAGCCCCTCGACCTGCGGCAGCTCGGCGGCGAGCGAGGCGCTGGTGACGACCAGGGGCCGGTCGAGCAGCCCGTCGACGTTGCGGAGCTGGGCGGCCCAGCGCTCCGGGTCGCCGCGCAGCGGGGCGACGGGGCAGGGCACGAAACCACCGAGCACGCACGCCCAGAAGGCGGTCAGGAACTCCCGTGGTCGCTCCAGCAGGAGCACGACTTTGTCCTGCGGCGAGAGCCCTTGCCGGCGTAGCCCGCGAAGCGTTGCGCGGGCCTCCGAAAGGAGTTCGGGATAGCTCTGGAAAAAGGCCGGGGAAGCGGCCCCGCCCGAGCAGTGGACGAGACCGGAAACGGGGTTGTCCAGGGCGGCGGAGAAGAGCAGGTCCGCTATGTTCTGAGGGGTCGTCGAATTCTTCGGTGCAGCATTCATCGTTGTCTCCGAAACCTTTGCTGTATGAGCTCAGTCGAAGGCCTGGCGGTTTTCGGGCAGGCCGCTGGTGCATTGGTCCTGTGGAGAATTCACCGGGGCGCCGCCGCACCGTACGGTGTGGCCGAGATGCGTCCCTATTGAGCAGCCGGTTTTCCGGCCGTACGACCGGTCAGCCGGTCGGCCATTTGCGAACGCGGAGGTTCGGCCGCGTCCCGGCCGGCAGGGCGAGCGCCGCCGACCAGCCCTCGGGGGCCGGGATCTGGCGCACCGCCCATTCGGCGGGTCCGCCCTCCACTCCGGCGGCCACGGTGACCGGGCCTTCGGACGCGGGTCCGGTCTCCAGGGTGTTCAGCTCCACGGTGATGCCGATGCCGACGGCCTTGAGCACCGCTTCCTTCCGCGTCCAGCAGCGGAGGAAGGCGCGGGTGCGCTCCTCGCCCGGCGGCCGGGACAGGACGTACTGACGTTCCTCGGGGGTCAGGGTGGGCCTGGCCAGCTCCTCGACGTCGAGGTTCTTGGCCCCCTCGGCGTCCACGCCCACCGGCACCGGCGCGACGGCCAGCATGCCCAGACCCGTGGTGTGCGTGATGCTGATGCGCAGGTCGGTCGCGGGCCGCAGCACCGTGGGCGGACCGTGCTCGGGGCTCGCGCAGCCCGGACAGGGCAGGCGGCCGAACTCCAGCTCTTCCGGGGCCACTTGGAGGGCTCCGGAGAGGATGCGCCGGACCGCGGCGCGACAGGTGACGTAGATGGCCTTGCTCTCGGGCGTGCGCAGCCGCTGCAGCCGCTCCCGCTCCGCCCCGTCGAGGAGGGGCAGGTCTGCGGGGTCGTACGTACCCGTGGGGATGTCCCACCACCACACCGTGACGTCGGCGGGCTGGCAGCATGAGGTCGGGGCGTCGTTGTCCTGCGGGATGGGCGTGCAGCTTGTGGTCACGCTCCGACTGTAGACAGCGGCAACGTGCAGCTGCGGGCCGCTGACCTTTTGCGGACACCGCACTCACCGGGAGTAGCGGGCCCGGCGCGGCCCGTGCGGGAAGTGGAATGTTGAACATTTGTTTGCGGTGTGTGCGGGCAGTTTGCTGACAGTGACCGACCCGTCGCCCCGGGGTGTCTGTGGTGATGCGGTGCCATCCGGCCCCGATGGCCCATTTGAATCGTCCGGGGCTTCGTTGACTGGGTCCGCAGGGGCGAACTAGTGTCTGGATGGTTGATCTGCTGACCTCGCTGGGTAATGGCTGGTTGCCCATTGAACGAATGGGCGGGGCCCGTGACGCCCGCCAAGCCGGGAAGGCTGAATCAGAACGGTGTTTTTAACCCGCGCGGGATTTTCTGCACGGGACACGGACTGGTCGGTTCGAGGGGGAGAAGTGGACGGTCCACCAGGAGGTGCGAGTCGAGTGGTCACCAACGACCACTCCTCTCTTGTGGAACAGGCGCTGCTCGAAGCCAGCGCCCTCATCGAGTCGACGGTCTCGCTGCACCGTCGGAGCCTGGACGGGCCCTCGCCCATCGCCCGCGCCGACAAGGCGCGCATCCGCGACGCCGTCGTCGAGCTGATGGGCCGCGCGCGGCACTCGGTGGGCATCGCCCTCACCGGGCCCGGCGAGCTGGCCGACACCGTCGCCGAGATCCTCGTGGCCCGCGAGCCCGAGCTGTCCAGCGCCCAGCCCGGACCCACGGGCGGAGTCGTGGTGCGCGTGCTGTGCACCCCGGACGCGCTGGACACGCCCATCGCGGACGCGGACCTCGCGCGCGACATGCGGCTCGAAGTCCGCGTCGTGGAGGGCGAGTTGCGCGAGGCCGTCGTGGTCGACGGCATGGTGGCCCTGGTCAGATCGGTCCGCGAGAAGTCGGACGGACACGCCGCGGTGGTCAACGACCCCGCGGTCGTACGCGCTCTGGAGCTGCTGTTCGCCGGCGCCTGGTCCACCTCCCGCACGCTCACCGACCACCTCGGCCTGAGCCCCCGGCTCCACACCGAACTGACCCGCAGCATCCTGGAGAAGCTGCGGGTGGGCCACACCGACGACGTGGCGGCCAGGGAGCTCCAGGTCTCGCTGCGCACCTACCGCCGCCACGTGGCGGAGATCATGCGGGAACTGGGCGCCAACTCCCGCTTCCAGGCCGGGGTGCGCGCGGTGGAACTCGGACTCCTGCCGGAACAGGGCTGAGGGCCGGAACAGCCGCTGAGAGACGGCACGAACACAGAGCGGGACGAGTACGCGCGGTGAAGAACGGGGACGGGTGGGACACGTGGTGAACGACAACTGGCTGCCGGAACGCGTTCGGCCCAGCCGCGAGTCGGGGAAGCCCGAGGTCGGCTCCATCGCGGGCCAGGCCGAGGACGACCTGGAGCGCGCACTGCTCCAAGTGCGGGAAATGATCGAGACGACGGTCACCAAGCACCGTGACCTCCGCTCCCGCGACCAGCAGATCACGACCATCACCGGCGGCTACGAGGAAGTGCTCACCACCGCGGGCGACCTCGTCAAGAGCGCCGAGGTCAGCATCGACATCATCCACGCCAGGAACCTCGGCCCCGGCGACCGCACCGCCGGCTCCGAGCGCGAACAGATCTACGGCGCCCGCCCCGGCGTCGTCACCCGGCTCCTCAGCCACCCGGCCCTGCTGGACGAGGACTTCGTCCGCGAACAGCTCGGCAAGGAGCGGCCCGTGGCGATCCGCGTCGCCCGCGTCCCCCCGCTCCAGGGCGTGATCATCGACGGCAAGGTCGGCCTCATGGTCGCCGAGTCCGCCGTCGGCCGCCGCGCCTCCGTCATCCGGGTGCCCGAGGTGATCCACACCCTGCGCATCCTCTTCGACGGCGTGTGGCGCAACGCCGTGCCCGCCAACGAGCGCATCGTCTTCGGCGGCCGCGACCGCGCCGCCCTCGCCCGCCAGATCCTCGGCGCCCTGCGCGCCGGAGTCACCGACGAGGTCGCCGCCCGCGAACTCACCGTCTCCGTCCGCACCTACCGCCGCCACGTCGCCGAGATCATGAACCTGATGGGCGCCAAGTCCCGCTTCCAGGCCGGGGTGCGCGCCGCCGAGCTCGGACTCATCCCCGCCCCCGCCGGACCCCGGCCGCAGGGAGGCCCCCGCCCCGAATAGCGGCCGCCGCGGCCCCCGCCCGGCACGCGGCCGTCCCACCACGGACACCCGCCGACGGGCAACCCCCGTGAACGGGCGCGAGCTGGCAGCTTGCTGCAGCCGTCCTTGTGGGCGCTTCGCGCGGACTGTTACTCAGGTTCCACAGTGGCACGAATCCGGCCGCACCAGCCGGACGGCCGCGCGCCGGAAACAGGAGGCTACCCAACGTGCTGCAAGTGGAGTTTCGCATCCTGGGGCCCCTCGACATCAGCGCGGACGGCCAGGCGATCTCCCTCCAGGGCGCCCGCCAGCGGACCATCATGTCGATGCTGCTGCTCGCGCCCAACCGGGTCGTGTCCGTCGACGCGCTCGCCGACGCGGTCTGGCACGGCAACCCGCCCGCCACGGCCAGGAACCAGATCGCCATCTGCGTCTCCGCGCTGCGCAAGACCTTCAAGACGGCCGCCGGCGTCGAGGACGTCCTCGTCACCAGCCACCCCGGCTACATGCTCTTCACCGGTGAACACCACATCGACGCCCTGGAGTTCGAGGCGTCCGTCGCCCAGGGCCGCGAGGCCGCCCGCAGCGGCCGCGTCGAGGAGGCCTGCGACGCCTTCCAGGCGGCCCTCGCCATGTGGCGCGGCCCCGCGCTCGAAGGCGTCGCGGCCGAACGCGTCGAGGCCGAGGCGACCCGCCTCACCGAACTGCGCCTGGACGTCTACGAGGAGTACGCGGGCCTGCGCCTGGGCCTCGGCCACCACCGCGACCTCATCGGCGAGCTGAGCGCCTTCATCCGCGAGCACCCGCTGCGCGAACAGGCCAAGGCGCACCTCATGCTCGCCCAGTACCGCTCGGGCCGCCGCGCCGAGGCCCTGGAGACCTACCGCGAGGGCCAGCGCCTGCTCTCCGAGGAACTCGGCATCGACCCGGGCCCCGCCCTCCAGGAACTCCACGAGGCCGTCCTCGCCGACTCGCCCCGCCTCAACCCGCCGCCCGAGCCCGCCGTTCTCCTCGCCCCGGCGACCCCCGTCCCCGCCCACCTGCCGCCCAACGTCGCCGCGTTCACCGGCCGCCGCACCGAACTGGCCACGCTCGACCGGCTCCTGGACCACCTCGACGGCGACGGCCTGCCCGTCGGCTCCATCGCGGGCACCGGCGGCGTCGGCAAGACCGCACTGGCCGTCCACTGGGCGCACCAGGTCGTCGGCCGCTTCCCCGACGGCCAGCTCTACGCCGACCTGCGCGGCTACGACGAGACGGAGGCCCCGCGCCGCCCCGGCGCCGTGCTCGACCGCTTCCTGCGCGCCCTCGGCATGCCCGGCGAACAGATCCCCACCGACCAGCACGAGCGCACCGCGCTGTTCCGCAGCGTCCTCGACGGCCGCCGCGTGCTGATCGTCCTGGACAACGCCCGCTCCTTCCAGCAGATCCGCCCCCTGCTGCCCGGCACGGGACAGTGCTGCGTCCTGGTCACCAGCCGCGACGCCATGGGCGGCGCCCTGGCAGGCGACTACGCCTTCGTACCGCTGCACCTGAGCGCGCTCGCCCAGGACGAGGCCACCGAACTCCTCTCCCGCGTCGCGGGCGCCGACCGCTTCTCCGCCGACCCGGTCGCCGCCGCCCGCCTCTCCGAACTGTGCGACCGCCTCCCGCTCGCGCTGCGCATCGCCGCGGCGCGCCTCGCGGCCAAGCCGCACTGGTCGGTCCGCACCCTCGTCTCGCGCCTGGAGGACCAGCACCGCCGCCTCAACGAACTGGACCTCGACGGCAAGGGCGTCCGCGCGGGCCTGCGGCTCAGCTACCGCGACCTGCCGCCCGAGACCGCCCGGATGTTCCGGCTGCTCAGCACGCTCAACGTGCCCGACTTCGCCGCCTGGGCCGGGGCCGCGCTGCTGGACATCTCCACGTACGACGCCGAGGACCTGATCGAGCAGCTGGTCGACGCGCAGCTGCTCGAACCGCTCAGCGCGGCCTCGGGCCACGTCCGCTACCGCTTCCAGGACCTGCTGCGGCTGTTCGCCCAGGAGTGCGCCCGCGAGGAGGAGACCGAGGAGGCGCTGCGGGCCGCGACCCGCCGCGCGTACGGCGCCTGGCTCGGCCTCACCGCCGAGGCCCACCGCCGCATGTACGGCGGCGACTACACCATCGTCCGCAGCGCCGCGCCGACCCACGAACTCCCCGGCCACCTCGTCGACAGCCTGCTCGAAGAGCCCATGGACTGGACGGAGAGCGAGCGCGGCTCCATCACGGGCCTGGTCGCCCAGGCGGCCCAGGACGACGAGTCCGCGTACGCCTGGGACCTGACCATGACCACCGTCACGCTCTTCCAGAGCCGCAACTACCTGGAGGAGTGGCGCTACTGCGGCGAGCGCGCCCTGGAGACCGCCCGCAGGACGGGCGACGCGCTCGGCGAGGGCGCGATGCTCCAGTCGCTCGGCACCCTGGAGATCATCCTCTGGGAGTACGAGCGGGCCCACGAACGCCTCAGCCTGGCCCTGCGGCTCTTCGAGGAGCAGGGCCAGGCCCAGGGACGGGCCCTGGTGCTCAGGAACCTCGGGCAGTGCGAGCGGCACCGCGGGGACCTGGAGCGGGCCAGGGAGCTGACGCACCAGTCGCTGGAGATCTTCCGCGAGGTCGGTGACCGCTACGCCGAGGCCCACGTGCTGGGCGTGCTCGCGCAGATCGAGCTGGAGCGGGGCGCCCCGGAGGCGAGCGTACGGCTCTCCAAGGAGGCGATAGCCAGGAGCGAGGAGCTCGGCACGGCGCGCGGCCAGGCGCAGAGCACCGTCCGGCTGGCCGAGGCGCTGATCCACCTGGGGGAGGGGGAGGAGGCCGAGGAGGCCTGCCGACGCGCGCTGGACCTGGTGCGCGGCAGCGGCGACCGCCGCGGGGAGGCGCACGCGCTGCGGGCGCTCGGCGAGGCACTGTGGTGCCTGCGGAGGCTCGAAGACGCGGAGGCGGTGCTGCGCGAGGGCTTGATGACCGCCCGCGAGGTCCCCGACCGTTTCCTGGAGGCCAGGGCCGCCCTGGTGCTGGGCTGTGTCCAGGCGCTGCGCTCGGACGCCGCGGGGGCCGAAGGCCGTCTCGCGGACGCGGTGCGGCTGTTCACCGAGGTGGGGGCTCCGGCCTGGGAGAAGAGGGCGGAGCGCTTGCTGGCGGAGCTCGGCGGTGCCGGTCCCGACGGGCTTCCCGACTCGGACGGGCTGTTCGCGCGAGTGCGCCCCTGATGGCCGCGCTGACCCTCCTCACGCCGCCTCCCCGAACCGGAGGGCGAGCGCACCGGCCAGCCTCCGCCGAAGAACCATCACCGTCGAACGAGTGGAGCGTTTCGCGTTGTTCACGAGGTTCACCATGACGTCCTCCTGCTGAGGCCGAGGTCCGGGGCAGTCCTGTGGCGCCCTGCCCTGCTGTCCGTCCGCCGAGAACACTACGGAGCTCCGATTACCGACCCCTTTCGCCGCTCTTTCCGCCGGCCCTCCCCGCCACCGTCCTCACTCGCCGCCCGGTCCTTACCGCCGCCCTCCTCACCACCCTCACCCGCCGCCCGGTCCGGGCCCGTCCTCCAGGTGGAACTCCGACGCGTCGCCGGCCAGTTCGGTCAGCGCGTCCACGTACTCGACCAGCAGTTCCGCCCAGGGGGTCGCGCCCATGTCCCGCAGACCGAGCTCCTGCTCGCGGGCGAAGTCCTCCTCGATCCGGTCCAGGACGAGCAGCGGGTGCTCTCCTTCCGCCGGGTCGACACCGTCCCTGTACATCGCGCCTCCTGTGAGTGACGGGCCCGCTCCGTGGCCCGGTGCCCACAGCGTGGACGAGGCGCCTATAGCCAAACTCGCGTCGATCCCTACGGCACCGTAGAGATCCCATACAGACCACTCGGGGAAGCTCGCGCCATGCACAGTCGTATCGGGAGCATCGTCATCGCCGGGGGCGGCGTCGCCGGCTGGACGGCGGCCGCCCGCCTCGCCCGGGAGTTCGGGCACACGGTGTCCGTCACCGTCCTGGAGACCCCTGACCGCACCCCGGGGGAGCCGGAGGCCGAGGCCGCGCCGCCGGAGCTGCAGCACGCGTTCTTCCAGCACCTGGGCATCGCCGAGGAGACCTGGATGCGGGCCTGCTCCGCCTCCTTCAACGTCGCGGTGAAGTACGTCAACTGGCGCACCGGGGCCCCGATCGGCACCGCCGAGCCGTACACGCTCCCCAACGGCTCCCCAGACGTCTTCTACCGCACGTACGACACGGTCCCCGAGCACGGCGGCGTCCTGCTCCCCGACCACTGGCAGTGGCGCAGGAACCAGGGCGTGACCACCGAGCCCGTCGACTACGCCTGCTTCCGCGAGCCCCCGCTGATGGACGCCCGCAAGTCGCCGCGCTGGCTGGACGGCAGGGCGGCCTTCCCGTACGCCTGGCACATCGACACCCGGCTCTTCACCGAGTACGTACGCCGGTTCGCCGTGCACCAGTTGGGCGTACGGGCGGTCAGGGCCGACCTGACGGGCGCGGCGCGCGACCACCAGGGCAACGTCACCCTGCTGCACACCTCGACGGGCGAGGAACTGCCGGGCGACTTCTTCCTGGACTGCACGGGGCAGCGGGCCCTCCTCCTGTCGGGAATCCTGAAGGAGCCCTTCGTCCCGGCGGACGAACAACTCCTGTGCGACAGCACGGTGACGGCGACGGTCCCGCACGACGACCGGGCGCACGGCCTGGACCCGTACACGACGGCCGTGGCGCTGCCCACCGGCTGGGCCTGGAAGACCCCGCTGCCCGGCCGCTTCGGCACGGGCCACGTCCACTCCAGCGCCTGGACGGAACCGGAGGAGGCGGCGCGCGGCCTGTGCGACCTGTGGAACCTGCGCCCGGACCGGGTGACGGTCCACCACACCCGCCACCGCACCGGCCGGGCGCGCCGCTCCTGGCTGAAGAACTGCGTGGCGCTGGGCACGGCCTCCTCCCACCTGGACCCGCTGCGCCCCACGCGGATCGCGGCGGTGCTGCACGCCCTGGACGAACTGATCCGCACGTTCCCTTCCCTGGACGCCAGGGAGGCCCCGGCGCGCCGCTTCAACGCCCGCGTGGAGTCCCGTTACGCCCGGGAGCTGGACCTCCTCCAGCTCCACTACGCGGCGACCCCGCGCACGGACACCCCGTTCTGGAAGGCCCAGCACTCCCTGCCGGTCACCGCCGAGGTGGCCGACGTCTTCACCGCGTACCGCACGGGCCAGCCCTTCACCCCCGAGGAAGCCGCCCACTACTGCACCCTGGCGTCCCTCATCCCGACGGCCTCCCCGTCCCCGCCGAGCCTGGCCCACCGCCCCGACGCGGTTCGCACCGCGGAGGAACAGTTCACCCGCATCAAACGCCAGCAGCGCATCCTCCTGGAAACCCTCCCCACGGCCCACACCTACCTGACCCGCCTCCACAACAGAACGGAACCACGCGCCTGAGTTCCGGAGCCCGAGGCGGGGCTGCGGGAGCCGGCCGGGACGCGTTCCTTCGAGCGCGGGCCCGGGTACACCGACGCGGTGTCCGGAATCGAGGCCGGGGACGGCCGGGCCAGGGCGCTACGAGGCGGAGCCGGTCCCGGGCGGGCGCGGAGGACCGAGGGGCACCCGCGACTGCCCGCACGGCCAGGAAGGCAACTTCTGTTCTGCAAGCACCTGCTCGCCCTCGGCCCGCCCCTGATCGCACAGGGGCCGACCCATGACGACCCAGGCCTGCGCGTTGGCCGTCGCCGCCCGCTCCGCTTCGACATGAAAAAAGCCCCTGGCTCGCATTCCTGCAAGTCAGAGGCTTTTCTTGGCACTTCCTCGGAAGTGCCCCCGGCAGGATTCGAACCTGCGCACACGGCTCCGGAGGCCGTTGCTCTATCCCCTGAGCTACGGGGGCGTGCGCCGTGTTGTGCGGCGACGGGTAGAACCCTACCAGCTCCCCGCGGGTGGCCTGAACAGGTATTTCCGGGGGGTCGGCGGTGGTGGGCGCGGCGCGCCGTCGCCCGGACGGGGCGGAAGTGGGGAAAACCCGGACGCAGCCATGGTTCCGGACCTACCCTCAAGTTGTGTCAGGCGTGTCCGGCCGGGTGCTTGTCGTCGACGACAACAAGGTCATCCGGCAGCTGATCAGGGTCAACCTTGAGCTTGAGGGCTTCGAGGTCGTGACCGCGGCCGATGGTGCCGAGTGTCTTGAAGTGGTGCAGCGGGTTTGTCCCGATGTCGTCACCCTCGACGTCGTCATGCCCCGCCTCGACGGGCTCCGCACGGCCGCCCGCCTCAAGGCCGATCCGCGGACGAGCCATCTGCCCGTCGCGATCATCAGTGCCTGCACCCAGTACGAAGTGGAGAGCGGCCTCGCCGCCGGTGTGGAGGCCTTCCTCTCCAAGCCCTTCGAGCCCACCGAGCTGGTCCGCCTCGTGCGCCAGCTCATGCACAGGGGGGAGCGAGGGGACGGGCGCCGTGACGGGCGGTGCGAGGGGCCGCCCTCCCTCGACCTGGGCGACCTCGACGACCTCGACGACCTCGACGGGCGGCACGGCGCGGGGCACGCCGAGAGCGCCCGGGGGTGAGCCCGGCGGAGCGGGCGACGGGGGCGTTGAGCGGCGGGCGATCCGGAGCCCGTACGCCGCTGATCCGTCCGTTTCGGTGACCGGATGTCGGAACGGGTTCGCGTAGGCACCCCCCTTCTCCCTACGCTTGCCCCGTGATCCCCGCCGAGCTCTCCCGCACCGTGCTGCGCGCCGTGCGTCGTGCCGTGGACGAGGGCGCGCTGGGGGGATCCGTCGCGGTGCCCGAGCACGTCGCCGTGCAGCGGCCCCGGCCCGGCGGGCGCGGGGACTACGCGAGCAGCGTCGCCCTCAAGCTGGCCGGCCCTGCGGGGCTGCCGCCGCGCGACGTCGCCGAGATCCTGCGGGACCGCGTCGCAGGCGCCACCGGCATCGAGCGCGTCGACATCACGGGCCCCGGCTTCCTGAACTTCACCCTCGCCCCCGACGCCCGCGACGACATCGTCACCACCGTGCTGCGCGAGGGCCCCGCCCACGGGCACACCACCGCCCTCGCCGGGCGGACCGTACGCGTCTCCCCGGGCGGTCCTGGGCGGCCGGGGGGACCGGGAGGACCGGGCGGCGACCCCCGTACCCGTACCGTCGCCGAATCCGTCGTCGCCCTCCTGCGCGCACAGGGCGCCGACGCCTCCCTCGCCCCGGACGGCGAGAGGATCCCCGTCGCCCCGCTCGGCCCCGGCGAACGCGACCCCTTCGAGCGCTACGGTCCCGACGCCGCCCGCTGGGCCCTGCTGCGCCCCGCTCCGCACGACCGGCCCCACCCCGGCCCCCACCTCCTCGTCCAGGACGAGAGCAACCCCCTCTTCCGCGTCCGCCACGCCCACGCCCGCGCCCGCGCCCTCCTGCGCAACGCCGCCGACCTCGGCGTCCCGGGCGAGTGGACCGGCCGCGCGGCAGTGGCCGGAGCGGCGGACGCCGCCGCCCTGCTCGACGTGCTCGCCGACCACGCCGCGGCCCTGGAGTCCGCCGCCCGGCACCGCGCCCCCGACCGCCTGGCCCGCCACCTCGAAGCGGTGGCGGACGCGTTCCTCGCCTTCATCCACCCGACCACCGCCCCCTTCTCCCTCCTCCCCCTCGGTGACGAGAAACCCTCGGCCGCCCACCGCTCCCGGCTCGCCCTCGCCGAAGCCGCCGGGACGGTGCTCGCCGGTGGCCTGTCCCTGCTCGGCATCAGCGCACCCGAACACCTCTGACCGGACCGCGACCCGGACCCGCGACGAGAACCAAGAGCCAGAGAGCCAGAGAGCAGAGACACGACGATGAGCCGCTCCGCACACCCCGCAGGCCCCCGCTACGCCGACGTCCTCCCCGAGGGCCACTACACCGCGCCGCCCACCGACCTCAACGCCCTCGACCCGCGCGTCTGGGCCCGGACCGTGCGCCGCGGCGACGACGGCACCGTCACCGTCGGGGGCCTCGAAGTCACCCGCCTCGCCGAGGAGTTCGGCACCCCCGCCTACTTCCTCGACGAGACCGACTTCCGCGCCCGCTGCCGCGCCTGGGCCGACGCCTTCGGGCCCGACGCCGACGTGTTCTACGCCGGAAAGGCGTTCCTCTCGCGGGCCGTCGTGCGGTGGCTCAAGGAGGAGGGGCTCAACCTCGACGTGTGTTCGGGGGGCGAGCTGGCCACCGCGCTCTCCGCCGGGATGCCCGCCGAGCGCATCGCCTTCCACGGCAACAACAAGAGCACCGAGGAGATCGAGCGGGCCGTGCGCGAGGGCGTCGGGCGCATCGTGCTCGACTCGTTCCAGGAGATCGCGCGCGTCGCGCACGTCGCGCAGTCGCTCGGCAAGCGCCAGCGCGTACAGATCCGCGTCACCGTCGGCGTCGAGGCGCACACCCACGAGTTCATCGCCACCGCGCACGAGGACCAGAAGTTCGGCATCGCGCTCGCCGGCGGCCACGCGGCGGAGGCCGTGCGCCGCGCGCTCAAGCTCGACGGCCTCGAACTCATCGGGATCCACTCCCACATCGGCTCGCAGATCTTCGACATGGCGGGCTTCGAGGTCTCCGCGCGCCGCGTCGTGCAGCTGCTCGCCGAGGTCCGCGACGAGCACGGCGTCGAGCTGCCCGAGATCGACCTCGGCGGCGGCCTCGGCATCGCGTACACCTCGGCCGACGACCCCCGCGAGCCGCACGAGATCGCCGGGGCGCTGCGCACCATCGTCGCCAAGGAGTGCGAGGCCGCGAACCTCGCGACCCCCCGCATCTCCGTCGAGCCCGGCCGCGCCATCGTCGGCCCGACCGCCTTCACGCTGTACGAGGTCGGCACCGTCAAGCCGCTGGACGGGCTGCGCACGTACGTGTCCGTGGACGGCGGCATGTCCGACAACATCCGCACGGCCCTGTACGACGCCGAGTACAGCGTCGCGCTCGTCTCCCGGACGTCCGACGCCGAGCCCATGCTCAGCCGGGTCGTCGGCAAGCACTGCGAGAGCGGGGACATCGTCGTCAAGGACGCCTTCCTGCCTGCGGACGTCGCCCCCGGCGACCTGATCGCGGTGCCCGCGACCGGCGCGTACTGCCGCTCGATGGCCAGCAACTACAACCACGCACTGCGCCCGCCCGTCGTCGCCGTCGGCGAGGACGGGGCACGGGTGATCGTCCGGCGCGAGACGGAGGAGGACCTCCTGCGCCTCGATGTCGGATGATGAAATAGGTGTCTCGGGATCCGGACCGGGCGGAAAAGCTCCGGCCGGTGAGTGAGACTGGACCGCATTGACGTTTGAGTGAGGAAACGAGGTCGGATGATGCGTACGCGTCCGCTGAAGGTGGCGCTGCTGGGCTGTGGTGTGGTCGGCTCAGAGGTGGCGCGCATCATGACGACGCACGCCGACGACCTCGCCGCGCGCATCGGCGCCCCGGTCGAGCTCGCCGGGGTCGCCGTCCGCCGGCCCGCCAAGGTCCGCGCCGGGATCGACCCGGCGCTGATCACCACCGATGCCACCGCGCTGGTCGAGCGCGGTGACATCGACGTGGTCATCGAGGTCATCGGCGGCATCGAGCCCGCCCGCTCGCTGATCACCACCGCCTTCGAGCACGGCGCATCCGTCGTCTCGGCGAACAAGGCGCTGCTCGCCGAGGACGGCGCGGCCCTGCACGCGGCCGCCGAGAAACACGGCAGGGACCTGTACTACGAGGCGGCCGTGGCCGGTGCCATTCCGCTCGTACGGCCGCTGCGCGAGTCCCTCGCGGGCGACAAGGTCAACCGCGTGCTCGGCATCGTCAACGGCACGACCAACTTCATCCTCGACAAGATGGACACCTCCGGCGCCGGATACTCCGAGGCGCTGGACGAGGCCACCGCGCTCGGCTACGCGGAGGCCGACCCGACCGCCGACGTCGAGGGCTTCGACGCCGCCGCGAAGGCCGCCATCCTCGCCGGGATCGCCTTCCACACCCGCGTGCGCATCGGCGACGTGTACCGCGAGGGCATCACCGAGGTCAGCGCCGCCGACATCGCCTCCGCCAAGCGCATGGGCTGCACGGTCAAGCTGCTCGCGATCTGCGAGCGCGCCGCCGACGGCAAGTCCGTCACCGCCCGCGTACATCCGGCCATGATCCCGCTGAGCCACCCGCTGGCGTCCGTGCGCGAGGCGTACAACGCGGTGTTCGTCGAGGCCGAGGCCGCCGGACAGCTGATGTTCTACGGCCCCGGAGCGGGCGGCTCGCCCACCGCGTCCGCGGTCCTCGGCGACCTGGTCGCGGTCTGCCGCAACAAGCTCGCACAGGCCACGGGCCCCGGCGAGTCCGCCTACGCGCGGCTGCCCGTCAGCGCCATGGGCGAGGTCACCACGCGGTACCACATCAGCCTCGACGTGGCCGACAAGCCGGGCGTGCTCGCCCAGGTCGCGACGGTCTTCGCCGAGCACGGCGTGTCGATCGACACCGTCCGGCAGACGGGCAAGGACGGCGAGGCATCGCTCGTCGTCGTCACCCACCGCGCGTCCGACGCGGCCCTCTCGGGCACCGTCGAGACGCTGCGCAAGCTCGACACCGTGCGCGGTGTCGCCAGCATCATGCGTGTCGAAGGAGAGTAACCAGCAATGACCCACCAGTGGCGCGGAATCATCGAGGAGTACCGGGACCGGATGCCGGTCACGGCCACGACGCCCGTGGTCACGCTCGGCGAGGGCGGCACGCCGCTCGTACCGGCGCAGGTCCTCTCCGAGCTGACCGGGTGCGAGGTGCACCTCAAGGTCGAGGGCGCCAACCCGACCGGGTCCTTCAAGGACCGCGGCATGACCATGGCGATCACGCGCGCCAAGGAGGAGGGCGCGCAGGCCGTCATCTGCGCCTCCACCGGCAACACCTCCGCCTCGGCCGCCGCCTACGCGGTGCGCGCCGGGATGGTCTGTGCCGTCCTGGTCCCGCAGGGCAAGATCGCGCTCGGCAAGATGGGGCAGGCGCTGGTCTACGGCTCCAAGATCCTCCAGGTCGACGGGAACTTCGACGACTGCCTCGATCTGGCCCGCTCGCTCTCCGAGAACTACCCGGTGGCGCTGGTCAATTCGGTCAACCCGTACCGCATCGAGGGCCAGAAGACCGCCTCGTTCGAGATCGTCGACGCGCTCGGCGACGCCCCCGACATCCACGTCCTGCCGGTGGGCAACGCGGGCAACATCACCGCGTACTGGAAGGGGTACCGCGAGTACGCCCACCCGTCTCCCGCCACCGCCCTTACCGGAGACGCTTCGCGTCGCACCCTTCCTGGGCCCGCCACCCGCACCCCGCGCATGTGGGGCTTCCAGGCGTCCGGCTCCGCGCCCATCGTGCGCGGCGAGGTCGTCAAGGACCCCTCCACCATCGCCACCGCGATCCGCATCGGCAACCCGGCGTCCTGGCAGCAGGCGCTGGCCGCGCAGGACGAATCGGGCGGATTCATCGACGAGGTGACGGACCGCCAGATTCTGCGCGCCTACAAGCTGTTGGCCTCGCGGGAGGGCGTCTTCGTCGAGCCCGCGTCCGCCGCGTCCGTCGCCGGCCTGCTCAAGGCCGCCGAGGAGGGCAAGGTCGACAAGGGCCAGCGCATCGTCTGCACCGTGACCGGAAACGGCCTCAAGGACCCGGACTGGGCGGTCGCCGGCGCGCCCCAGCCCGTCACGGTCCCGGTCGACGCCGCGACCGCCGCCGAACGGCTCGGCCTGGCGTAGGCGCCGCGCGGGCGGGCGCCGACGGGGATCGTCCCCCGGGGCGCCCGCCCGGCGGGAAGCAGCGGAAAACAGCGGAAAACCGTCTGGCGCCGCCCCGCCCCTCCGTACGAAAGTCACGGCATTGCCGTGCCCCGCGTCAACCGTCGGACCTGTAAAGCAGGACAACAACGCACGTAGGGGCACAGGGGGCTCGCGACACGCATCGTGCGCCTCCTGTGCGCCCTATGTCGGATGAGAACCTTCCTTCGATAGGCTGTACTGAACCCGCCCCGCCGCATATGCCGCGGTGTTGCTGCCGTTGACACTGTTCCCAACACTGTTGCGGCCCTCGGGTCTTCGTCATCAGACTTCAGACCACAGCAGCTCAGAACCAAGGAGAGTCATCAGCGATGGCCGGTCCCGCGTTCCGCGCCGCCGCCGTCCGCGTGCGCACCCCCGCCACCAGCGCCAACCTCGGCCCGGGTTTCGACGCCCTCGGCCTCTCGCTGGGGCTCTACGACGACGTCGTCGTCCGGGTGGCCGACTCGGGGCTGCACATCGACATCGCGGGCGAGGGCGGGGACAACCTGCCCCGCGACGAGAGCCACCTCCTCGTACGCGCCATGCGCACCGCCTTCGACCTGCTGGGCGGCCAGCCGCGCGGCCTTGAGGTCGTCTGCGCCAACCGCATCCCGCACGGCCGCGGCCTCGGCTCCTCGTCCGCCGCGATCTGCGCCGGCATCGTCGCGGCCCGCGCCGTGACGATAGGCGGGGCCGACAAGCTCGACGACGCCGCCCTGCTGGAGCTGGCGACCGAGATCGAGGGACACCCCGACAACGTCGCCGCCTGTCTGCTCGGCGGCTTCACGCTGGCCTGGACCGACGGGGGAGCGGCCCGCGCGATCAGGATGGATCCCGCCGATTCCATCGTTCCGGTGGTTTTCGTGCCCGGGAAGCCGGTGCTCACCGAGACGGCGCGGGGACTGCTGCCGCGCACCGTCCCGCACGTGGACGCCGCGGCCAACGCGGGCCGCGCGGCCCTGCTGGTCGAGGCCCTGACCAGGCGCCCCGAACTGCTGCTCGCCGCCACCGAGGACCGGCTCCACCAGGAGTACCGGGCCCCGGCGATGCCTCAGAGCGCGGCCCTGGTCAACCGACTGCGCGCGGACGGCGTCCCCGCGGTCATCTCCGGTGCGGGCCCCACGGTGCTCGCGCTGGTCGAGGACGGTGCGGCCGACAAGGTCGCACGGCTGGCGGGAGAGGGCTGGGCGGCCAACAGGCTCGCCCTCGACGCCGCGGGTACGAGCGTCCTGCCGCTCGCCCCGTAGGACACACGGCCGCCGGTGTGGGAGAGGGGGAATGTTTGTTGGAGCCGGTAGTGTTAATCTCAAGTCTGCAACCGACGTCTATGTGGCGCGTTGCTTCGCGTCCCGATTCGGGACCACCATTCTTCCGGGAGCCTCCTCCCCAACTGCCTGAGCAGCCTGCCTGAGCAGTTTCGAGCACGCTCCGGAACCGGCAAGACACCCCTCGCTTTCCCAGGAGTGGGCCGAGCAGGGGGACCTCGAGCCGGACCCAAGCACGTGATTTTCCCTTCCGCCGCATGTCGCATGCGGTGGGACCACCGCCCCGACACGGTTCACCGATACGGACCGCCGTCGGACAGCACAACCGGTCGCCGAGCCAGAAGGCCGACGTCCGCTCCAGGGAAGGACCCTTCGTGAGCGACACCACCGATCTGATGGGCGCGACTGATGCGCCCGCCGCAGGTGCTGCCACTGGCACCACCCCACGGCGCCGCCGTTCCGGCACCGGCCTTGAGGGCATGGTCCTGGCCGAGCTGCAGCAGGTCGCGTCCGGCCTCGGCATCAGGGGCACCGCGCGCATGCGCAAGAGCCAGCTGATCGAGGTCATCAAGGAGGCGCAGGCCGGCTCCGCCGCGCCGAAGAGCGCCGATGCGGGCGCCACCGCCGAGACGAAGCCGAAGCGGCGCACCACCTCCAAGGCGCGTACCGGCGACGAGGCCGCCGAGAAGGCCGCCGACGTCACCAAGGCCGTCAAGGCCCAGGGCGAAGCGCCCGCCAAGGCCGAGAAGGTCGTGGCCCAGCAGCAGATCGAGATCCCCGGCCCCGCCGCGGGCGACGACCAGCCGGTGGGCGAGCGCCGCCGTCGCCGCGCCACCGCGGCCGCGGGCAGCCCCGAGGCCGCCAAGGGCGACGTCAAGACCGAGGCCAAGACGGACCTCAGGACCGAGACCCGGGTCGAGACCCGGTCCGACGCCCCGCAGGGCGAGGCGAAGGGCGACGGGCAGGCCGAGGCCGCCCTCGACACCGCCGAGGGCCGCCGCGACCGCCAGGACCGCGGCCGCGGCGACCGCCGCGAGCGTCAGCGCGACCGCCGTGACCGCGGCGAGCGCGGTGAGCGCGGCGGCAAGGGCGAGGACCAGCAGGGCGGCGGGCGCCAGCAGCGCCAGGGCGGCCAGCAGGGCCAGGGCCAGAGCCAGGGCCAGCAGAACAACGGCCCGCAGGACGACTTCGACGACGAGGGCGGCCGCCGTGGCCGTCGGGGCCGCTACCGCGACCGCCGCGGCCGTCGCGGCCGCGACGACTTCGGCGCCGAGCCGCAGGTGGCCGACGACGACGTCCTGATCCCCGTCGCGGGCATCCTCGACATCCTCGACAACTACGCGTTCATCCGTACGTCTGGCTACCTGCCGGGCCCCAACGACGTGTACGTCTCCCTCGCCCAGGTCCGCAAGAACGGCCTGCGCAAGGGCGACCACGTCACGGGCGCCGTGCGCCAGCCCAAGGACGGCGAGCGCCGCGAGAAGTTCAACGCGCTGGTGCGCCTGGACTCCGCGAACGGCATGGCGGCCGAGTCCGGCCGGGGCCGCCCGGAGTTCCAGAAGCTGACCCCGCTGTACCCGCAGGACCGGATGCGCCTGGAGACCGACCCGGGCGTCCTGACGACCCGGATCATCGACCTCGTGTCGCCGATCGGCAAGGGCCAGCGCGGTCTGATCGTGGCCCCGCCGAAGACCGGCAAGACCATGATCATGCAGGCGATCGCCAACGCGATCACGCACAACAACCCCGAGTGCCACCTGATGGTCGTCCTGGTCGACGAGCGTCCGGAAGAGGTCACCGACATGCAGCGGTCGGTGAAGGGCGAGGTCATCTCCTCGACCTTCGACCGCCCCGCCGAGGACCACACCACCGTCGCCGAGCTGGCCATCGAGCGCGCCAAGCGCCTCGTGGAGCTGGGTCACGACGTGGTCGTCCTGCTCGACTCGATCACCCGCCTGGGGCGTGCGTACAACCTGGCGGCCCCGGCCTCCGGGCGCATCCTCTCCGGTGGTGTCGACTCGACCGCCCTCTACCCGCCGAAGCGCTTCTTCGGTGCGGCCCGCAACATCGAGGACGGCGGCTCGCTGACCATCCTGGCCACCGCGCTGGTCGACACCGGCTCGCGGATGGACGAGGTGATCTTCGAGGAGTTCAAGGGCACCGGCAACATGGAGCTCAAGCTCGACCGGAAGCTCTCGGACAAGCGCATCTTCCCGGCGGTGGACGTCGACGCGTCCAGCACCCGCAAGGAGGAGATCCTGCTCAACTCCGAGGAGCTCTCCATCGTGTGGAAGCTGCGCCGGGTGCTGCACGCGCTCGACTCGCAGCAGGCGATCGAACTGCTCCTCGACAAGATGAAGCAGACGAAGTCGAACGCCGAGTTCCTGATGCAGATCGCGAAGACGACGCCGTCCGCCGGCAACGGCAACGACTGACGTCACCCGCTGTTCCGACGACCGCTCCCGTCACACTGGTGACGGGAGCGGTTTCGCATTGTACGATCGACGCGTCACACGTGGGGGGGAACGTATTTCCGGATGCGCCCACTGAGTTGGCGGAGCCCTGCCCTGAAGTGCCGGGCCGCTCCGCCCCCTTGAGCGGTGGGCTCCTTCCGCCGCGATCATCCAGTGGTTCCTTCTCTCCCCCGCCATGCGTGTGTACCGAAGAGGAGATCCTGAGTGACATTTGCTCTGCGGAAGGCCCGAGCGGCCTTCCCCGCGGCCCTCGTCGCGATCGCGATGGGCGGCGCGGCACTGACCGTCACGCCCGCCCAGGCCGCTGATGTTCCGGCGCCGAAGGTCGACATCCCCGCCCCGCAGGTCGTGTCGGACGTGAAGCTGCGGCAGCGCGTCGAGGCGGCCCTGGAGAACCCGCCCGCCGCGGAGGCCGCGCGTCCCGAGGGCGTCCAGGCGCAGGAGCCGGGCACGGCCGCCGAGGCTCCGGCCAAGAGGCCCGGCGGGGCCGACCCCAAGATCATCGGTGGTGTCGAGGTCCCGGCCTCGTCCATCAAGTGGATGGTTCAGGTCTACACGCCCGAAGGCACCTTCTGCAGCGGCACGCTCATCGCGCCCGCGAAGGTCCTGACGGCGGCGCACTGCGCCTACGGCATGAACTGGAACAACGACAAAGAGTTCGTCGTCGGCGGTGCCACCCAGCGCCTGTCCTGGGACGCCGCCGGCACCCCGGACCTCCACGGCGGCAAGGTCGCCACGGTCAAGCGGGTCTGGACGCACCCCAGTTACAACGACAGCACCCTGAAGGGCGACGTCGCCGTACTGACGCTGGACCGGCCGCTCCACGGCCTGCCCACGCTGAAGTACGCGCCGCCGACCGAGAAGGCCGGCTACGTCCCGGGCACCAAGGCGACGGTGTACGGCTGGGGCCGCACCTCCGGCGCTCCCGGTTCCCCCGCCTCCGAGAAGCTGAAGTCGGCTTCCATCCCGGTCCAGGCCGACTCGGTCTGCCCCGGCTGGGACGAGGCGAAGTCCGACTTCGTGCCGGGCTTCATGTTCTGCGGCGGCAACCCGGCATCGGGCACCGACGCCGGTACGGTCTCGCCGTGCAACGGCGACTCCGGAGGCCCGCTCGTCGTGGGCGGCCGCATCGTCGGCGTCGTCTCCTGGGGCATCCAGGACTGCATCGGTGCGGGCGCGCGCAGCGTCTACGCCAAGGTCGGCACGGTCTCGGTGAACATCAACCACGCCGTCGACGACGCCAGCTGGTGGGACCAGGACGGCTCTCCCAGGGCCGACCTGCTCGCCCGGAACAAGACGAGCAAGCACCTGTTCTCGTACCAGTCGCGGGGCCGTTCGCTCGCGCCCGGCGTGAACGAGGGCCTGTTCGACGCGGTCACCCTGGTGCGCCAGGCGGACATGGACCGGGACGGCAACCAGGACCTGATCTACCGCACGTACAACGGCAAGCTGTACTGGAGCCGTGCGTACTGGAACGAGAACCTGGGCGAGAACGGGGACTACGAGGGCGTCGAGACGCTCATCGGCTCCGGCTGGGGCTCGTTCAAGAACGTCTACATCCCGGGTGACATCTCCGGCGACACGTACCCCGACATCATCGCGACGGACAACAACGGCGTGATGTGGATGTGGAAGGGCCGCGCCAGCGGCACCATCCAGGCCCCGGTGAAGATCGGCACCGGCTGGTCCGGCACCGCCGTGTTCGCCAAGGGCGACTTCGACGCGGACGGCAAGCCCGACCTGCTGGCCCGTGACAACGCGAAGAACCTGCTGCTGTACTCGGGCACCGGCTCCGCCACCGCGCCGATCGGCGCCAAGCGGATCGTCGGCCGAGGCTGGGCCTTCAACGGCTACGCCGCCATCGGCGACGTCAGCGGCGACACCCACCCGGACTTCATGGCGCGTGACGCCGCCGGCAAGCTCTGGGTCTACCCGGGCACCGGCCGGTCCACGAAGATCTTCGACGCGGCGACGCGTTACTCCATCGCCTCCGGCTGGAACTCCTTCGACCTCCTCGGCTGAGCCGGGCGGGCAGAGGAGATCTGCACCACACGGAGGGTCCTCCGGGTCCGCCCGAAACCCTCCGTGGCCTGCTTGAACACGCACTGGGCCCATCGCGCGACGCGCGATGGGCCCAGTGTGCTGACGGGGGCCTCACACCGGTCTGTGCAACCCTTCTAAAGGTTTGGCCGTCTGTACGAGTGTCAACAAACCGTGCCGAAACGTCACGGCTGGGGGGTAGCGGGAAGCACTGGCGAGGACTGAGGAGACATGGCCGAACAGAGCAGGAGCAGCCGGATACGGGGCTCCGGCAAGCGCCGGAAGCAGCGCGGCGGACGCCGCAGGGCCACCACGGTCGCCGCTTGGACCGCGGCGGGCGTCGTGCTCGCGGGCGGCACCGGGCTGGGCTACGTCTACTTCAAGCTCAACGGCAACATCAAGGGCGTCGACATCGACCAGGCGCTGGGCGCCGACCGCCCCGACGACGTCGACAACGGCTCGCAGGACATCCTCGTGCTCGGCTCGGACTCCCGCGCGGGCAAGAACGCCGAGTACGGCGCGGACGAGGGCGGCGCCCGCTCCGACACCGCGATGATCGTCCACGTGTACGAGGGCCACAGGACGGCCAGCGTCGTCTCCATCCCCCGCGACACCCTCGTCGAGCGCCCCGAGTGCACCGACGGGGACGGCACCCGGGTGCCGGGCGAGCAGCGCGCCATGTTCAACACGGCGTACGAGGTCGGCGGCCCGGCCTGCGCGGTGAAGACCGTCGAGAAGCTGTCCGGCATCCGCATGGACCACTACGTCGAGGTCGACTTCACCGGCTTCAAGCACCTCATCGACAAGCTCGGCGGCGTCGAACTCACCACCACCAGGAAGATCGACGACGACAAGAGCCACCTGCACCTCGAACCGGGCACGCACACGCTCGACGGGGAGCAGTCCCTGGGGCTCGTACGGACCAGGAAGAGCGTCGGCGACGGCAGCGACCTCGGCCGCATCCAGCTCCAGCAGGCGTTCATCAAGGCGCTGATCGACCAGGTCAAGCAGGTCGGGGTGTTCACCAACCCGAAGAAGCTCTACGACCTGGCCGACAGCGCCACCAAGGCCGTCACCACCGACTCCAAGCTCGCCTCGGTCCCCAAGCTGGTCTCCTTCGCGAACGGCCTCAAGGGCCTGGGCGCCGACGACGTGCACATGGTGACCCTGCCCGTGCAGTACGACCCGGCCGACCCGAACCGCGTCGTGCCGCTCGCGACCCAGTCCGGGCAGGTCTGGACGGCCCTCAAGCAGGACAGGCCGATCCCGGCGTCCGCGACGAAGGACACCGCGACGGGCCAGGCCGACGGAGTGGTGAAATAGCCGCCCGACCAGGGCCCTGACCAGGCACCGCGCGATTTCCGGCGGCCCCGGGAATACCTCCCCCTCCACCCCGGTTTTGGGAGATGCGGCCGGTCCTGGCAGACTGGTACGTCGGCCCCGGTTCACGGACGCGCAATCCGCGCGTGCGACCCGGCGCCCTCCACGATCTAGGAGACACCTTGAAGCGCGACATCCACCCCGAGTACGTCGAGACGCAGGTCAGCTGCACCTGTGGCGCCTCGTTCACCACCCGCTCGACGCTGAGCAGCGGCAACATCCGTGCCGAAATCTGCTCCGAGTGCCACCCGTTCTACACGGGCAAGCAGAAGATCCTCGACACCGGTGGCCGCGTGGCCCGCTTCGAGGCCCGCTTCGGCAAGGCCGCCGGCTCCGCGAAGTAGCGAGCCACTGCGCCGGTCCTCGGCGCCCCTTCCGCAGGGGCGCCGAGACCGGCGCTTTGTCGTCCCGCGTCCCGCGCAGCCCTTCCGTAAGAGATCCAGTACAGGAGCCCGAAGATGTTCGAGGCGGTCGAGGAACTGATCGGCGAACACGTCGATCTGGAGCAGAAGCTCGCCGATCCGTCGGTCCACGCGGACCAGGCCAACGCGCGCAAGCTCAACAAGCGCTACGCCGAGCTGACCCCGATCGTCGCCACGTACCGCTCCTGGAAGCAGACGGGCGAGGACATCGGCACCGCCCGCGAGCTGGCCGCGGACGACCCCGACTTCGCCGCCGAGGTCAAGGAGCTGGAGAAGCAGCGCGAGGAGCTGACCGAGAAGCTGCGGCTGCTGCTCGTCCCGCGCGACCCCAGCGACGACAAGGACGTGCTCCTGGAGATCAAGGCGGGCGCGGGCGGCGACGAGTCCGCCCTGTTCGCGGGCGACCTGCTGCGCATGTACCTGCGGTACGCCGAGCGCGTCGGCTGGAAGACCGAGATCATCGACTCCACCGAGTCCGAGCTGGGCGGCTACAAGGACGTCCAGGTCGCGGTGAAGACCAAGGGCGGCAACGGCGCGACCGAGCCCGGCCAGGGCGTCTGGGCGCGGCTGAAGTACGAGGGCGGGGTGCACCGCGTGCAGCGCGTGCCCGCCACCGAGTCGCAGGGCCGCATCCACACCTCGGCCGCGGGCGTGCTCGTCACCCCCGAGGCGGAGGAGGTCGACGTCGAGATCAACATGAACGACCTGCGCATCGACGTCTACCGCTCCTCGGGCCCCGGCGGCCAGTCCGTCAACACCACCGACTCGGCCGTGCGCATCACGCACATCCCGACCGGTGTGGTGGCCTCCTGCCAGAACGAGAAGAGCCAGCTCCAGAACAAGGAGCAGGCCATGCGCATCCTGCGCTCCAGGCTGCTCGCCGCGGCCCAGGAGAAGGCCGAGGCCGAGGCCGCCGACGCGCGCCGCAGCCAGGTGCGCACCGTCGACAGGTCCGAGAAGATCCGTACGTACAACTTCCCGGAAAACCGCATCTCGGACCACCGCGTCGGCTTCAAGGCGTACAACTTGGACCAGGTGCTCGACGGAGAGCTCGACGCCGTGATCCAGGCGTGCGTCGACGCCGACTCCGCCGCCAAGCTCGCCGCCGCCCAATAAGCCCCCCTCAGCCCGGAGGATCCAGCGTGAACCTGCTGCTTGCCGAGGTGGCCCAGGCCACCCAGCGGCTGGCCGACGCCGGCGTGCCCTCACCGCGCTTCGACGCGGAGGAGCTCGCCGCGTTCGTGCACGGCGTGAAGCGGGGGGAGCTGCACAACGTCAAGGACGCCGACTTCGACGCCCGCTACTGGGAGGCCGTCGCCCGCCGCGAGGCGCGCGAACCGCTCCAGCACATCACCGGGCGCGCGTTCTTCCGCTACCTGGAACTGTCGGTGGGCCCCGGCGTCTTCGTGCCCCGCCCCGAGACCGAGTCGGTCGTCGGCTGGGCCATAGACGCCGTGCGCGCCATGGACGTCGTCGAGCCGCTGATCGTCGACCTCTGCACGGGCTCGGGGGCCATCGCGCTCGCCATGGCCCAGGAGGTCCCGCGCTCCCGGGTGCACGCGGTGGAGCTGTCCGACGACGCCCTCGCGTACACCCGCAAGAACGCCGAGGGCTCGCGCGTCACCGTCCACCAGGGCGACGCCCGCACCGCGCTGCCCGAGCTGGACGGCCAGGTCGACCTGGTGGTCTCCAACCCGCCGTACATCCCGCTCACCGAGTGGGAGTACGTCGCCCCCGAGGCCCGCGACCACGACCCCGACATGGCGCTCTTCTCCGGCGAGGACGGCCTCGACCTCATCCGGGGCATCGAACGCACCGCGCACCGGCTGCTGCGGCCCGGCGGCCTCGTCGTGATCGAGCACGCCGACACCCAGGGCGGCCAGGTGCCGTGGATCTTCAACGAGGAGTCCGGCTGGGCGGACGCGGCCGACCACCCCGACCTGAACAACCGCCCGCGCTTCGCGACGGCACGCAAGGCGCTGCCGTAATGACGACTTTCACTGTGTACGTGTACGAGGAGGCCCGCTAAATGGCTCGGCGATACGACTGCAACGACGCGACGGACCGTACGACCGGTCTGCGCGAAGCCGCATCGGCCGTCCGCCGCGGCGAGCTGGTCGTGCTGCCCACCGACACCGTGTACGGCATCGGTGCGGACGCCTTCAGCTCCGAGGGCGTGGCCGACCTGCTGGAGGCCAAGGGCCGCGGGCGCAACATGCCCACGCCCGTCCTGATCGGCTCCCCGAACACCCTGCACGGCCTGGTCACGGACTTCTCCGAGGCCGCCTGGGAGCTCGTCGACGCCTTCTGGCCCGGCGCGCTCACGCTGGTCGCCAAGCACCAGCCGTCCCTCCAGTGGGACCTCGGCGACACCCGCGGCACGGTTGCGGTCCGGATGCCGCTGCACCCGGTCGCCATCGAGCTGCTGACCGAGACCGGCCCCATGGCCGTCTCCTCCGCCAACCTCACGGGACACCCGGCCCCCGAGAACTGCGACTCCGCGCAGGACATGCTCGGCGACTCCGTCTCGGTGTACCTCGACGGCGGCCCGACGCCCGGCATCGTGCCGTCCTCGATCGTGGACGTCACCGGCCGGGTGCCGGTGCTGCTGCGGGCGGGCGCGCTCTCCGCGGAGGAGCTGCGCAAGGTCGTGCCCGACCTCGAGGTGGCCAATTGACCAGCCCTGAAGAGGGGCGTGGCATAGGCCGGGACGAGTCCGTCCGCGCCTTCCGGATCCTCCACGTCAGCACCGGCAACGTCTGCCGCTCGCCGATCACCGAGCGGCTGACCCGGCACGCCCTGGCGGACCGCCTCGGCGACCCCTTCGCGGGGGGCCTGATCGTGGAGAGCGCGGGCACGTGGGGGCACGAGGGCGCCCCGATGGAGGCCAACGCCGAGCTCGTGCTCGCCGACTTCGGCGCGGACCCCACGGGGTTCGTCGGCCGCGAGCTCCTCGACGAGCACGTCATCCGCGCGGACCTGGTGCTCACCGCGACCCGCGACCACCGCGCGCAGGTCATCTCGATGGGGCACTCGGCGGGGCTGCGCACCTTCACCCTGAAGGAGTTCACCCGTCTCGTACGGGCCATCGACCCGGCGACGCTGCCCGACCCCCGGGACGAGGGCGTCGTGGAGCGCGCCCAGGCGCTGGTGCGCGCGGCGGCGGCGCTGCGGGGGTGGCTGCTCGCGCCCAGCGCGGAGGCGGACGAGGTGTACGACCCGTACGGGGCGCCGATCACCTTCTTCCGTTCGGTCGGCGACGAGATCAACCAGGCGCTGGACCCCGTGGTGACGGCCCTGACGGGCGTGGGCACGGAGTAACGCCGTCGCGGGGGCGGGGTGCCTTGTGGCGGGCCCGCCGGGCGTGGGTGCTCACCTGCGGGTCGGTGGTGGGCCGGTCGCGCAGTTCCCCGCGCCCCTGACGGGGCGCCTGTGCTGAACCGGTCCGGTACGGAGTACTGCCCAGGGGCGCGGGGAACTGCGCAGTCTTGACGCCCCCGGCAGGGTTTCGGGAAGGGTAGGGGACTGGCTCCGCGCAGCGGTCCGCGCACCCGCACCGAACACCGCACCCGCACCCGTGCCCCGCTCCGCCGCGCGCCCGCCCCGCCCCCGACCTACATTGGAAAGCCCCCACCCGTCTGGGAGCCCCGGATGCCGGTCACCGCCACTGCCGCCGCTCGCCCCGCCCCCGCCACGGGCGCCGACGCACTGCGCCGCCAGGATCCGCAGATCGCCGACGTCCTCGCCGCCGAGCGCGACCGCCAGGCCGACACGCTCCAGCTGATCGCCGCCGAGAACTTCACCTCGCCCGCGGTGCTCGCCGCCCTCGCCTCACCGCTGGCGAACAAGTACGCGGAGGGCTACCCGGGCGCCCGCCACCACGGCGGCTGCGGGCTGGCCGACACGGCCGAGCGCATCGCGGTCGAGCGCGCCCGCGCCCTCTTCGGCGCCGCGCACGCCAACGTCCAGCCGCACTCCGGCTCCTCCGCCGTCCTCGCCGCGTACGCCGCGCTGCTGCGCCCCGGGGACACCGTCCTGGCCATGGGCCTGCGGCACGGCGGACACCTCACGCACGGCTCGCCCGCCAACTTCTCCGGCCGCTGGTTCGACTTCGTCGGCTACGGCGTCGACGCCGAGAGCGGGCTCATCGACTACGAGCAGGTGCGCGCGCTCGCGCGACGGCACCGCCCGAAGGCGATCGTCTGCGGCTCGATCAGCTACCCCCGCCATCCGGACTACGCCCGTTTCCGTGACATCGCCGACGAGGCGGGCGCCTATCTCATCGCGGACGCCGCGCACCCGATCGGCCTGGTCGCCGGGGGAGCGGCGCCCAATCCGGTGCCGTACGCGGACGTCGTCTGCGCGACCACGCACAAGGTGCTGCGCGGCCCGCGCGGCGGCATGGTCCTGTGCGGCGACGAGCTGGCGGAGCGCATCGATCGCGCCGTTTTCCCGTTCACGCAAGGAGGCGCCCAGATGCACACGATCGCGGCGAAGGCGGTGGCCTTCGGGGAGGCGGCGACGCCGGCCTTCACCGCGTACGCCCATCAGGTGGTCGACAACGCGCGCGTGCTGGCCGCGGGGCTCGCCGCCGAGGGCTTCGCCGTCACCACCGGCGGCACGGACACCCACCTGATCACCGCCGACCCGCGCCCGCTGGGCTTCGACGGCCCTGCCGCGCGCGGGCTGCTGGCCGCCGCGGGGCTGGTCCTGGACACCTGCGCGCTGCCGTACGGGGACGAGCGCGGCATCCGGCTGGGCACCGCCGCGGTCACCACGCAGGGGATGGGGCAGGAGGCGATGGCGCGCGTCGCGGGCCTGTTCAGGGCGGCCCTGGAGCGGCAGCCGGACGTCCGCGAGGCGGTCAGGGAGTTGGCTCACGATCACCCGCCCCGTTAGACCCGGCGGCGGTTCGTGCAACCATCGCCCGTACCCGCATGTCCTCAAGCACGTGATGAACGAAGCTAGGGTGTGGGGCTGAGACAGCCGGCGAGATCTGTGGGGCAGCCCGTGCGTGATTATCTGCTGACGCTCTGTGTCACGGCTGCGGTGACGTATCTGCTCACCGGGCCGGTTCGGAAGTTCGCCATCGCGGCCGGCGCCATGCCGGAGATCCGCGCGCGCGACGTGCACCGCGAACCGACACCGCGGCTCGGCGGAATCGCCATGTTCTTCGGGCTCTGCGCCGGACTGGTCGTCGCCGACCACCTGGCCAACCTCAACAGCGTGTTCGAGCTCTCCAACGAGCCGCGCGCCCTGCTCTCGGGCGCCGCGCTGATCTGGCTGATCGGCGTCCTCGACGACAAGTTCGAGATCGACGCGCTGATCAAGCTGGGCGGCCAGTTCATCGCCGCGGGCGTCATGGTCATGCAGGGCCTCACGATCCTCTGGCTGCCGATCCCCGGCGTCGGCACGGTCGCCCTGACGCAGTGGCAGGGCACCCTGCTCACCGTCGCGTTGGTCGTCATCACCATCAACGCGGTCAACTTCGTCGACGGCCTCGACGGCCTCGCGGCGGGCATGGTCTACATCGCGTCCTCGGCGTTCTTCCTGTACGCGTACCGGATCTGGTACTCGTACGGCATCGAGGCCGCCGCCCCCGCCACCCTCTTCGCCGCCATCCTGATGGGCATGTGCATGGGCTTCCTGCCGCACAACATGCACCCCGCCAGGATCTTCATGGGCGACTCGGGCTCGATGCTGATCGGCCTGGTGCTGGCCGCCGCCGCGATCTCGGTCACGGGCCAGGTCGACCCCGACGCCCTGCGGATCTTCGAGGGCTCGACCCGCGAGGCCACCCACGCGGCGCTGCCGGTCTTCATCCCGCTGCTGCTGCCGCTGACGATCATCGCGATCCCGTTCGCCGACCTGGTGCTCGCGGTCGCGCGCCGCACCTGGAACGGCCAGTCGCCGTTCGCCGCCGACCGGGGCCACCTGCACCACCGGCTCCTGGAGATCGGCCACTCGCACAGCAGGGCCGTGCTGATCATGTACTTCTGGTCGGCGCTGATCGCCTTCGGCGTCGTCGCCTATTCGGTGCACTCGGCGTCGATGTGGATCGTGCTGGTCGTCGTCGCGCTCAGCGCGGTGGGTCTCGTCCTGCTCCTGCTGCCGCGTTTCACCCCGCGCGCGCCCCGCTGGGCCGAGTCCTTCGTGCCGCCGCGCTACCGGCGCCCCACGGACGCCCAGGAGGCCGTCTCCGGGGCTGCTGGGGCCGATGTGACGGATGGGACGGGGGAGGTCGAGGAGGAGCCGGAGGAGCGCACTCCGGTGGCTGCGGGCGTCAACGGAGCGACCGCCGTGGGCCCCCGTTCCCGCTTCCCCGACCGGCGGAAGGCCGGTTCGTCGCGCTGACGATTTAGGATGTCGGTGTCCATTACCAGACAAAGAGCCGCTCGCGCGTGCACACACGTGCGCGTTCACTCTCATGTGTGACCGTAAGCACACTTTCTTGGTAAAGACCTCATCAAATAGTTTGTGATACGGTTCACGAGACCCGGTGACAGAGCCGAAGACCGTAGTGCGACGGTCAATCGGTCCGAGAACACACCTCGGAGCCGGGCCTACGCTCGTCCATGACGACACCACTGCCCCCACCATCGAGCGGAGCTGCCGCCATGCCGTCCAACGACGCGCGCACTCTTCTGCAAACCGCCGTACCCACCGCTGCCGCCGGCGCCGTCGCCGCCGGGATCAGCGCGGGCATCGCCGGTGGCAAGGGTGCACTCGGTGCTGTCGTCGGGACCGTGGTGGTGATCCTCTTCATGGGGATCGGCCTGCTGGTGCTCCAGCGCACCGCGAAGTCCCTGCCGCAGCTGTTCCAGGCGATGGGGCTGATGCTCTACACGACCCAGCTGCTGCTGCTCTTCGTGTTCGTCGGGATGTTCAAGGACACCGACCTCTTCAATCCCAAGTGCTTCGCGATCACTCTGCTCGCGACGACGCTCGTGTGGATCGCCGCTCAGGCCCGGTCGCACATGAAGGCCAAGATCCTGTACGTCGAACCCGAGTCCGCCAAGGGCGAGAAGCCCGAGAAGACGGGCTCGTCGACGTGAAGGGTAGGGGCGGTATAAGTGCGCGTTCGAGATCCTGCTATCGTCCGGTGCCAACTGCGGCACTGCGGGCACAGGCACTTGAGCTGACGCCTGCTCAATCGCGAGGCTCACTGCCTGACTGCCGCCCCATTACCCGTTACACCAGTCCAGTGCCGAACTGCGGCTCCATGCCGCGCCGACACAACGAGGTTGCCGTACCTATGCGCCACGCTGAAGGAGCCCGCGGTGAGTGCTGAACAGACCGAGCTCGCCTTTGACTGGAGCTGCCGCATCCTGTCCGACAACGGATGTGGATTCCCGGCTCCTGGCCTGCACTCCTTCCTCTTCAAGCCGATGTTCACCGTCGGCGGGTTCGAGTTCAACAAGGTGATGCTGCTCGCGCTGCTCACCACGTTGATCGTCATCACTTTCTTCTACGCCGCTTTCGGCAAGTCGAAGGTGGTCCCGGGGAAGCTGCAGCTGATCGGTGAGGCCGGCTACGACTTCGTGCGCCGCGGCATCGTGTACGAGACGCTCGGCAAGCGGGACGGCGAGAAGTACGTCCCCGTCATGGTGTCGCTGTTCTTCTTCATCTGGATCATGAACATCTGGTCCGTGATTCCGCTGGCCCAGTTCCCCGTCAGCTCGGTCATCGCCTATCCGATGGTCCTCGCGCTGATCGTGTACTTCATCTGGCTGCCGCTGACCTTCAAGAAGCACGGCCTCGTGGGCGGCTTCAAGAACATCACGGGTTACGACAAGGAACTCGGCGGTGTCCTGCCGCTGGTCATGACCATCGAGTTCTTCTCGAACGTCCTGGTCCGCCCCTTCACGCACGCGGTGCGACTCTTCGCGAACATGTTCGCGGGCCACCTGCTCCTCGTGATGTTCACGGTCTCCAGCTGGTACCTGCTGAACAGCTGGATGATCCCGGCCGCGGGCGTCTCGTTCGTGATGACCATGGTCATGATCCTCTTCGAGCTTTTCGTGCAGGCCGTCCAGGCGTACGTCTTCGTCCTCCTGGCCTGCACCTACGTTCAGGGCGCGCTCGCAGAGCACCACTGAGCCTCCCCCTCCAAACCAACAGACGTCCGGTGGCCAACCCCCACCGGTCCGTGAAAGAGAAGGAAGAACCGGCATGTCCGCTCTCACGAACCTCGCTGAGCTCCAGGGTGACATCAAGGCCCTCGGCTCCATCGGCTACGGTCTCGCCGCCATCGGCCCCGGCGTCGGCGTCGGCATCATCTTCGGCAACGGCACCCAGGCGCTGGCCCGTCAGCCCGAGGCCGCCGGCCTGATCCGTGCCAACCAGATCCTCGGCTTCGCCTTCTGTGAGGCGCTCGCCCTCATCGGCATCGTCATGCCGTTCGTCTACGGCTCCTGATCGCCGCAGACGAATAGCCCCGTTCGACGAAAGGCACTGATGTGTACGCGCTGGTAGAGCTGGCGTCGGGGGAAGAGCAGAACCCCCTCATCCCGCCGGGACCCGAACTGCTCGTCGGCACCATCGCCTTCGCCATCGTCTTCTTCGTCTTCTGGAAGAAGCTCATCCCGAACATCAACAAGGTTCTCGAAGAGCGCCAGAAGGCGATCGTCGGTGGCATGGAAGAGGCCGACGCCGCCAAGGTCGAGGCCCAGAGCGTGCTGGAGCAGTACAAGGCCCAGCTCGCCGAGGCCCGTCACGAGGCCGCGCGTCTCCGCCAGGAGGCGACGGAGCAGGGTGTCGCGATCGTCGCCGAGATGAAGGCGGAAGGCCAGCGGCAGCGCGAGGAGATCGTCGCCGCCGGTCACGCTCAGATCGAGGCCGACCGCAAGGCCGCGTCCTCCGCCCTCCGTCAGGACGTGGGCAAGCTCGCCACCGACCTGGCGAGCAAGCTCGTGGGCGAGTCCCTTGAGGACCACGCCCGCCAGAGCCGGACCATCGACCGCTTCCTCGACGAGCTTGAGGCGAGCGCTTCGAACACCGAGAAGGCTGGGGCTGCCCGATGAACGGAGCGAGCCGCGAGGCACTGGCTGCCGCGCGCGAGCGCCTCGACGCACTGACCGACAACACCTCGGTCGACGCGGCGAAGCTCGCCGAGGAGCTGGCCGCCGTCACCGCGCTGCTCGACCGCGAGGTCTCGCTGCGTCGGGTCCTGACCGACCCGGCGCAGAGCGGCGAGGCCAAGGCCGAGCTCGCCCAGCGCCTGCTGGGCGGACAGGTGGGCGGCGAGACCGCCGACCTCGTCAGCGGCATGGTCAGGTCGCGCTGGTCCGCGCCGCGCGACCTGGTCGACTCGATCGAGGAGCTGGCGGACACCGCCGACCTCACCGCCGCGCAGAAGTCCGGCACCCTGGACGACGTCGAGGACGAGCTCTTCCGGTTCGGCCGCATCGTCGAGTCCAGCACCGAGCTGCGCGCCGCGCTCACCGACAAGACGGCCACCTCCGCCGCCAAGGGCGAGCTGCTGCGCAGCCTGCTCGGCGGGAAGGCCGCCCAGGTCACCGAGCGCGTCATCGTCCGTCTTGTGGCCCAGCCCCGGGGACGTAGCCTGGAAGCGGGACTCGACTCCCTGTCCAGGCTCGCCGCGGCGCGCCGGGACCGCATGGTGGCCGTCGTCACCTCGGCGGTGCCGCTGACCGACCAGCAGAAGCAGCGCCTCGGCGCCGCGCTGGCCAAGGTCTACGGCCGCCAGATGCACCTCAACCTCGACGTGGACCCCGCGGTCCTCGGCGGGATCTCGGTGCGGGTCGGCGACGAGCTGATCAACGGCACCGTCGCGGACCGCCTCGACGAGGCGACCCGCCGCATGGCCGGCTGACAGCCACCAACTGAACAAGCATGAACTGCGGCCCGGTTGGGCCGTGCAGAGGATTACTGGGGGTCGCCCCCAGACCCCTAGAAAACTTCGGGCCCAACAAGGAGAGCAGGGAACCCAGATGGCGGAGCTCACGATCCGGCCGGAGGAGATCCGGGACGCGCTGGAGAACTTTGTCCAGGCGTACAAGCCGGACGCGGCCTCGCGCGAGGAGGTCGGTACGGTCAGCCTGGCCGGCGACGGCATCGCGAAGATCGAGGGTCTTCCCTCGGCCATGGCGAACGAGCTGCTGAAGTTCGAGGACGGCACTCTCGGTCTCGCGCTGAACCTGGAAGAGCGCGAGATCGGCGCGATCGTCCTCGGTGAGTTCAGCGGTATCGAGGAGGGACAGTCGGTGCAGCGCACCGGCGAGGTCCTCTCCGTCGGTGTCGGCGACAAGTACCTCGGTCGCGTCGTCGACCCGCTCGGCAACCCGATCGACGGCCTCGGCGAGATCGAGACCGAGGGCCGCCGCGCCCTCGAACTGCAGGCGCCCGGCGTCATGCAGCGCAAGTCGGTCCACGAGCCGATGGAGACCGGCTACAAGGCCGTCGACGCCATGACCCCGGTCGGCCGCGGCCAGCGTCAGCTGATCATCGGCGACCGCCAGACCGGCAAGACCGCCCTGGCCGTCGACACGATCATCAACCAGCGCGACAACTGGCGCTCGGGCGACGTGAACAAGCAGGTCCGCTGCATCTACGTCGCCATCGGCCAGAAGGGCTCCACCATCGCGTCCGTGCGCGGCGCGCTGGAGGAGGCGGGCGCGCTGGAGTACACGACCATCGTCGCGGCTCCGGCCTCCGACCCGGCCGGCTTCAAGTACCTGGCGCCGTACACCGGCTCGGCCATCGGCCAGCACTGGATGTACCAGGGCAAGCACGTCCTGATCGTCTTCGACGACCTGTCGAAGCAGGCCGACGCCTACCGCGCCGTGTCGCTGCTGCTGCGCCGTCCGCCGGGCCGCGAGGCCTACCCGGGTGACGTCTTCTACGTCCACTCCCGTCTGCTGGAGCGCTGCGCGAAGCTCTCCGACGACATGGGCGCGGGCTCGATGACCGGTCTGCCGATCGTCGAGACCAAGGCCAACGACGTCTCGGCGTTCATCCCGACCAACGTCATCTCCATCACCGACGGCCAGTGCTTCCTGGAGTCGGACCTCTTCAACGCCGGTCAGCGCCCCGCGCTGAACGTCGGTATCTCCGTCTCCCGAGTCGGTGGTTCCGCGCAGCACAAGGCGATGAAGCAGATCTCCGGCCGCCTCCGCGTGGACCTCGCCCAGTTCCGTGAGCTGGAGGCGTTCGCCGCCTTCGGTTCCGACCTGGACGCCGCGTCGAAGGCGCAGCTGGAGCGCGGTCAGCGGATGGTCGAGCTGCTGAAGCAGGCTCAGTACCAGCCGATGCCGACCGAGAACCAGGTCGTCTCCGTCTGGGCCGGCACCACCGGCAAGATGGACGACGTCCCGGTCGCCGACATCCGTCGCTTCGAGTCGGAGCTGCTCGCTTACCTGAAGCAGAGCCACTCGGGTCTGATGAGCTCCATCCGTGAGGGCGGCAAGATGTCGGACGACACCCTGCAGTCCGTCGGTGACGCCATCGCGGAGTTCAAGAAGCAGTTCGAGACCTCTGACGGCAAGCTGCTCGGCGAAGACGCGCCCGCCGTCAACGTCTCGAAGTGACGACGGAAGGGACCTGACTCATGGGAGCGCAGCTCCGGGTCTACAAGCGTCGCATCAAATCCGTCACCGCGACGAAGAAGATCACCAAGGCGATGGAGATGATCGCCGCCTCGCGCGTCGTCAAGGCGCAGCGCAAGGTGCAGGCGTCGACGCCGTACGCGACCGAGCTCACCCGCGCGGTGACGGCGGTCGCGACCGGTGCCGGTGACAAGCACGCGCTGACCACCGAGGCGGAGAACCCGACCCGCGCCGCGGTCCTGCTCCTCACGAGCGACCGCGGTCTGGCCGGCGCCTTCAACTCCAACGCCATCAAGGCGGCGGAGCAGCTCACCGCGAAGCTGGAGGCCGAGGGCCGCCAGGTCGACACGTACATCGTCGGCCGGCGCGGCATCGCGCACTACAGCTTCCGCGAGCGCAAGCTGTCCGACTCGTGGACCGGCTTCACTGACGAGCCCACGTACGCGGACGCCAAGAAGATCGCGGCGCCCCTGATCGAGGCGATCGAGAAGGACACGGCCGAGGGTGGTGTGGACGAGCTCCACATCGTCTACACCGAGTTCGTCTCGATGATGACGCAGACCGCGGTCGAGGCCCGGCTGCTGCCCCTCAGCCTCGACGAGGTCGCGAAGGAGGCCGGCGAGACGGACGCGCTCCGTCCGCTGTACGACTTCGAGCCGTCGGCGGAGGACGTCCTGGACGCCCTCCTGCCGCGCTACGTCGAGAGCCGCATCTACAACGCGCTGCTGCAGTCGGCCGCTTCGAAGCACGCCGCCACGCGGCGCGCGATGAAGTCGGCGACCGACAACGCGGGAGACCTGATCACCAACCTCTCCCGACTTGCCAACGCGGCCCGACAGGCCGAAATCACCCAGGAAATCAGCGAGATCGTCGGTGGCTCCGCAGCCCTGGCCGACGCGACCGCGGGGAGTGACAAGTAATGACGACCACTGTTGAGACGGCCACGGCTACGGGCCGCGTCGCCCGGGTCATCGGCCCGGTCGTCGACGTGGAGTTCCCCGTCGACGCGATGCCCGACATCTACAACGCGCTGCACGTCCAGGTCGACGACCCGGCCGAGCAGGGCGCCAGGAAGACGCTGACCCTCGAGGTCGCGCAGCACCTCGGTGACGGCGTGGTCCGCACCATCTCCATGCAGCCCACCGACGGCCTGGTCCGCCAGGCCCCGGTGACCGACACGGGCGCGGCCATCTCGGTGCCCGTCGGTGACGTCACCAAGGGCCGGGTGTTCAACACCCTGGGCGAGGTCCTCAACGCCGACCAGTCGGTCGTCGCGGACGCCGAGCGCTGGGGCATCCACCGCAAGGCCCCGGCCTTCGACCAGCTCGAGTCGAAGACCGAGATGTTCGAGACCGGCCTGAAGGTCGTCGACCTCCTCACCCCGTACGTCAAGGGTGGAAAGATCGGTCTGTTCGGTGGCGCCGGTGTCGGCAAGACCGTTCTGATCCAGGAAATGATCGTCCGTGTGGCCAAGCTGCACGACGGTGTCTCCGTCTTCGCGGGCGTCGGCGAGCGCACCCGTGAGGGCAACGACCTCATGGTCGAGATGGAGGAGGCCGGCGTTCTCGACAAGACCGCGCTGGTCTTCGGCCAGATGGACGAGCCCCCGGGCACCCGTCTGCGCGTGGCCCTGGCCGGTCTGACCATGGCGGAGTACTTCCGCGATGTGCAGAAGCAGGACGTGCTGTTCTTCATCGACAACATCTTCCGCTTCACGCAGGCCGGTTCCGAGGTCTCGACCCTGCTCGGCCGCATGCCCTCCGCGGTGGGCTACCAGCCGAACCTGGCCGACGAGATGGGTCTCCTCCAGGAGCGCATCACCTCGACCCGTGGTCACTCGATCACCTCGATGCAGGCGATCTACGTCCCCGCCGACGACCTCACGGACCCGGCGCCGGCGACCACCTTCGCCCACCTCGACGCGACGACGGTGCTCTCCCGTCCGATCTCGGAGAAGGGCATCTACCCGGCCGTGGACCCGCTGGACTCCACGTCCCGCATCCTGGACCCGCGCTACATCGCGCAGGACCACTACGACGCCGCCACGCGCGTCAAGGGGATCCTCCAGAAGTACAAGGACCTCCAGGACATCATCGCGATCCTCGGCATCGACGAGCTGGGCGAGGAGGACAAGCTCGTCGTCCACCGTGCCCGTCGCGTCGAGCGCTTCCTGTCGCAGAACACCCACGCCGCCAAGCAGTTCACCGGCGTGGACGGTTCGGACGTGCCGCTCGACGAGTCGATCGCCGCGTTCAACGCGATCTGCGACGGCGAGTTCGACCACTTCCCGGAGCAGGCCTTCTTCATGTGCGGTGGCCTTGAGGACCTGAAGAACAACGCCAAGGAGCTCGGCGTCTCCTGAGCCCCGTGCTCATGAGGAGAGGGGCGGGCGCCGCCCGCGGGGGTGTGTCCCGCCCCTCTCCGTACGCCCCCTAGAATTGTCCCAACACCCGGCACTACCGCCGGGTGGTGACCCGAGGAGCCAACCTTGGCTGCTGAGCTGCACGTCGAGCTGGTCGCCGCGGACCGTAGCGTCTGGTCCGGCGAGGCCACCCTGGTCGTCGCCCGTACCACGTCCGGCGACATCGGCGTCATGCCCGGTCACCAGCCGCTGCTCGGTGTGCTGGAGTCGGGCCCGGTGACCATCCGTACGAGCGAGGGCGGAACCGTCGTCGCGGCCGTGCACGGTGGATTCATCTCCTTCGCCGACGACAAGCTGTCGCTGCTGGCGGAGATCGCCGAGCTGGCCGACGAGATCGACGCCCAGCGCGCCGAGCGTGCGCTGGAGCGCGCGAAGTCGGATTCGGACGCCGCCGCCGAGCGGCGCGCCGATGTACGGCTGCGTGCGGTGGCGGTGCGCTAGCGCGCCGCTGCGAGAGACGTTTCGACCTCAGCCGCGGCACGGTCCGGAATTTTCCGGGGCGTGCCGCGGCTGAGGCAATGCAGGTGCAGTTGTTCGAAGTGCTGTCGTACAGGTCGTTTTTCGTTACTGGACGTTGCGAGGAGGTCGGTGGAGATGTTCCTCGCTCTGCTTGTGAGCGGCCTGGTCGTCGCACTGGTGGCGGTCGGACTGTTTCTGTTCGGACTGCGGCGGAGGCTGATCCAGCGCTCCGGCGGCACCTTCGACTGCAGCCTCCGGTGGGACGTCCCGGAGGCGCCCGATCCCTCGGGCAAGGGCTGGGTGTACGGGGTCGCGCGGTACAGCGGCGACCGCATCGCCTGGTTCCGGGTCTTCTCGTACTCGGCCCGGCCGCGGCGGGTCCTGGAACGGTCCGCGATCGAGGTCGTGGCGCGTCGTACGCCCGAGGGCGAGGAGGAGCTGGCGCTCCTTTCCGACGCGGTCGTGCTGGGGTGCGTGCACCGGGGGACGCGGCTCGAACTCGCGATGAGCGAGGACGCGTTGACCGGGTTCCTGGCGTGGCTGGAGGCGGCGCCGCCCGGCCAGCGCGTGAACGTCGCGTAGCCGGGGCGTTGTCCCAGGGGCCCCCTTTGCGCAGGGTACGCGCGGCATCTGCCCCACCCTCGCGCAGTTCCCCGCGCCCCCAGGTGGTCCGCCGTACCCGGCACGTTCAGTGCGTGTGCCCCCACCGGCCCGCAGGTGAACGTACGCGCGACTACCCCGCCCTCTTCCCGCCCGCCGCGCACGCGGAGAAGCCGGGTAGACGGGGGGCGGTCCCGTCTACCCGGCCGTTTTTCGCCGCGGGCCTCGTTACGGCTTCAGGCCCGTGTCGATCGCGGTCGCCAGCTCACCGTTCGCGGTGTCGCCGCTGAACTCCCAGAAGAACGCGCCTCCCAGGCCCTGGTCCTTCGACCACTTCATCTTGGCGATGATCGTGGCCGGGGTGTCGTAGCTCCACCAGTTCGTGCCGCAGTGGGCGTACGCCGTGCCCGCGACCGTGCCGTTGGAGGGGCAGCTGGCCTTGAGGACCTTGTAGTCCTCGATGCCCGCCTCGTACGTGCCCTGCGCCGGACCCGTCGCCGTGCCGCCCGGCTCCTTCTGGGTGACGCCGGTCCAGCCGCGGCCGTAGAAGCCGATGCCGAGCAGGAGCTTCTTCGCCGGGACGCCCTGCGCCTTGAACTTGGCGATCGCCTCGGCGGAGTTGAAGCCCGCCTGCGGGATGCCGGGGTACGCGTTCAGCGGGGAGTGCGGGGCCGTCGGGCCGTTCTTGGCCCACGCGCCGAAGAAGTCGTACGTCATGACGTTGAACCAGTCCATGTACTGCGCGGCGCCCCCGTAGTCGACGGCGTCGATCTTGCCGCCGGTCGAGGCGTCGGCCGTCACGGCCGCGGTGACCAGGTTGTTGGCGCCGAACTTGGCGCGCATCGCCTGCATCATGTTCTTGAACGAGGCCGGGCCGCTGGTGTCGCAGGACAGACCGCAGGCGTTGGGGTACTCCCAGTCCAGGTCGATGCCGTCGAAGACGTCGGCCCAGCGCGGGTCCTCGACCAGCTTGTAGCAGGAGTCGGCGAACGCGGCCGGGTTCTTCATCGCGTCACCGAAGCCGCCGGACCAGGTCCAGCCGCCGAAGGACCAGAGGACCTTGATGTTCGGGTACTTGGCCTTGAGCTTGCGCAGCTGGTTGAAGTTGCCGCGCAGCGGCTGGTCCCAGGTGTCCGCGACGCCGTCGACGGACTGGTCGGCGCCGTACGCCTTGTCGTAGTCCGCGTAGGCGTCGCCGATCGTGCACTTGCCGCCCTGGACGTTGCCGAAGGCGTAGTTGATGTGCGTGATCTTCGAGGCGGAGCCGGAGGACGCGATGTTCTTCACGTGGTAGTTGCGCCCGTAGACGCCCCAGTTGGTGAAGTAGCCCATCTTGATCTGGTCGCCGGGCGGGTCGGTGGGGCCGCCGCCGCCGGTGGTGCGGACCTTGACCGAGCCGGACGCGGGGCCCGTCTGGTCGGCGGTGTCGCGCGCCTGGATCGCGTACGAGTAGTCGGTGCCCTTGGTCAGGCCCTGGTCGGTGTAGGTGAGACCGGTGACCGTGGCGACCTTGGCGCCGTCGCGCAGCACGTCGTAGTTCTTGACGCCCTTGTCGTCGGTCGCGGCCGACCAGTCGAGCTTCACCGAGGTGTCGGTGATGTTCGAGGCGGCCGGGGTGCCGGGCGCGGAGGGGGCCGCGTCGCCGGGCTGGGTGTCGCCGTCACAGGAGCCGCCGTTGAGCTTGCAGCCGGACGGATTGCCGGGGCCCGTGCCGTTGAAGCCGAAGGAGACGGTGGCGCCGGGGGCGATCGTGCCGTTCCAGCCGACGTTCTTGGCCGTCCAGTGGTTGGCCGAGTTGGTGAAGGTGGCGTCCCAGCCGGAGGCGACCTTGGTGCCCGTGGGGAAGTCCCACTCGACGGTCCAGGAGCTGATGGCCGTGGTGCCGGTGTTCTTGATGGTCCAGTTGCCGCCGAAGCCACTGCCCCAGTCGGACGTCTTGGTGAAGGTCGCGGTGGCGGTGGCCGCAGCGGCCGCGGCCGCCGGGCCGGCCTGCGCCGGCGTGGCGAGGCCGACCATGGCCGAGAGGGGGAGGAGCAGCGCGGAGAGACCCGCCACTGCTTTCGTTCTCTGTCTCAAGGGTGCTCCCTGAGTGAGGTCCGACGGGGGGTGTCGGTACGGGGTCGGTCGGGGGTCGGTACGGGGGTTCCTGTACGTCGGTACGGGGGAGTGGTTCCTGTACTGCCGACCCTGCGTCGCCCTGAGCACACGGGGGTTGATCGGGGTTGTCATGGCGTGCTCATCGCAGTGTCATGTGCGGTGAGACTAGGAAGGTCTGGACCAATCGTCAAGAGGTCTGGACCAAAGATTCAGATCCCCAATTCCTGCGCCAACACGGCCGCTTGCACCCTCGAACGCAGCTCCAGTTTCCCCAGCAGCCTGCTCACATGCGTCTTTACCGTCGCCTCCGCCATGTCCAGCGCCACGGCGATCTCCGCGTTCGAGAGCCCCTGGCCGATGCGGGCCAGCACCTCCCGCTCGCGCCGCGTCAGCGGGTCGAGCACCGAGAGGTCCGGCGCCGGTCCGGGCCGCGCGGGCCGCGGCGCGGCGAACTCCGCGATCAGCCGCCGGGTCACGGCGGGCGCGATCATCCCCTCGCCGCGCGCCACCGTCCGTACGCCCTCGATCAGGTCCTGGGCCTCGGCGTTCTTCAGCAGGAAGCCCGAAGCGCCCGCGCGCAGCGCCCCGAAGACGTACTCGTCCAGGTCGAAGGTGGTCAGTACGAGGACGTCCGCCAGCCGCTCCTCGACCACCTGCCGGGTCGCCGACACCCCGTCGAGGCGCGGCATCTGCACGTCCATCAGCACCAGGTCGGGGCGCAGCTCGCGGGCCAGCTCCACCGCCGCCACGCCGTCGGCCGCCTCGCCGACGACCTCGATGTCCGGCGCGCTGCGCAGGATCAGCACGAGGCCCGCGCGGACGGCACTCTGGTCCTCCGCGACCAGTACCCGGATCGTCATGCTCGCTTCTCTCCTTCGGTCACGGGCAGTTCGGCACGTACCCGCCAGATCGTGTGCGCCGCGCCGTCCCCGTCGGCCACCGGGCCCGCTTCGAGCGTGCCGCCGAGCAGCGCGACGCGCTCCCGCATGCCGACGAGCCCGGCGCCCGAGCCCGGCGCGCGCGGGCCGGGACGGTGGCCGTACGGGCTGGTGACCTCGACGGTCACCAGCGGCCCCGTGTGCTCCAGGGCGACCCGCACCTCGCCGGGCGAGGCGTGCTTGAGCGCGTTCGTCAGGGACTCCTGGACGATGCGGTACGCGGCCAGCTCGACCGGCGCCGGGAGCCTGCCCCGGCCCGTGCGCCCGTCGGCGAGCGTGAACTCCAGGCCGGTGGACGCGGCGCCCGCGCGGCTCTGCTCGACCAGTGCGTCGAGGCCGGCGAGCGTGGGGGCGGCGCTCGGCTCCAGGTCGCCGCCGCTGTCGCGCAGCAGACCGATGAGCCGGCGCATCTCCGCCAGGCCCTGGACGCTGTTCTCCCGGATCACGCCCAGCGCGTCGCGGGTGGTGCCCGGATCGTCGAGGGAGAGCGCGGCGGTGGAGTGGATGGCGATGGCGGAGAGGTGGTTCGCGACCATGTCGTGCAGTTCGCGGGCCATCCTGGCGCGCTCGGCCACGACGGCCTGCGTACGGTCCATCTCGGCGAGCAGCGCGGTCTGTTCGGCCCGCAGCCCGGCCGCCTCGGCGGCGTCGCGGTGGTTGCGCACGGCGGCGCCGGTGAGCGCCGAGCCGAAGAAGACCAGGCCCGCCACGATCCCGACGAGCAGCGCCTCGGCCTTCTGGAACCAGGCGAGGAGCCCGATCGTGATGCCCACGCTCACCAGGAAGGTGGCCACCGGGATGCGGCGGGCGGCGGCCGGGGTGCCGTACAGCACCCCGGCGTAGACGAGGTCGGTGAACATCGCGACCGTCGACAGGCTGCCGACTGTCAGCTGGTCGCCGACCAGTGCGAGGGTCCCCGCCGCGAGCGCGAACTGCGGGTGCGACCTGCGCAGCAGCTCCAGCGCCGACATGACGGCCAGCGGGACCAGCGCGAGCCAGACGTCCGGGGTGGAGCGGGCGTTCTGCATGTGCAGGCCCAGCGACCACAGCAGGACGCCGCTGGACAGGCCGAGGGCCGCGATGAGGAAGTCGTCGCGGTGCGGGCGGGTGTCGAGGAGCACGTCCCCATCCAACACGGCCGGTGCCCGGCGGGACCTCCCCGGCGGGGCTGAGCTGCCAGTACATCGAAGGATGCAGTGCCGATTCGTCATCGGCGACGACGCGGGGGACCGGGGCGGGCGGGAGTCTGGAGGGGCAGACGGGGGAACGAAGGGAGAGGTGCCGTGATCGTCACGCTGATCGTGATCTGCGAGGTCGCGTTCTGGGTGCTGCTGCTGGGCGGGCTCGCACTCAGGTACGTGGCGAAGATGCCGCGCGCGGGGGTGGCGGTGCTGCTGTGCGAGCCGCTCGTCGAGGTGGTCCTGCTGGTGGTGACTGCGGTCGACCTGAAGAACGGCGCGACGCCCGACTGGAAGCACGGGCTCGCGGCGGTGTACATCGGCTTCACGGTGGGGCTCGGGCACTCCACGATCAAGTGGGTGGACGCCCGCTTCGCCCACCGCTTCGCGGGCGGACCGCCGCCGGTGAGGCCGCCGAAGTACGGGATGGCGCGGGCCGTCCACGAGTGGCGGGTGGCGGCGCGGTGGATCGTCGCGGCGGGGGTCGCGGCGGGGCTGCTCCAGGCGGCGATCTGGTACGTGGGCGGGGACGGGGACGTGTCCTCGCTGCGGGCGTGGCAGCAGAAGATGGGGTGGGTGGTGGGCATCAACCTCGTGATCGCGGGGAGCTACACGCTGTTCCCGAAGCGCGGGAGCGGGGGCGGGGGCCCGGGGGCGGGCCTCGGTGCGGGGGAGCGGGAGCCGGTGCGGGTGGAGCGCGGCTGAGGGGGGCGGCGCCCCCGGGGGCCGTTGCCCGGGGGCGCCGCCCTTCGCCTGCGGCACGCCCGGCGCCGCGCTCCCGCACCAGGCGCCCCCCGGCAGGGGCTAGCGGTCGCCGCCCGGTACCCACAGCACGTCGCCGACCTCCTTGTTGGCCGCCCTGGCCAGGATGAACAGCAGGTCGGACAGCCGGTTGAGGTACGTCGCCGTCAGCGCGTTCATCGTCTCGCCGTGCACTTCGAGCGCCGCCCACGTGGACCGCTCGGCGCGCCGCACCACCGTGCACGCCTGGTGCAGGAGCGCGGCGCCGGGCGTGCCGCCGGGCAGGATGAAGGAGCGCAGCTTCTCCAACTGCTCCAGGAAGCGGTCGCAGTCCGCCTCCAGCTTGTCGACGTAGGACTGCTCGACCCGCAGCGGCGGGAACTTCGGGTCGTCGACGACCGGGGTCGACAGGTCGGCGCCCACGTCGAAGAGGTCGTTCTGGACCCGGACCAGGACCTTCACGACCTCCTCGTCGAGCTGCCCGAGTGCGATCGCCGTGCCGATGACCGCGTTCGCCTCGTTGGTGTCGGCGTACGCCGAGATCCGCAGGTCGGTCTTGGCGGTGCGGCTCATGTCTCCGAGGGCCGTGGTGCCCTGGTCGCCGGTACGGGTGTAGATGCGCGTCAGATTGACCATGCGCCCAGAGTAGCCACGGCGCCGGGCACGGCCGCGGCGCGCCTACGGGTCCTACGCACCCGTCGCCCGGAACACGCGCGTCCCCGCTACCACGGCCAGCAGCGTGAAGCCCGCGGCGACCAGCGTCCCGTACAGCATCGAGGCCGTCGCGTAGTGCCCCACGTACGCGTCGCGCACCGCGTCCACCAGGTACCTGAACGGCGTCAGGTGCGAGAGGACGTCCAGCCAGCCCGGCGCCAGCGCCATCGGCAGCATCAGCCCGGACAGCAGCATCGACGGCATCGCGATGCTGTTGACCATCGGCCCGAACTCCTGCGGCGTGCGCACCTTCATCGCCAGTACGTACGAGAGCGAGGAGAGCGACACCGTGAGCAGGCCCACGAACGCGAAGCCGATCAGGATCCCGGCGAGCGGCGCGCGCAGCCCCATCGCCAGTGCCGCGAGCACCAGCAGCACGGACTGGAAGACGAAGAGCGCGGCGTCCCGCAGCACCCGGCCGAGCAGCAGCGCGAGGCGGCTGACGGGCGTGACGCGCATCCGCTCCACGACGCCCCAGCTCTGTTCGAGGATGAGGTGGAAGCCGCTGAACGAGGCGCCGAAGAGGCCCAGTTGGAGGAGCAGGCCGGGCACCAGGACCTGCCAGGAGTCGCCGGCGGCGCCGAGCGGCAGGTCGGTGAGCAGCGGGCCGAAGAAGAGCAGGTAGAGCAGCGGCATCAGGACGCCGAAGAGCATCTGGAACTTCGAGCGCAGGGTCTGCCGGATGTAGCGGCCGAAGAGCAGCCGGACGTCGTGGAGCAGCATGGGGAGACCTCGTGTGTGGGTGCGGGGGCGTCAGACGGCGACGGGGGCGGTGTCCACGGGGGCCGGGCCGCGCCCGGTGATGGCGAGGAACGCGTCCTGGAGCGTGTCGCAGCCGTGCCGTTCCTTCAGTTCGGCGGGCGCGCCGTCGGCGACGACCGCGCCCTCGTCCACGACCACCAGCCGGTCGGCGAGCGCGTCGGCCTCGTCGAGGTAGTGGGTGGTCAGGAAGACGGTCGTGCCGTGGTCGTCGCGCAGCCGCCGGACCAGCGCCCACAGGTCAGCGCGGCTGCCCGGGTCGAGCCCGGTGGTCGGCTCGTCGAGGAAGAGCACGGCGGGCCTGTGCAGCAGCCCCATCGCGATGTCGAGCCTGCGCCGCTGGCCGCCGGAGAGCGCTGCGGTCCTGCGCTCCAGCAGTTCGGTGAGGCCGAGGTCGCGGGCCAGCTCCTCGGTGCGCGCGGCGGCCTCGGCCTTCGTCAGCCGGTAGAGGCGGGCCTGCGCGATCAGCTCGGAGCGGACGGTCTCGCTCGGGTCGACGCCGCCCGACTGGGCGACGTAACCGATCTTCTGCCGTACGGCTGCGGGGTCGGCGACCAGGTTGTGGCCCGCGACCGTGGCCGCGCCGCCGGTGGGGGCGAGGAGCGTGGTGAGCATCCGCAGCGTGGTGGTCTTGCCCGCGCCGTTGGGGCCGAGGAAGCCCAGGATCTCGCCGGGCGCGACGGTCAGGTCGATGCCCCTGACCGCCGCCACGGGGCCGTTCCTGGTCTGGAAGGTCCGGGCGAGCCCGGCCGTGCTGATGATTGCCATGGCCGATACAAAAACAGAATCACTGAAAATTTGCAATGCCTCCAAAATTTCAGCGGGCCTAGGATGACGGCATGGCCGAAGGACTGAGAGAGCGCAAGAAGCGGCAGACGAAACAGCGGATCTCGGACATCGCGACCGGGCTCTTCCTGGAACACGGCTTCGTGACGGTGACCATCGCGGAGATCGCGGACGCCGCCGACGTCTCGGTCAACACCGTCTACAACTACTTCCCGGCGAAGGAGGACCTCTTCCTGGACCGCATGGAGGGCGTCTCCCTGCGCCTCGCCCGGTTCGTCCGGGGCCGCGACAAGGGCGAGTCGGCCGCCGACGCCGTCCTGCGGGAGCTGCGCGCGGGCATCGGCGCCGTCTCGCCCGCGTACGGACTGATGGACGGCTTCGACGCCTTCATGCGGGTCATCGACGACGCGCCCACCCTCAGGGCCCGGCTGCTGTACGTCCAGGAGGAGGTCCAGCGGAACATCACCGAGGTGCTCCGCGAGGAGACCGGCGCCCCCGCGGACGACCCGCTGCCGCTGCTCGTCGGCGGCCAGCTCGCCTGGGTCGAGAGCACCGTCGTCGGCTACATCACGCGCGAGATGACCAAGTGCCGCAAGGCCACCGAGGTCTCCCGCGAAGCCCTCGTCCTCCTCGACGAGGTGGAGGAGCTGCTGGGCGAGAAGGTGCTCAAGTACGCGGTGCGTGCCGCCTGATGAGCCGTACCAGTGTGATGTCCGTCATCTGAGACGTGACGCGCATCTCTTCACCGCCACACGGCCGCCCCGGGCCGCTAATCTCCGGCTCAGAGCCGTAGTTGCGAGAGCAGCGCAAGAGCAGTTGACAAGGGGTGTGCAGTGGCCAGGAAGCTCGCCGTCATCGGGGCCGGACTCATGGGGTCCGGGATCGCGCAGGTCTCGGCCCAGGCGGGCTGGGAGGTCGTGCTGCGCGACGTCACCGACGAGGCCCTGACCCGGGGCACGGACGGCATCAAGGCCTCGTACGACAAGTTCGTCGCCAAGGGCAGGCTGGCCGCCGACGACGCCGAGGCCGCCCTCGCCAGGATCACCACGACCACCGACCTCGACGCGGTCGCCGACGCCGACCTCGTCGTCGAGGCGGTCTTCGAGAAGCTGGAGGTCAAGCACGAGATCTTCCGCACGCTCGACAAGATCGTGCGGGACGACGCCGTGCTCGCCTCGAACACCTCCGCCATCCCGATCACCAAGATCGCGGCCGTCACCGGGCGCCCCGAGCGCGTCGTGGGCACCCACTTCTTCTCGCCCGTCCCGATGATGCAGCTCTGCGAGCTGGTCCGCGGCTACAAGACCAGCGACGAGACGCTGGCCACCGCGCGCGAGTTCGCCGAGTCCGTCGGCAAGACCTGCATCGTCGTCAACCGCGACGTGGCGGGCTTCGTGACGACCCGTCTGATCTCCGCGCTGGTCGTCGAGGCCGCCAAGCTCTACGAGTCGGGCGTCGCCAGCGCCGAGGACATCGACGTCGCCTGCAAGCTGGGCTTCGGCCACGCGATGGGCCCGCTCGCCACCGCCGACCTGACCGGCGTCGACATCCTGCTGCACGCCGCGAGCAACATCTACACCGAGTCCCAGGACGAGAAGTTCGCGCCGCCGGAGCTGATGCGCCGGATGGTGGACGCGGGTGACATCGGCCGCAAGAGCGGGCAGGGCTTCTACAAGCACTGAGCCGAACCGCCAACTCCACATCACCTGCAGGGGTGAATTCGGTATCGGTTCGCTTACAGGCGGCAACTTCTCCGTCTGTCGGGCAGTCAGTTGTTGCAAGGCGAAGACGTGAAGGACACCTCACACGCACTCAGGGGAGCGCATATGCACATCAGGGGCGACCACGCCGAGCTGGTCGTCGGGGGCCGCCTCGACGTCCGAAGCGCGGCGGACGCCCGGTCGGTCCTGCACTCCGCCGTCGACGACGGAGCCGGGGACCTGGTACTCGATCTGACCGAGCTGGACTCCTGGGACGCCACGGGACTCGGCGTCATCATGGGCGCCCACCGCAGGGCGGGCCGCTGCGGCCGGCGCCTGGTGCTGCGCGGCGTGCCGCCGCAGATGCAGCGCCTGCTCGTGGCGACGCGGCTGCACCGCATCCTCGCCATCGAGGGCGGCATCGCCGCCGACTCGCTGCCCAGGGTCTGAACGCCCCCTACCCGCTCCCGCGAGCGGGCGGACGGCCGCACACCGCCCCAGGAACCGTCCGGGACCCCCTCCTTCCGGGGCGTCCCGGGCGCCACGGGGCAGGGTGCCCAATCCTCACGAGACTGTGACGTCCTGGGCGGAGCGGCACCCCGGGTGTTCGGAGATACTTGTTCGAGGTCTAGGGTTCGGCCGTCCGCCGATTGACGAACCCGTGCGGTGGACACCGGACCAGAAGCGACAGCGGGACTTGCGAGGCCGGGAGGGGCAACCGCGAGCGCCGCTTTTGGGGGGCTTTGATCATGGACCCGATCAACCGGGGACCTGAAGAGTACGGCCGGGACGGCGACCACCGCGGGGAGGGCGAGGGCAGCCGACGGCCGTCGCGCGACCCCCTCACCCCCGAGTTCGGACAGCCCCGACCCGCACCCGCCCGCACGGTCGAGCTCATATCCGGCGACTTCCTGCTGACCGTCAACCCCGTCGACGGCAGCGAGATAGAACCCTGCCCGCCCGGCGAGCAGCCCGCGCCTCCCGTCCGGCACGGCCCCGAGGACCGCGCCGACCTCGACCGGGCGGCGGGCCCCGCCCTGCCGCCCGGCCCCGCGGCACCCCCGCTGCCGCTCCTGGAGCGCCAGGAGGAGCACGAACGGCTGGTGGGCCTGCTGTCCCGCGGCCGGTCCGTACGGCTCACCGGAGCCGCCGGCTCCGGACGCACCTGCCTCCTCGACGCGGTCGCCGCGGACTGCGCCGACCTCGCGCCCGACGGCGTCGTCCGGCTCAACGGCCACCGCCGCACCCCCACCGAGCTGCTGTACGAACTGGCCGCCGCCGTCTTCAGCGCGCCGCGCCGGCGCCTCGACCGCGCCGGACTGCTCGAACTCGTCCACGACATCGGCGCCGTCGTCGTCCTCGACGACCTGGAGTTCGGCGGCGACGCGCTCGAAGAGCTGCTGGACGCCACGCCCGAATGCGCCTTCCTGTTCGCCGCGACCCCCGACGTCGCCGCCCCGCACGCCGAGTCCCACCTCGAAGAGGTCGCCCTCGGCGGCCTCGGCCGCAGCGCCTCCATCGAACTGCTGGAGCGCGCCGTCGAGCGGCCCCTCACCGACGAGGAGGCCAACTGGGCGGGCGACCTCTGGTTCGAGTCCGAGGGCCTGCCACTGCGCTTCGTCCAGGCGGGCGCCCTGCTGCGGCAGCGGGACGAGCGGCGCGCGGGACCCGAGGACGGCGACGGGTACGGCAGCGCGAGCGACCTCGTCGACGAGGCGTTCTCCGCCTTCGGCGGCGCGCGGCGCGACGAGCCGCTGCCCACCCTCGGCGAGGGCGCGGCCCCCGCGCCGCTGCTCGCCTCCCGGCTGGGCGAGGCCGCCCGGCAGACGCTGCGGTTCGCCGTCGCGCTCGGCGGCGAGGTGCCGCACCAGGCGCACCTGCCCGCGCTGATCGGCGACACCCACGCGGACACGGCCATCGGCGAACTGCTCGCCTGCGGGCTCCTCTCGCCGGCCGGCCAGCGCTACCGGCTTGCCGCGGGCGCCGTCGAGCAGCTGGCGGCCGCCGGGTACGACGAGGACGCCGTCGAGCGCGCGCACACCGCGGCCCAGCACTACGCCTGGTGGGCGGGGCACCCGTCGGTGACGCCCGAGCGGGCGGCGGCCGAGGCGGACGCCGTGCTCGCCGCGCTGGGCACGACGGCCCGCAGCCAGGAGGCGGGGCACGCCAGCAGCGCGGTGCTCCTCGCCCGCAGCGCGGCGCCCGCGTTCGCCGCGGGACTGCACTGGGGCGCCTGGGAGCGGGCGCTGCGCGGCGGCCAGGAGGCGGCCAGGGTCGCGGGCGAGGTCGCGGAAGAGGCGTACTTCCACCACGAGCTGGGGATCCTCGCGCTCTGCTCCGGTCAACTCGACCGGGCACGCGCCGAGTTGGAGACCTCCATCGGCATGCGCGGGGTCCTCGCGGACAAGCGCGGCACGGTCGCGGGCCGCAGGGCGCTGGCCCTGGTCACCGACCGCTCGGGCGGCCTCGTGGTCGGCGGGCGCACGCCCGCGGGCGAGGAGGTGCCCGCCGCGCGGTACGAGGAGTCGGCGTCGCCGCCCGGCGGCACCCCCGCGGTCACCCCGTTCACGCCGCCCGCGCCGCCGGACGAGATCGTCACGGTGATGACGCCCCAGGTGGTCCAGCCCGAGAAGAAGCGCGGCGCGCGCTTCGGCGGGCGCCTCGGGCTGCTCGGCGGGGCCCGCCGCAACCTCGTCGCGGCGGGCGCGGGCGTCCTGCTGGCCGCGGTGCTCGGCACGGCCGTGACCATCGGGGCGACGTCGGGCGGCGAGAAGCCGCCGACCGACAAGGTGAAGACCGGCCAGTCGGTGGGCGAGGAGGACGGTGGCGGCGGCCTGGACGCCGACGAGCCCACCCAGGACTCCACCGACCGCCCCGGCGGCGGGGGAGACGGCGGTACGGGCGGCGGTACGGGCGGCTCGGGCGACGGCGGCACCGACGGCCCGGGGCCGTCGAGCGACGCGACCAAGAACGGCGACGGCGGCGCTGCCACGGGCGGCACCACCGGGGGCTCCCCGTCCCCGACGACGGGCGGCACGAGCACCGGCACGGGCACCAGCGGCACGAACACGGGCACGGGCGGCACTCAGAGCGGCGGCACCAACGGGGGCTCCACCAACACCGGCGGGACCGACACGGGCGGTCCCACGACCGGCGACCCCACCACGGGCGGTCCCACCACGGGCGACCCGACGACCGGCGGTCCCACGACCGGCGACCCCACCACGGGCGGTCCCACGACCGGCGACCCGACGACGGGCGGCCCCACCACGGGCGACCCGACGACGGGCGGCCCCACCACGGGCGACCCCACCACGGGCGGCCCGACCACCGGGGGCAACCCCGCTGGTGGCGGCAGCACCGGCACCAGCACAGGACCCACGACCCAGGGCGGCACCACCGCGAGCACGGCGAGCGCGGGCGGTACGACCACGGGCCCGAGCAGTCCCGGCGCCAGCAGCAGCTCAGCCAGGACGGGCCCGACCACGGCGGCCTGACACGGACGACGAACGGCCCCGGTCCCGCTCAGCGAGCGGGACCGGGGCCGTCCCCGTACGGAAACCGCGTCAGAACAGCCGCAGCTTGTCGTCCTCGATGCCGCGCAGCGCGTCGTAGTCCAGCACCGTGCAGCCGATGCCCCGGTCCGTCGCCAGGACCCGCGCCTGCGGCTTGATCTCCTGCGCGGCGAAGACGCCCCTGACCGGCGCCAGGTGCGGATCGCGGTTCAGCAGCTCCAGATAGCGGGTCAGCTGCTCCACGCCGTCGATCTCGCCGCGCCGCTTGATCTCCACGGCCACCGTCCCGCCGTCGGCGTCGCGGCAGAGGATGTCCACGGGGCCGATGGCGGTGGGATATTCCCGGCGGATGAGCGTGTAGCCCTCGCCAAGTGTCTCGATCCTGTCGGCCAGGAGCTCCTGGAGGTGGGCTTCCACGCCGTCCTTGATGAGACCGGGGTCGACGCCCAGCTCGTGCGAGGAGTCGTGGAGGATCTCCTCCATCGTGATGATCAGCTTCTCGCCCGCCTTGTTCACCACCGTCCAGACGCTGTCGTCGCCCTCCTTGAGCGTGCAGGGCGGCGACATCCAGTTGAGCGGTTTGTAAGCCCTGTCGTCCGCGTGAATCGAGACGCTGCCGTCCGCTTTCACCAGGATGAGGCGGGGAGCGGAGGGCAGATGGGCGGTGAGCCGACCCGCGTAGTCCACGGAGCAGCGGGCAATGACAAGGCGCATGGTCGACAACGCTACTCGACGGCCGGGCGTCCGCGCGATTCGCCCCGTAAGGGCCCGTTCGTTATTGGCCGGTTGTGGTTCCAATCTCCTGGTGCATGCCAGACAGCGCGCTTACCGTGGAAGCAGGAGGTCGCCGCTCGTGCACTCTGCGTCGTCGTCCTCTTTCCCTGCCCGTAAGGCCCCGCTCCCCGGGGCCGCGAGAGGAGAACCCATGTCGCTCGACGTCTCACCGGCGCTGTTGGAACAGGCCGAGCGAGGCGAGGTCGACGAAGCTGCCTTCGTCGACTGCGTCCGGACCTCCCTGCCGTACGCATGGGAGATGATCAGCTCTCTGGTGGCTCAGCTGAAGGTCGACGGCGGCGAGTTCGCCGACAACCAGACGCCTCCGCCGGACGAGCAGGCGCGCGGCCAGCTGCTGCGCGCGCTTGCCAGCGACGCGATCCGCGGTGCGCTCCAGCGGCACTTCGGAGTGCGTCTGGCGTTCCAGAACTGCCACCGCGTCGCGGTGTTCCCGCTGGACCCGTCGGTAGACGAACGCCTGGCCCGCTTCACTTCCATCAGGGGCCAACTGCTCAACCAGTCGCCCGAACTGCGCGACTGCTGACGCCTTTTGCCGCCGCGTCGCATCGCGGGAGGTGCGACTGATGCCGGGGCGACGGCACTGACCGCTCCAAGGCCCCGCCGGAGGCGCGAACGCCGCGCCGCGGGACGGCGGGGCCGACGGTCCTCGGGGCGCCCGGTACGACGGGCGCCCCGGCGGACCGCCCGACCGCTCAGCACAGCAGCGGCAGCACCTCGGCGCCGATCCGGCGCACGTTCTCCTCGGTCGCGGACAGCTCGCCCGAACCCTCCATCAGCAGCGCGAAGCGACTGATGCCCGTGCGCTCGGCCGTCGTCGCGATGCGGTCGGCGGCCAGTCGCGGCGGCCCCACCGGGTGCAGCCCGCACAGCAGCTCCGTGTACGCCACCGGATCGCGCATCGCGCGGTGCCTGCCGTCGACCGTCACATGGGCGTCGAGCCCCTGCTTCAGCCACCCCGGCATCGCCTTCACCAGCGTCTGCGCCGCGTCGGCCGCCCGGTCCGCGATCTGCGCCACGCCCGCCGACACGTGCCCCGGGTCCGCCACGAGCTCCGCCGGATGGCCCGCGGCCCGCGCCTCGGCCCGCCACAGCGCGACCATCTCCGCCTTGTCGTCGTCCCCGCAGTGCATCCCGAGGAGCATCGGCAGACCGTGCGCGGCCGCCAGCTTCACGCTCCCGGCCGAGGTGCACGCCACGACGACCTCGGGGCCGCCGGACAGCTCCTCGTCCAGCAGCTCGTCCGCCCTCGGCACGACCGCCACCTCGCGGAAGGCGTACCGCTCGCCGTCCGCCGCCACCCTGGGCTCGCGCAGCCAGCGCAGCAGCACGTCCAACGACTCGGGGAAGCCGCGCTCGTACGCCTCGATGCCCGCGCCGAACACCTCCAGGTCGACCCACGGGCCGCCGCGCCCCACGCCGAGCGAGAACCGGCCGCCGCTGGTCACGTGCAGCAGCGCGGCCTGCTCGCCGAGCGCCACCGGATGCTGGGTGGACAGCACGCTGACCGCCGTCCCCACCCTGATCCGGCGCGTGCGGCCCAGCAGCAGCGCCGCCAGCGTCACCGCCGAGGGACACACGCCGTACGGCACGAAGTGGTGCTCGGCCAGCCAGACGGAGTCCAGGCCGGCCTCCTCCGCCACTTCCGTGGTGCGCACTGCTCGATGCAGTGCCTCTCCCTGTCCCTGGCCGGGAAACTGGGCCGCCAGTACAAAAGCTCCTACGCGCATCGCCTCATGCCCTCCTCGCAGCCGACGCGGCTACCCCCTTACCGGCATCAACGTCTGACACGTGCCAAAGGCACGGTCCACCCGCGAAGTTGTTGTGATTGTCCGGTAACGGCCCCCCGTACCGGCCACGGTCTCATGCCGTGCGGGACGACTACCCGTGCCGAATGGCCCTACGCTGTTCGGGAAGTGCCCGTTCAGCCCCGTTAAGCCCCCGTGAGGTGTCACGTGTCCCCGCGCCGCAACCGACCCAAGGACGGCGACAGCCGCGCCGACGCAGCGAGCGACACGGGGGACCGCTACGGCGGTTTCGGCCAGCGCGAGAGCTGGCAGGGGGAGGAGTGGTCGGTGCGCCACGTCGCGGGCGCGAGCTCCATCGGCAAGCGCTACCGCTGCCCCGGCTGCGACCAGGAGATCCCCTCGGGCGTCCCGCACGTGGTGGCCTGGCCGGAGTACGGCGGCGTCGACGACCGCAGGCACTGGCACAAGGCGTGCTGGAACGCGAAGGACCGCCGCACCACGCGGGTGCAGCGGTCCCGTAACGCGCCGAAGTTCTGACCGCCCGGCGGGGCGGGCCCTACACGTCGCGCTTGGCCAGCAGGGCGAAGGCGGCGGCGACGGCGACGGCCGTGACGACGGCCAGCACCGCGAACTGCGCGCCGCCCTCGGCGCCCTCCTCCATGGCCAGGCCGTAGATCGTGGAGATCGAGTTGGGCACGTTGTACTCCGCCATCTTCTCGCCGACCTTGGCGGTGGACTCCGAGATGCTCAGGAACCCGGCCATGATCGGCGGGAGCAGGACCACGCCGAGCATCGCGGTGATCGCGCCCGCCGAGTGCCGCAGCATCGAACCGACCGCGACGGCCAGCAGACCCAGCGTCGAGATGTAGGCGGGAGCCGCGAGCACCGCGCGCGCCCAGTCGCCGCCGGTCAGCTCCGGGACCTCGGGGCCGCTGTGCATCCCGGACGAGGCGAGCACCACCAGCGCCACGCCCGCCGCGGTCACCACGAACGCGAGGACGAAGAAGACCAGCATCTTCGCCGCGAGCACGCGCCAGCGCTGCGGGCACGCGGTGAGCGTGGTGCGGATCATGCCGGTGCCGTACTCCGACGACACCACCAGCACGCCGAGCGTGATCACGCAGATCTGGCCGAGCATCAGTCCGAACACGCCGGGGACGCTGACCGGGGTGTCCAGGTAGTCGGAGTCGGCCGTCTGGGCGGCGACCAGCAGGCCGATGCCGATCTCCAGCAGGAGCAGCACGCTCAGCGTCCAGGTCGTGGAACGGACCGACTTGATCTTCGTCCACTCGGAGGCGAGCGCGTGGCCCAGGTGCGTCGAGCGGACCGGGATCGGCGAGACGTACCCGGCGTGCTGCGGGGCGAACTCGGGCGCTGCCGCCGGTGCCTGCGGCGGGTAAGGGGTGCTCATCGGGCGTCCTCGGGCTTGGTCAGGTCGGCGGGCGCGGCCGCCGGAGGCTGCGGGGCGGCGGCCGGCGCCGCCGGTGCCTGCTGCGGCGCGGCCGCGTACGGGTTCTGGCCGGGTACGGTGCCGGGCGGCGGGCCCGCTCCGGGCGGCGGCGGGGCGTACCAGTTCTGCTGGGGCGCCTGGAAGTCGGGTCCGGGGCCCTGCGGGTGGCCGCCGGGGTGCGGCTGCTGGAGCCCGGCGCGCTGGTCGGCGGTGGAGCGGTAGTCCACGGCGCCCTGCGTCATCCGCATGTACGCCTCCTCCAGCGACGCCTGGTGCGGGGACAGCTCCCAGAGCCGTACGTCCGCGTCGTGCGCCAGGTCGCTGATCTTCGGCAGCGGCAGACCGGTCACGCGCAGCGCGCCGTCCGGCTCCGGCATGACCTGGCCGCCCGCCTCGGTGAGCGCGGCGGACAGCTTCTCGCGCTGCGCGGGCTCGGTCTGCGGGGTGCGCACCCGGGCGAAGTCCGCGGAGTTCGTCGAGATGAAGTCCTTGACGCTCATGTCGGCCATCAGCTGGCCGCGGCCGATCACGACGAGGTGGTCGGCGGTGAGCGCCATCTCGCTCATGAGGTGCGAGGAGACGAAGACCGTACGGCCCTCGGACGCCAGCTTCTTCATGAGGTTGCGGACCCAGAGGATGCCCTCGGGGTCGAGGCCGTTGACCGGCTCGTCGAAGAGCAGCACCTGCGGGTCGCCGAGCAGCGCGGCGGCGATGCCCAGACGCTGCCCCATGCCCAGCGAGAAGCCCTTGGAGCGCTTCTTCGCGACCTCCTGGAGGCCGACGACCCCCAGCACCTCGTCGACCCGGGCGGCCGGGATGCCGGAGAGCTGGGCGAGCGAGAGCAGGTGGTTGCGGGCGCTGCGGCCGCCGTGCACGGCCTTGGCGTCGAGCAGCGCGCCGACCTGGCGCGGCGCGTTCGGCAGCTGGGCGAAGGGCCGCCCGCCGATCGTGACGCTGCCCGACGTCGGCTGGTCGAGGCCGAGGATCATGCGCATGGTGGTGGACTTGCCCGCGCCGTTGGGGCCCAGGAAGCCGGTGACGGCACCGGGCCGCACGCGGAAGGAAAGGTTGTACACGGCCGTCTTGGCGCCGTAGCGCTTGGTCAGGCCGACTGCCTCGATCATTCTCCAGAGCCCCATCGACTGATGTCGTCGTCGGGGCCCACGCCAGTCAGCCGTACGCCCCCGTAAGAGTTAGGAGGATAACCAGCCCTTGACGGTTCCGGCCAAACCGCGCGGGAGGCCGGGGCGGCGGACCGGAGGGAGCGCGGGCGGGCGGCTCAGGCGTCGCGCTTCTTCAGCACGAGGCAGCCGCCCAGCAGCGCGAGCGCCACCCAGCCCACCATGATCGCCAGACCGCCCCAGGGGCCGTACGGCGCCGGGTCCGAGCCCATCGCGTCCGGCACCACCTGCATGATCTTCGAGCCCGCCTGGTCGGGGAAGTAGCGCGCGACGTCCTTGGCGCCCGGGACCGCCGAGAGGATCTGCGAGATCAGGAAGAAGAACGGCATCAGGATGCCGAGCGACAGCATCGAGCTGCGCAGCATCGTGGCGACGCCCATCGAGAAGACCGCGATCAGCGCCATGTAGAGGCCCGCGCCGACGACCGCCCGCAGGACGTTCGGCTCGCCGATGCCCACCCGGTGGTCGCCCAGCAGCGCCTGACCGAGGAAGAAGGAGAGGAAGCTGGTCGCGAGGCCGACCGCCAGCGCGAGGCCGCCGGCCACCGCGACCTTGCTGAACAGGAACGTGGCGCGCTGCGGCACCGCGGCGAGCGAGGTGCGGATCATGCCGGAGGTGTACTCCGTGCCGACCACCAGCACCCCGAAGACCACCATCGCGAGCTGGCCCAGCATCATCCCCGAGAAGCTCACCAGCGTCGGGTCGAAGGTGAGCTGCTCCTCCTTGGAGAGGTCGTCGAACGTCGACTTCATCAGCGCGCAGAGCGCGGCGCTCATCGCGACGGTCACCACGAAGGCGCTGACCAGGGTCCAGACGGTCGAGGAGACCGTACGGATCTTGGTCCACTCCGACTGGAGGACGGCCGGTACGGATGCCATGGGTCAGGCCCCCTCGTTCTTCTGCTCGGCCCGGTAGCTCTGGCCCCACTGCGGGCCGGGTGCGGCGGCGGTGGGCGCCGCGCCGGAGGGCGTGCTGTGCGCGTGGTACTCGACCGAGCCCGCCGTCATCTGCATGAACGCCTCTTCGAGCGAGGCCTGCTGGGGGCTCAGCTCGTGCAGCACGATCTGGTGCTGCGCGGCGAGCTCGCCCAGCTGCTCGGTGGAGGCGCCGTCGATCTCCAGCGTGCCGTTGCCCGCCTCGACGGCGACGAGGCCGCTCTGGTGCAGGACGTCGCGCAACCGCTCTTGTTGCGGGGAGCGCAACCGCACGTAACTACGGGAGTTCTGGCGAATGAATTCGGCCATGGATGTATCGGCCAGGAGTCTTCCCTGGCCAATCACGATGAGATGGTCGGCGGTGAGCGCCATTTCACTCATCAGATGACTGGAAACGAAGATCGTCCGGCCTTCCGCGGCAAGTGCCTTCATCAGATTGCGGATCCAGTGAATTCCCTCTGGGTCCAGACCATTGACGGGTTCGTCGAACATCAGGATCTCGGGATCGCCCAGCAGCGCGGATGCGATTCCCAGGCGCTGGCCCATGCCGAGGGAGAAGCCCTTGGACTTCTTGCGCGCGACGGCGGTGAGGCCGACCGTGTCCAGGACCTCGTCGACCCGGGCCGCCGGGATGCGGTTGCTCTGCGCGAGGCACAGGAGGTTGTTGTACGCGCTGCGGCCGCCGTGCATGGACTTCGCGTCCAGCAGCGCGCCGATGTACTTGAGCGGCTCGGCCAGGTCGCGGTAGCGCTTGCCGTCGATGCGGACCTCGCCGTGCGTGGGGGTGTCCAGATCGAGCATCATGCGCATGGTGGTGGACTTGCCCGCGCCGTTGGGGCCGAGGAAGCCCGTCACCACACCGGGTCTCACCCGGAACGAGAGGTGGTCGACCGCGGTCTTGGCACCGTAGCGCTTGGTCAGGCCGTCGAGCTCGATCATGCGGTCACGTTAAGACGGAGCGCGGGCGCTCGCCACCGGGGCGGGGCGGCGGGGTGGGCCGGGGCGCGCACCTGTGCTTGACGGCCCCGTCCAGCTCAGGCCACCCAGGGGCGCGGGGAACTGCGCGAGCAATTGGATACCGGCCCGCGCCTGCCCCACGCACCCCGAGCGGGCTCGCCACAAGGCACCCCGCCCGGCCCCCGCCCCGCCCCCGCCTCGCGCACGCGAAAGGGCGCCCGCCCGGTCTCCCGGGCGGGCGCCCTCCTCACGACGTACGCGGCAAGCGGTCAGCGCGTCTGCTGCGCCGGCACCCCGCGCGAGATCGGCTCGTCGTCCGCGGGCGTACCCGCCGCCGCGACCGCCGCACCGGTGAGCGTCGCGAGCATCTCGCGGACGTTCGTCAGCTGCGCGTTGATCGAGTCGCGACGGTTCGTCAGCGCCGCCAGCTCGCGCTCCGATTCCGAACGGATGCGGTCGGCCTTGGCGTTCGCGTCGGCCACGATGTCCTCGGCCTGGCGCTGCGCGGTCTCCACCGTCTGGCGCGCCCGGCGCTCCGCGTCGGTCCGCAGCTTCTCGGCCTCCAGGCGGAGCTGCTCCGCGCGGTGCTCGATCTCCGCGAGGCGCTTCTCGGCCTTGGCCTGACGCGAGGCCAGGTCGCGCTCCGACTGCTCGCGCCGCTTGGCGAGGTTCGTCTCGAAGTCCGCGGCGGCCTGGGCCGCCTTCGCGCGGGTCTCCTCGAAGAGCGCGTCGGCCTCCTCGCGCTTCGACTGCGCGTCCTTCTGCGCCTCGGCCCGCAGCGTCTGGGCGTCGCCCTTGGCCTTCTCGACGATCCGGACGCCCTCGTCCTCGGCCTTCGCCTTGCGCTCCGCCGAGAACGACTCGGCGTCGTTGCGCACCTGCTGGGCCGCCGACTCGGCGAGCTCGCGGTGCTGCTCGGCGGCGCGACGGGCCTCCTCGCGCAGGTCCTTCGCCTCCTCCTCGGCGAGACGGAGGATCTTCTCGACGCGCGCGCCGAGCCCGGCGTACGACGGCTCCGCGTCGCTGACCTGGGCCTGGGCGTTCTGCGTTTCGAGGTGCAGCTCCTCGATGCGCTTTTCCAGAGAGGTGATTCGGGCCAGAGCACTGTCACGGTCGGCGACGAGCTTGGTAATGCGGTCGTCCACCTGACCGCGGTCGTATCCACGCCGCACGAGCTCGAAGCCGAAGGGGGAGGAAGTGTCGCTCATGGGGTTCCTGGGTTCCTGTCGAATGAAGACCGGGCTGAGGTGTTAGGGGGAATCCTAGGGGCCAAAGCGGCGTGTCATCGAGCGTATGCCCGTTTGATCTGGAGAATGTCCAGCCTTTTGAGTGGCTAGCCCTCGGAGGACTTGCCACTCGAACGAGTTCCCCCCGCTCCTGCCCCGGCCTTGACGCCGCTGTCCTTGCCGCCGCCGCTGGACGGGGCCTCAAAAGACTCCAACGCCTCAAGTACGTCCTGGACACGGGAGATTTCGGCCTGGATGTCCTCGCGCCTGCGTACGAGCACGTCCAGTTCCTTGCGGCCCTCCGCGATCATCCGGTCCGCCTCGCGCGCCGCGTCGGACCTGATGGTCTCGGCCTCGCCGACCAGCTTGGCCTTCTTCTGCTCGGCCTCCTTGAGCAGCGCCTCCGCCTTCTTCACCGCGGCGATGCGCACCTTGCTCGCCTCGGTCGAGGCCTCCGACACCAACTGCTTGGCCTTGGCCTCCGCCTCGGCCTGCTGCTCGGTCGCCGCCTTCACCAGCGCGTCGCACCGCTCGCCCGCCGTGCGCATCTGCTCGGCGGACTCCCGGCGCGCACGCTCGTGCAGCTCCTCGATCTCGGCCGTGATGCGGTCCCGCTGCTCCTCGGAGCGCTCCCTTATGGCGGTCGCGTCCCGGCGCGCGCCGACCAGCAGCTCGTCGGCGTCCGTACGGGCCTTCTCCACCAGGGAGTTGCCCTCGACCTTGGCCTCGGCCGCGATCCGCTCGGCCTCCTTGCGGGCCGCGCCGACCATCGTGTCGGCCTGCTCCTCGGCCTCGGTGGCCGCGCGCAGCGCCTCCTCCTGGGCCTTGGCGACCAGTTGGTCGGCCTGCTCGGCGGCGTCCGCGCGCCGCTTCGCCGCGGCCTCGCGCGCCTCGTCGAGCGCGCGGTCCGCCTCGTCGCGCGCCTGCGCGCGCATCTCCTCGGCCGCCGCCTCGGCGGCCGCCTTGAGCTTCTCGGACTCCGTACGGATCCGTTCGGCCGCCTGCTGCGCGGAGCCGACGGTCTCGGCGGCGTCCGCCCGCAGCCGCTCCGCCTCGCCCGTCGCGTCCGACACCAGCCGCTCGGCCTCGCCGCTCGCCTCCGTGACCAGCTGGTCGGCCTGCTCGGCAGCGTCCGCGCGCCGCTTGTCGGCGGCCTTGCGGGCCTCGTCGAGGGTGCGCTCCGACTCGGTGCGGGCCTCGTCGAGCGTGCGCTCGGACTCGGTGCGCGCCTCGGTGAGCGTGCGCTCGGACTCCGTACGCGCCTCGGTGAGCGTCCGCTCGGCCTCGGCACGCGCCTCGCCCAGCGTGCGGTCCGCCTCCGCGCGGGCCTCGCCGAGCACCTGCTCGCCGTCCGCGCGGGCCTCCGCGCGCAGCCGCTCGGCCTCCGCCTCGCCGTCCGCCTTGACCTGCTCGGCCGCGACCTTGACGGCCTCGGCCTCGGTGTCGATCCGCTCCGCCTCGCCGCGCGCCTCGCCGATCAGCAGATCGGCCTGGGCGGCGGCGTCCGAGCGGATGCGGTTGGCGTCCTCGCGGGCCTCCGCGCGGGCCCGCGCCGCGTCCTGCTCGGCCGACGCGATGGCGTCGGACGCCTCGGTACGGATCCGCTGGGCGTACTCCGCGGTGTCCGTACGGACCCGCTCCGACTCGGCGATCGCGTCCCCGACGGTCCGCTCCGCGAGCGCCTTCGCGGCGTCCGACTCCTCCTGGGAGCGCGCGCGGATCCGCGCCGCGTCCTCGGCGGCCTTCTCCCGCTCCGCGTGCGCCTCGGAGCGGACCCGGTCCGCCTCCTCCTGCGCCTCGGTCGTCGTGCGCTCCGCGGCGTGCTCGGCCGCCGAGCGCAGCCCGGCGATCTCCTGCTCGGCCTGCTCGTGCAGCCCGGCCACCGCGTCCCGTACCGACTGGGCCTTCGCCTCGGCGGCCGAGACCAGCTCCTGCGCCCTGCGGTCCGCCTCCTCGACCAGGCGCTGCGCCTCGGCCTGCGCCTCCTCGACCCGCTTGCGGGCCGACGCCAGCAGCTCCTCGCTCTGCTCGTGGGCCTGCGCCCGCTCCTGCTCGGCGTCCGCGCGCGCGGCGGTCAGCAGCTCCTCGGCCTCCCTGCGGCGCCGGTTCGCCTCCTCCTGCGCGGCGGCCAGCGCCTCCTGCGCCTCGGCGCCCACCCGCTCGGCCGCGGCCGCGGCCTCCGCGCGGACCCGGTCGGCCGACTCCTGCGCCTCGGTGCGCAGCCGCTCCGCCTCCGCGGCGGCCTCGCCCCGCAGCCGTACCGCGACGGCCTCCGCCTCGGCCCTGGACTGCGCGGCCTCCGCGGCCGCGTCCGCGCGCAGCCGCTCCGCCTCGGTCTCGGCCTGCTCGGCCAGCACGCGCAGCCGCTCGGCGGACTCGGCGCGCTGGCGCTCCGTCTCGTCGGCGGCCTCCTGGCGCATCGCCCCGGCCTCGCTGCGGGCGTCGGACAGCGCCTGGTCGGCGGACTTCAGGCGGGCGTCGGCCTCGCCGTGCAGCCGGGTCAGCTCCTCGGCGGCCTCCGTACGGCGGGCCTCGACGGCCCGCTCGGTCTCCTCGCGCAGCGCGGCGGCGGCCTCCTCGGCGGCCGTCCGCACCGCCTCGGCCTGCTCCTCGGACTCGACGCGCAGCGCGTCGGCCTCGGCGCGGGTGCGCTCCAGGGTCTCCTCGGCCTGCTTGCGCAGCTGGGCGGCGCGCTCGGCGGCCTCCGTGCGGACCCGCTCGCTCTCGGCGCCGGCGGCGGTGCGCTGCTCGTCGGCGTCGGTGCGGGCCTTCGTCAGCAGCTCCTCGGCGGTACGGGCCGCCTCCTCGATCTGCTGGACCGCCTCGCGCCTGGCCTCGCCCCTGATGCGCTCGCCCTCGGCGACCGCCTCGGCGCGCAGCTGCTCGGCCTCGCCGCGCAGCCGCCGCGCCTCCTCCTGGAGCTCGACGGTCTTGGCGCGGTACTCCTTGGTGTCGTCCTTCGCCGCGCCCTTGAGCGCGTCCGCCTGCTCCTCGGCCTCGGCGCGCAGCCGCTCGATCTCCGCCTCGGCCTCGCGGCGGATCCGCTCGGCCTCCTCGGACGCCTTGCGGGTGGTCTCCCGGGCGTCGTCGGACGCCTTGGTCAGGATCTCCTCGGCGCTGCGGGCCGCCTTGGCGAGCTGCGCCGCCGAGTCCTCGGCGGCCGCCGTACGGGCGTTCTCGCCGGCCTCCGTGACCAGCCGCTCCGCCTCCGCGCCGGCGTCGGCGAGCTTCTGCTCGGCCTCCGCCTTGAGCGCCTCGGCCTCCTTGGTGGCCTCGCCGACCAGCCGGGCGATCTCCGACTTGGCGGTGCGGGTGCGCTGCTCGTTCGTCGACTCGGCCGTCGCCAGCTGCTTGGCCGCGCTCTCCTTGGCCTCCGCGAGGAGCTTCTCGGCCTCGGCGCGGGACTCGCGCAGCCGGGTGTCGGCCTCCTGGACGCGCTGCTCGGCGGCGCGGCTCAGCTCGGCGGCCTGCTGGCGGGCCTGGTCGGACTCGGCGGTGGTCGTGGAGCGCAGCTGCTCGGCGTGGGCCGTGGCCTCCTGCGCCTGCGTGGAGGCGGCGGCCAGCAGCCGCTCGGCGTCCTTGCGGGCGCGCAGCAGCGTCGCCTCGGCCTCGGCGCGGGCGCCCTCCGCCTCCGACGCCATGCGCTGACGGGTCTCCTCGGCGACCCGGGTCGCCTCGGCGCGGGCCGCGGCCAGGGACTGCTCGGCCTCGGCGCGGGACTCCTCCATGAGGCGGCGGGCCTGCGCCTCGGTGCGGGCGCGCAGCTGCTCGGCCCAGGCGACGTTCTCGTTGACGTGCGCCTCGACGGTCTGCCTGCGCTCGTTCAGCTCCTGGTCCAGGCGCTGGCGGCGCTGCACCGCCTCGTTGTGCAGCTCGGTCTGGAGCCGCGCCTGGTGCTCGGCGTGCTCCTGGAGGATGCGCTGCGTCTGGGCGCGGGCCTCGCGCAGTTCGCGCTCGGCGTCGCTGCGCAGCTGATCGGCCTGGATCTGGGCGTTGCGCAGCATCTGTTCGGCCTGGTAGCCGATGTCCGCGCTGTCGTACGCGGGCCGCGCCGCGATCGTGCGGCGCGCCTCGTGGAGCTTGGCGCGCAACACTTCGACCTGGTAACCGAGGTCCTCGGCGTGCTGGACGGCCTTCTCCCGCTCGGTCCTCAGCCGGTCCATCTCGGCCTCGAACCGCGAGAGATGGTCGTCAGCCGGCTGGCTCTCCTGGCGTTCGTAGCCCCGCACTGCGCGGTCCCATCCGTCCCCTGGTCGCGAACTCTTCCCGTACAAGCACCGTCCCTGGCGCGGACGGCCCCCCGGGAATGGTGTCAGATCCTCAGATCCCGTGACTGGCCCCGGCCCGGAAGCGCCCACTCTACCGGCCCGGGTATGCGGAGGTCAGTGCTCCGGGTCAGCCGGGAGGAGCGGCCCTTCCTTGTACCCCGCCACATCCCGGGTAACCCACTTTCGCGACTGGTTTCCGGCCAGATTCCGGCCGATCGGCACCGTTCAGTGCTGAGCGGGCTCCTGCGCGGACGTCACCAGCTCGGTCAGCACGCCGTGGCAGTCCTTGGGGTGCAGGAAGGTGATGCGCGAGCCCATCGAGCCGGTGCGCGGCTCGTCGTACAGGACCCGCACGCCCTTTCCGCGGATGTCCGCCGCCTCGGCGTCGACGTCCGCCGTGCCGAAGGCGATGTGGTGCACGCCCTCGCCGTTCTTGGCCAGCCACTTGCCGACCGCCGAGTCCTCCCTGGTGGGCTCCAGGAGCTGGAGGTAGGAGGCCCCGCCGTCGGAGGTCTCGTTGATCTTGAGCATGGCCTCCCGCACGCCCTGCTCCTCGTTGACCTCGGTGTGGAACACCTCGAAGCCGTACGTGGCCCGGTAGAACTCGACGGTCGCGTCGAGGTCCCTGCAGGCGATTCCGATGTGGTCGATGCGCGTCAGCATGCTGCCAGTGCAGCGCTCCGAGGGGTGGTTACGCAACGTGCGCGCGATCACACCGGCTGGCCGGTGACGGGGCCAGTACCGCTCAGTACATTCTGGTTAACCCTCATTCACTTCTCCCAGCCAAGGGGCCGTGACGCGTATGTCTGGCATTTCTGGAACCACGTCCGTGATCGTCGCCGGTGCCCGTACCCCCATGGGGCGGCTGCTCGGCTCCCTCAAGTCCTTCTCCGGCGCCGAGCTGGGCGGCATCGCCATCAAGGCCGCGCTGGACCGGGCCGGCATCGGCGGCGACCAGGTGGACTACGTGATCATGGGGCAGGTGCTCCAGGCGGGCGCGGGCCAGATCCCGGCGCGCCAGGCCGCCGTCAAGGCAGGCATCCCGATGAGCGTCCCGGCGCTCACGATCAACAAGGTGTGTCTCTCCGGCCTCGACGCCATCGCGCTCGCCGACCAGCTGATCCGCGCCGGTGAGTTCGACGTGGTGGTCGCGGGCGGCCAGGAGTCCATGACCAACGCGCCCCACCTGCTGCCGAAGTCCCGCGAGGGCTACAAGTACGGCGCGATCGAGATGCTCGACTCGATGGCGCACGACGGTCTGACCGACGCCTTCGACGGCGTCGCGATGGGCGAGTCGACCGAGAAGCACAACGCCCGCCTGGGCATCGGCCGCGCCGCGCAGGACGAGATCGCCGCCGCGTCCCACCAGCGGGCCGCCGCCGCGCAGAAGAACGGCGTCTTCGAGGCCGAGATCACCCCCGTGGAGATCCCGCAGCGCAAGGGCGAGCCGGTGGTCTTCGCCAAGGACGAGGGCATCCGCGCCGAGACGACCGTCGAGTCGCTGGGCAAGCTGCGGCCCGCGTTCGCCAAGGACGGCACGATCACCGCGGGCTCCGCCTCGCAGATCTCCGACGGCGCCGCGGCGGTCGTGGTGATGTCCAAGGCCAAGGCCGAGGAGCTGGGCCTGGAGTGGATCGCCGAGATCGGCGCGCACGGCAACGTCGCGGGCCCGGACAACTCCCTCCAGTCGCAGCCGTCCAACGCGATCGCGCACGCCGTGCGCAAGGAGGGCATCGCGGTCGAGGACCTCGACCTCATCGAGATCAACGAGGCGTTCGCCGCGGTCGCCGTGCAGTCAATGAAGGACCTCGGGGTCTCCCCGGAAAAGGTGAACGTCAACGGCGGCGCGATTGCCCTCGGCCACCCGATCGGCATGTCGGGCGCGCGGCTCGTGCTGCACCTGGCGCTGGAGCTGAAGCGGCGCGGCGGCGGCGTGGGCGCCGCGGCGCTGTGCGGCGGCGGCGGGCAGGGCGACGCGCTGATCGTGCGCGTACCGGGCAAGTAAGTTTCGTACCGCTGACCGAACGGAGCTGTGATGGTGGACGTCCCCCAGCTGGTGGCCCAGGCCCGGGAAGGGCGGCCGCGCGCCGTCGCCCGGCTGATCTCGCTGGTGGAGGGGGCGTCCCCGCAGCTCCGTGAGGTGATGGCGGCGCTGGCGCCGCTGACCGGCGGGGCGTACGTGGTGGGGCTCACCGGGTCGCCGGGCGTCGGCAAGTCGACGTCGACGTCCGCGCTGGTCGGCGCCTACCGGCGGGCCGGGAAGCGGGTCGGCGTCCTGGCCGTCGACCCCTCGTCGCCCTTCTCCGGCGGCGCGCTGCTCGGCGACCGGATCCGGATGGCCGACCACGCGTCCGACCCCGGCGTCTACATCCGCTCGATGGCCACCCGCGGCCACCTCGGCGGGCTCGCCTGGGCGGCCCCGCAGGCGATCCGCGTGCTGGACGCGGCGGGCTGCGACGTGGTGCTCGTCGAGACGGTCGGCGTCGGCCAGTCCGAGGTCGAGATCGCCTCCCAGGCCGACACCTCGGTGGTGCTGCTCGCGCCCGGCATGGGCGACGGGATCCAGGCGGCGAAGGCCGGGATCCTGGAGATCGGCGACGTGTACGTGGTCAACAAGGCGGACCGGGACGGCGCGGACGCGACCGCGCGCGAGCTGAACCACATGCTGGGCCTGGGCGAGTCCCGGGGACCCGGCGACTGGCGCCCGCCCATCGTGAAGACCGTCGCGGCCAGGGGCGAGGGCATCGACGAGGTCGTCGAGGCGCTGGAGAAGCACCGGGCGTGGATGGAGGAGCACGGGGTGCTCGCGGAGCGCCGGCGCGCGCGCTCCGCGCGGGAGGTCGAGACGATCGCGATCACCGCGCTGCGCGAGCGCATCGGCGACCTGAGCGGTGACCGCCGCCTGGACGCGCTCGCCGAACGGATCGTGGCGGGCGACCTCGACCCGTACGCGGCGGCGGACGAGCTGGTCGCGGGGGTCACGGAGGGGTAGGCGGGGGCCGCCCCCGCGGTGCCCCTCACGTGATGACGCGCCCCGGCTCGTCGGACGCGGGGGACGGCCCCCAGCTCCGGTCGCTGTACTCGTGGTGGTGCTTCCCCGGGTGGTCGGAGCGGCGCGTGCAGAACACGGTGGGGCGGTGCGGATGGAGCTCCGCGCAGCGCGTGACCGCGGACTCGGGGTAGTTCGTCACCGTCGTCAGTCGCATGCCGCGCTCCGTTCTCCGGGGGCGGCAGGGCCCGCCCGTACAACCAGCGGTGCCCACGGAGGCCCGGGTCAGACGGCGGGCCCCCGTCGACCACCCGACCGGACGCACGGGAGGGGATGCGTTCGACCTCGGCGTCAGTCGTCGGTGTCAGCGCCGTCGTCGTCGGCCTGCCGCGCCGGGGCGGCCTTGCCCGTGGCCGCGTCCACCCGCACCTCGTGCTCCTTGCCGCTGCCGGTCCTCAGCTCCACCTCCCAGACCCCGTCCTCCAGCTCGGCCGACGTCGCCCTGTCCTTCGTCGCCCGCTCGGCCCTGGCCACCGCCTCGGCGAGGGTGACCTTCGGGGCGGCGGGCGCCGCGGCGTCGCCGGAGCGCTGCTCCTCGTGGTCGCGCACGACCTCCGTGCCCTTCGCGTCGACCGTCACCTCGTGCCACGTGCCGTCCTTCGCGTAGACGTCGACCTCCCACTCGCCGCCCTCGCCGTCGTCGTCCAGCTCCGCCCCCGCGACCGTGCCGGGGACCTTCGAGAGTGCCGTTTCCACGGCCTTGTTCGCCGTGGCGCCCGCCAGGGGCCGCGGGGCGGGGGCCCCGTCGTGGGTGAGGGCGAACGCCGTGGCGGCGCCGCCGCCCACCAGTACCGCCGTCGCCGTCGCGATCGCCAGGTTGCGCTTCGTGGGTTTCTTCATGCCCCCACTCTCGGGCGGCGACGCTGAACCCAGGCTGAAAGCGCCTGAAGGCCTCTTCAGGTTCCATTTGGGACCCTGGCCCCATGCGCCTGTTGATCGTGGAGGACGAGAAGCGTCTGGCCACCGCCCTCGCCAAGGGCCTCACCGCCGAGGGGTACGCCGTCGACGTCGTGCACGACGGCCTGGAGGGGCTGCACCGCTCCGGGACCGTTCCCTACGACCTCGTCGTCCTCGACATCATGCTGCCCGGCATGAACGGCTACCGGGTGTGCGCCGCGCTGCGGGCCGCGGGGAACGACGTGCCGATCCTGATGCTCACCGCCAAGGACGGCGAGTACGACGAGGCCGAAGGGCTCGACACCGGGGCCGACGACTACCTGACCAAGCCGTTCTCGTACGTCGTGCTCGTCGCGCGGATCAAGGCGCTGCTGCGGCGGCGCGGCGCCACCGCGTCGCCCGTGCTGCGGGTGGGGGAGCTGACGCTCGACACCGCGGCCCGGCGCGTCCACGTGGGGGAGACCGAAGTCGTCCTCACCACCAAGGAGTTCGCCGTGCTCGAACAGCTCGCCCTGCGGCCCGGCGCGGTCGTCAGCAAGGCGGAGGTCCTGGAGCACGTCTGGGACTTCGCGTACGACGGCGATCCCAACATCGTCGAGGTGTACGTCAGCACCCTGCGCCGCAAGCTCGGCGCCGGGCTGATCCACACCGTGCGCGGCGCCGGGTACCGGCTGGCGGGGCGGCGCTGATGCGGTCCGTACGGGCGCGGGCCGCGCTCGGGGCGACCGTCGTGGTGGCCGTGGCGCTCGTGGCGGCGGGGCTCGCGGTCCTGCGGGTGCTGCACACCAACCTCATCGACCAGGCGGACCTCCAGGCCGAGGTCACCGCGCGGAGCGTCGCCTCGCAGGTCGCCCTCGACGTCCCGTACGGGGAGCTGCGGCTGCCCGACGACGAGAACCACCCCGTGCAGGTCGTGGGGGCCGACGGGCGGGTGGTCGCGGTCAGCGAGGACCTGGAGCGGATCTCGGGGACGGGGAGCGGGAGCGTGCGGGCGGTGCGGCCGGCCCCGGAGGAGCGGGAAGGGCCGGGGCGGGGCGGCGACGGGGAGGAGGACGGGGACGGCGACGAGCCCGAGCGGGGGCAGGTCGACGGGGGCGCGCCCGGCTTCTCCTCGGGGACCGCCACCGTCGACGGCGACAGCGCGGACTACCGCTTCGCCGCGGTGCGCGCGACGGACGAGGACGGGCGGACCGTCACCGTGTACGCGGGCGCCCCGCTCGCCACCGAGCAGGGCGCCGTCGCGACCGTGCGCGAGGCGATGCTCGTCGGGCTGCCCGTGCTGCTCGTGGTCGTCGCCGGGGTGACCTGGCTCGTCACCCGGCGCGCGCTGCGGCCCGTCGAGGGCATCAGGCGCGAGATGGCGGCGATCACCGCGTCGGAGGACCTGAGCCGGCGGGTGCCCGAGCCGGGGTCGCGGGACGAGGTCGCGCGGCTCGCCCGTACGACCAACGAGACGCTCGCCGCGCTTGAGGCGTCCGTGGAGCGGCAGCGGCGGTTCGTCGCGGACGCCTCGCACGAACTGCGCAGCCCGATCGCCTCCTTGCGGACGCAGCTCGAAGTGGGCGCCGCGCACCCGGAGTTGCTGGACGTTCCGGGCGCGGTCGAGGACACCGTACGGCTCCAGCGCCTCGCCGCCGACCTGCTGCTGCTCGCCCGGCTGGACGCGGGGGAGGGCGGCGGGCGCGGGGCGTCGGAGCGGGTGGACCTGGGGGAGCTGGTCGCGGACGTGCTCGCGCAGCGGGCGGCGGGGCCGGGGCCCGGTTCGGGCGAACGGGTCCCGGTGACCGCCGAGTTGGCGGACGGCGTGGAGGTGACCGGCTCGCGGAACCAGCTCGCGCGGGTGCTCGGCAACCTCGTGGACAACGCGCAGCGCCATGCGCGCGGCTCCGTCGTGGTGACGGTGCGCGCGGGGCGCGGTGGGGGCGGCGGCGTGCTGGTGGTGGAGGACGACGGGGGCGGGGTGCCCGAGGGGGAGCGGGAGCGGATCTTCGAGCGGTTCGTGCGGCTCGACGACGCGCGGAGCCGGGACGAGGGGGGCGCGGGGCTCGGGCTGGCGATCGCCCGGGACGTCGTGCGGCGACACGGGGGGACGCTGGGGGCGGGGGCGTCGGAGCGGCTCGGCGGGGCGCGGTTCGTGGTGACGCTGAGGTAGGGGGGTGCGCGAGGGGGGTACGTCCGCGTCGGGGCGCCGTTGCCCGGGGGCGCCGCCTTTCGCCTGCGGCGGGCTGCACCCCACCCCGCCCCTTCCCGAAACCCTGCCGGGGGCGTTCAAAAGATCGCGCAGTTCCCCGCGCCCCTAAAAGGGGGCGCGGGGAACTGCGCGAGGGTGGGGCACACCCCGCCCTACTCCACCCGCACCCACTTCGCCACCGACGGAGTCCCCTCCTCGTCGACCGCGAACAGCATGTACCAGCCCGGCGGCACCAGCGCCCGGTCGTCCGGGGCCGTCACCGTCACCGCGTTCGCGCTCTTCTCCAGGTCCAGTTCGATCGAGCGCTGTTCCACGTCCGTCGTGTGCGTGACCGCGCTCGGCCGCATCAGGCGGGCCTTCACGATCCGCGCCGCGTCCTTCGTGCGGAACGTCGCCCTGCCCTTCTGGTCGAACTCCTCGGGGCCGTCGCCCAGGACCGGCCGCTCGTCCTCGTCGCCCCGGTGGAGGTAGGGCGGCGTGAAGACCTCCACGCGCTGCTCGAACGTGCCGAGCTTCGTGTTGTCCGCGTCGTCGAACAGCGGGTCCGAGCCGAACGTCGCGACCCGCCCGTCGGGCAGCAGCAGCGCCTCGGAGTGGTAGTTGCGCCCGATCGTCGGCTCGGCCGCCGCGCGGAAGTCGTTGGTCTTCGGGTCGTAGAACTGCGCCTCCAGGACGTCGCTGCCGCCGCGCCCCCGGTAGTCGCTGGAGCCGCCGCTGGTGAACACCGTGTCGTCGGGCATCAGCACGCTGCTGAGGTAGCGGGTGGCGCCCTGCGGCAGGTCGGGGCCGGTCTTGAAGACGGGCGTGTCCGCCTTGAGGTCGACGATCGCGGTGCGCGCCGTCGCCTTCGCGGACTCGCCGACCCCGCCGCCGCCCAGCACCATCACCTTCTGGTCCTGCGCGGGCGGCAGGATCAGCGAGGCGGAGGTCTCCAGCTGGTCGGTGTCGGTGAGGCCCTTGACCTTCTGGAAGGTGTTCTTCTCGATGTCCCACAGGCCGGGGTCGCGGCCCTTGGTGGCGGGGCCGTAGCCCGCGTTGGAGCCGGTGTAGAAGAGCTTGCCGCTCTGGGTGAGGAAGAGCGCGGGGTACGTGGGGAAGTAGCGGAAGGGGCCCTTGGTCCACTTCTTGCTCCCGGGGTCGTAGACCTCGTTGTCGCCGGGCACGACGTCGCCGACGTCGTTGAGGCCGGACACGGCGAGGACCCTGCCGTCCTCCAGCGTGGTGAGCGTGGGGTACCAGCGGGCGTCCTTCATCGGGGCGACCGGGACGTACTTCTCGGCCTTCGGGTCGAACTCGTACGCCGCCTTGATGCCCTGGAAGTCCTGCTTCTCGGTGGTGATCTTCTGGGCGAGGCCGTAGACGTTGTCGGCCGCCTCGCCCTTCAGCCCCTCGATCTCGTACTGCGCGGCCTCGGTCGTCAGGGCTTCGGGGCCCTCCTTGACGGCCTCGACGAAGACCCGCGCCTCGGACGCGGTGACCTTGGTCTTCCAGGGGCGCATCTGGCCGCTGGCGAAGTACGAGATCTCGAACTCGCGCTTCGCCTTGGGGACGGTGACGTCGAACTTGGAGGCGTACTCGACGCCGGAGGGGGAGCGGAAGACCGTGCCCTTCTTGAGGGTGTAGGACCGGTCGGGCGACTCGTTCTTCACGCGCATGCCGCCGCCCGCGCGCGTCACCTCGCCGTCCAGGACCTCGTAGCGGGCCGTGCCGCCCGCCACCAGGAGGCGTCCGTCGGGGAGTTGGGTGTGCCCCGAGCAGAAGAAGTCCTCGGGGGTGGGGATCTTCTTGAAGGTGTTCTTCGCCGGGTCCCACAGGACCGTGTCGAAGGTGCCCGCGTCGAACTTCTCCTGGTCGTTGCCCGATCCGGCGATCAGGAGCACCTTGCCGGTGTGCAGCAGCGCCGCGTGCATGGCGTTGAGCCGGAAGCCCTCGGGCACGTCCAGCTCGTCCCACGAGCCGCGGTCGGCCTTGTAGCCGGGCTGGTCGATCTTGTACGCGTGGTACTTCTCCTCGGCGAAGGAGAGCGCGGCCGGGGCGTTGAGCGCCGCGAGGACGACCACGGCGCCGCCGCCGAGGAGGGTCTTCTTCATCCGCTTGGAAGGCCGGTAGCCCATGGGTCAGTTGCCTCCGGTCGTCGTGGCGAAGGCCGGTTCGGCCTCCTCGCTCGCTGCTGCCGCCGCCGCGCGTCTGGCCCGGCTCCTGCCGCGCACCGACGTGCAGCACCACACCGCGATCGGGGAGAGCGCGATGACCAGGGCGAGCACGGCCCAGGTGCGCATGGCGACGTGGGTGTGGCCGTAGTGCACCGACGCGACGAGCGAGGCGATCAGCACGGCGGCCCAGAAGAGGTGGATGCGGAAGGTCAGCAGCCGGTCGGGGCTGGCCTGGCCGCCCTTGGGGGTGACCACGAAGCGTCCCCTGGTGCGCAACAGGGCCGAGCCGAGCGACTTCAGGTAGATCGGCGCGGACAGCGCGGACATGCCCATGCCCGCGATGCCGCCCGAGCCCTCGGGCTCGTGGGGGGAGACGTTGTGCCGCCTGTTCCAGAGGTAGAGGCCGATCTGGAGGGCGGCGGCGTCGCTGTAGAGCATCAGCCAGAGGGACGCGGAGACCTCGGTGCCGGACGCGCCGAACCAGAGGAAAAGCACGCAACTGAGGATGCCGAGCAGCCAGTTGACGGCCGTCATCGGGTAGTAGGCCAGCATCAGCGTGTAGTTGAAGAGCCGGCCGGGCGGCACCCTGAACGGCGCCTTCCAGTACTGCTTGAACAGCGTCTCGTACGTGCCCCTGGACCAGCGCAGCTGCTGGGTGAAGAAGTCGGTCCAGGAGGCCGGGCCCTCGCCGACCGCCAGTACGTCGGGCGTGTAGACGGAGCGCCAGAAGTGGCCGGTCTTCGGGTTCTTCCTGCGGTGCAGCTCGAAGCCGGTGGCCATGTCCTCCGTGATGGAGTCGTAGAGCCCGCCGATCTGCTTGAGCGCGTCGATGCGCACCACGTTGTTGGTGCCGACGAACATCGGCGCGTGGTAGCGGTTGCCCGCGCGCTGGATCAGCGCGTGGAAGAGGAACTGCTGGGACTCGGCGGCCTTGGTGACGGCCGCCGTGTAGTTGCCGTAGACCTGCGGGCCGACGACGAAGGCGGTGTCGGGGTCGCGGAAGTAGCCCATCATCCGCTCCAGGAAGTTCGGGAGCGGGACGTGGTCGGTGTCGACGGAGGCGAAGAAGTCGTAGTCGTCGCCGTGCATCGCGAGCCAGGCGTTGTAGTTGCCGTGCTTGGTGCGGGCCTTGTGGGCGCCCTTCTTGCGGTTCCACTCGGGGACGCCCTTGCGGGTGAAGTGGCGCACGCCCAGCTCCGCGCAGAGCGCCTTGGCGCCGTCGTCGTCGCCCTCGTCGAGCAGCCACACGTCGAGCGGTCCGGTGTGCCGGATCCGTACGGCCCCCTCCAGGGTGGCGCGGACCATGGAGATCGGTTCCTTGCCCGGGACGTACGTGGTGAGGAAGGCGACCTTGGTGCCGGGCTCGGCCGTCACGGGTATCGGGTCGCGGGCCACCAGCGTGGCGTGCGCCACCGAGACGACGTTCACGACCATGAAGAACATGATCAGCCCGATCGAGCAGAGCATCACGGTGTCGAGCGCGACCAGCCACCGGGCGCCGCCCTCGCGGGTGGTCCAGTGGGTGGGCCAGACCAGGTACGCCAGCAGCAGCCCCGCGAGCACGGGGGCGAGCAGGCCCAGCAGGACGGCCCGTATTCGATGGGGTTCGACCGAGAGGAGACTGCGGTAGCGCACCTTGTAGGCCTTCTCGTCGGGCTCCGTGAGCGGGCCTGCGAGGTGGCTGTAGGCGTCGTAGTCATAGCCCTCGGGCGGCACGTGTCCTCCAGGGTTGAACAGGTCGATATCACCACAAAAGTGGACATTCGACGGCGTGTCGACCCGGAGTCGGCCGTGCGGGGGGTTTCGGCGGGGCCCGTCGCGGAGGGTGGCGGGGCGCGCGGACGCGCGGGAGCCCCCGGACCGGTGCGGTCCGGGGGCTCCCGGGGAGTGCGGGTGCGGGGCGGGTCAGCCCGTCTTCACCGTGCCCTCGCGGCGCGCGCGGCCCGCGATGACCGCGTCCTCGGCGGCGCGCTTCAGCTTGCGCTCCGCGTAGAAGCCGCCGAAGGGCAGCACGGACAGGACGAAGTACAGGGCGGCGGTCTTCAGGTCCCACTTGGTGCGGTTCCAGGCGTCCGCCCACAGCAGCACGTACAGGATGAAGAGGATGCCGTGGATCATGCCCATCACCGGCACCGCGTTGAAGTCGGTGGTCCGCTTGAGCACCGAGCAGACGATCAGCAGCAGGAACGAGACGGCCTCGGGGGCGGAGACCAGGCGGAGTCGGTGGAGGGCGGAGGCGGTCTTGATGTCCACGAGGCAGGCACCTTCGTCGGGGGCTGGCGGGGCGGCGCGGCCGGGGAACGGCCGGGCGATCTTGTGAACGCATGCACAAGCGTCGATCCATTGTGGCACCGGGCTTTTCCGGATCTTTACCCGGGTCGGCGTCGGGTCGGCCACGATCGCCCAGGGGCTCTGTTCCGTGCCGATTTCGGCGGCTAACGTCGCTCCGTGGCAATGTTCCGGCTCCAAGGGAGCAAGGTGCTCGCCGTCGACATGACGGGCGACGCCGTGAAGGCGAAGAACGGCTCCATGGTCGCGTACGACGGCCAGATGTCGTTCAAGAAGATGACCGGCGGCGGTGAGGGCATACGCGGCATGGTGACCCGGCGCCTCACCGGGGAGCAGATGGCCGTGATGGAGGTGAAGGGGCAGGGCACCTGCTTCTTCGCCGACCGCGCGAGCGAGATCAGCCTCGTCGCGCTGCACGGCGACAAGCTCTACGTGGAGGCGAGCAACCTGCTGTGCGCCGACGCCGCGCTGCGCACCGGCACCACCTTCACCGGGGTGCGCGGCGGCGCGAGCGGCAACGGCCTGTTCACCACCACCGTCGAGGGCACGGGCCAGGTGGCGATCATGTCCGACGGCCAGGCGATCGCGCTGCGCGTGACCCCGCAGTACCCGCTCTCCGTCGACCCCGGCGCGTACGTCGCGCACCAGGGCAACCTCCAGCAGCACTTCCAGTCGGGCGTCACCTTCCGCACCCTCATCGGCGAGGGCTCGGGCGAGGCGTTCCAGATCCGCTTCGAGGGCGACGGCGTGGTGTACGTCCAGCCCAGCGAGCGCAACACCATCGGCGGTGACGTCTGATGCCGTTCACCGAGGTCAACTCCCGGATGGTCAGCGCGACCCTCGTACCGGGACAGAAGATGTTCAGCCAGCGCGGCGCGATGCTGGCCTACCAGGGCGACGTCTCCTTCACCCCCAACATCCAGGGCGGCCAGGGCGGCGTCATGTCGATGATCGGCCGCCGCGTGGCGAACGAGGCGACGCCGCTGATGACGGTCGAGGGCAGCGGCACGGTGATGTTCGGCCACGGCGGCCACCACATCCACGTCGTGAGCATGGCCGGGGACACCCTCTACGTCGAGGCCGACCGGCTGCTCGCCTTCGACGGCACCCTCCAGCAGGGCACCATGTTCATGGGCTCGCAGGGCGGGGTCATGGGCATGGTGCGCGGCCAGGTCACGGGACAGGGCCTGTTCACCACCACCCTCAAGGGCCACGGCGCGGTCGCCGTCATGGCGCACGGCGGCGTCGTCGAACTGCCCATCCACCCCGGCCGCCCGATCCACGTCGACCCGCAGGCGTACGTGGCACACCGCGGCGACGTCCGGAACAAGCTCTCCACCGCGCTCGGCTGGCGCGACATGGTGGGCCGCGGCTCGGGCGAGGCGTTCCAGCTGGAGCTGAGCGGCAGCGGCACGGTGTACGTCCAGGCGTCGGAGGAGAAGCTGTGAGCACGCCCGTGATCTTCGACCCGATGACGCTGCCGAGCGACGACAACGTCAATCCGTACGCCTTCTGCGTGGAGCTCAAGGGCTCCCAGTGGTTCCTGCAGAAGGGCAAGATGATCGCCTACTACGGCTCCATCGAGTTCAACGGCATCGGCCACGGCCGCTTCGACCGGCTGCTGCGCACCTCCTTCCACTCCCCGCTGCACGCCAGCGACTGGGTGGTGGCCGAGGGCAGCGGCAAGATGCTGCTCGCGGACCGGGCGTTCGACGTGAACTCCTACGACCTGGAGGACGGCAACCTCACCATCCGCTCCGGCAACCTCCTCGCGTACCAGCCCTCGCTGGCGCTCAAGCAGTCGATCGTGCCGGGCTTCCTGACGCTGATCGGCACCGGCAAGTTCGTCGCCGCCTCCAACGGGCCCGTCGTCTTCATGGAGCCGCCGATCCGGGTCGACCCGCAGGCGCTGGTCGGCTGGGCCGACTGTCCCTCGCCCTGTCACCACTACGACCACGGCTACATGACGGGCGTGCTCGGCGGGCTGCGCGCGATGACCGGGTTCGGCGGACAGTCCGGCGAGGAGCACCAGTTCGAGTTCGTCGGGGCGGGCACGGTCCTGCTCCAGTCGACCGAGGCGCTGCTGGCCGAGGCGGACACGGGCGCGGTGCCGCACCAGGCGGGCGTGCCGGGCGGCGGCGCGGGCGGCCAGGCGCGGCCGGGCCAGCCCGCGGGCGCGCCCCGGCTGCCGGGCCAGCTCGGGGACCTCCAGCGGCGCTTCGGTTTGTGAGCGGTAGTCTGCGGAGTGTGACGCCGAACGCCCGTGCCGTGCCGGCTCGGGCGTACGAGGGGTGCTCCCGCGCGACGAGGCGCGGGGCGTCCCGGGTGCCGGGCGTCACACTCCCCCGTATAGTCCGGATTTCAACTTCTTAGGTAGAATCCACATATGGAGACTGAGACGGCGACTCTTCCCCAGGCCTCCCCCGAGGGAGCCCCCTGGCTGACCGATGCCGAGCAGTGCGCGTGGCGGACGCACCTGGACGTCAACCGGCTGCTGATGTACCAGCTGGAGAAGGACCTCCAGCCGTTCGGGCTGACCAACAACGACTACGAGATCCTCGTCAACCTCTCCGAGGCCGACGACCACCGGCTGCGGATGAGCGACCTCGCCGCGGCCACGCTCCAGTCCAAGAGCAGGCTCTCGCACCAGATCACCCGCATGGAGAACGCGGGACTGGTCCGCCGCGAGCACTGCGAGTCCGACCGGCGGGGGCTGTACGCGGTGCTCACCGACCTCGGCATGGAGACCATGCGCAAGGTCGCGCCGCACCACGTCGCCTCCGTGCGCCGGCACTTCATCGACCTGCTCACCCCCGAGGCGCTGGCCCACCTGCGCGCCTCGCTCACCCCCGTCGCCGAACACCTGAGGTCCCAGCGCGGCAAGCCCTGAGCCGGGCGGGGCCCGCGGGCCCGGGGGTCCGTGGGTCCGGGGGTCCGGGGGGGGCTACGCCTTGGCCCTGCGGGCCAGGCCCAGCGCGTAGTCCGGCCACCACGTCCCCGCGTCGGGCCCGCCCCGGCACGGGCCGTCCGAGTCTCCCGGGCGCTTGATCCAGAGGTACGAGTCGAGCAGCGCGTCGCCCGTCGAGGTCGTCGGCGGGGTGCCCAGTGCCCGCCCCGGCGGGTTGCACCACGCCTGCTGCCGGTCGCCCGGCAGCGGCCCGTCGCCGTTGCGGCTGGTGTCGACCACGAAGTGGACCCGCCCGCCGAGCAGCCCGGAGAGCCGGGTGCCGTACGCCTTCACCGCCTCCGTCCGCTGGAAGTTCGAGACGTTCAGCGAGAAGCCGTCGGCCTTCGCCACGCCCGCCCGCTTCAGCGGCTCCACCAGCTTGCCCGGGTCGTCGATCCACGCCGGGTTCCCCGCGTCCAGGTACACCTTGGTCCGCGGGTTCGCCTTCAGCGTCCCGATCGCCTCCGCGAGCAGCCGCTCGCGCTCCGCGTGGTGCTGCGCGGGCGTGCAGCCGTCCACGATGTGCGAGACCGCGTCCGGCTCCAGGACCACCGTCGCGGGCGCGTCCCCGATCGCCGCCGCGAACTCCCCGACCCAGGCCCGGTAGGCCGCCGCGTCGTGCGCGCCGCCCGCCGAGTAGAGGCCGCAGTCGCGGTGCGGGATGTTGTACGCGACCAGCAGCACCGTCCGCCCGTCGGGTGCCGCGCCCCGCACCGCCTTCTCGATCCCGGGCCCCGGCCTGTCGCCCGCCGGCCAGTCCGCGACCGGGCGCGTGGAGATGCGCCGCAGCGCCTTCGCGTCGGCGGTGCGGCCCTGCGCCTCCCACGCCCGCACCTGTCGGGCCGCGTCGCTCTCCGGGTCCACCCAGTACGGCGAACCCGCGCTGGGCGCGGCGGGCTCGGGGTTCGACCCCGGGGGAGCGGACGACGACGAGCCGCCGGAGCAGGCCGCGGTCAGGGCGGCGCAGGCGGCGAGCGAAGCGGCGATGAGCGTGCGGGTCAGCGTTCTGCGGCCGGGCATCCGGTCCCCTCGGGCACTGGGTGACGTACGGAACCGCTCAATCGTCACATGCCGGGCAATTCGCCACGGGTCGCGACACCGGCCAGTGCGATGCCGAGCGGCGAGAAGGGGCTGACCAGCATATGACCAGTGGGTAAGGTCTACGCGTGCCGAAGCCCCTCAGTCTCCCGTTCGACCCCATCGCCCGCGCCGACGAGCTCTGGCAGCGGCGCTGGGGCCCCGTGCCCTCCATGGCGGCGATCACCTCCATCATGCGCGCGCAGCAGATCCTGCTCGCGGAGGTGGACGCGGTCGTCAAGCCGTACGGACTGACCTTCGCGCGGTACGAGGCGCTGGTGCTGCTCACCTTCTCCAAGGCGGGCGAGCTGCCGATGTCGAAGATCGGCGAGCGGCTGATGGTGCACCCCACGTCCGTCACCAACACCGTCGACCGGCTGGTGCGGTCGGGCCTGGTCGCCAAGCGGCCCAACCCCAACGACGGGCGCGGCACGCTCGCCTCCATCACCGACAAGGGCCGCGAGGTGGTGGAGAGCGCCACCCGCGAGCTGATGGCGATGGACTTCGGGCTGGGCGCGTACGACGCGGAGGAGTGCGCGGAGATCTTCGCGATGCTCAGACCGCTGCGGGTGGCGGCCGAGGACTTCGAGGAGTCGTAGCGCGCGACCGGGCCCGCGCGAAGATCGCCCGGAGTGCCCGGTTACGCTCGAAGCCATGAAAGAGAATGTGCTGACCCGTTACCGGGCCATGGCCTACGTCACCGCCGTCTGGCTGCTCGTCTTCACCGTCGCCATCATCGCGAAGTACGCCTTCAAGGTCGGCGACACGATGCTGATCTCCCAGATCCACGGTGTGCTCTTCATCATCTACGTGGTCTTCGCCTTCGACCTCGGCTCCAAGGCGAAGTGGCCGTTCGGCAAGCTGCTGTGGGTCCTCGCGGCGGGCTGCATCCCCGTGGCCAGCTTCTTCGTCGAGCCGAAGATCACCCGCGAGACCCGAGCGCTGATCGCGGGCAAGGCGGACCCGGCGGCCGCCCAGGCGTGACCCCACCGCCGCGCCCTGCGGGGCGCGGCGGTCGGCCATCGACATTTACTAGGACGTCCTAGTAAATTCGATTGCATGGACGCCGACGCGATCGACGAGGGCCGCCAGCGCTGGCAGGCCCGTTACGACAAGGCCCGCAAGCGGGACGCGGACTTCACCACGCTCTCCGGGGACCCGGTCGAGCCGGTCTACGGGCCCAGGCCCGGCGACACGTACGAGGGCTTCGAGCGGATCGGCTGGCCGGGCGAGTACCCCTTCACGCGCGGCCTCTACCCGACCGGATACCGGGGCAGGACCTGGACCATCCGCCAGTTCGCCGGCTTCGGCAACGCCGAGCAGACGAACGAGCGCTACAAGATGATCCTGGCCGCGGGCGGCGGCGGCCTCTCCGTCGCCTTCGACATGCCGACCCTGATGGGCCGCGACTCCGACGACCCGCGCTCGCTCGGCGAGGTCGGCCACTGCGGCGTCGCCATCGACTCCGCCGCCGACATGGAGGTCCTGTTCAAGGACATCCCGCTCGGCGACGTCACGACGTCGATGACGATCTCGGGCCCCGCCGTGCCCGCCTTCTGCATGTACCTGGTCGCGGCCGAGCGCCAGGGCGTGGACCCGGCGGTGCTCAACGGCACGCTCCAGACCGACATCTTCAAGGAGTACATCGCGCAGAAGGAGTGGCTCTTCCAGCCCGAGCCGCACCTGCGCCTCATCGGCGACCTGATGGAGCACTGCGCCAAGGGCATCCCGGCCTACAAGCCGCTCTCCGTCTCCGGCTACCACATCCGCGAGGCCGGGGCGACGGCCGCGCAGGAACTGGCGTACACCCTGGCCGACGGCTTCGGCTACGTCGAGCTTGGCCTCAGCCGCGGCCTGGACGTCGACGTCTTCGCCCCCGGCCTCTCCTTCTTCTTCGACGCGCACCTCGACTTCTTCGAGGAGATCGCCAAGTTCCGCGCCGCGCGCCGGATCTGGGCGCGCTGGCTCAAGGAGGTGTACGGCGCGAAGACCGACAAGGCGCAGTGGCTCCGCTTCCACACGCAGACGGCGGGCGTCTCGCTCACCGCCCAGCAGCCCTACAACAACGTGGTGCGCACGGCGGTCGAGGCGCTGGCCGCGGTCCTCGGCGGCACCAACTCGCTGCACACCAACGCCCTCGACGAGACCCTGGCGCTCCCCAGCGAGCAGGCCGCCGAGATCGCGCTGCGCACGCAGCAGGTGCTGATGGAGGAGACCGGCGTCGCCAACGTCGCCGACCCGCTGGGCGGCGCCTGGTACGTCGAGCAGCTCACCGACCGCATCGAGGCGGACGCGGAGAAGATCTTCGACCAGATCAAGGAGCGCGGACTGCGCGCCCACCCGGACGGCAAGCACCCGATCGGGCCGATCACCTCGGGCATCCTGCGGGGCATCGAGGACGGCTGGTTCACCGGCGAGATCGCCGAGTCGGCGTTCCAGTACCAGCAGTCGCTGGAGAAGGGCGACAAGCGGGTCGTCGGCGTCAACGTCCACCACGGCTCGGTCACCGGCGACCTGGAGATCCTGCGGGTCAGCCACGAGGTGGAGACCGAGCAGGTGCGGGTGCTCGCCGAGCGCAAGGCCGGGCGCGACGACGCGAAGGTGCGCGCCTCGCTGGACGCGATGCTCGCCGCCGCGCGGGACGGCTCCAACATGATCGAGCCGATGCTGGACGCGGTGCGCGCGGAGGCCACGATGGGCGAGATCTGCAACGTGCTGCGGGACGAGTGGGGCACGTACACCGAGCCGCCCGGCTTCTAGCCGTACGACGGCGGGAGGGGCGGGACCCGCACGGGTCCCGCCCCTCTCCTCCGTTCAGGCCCGCAGCGACTGCGTTCAGGCCCGCAGCGACTCCAGCAGACGTCCCAGCGCGGCCCTGGTGTCCGCCAGGTCCCGCCCGGGGTCCTCGGACTCCGCGAGCCACAGCGCCGCCTCGTTCATCGCGCCCGACAGCAGCCGCGCCAGCGGGGCCACCGGCTGCGGGGCGAGCGTGCCCTCCCGCACCAGCTCCGTGAGCGCGTCGGCCAGGTGGCGGGCCGACGCCTCCTCGTCCAGGGCGCGCCACCGCGCCCAGCCCAGCACGGCGGGGCCGTCGAGCAGCATGATCCGCCGTACGTCGGGCGCGGTGGCCGCGGCCAGGAACGCCCCGCAGCCCGCGACGAGCCCGTCCCACGCGCCCGCCTCCGCGTCCGCCGCCCCGGCGACCCGCTCGCCCACCTCCCGCTGCACCTCGGCCAGTACGGCGCCGAACAGCTCGGCCTTGCCCGCGAAGTGGTGGTAGAGCGCGCCCTTGGTGACCCCGGCGGCGGCGACGACCTCCGCGAGGCCCACCGCCCCGTACCCCCGGTCGGCGAAGAGCTCCCTGCTGACGCGCAGCAGGGTCCGCCTGGTCCGCTCGCGCTGCTCGGCCCTGCTGGTCATGGCACGCCCCTCCATTGACATACCGATGGTATGCGAACTACGTTCTTTCGCATACCGATGGTACGCGAAGGAGTCTCGCCATGCTGCTGACCAGCTTCTATCCCGTGATCTGCACACCGGAGATCGCGGCGTCCAAGGACTTCTACACCTCGCTGCTCGGCTTCGACGTGACCTTCGAGGCCGACTGGTACGTGAGCCTGAAGCGCACCGGACCCCTCCCGTACGAGCTGGCGCTGCTCGACCACACCCACCCGACGCTCCCGGCGGCGTACCGCAGGCCGGTGGCGGGGCTGCTGCTCAACTTCGAGGTCGAGGACGTCGACGCCGAGTGGGAGCGGCTGGTCGTCCGGGGCGGCCTCCCGGCCGAACTGGAGATCCGCACCGAGGACTTCGGGCAGCGCCACTTCATCGTCGCCGACCCCTCGGGCGTCCTGATCGACGTCATCACCCCCACCGAACCGGTCGGCGGGTTCGCCGCGCAGTACGTGTCCTAGCCCTGCGCGGTACGCGTCCTAGCTCTGCGCCGCCGCGCCCAGGCCCGCCAGCAGCAGGACCGTGAAGCGGCGGGCCCACTCCTCGTCCACCGGCTCCGCGCTCACCAGCGCCCGGTGGACCACCGCGCCCGCGATCACGTCGAAGATCAGGTCCGCGGTGCGGGCCGCCGACTGCTCGTCCGCCTCCGGCGGCAGCTCGCCGCGCGCCTGGGCGCGCTCCCGGCCCGTCAGCACCAGGCGCTTCTGCCGGTCGACGATCGACACCCTGATGCGCTCGCGCAGCGCCTCGTCGTGCGTGGACTCGGCGACCACCGCCATCAGTGCCGTCTTGGTCTCGGGGCGGCCCAGCAGCGCCGCGAACTGGAGCACCACGCTCTCGATGTCGGCCGTGAGCGAGCCGCGGTCGGTCAGCTCCAGCTCGTCGAAGAGGACCGCGACGGCGTCCACGACCAGCTCGTTCTTGGACGGCCAGCGGCGGTACAGGGTCGTCTTGGCCACCCCCGCGCGCGTCGCCACGTCGCCCATCGTCAGCCTGGACCAGCCGAGTTCGACCAGGGCCTCCCTGGTCGCCTCCAGGATCGCGCTGTCGGCCGCGGCGCTGCGCGGCCGCCCGGGACGGGACGCGGCCCCGGCGGCGTCGAGGCCGGTGGGGCCGGTGGGGTCAGAGGGGTGGTGGCTCGGCATGGACGAGACCATACCGGCCAGTAGGTGATCGGGATCACCGGGGAAATCTCACACGGGCGGCCGTCGATGAAGTTACGCTACGACTCGTAGCGAAAGGCTTCGAACAGCCTCAGCGACAACCACAGGCACCGGGTGGGGACCCGGAGCCGCACTCAGGTCCTCCTCGGGACCCGGCCCCCGCGGTCCGACCCGCATGCCCCGCAATCCGGCGGGGGGTGACGGACGGGCGCGGTTCGCACACGGCTTGGGGGAGGATGTACCCATGCAGCCTAGGAACATGTCCATGAGCGGCGTCGTCGACCTCGCCGCTGTGAAGGCCGCCAACGAGGCCAAGGCCAAGGCGGAGCAGGCCCGTGCGGAGTCCGCCCGCAACGGCGGCGGCGGCGCGGTGGCGCCCTCCGCCCTGGTGATCGACGTCGACGAGACCGGTCTTGAGCGCGACGTCCTCCAGCGCTCGACCGAGGTGCCCGTCGTCATCGTCTTCTGGGCCGACGCGAGCGAGCCTTCCAAGCAGCTGACCGAACTCCTGGAGCGGCTGGCCGTCGAGGCCAACGGCCGCTTCGTGCTGGCCCGTGCCGACGTCGCCGCCAACCAGCTGCTGGCGCAGCAGTTCGGCGTGCGCGGCATTCCCGAGGTCTTCGCCGTGGTGGCCGGCCAGGCCCTGCCGCTGCTCCCGGGCCCGGCCCCCGAGCAGCAGGTCCGCGAGGTGCTCGGCCAGCTGGTCCAGGTCGCTGAGGAGCGCTTCGGCCTCACCGGCATCACCGTCGACCCGGACGCGGCGGGCGAGGCGGCCGGACCCGCCCCGGTCCCCGCGGGGCCGTACGACGCGCTGCTCGAAGCGGCCGTCGTGGCGCTCGACGCCAACGACTTCCCCGGTGCCATCCAGGCGTACGAGAACGTGCTGGCCGACGACCCGGGCAACACGGAGGCGAAGCTGGGTCTGGCCCAGGCCGAACTCCTCTCCCGCGTAAGGGACATGGACCCGCAGCAGGTGCGGGCGGAGGCCGCGGCGAACCCGGCCGACGTGCGCGCCCAGATCGCCGCCGCCGACCTCGACCTGGTCGGCGGCCACGTCGAGGACGCGTTCGGACGGCTCGTCGAGACCGTGCGCAGGACCGTCGGCGACGACCGGAACGCGGCGCGGGTGCGACTGCTCGAACTCTTCGAGGTCATCGGCCCCGACGACCCCCGGGTCGCGGCGGCGCGCGGTGCGCTGGCGAGGGTTCTGTTCTGATCCGTACGCCTTCGTCCGGTACGGGCCCCGCCCGTACCGGATGACCTTTGTGCCGAGGTGACAACACGGCCGTGGCGCCCCCAGGGGCACCACGGCCGATTTGGCGACACGGCGACAATAACTCCCCCTGCTTTACCAAATCTTGATAAAGCCAAGCCCTGTTACTCGCAGTAAATCGAGGGCAGGGTTCTGTCCATTTCTGGGCGACAATCACCCCTTTCTCCGCACCGGTCGGCTACACCCTGTGTGCACGCGCGGCGCCGCCCGGCCGCGCCTCGGTTATCGGGCCGTTACTAGCGAGTAACGAACCCCCTTGTGCACCGGCCCGTAATGCACCACGATCGGCCACGCTCGGTCCAATACCGCTTCAGCCCGGCAGCCAGCCGCGCCGCGGCCTTTGGGTCCCCACCGAGTGAGTCGGCGGCAGAGGCGCCGGCTGCGGACAGGGGGGTTCCTGCTGAACCGCAGGGCCTGTCCGGCAGGTTGTGCGTGATGCGTGTCAGGCGCGACCAGTGGTTGTCGCTCGGGGGTGATCGCCGGTGGATTCGGGCGCGGTTCGCGCCCGTGTGTCCCGGGCGCTCTCCTTCCCGAGGACGTAGCACTTCTCCCATCCCAGGACGGGTCCCCGCGACCCGGACCGGAGATGTACGTCCGAGAAGGAGGAAACTCATGGAGTCCCAGGTTCGTGGCGGGACCAGATGGAAGCGGTTCGCCGTCGTCATGGTGCCGAGCGTGGTCGCGACGGCCGCGGTCGGCGTGGCGATAGCACAGGGCGCGCTGGCCGCGTCGTTCAGCGTCTCCGGCCAGAGCTTCAAGGTCAGCGCCGACATGCTCGACGGCACGGGCTTCGTCCAGTACGGCGGCATCGCCGAGGGCACCGACCTCAAGGGCAACAAGGCTGCCCACCCGGTCGCGGTCTCGGGGTTCAAGACGGCCAAGATCTACGGCATGTGCCAGTCGGTCGTCACGCCGAACGTGCCGTTCTTCGGCAACGTCACGCTCCAGCTCAACGCGGGCGGCGGCGGCAAGCCGGTGGTCGGTGAGAACCTCTACCTCGACGTCGAGGACCTCGACGCCGACGCGGAGTTCACCAACCTCGACATCGGTGTCGCGGCGGGCAAGGCCGACAAGGGCCCCGGCATCCAGAAGGGCACCGAGGCCAACCCGTACGGCTTCGCTCAGCAGGCCGACCGTGCCGTGCTGACCGACGTGCGGCAGAAGGCGTGGTCGACCACGGCCGGCACCTTCAAGCTCAGCGGCCTGAGCATGCGCCTGCACAAGGGCGTCAAGGAGTGCTACTAAGCACTCCCCGGCGGGCGGGGCACGGCCGAGGCCGGCTCCGCCCGCTCCCTCTCCCTTTCTTCTGTACAGCAACACCGGTTCCAGGGAGCTGTTTTCCATGAGCGTGAGTGTCAGCGCCCACTCGTCCGGCAACGACCACGGATTCCACCACTGGCGAGCGCGCTTCCGCGCCTGGCGTGGCACCCGGCCGTTCTGGGCCGGCCTCTTCGCCGTCAACGGCGGCGGCTGGATCATCTGGTTCGCGTACTCCGACATCAAGTTCGGGCAGCTCGCCATGAACATGGGGACGACCGGCGGCGCGGGTGCGCTGATCATCGGGGTGCTGCTGGTGACCCTCGGCCTGACGATGTGGTACCAGCAGGCCGTACGCATCTTCGCGGGCGTGGCCTCGATCCTGCTCGGCATCGTCTCGATCCCCTCGTCGAACCTGGGCGGCTTCTTCATCGGCTTCGTCTCCGCACTGATCGGCGGAGGCCTGGCCATCGCCTGGGCGCCGGGCAAGCCGGTCCCGGCGGCCGGGGGCCAGGCCGATCCGGCCGCCGCGATCCCCGCGCCGTCGCCCGCCGCCGATGCCAAGGCCGCGGCCTGGGACGACGCGATGCGGACCATGCCACTGGCACGTACCGAGCCCGCGCCGCCGCGGCCCGGACACGCCCCGGAGCCGGGGGCGAACGCAACGGACACTTCTTTTGACGCCGATGGCGGGAGGAACAGTGCGGGGTGACGAGGCTCGGACGAACGAGGACGAGGGACGCGGCGCCCGTGTGAGAAGAGGGCCGCGGCACGCGGCACCCCGCAAGTCCCTGCTGGCCAAGTTCCAGATGCCGGCGAGCAAGGCGCTCGCGCTGGCCGCGATGCCCACGGCGGTCTTCGTCGGGATGAGCCTCACCCCCAAGCTCGCGATCGCCGACGAGCCGGGCAAGGCGGCCGCGGGGCCGTGCGTCACCCGCGAGGACGTTCCCGACCCGGACGCGTCGAAGGCCCCGGACGGGAAGAAGCCGGACGAGAAGCCCACCGAGAAGCCCGACGCGGACAAGGGCGACGGGGCTGGGAAGCCGGAGGAGAAGCCGACCACCGCTCCCTCGGCCGGTGCGACCGGCGACGCGGCGAAGCCCGCCGAGAAGCCCGCTGCCGGTACGGGGGCCAAGGCCCCGGGGACCGACAAGGCCGCGCCGACGCCCACGCCGACGAAGAGCGTCAACCCGCTGGACCCGCTGGGTGTCGGCGACGCGATCAAGGACTTCCTCACCGGCGGCAAGGGCGAGGAGCCGACGCCCGACCCGAAGGAGACGGCGCCCGTCCCCGCGGACACCACGAAGCCCACCGAGCCCGCCGGGCCGAAGCCCGGCACGGACGACAAGGCCGACGACGGCAAGGCCGACGACGGCAAGGCCGACGACGGCAAGGGCGGGGAGTCGGGCACGGCGGAGAAGGACGCCGAGGCCGAGCGGAAGAAGGCGGCCGAGCGGAAGAAGGCCGAGGAAGAGAAGAAGGCCGAGGAGAAGAAGGCCGACGAGGAGAAGAAGGCCGAGGACGAGAAGGCCGACGACGAGCCCCTGACCGAGGCCGAGAAGGTCAAGAAGGCCATCAAGGACGAGGCCGCCAAGCGCGGCATCGAGGTCGAGGAGTTCGAGGAGGGCTCCCCGCCCTGCGTCGACGCGGAGGGCGTCGAGCAGGGCATACCCGACCTGCCCGACGACCCCTGGATCCTGCACTCCTCGCAGCTGACCCTGCGCGGCCTCGACTACGAGGGCAAGGTCAAGGTCAGGACGGGCAGCGGCAAGGTCAAGGAAGTCCTGAAGTTCACCGCGAAGGAGACGGACATCCACGACCTCCACCAGACGGTCGCGGGTCCGGGCGACAACACGACGCACGTCCAGGCGCGCAAGGGCTCCAATTCGACCATCCGCAACGGCACGGTGACGATGTACACGGAGTCGCTGAAGGGCAACCTCTTCGGCATCTTCCCGGTCGTGTTCAGCCCCGCGAGCCCGCCCCCGCTCAACGTGCCGATCGCGATGTTCACCGAGGTGACCGTGGTCCAGGCGGGCCAGTTCGGCGGCACGCTCACGGTCCCGGGCCTGCACAACTACCTCACCCGCGGCAGGTAGTCCCACCGACCCTTCCGGGAGCCGCACGCGAAGGAGCCCCGGGCCGATGGCCCGGGGCTCCTTCGCGCGTGCCGTGCGTCAGGCGGTTTCGCCGCCCAGGTGGTGGACGCGGACCATGTTGGTGGTGCCGGGGATGCCGGGGGGCGAGCCGGCGGTGATGACCATGGTGTCGCCCTCGTTGTAGCGCTGGAGCTTCAGCAGCTCCGCGTCGACCAGGTCGACCATCGCGTCCGTGTTGTCCACGTGCGGGACGACGAAGGACTCCACGCCCCAGCTCAGCGTCAGCTGGTTGCGGGTGCCCGCGTCCGTGGTGAACGCCAGGATCGGCTGGCAGGCGCGGTAGCGGGAGAGGCGGCGGGCGGTGTCGCCGGACTTGGTGAAGGCGACCAGCGCCTTGCCGTCCAGGAAGTCCGCGATCTCGCAGGCCGCGCGGGCGACCGAACCGCCCTGCGTGCGCGGCTTCTTGCCGGGGACCAGCGGCTGGAGGCCCTTGGACAGCAGCTCCTCCTCGGCGGCCTCGACGATGCGGGACATCGTCTTGACCGTCTCGATCGGGTACGCGCCCACCGAGGACTCGGCGGAGAGCATGACCGCGTCCGCGCCGTCCAGGATCGCGTTGGCGACGTCGGACGCCTCGGCGCGCGTGGGGCGGGAGTTGGTGATCATCGACTCCATCATCTGGGTCGCGACGATCACCGGCTTGGCGTTGCGGCGGCACAGCTCGATGAGGCGCTTCTGCACCATCGGGACCTTTTCGAGCGGGTACTCGACGGCCAGGTCGCCACGGGCCACCATCACACCGTCGAACGCCATGACGACGCCCTCCATGTGCTCGACGGCCTGCGGCTTCTCCACCTTGGCGATGACGGGGACCCGGCGGCCCTCCTCGTCCATCACCTTGTGGACGTCCTTCACGTCGTCGGCGTCCCGCACGAAGGAGAGCGCCACCAGGTCGCAGCCCATGCGGAGCGCGAAGCGGAGGTCCTCGACGTCCTTCTCGGACAGGGCCGGGACGTTGACCGCCGCGCCGGGCAGGTTGATGCCCTTGTGGTCGGAGACGACACCGCCCTCGATGACGATGGTCCTGACCCGGGGGCCCTCCACCGAGACGACCTTGAGCTCGACGTTCCCGTCGTTGATCAGGATCGGGTCGCCCTTGGAGACGTCGCCCGGCAGGCCCTTGTAGGTCGTGCCGCACATCGACTTGTCGCCGGGGACGTCCTCGGCGGTGATGACGAACTCGTCCCCGCGGACGAGCTCGACCGGACCCTCGGCGAACTTCGCCAGCCGGATCTTCGGGCCCTGGAGGTCGGCGAGGACGCCCACCGCCCGCCCGGTCTCCTCGGCGGCCTTGCGCACCAGGTCGTAACGGCCCTGGTGCTCGGCGTGGGTGCCGTGGCTGAAGTTGAATCGGGCCACGCTCATGCCGGCCTCGATCAGAGCGACGAGCTGCTCGTGAGAGTCGACGGCGGGGCCCAGTGTGCAGACGATTTTGGAACGGCGCATGAGGCGGATCCTATCGGTTTGTTTCACTACGGAATATTCCGTCTGGCGGAATATACAAATGGGCGGGGCGGTGCTCAGTTGGTGCTTTCTTCTACGGCTGCGTTCGTCACCAATGCGAAGGTCTGGTCGGCGATTTCCAGCTCCTCGTCGGTCGGGACGACGGCCACCGCCACCCGTGCGTAGTCCGGCGAGATGAGCCGCGGCTCCCCGGACCGTACGGAATTGAGGTCCGAGTCCACCGCGAGGCCCAGCTCCTCCAGGCCCGCGATCGCAGCCTCCCGCACCGGGGCCGCGTTCTCGCCGACCCCCGCCGTGAACGCCACCGCGTCCACCCTGCCGAGCACCGCCGAATAGGCGCCGATGTACTTCTTCAGCCGGTGGACGTAGATGTCGAAAGCGAGCCGCGCGGACGCGTCGCCCTCGTCGATCCTGCGCCGGATCTCCCGCATGTCGTTGTCGCCGCAGAGGCCGACCAGACCGCTCTTCTTGTTGAGCAGGGAGTCGATCTCGTCGATCGACATTCCGGCGACCCGGGAGAGGTGGAAGATCACCGCCGGGTCGGCGTCCCCCGACCTGGTGCCCATTACCAGGCCTTCGAGCGGCGTGAGCCCCATCGAGGTGTCCACGCACCGGCCGCCCTCGACGGCCGACGCCGACGCGCCGTTGCCCAGGTGCAGCACGATGACGTTCACCTCGGACGGGTCCTTGCCCAGCAGCTCGGCCGTCTTGCGCGAGACGTACGCGTGCGAGGTGCCGTGGAAGCCGTAGCGCCGGATCCGGTGCGCGTCGGCCGTCTCCACGTCGATCGCGTACCGCGCCGCGTGCTCCGGCATCGTCGTGTGGAACGCCGTGTCGAAGACCGCGACCTGCGGCAGGTCGGGGCGCAGCGCCCGCGCGGTCCTGATGCCGGTGACGTTCGCCGGGTTGTGCAGCGGGGCCACCGGGATCAGCCGCTCGATCTCCTTGAGCACCTCGTCCGTGACGACGGTCGGCGCCGTGAACTTCAGGCCGCCGTGCACCACGCGGTGGCCGATCGCCGCCAGGTCGGGCGAGTCCAGCCCGAGCCCGTCGTGCGACAGCTCGGCGGAGACCGCCTTGAGGGCCGCGTCGTGGTCGGCGATCGGGCCGGTGCGCTCGCGCCGCTCGGCGCCGCCGCCGGTCAGCGGGGTGTGCTCCAGGCGGGACGTCTCCTCGCCGATGCGCTCGACCAGGCCGACGGCGAGACGGGAGCCGTCGGCCATGTCGAGGAGCTGGTACTTCAGCGAGGAGGAGCCGGAGTTGAGGACGAGGACGCGGGTGGGTGCGCCGGTGGTGCCGGTCATGCGGAGGTCTCCTGGGCCTGGATCGCCGTGATGGCGACGGTGTTGACGATGTCCTGGACGAGGGCGCCGCGCGAGAGGTCGTTGACCGGCTTGCGCAGGCCCTGGAGCACGGGCCCGACGGCGACCGCGCCCGCCGAGCGCTGCACGGCCTTGTAGGTGTTGTTGCCGGTGTTCAGGTCGGGGAAGACCAGCACCGTCGCCTGGCCCGCCACCTCGGAGCCCGGCAGCTTGGTCGCCGCGACGGACGGCTCGACCGCCGCGTCGTACTGGATCGGGCCCTCGATGCGCAGGTCGCCGTGGGCCGCGCGGACCAGCTCGGTGGCCTCGCGGACCTTGTCGACGTCCGCGCCCGAGCCCGAGGTGCCCGTCGAGTACGAGAGCATCGCCACGCGCGGGTCGACGCCGAAGCGCGCCGCCGTCGCCGCCGACTGCACCGCGATGTCCGCCAGCTGCTCGGCGTTCGGGTCGGGGTTCACCGCGCAGTCGCCGTACACCAGCACCTTGTCGGCGAGCAGCATGAAGAAGACCGAGGAGACGATCTTCGCGTCCGGCTTGGTCTTGATGATCTCGAAGGCCGGGCGGATGGTCGCGGCCGTGGAGTGCACCGAGCCCGAGACCATGCCGTCGGCCAGGCCCTCCTGGACCATCAGGGTGCCGAAGTAGTTGACGTCCGCCACCACGTCGTACGCCAGCTCCACCGACACGCCCTTGTGGGCGCGCAGCGCCGCGTACTGCTCCGCGAAGCGCTGGCGCAGCTCGGACGTGGCCGGGTCGATCAGCTCGGACGCCGCCAGGTCGATGCCGAGGTCGGCGGCCTTCTTGCGGATGGCGTCCGTGTCGCCCAGCAGCGTCAGGTCGCAGACGTCGCGGCGCAGCAGCACGTCGGCGGCGCGCAGCACCCGCTCCTCCGTGCCCTCGGGCAGCACGACGCGGCGCCGGTCGGAGCGGGCCTGTTCCAGGAGGTCGTGCTCGAACATCATCGGCGTGACGCGGCCGCTGCGGGCCACCGACATCCGGGCCAGCAGGTCGGCGGTGTCCACGTGCCGCTCGAAGAGGCCGAGCGCGGTCTCCGCCTTGCGGGGCGTCGCCGCGTTCAGCTTGCCTTCGAGGGCGAACAGCTCGGCGGCGGTGGGGAAGGAGCCGCCCGCGACCGAGACGACCGGGGTGCCGGGCGCGAGCCGGGAGGCCAGCGTCAGGATCTCGGGGGCGGGCCGCTCGTCCAGCGTCAGCAGGACGCCCGCGATCGGCGGGGTGCCCGCGCTGTGCGCGGCCAGCGAGCCGACGACCAGGTCGGCGCGGTCGCCGGGGGTCACCACCAGGCAGCCGGGGGTCAGCGCGTTCAGGAAGTTCGGCAGCATCGCGCCGCCGAAGACGAAGTCCAGCGCGTCGCGCGCCAGGCCCGCGTCGTCGCCCAGCAGCACCGTGCCGCCGAGCGCGTGCGTCACCTGGGCGACCGTCGGCGCGGAGAGCGTCGGGTCGTCGGGCAGGACCGGGCAGGGGACGGGGAGGCGCGCCGCGAGGCGCTCGGCTATCTCCGCGCGGTCGCCGGGGGCGACGCGGTTGACGACCAGCGCGAGGACGTCGCAGCCCAGGCCGTCGTACGCCCGGTAGGCGTTGCGCGCCTCGGCCCGCACCGACTCCGCCGTCTGGCCCTTGCCGCCGACCACCGGGATCACGGACGCGCCGAACTCGTTGGCGAGCCGTGCGTTGAGCGCCAGCTCGTCGGGGAGCTGGGTGGCCGAGAAGTCCGTGCCGAGCACCAGCACGACCTCGTACTCCCTGGCCACGGCGTGGAACCGGTCGACGAGCCGGGAGACCGTCTCGTCGGTGCCCAGCTCGGCCTGGAGCGCGGAGGCCTCGTGGTAGTCCATGCCGTAGACCGTCGCCGGGTCCTGCGTCAGCCGGTAGCGGGACCTGAGCAGGTCGAAGAGGCGGTCGGGCCCGTCGTGCACCAGGGGCCGGAACACTCCGACCCGGTCCACCTGGCGGGTCAGGAGCTCCATGACTCCCAGCTCGATGACCTGGCGGCCGTCTCCTCGGTCGATCCCGGTCACGTACACGCTGCGCGTCACGCGTGCTCTCCCGTCTGCTCTGGAACAGTGCGTCTGTTCTGTAATAGTGGGCGGGGGCGGGGCGGGCGGAAAACGCCCCGTTAGGGTGGCATTGCCCTCTTGACAATACCTCTGTGCCTGGATAGGGCGCCCGCCGGACGAAGGTCCCCCGGACCAGGGTCCAAGGGCCCCGGAAGTCCCTGACACGCCCCGGGCACGGAGCCTCGGTGAGTGTCAGGTCCAGACCTCTCGTGGGACACTTGGCGAGGCTCACGTTACGGGGGAGCCGGGGCTCGCCTCCCGGTACGGCAGCACAGCATTCAGCGAGCAAGCGAGCAGGAGACACAGCACGATGCGCATCGGAATTCTCACCGCAGGCGGCGACTGTCCTGGCCTGAACGCAGTGATCCGGTCGGTCGTGCACCGGGCCGTCGTGGGTCACGGCGACGAGGTGATCGGCTTCGAGGACGGCTTCAAGGGCCTGCTCGACGGGAACTTCCGTTCCCTCGACCTGAACGCGGTCAGCGGCATCCTCGCCCGCGGCGGCACCATCCTCGGCTCCTCCCGCCTGGAGCGCGCGCGGCTGCGCGAGGCCTGCGAGAACGCCGTCGACCTCTCCCGCGAGTACGGCATCGACGCCCTGATCCCGATCGGCGGCGAGGGCACCCTCACGGCCTCCAAGATGCTCTCCGACGCGGGCCTGCCGGTCGTCGGCGTCCCCAAGACCATCGACAACGACATCTCCGCCACCGACCGCACCTTCGGCTTCGACACCGCCGTCACGGTCGCCACGGAGGCCATAGACCGCCTCAAGACCACCGCCGAGTCCCACCAGCGCGTGATGGTCGTCGAGGTCATGGGCCGGCACGCGGGCTGGATCGCGCTGGAGTCCGGCATGGCGGGCGGCGCGCACGGCATCTGCCTGCCCGAGCGGCCCTTCCAGGTCGACGACCTGGTCAAGATGGTCGAGGAGCGGTTCGCGCGCGGCAAGAAGTTCGCGGTCGTCTGCGTCGCCGAGGGCGCGCACCCCGCCGAGGGCTCCATGGACTACGGCAAGGGCGAGATCGACCAGTTCGGCCACGAGCGCTTCCAGGGCATCGGCACCCGCCTCGCCGTCGAGCTGGAGGACCGGCTCGGCAAGGAGGCCAGGCCGGTCATCCTCGGCCACGTCCAGCGCGGCGGCACGCCGACCGCGTACGACCGCGTGCTGGCGACGCGCTTCGGCTGGCACGCGGTGGAGGCGGTGCACCGCGGCGAGTTCGGCCACATGACCGCGCTGCGCGGCACCGACATCGCGATGGTGCCGCTCGCGGACGCCGTGACGCAGCTGAAGACGGTGCCGGAGAACCGGATGTACGAGGCCGAGTCGGTCTTCTGAGACCGCGCTCGGGCACGGACGTACGGGCTGCGGGCTCCGGGCTTCGGGGCCGGGATCACGGGCTAAGGGCGTACGGGGCCGGGCTCACGGGCTTTGGACTTCAGGGCCTGCGGGGCGGCGGGCCGGTCGGACTTCCGGCGCGCCGCTTTCGGACCTCCGACCCGGCGGGCAGGGCCGAAAGCCCCGACTTGGCCCGCCTCGGAGCGGCCCGAACCCGCTTCCGCGCCCGGCTTCCGCACTTCGCTTCCGCGCCCCGCTTCCGCGCTCTAGCTCCGCGCCAGCGCCCAGAAGTGCTCCAGGATCCGGTCCAGGAACTCCCGGCCCGCCTCGCCCGTGTCCACGGCGCCGCTCGCGCCGCCCCAGTTCAGCGTGGACGCCATCCGCGACTGGTAGCCCGAGTGCAGCCGCTCCAGCGCGTCGTTCAGCCGCCGCCGGTCCAGGCCGAGCAGCTTCGCGGCCGGGCGCACGTACGCCTGCCAGCGCGTCGTCACCGCCGAGCGCAGCAGCTCCGCCAGTTCCTCGTCCCTGCCGGTCGCCGTCACGAAGTCCGGCAGCGGCAGTCCGAGCACCTTGGCGAGCGCGGCCGTCTGCCGGTCGGTGCCGCGCCACCTGCCCGACTCCTCCATCCGCAGGTAGGCGGCGGTGTCCAGGCCCACCTTGCGGGCCAGGTCCTCGGGGGCGATGCCGCGCAGCAGCCGGTGCTCGCGCAACGTCCGTGCGGTGGCGAGCAGTTCGCCCGGCGAGCACCACAGCACGCCCGCGAGCGCGGTGAGTTCGCGGGCGGTCGGCGAGGACAGGCCGCGCTCCCAGGAGGTCACCGTGTCCGGGGTGATCCGCAGCCCGTACTGCGCGGCGAGCCCGTGCGCGACGTGGCCCGGCGCCATGCCCAGGGCCTCGCGGAGCCGACGCGCGGCTGCCGCGTTGAACGGAGGGGCCTGGCCGGCCGGGTCGGACTGCACGCGCACAAGGTAAGGGCGGAGCGGGTGCGGTGGCTACGGTGCGTTCGCACAGCGAATCGGCTGGGAGGAAGGTCCGAGCGGCCTGGTAGCGTCCTCGGGCGGATCTTGGTCCGGACGAACACGGGGGGCGTGTGTGCGCAGGCGTTGGTGGGTGCTGGGCGGAGTGCTGTTGGCGGTGGTCGCCGCCGGGGCGGGCGCCTGGACCTGGCAGCGCGGCGAGCAGCGCTCCGCGAACGAGGCGCAGTTGGAGCGCGCCTGCGCGGGACTGCTGCCGCAGGGCCACCTCCGCGGGTACCTGTCGGCCGACTCGGCGGGCGACCTGGTGGAGTACGGCACCCTGCTGGACCGCTCGCGGCAGAGCCGGGCGCTCCTGGACTGCAAGCTGACCTGGGGCCGCGACGCCGACGCGTGGTACCCGGACGCGGAGGTCACCGTGCGCGCCGAGGCCCTGCTGGGCGCCGCGCGCACCGCCCCCGGCGACCACGACGCCGCGTTCCCGAGGCCGCTGCCCCCGAACGCCACGGGCAGCACCCGCATCGACGACCGGGCCCACGGCGAGAAGCAGGCGTACGCCACGCTGCTCGTCCAGTGCCCGAAGCCGCTGGCCGGCCGGGTCAGGCCCCGGGGAAGGGGCCGAGCGGCCCGCTGCCCAAGGGCGGGTTCTGGGCGAGCGGCACGTGCGGGGCGCTCTACACGGTCCGGCCGGCCGCGGAGGAGGGCAAGAGCGATCCCGCGTACGGGCGGGCCGCGCTCAAGGCGTTCGCCGAGCGGTCGGCGCGCGACCACGAGTGCGGCCCCGTGCAAGCGCCCTGACGGACCGTCACCCCTTCACGGCGCCGCCCAGCGCGAAGCCGCCGCCGAGCCTGCGGGCGATCAGCACGTACAGCACCAGCACCGGCGTGGAGTACAGCACGGAGAAGGCCGCGAGCTGCCCGTAGATCACCGATCCGTAGTTCCCGAAGAAGTTGAAGATCGAGACGGACGCGGGCAGTTCGTCGGGGCTGAGGATCAGCATGAACGGCACGAAGAAGTTCCCCCACAGCATGATGAAGGTGTAGATCGTCACCACCGTCACGCCGGGCCCCATCAGCGGCAGCACGATCCGCACCAGCGTCTGCGGCATCGACGCGCCGTCCGTCCAGGCCGCCTCCTCCAGCGCGGTCGGCACGCTGTCCATGAAGTTCTTCATCAGCCAGATGGCGAACGGGAGTTGGGAGGTGGCCAGGAACAGGGCGGTGCCGTACGTCGTGTCGATCAGGTCGACCCGCACGAAGAGCCCGTACACCGGGACCATGATCGCGGTGATCGGCAGACAGGTGGTGAAGAGGACCGTCAGGAGGTACGGGCGGTTGAACCGCGAGCGGTGGCGGGAGAGCGGATACGCGGCGAGCGCCGCGCACGCCACCGTGACGACGGTCGCCCCGCCGCACAGCAGCAGGCTGTTGAGCATCGGCGTGAACGTGATCTCGTCGGTGAGCACCGCGTCGAAGTTGTCCGCGGTCACGGAGTCCGGCACCCGCACCCGCATGTCCGCGTCCGCGTCCACGGACGCCAGCACCAGCCAGCCGAGCGGCAGTGCGAACGCGGCGGCGACCAGCAGGAGTGCGGCGTCGGCCGCCGTGCGGCGCCGGGCCGCGCGGCTGCGCTGCATGCTCACACCTCCACTTTCATCAGGCGCAGGTAGACCACCGAGAACAGTGCGCCGACCAGCAGGAGCAGCAGCGCGACCGCCGTGCCGTAGCCGATCAGGCTGTTGGTGAACGCCTGGTCGTACATGAAGACCGGCAGGGTCTGGCTGCGATTGCCGGGGCCGCCGCGCGTCATCGCCCAGATGAGGCCGAAGACGGAGAGCGTGGAGAGGGTGTTGAGCATCAGGTTGGTGCCGATGGACCGGCGGATCAGCGGCAGCGTGATGTGCCACAGGCGGCGGACGCCGCTCGCCCCGTCGACCTCCGCCGCCTCCTTGACGTCCTGCGGGACGTCGGCGAGCGCGGCCGAGTAGATCAGCATCGAGAAGGCCGTGCCGCGCCACACGTTGGCGAACGACACCGCCAGGATCGGCAGCGTGAACAGCCAGTTCTGGGAGGGGAGGTGGAGGAGGTCCAGGACGGCGTTGAGGGTGCCCTCGCGGCGGAAGAAGGCGTACAGCAGGAACGCCGCGACGATCTCCGGCACCACCCAGGCCGTGATGACCAGCGCGCCGGTGAGCGTGCGGACCGGGCGGGACGCGGAGCGCATCAGCCCGGCGAGGGCGAGGCCCAGGGTGTTCTGGCCGACGACCGCCGAGACGAAGGTGAAGACCAGGGTGAGCCAGACGGCGTTGCGGAAGTTCTCGTCGGCGAAGGCGCGGCGGAAGTTGGCGAGGCCGACGAAGTCCGTGGTGTCGGAGCCGGTGAGCTGGGCGTTGGTGAACGCGATCCACACGCAGTAGCCGATCGGCCCGGCGAGGAAGAGGGCGAGCAGGAGGGTGGCGGGGGCGATCGGCGCCCACCGCAGGACCGACCGCCGTACGGAACGGGGGGCGGCCCCGCGGACGCGGCCGCCGCTTCGCCTCACCGCTCCACGACCGCGTCGCCGACGATCGACTTCAGCTTCTCGTTGTAGCTCCGCGTCGCGTCGGCCGTGCTCCCGCCCGTCGTCACCTTCTCCATCGCCTCGCCGATGGCCGTCGACACCTGCGGATAGACGGGCAGCGCGGGCCGGTAGTGGGTGTACCGCACGAGCCCGGTGAAGAACTCGATGCCCGGCATGGAACCGAGGTAGCGCGGGTCCTTCGCCCCGTCCTTCCGCACGGAGATCTGCGCGCCCTTCACGTACCACTCGACCGCGTTCCGCGGCGTCTGGAGCGTCTTGACGAACTCCCAGGCCAGATCGGGGTTCTTGGCCTTCGAGGGGATCGACCAGGTCCAGCCGCCCGACATCGACACCCGGCCGGGCGGCTGTCCGGTCCGCGTCGGCATCGGCGCCTGCCCCAGGTCCTCCTTCCAGGACGGCCACTCCTTGGGCCCGCCCTCGACCCAGTTCTGGCCCAGCCACGAGCCGTCCAGCGAGATCGCCAGCTTCCCCTCGGGGAACCACTCCGTCGCCACGTGCGTGCCGACGTTCGCGTCGAGCGCGTCCGACACGTCGGGGCCGAGCTTCTCGCCGTACACCGTGCGGACGAACTCCAGGGCGTCCTCGAAGCCCTTGCCGCCCGCCACCCACTTCTTCGCCGCCGGGTCGTAGAGCGGATCGCTCCCCGTCCCGTACAGCAGCATCTCGAAGCCCTGCATCACGGCCGCCTCGCCCGGACCCTTGCCGGTGTAGACGTTGAGCGGGATGACGCCGGGCACCTTCGCCTTGACCGCGCGCGCCGCCGCCAGCACGTCCGCCCAGGTCCCGGGGCGCCAGTCGGCGGGCAGCCCCGCCTTCGCGAAGATCTTCCTGTTGAACCACAGGCCCCGCGTGTCGGTCCCGTCGGGCACGCCGTACGTCTTGCCGTCCTGCGCCCGCGCCGCGCTCTTCGCCGTCTCCTCGAACCGCGGCCACTGGTCCCACGTGGCGAGGTAGTCGTCGATCGGCTTCAAGTACCCGGCCTTGATGTCGGAGTTGATCCGGAAGGTGTCCTCGTAGACCAGGTCGGGCGCGGTCTTCGCGGACCGCATCATCTGCTGGACCTTGGTGGCGTAGTCGTTGTCCGGCGCCTGGATCGGGATCAGCTTGACCTTCTTGCCCCCGTGGGCCCGCTCGAACTGCTTCTTGACGCCTTCGAGGTACGTGTCCTGGAACCGGATCTTGTTGTCGGTCGAGCGCTTGTAGGCGATCTTCACGGTGTCCGGGTCGCCGTCCGAGCCGTCGCCGCAGGCGGCGAGCGGGCCCGCCGCGACGAGGGCGGCGACGGCGAGGGCGAGGCGGGCGGAGGGGGAGCGGCGGGCGGAGGCGGAGGGGGAACGGCGGGCTGTGGGGGAGCGGCGGGCGGTGGGGCGCATGGCACGACCTCCTCTGAGCCACGAGGGCTGCGGCTGCCGTGACCGTAGGTCCGGCCCCGGAACAAGGTCAATGCCCGTGCAGGGTGAACGAGTCGGCTGCCCGCGTGCCCGAACGGCCTTGCCCGTTCAGCGAGTTGACCGGCCGCGCAGCCAGCGGTACTGGAGTTCGGGGCGGCCTATCTGGCCGTACTGCGGGGCCCGTTCGGCGGCGCCCGTCTCCACCAGGTGCTCCAGGTAGCGGCGCGCGGTGATCCGCGAGATGCCGACCGCGGCCGCCGCCGCGCCGGCCGTCACGCCGGTCGCGGAGTCCTTGAGCGCACGGGTCACCGCCGCCAGCGTCGGTGCGCTCAGCCCCTTGGGCAGGGCGGCGGGCCCCGGTGCGCGGAGCGCCGCGAGCGTACGGTCCACCTCGTCCTGGCCGCTGGCCTCGCCGGTCGCGGACGCGGCCCTGAACTCCCCGTACCGCACGAGGCGTTCGCGCAGCGTGCCGAAGGTGAACGGCTTCAGCACGTACTGCACGACGCCCAGCGAGACGCCCTCCCTGACCACCGCGAGGTCGCGGGCCGAGGTGACCGCGATGACGTCCGCCGAGTGGCCCGAGGCGCGCAGCGAGCGCAGCAGGTGCAGGCCGTGGCCGTCCGGGAGGTGCAGGTCGAGCAGGATCAGGTCCACCTCCGCGCGCTCCAGCACGCGCACGGCGGCGGCGCGCGAGTGGGCGACGCCGGCGACGGCGAAGCCGGGCACCCGCTCGACGTACAGCCGGTGGGCGTCGGCGGCGACGGGCTCGTCCTCGACGACGAGCACGCCGATGGGGCCGGGGGACGGGGTGGACGCGGCGGTCACGGGGTCACCTGCTCGGGTACGTCGGGGAGGGGTTGTGGGGGCGCGCGGTGCGGGGCGGGCCTTCCCGGTGCGTCGGGATTCCCCGGTACGCGGGACTCTTCGTGTGCCCCGGGCTCCCCGTGCGCATCAGGCCCCCCGTGTGCGTCGGGCTTCCCTGAGGCGTCGGGCTCCCCGTGCGCCCCGGGCGCGTCGAGCGGCAGCAGTACCGTGAACTCGGCGCCGCCCTCCGGACCCCGGTCCAGGGTCACGCTCCCGCCGTGCCGCGCCACGGCCATCCGTACCAGCGCCAGCCCCAGCCCCCGGCCCGCGCTCTTCGTGGACCAGCCCAGCTCGAACACCGCGTCCACCGCACCGGACTCCACGCCGGGCCCCGAATCGGCGACGGCCAGCAGCAACCGCCCCGCGTGCGCCTCCAGGGTCACCGTCACGCTCGCCCCCTCGCTGCCCTGCGCCGCGTCCACCGCGTTGTCGATGAGGTTGCCCAGGATCGTCACCAGGTCGCGCGGCGGCAGCGAGGCGGGCAGCACGCCGTCCTCGATGCTGCTGCCGTCGGTCAGGACCAGCTCCACGCCCCGCTCGTTGGCCTGCGCCGCCTTGCCCAGCAGCAGCGCGGCCAGCACCGGCTCGCCGACCGCCGTCACCACCTGGTCGGTCAGCGCCTGCGCCAGCTCCAGCTCGGCCGTGGCGAACCCCACGGCCTCCTCCACCCGCCCCAGCTCGATCAGCGAGACCACGGTGTGCAGCCGGTTCGCGGCCTCGTGCGCCTGCGCGCGCAGCGCCTGCGAGAAGCCGCGCTCGGAGTCCAGCTCGCCGGAGAGCGCCTGGAGCTCGGTGTGGTCGCGCAGGGTCACGACCGTGCCGCGCCGCTCGCCCCCGTACACCGGCTGGGTGTTCACCACCACGACCCGGTCGGCCGTCATGTGCACCTCGTCCACGCGCGGCTCGCTCGCCAGCAGCGCGCCGGCGAGCGGGCGCGGCAGGTCGAGCTCGGTCACCGGCCTGCCGACGGCGTCCCGGCCGAGGCCGAGCAGCTCGCGCGCCCCGTCGTTGAGCAGCGCGATGCGCCGCTGCCCGTCGAGCATCAGCAGCCCCTCGCGCACCGCGTGCAGCGTGGCCTGGTGGTAGTCGTGCATGCGGCTCAGCTGCCCGGCGTTCATGCCGTGCGTGTGGCGGCGCAGCCGGGCGTTGATGACGTACGTGCCGACCCCGCCGAGCGCGAGGGCGAGGGCGGCCATCACGCCGAGCGCGGCGAGTTCCTTGCGGACCTGCTCGCTGATCGTGTCGATGGTGATGCCCGCGCTGACCAGCGCGACGACCCGGCGGTCGGCGGGGGCGCCCGCGAACACCGGGGCCACCGTGCGCACCGAGGGCCCCAGCACTCCCAGATGCGTCTCGCTGAACGTCTCGCCGCGCAGCGCGGGCGCGGTCCTGCCCAGGTACGTCCGGCCGATCTCGCCCGGCACCGGGTGCGTCCAGCGCGTCCCGTCCGGCGCCATGACCACCACGAAGTCCACCCCCGCCACGGTGCGCAGCCGCTCCGCGTACGCCTGGAGCCGCGCCGTCGGATCGGCGGACCCCGCCGCCTCGACCACCGAGGGCGACATGGCGACGGCGGTCGCGGTCGCGGTGGCCTGGCGGCGCGCGGTCTCCTCGGCCTGGTCGCTGGTCGTGACGTAGCCGAACAGCGCGCACCCGGCCACGATCGCGGCCACCAGCACGACCTGCATGGCGAAGAGCTGCCCCGCGAGGCTGCGGGGACGGGGCACGGGGAGGCGCATGGGACCAGTCTGCTGGCTGGTTCCGCGTGAACGTAATGCACGCAAGGGTGACCGGGGTCACACCGTCGTGGATAGTGGCGCGCGGCCCTCAGGGACGGGGGCCGAAGGGAAAGAGGAGGCCACCGTGGCAGCGCCAACCAGCGAGGCGCCCGTGAAGACGGGCCGGGACCGCACGCACTACCTGTACATCGCCGTGATCGGCGCGGTGGTCGCCGGCGTCGTCGTGGGCCTCGCGGCCCCGGACTTCGCCAAGGAGCTCAAGCCGATCGGCACGGGCTTCGTCAACCTCATCAAGATGATGATCTCGCCCATCATCTTCTGCACGATCGTGCTGGGCGTCGGCTCGGTCCGCAAGGCCGCGAAGGTCGGCGCGGTCGGCGGGCTCGCGCTCGGCTACTTCCTCACGATGTCGGTCGTCGCCCTCGGCATCGGCCTGATCGTCGGCAACCTCCTGCACCCGGGCAGCGGCCTGGACATCACGGACGCGGCGCGCGCGGCGGGCGAGAAGCAGGCGGCGGGCGCCAGCGAGGGCACGGCGGACTTCCTGCTGGGGATCATCCCGACCACGATGGTCTCCGCGTTCACCGAGGGCGAGGTCCTCCAGACGCTGCTGATCGCGCTGCTCACCGGCTTCGCGCTACAGGCGATGGGCCCGTCGGGCGAGCCCGTGCTGCGCGGCATCGGCCACGTCCAGCGGCTCGTCTTCCGGATCCTCGGCATGATCATGTGGGCCGCGCCGGTCGGCGCGTTCGGCGCGATGGCTGCGGTGGTCGGCGAGACCGGCACGAAGGCGCTCCAGTCGCTGGCCGTCATCATGATCGGCTTCTACATCACCTGCGCGCTGTTCGTCTTCGTGGTGCTGGGCGGGCTGCTGCGACTGGTGACGGGCGTCAACATCTTCCTCCTGCTGAAGTACCTCGGCCGGGAGTTCCTGCTGATCCTCTCCACGTCGTCGTCGGAGTCCGCGCTGCCCAGGCTCATCGCGAAGATGGAGCACCTGGGCGTGAGCAAGCCGGTCGTCGGCATCACGGTCCCGACCGGTTACTCCTTCAACCTCGACGGCACGATGATCTACCTGACGATGGCCTCGCTGTTCATCGCCAACGCGATGGGCGACCCGCTGAGCGCGGGCGAGCAGATCTCCCTGCTGCTGTTCATGCTGGTCGCGTCGAAGGGCGCGGCGGGCGTGACCGGCGCGGGCATGGCGACGCTCGCGGGCGGCCTCCAGTCGCACCGCCCCGAACTGGTCGACGGCGTCGGCCTGATCGTCGGCATCGACCGCTTCATGAGCGAGGCGCGCGCCCTGACCAACTTCGCGGGCAACGCGGTGGCGACGCTGCTGGTCGGGACCTGGACGAAGGAGATCGACCGGGAGCGGGTCGGGAAGGTGCTGGCGGGGGAGCTGCCGTTCGACGAGAAGACGTTGGCGGCGGAGGAGGAGCCGGTACGGCTCGCGAAGGAGCCGGCGCGCGTTTGAGGGTCCCGTTGCACGGGGGCGGCGTTTTTTGCGCAGTTCCCCGCGCCCCTGGGTGGATGGGGTGATTCGGTCACTGGGGTGATTGCCCGGGGGGCCGGGGGCGCTCCAGGGTGCACTCCTCGGATCACGAGCCGGAACCGTCTCGACCCCTGGATAGCCCGGGTCTTGGCTCGTGCTCCTGCGGGGAGCACCCTTCCGACCCCCACCCCGGGGTACCCATACGATCCCGGTGTGAACGGGCCCCGTCAGGGGCGCGGGGAACTGCGCGAGGGTGGGGCAGGTGCCGCGCGTACCCAACCCCGCGGCAGTGGGCTCGCCACCGGCGGGTTTTCGGGAAGGGGTGGGGAGGGGCCTGCCCGCCGCAGGCGAAAGGCGGCGCACCCGGGGCGCGCCCGCCTACACCCGGGCGGGTGCGCCGCGCTGGTAGAGCGGCAACCGCATCCCGAACTCGTACGCGCGGGCGGCTGCACGGATGCGGGCGGCCTGGTACGGCAACGCGTGCTTGTCCAGGTCGCCCATGGGCACCCACCGCAGCGCGGACAACTCGGTGACGGCGCTCTTGGGGAGCCGTACGGCACGGGCCTCCTGGGGCGTCAGGATGCCCCCGTCGACGACGATGTTGATCCCCTCGGCACTGGTGCCGTCCTCGCTGGCGGGCATCTGGTCGATCATCAGCGCGTGGGAGATGTGCCGCTTGAGGCCGGTCTCCTCGTACAGCTCCCGCGCGGCCGCCGCCGCCACCGTCTCGTCCGGATGCGCGCCCCCACCGGGGAGTTGCCACCCGAGGCGGCTGTCCGCGTGCTTGTACGTCGGCTTCACCAGGAGGACGGATCCGTCCTGGTCGCGGATGAGGACGACGGCGCCGATGCGGCGGCGGGGCGGGTTGGCAGGGTCGATGTCGGCATGAGCCATGGATGTTCCGTTCTCGTGGAGGGTCGGGAAGTCCCGCAGCCTGGTGGGTACGGGGAGCAGATGACCGCCGGGGTGGTCGGCGAACAGTTCGCACGGCGCTCCGCAGGGGTCCATGACCTGGACACGGGTGTCGGTGTGCTGCCAGCGCACCCACACCGCACGCCCGGAGGGTCCGGGCAGGAACAGCAGGTGCGCCGCGTGATCCGCGTCGCCGTGCCGGGTCAACTCGCACTCCACGGACGGCAGTACGTCCTGTGGTACGGCATCGCCACCGGCGAGTTCGACGGCACGGCCCACCACCGGGGGCGAGTAGAAGAAGCGTTCGGAGCAGCGGTTCACGAAGGGTCCCCCAGGGACTTCATGGGCGTACGAGGGGTGCGGCGAGGAGCCAGCCGATCGCGGCCCACGCGGCGAACGTGGCCGCGAAGACGAGCGCGGTACGCAGGTACTTCACGTGCGGACGGGGCGCGGGATGCAGAGTGTTCGGCGGTACGCCCGTATCGGGGGCACGGCACCCACACGTACGGCATGCAGCACGTACGTCCCGGTGTGATCGGTGACCGTGGCGGTGACGGGCAGCCCGTGGCGCAGCCGCTCGTACGCCACCTGCCGACTCGCCGGATCCGCGCACCACGCCCGCAACTCGGCTGGCGCGCTGGGAAGTTCGTTCAGCGCGGGACTGGTCACCAGTACGCCCCGCTGCGCGGGCTCGACCCAGTGCGCGTCCGGGCCGGGATCGAGCCCGTCCGCCACCCGGTGCGCCTGCGCGAACAGCCACCCCACCGCCATCCCCACGTACGGAGTACGGAAGACCCCGAGCACGACCCGCACCGTCCCGTCGTGAACAGGCCCGGTGGCGGCCACTTCGGCGCAGTACTCCTGGTGGGACGGATTTTCGGACCTCGTGGTCATGGTGTCCTTCCGAGGTATGGACCGCCCGGCCTTACGAGGCCGGGTGTTCTCCTCTGCGGCGTCGGCGCCGAGCGCTCAGGAGCTCCGTGTCGATTCCGCGAATCGAACCTACGGAGAGGTCGCATGCGTTAGGACTGACCGTGGGTACGTGTTTGGTGGCTGACCGCACGCGGGGGAGCAGGATGAACGGCAGGGAACCCTCTCGCCGACGTGCGACGAACGGTGCGATTGCGGGCTTCGTCCTGCGCCTGGCCCGCGAGAGCATTCCCTTGACCCAGGCAGGCTTTGCCGAAGTCCTGCGGGTTGATCTGGCCACCGTCCAAGGCTGGGAGTCCGGACGCCGTCCAGTCGCGAACATGAAGGTGGGGGCACTCCTGGCCCTGCGTAGGCGGCTGCCTGCGCTCGGCAGCGCCCCGCTCATCGTCGCTCTGCTGGACCCCGCGATGGACGCGGACCGCATCGTCGGGGCAGCTTTGGACCAAACCAGTGCTCCGCACCCGCTCACAGAATGGGTGCATACCCGTACCACTGCCCACATGATCGCCTGGGCGGCGAACGGCACCGCCCCGCCAGGACTCGCCGATCGTCCGGTCCCACCGCGTCGTGGAGCCGTTCCTACGGCGCCGCTCCTGGCCACGGGGGATCGCGTCGTGTTCTTCGACCACTTGCGCATGGCGGCGGAGTCCGCCGACCGGACAGGGGAACGCGGTGTCCTTCTGCACCGCCAAGCCCTGTACCTCAGCTCGTACGACCGCTCTCCGGATGCAATGCTGTGGACGGCGCAGGCTCTCCATGCTCGCCGGGACGTGCTGGCCGCCCGTGGCTGGACACCGCGCTGGGCCGAGGCCCGATCGACGGCCGCAGCCCTTGCCCGGCTTGGTGACCCCGATCCGCTGCTCACGTTCATCGAGCGGGCCTTGGTGGACGACGACGTTGCCGAGGCCGCGAACCTCAACTACCTGGCGTACTGGCTCGGAGCGTTGCCGCAGGCGCAGGCAGACGATCGCTTCATGGTCGACCGCACTCTCTCGGCGTTCGACCCCGTCACGTTGCTGCGGCGCCTCAATCGAGGGCTCCACCAGGCGCCCGGATACGTCGACCTCTACGTCCACAGCCTGTGGGCCTTGTTGACTGCCCACCCGTGGCTTCCGCTCGCGGCGCCGGAAAGCGCGGACCTCCTCAGGGAGCAGACTGCCGAACTGCTCGACGGCGGTCGCACCTCCAGCCGCGCCAAGCGCGAACTCGCCCGTGTGCATTACGTTCTAGGCGAGAGCCGCAAGGGATAGACGGAGGGCCACATGGCGGACGGTACGGCAAAAGGCACCGCGTGCTTCCTGCTGGAGATGGGGATGCTCAAGCGCGCCAAGCGGTCCGGATGGTGGATCGCCGGGGTCAAGGACCCTGAAACGATCGCGGAGCACAGCTTCCGCGTCGGCCTCCTCGGTTCCGTGCTCGCCATGATGGAAGGCGCCGATCCGGCCAGGGCCGGTCTCCTGGGTCTGTGGCACGACACTCAGGAAACCCGTATCGGCGACATCCCGCACATCGGCAGGCGCTACTTGAAGGCCGCGACGAACGAACAGGTGACCGCGGATCAACTCTCCGCCGCGCACCCGGCGGTGAGGACCGGGGCCCAGCGGATCGTCGAGGAGTACGAGGAGGGCAAGACCCTCGAAGCGGTCTGCGCCCACGAGGCCGACAAGCTGGAGTGCCTGATCCAAGGCGTCGAGTACAGGGAACAGGGATACGCCAACGTCCAAGGCTGGATCGACTCCAGCGCCAGCAAGCTGAAGACGGATTCCGCGAAGGAACTCGCCGAAGCGGCACAGAACATGTCCTCGGTGGAGTGGCAGCAGGTCTACCTTCCGTAGGGCCTCCCCAACCCTGACGGGGCACACGTGGCCCCGCGCGAGGGCCGTGTCCTCCGGGCGCCCCGCGTCGCGCCGGGGTGGGGGTCGGAAGGGTGCTCCCCGCAGGAGCACGAGCCAAGACCCGGGTTATCCAGGACTGGAAACGGTTCCGGCTCGTGATCCGAGGAGTGCACCCTGGAGCGCCCCCGGCCCCCCGGGCACACCATCCCCGTGACCGGGTCACCCCATCCCCCTAGGGGCGCGGGGAACTGCGCAAAAGACGGCACCCCGAGCAACGGGACCCCAACAAGGACCGCACACCCCGTGCCCGAGTCGGTGCTGCCGCTGGCGCCCGGGGTGGGCGATCGTGCCGGGCCGGTGGCGGTGCGCCTTCCCCGTAACGGCGCGGGCTCCCCTGCTGAAACGGGAAACCCCGCCGTTCCGGGAGAACGACGGGGTTCCTGTCGGGGGAGGAGGGGGGCGGCCCACTGGGCAGCGGCCCCCCGGACGGCGCGCCCCCCTACCGTCCCCGCTTCGGCAGCAGTACCGCCACCAGGAGCGTGCCGATTCCGAGCACCCCCGCCCCCACCAGGCTCGTGTGCGCCACGGCCTCCGAGAACGCGCCGCCCACCGCATCGGCCATCCGGCGCGCGGACTCCGCGGCCTGGGCCGCGCCCGCGCCGCCGGGCGCCGCGCTCTCCGCGATGCGCTGCGCCACCACGTACCCCGCGCCCACGGAGTCCTGCGCCGCCGCCAGCGCGTCGGCGGGCAGCCCGGTGCCGCGTACCGCCGAGGCCAGTTCGGAGGAGTACGAGTTGGCCAGGACGGACCCGAGGATCGCGATCCCCAGCGAGCCGCCCAGCTCCAGCGACGTGTCGTTGACCGCGCCGCCCACGCCCAGCTCCGACTCCGGGAACGCCCCCATGATCGCGTCGGTGCACGGCGACAGCGCGAGCCCGATCGCGAGGCCGAGGATCGCGAGCGGGGCGACGAGGTCGCCGTACGACGATCCCGCGTCGATCCGCGTCAGCAGGGCGAGCGCGGTGGTGCCGCCGACCATTCCGGCCGTGACGGTGACCTTCATGCCGAGGCGCGGCGTGAGGAAGCCGGTCAGGGCCGAGCCGACGAAGACGGCCCCGGCGAGCGGCAGCATCCGTACGCCCGTCTCCAGGGCGTTGTACCCGAGCACGAACTGGAGGTGCTGGGTGAGGTAGTAGAACGCGCCGAACACCGCGAGGAAGAACAGCGCGACCGCGAGGTTGGCCCCGGCGAAGCCGCGGTCGGTGAAGCGGCGCACGTCCAGCACGGGCCGCGGGTGGCGCAGCTCCCAGACCACGAACGCCAGCAGGGCGAGGCCCGCGACGACCGCGGCCGAGACCGCCTTGACGCCCCAGCCGAAGTGCGGGCCCTCGATGATCATGTAGACGAGCGCGGCGACCCAGACGACGGACAGCAGCCCGCCGACGTAGTCGATCCGGCCGTGGGCGGCGGCCTTCGACGCGGGGACGAGGGTGAAGGTGCCGATCAGCGCGAGGACGGCGACGGGGACGTTGATCAGGAAGGTCGACGACCAGCCGTGGTTCTCCAGCAGCGCGCCCGCCACCAGCGGACCGGCCGCGATGGCGAGGCCCGCCGTGGCGGTCCAGACGACGATGGCCTTGGCGCGCTCGGCGCGCGGGAAGGACGCGGCGAGCAGCGAGAGCGTCGCGGGCATGATCATCGCCGCGCCGACGCCCATCACCGCGCGCGCCGCGATGACGCCGTTCGCGCTGTCGACCAGCGACCCGGCGACCGAGCCCGCCGCGAAGACGACGAGGCCGAGCACGAGGGCGCCCCTGCGGCTGTACTTGTCGCCGATCGCGCCGAACAGCAGCATCAGCGCGGCGTACGGGACGGTGTAGGCGTCGATCACCCACTGGAGGTCGGCGCTGCTGAGGCCGAGGTCGTGGGTCATGTCGGGCGCGGCGACCGTCAGCGCGGTGTTCGCCATCACGATGATCAGCAGGCTGAGGCAGAGCACGCCCAGCGCCCACCAGCGGCGCGCGTACGGCGGTGCCTCGGCGGTGCCTTCACCGTCCCGTACTCCTCGGATCGCCGTCGTCGCCATGGTGCCTCACCCTCCGGACCCGTGGGCCCAGCCCTCGAAAGATCTTGCACACCGATGTGCAATTACACAGTGGTGTGCAATTTAGGGCACTGCACGGCTGTGTGCAAAATGAGGTCATGACCAGAGCCGACGCCAACCGTCGCCGCCTGATGGATCTCGCCCTCGCCGAGCTCCTGCGCGACCCGGACGCCTCCATGGACCAGATCGCGCGCGCCGCGGGCGTCGTCCGGCGCACGGTGTACGGCCACTTCCCCAGCCGCGACGCGCTGATCGCCGCCCTCGTCGACGACGCGGCCGACGCCGTCGCGCAGGCGCACTCCCGGGGGCGCGAGGGCGTCGACGACCCGGCCGAGGCCCTGGCGAAGGCGACGCTCACGGTCTGGGAGATCGCCGACCGCTACCGCCTCCTGGTCTCGCTCGCCCAGCGCAGCATCACCATGGAGGGCATCAAGCAGCGCCTCGCGCCCGTGCGCGAACAGTGCGTGGCGCTGCTGCGGCGCGGCCAGGAGGAGGGCGTCTTCCGCTCGCCGCTGCCGCCCGCCGCCCTCGCCCAGGTCCACGAGCAGACGCTGTTCGCGCTGATGGAAGCGGTCAACGACGGCGTGCTCCACCCCCGCGAGGCCGGCCGCTCGGCCGCGCTGACCGCGCTGCTCTCGGCGGGGTACCCGGTGGAGCGGGGCGCCGCGCTGGTGACGGAACTGGTGGCGGCGCTCGCGGAGGGCTGAGGGGCGCGCTCGGGGGCGCGTCGCTCTGGGGGCGTCGGCCTCTCAAGGGGGGCGCGTCGCTCTGGGGGCGCCGGTCCTTGGGGCGCCGCCTTTTCGCCTGCGGCGGGCGGCACCCCACCCCACCCCTTCCCGAAACCCTCCGGGGGCCCTGCGGGCCGGTGGGTGGCTGGTCGCGCAGTTCCCCGCGCCCCCTGTCGGGGCGCGCCCGTGCTCGCCCCCGCGCCCCGTGCCCGCGCCCCGCGCGGGGGCGCTTGTCAGTGGGCGCCGATAGCCTGCGGGAATGAGCGACACGACATGGGACGCCCTGACCGCCACGCCCCTCCCCGAAGTGCTGCGCCGCGCGGTCGCCGTGGACGGGCTCGTCGGGATCGAGCCGGTGGCCGTGCCCGGTGCGCGCCGTCTCGCCTGGAACGACGGCGGCGGCCAGTCAGCCGTCTGGTACTTCGCGCAGGACGGCCGCGTCCTGCTGCTGACGTTCGACCACGAGTCGTCGCTGAACCTGTACGCGGAGGACGACTACGCCCTCCAGGAGTCCTTCTACAAGGGCGTCCCCGAGCCCCTCGTCGAGCTGGTCCGCGACCGGCCCGAGAACTACGAGTCGCTGAACCTCACGGACCCCGCGACGGGCCGGACCATCCACTACGCGGGCGGGGTCTTCTGGTTCGACGGGGCGGACTGGCACGTGGCCGAGGGCCTGGCCGACCACTGCCGCCGCGAGGACGTGGACCTCTTCAACGAATCCGGCTTCGACTACTGCCTGGGCGTCTACCGCTTCGGCCAGGACTTCACCCCGGAAGCCTAGGGACTGTCCGGCCGCGCGACTGCCGTTGTTCGGGCGGGAGCGGGAGCGGGAGCGGGTTCGGGCGGAGCGGGAGCGGGCGGCGCGGGTCTCAACCTGTCGGTGCCGGCTCCCTCAGCCAAGGGCTGAACTGCTCGGCGACCAGCGACGCCACGGCCGCCGCGTCCCGCGACCCGTCGACCTCGATGACGCGCACGCCCACGTGCCGGGCGCGGCGCACCGCGTCCTTCGCGACCAGGCGGTCGCGGGCGATCCGGTTGGCCTGGGCGCGCGCGGGGTCGCCGACCGGGACGCCCAGGGCGCCCGCGCGCGGGAGGGTGCGGATCTGGTGCTGCCGGAAGTCCTCGGTGGGCACGAGGACGACCATCCGCCGGACCGAGTCGAGCAGCGGGGCGACCAGTTCGGGCCGCAGCCCCCATCCCTCGGCGATCGCCGGACGGCCGGTCGACAGCGCGCGCAGGTCGTCCAGGGCCCACTCGAACCGCAGCGGGAAACCGGCCAGCGTCTCGGCCGCCATCTCCTCCGGGCTCCGCTCCGTCCAGACCCGCTCGGGCCCCGGCTCCGCCACCGGCTCGCCCCGCGCCACCCGCCGCGCGATCCGGCGGTCCTGATGGCCCCGGGCGTCGTGGTAGTCGTAGTGGTACGCCGTCAGGCCGAAGTCCCGTGCGAGGAGTTCGGACACGGTCGTCTTGCCGGCCCACTGCGCGCCGCCGATCCACAGCATCCGGCGCAGGCTGCCGTGCGGATCCCACACTTCTGCCATGAGAGTCCTCCCGTGAGCGGGCGGCGCCCACGGCCGCCCAGCAGTGAGTGTGCGGGTTCGCGGCCGGAAATCGCAGTCTTGAATTCGGGGCCTGCCCGGCAGAGAGTGGAACCAAGGGGGTACGGGGCCGCCCCCTGCGTGGCCCTGCCGCGCGGGCGCGAGCGACCCGCCCCTACTCCAGCGCCGCCACCTCGTCCGCGCTCAGCGCCAAGCGGGCCGCCCCCGCCGAGTCCCTGATCGTCTCCGGCCTCGTCGCCCCCGGGATCGGCACCACCACCGGCGACCGCGCCAACAGCCACGCGAGCGCCACCCGCTGCGCGCTCACCCCCCGCGCCTCACCCACCTCGTGGAACGCCGACCGGGGCACCGCGCCCCCGGCACCCGGGCCCTCCAGCGCGCTGCGCGCCACCCCGCCCAGCGGGCTCCACGGGAGGAACGCGAGCCCCAGCTCCTCGCACAGCCACAGCTCCGCCTCCGCGTCCCGCACCGCGGGCGAGTACCGGTTCTGGACGGACACCAGCCCGTCCCCCAGCACTTCCACCGCCTCCTTGATCTGCGCGCTCGACACGTTCGAGATCCCCGCGTACCGGATCACCCCGCGCTCCCGCAGCTCCGCGAGCGCCCCCAGCGACTCCGCGAACGGCACGTCCGGGTCCGGCTTGTGGAGCTGGTAGAGCCCGATCGCCCCGCCCTCCAGCGCCCCCTCCAGCCGCCGCGCCGACGCCTCCGCCGCCCGTCTCAGGTGCTCCGGACGGCCGTTCACCGTCCAGCCGCCGTCCAGGCTCCGGCCGCGCCCGCCCTTCGTCGCCACGAGCACCGAGGACGCGTCGCCCCCGTACGCCGCCAGCGCACGCGTCACCAACACCTCGTTCGCCCCCGGCTCCCCGCCCGGCACGTGGTACGAGTCCGCCGTGTCGATCAGCGTCACGCCCGCGTCGAGCGCCGCGTGCACCGTGGCGAACGCCCGCGCCCCGTCCGGGTGCCCCTCGATCGACAGGGGCATCGCGCCGAGCCCGACCGCCCCGACCCGGAAGGGGCCGACGTTCCGCAGCGCTGGGGGACCCGCCGTCACTTCTGCCTCCGTCTTCATCGCAGCGTCTCCGCGACGGCCTCGTCCAGCCACTGACCGCTCTTGGAGAAGGAGAAGCCGAGCCCCGCCGCGCGGGAGTTGTCCATGCCGTACGCGCGCCGGAAGGAGAAGGGCGACACCTCGCCCACCTCCACCTCCCGGAACACCGCGCGCCCGCCCCCGCCGGACGCCCGCTCCACCGCGGCGCAGATCTCCGCCGTGCTCAGCACCCCGTGCGCCGCCGCGTTCACCGGCCCCGTGAACGACCCCTCCGCCGCCCACACCAGGAACTCCGCGATCTCCTCCACCCGGATGTACGTCGCGGGGTGGTTGGGCGCCGGGACCGCGATGGGCGCGCCCGCCGCGATCCGCTCCGCGTAGTGGTCGACGCGCCCCGTGAAGTCGTCGGCCCCGCCCAGCACGTGCGCGACGCGCACCGCCACGTACGGGAACGCGGGCTCCCGGGCGAAGACCGCCTCCGCCTGCCGCTTGCCCTCGCCGTAGTGCTCCCCGGCGAACTCCGGGTCGCCCCAGGGCAGGGAGACGTCGACCTCCACCGTGCGCGGGTCGACCGCGTCCTCCCGCACCGGGCGGCCGGGTGAGTCCTCGTACTCGTACACCTCGACCGTCGAGGTCAGCACGTACCGCCGCGTGCGCCCCTCGAAGACGCGCCGCGCGATCTCCGCCTGGCGCGGGGTGTAGCAGACCTGGTCGACGACGACGTCGAACGTACGGGAGCCCAGCGCGGCCCGCAGCGACCGTTCGTCGTCGCGGTCCGCGACGAGGTGCACCGCGCCCTCCGGCGGCGCCGACGACCCGCGGTTGACGACCGTCACCCGCGCCCCGGACTCCAGCAGCAGCGCGACCAGCCGCTTCCCGAAGTAGCGGCTCCCGCCGATGACGCACACGTCCCGCACCACGAACACCGTCCCCCTGAACTCGCCCTCCACCTGCGGCGTTTGCCGCGGTGCCCTCAAGTGTTACGTTGGCGGGCCGCTCGCTGAAGGGGGAACCGTGGGAGATCCGGCCGTCATGCCGAAGGGAACGCGGCACATGAGGTCCGTCGCCGACGAAACGACGGCGGCCTTCGATTCGATCGACCGGCAGCTCCTGGAGCTCCTCCAGACCGAGGGGCGGATCAAGCTGAGCGAGCTGGGCCGCCGGGTCAGGCTCAGCCCCGCCGCCGTCGCCGAGCGCGTCCGCAGGCTGGAGGCGTGCGGGGCGGTCACCGGCTACGGCGCCCGCGTCTCGCCCGCCCGCATCGGCTACGGCATCCAGGCGTTCATCAGGGTCGACCCGCACGGCGGCTACACCCTCAAGCACCCCAGGACCCTGGAGCTGATGGAGCGGTCCGAGGTGACCGAGGTGCACCACGTCGTCGGCGAGGACTGCTGGATCATCAAGGTCGCGGTCACGGACACCGCGCACCTGGAGGACGTGCTGGAGCAGGTCTCCGCGCTGGGCCGCACGACGACCTCGATCGTGCTGTCCTCGCCCGTCACGGGCAAGCCGCTGCTCCCGCCCGCCCGCGCCTGAGGGCGTTGCCTTGACGTCGGCGTGAAGGAATACGGTCCACACCATGCGAATCGGCGAACTGGCGGAGCGGGCCGGGACCACCACCAGGGCCCTGCGCTACTACGAGTCGCGCGGGCTGCTGCCCGCCCGGCGCTCGGTCAACGGCTACCGCACCTACGACGAGAGCGACCTGCGGCTCCTCCAGCAGATCAGGACCCTCCAGGACTTCGGGTTCGACCTGGAGGAGACCAGGCCGTTCGTGGAGTGCCTGCGGGCCGGGCACCCGGCGGGCGACTCGTGTCCCGCCTCGCTCGACGTCTACCGGCGCAAGCTCGGCGAGCTGGACGGGCTGATCGACCAGCTCCAGCGGGTGCGCGCGCAGGTGGGCGAGGAGCTGGCGCGGGCCGAGGAGGCCCGCGCCGCGCTGGAGGCCGACGCGCTGGCTCCGGGAGGTCCGGAGCCGCGGTGCGAACTGGGAGGGAACCACTCATGATCAAGGCAGCGGGCATCGACGAGGTCACCGACGCGACCTTCGCGGCCGAGGTGCTGGCCGAGCGGGACCTGCCGGTCCTGGTGGAGTTCACCGCCGACTGGTGCCCGCCCTGCCGTCAACTCGCGCCCGTGCTCAGTGCGTTGGCGAAGGAGGAGACGGGGCGGCTGAAGGTGGTGCAGATCGACAGCGACAGCAACCCGGCGACGATGGTCGAGTACGGGGTGATGTCGATGCCGACCATGCTGGTCTTCCAGGGCGGGCAGCCGGTGCTCTCGCTCGTCGGCGCCCGCCCCCTGCGCAGGCTGCGCCAGGACCTGGAGGGCGTGCTCCCGGCCTGAGCGCGCGCCGGGCGCCCGCACACCCCGGGCGCCCTCACGCCCCCGGCGCCAGCCACACCGTCGCCAGCGGCGGCAGCGTCAGCTGGACGCTCGCCTCCCGCCCGTGCGACCGCACCGACTCCGGCTTCAGCGGCTCCGGATTGCGCACGTCCCCGCCGCCGTACCGCGCCTCGTCGGTGTTCAGCACCTCGTGCCACGCCGGGACGTCGGACGGCACGCCCAGGCGGTACTCGTGCCGCACCACGGGCGAGAAGTGGGAGACCGCGAGCAGCGGCGCCCCCTGGGCGTCGTACCGCAGGAACGCGAACACGTTGTCCTCGGCGGCGTCGCCCTCGATCCAGGCGAACCCCGAAGGGTCGGTGTCCCGCTGCCACAGCGCGGGCGTCGCCGAGTACACCGCGTTCAGCTCGCGCACCAGGTCCCGCACGCCCCGGTGGTCGGGCTCGGCGGAGTACGAGGGGTCGAGCAGCCACCAGTCGGGGCCGTGGCGCTCCGCCCACTCGGCTCCCTGTGCGAACTCCTGCCCCATGAAGAGGAGTTGCTTGCCCGGGTGGGCCCACATGAAGCCCAGGTAGGCGCGGTGGTTCGCGCGCCGCTGCCACCAGTCGCCGGGCATCTTGTTCACCAGCGAGCCCTTGCCGTGCACCACCTCGTCGTGCGAGATCGGCAGCACGTAGTTCTCGCTGTACGCGTACACCATCGAGAAGGTCATCTCGTGGTGGTGGTACTTGCGGTGCACCGGCTCCTTGGCCGCGTAGCCCAGCGAGTCGTGCATCCAGCCCATGTTCCACTTCAGTCCGAAGCCCAGCCCGCCGAAGCCGCCCGCGCCCGTGTGGTGCGTGGCGCGGGTGACGCCGTCCCAGGCCGTGGACTCCTCGGCGATCGTCACGACGCCCGGGTTGCGGCGGTAGACGGTGGCGTTCATCTCCTGGAGGAAGGCGACCGCGTCCAGGTTCTCCCGCCCGCCGTGCGCGTTGGGCGTCCACTCGCCGTGCTCGCGCGAGTAGTCCAGGTAGAGCATCGAGGCGACGGCGTCCACCCGCAGCCCGTCGATGTGGAACTCCTCGCACCAGTAAGTGGCGTTGGAGACGAGGAAGTTGCGCACCTCGGGGCGCCCGTAGTCGAATTCGAGCGTGCCCCAGTCGGGGTGGGCGGCGCGCGCCGGGTCCTCGTGCTCGTACAGCGGCCGCCCGTCGAACTCCGCGAGCGCCCAGTCGTCGCGCGGGAAGTGCGCGGGCACCCAGTCCATCAGCACCCCGATGCCCGCCCGGTGCAGCGCGTCGACCAGGAACCTGAAGTCGTCGGGCGTGCCCATGCGGGCGGTCGGCGCGTAGAAGCCGGTGACCTGGTAGCCCCAGGAGCCGCCGAAGGGGTGCTCGGCGACCGGCATCAGCTCGACGTGGGTGAACCCGAGGTCGCAGACGTACGCCGGGAGTTGGTCGGCGAGTTGACGGTACGTCAGGCCCGGTCGCCAGGACGGCAGGTGGACCTCGTAGACCGAGAACGGCGCCTCGTGCACGGGGCGCGCCGCCCGGTTCGCCAGCCACTGGGCGTCGCGCCACACGTGGTGGTCGTCCGCGACCACGGACGCGGTGGCGGGCGGGACTTCGGTGCGCCGCGCCATCGGGTCGGCGCGCAGCGTGTGGCTGCCGTCGGGCCGGGTGATGTCGTACTTGTAGCGCGCGCCCTCGCCTACGTCCGGCACGAACAGCTCCCACACCCCCGATGAGCCGAGCGAGCGCAGCGGGTACCCGCTGCCGTCCCAGAGGTTGAAGTCGCCGGCGAGCCGCACGCCGCGCGCGTTCGGCGCCCACACGGCGAACCGGGTGCCGCGCACGCCCTGGTGGGTGAGGGGCCGCGCGCCGAGCGCCCGCCACAGCTCCTCGTGCCGCCCCTCGCCGATCAGGTGCAGGTCGAGGTCGCCGAGCGCGGGCAGGAACCGGTAGGGGTCGTCGACCTCGAACTCCTCGCCGTCGTAGGTGACCAGCAGGTGGTACGCGGCGGGGACGCCGGCCAGCGGGAAGGCGCCGGAGAACAGGCCGTCGCCGTCGTCGCGCAGCGCGGCCCGCAGCCCGTCCGCGACGACCTCGACGCCCTGCGCGTACGGGCGCAGCACCCGGAACGCGACGCCGCCTTCCACCGGGTGCGCGCCCAGCAGCGCGTGCGGGGCGTGGTGCTCGCCCGCGAGCAGCCGGGCCCGGTCGGCGCCGTCCAGCGGGGGCGCGGTGGCGCTGCGGACCGCCGGGGTCCTCCCGCGCGCGGGCGGGGGGACCTTCGCGGTGCGCCGGGGCGCGGGTCCGCCCCCGGGGGCGGCGGCCGTACGGGGCGGCGGCGTACCGGACTTGACCCGGTCGGCCGGCGCCGTCTGGGAGGTGTCGGACGGCGTGCGCTTGCGCGGAGTCACGGGAGGGGTCTCCTCGGGAGTGGGAGGGGGGTGTGGGTCAGTGCCGTGGCGTCGGGGCCCCGTCGGCGGCGCCCGCCAGGCGGCGCACCGCCGCCATCGGGACCGGGAGCCAGTCGGGCCGGTTGCGGGCCTCGTACAGCACCTCGTACACGGCCTTGTCGGTCTCGTACGCGCGCAGCAGTTCCGGTTCGTCGCGCGGATCGGTTCCGGACGCCTCCGCGTACCCCGCGCAGTACGCGGTCCTGCACCGCTCGGACCACTCCTGGTGCCAGGTGTGGTCCCTGCGGGCGGCGTAGTCGAAGGACCGCAGCATTCCGGCGACGTCGCGCGCGGGGGGCTGCGGGCCGCGCCGCTCGGCCAGCGGGCGCGCGGGCTCGCCCTCGAAGTCGATGAGCGCCCAGCCGCCGTCGGGCGTGCGCAGGGTCTGCCCGAGGTGCAGGTCGCCGTGGACGCGCTGGGCCCGCCAGGCGCGGCCCCGTTCGCCGAGCGCTTCGAGCCGGTCGTATCCGGTGCGCAGCGCGGGGGCGTACGGCTGGAGCGCGGGCACCGCCTGCGCGGCGGCGGCCAGCCGCGCGGTCAAGCCGGCCGCCAGCATCCGCACCTGCGCGCGGCCCAGCGTCGTCGTGGGCAGGGCCGCGGCGAGCGCGGTGTGCACGCGCGCGGTGGCCCGGCCGAGCGCGGCGGCCTCCGCGGTGAAGTCGCGGCCCGCGTCGAGCGCCCGCCCGGCGAGCAGCCAGCCGTCCCGCGAGCCGCGCAGGAACGGCTGGAACACGCCCAGGGTGCAGGGTTCGCGCCCGCAGTCCGCCTCGAACCAGGCGACGGGCGCGGGGACCTCGCGGCAGCCCTGGCCGGCGAGCGCGAGCGGCAGCTCCAGGTCGGGGTTGGTGCCCGGCTGCACCCGGCGCAGCACCTTGAGGATGTACGCGTCGCCGTAGACCAGCGAGGTGTTGGACTGCTCGGCGTCCAGGAGGCGGGCCGCGAGCCCGCCGGGGACGGTCGCGCGGTCCGCGAGGGCGAACCGCAGCGGGCCGGTGCGCCCGGGGGTGCGCAGCCGCTCCAGGAGCAGGGCGGCGACCTTCGGGTCGCGCAGGCCCTCGTAGACGGCGCGCCCGGCGAGCGGTCCTTCGGCGGGGTGCCCGATGAGCGCGGGGGCCAGGCGCGGCGGCAGCGGGTCGCGCACGCCGATGAAGAGCTGGTAGCAGTCGGGCGCCGCCGGGGGCCGCACGGGCGGCGCGGGTTGCGCGGCGCGGACGAGGAGGTGCAGCAGGCCCGGGGTCCCGCCCCGGCCGACGGGCAGCAGTTCGGTGGCCGCGACCAGCGTGAATCCGGTGACGGGGCGGCCCTTCCCGGCGAACCAGCGCTGCCGGGGGAGCCATTCGTGGAGCAGTGGCGCGAGGGACGGGAGGAGGGTGGGGGGCAGGGCTACGGGGGGACGGGTGGAGGCGGTCTCCGACATGGCGTCGCGTCCTTTCCCCGGGTACATCTCGAAAGGCGCGGAGTGTCCCGGATTGCGGCGGTCGCTGTCCGGTGGTGCGCGGGAACGGGTGGGGGCGGACATGGGTCCAGAGGGGCCAAGTGCCCCGCGCGGAACGGTGGAAACGGCGGAATCCGAGCGATCGGTGGATCCGTCCGGCGGTGCCCGCTCCGCGCGGTCGCTCCGTCAGCCCGCGGTGCTGTCCTTCCTCAGCCGGAACCAGTAGAAGCCGTGACCCGCGAGGGTCAGCAGGTAGGGCAGTTCTCCGACGGCGGGGAAGCGCACGCCGCCGATGAGCTCGACGGGGTGCCTCCCGTCGAAGGCCCGCAGGTCGAGTTCGGTGGGCTGCGGGAAGCGCGAGAAGTTGTGCACGCACAGCACCAGGTCGTCGCCGTACTCCCGCAGGAAGGCGAGCACGGCCGGGTTCGACGAGGCCAGCTCGGTGTACGAGCCGAGCCCGAAGGCCGGGTTCTGCTTGCGGATCTCGATCATCCGCCGGGTCCAGTGCAGCAGCGAGGAGGGCGACGCCATCGACGCCTCGACGTTGGTGACCTGGTAGCCGTAGACCGGGTCCATGATCGTCGGGAGGTAGAGCCGTCCCGGGTCGCTGGAGGAGAACCCCGCGTTCCGGTCGGGCGTCCACTGCATCGGGGTGCGTACGGCGTCCCGGTCGCCGAGCCAGATGTTGTCGCCCATTCCGATCTCGTCGCCGTAATACAGAATGGGCGATCCGGGCAGGGACAGCAGCAGTGCCGTGAACAGTTCGATCTGATTGCGGTCGTTGTCCAGGAGCGGGGCGAGGCGCCGCCTGATGCCGATGTTCGCGCGCATCCGCGGGTCCTTGGCATATTCCGCGTACATGTAGTCGCGCTCTTCGTCCGTGACCATTTCGAGCGTCAACTCGTCGTGGTTCCGGAGGAAGATGCCCCATTGGCAACTGGAGGGAATGGCCGGGGTCTTGGCGAGGATTTCGGAGACCGGATAGCGGCTCTCCCGGCGCACCGCCATGAAGATCCGCGGCATCACCGGGAAGTGGAACGCCATGTGGCACTCGTCGCCGCCGGCCGCGTAGTCCCCGAAGTAGTCGACGACGTCCTCCGGCCACTGGTTGGCCTCCGCGAGGAGCACCGTGTCCGGGTAGTGCGCGTCGATCTCCTTGCGGACCCGCTTCAGGAAGGAGTGGGTCTCGGGGAGGTTCTCGCAGTTGGTCCGCTCGCGCTGGTAGAGGTACGGCACGGCGTCCAGCCGGAAGCCGTCGATCCCCAGGTCCAGCCAGAACCGCAGCGCCGAGACGATCTCCTCCTGCACCGCCGGGTTCTCGTAGTTGAGGTCCGGCTGGTGCGAGAAGAAGCGGTGCCAGTAGTACTGCTTGCGGACCGGGTCGAAGGTCCAGTTGGAGGTCTCCGTGTCGACGAAGATGATCCGGGCGTCCTGGTACTGCTTGTCGTCGTCCGCCCAGACGTAGTAGTCGCCGTACGGCCCGTCGGGGTCGCTGCGGGACGCCTGGAACCACGGGTGCTGGTCGCTGGTGTGGTTCATGACGAAGTCGATGATCACGCGCATGCCGCGCTGGTGCGCGGCGTCCACGAACTCCACGAAGTCGGCGAGGTCGCCGAACTCGGGGAGCACGGCCGTGTAGTCCGAGACGTCGTAACCGCCGTCCCGAAGCGGTGACTTGAAGAACGGCGGCAGCCACAGGCAGTCGATCCCGAGCCACTGCAGGTAATCCAGCTTGGCGGTGATGCCCTTGAGGTCGCCGATGCCGTCGCCGTTGCTGTCCTGGAAGGAGCGGACCAGTACTTCGTAGAAGACGGCGCGCTTGAACCAGTCGGGGTCCCGGTCCTTGGCCGGGGTGTCCTCGAAGGTGTCCTGGACGGGCTCGTTGACGATCATGGTGTGGGTGACCCTCCGATCGGTGAGGACGGTCGCAGGGCGACGATGTGCGCGGGCGTGACGCCCGGCTCTAGGCGCACATAGAAGGCCCTGCCCCAGTGGTAGGTATCGCCGGTGAGCTCGTCGCGCACCGGCACGGATTCGTGCCACTGGAGGCCGAGTTGCGGCATGTTCAACGAGACCGTCGCCTCCTGGGTGTGGTGGGGGTCGAGGTTGGCGACCACCAGGACGGTGCTCGACCCCACCCGCTTGCTGTAGGCGACGACCGCGTCGTTGTCCGCGTCGTGGAAGTGCAGCGGGCGCAGCCTGCGCAGGGCCGGATGCCTGCGGCGCAGCCGGTTGAGCCTGGTGATCAGGGGTGCGATGGTGCGCCCCGCGCGCTCGGCGCCCGCCCAGTCCCTGACCTTGATCTGGTACTTCTCCGAGTCCAGGTACTCCTCGCCGCCCTCCCTGAGCGGGGTGTTCTCGCACAGCTCGTACCCCGCGTACACCCCCCAGGACGGCGAGAGCGTCGCCGCGAGCACGGCCCTGACCTCGAAGGCCGGGCGCCCGCCGTGCTGGAGGTAGGCGTGCAGGATGTCGGGGGTGTTCACGAAGAAGTTCGGCCGCATGTACGAGGCGCTCTCGCCGGTCAGTTCGGTGAGGTACTCGGTCAGCTCCCGCTTGGTGTTGCGCCAGGTGAAGTACGTGTACGACTGGTGGAAGCCGATCTTCGCCAGCGTGTGCATCATCGCGGGCCTGGTGAACGCCTCGGCCAGGAAGAGCACGTCGGGGTCGGTGCGGCCGACCTCCGCCAGCACCCGCTCCCAGAAGACCACCGGCTTGGTGTGTGGGTTGTCGACGCGGAAGATGCGCACGCCGTGCCCCGCCCAGAAGCGCAGCAACCTGACCGTCTCGGCGATCAGCCCCGGCATGTCCCGGTCGAAGGCGATCGGATGGATGTCCTGGTACTTCTTCGGCGGATTCTCGGCGTACGCGATGGAACCGTCCGGCCGGTGGTGGAACCACTCCGGGTACTTCTCCACCCACGGGTGGTCGGGCGAGCACTGGAGCGCGAAGTCCAGCGCGACCTCCAGGCCGAGACCGGCGGCGCGCGCCACGAATGCGTCGAAGTCCTCGAAGGTGCCGAGGTCCGGGTGGAGCGCGTCGTGCCCGCCGTCGGCCGAGCCGATCGCCCAGGGCACGCCGGGGTCGTCGGGGCCCGCGGAGAGCGAGTTGTTGGGGCCCTTGCGGTGGGAGGTGCCGATGGGGTGGACGGGCGGCAGGTAGACCACGTCGAAGCCCATCGCGGCGACGGCGGGCAGCCGGTCGGCCGCGGTGCGCAGCGTGCCGGGCACGGTCCTGCCGTCCTTGACGCGGGCGCCCTCGGAGCGGGGGAAGAGCTCGTACCACGCGCCGTACAGCGCCCGCTCCCGCTCCACGCGCAGCGGCAACTCCTCCGATGCGGACACCAGTTCGCGCAGGGGGCGGCGCGCGAGCACCGCGTCGACCTCCGGCGTCAGCGCGGCGGCGAGGCGGGCGGGCGCGGGGCGCGCGGGGTCGCGCAGCGCGGCGGCGGCGGCGCGCAGGGGCGCCCGGTCCTCCTCCGGGAGGCCTTCGGCGGCGCGCTCGTGGAGGACGGCGCCCTCCTCCAGGACGAGTGCGGTGTCGATGCCCGCGGGGACCTTGACGCCCGCGGCGCGCCGCCAGGTCGTGACCGGGTCGCTCCACGCCTCGACCGCGTACGTCCACAGGCCCGGGGACGTCGGCGTCACGTCGGCGCCCCAGCGGTCGGTCCCGGGCGCCAGCTCCCGCATGGGCGTCCAGGGCCCGGGGCGCCCGTCGGGGTCGCGCAGCACGACGTTGGCCGCGACGGCGTCGTGCCCTTCGCGGAAGACCGTCGCGGAGACCTGGAACGTCTCGCCCGGCACGGCCTTGGCGGGGTGCCCGGGGAGGGCGGGGCCGGGGCGGACGTCGAGCACGGGAATGCGGCCGAGGGGGCGCGGAGGGGGGCCGGTCCGCGCGCCCGAACTCTCCGAACCGCTCTCCGAACCGCTCTTTTCGTCGGAATCCATGGAATCGATCAAAGGGCTCACGGAATCACCTGAGGGTGGGGTGCGGGATTTGCTGGCGTGTGCGTGTCGGTGGAGCCTTCCCACGGGCTACGGGTGGGCAATCCGGTGGTTTGTTAACTACTCGACCGTAAGCAGACACACAAGAACCGGCCCCGTTAATCGCGGTGCGGAAGGGTGCGGGATGGCCGGTTAATTACCCGTGTGGACCGGGCGGTCGGGGGTACGCCGGTGACGCCCCGCCGACCGCGCGCCCGCACGCCCCGTGTCGCGGACGGGCCGTGCCCACTACCGTCGACGGATGACGAGGGCCCGCCCCGCGCGGCGTGCCCCCGGCGCGTTCGTCCGCCCCCTGCGAAGGTGGAACACGTGAAGGCCATCCGTCGATTCACCGTCCGCCCGGTTCTCCCCGGACCGCTCGCCGACCTCACCGACCTCGCGCGCAACCTGCGCTGGTCCTGGCACCACGACACCAGGGAGCTGTTCCGCTCCGTCGACCCCGACGGCTGGCGGGCCGTCGGGGACGACCCCGTACGCCTCCTGGGCACCGTCCCCGCCGACCGCCTCGCGGCCCTCGCCGAGGACGAGGACTTCCTGCGCCGCCTGGCGGCGGCGGCCGACGACCTGCGCGAGTACCGCACGGGCCCCCGCTGGTACCAGCACCGCAAGGAGGAGGGCGCCGAACTCCCCGACGCGGTCGCCTACTTCTCCCCGGAGTTCGGGATCGCCGCCGCCCTGCCCCAGTACTCGGGCGGCCTCGGCATCCTCGCGGGCGACCACCTCAAGGCCGCCAGCGACCTCGGCGTCCCGCTGATCGGCGTCGGCCTCCTCTACCGGCACGGCTACTTCCGGCAGTCGCTCTCCCGCGACGGCTGGCAGCAGGAGCACTACCCGGTCCTCGACCCCAACGAGCTGCCGCTGACCCTGCTGCGCGAGGCCGACGGGGCGCCCGCCAGGATCGCCCTCGCCCTCCCCGGCGGCCGCGCGCTGGCCGCGCACGTCTGGCAGGCGCAGGTCGGCCGGGTGCCGCTGCTCATGCTCGACTCGGACGTCGAGGAGAACGCGCCGGGCGAGCGCGACGTCACCGACCGGCTCTACGGCGGCGGCAGCGAGCACCGGCTGCTCCAGGAGATGCTGCTGGGCATCGGCGGCGTCCGCGCCGTCCGCGCGTACTGCCGCCTCACCGGCCACCGGGCCCCCGAGGTCTTCCACACCAACGAGGGCCACGCGGGCTTCCTCGGCCTCGAACGCATCCGCGAACTCGTCGAGGCCGGCTCCGCGTCCGGCGCCGGCTGCGGCTTCGACGCGGCCCTGGAGTCCGTACGCGCCGGAACCCTCTTCACCACCCACACCCCCGTCCCCGCCGGGATCGACCGCTTCGACCGCGAACTGGTCGCCCACCACTTCGGCGACGACGGCGAACTGCCGGGCGTGGACGCCGAACGGGTGCTGCGGCTCGGCATGGAGACGTACCCGGGCGGCGAGCCGAACCTCTTCAACATGGCGGTCATGGGCCTGCGCCTGGCCCAGCGCGCCAACGGCGTCTCCACGCTGCACGGCTCGGTCAGCCGCGAGATGTTCGCCGGGCTCTGGCCCGGCTTCGACCCCGACGAGGTGCCGATCACCTCCGTCACCAACGGCGTCCACGCCCCCACCTGGGTCGCCCCCGAGGTCGTCGCGCTCGGCGCCCGCACCATCGGCGCCCGCCGCACCGAGGACGCGCTGAGCGTCGGCTCGTCCCGCCGCTGGGACGCCGTCGCCGACATCCCGGACGCGGACGTGTGGGAACTGCGCACCGCCCTGCGCACCAGGCTGGTCGCCGAGGTGCGCGGGAGGCTGGCCGAATCCTGGCGGCAGCGCGGCGCCGCCGACGCCGAACTCGGCTGGATCGACTCGGTGCTCAGCCCCTCCGTGCTGACCATCGGCTTCGCGCGCCGCGTCCCCTCGTACAAGCGCCTCACCCTCATGCTGCGCGACCGCGACCGGCTGATGGAGCTGCTGCTGCACCCCGAGCGGCCCGTCCAGATCGTCGTCGCGGGCAAGGCCCACCCCGCGGACGACGGCGGGAAGCGGCTGATCCAGGAGCTGGTGCGGTTCGCGGACGACCCGCGCGTGCGCCACCGCATCGTCTTCCTGCCCGACTACGGCATGCGGATGGCGCAGCAGCTCTACCCGGGCTGCGACGTCTGGCTGAACAACCCGCTGCGCCCGTTGGAGGCGTGCGGGACCAGCGGGATGAAGGCCGCGCTCAACGGCTGCCTCAACCTCTCGGTGCGGGACGGCTGGTGGGACGAGTGGTTCGAGCCGGACTTCGGCTGGGCCATCCCCACGGCCGAGGGGCACGCGCTGGACGAGGACCGCAGGGACGAGCTGGAGGCGAACGCGCTCTACGACCTGATCGAGCGGCGGATCGCGCCGCGCTTCTACGACCGGGGCGAGGAGGGGCTGCCCGGCCGGTGGATCGAGATGGTCAGGCGCACCCTGGCCGCGCTCGGTCCGAAGGTCCTCGCGGGGCGCATGGTGCGGGAGTACGTGGAGCGGCTCTACGCGCCCGCCGCGCTCGCCCACCGCGCCCTGGACCCGGCGTCCGCACGGGAGTTGGCGCTCTGGAAGGAGCGGGTGCGCACGGTGTGGCCGTACGTCGCGGTGGACCACGTGGAGGCCGTGGCGGCCGGGGACGGGCGGGGCGCGGCGGAGCTGGGCGCCACGCTCGCCCTGCGGGTGCGCGTCGCGCTCGGCGCGCTGGGGCCCGACGACGTGGAGGTGCAGGCCGTCGCGGGCCGGGTGGACGAGGCCGACGCGATCGCGGAGGGCCGGCCGTTCCCGCTGAAGCCGACCGGCGGGCCCGACCTGGAGGGCCGCTGGCTGTACGAGGGGCCGCTGGCGCTGGACCGTACGGGGCCCTACGGCTACACCGTCCGCGTCCTGCCCGCGCACCGGCTGCTCGCGTCCGGCACCGATCTGGGCCTCGCCGCGCTGCCGACGGAGGCGACGGGGGAGGGGGCGGGCGTGCTGATGCGGTGAAACGGCCCCGGGGGAGCGTGCCGCCCCGGGGCCGTTCGGTCAGTCACTCACGGTCCGTCCCGTTTCCGGGCGGTGGCCCGGTTTACGGGAAGGTGAGCTTCCAGCTGTTGATGTAGCCGACGTCCTGCCGGTAGACGTCCTGGACCTTCAGCTTCCAGGTGCCGTTGGCCACCTCGGAGGAGGCGTTGACGTTGAACGTCTTCTGGATGTTGTCGCCCGAGTCGCTGCTGGAGTTCTGCAGGCGGTAGGCGGTGCCGTCCGGGGCGATCAGGTCGAGGACCAGGTCGCCGCGGTAGGGGTGGACGATGTCCACGGTGACCGGCAGGGAGGCCGGGGCGTTGCCGGTGCGGCCGGTGACGTTGACCGACGAGGTGACCGCGGCGCCGCCGTCCGGGATCTGGACGTCCGTGGTGTTCTCGAAGACCGTGCCGCCGGGGGTGCCGCCGCCGGGACGCGAGCCGACCGCGACCGCGGCCCAGGCGTGCTCGACCGCGGTGGCCTCGGGCGCGGTGGCGCCGTACAGCTCCTTGGCCGCGGCGACCGTGCCGGTGCGCGCCTGCTCGTAGTTGGTCGAGGCGCCGAACTTGGTGGCGAGCGCCTTGAACCAGATCTGCTCGGCCTTGGCGCGGCCGATGCCGGTGACCGGCAGGCCGTCCGAGGTCGGCGAGTCGTAGTTCACGCCGTTGATGGTCTTCTTGCCGCTGCCCTCGGAGAGCAGGTAGAAGAAGTGGTTCGCGATGCCGGACGAGTAGTGCACGTCGACGTTGCCGACGCCCGGGTACCACGAGTCCTTGGACGCGCCGTCCTTGCTCGGCTTGTCCATGTAGCGCAGCGGGGTGCCGTCGCCGTTGATGTCGATTTTCTCGCCGACCAGGTAGTCGCCGACGTCCTGGGCGTTGTTGGCGTTGAACTCGACGGCCGCCGCGAAGATGTCGGAGGTCGCCTCGTTCAGACCGCCGGACTCGCCGCTGTAGATCAGCTTGGCGGTGGCGGCGGTGACGCCGTGCGTCATCTCGTGCGCGGCCACGTCGATCGAGGTGAGCGGCTTGTTGTTGCCCTCGCCGTCGCCGTACGTCATGCAGAAGCAGCTGTCCTGCCAGAACGCGTTGACGTAGGCGTTGCCGTAGTGGACGCGGGAGTACGCGCCGACGCCGTCGCCGCGGATGCCGCTGCGGCCGTGCACGTTCTTGTAGTAGTCCCAGGTGAGGGCCGCGCCGTAGTGCGCGTCCGCGCCCGCGGTCTCGCGGTTCGACGGCTGGCCGTTGCCCCAGACGTCGGTGGTGTTCTGGAACAGCGTGCCGGTGCCGCTGGAGCCGCCCTTGAGGTCGTACGTCTTGTGGCTGCCGCGGTTCGTGTCGGTCAGCGTGTACGAGGGGGCGGTGCCCAGGGTGACCTGGCCGCTGTACTGGGTGTTGCCGGTGCCGGTCTCGACGGCCTGCCACTCGTAGATCTTCTTGCCGGTGGCGGCGTCGGTCACGACGTGCAGCTCGTTGGGCGTGCCGTCGTGCTGGAGGCCGCCGACGACGGTCTCGAAGGCGAGGGTGGGCTTGCCCGAGGCCATCCAGACGACCTTGCGCGGGGCCTTGGTGGCGGCGGTCTTCTTGGAGCCCTCGGCGCGGGCGGCGCCGAGCGCCTGCGTCTCGGCCGCCTTGGGCGCGATGTCCGCGGTGGTGTCGATGCCCTTGAGGACCGACTTGGAGCCCTTGAAGACGCCCTGCGTCTTCCCGGCCTTGCTCTCCTTGACGATCAGGTCGCCGCCGAGGACGGGGAGCCCGGCATACGTCCGCTCGTAGCGGGTGTGCGTGGTGCCGTCGCGGTCCTGGACCACGTCACGGACCACCAGCTGCTCCTGGGCGCCCAGGCCCAGCTCCTTGGCGGTGGCGGCCTTGGTGGCGTTCGCCTCCTGGAGCAGCGCGGCGCGCTGGGAGGGGCTGAGCTTTGCGGGGAGAGCGCCCGGGTTGACCGGCGAACCGGCCTGGATGCCCGGGGCGGCTGCCGACCGCTCGTTGTCGGCGGAGGCGGTGCCCGCCTGTACGCCGACGGTGAGCAGGGCCGCTGCGGCTATGAGCGCGCCGGCGGCGGTGGTGCGGCGGCTTGGCGTGGATCTCACGCGAACTCCTTCTGCTGGGGGGTGGCGGGACACTGGGTGGGCGTCCCGGGCAGTGCTGGCGGAGCAGGCGGATCAGAGGTGGAGCGAGGAACGGGGGAAGATTGCCAGCCGTGAACAGCTCCTGTCAGGAGCGCGTCAAGAAGTTGGCCGGTTTTGGTTCGCTGCACGGAGGACGGTGTTCGTTAACCGGACGTTTCACCGCGCGACGCCAGGAAGCTGCCGAGGGCGCGGGAATTCGGTCGATCGAGAGATTTCCGAGATCCGGACGGAAGTCGTCCGTGTTTCGGGGATGTTGAGCACGTCCCCGGAGCGGGTCCGACCGCCCCGTATGGCCGGTGGCCGATTATCGACTGTCCGACTCCCCGTGAACCGTACCCACTTGGGGGAGTTCGCGCGCCGCGTCCCCGGCGGAGTCCGCGACGAGCACCGCGATCCCGTCCAGCGTCCGGCGCAGCCCGAACTCGAAGAGGGTCGTGAGGTCCAGGTCGAAGTCCTCCGCCCGGAAGACCGAGACGAGCAGCGGGAACGTGCCCGCCGAGATGATCGCGTCGAACCGCGCCCCGCTGTGCGCCAGCCACTCCTCGCCCGACATCCCGGTGTCCTGCCGCGCCCGGCCCTCCGACTCCGCCGCGAGGGCCACCCCCTGCACGAAGGCCAGCACGGACAGGTGCGTGTGCAGCATGTCGTGCGGGCGCAGCCCGCTGTCGCGCAGCGCGCCCAGCACCCACTCCGTGTAGCGCATCGTGTGCGGCGTCGGCTGCGGCCTGCTGAACCCCGCCATCGCCGTCGCCATCCACGGATGGCGCCCGTACATCGCCCACAACTCCCGCGCCGCCAGGTCGAGTCCGCGCCGCCACTGCCGTACCGACGGGCCCAGGTCCAGCTCGGCGAAGGCCGCGTCCGTCATCAGCCGCACCAGCTCGCCCTTGCCCGCCACGTGCCGGTAGAGCGCCATCGACGAGGTGTCGAGTTCGGTCGCCACCCGGCGCATCGACACGCTCTCCAGGCCCTCCGCGTCCGCCAGCGCCAGCGCCGCCCGCACGACGCGCTGCCACGTCAGCGGCGCCTGCCGCGCCCCGCCGGGGCCGCCGGGGCCGCCGTGCTCCCGCTTCCCGGCGACCACCGTGCCGACCCCGGGGACCGGCCGCACCAGCCCCTCCTGGCGCAGCGCGGCGAGCGCCTTGGTGGCCGTCGCCATGGCCACGCCCCACTCCCGGGTGAGGGCCCGGGTCGAGGGCACGGGCGCGCCGGGGGCGAGCCTGCCCGACTCGATGTCGCGGCGGATCGCGGAGGCGATGCGCAGATAGGGCGGTACGGTAGTCACGCACGGCAGTGTACTAGTGCGCGATGACACCGTAAATCCGCGATTCAACGGGTGAATTGGCGCCGCTTCCGAGGTGCACTAGGCAGCTGATTGCACCGTACGCGCCCCGCTGCTTCGCTCCTGCCATGACCTCGCTCAAGCCCACGGAAACCCACCCCGAGCACGGCCCCGGGCACGACCCGGGACCCGGCCCTCGGCTCCCCGCGCCCCCGCGCGCCGGGCGTCGCGAATGGACCGCGCTCGCCGTCCTGATGCTCCCCCTGCTGATCGTCTCCATGGACGTGTCGGTCCTCTACTACGCCGTCCCCGCCATCAGCCGGGACCTCGCCCCCGGCTCCACCCAGCAGCTGTGGATCCTCGACGTGTACGGCTTCGTGCTCGCCGGACTCCTGATCACGATGGGGGCCGTCGGCGACCGCCTGGGCCGCAGGCGCCTGCTGACGGTCGGCGCCGTCCTGTTCGGCGCCGCCTCGCTGGCCGCCGCCTACGCCCAGGGCCCCGGCGGCCTCATCGCGGCCCGCGCGCTCCTCGGCGTCGGCGGCGCCTGTCTGATGCCGTCCACGCTGGCCCTGATCAGGACGCTGTTCGCGGACCCGGGCCAGCGCGCCAAGGCGGTCGGCGTCTGGACCACGGTGATGGCCACCGGCATCTCGCTCGGCCCCGTCGTCAGCGGCGCGCTCCTCGAACACTTCTGGTGGGGCTCGGTCTTCCTGGTCAACCTGCCCGCGATGGCCCTGCTGCTGATCCTCGCGCCGGTCCTGCTCCCCGGCTCCACCCGGGCCGAACGGGCGGCCGCGGGCCGCGTCGACGTGCCCAGCGCGCTCCTCTCGCTGGCCGCGCTGCTCCCGCTGGTCCACGGCGTCAAGGAGCTGGCCAAGGACGGCCCCGAACCGCTGCCGCTGCTGCTCGTCGCCCTCGGCCTGGCCGTCGGCGCGCTGTTCGTCCGCCGCCAGGCCCGCATCGCCGACCCGATGGTCGACCTGACGCTGCTGCGGCAGCGGGCCTACGGCGGCTCGGTCCTGGTGAACCTCTTCGCGATGGCGGCCACCGTCGGCTTCGCGGTCCTGTTCACCCAGTACCTCCAGTCCGTGCTCGGCATGAGCCCCTTCGAGGCCGCGCTCTGGAGCCTGGTTCCGGCGACGGGCCCGATGGCGGCGGCCCCGCTGGGCGCCGTGCTCGTCAAGCGCTTCGAACGCGCGAAGGTGATGGGCGCCGGGTTCCTCGTCGCGGCCGCGGGCTTCTGCGCCCTGACGCGGCTGGGCGCCGAACCGCCGCTGTGGTTCGTGCTGACGGCCGTCACGGTGTACGCGGCGGGCCTGGTCCTCGCCATGATGCTCGCCAACGAACTCGCCCTGGGCGCGGCCCCGCCGGAGCGCGCCGGTTCCGCCGCCGCGGTCCTTGAATCGGGCACGGAACTGGGCGGCGCGCTGGGCATGGCGGTGCTCGGCTCGATCGCCGCGGCGGTCTACTCCCGGGACATGGCGGGCGCGCCGCACGCGGCGAAGGAGACCCTGGGCGGCGCGGTCGCCACCGCGGACGGACTCCCGGCCGCACGGGCCCACGCCCTGCTGGACACGGCCCGCGAGGCGTTCACCCACTCCATGGCGTACGCGGCGGCGGGCGCCGCGCTCCTGATGGCCCTGGCCGCGGCCTTGAGCCTGGCCCTGCTGAAGGGGCTCCGCCCCGCGAACGGACCGCACGTGTGACGGGCGGAGCCGCGAGGACGGCAAGGGTGGCTGACGGGACGTCAAGAATGGCGGTGGTAGGCCTTGTTGGCTATCCGCCAGCGGTCGTCCGCGCCGCGCACCAGCAGGAAGACGTCGGTGAAGACGTCCGCGCCGTGCCGGAGCGTCATGGTCGCGGTCGCGACGGTGCCGTGCACCTCGACGGTGTCGACGCGGCGCGAGCGGGCCGGTTCGTCCGGGGCAGGGTGGCCGGGGAACAGGGCGCAGTACTGGTCCAGGGGCCAGGAGACGAAGGCGCCGTCGCGGACGCCCTCGACGTGCGCGGTGGGCAGGAACGCGTCGCGGAAGTGGGCGGGGTCGCCGGTGGCGTGTCCGCGGGCGTAGGCGCGGAGCGGCCGGAGCACGGCGTCGTCCGGCGCGGGAACCGTGGCGGCGGCCGCGACGTCGGCCTCGGGGCCGCCAGGGGCGTCCGTCGGCAGGGCCGCGCCGCGCAGGGGGACGCCCGACGCGTCCGCGAGGAGCGCCATGTCCTTGGCGAGGGCGCCGACCGTGAAGTCGGCGGGCAGGGCGGCGGCGTCCGCCCCCTCGGCGAGGAAGGGGCGCTTGCGGGCCACGAGCCCGCCGAGCTGGCCGAGTTCGAGGACGTCGAGGACCCGGTCGCGGGGCAGCCCGAGCGCGTCCGCCTGCCGGAGCGTCTCGCGCAGCGCGACGACGGAGCCCGCGAGGCCGCTGTTGGCGACCAGCTTGAACGCGGCGGCGGTGGCCGCGTCGTCGAAGAGCCGTACGGTGCCCAGGGCGTCCAGCACCGGCCGGGCCACGTCCAGGGCGGCTGGATCGGCCGCGGCGAGGATCTGGAGCGTGCCGGCGGCGGCCGCCGGGACGGAGCCGAGCACGGGGGCGTGCACGTAGGCCGGGCCGATCCGCCGGGCCAGGCGCGCCGCCTCGGCGGGGGAGACGGTGCCGGTGTTCAGTACGACCGCGTCCGTGCGCAGCGAGCCGTGGACGTCGTCCAGGACCTGCTCGCAGGCCGGGCCGTCGAACAGCGCCAGCAGGACGAGACCGGCTCCCGCCACGGCCTCCTTCGGGTCTGCGGCCGTCCGGTAGACGCCCGTGTGCCGGTCGGCGATGTGCCGTTCGGCCGTGGGGTGGTCGGCCGTGGGGTGGGCTGTCGTGCGGTGGTCGGTCGTGCGGTGGTCGGTCCCGGCGCGGCCGGACCTGGTCCAGCCGACGACGTCCAGACCCTGGTCGGCGAGCCGGGTCGCGAAGGCGTGGCCCATGCGCCCCAGGCCGAGGACGGCGATCGAGTGAGATGTGCTCATGCGGGTCAGCGTGCTGCCCCGCGAAGCCTGCGACAAGCGCAGATTCCGCAGGGCTGCCCTGCGTGACCCGCATACCCGCAGGTCATACTGGTGCCATGGAACTGACGGTGTGGCGGACCTTCGTGACCGTGTGCCGCCTGGGGTCGCTGTCGGCGGCCGCCGCCGAGCTCCACCACACGCAGTCGGCCGTCTCCCGGCAGCTCGCCGGGCTCGAACGGCAGCTCGGCGTGGAGCTGGTGGAGCGCCACGCGCGCGGCGTGCGCCCGACACCGGCGGGCGAGGCGTTCCTGCGCCACGCCCGCCTCACGCTCAACGAGGCCGACCGCGCCGTGCGCGCGGCCCGGGACGCGGCCGCCGGGTCCGCGGCCCGGCCGCTGGCCGTCGGCGCGACGCCCTCGCTGGCCGCGGGGATCGTCCCCGAGGCCGTCCGGGGGCTGCTGGAGCGGGTGGGCCCGCTCGACTGGAGCCTGCTGCCCGCACTGAGCGCACAGCTGCACCCCCGGGTGGCCGACGGCGGTCTCGACCTCGCCGTCGTCACCGACGCGCCACCGGGGCTGCCCGACGACCCGCGGGTCGAGCGGCGGCTCCTCGGCGTGGACGACATGGTCGTCGTCCTGCCCGCCGGGCACCCGCTGACCGGGCAGGGGCCCGTACGCATCGGGGACCTCGCCGACGAGACCTGGGCGGAGGACAACGACGGCTCGGCGGCGCTCCTGCGGCGGCACGCGGCCCGCGCGGGAGCCGACGTCCGCATCGACCTCGCCGCCGCCGACCTCTTCGGCAAGCTGGCCCTGGTCGCGTCCGGCCACGCCGTCGCGCTGATCCCCGGGGTGCTGACCCGCGCGCTGCGGGCCGACGTCGGCACCGTGACCCTCGTCGACCCCCCGACGCGCGGCGTCTACACGATCGCCCCGCGCCGCGACCCCCACCCGGCGCTCGCCCCGCTCCTGGCCGAACTCGCCACCGCCTTCGCGGCGGGCCGCGCCGCCTCCGACTAGCCCACCACGCTCTCCCGCCACGCCCGGTGCAGCTCGGCGAAGCGGCCCGTGCCCGCGGTGAGTTCGGCGGGGCTGCCGTCCTCGACCACCCGGCCGTGCTCCATCACCAGCACCCGGTCCGCGATCTCCACCGTCGACAGGCGGTGCGCGATGACCACCGCCGTACGGCCGTGCAGGACCGTGTCGAGCGCCCGCTGCACCGCGCGCTCGCCCGGGATGTCCAGCGAACTGGTCGCCTCGTCCAGGATCAGCACCGCGGGGTCGGCCAGCAGCGCCCGCGCGAAGCCCACCAGCTGGCGCTGGCCCGCGGAGATGCGGCCGCCCCGCTTGCGCACGTCCGTGTCGTAGCCGTCCGGCAGGGCCGTGATGAAGTCGTGCGCGCCGATCGCCTTCGCCGCGCGCTCGATGTCCTCGCGGGTCGCGTCCGGGCTGCCGATCGCGATGTTCTCCGCGACCGTCCCGGAGAACAGGAACGCCTCCTGCGTCACCATGACCACCCCGCGCCGCAGTTCGGGCAGCGACAGGTCGCGCAGGTCCGCGCCGTCCAGCAGGACCCGGCCCTCGGTCGGGTCGTAGAACCGCGCCAGCAGCTTGGCCAGCGTCGACTTGCCCGCGCCCGTCGAGCCGACGACCGCCACCGTCTGGCCCGCCGGGATCGTCAGGTCGAAGCGTGGCAGCACCTCGCCGCCCGTGCGGTACGCGAAGCGCACCGAGTCGAAGACGACCTCGCGCCCCGGGTGGTCGCCCGTGCGCGCGGGCAGCTCCTTCGGGTCGGCGGTCTCCGGCACCGAGGGGACCTGGGCCAGCAGTCCGGCGATCTTGGCGAGCGAGGCGGCGGCCGACTCGTACGAGTTGAGGAACATCCCGAGCCGGTCGATCGGGTCGTACAGCCGCCGCAGGTACAGCACGGCCGCCGCGAGCACGCCCAGCTCCAGCGTCCCGTCCGCCACCCGGTACGCGCCCCACAGCACGATCCCCGCGACGGCGGTGTTGGCGACCAGCCGGGAGCCGACCACGTAGCGGGCCATCTCCAGCATCGCGTCGCCGTTCGACCCGGCGTGCACGCCGTTCAGCCTCGCGAACTCCGCGTCGTTGGCCCGCTCGCGGCGGAACGCGCGCACCGGCCTGATGCCGTTCATGGTCTCCGCGAACTTCACGATGACCGCGGCGATGGCGGTGGAGCGCGTGGTGAACATCCGCGCGGCGCGCCGCTGGTAGAGCCGCACCAGCAGGTACAGCGGTACGAAGGAGGCGACCGCGAGCCCGCCGAGCCCGAGGTCCAGCCAGAGCAGCATCGCGCTGATGTAGACGAACGCGAGGACGACGCCGATCAGCTCCTGGAGCCCCTCGCTGAGCAGTTCGCGCAGCGACTCCACGTCGGTGGTCGAGCGGGAGATCAGCCGGCCCGACGTGTAGCGCTCGTGGAAGTCGACGCTCAGCGCCTGCGCGTGCCGGAAGATGCGGCCCCGCAGGTCCAGCAGCACGCTCTGGTTGACCCGGGCGGACGCGCGGATGAAGGCGTACTGGAAGACGCCCGCGCCCACCGAGCAGACCAGGTAGCCGGTCGCGACGGCGATCAGCGGGCCGTAGTCGTCGGCGCGCAGCGCGGGCACGCCGCGGTCGATGGCGTACGCGACGAGCAGCGGACCCGCCTGTGCGGCGGCCTGCTGGAGCAGCAGGTACAGCACGGCGAGCACGACCCGGCCGCGCAGCGGTCGCAGCAGCGAGCGCAGCAGGGTGCCGGTCGCGCCCTCGGGCGCGGGCAGTTCGTCTCGGTCGAAGGCGTCGGGCCCGACGGCACCGGCGCCCTCGGCGGTCCCGCCCTCGCCCGTACTGTTCCTGTCCGTACCGCCCTCGTGCCCGTCCGGGCCGTTCGGGCCGTTCGGGCCGGGCCCGTCGGTCGCGGGCTGCTGTCCCACGGTCGTGGTCATACCCGGCGTCCCTCCTCGGCGCCCGACATCAGCCAGGCGTACTCGGCGTTGTCACGCAGCAGTTCGTGGTGCGTGCCCACGGCGGCTATCCGGCCGCCGGAGAGCAGCGCGACCCGGTCGGCGAGCAGCACCGTCGACGGGCGGTGCGCCACCACCAGCGCGGTGGTGTCCGCGAGGACCCGCCGCAGCGCGGCCTCCACCAGCGCCTCCGTGTGCACGTCGAGCGCCGACAGCGGGTCGTCGAGCACCAGGAAGCGGGGCTGTCCGACGACCGCGCGGGCGAGCGCGAGGCGCTGGCGCTGGCCGCCGGAGAGGCTGAGCCCCTGCTCGCCGACCTGGGTGTCGACGCCCTGCGGCAGCCGGTGCGCGAAGTCGGCCTGCGCGGTGTCCAGGGCGCGCCGCAGCGCCTCCTCGTCCGCGTCATCGCCGCCCATCAGGACGTTCTCGCCGACGGTCGCGGAGAAGAGCGTGGGCTCCTCGAAGGCGACGGAGACCAGGGAGCGCAGCCGGTCGCGCTCCATGGCGGTGATGTCCTCGCCGTCGAGCAGGATCCGCCCGCCGGTCAGCTCGTGCAGCCGGGGCACGAGGGCGGTGAGCGTGGTCTTGCCCGAGCCGGTGGCCCCGACGAGCGCCATGGTCTCGCCTGGGCGTACGCGCAGGTCGATCCGGTCCAGTACGGCGGGGGAGTCCGGCGCCGCGTCGGGGTACCGGAACGAGACGCCCTCGAACGCGATGCCGCCGCCGTCCGCACCCGCCCCCGGGGCGGCCGCGCCGTGGGCCGCGCCCTTCGCCGCGTCGGTCTCCTCAGGCGCGTCCATCACCTCGAAGTACCGCTCCGTGGCCGTCGCCGCCTCCTGGCTCATCGCCAGCAGGAAGCCGATCGACTCCACCGGCCACCGCAGCGCCAGCGCCGTCGACAGGAACGCCACCAGCGTGCCCGCCGACAGGTCGCCGTCCGCCACCTGCACCGTGCCGAGCACCAGGGCCGCGCCGATCGCGAGCTCCGGGATCGCGGTGATCACGGCCCAGATCCCGGCGAGCAGCTTCGCCTTGCCCAGCTCTGTCCCGCGCAGCCGCTCCGAGAGCTGCCGGAACGCCTCCGACTGGCTGCGGTGCCGGCCGAAGCCCTTGATGATCCGGATGCCGAGGACGCTCTCCTCCACGACCGTCGTCAGATCGCCGACCTGATCCTGTGCCGTGCGCGCGACCAGTGCGTACTTCGACTCGAAGAGCGAGCAGACGATCACCAGCGGCACCACGGGGAGCAGCAGCACCAGGCCGAGCAGCCACTGCTGGGACAGCAGGATCACAAAGCCCACCAGGATCGTCACGCCGTTGACCAGCAGGAACGTCAGGGGGAACGCCAGGAACAGCCGGAGCAGCATCAGGTCGGTCGTGCCGCGCGACAGCAACTGGCCCGAGGCCCACCGGTCGTGGAAGGCGACGGGCAGCCGCTGGAGATGCCGGTACAGGTCCGCCCGCATCGCCGCCTCCACGCCCGCCAGCGGGCGGGCCACCAGCCACCGCCGGAAGCCGAAGAGCAGGGCCTCGGCGATGCCGAGGAGCAGCAGGACCAGCGCGCCCAGCCACACCCCGTCCGGGTCCCGGTCCGCGACCGGGCCGTCCACCATCCACTTGAGGACGAGGGGGATCACCAGGCTCAGACAGGACGCCACGATCGCGATGAGAGCGGCGGTGAAGAGGCGTTTGCGGACAGGCCGCACATAAGGCCACAACCGCAGCAGGATGCGGACGGCGGACCGGTCCTTGGTAGGTGCATGTTCTTCTGGCATCAGGAGTGAGCCTACGGTTCACCACTAACATCGCCCAGCGGGTTTCCGGGCCGCTCGGGAGCCGTTCATCGGCGGGGCCACCGTCAAGACGCATCTCACGCACGTTTTCGCCAAGTTGGCGGCGAAGGACCGGGCCGCCGCGGTCGCGGTCGCGTACGACCGTAAGATCCTCGGCTGATCGGCCGCGGCTGCGCGGCCGCGTTCGACTGAGGGTGGGGACCATGACGGGGAGAAGGCGCGGACGCGCCGTCGCGGCGGTGCTGGCACCGCTGCTGCTCGTGGGGGCGGCGGCCTGCGACAGCGGGGGCAAGGGCACGAAGGGCGACAAGGGCGACGAGGGCGGCAAGGACGGGTCGGGGAACGCGGTCTTCTCGCTGCCGCCCGCCGACCAGCTGGTCGCGGCCCGCACGGCCACGGAGGGCGGCGGCACGGTCCGCTTCGTGTCGACGCTCGTCTACACGGCGAAGGGCGGCGGACAGCTGACCGACCGGACCACGGGCAGCCAGGACTTCGGCGCGGACCGGGCGGTCGCCGTCCAGGTCCAGAGCACCACCGGCGCCTTCCCGCAGAAGGCGGTCGCCGCGCTGCGCGGCGAGAACGGCCGCGCCTGGCGGTCCTACTCCGTCGAGGGCGACGACGTGCTGTACCGCACCGCGAAGCGCACCTGGCTGCGGTACGCGGCCTCCGCGGGGGACATCTCCAAGGAAGCGGCCCTGCTGTCCAAGAGGGCCGGTTCCACCACCCCGTACGGCGGAACGCTCGCCGACGCCGTCTTCGGCTCGTTCCCCGAGGCCCGGCCCGAGAAGCGGTCCGACGGCACCCGGTACTACCACGTCATGACCCCGGCCGGGGTGTTCGCCGACCTCGTGCCCGACGGGTTCGCCCCCAGGGCGGGGTCGAAGGGCGAGGCGGTACCGGTCTCCCTGGAGGTCGAACTCGACGCCCAAGGGCGGCTGACCCGGGCGGAGGCCGACCTCTCCGCCCTGATCACCGACCGCGAGACCCACGGCGTGACCGGGATCAAGGCGCACCTCGCCTTCTCGGAGTTCGGCCACAAGGCCCCGCCCAGCGTCCGGCCGGGGGAGCGGACCGAGGACGCGAGCAAGGTGCTGACCGAGCTCACCAAGATCAAGCCGGGCGAGTGCGCCGGCCACGACACCGGCCTGGCGGGCTTCTCCCTGCTGCGCCGCGTCGACTGCTCGACCGCCCACGACCTGCGGATCTTCGGCCAGGTCAGGATCAACGAGACCAGCAAGGAACGGATCGGCCTCGACGGCGCCTACAAGATGGCGCAGGACCGCTGCGAGGAGCGCTACACCGACGCCCCGGCCGCCTGGACGGCCAAGGGGCGCCCCGCCGGGACGTTCTACACGCTGGGCGCCGAGGGCATGGAGATCCTCGGCGGTGGCCCGGGAGACGACATCAGCATCGTCAAGGGCGACTTCACCTGCTACGTCAAGACGTCCTGACCGACGAGGGCGCCCCCGGCACCACCCTCAGCAGCAGCACCGCCCGCGCCGGCACCGGCACCGCCTCGCCGCCCCGGTGCACCGTCGCGGGCGGCGCGCCCTGCTCCTCCCTGGACGTGTCGACGAGGAGTTCGTACGACTCGGCCCACGGCGCCCCCGGCAGCAGGAAGCCCGCCGGGCGGTCCGCCGCGTGCAGCACCGCCAGGAAGCTGTCGTCGGTCACCGGGGCGCCGCGCGCGTCGCGCCCCGGGATGTCCCGCCCCGACAGGTAGAAGCCCAGCGTCGCGGCCGGGGCGTACCAGTCCCGCTCGGTCATCTCCGTGCCGCGCGGCGTGAACCACGCCAGGTCCCGCAGCCCGTCCGCCCCCTGCGGGCGCCCCGAGAAGAACGCGCGGCGCCGCAGCACGGGGTGGGCGTGGCGCAGCGCGGTGAGCCGGGCCGTGAGCCGCGCCAGCTCGCGCCAGCCCGGGTCGTCGAGCAGCGCCCAGTCGACCCAGCCGGTCTCGTTGTCCTGGCAGTACGCGTTGTTGTTGCCTCCTTGCGTGCGCCCCATCTCGTCGCCCGCGACCAGCATCGGCACCCCGGTCGACAGCAGCAGCGTCGTCACCAGGTTGCGCAGCTGCCGCCGCCGCAGCGCGTTGATCCGGGCGTCGTCGCTCTCGCCCTCGACCCCGCAGTTCCAGGCGCGGTTGTCGTGCGTCCCGTCCCGGTTGCCCTCGCCGTTGGCCTCGTTGTGCTTGCGCTCGTAGGTGACGAGGTCGCGCAGCGTGAAGCCGTCGTGCGCGGTGACGAAGTTGATCGAGGCGTACGGCCGCCGCCCGCCCCACGCGTACAGGTCGCTGGAGCCCGAGATCCGGTAGCCCAGGTCGCGCACGTCGGGCAGGGCGCCGCGCCAGAAGTCCCGTACGGCGTCCCGGTAGCGGTCGTTCCACTCGGTCCACAGCGGCGGGAACGCCCCCACCTGGTAGCCCCCGTCGCCCACGTCCCAGGGCTCGGCGATCAGCTTCACCCGCCGCAGCACCGGGTCCTGGGCGATCACCGCGAGGAACGGCGAGAGCATGTCGACGTCGTGCATCGAGCGGGCCAGCGCGGCGGCCAGGTCGAAGCGGAAGCCGTCCACGCCCATCTCGGTCACCCAGTACCGCAGCGAGTCGGTGATCAGCCGCAGCACCTGCGGCCGCACCACGTGCAGGGTGTTCCCGCAGCCGGTGTAGTCGCTGTAGCGGCGGGCGTCGTCGGCCAGCCGGTAGTAGCCCCGGTTGTCGATGCCGCGCAGGGAGAGCGTCGGGCCCAGCTCGTCCGCCTCCGCCGTGTGGTTGTAGACCACGTCGAGGATGACCTCGATGCCCGCGTCGTGCAGCGCCCGCACCATCCGCTTGAACTCCCCGACCTGCTGGCCGCGCGTGCCGGACGCGGCGTACGCGGCGTGCGGCGCGAAGTAGCCGACGGAGTTGTAGCCCCAGTGGTTGCGCAGGCCCCGCCGCAACAGGTGGTCCTCGTGCGCGAACTGGTGCACGGGCAGCAGCTCGACCGCCGTCACGCCGAGCTTCACGAGGTGGTCGAGCGCCGCCGGGTGGGCGAGGCCCGCGTAGGTGCCGCGCAGTTCCTCGGGGACGCCGGGGTGCCGTTTGGTGAAGCCGCGCACGTGCAGCTCGTAGATGACCGAGTCGGCCCACGGCGTCTTGGGGCGCCGGTCGTCCGCCCACTCGTCGGCGCCGCCCGGCGGCCCGTCGTCGTGGACGACGACGCCCTTGGGGACGTGCGGCGCCGAGTCCCGGTCGTCGCGCACGGTGTCCGCGACGCTCTGCTGCGGCCAGTCCCTGACGTGCCCGTACACCTCGGGCGGCAGCGCGAACTCGCCGTCCACCGCCCGCGCGTACGGGTCGAGCAGCAGCTTCGCCGGGTTCCAGCGGGCACCGGTCCAGGGGTCCCAGCGGCCGTGCACCCGGTAGCCGTACCGCTGGCCGGGACGCACGCCCGGCACGAAGCCGTGCCAGATCTCGTGGGTCAGTTCGGCCAGCGGGCGGCGCGTCTCGCGGCCCTCGTCGTCGAAGAGGCACAGCTCGACGGATTCGGCGCCGCCGGCCCAGAGCGCGAAGTTGGTGCCCGCCGCGCCCTCGGGACCGGCGCGCCCGGCCCGGAAGCGGGCCCCCAGCGGGGTCGGCGCCCCGGGCCACACGGACGCGCCCGCCCCGTCGGCCGCCCCGCCGCCCACGGCGACCGGTGGCCGGGCGGGCTGCCGCACCGCCTCCTGCTCGGCTGCGCTCGACACCTGACGTCCTCCCGCGGCTCGATGGGACGTGGGGACGGAAAACGCGTGGTCCCGTGTTGGTGCTCCATTGTTCTGCCCGTAACAAGGGTCGTACTCACGTTTCCCCGGACGCGGCCCGGTCGTTGGGCGAGCTGTGAAGAACCCAGCGAAGCGCGGCGACAACGCACCGAAAAGAGCGAGGGCGGGTCTGGCCAGGGCCCTGGCGGCGGCGGCCACGATGGCGGCGGCGGTGGCGCTGGCCGGCTGCTCGGGCGGCGGCCCGGACGCAGGCGACAAGGCGCCCTCCCCCCGGGACACCATCAGGATCACCCCCGACGACGGTGCGAGCGGCATCAGGAGGGACGGCCGCATCGAGGTGTCCGTGCCCAGCGGGCGCCTGGAGCGGGTCAGGGTCGTGCAGGTGGAGGACGCGCAGCCCCGCGAGGTGCCGGGACGGATCTCGGACGACGGGCTGCGCTGGGCCCCGACGGGCCCCCCGCGTCTGACGCTCGCCGCGAAGTACCGGGTGGACGCGGTGGCGCTGGACGGCGACGGCCGCCGCTCGGCCCGGCACACCACCTTCACCACGTACGTCCCCGAGGAGCGCTTCATCGGCTACTTCAAACCGGAGAACCGCTCCACCGTCGGCACCGGCATGATCGTCTCGTTCGACTTCAACCGGCCCGTCGCGGACCGTGCCGCCGTGGAGCGCGCCATCGTCGTGCGCTCGCAGCCGCCGGTCGAGGTGGTGGGCCACTGGTTCGGCAAGGAGCGCCTCGACCTGCGGCCCGCGGAGTACTGGAAGCCGGGCACGAAGGTCACCGTCGAGATGCGGCTGCGCGACGTGGAGGGGGCGCCCGGGGTGTACGGCATCCAGCAGAAGACCGTCGGCTTCACGGTCGGCCGCTCGCAGGAGTCGCTGGTCGACGCGGAGGCGCACACGATGAAGGTGCGCAGGGACGGTGAGGTGCTGGCCACCCTGCCGATCACCGCGGGGGCGCCGAAGACCACCACGTACAACGGGAAGATGGTCGTCACCGAGCTGTACGACGTGACGCGGATGAACGGGCGGACGGTCGGCTTCGGCGGCGAGTACGACATCAAGGACGTGCCGCACGCGCTGCGGCTGACCACGTCGGGGACCTTCCTGCACGGCAACTACTGGGCGTCCGCGGGCACCTTCGGCTCGGCCAACGTCAGCCACGGCTGCATCGGGCTGCGCGACGTGAAGGGCGGCAGCGCGGACACCCCGGCCGGCTGGTTCTTCGACCGGACCCTGATCGGGGACGTGGTCGAGGTGGTCAACTCGCGGGACAAGGAGGTCGCGCCCGACAACGGCCTGGGCGGCTGGAACCTGACGTGGGACAAGTGGAAGGCGGGCTCCGCCCTGCGCTGAGTCCGGCCCCCGCCCCGCCCGTCCCCGCGCTCCGCGCCGACGGCCGCCCCTGGCCCCCGCCCCGTCCGCCCCCGCCGTCCCGGAAGGCTCCGGGCGTCCCACGGCGTTCCCGAGAAGTCCCTGGACAAGTTGGGACTGAACGGTGACATTCGCAGGGAGTTGCCGCCCCGCCCGGTGTGATTATCTATCGCGGTGCGCGCGAGTCGCGGCGCACAGGGGAGTGCGGGCCGTGGCGGGGCCAGGCCGTGCGAGGGGAGATCACGTGAAGGCGCTTGCGCAGGGGCGGCGGATATCCGGGGCGTCCGGGAGGAAGGGCGGCGTTGGCCTGATCGCGCTGCTGATGGGCGTACTGCTGCTGCTGGTGTCGGCCTGCGGCGGTGGCGACGACGCCGGCGGCGGGGGCAAGGGCGAGAAGGACGCGGGGAAGGTCGAGGAGAACGCCGCGTCGGTCGCGGTGGTCACCGTCGCCCCCAAGGACGGCGCCGACTCGGTCGCCACCAGCGGCGCCCTCAAGGTCACCGCGCAGCAGGGCAAGCTGGCCTCGGTCTCCGTCTCCGACCCGAAGGGCAAGGCGGTCGAGGGGAAGATCGCGGCCGACGGCGCGAGCTGGGCGCCCACCGGGCACCTGGCCGCCGCGACCAAGTACAGGGTCCACGCGATCGCCAAGGACGAGAAGGGCCGCGAGTCCGCCAAGGACACCACCTTCACCACCCTCGTGCCGAAGAACACCTTCATCGGGCAGTACACCCCCGAGGACGGCTCGACCGTCGGCGTCGGCATGCCGGTCTCGATCCACTTCACCCGGGGCATCACCGACCCGAAGGCAGTGGAGAACGCCATCAAGGTGACGGCCGAGCCGGCCGTGCCGGTCGAGGGCCACTGGTTCGGCAACGACCGCCTCGACTTCCGCCCCGAGAACTACTGGGCGCCCGGCACGAAGGTGACCGTCAAGCTGAACCTCGACGGCGTCGAGGGACGGCCCGGGGTGTACGGCAAGCAGGCCAGGACGGTGAAGTTCACCATCGGCCGCAGCCAGGTCTCCACCGTGGACGCCGCCGCCCACCAGATGGTCGTCAAGCGCGACGGCAAGGTGCTCAAGACCGTCGACATCACCGCGGGCGCCCCGTCCACCACGACGTACAACGGCCAGATGGTCATCAGCGAGAAGCTCAAGGTGACCCGGATGAACGGCGACACCGTCGGCTTCGGCGGCGAGTACGACATCAAGGACGTGCCGCACGCGATGCGCCTGTCCACCTCGGGCACCTTCCTGCACGGCAACTACTGGGCGTCCGGCGACACCTTCGGCTCGGCGAACGTCAGCCACGGCTGCGTGGGCCTGCGCGACGTGCGCGGCGCCTACGACAAGAGCACCCCCGCCGCCTGGTTCTTCGACAACTCGATCATCGGCGACGTGGTGGTCGTGAAGAACTCCAAGGACAAGACGATCAAGCCGGACAACGGCCTCAACGGCTGGAACATGCCCTGGTCGGAGTGGACCGCGTAGCAGCCGCGAACGACGGCTGCGGAGGTACGGGCCCGGTGCACTGTGACGCAGTGCACCGGGCCCCCGTGCGTTAACCGCCATTAACCTCGCCTCATGACCGTTTCTCTCGAAGTCTCCGAAGGCGTCGGCACCATCCGTCTCGACCGCCCCCCGATGAACGCCCTGGACGTCGCGGTCCAGGACCGGCTGCGCGAGCTCGCCGAAGAGGCCGCGCGCCGCGACGACGTGCGCGCCGTGGTCCTCTACGGCGGCGAGAAGGTGTTCGCCGCGGGCGCGGACATCAAGGAGATGCAGCGCATGGACCACGCGGCGATGATCGCGCGGGCCCGCGCGCTCCAGGACTCGTTCACCGCCGTCGCCCGCATCCCCAAGCCCGTCGTCGCGGCCGTCACCGGCTACGCGCTGGGCGGCGGCTGCGAGCTGGCGCTCTGCGCCGACTACCGCATCGCGGCCGACGACGCCAAGCTCGGCCAGCCGGAGGTCCTGCTGGGCCTGATCCCGGGCGCGGGCGGCACCCAGCGGCTGTCGCGGCTCATCGGCCCGTCCAGGGCCAAGGACCTGATCTTCACGGGGCGCACGGTGAAGGCGCCGGAGGCCCTGGCGCTCGGCCTGGTCGACCGGCTCGTCCCGGCGGCCGAGGTGTACGAGCAGGCGCACGCCTGGGCGGCCCGGCTCGCCCGGGGGCCCGCCATCGCGCTGCGGGCGGCCAAGGAGTCGATCGACATGGGCCTGGAGACGGACATCGAGACGGGCCTGGCCATCGAGCGGAACTGGTTCGCGGGCCTGTTCGCCACCGAGGACCGCGAGCGCGGTATGCGCAGCTTTGTCGAGGAGGGCCCCGGAAAGGCCAAGTTCCTCTGAGCCGACGACAGTTGGGAACGGATGAACGCCCGGTCATCCATGCGGGCGGTCCGGGGGCGCGGCGTGCGCCCGTGCACTCCCACCCGTTCGCGCACCGGGTCAAGGTTCGAAGGGGTGGCTGTTTTCGCAGCTCAGAGGCGGTACGCAGAGCAATTTTCTGCCCCTGGCATATGCCAAACCGCTTCACCGGAATGTGAAGTTCCGGAGGAGTGATTCCCCATCATGGCCCCGCGGCGCGCCTGCGACGGCCATGATGGGGGCATGGCGGGCCTGGAGGGTGTGGAGCAACCGCGGCAGCGCGGCAGCGCGCCCGCGACCGCGCGCCGTTCGCCGGTCGCCGAAGACGAACTCGCGCTCAAGGCGCTGGAGTTGTTCGGCAACCCCGCGGAGGGCGAGGTGCAGCTGCCGTCCCGTCCCGAGTCGGCGGCCAGCGCGCGCCGGCTGACCCAGTGCGTCGTGGTGCGCCACTGGGGGCTCTCTCCGCAGATCGCCGAGCACGCCGTGCTGCTGGTGTCGGAGCTGGTGGGCAACGCGGTGCGGCACACCGGGGCGCGCTTCTTCGGGCTGCGCATGGTGCGGCGCAGGGGGTGGCTCAGGATCGAGGTGCGCGACCCCTCGCGCGGGCTGCCCTGTCTGATGCCGGTCCACGAGATGGACGTGAGCGGGCGCGGCCTGTTCCTGGTCGACAAGCTCTCCGACCGCTGGGGAGTGGACCTGCTGCCGCGCGGCAAGACGACCTGGTTCGAGATGCGGGTGGCGGACCGCTGAGGGCCCGCGTCCGGGGCGGGCGCGGAGCCTCGCGGGCCGGAAAACACGGAAGCCCCCTTGCGGGGGCTTCGCGGGGCGCCGTGCATCGAGGTGGGGTGTGGATCCACGGCGGAGGTTGACGACCTGGCCCGGGTCAATGGGGGTCGTGTCTCCGACTATGGCAGACAGGGGACCTAAGCGCCAAAGGTCCCAACCGGGACAAACCCCGACATTGCATAACACTTTAGAGGTGAATCGTAGGTGAGATGGGCCACGAACCTCGTAAACGATGAATAAGTATGGGTACTTACGCGTGAAACCTTGATTCATAAGGGTCGGCGGCAGGGTGAACGACACGACCCGTGAAGGTTCCGAATTGGGTCAATCATTACCTTCTGTCCTCTTGGCCCCTTAAATGGTCGCGTGACATGGATGCACCGCCGCGACGCCCTGCGCGCCGGAGCGGGCGCGGTCCTCACGGGGGCGCTCGCCACCGGCTGTACGGACGGTGGCCCCGCCACCGCCCCGGCCCCCGTCCCGCCCGCGGCCCCCGGCGAACCCGACCCTCCCGACGGCCCAGGGGCCCCCGACGCCCCCGGATCCTCCGGCAGGGCCAGGGACGCCCCCGCGCCCCGCAGGTTCCCCGGGCAGCCCCCGGAGATCGGGCACGGCCCCCGCGACCGCCCCAGGGTGGCGCTGACCTTCCACGGCCAGGGCGACCCCGCCACCGCCCGCGCCCTGCTCGCCGAGGCCGAACGGGCCGGGGCGCGCGTCACCGTGCTCGCCGTGGGCGGCTGGCTCGACGAGAACCCGGGGATCGCCCGCCGGATCCTCGACGGCGGCCACGAACTGGGCAACCACACCCAGCGCCACCTCGACATCTCCTCGATGTCCGAGCGCGACGCGTCCGCCGAGATCGAGCAGTGCGCGCTGCGGCTGCGCCGCCTCACCGGCTCGATCGGCACCTGGTTCCGTCCGTCCCGCACCCCGCACGCCACCCCGCTCGTCCAGCGCCTCGCCCGCCGCGCGGGCTACCCGCACTGCCTCTCGTACGACGTCGACCCGCTCGACTTCACCTCGCCCGGCGTCGCGGCGCTCACCCGCTCCGTCACCGACCGGGTCCAGGGCGGTTCCGTGGTCAGCCTGCACTTCGGCTACCGGGACACCGTCGCCGCGCTGCCCGCCGTACTCGCCGAACTCGACCGCCGCGGCCTGCGCGCGGTGACCACCACGGAGCTGCTGACCTGATGACGTCCTCCCTCACCCGGCGCACCGCCCCCGCCCTGATCGCCGCCGCGCTCGCCGCCCTGCTCGCCGGGTGCGGCGCGCAGTCCGGCGGGACCGAGGCCCTGGGCAAGAAGGCGGCCGCGCCGCCCGCCGTGCCCAAGAAGGCCGCACCCGCCGGACTGCCCGGCATGCCGCCCGTGACCGACCCCAAGGACATCTACGCGGCCGACCGCCCGAACGCGCTCGCCCCCGAGGTCCGGAACTTCCCCTCCCGGGTCTACGTCCCCAACACCAACGACAACACCGTCTCGGTCATCGACCCCAAGACCTACAAGGTCGTCGAGACGATCCCGGTCGGCGTCCAGCCGCAGCACGTCGTCCCGTCCTGGGACATGAAGACCCTCTGGGTCAACAACAACCGGGGCCACACCCTCACGCCCATCGACCCCGCCACGGGCGTCGCGGGCAAGCCGGTCGAGGTGCACGACCCGTACAACCTGTACTTCACGCCGAACGGCAAGTACGCGGTCGTCATGGCCTCCATGGACCGGGAGCTGGTCTTCCGCGACCCCAGGACCATGAACCGGGTCAAGACCGTGCCGGTCAGCTGCGCCGGGGTCAACCACGCCGACTTCTCGGCCGACGGCCGCTACTTCGTGGTCTCCTGCGAGTTCTCCGGCGAGCTGCTGAAGGTCGACACGGAGAAGATGCGGGTCGTCGGACAGCAGAAGCTGCCGTTCAACGGGGCCATGCCGCAGGACGTGAAGATCTCGCCCGACGGGAAGACGTTCTACATCGCGGACATGATGGCGCACGGCATGTGGGTGCTCGACGGCGAGAAGTTCACCACCCCGAAGCTGCTGCCGACGGGCAAGGGCTGCCACGGCCTCTACGTCAGCCGCGACTCCAGGGAGATGTACGTCTCCAACCGGGGCGAGGGCTCGGTCTCGATCTTCGACTTCACGCGGAACAGGCTGACGAAGAAGTGGCACCTGCCGGACGGCGGGTCGCCCGACATGGGCGGCGTCTCCGCGGACGGCAAGGTGCTGTGGCTCTCGGGGCGGTACGACTCCGAGGTGTACGCGATCGACACCGTGACCGGCAAGCAGCTCGCCCGGATCCCGGTGGGCGGCGGCCCCCACGGCCTGGCGGTCTACCCCCAGCCCGGCCGCTACTCCCTGGGCCACACGGGCATCTTCCGCTGAGCGCCGCCCCCCCCGGGGGCGCGGTTCTCCGCGCCCCCGGGGGCCTCCCGGCCTCCCCGGGCGAACCCTCGCCCCGGCGCCGCCCCCCGTGCCGTTAACCTGACCCCCGTCAGTAATGCACCAAGTTAGGGGTGGACAGCAGTGGCGGACATCGAGTCGGCGCGCAAGGCCTTCGAGCGGTTCGACCTGAACGGCGACGGGCTCATCTCGGCCGCTGAGTACAAGAGCGTGATGGCTCAGCTCGGGGACCCGTACGTCACGGAGCCCGTGGCCCAGGCCGTCATCAACTCCCACGACGCCAACGGCGACGGCCTTCTCACCTTCGACGAGTTCTGGGCCTCCCAGAACAAGTCCCAGGACCAGCCCTCGGCACAGGGCTGACCCGTCGGCAGCTCCCCCGGCCGCGGCCGGGGGCTGCCGGCACGCAACACCTATCCCAGGGGGGTGCGCACGTGGAACGGGCGAGTCAGTGGATGCGCAGCGCTGTCGGCCTCGCGGCACTGGCGGGGGACGACGCCCCGGCTCAGGAGATCGTGCGCAGACTGTGCGGCTACTGCGTGGACCTGATGCGCCTTCCGGCCGTGGGAGTCCTCCTCGGCGCCACCTCCGACGGGGTGCGCGGGGCCTCCGTCTGGGAGGGCACCGACGGGCTCTTACGGCTCGTCGCGGAGACCGACGAGGAGGGCCCGGCGCACTTCTGCCTCCGCACCGGCAGCGAACTGGTCGACTGCGACCTCAGACGGGACGCGGACCGCTGGCCGGTGTTCGCCGAGCGCGCCCTCTCGGCCGGGGTCGACCGCACCACCGTGCTGCCCCTGCGCAGGGGCGACGAACCGTCCGTCGGGGTGCTCCAGCTCCTCTCCCGCGGCGACGGCCTGCCCAAGGCCGACCGCGAACTGGCCCAGGAACTGGGCGACCTGTGCGCCCAGCTCCTGAGCCACGTCCGCGCGCTCGACCAGAGCCGCAGGACCTCCGAACAGCTGGGCCTGGCGCTCGACAGCAGGATCGTCATCGAGCAGGCCAAGGGGATACTCGCGGAGCGCTGGGACATCCACCCCGACGAGGCGTTCGGCGCCCTGCGCGGCCACGCGCGCGCGGAGCGGCGCAGACTCAACGAGGTGGCGAGGGACGTCGTGGAGAACGAACTGGACCCCGAGCGCCCGCGCTGACGAGAGGCCCTAGGACCGCTCGTCCAGCACATCGTGTCCGGTCGGCGCCGCGAAGGCTTCCGCCATGTCCGGCACGGGCCGCAGCAGCTCCGTGAGCCGCGCCGCCCGGATCGTCCGCAGCAGGGGCGGGCGGGCGCAGACCAGGTTCAGGGTGCCGTCCCGCTCCACGACCCTGCGCCGCGCGCGCACCAGCAGGGTGAGCCCCGAGCAGTCCATGAAGTCGACCCGGTTGAGGTCGACGACGACGGCCGGTGACGCGCGGCCCGTCGCCGAGTCGAAGGTGGGGCCTATCCGGGTGGCGGCCAACAGGTCGATCTCTCCCCGGACCTCGAACACGGTACGGCCCTCCTGGACGTACACCTGTCCGTACGCCTCGGGGAACGGCGCCGCAGGCAGGGTGCCCGACGAGGGGAGGACGGGGGACGACGGGGACGCCGGAGCGAGTCGTTCGGTCATGTGCTGCTGCCTCTCCTGACCAGGTCTGCATGGAGCGCACCGGGGTCTGGGGTGGCAGTTTGCGACATTACGAGCCGGTGGCGGAACGCGGGGGAGAAGAAACGTTCTCCGCTCACCCAATGCATCCGTCAGGGTGAAGTTCGCACGTTCTCATGGACAGGGTGTGGGTTGCTGTGCATTTTCCGGCCGGGGAAGATCGTGGAGTGATGTACTCCGGCCCGCCCGACGACGGCACCCCCACCTCCACCACCGCCGGCGCCGCCGCCCAGGGCCGTGCCGCGCGCCGCAGGGCCGCCAGGCGCCCGGTCACACCGCTGGCCGCGGCGGTGGCAGGCGTCGGCCTGCTGCTCGTCGCGCTGCTGGGCTTCGACGCGGTCTCGGACGGCACCGGAGAGCTGGCGATACCCGCGGCCGAGGCCACCACCCTCCTGCGCACGGTCTTCTTCGCGGCCCTCGCGGTCCAGGCGGGCGAACTGCTGCTCTCCCGCCCCGCCCGCACGCTGCCCGGTGCTCCCGCGGACCTTCCCCGCCCCTGGGCGCTGCCCGCCGCGCTCGCGGGCACCGCGGCCACGGCGGGACAGATCGCGGTCCTCGCGCACATCAGCGACCTCGACCTGACCGCCACCTACGGCACCCGCGAAGGCGGGCTCCTGCTGTTGACCGCCAACGCCTTCGCGGCCGCCGCCCTCTGCGCCGGGCTGCGCAAACCCCTCCCGGCGGCCCTCGCGCTCGCCGTGGTGACCGTCGCCGAGGCGCTGCGGGCACACCCGGAGCCCTACGGCCCGCTCACCGGGTCGGCGCTCACGGTCGTCCACCTGACCGCGGCCTCCCTGTGGACCGGCGGCCTGCTGTACGCGCTGCGGGCCATGTGGCACTGGCGCGGCACCCCGGGCGCGGGCCTGGCGCTGCTCGCCCGCTACGCCCGCGCCGCGGGCTGGCTGCTCGCCGCGCTGATCGTGACCGGCACGTTCTCCACCCTCCGCAGACTCCCCCCGGACGTGGTCCTCAGCTCCGCGTACGGCCGCACCCTGCTCGTCAAACTGCTCCTGGTCGCGGTGGCGGCCCTGCTCGCCCTGCGGGCCCGCCGCCGGCTGCGCGCGTCCCGCGCCGACACGGCGCGGGCGGTCCGTACGGAACTACTGGCGCTCGCGCTGGTCGTGGTCCTCTCGGCCCTGCTCACCGTGGTCCCCGACCCCCACTGGATCAGCACCCGCTGACCGGGTGGAGCCGGTCACGGGTGCTTCCGCTCCAGGACCAGTTCGCTCCAGTGGACCTCGCCGCGGCCCAGGTGGTCGGCCCCGGTCCTGGTGTGCAGGACGGTCAGGCCGTGCTCCGCGGCGAGGGCCGTGGTCTCGGCCGCGGGGACGTCGTACATGCGGCGGCCCTCCGGCACCGGGCCGTGGCGCAGGCTCAGCACCACCCGGCCGCCGGGGGCGGTCAGCCCGGCGATGCGGCGCATGGCGACGGGCCGCTCCCGCGGGGCGAGGTGCATCCACACGGCGGACAGCAGCACCAGGTCGAACGGGCCGGTGACGGCGGCCAGTTCGGGCAGCGAACCCTCGGTCCACCGCACCGGCGCCTCGGGGTGCAGCCGCCGGGCCTCCGCGCGCATCTGGGGCACCGGCTCCACCGCCGTGACGTCGAAGCCGAGCGCGGCGAGCGCCGTGGCGTCCCGGCCCGTGCCCGACCCGACGTCGAGGGCGCGGCCCGGCGGCCGGGGGAGGAAGGGCAGGGCGTAGCCGTGCACGAACTCGAAGTCCACGCTCTCGTACCGCACCGCGAGGGTCTGCGCTTCCTGCGCGTAGTACTGCTGCACACCGTTCATGCCGCACACCGTACGGCGTGCGGCCGACAACGCACCCGGCCCCTCCGGCCCCCGGCCTACCGGATCAGCACTCGATGATGTTCACCGCGAGCCCGCCGCGCGCGGTCTCCTTGTACTTGACCGACATGTCGGCGCCGGTGTCCTTCATGGTCTTGATGACCTTGTCCAGGGACACCTTGTGGCTGCCGTCGCCGCGCATCGCCATCTTCGCGGCCGTGACCGCCTTGACCGCCGCCATGCCGTTGCGCTCGATGCACGGGATCTGCACGAGGCCGCCGACCGGGTCGCAGGTCAGGCCCAGGTTGTGCTCCATGCCGATCTCGGCCGCGTTCTCCACCTGCTCGGGGGTGCCGCCCAGCACCTCGGCGAGCGCGCCCGCCGCCATCGAGCAGGCCGAGCCGACCTCGCCCTGGCAGCCGACCTCGGCGCCGGAGATCGAGGCGTTCTCCTTGAACAGCATGCCGATCGCGCCGGCGGCGAGCATGAAGCGGACCACGCCCTCCTCGTCGGCGCCGGGCACGAAGTTCATGTAGTAGTGCAGGACCGCCGGGATGATGCCGGCCGCGCCGTTCGTCGGGGCCGTCACGACCCGGCCGCCCGCCGCGTTCTCCTCGTTGACCGCCATCGCGTAGAGGGTGATCCACTCCATCGCGCGGGCCAGCGGGTCGCCCTCGGCGCGCAGCTGGCGCGCGGAGTTCGCGGCGCGGCGGCGGACCTTCAGACCGCCGGGGAGGATGCCCTCGCGGGACATGCCGCGCGAGACGCAGGCCTGCATGACGCCCCAGATGTCGAGCAGCCCGGAGCGGATCTCCTCCTCGGTGCGCCAGGCCTTCTCGTTCTCCAGCATCAGCGCGGAGATGGAGAGGCCGGTCTCCTGGGTCAGGCGCAGCAGCTCGTCACCGGTGCGGAAGGGGTACTTCAGGGCCGTGTCGTCCGGGACGATCGGGCTCTGGCCCTCCACCGCGTCCTCGTCGACCACGAAGCCGCCGCCGACCGAGTAGTACGTCTTGGCGAGCAGCTCGGCGCCCTCGGCGTCGTACGCCCACAGGGTCATGCCGTTCGCGTGGTACGGCAGGGCCTTGCGGCGGTGCAGGACCAGGTCGTCGTCGAAGGAGAACGGGACCTCGTGGGTGCCGAGCAGGTTGATCCGGCCGTCGGCCTTGATCCGCTCGACGCGCTCGTCGGCGCCCTCGACGTCGACGGTACGGGGCGACTCGCCCTCCAGGCCCAGCAGGACGGCCTTGGGCGTGCCGTGGCCGTGGCCCGTCGCGCCCAGCGAGCCGTACAGCTCGGACCGTATCGACGCCGTGTGGACCAGCAGTCCCTCGTTCTTCAGGCGTCGGGCGAACATGCGGGCGGCGCGCATCGGTCCCACCGTGTGGGAGCTGGACGGGCCGATGCCGATCGAGAACAGGTCGAAGACCGAGATGGCCACGGTGGTGACTCCTAGGTGGTGGGTAGACGCCGTTGTCTGCCGGGGTGGTGCAGAGGGCGGTGCGGGGCAGTCGGGGGCAAAGGGCGGGGCACCGCTCTCACCTTCCAGTGTGCGCGGTGCCCCTGTATTCCGGGTGAAGCGTACGTAACTACTTCAGTCCAGGGTAAAGCGGGTGCTTCTCGGCCAGCGCGGTGACCCGCGCCTTCAGGGACTCCGCGTCGTACGACGGCTTCAGCGTCTCGGCGATGACGTCCGCGACCTCGGCGAAGTCCTCGGCCCGGAAGCCGCGGGTGGCCAGGGCCGGGGTGCCGATGCGCAGGCCCGAGGTGACCATCGGGGGGCGCGGGTCGTTCGGGACCGCGTTGCGGTTGACCGTGATGCCGACCTCGTGGAGGCGGTCCTCGGCCTGCTGGCCGTCCAGCTCGCTGTTGCGCAGGTCCACCAGGACCAGGTGCACGTCCGTGCCGCCGGACAGCACGTCCACGCCCACGGCCTTGGCGTCGTCCCGCACCAGGCGCTCGGCCAGGATGCGGGCGCCGTCCAGGGTGCGCTGCTGGCGGTCCTTGAACTCCTCGGTCGCCGCGACCTTGAAGGAGACCGCCTTGGCCGCGATCACGTGCTCCAGCGGGCCGCCCTGGAAGCCGGGGAAGACCGCGGAGTTCAGCTTCTTCGCGAAGGCGGTGTCGCGGGACAGGATGATGCCGCCGCGCGGGCCGCCCAGCGTCTTGTGCGTCGTGGAGGTGACCACGTCGGCGTACGGCACCGGGTTGGGGTGCAGGCCCGCCGCGACCAGACCGGCGAAGTGCGCCATGTCGACCCACAGGTAAGCGCCGACCTCGTCCGCGATCCGGCGGAACTCGGCGAAGTCCAGCTGGCGCGGGTAGGCGGACCAGCCCGCGATGATCACCTTCGGGCTGTTCTCCTTGGCCAGGCGCTCGACCTCGGCCATGTCGACCAGACCGGCCTCGTCCACGTGGTACGCGACCACGTTGAACTGCTTGCCGGAGAAGTTCAGCCGCATGCCGTGGGTGAGGTGGCCGCCGTGCGCCAGGTCCAGGCCCAGGATCGTGTCGCCGGGCTGGGCGATCGCGAACAGCGCGGCCTGGTTGGCGGACGCGCCGGAGTGCGGCTGGACGTTCGCGTACTCCGCGCCGAACAGGTCCTTGACCCGGTCGATCGCGATCTGCTCGGTCACGTCGACGTGCTCGCAGCCGCCGTAGTACCGGCGGCCGGGGTAGCCCTCGGCGTACTTGTTGGTGAGGACGGTGCCCTGGGCCTCCATGACCGCGACCGGAGCGAAGTTCTCCGAGGCGATCATTTCCAGGGTGGACTGCTGGCGGTGGAGCTCGGCGTCGACGGCGGCGGCGACGTCCGGGTCCAGCTCGTGGAGAGAGGAGTTGAGAAGCGACATCAGTCAGGTCCCTAAGGGTCTTTAGTTGCCGGAGAACTCGGTGTACTCGTCCGCGGAGAGCAGGTCGCCCGGCTCGTCGGAGACGCGGACCTTGAACAGCCAGCCGCCCTCGAAGGGGGCCGAGTTCACCAGGGACGGGTCGTCCACGACGTCCTGGTTGGACTCGACGACCTCGCCGGAGACCGGGGAGTACAGGTCGCTGACCGACTTCGTCGACTCCAGCTCGCCACAGGTCTCGCCCGCGGTGACCGTGTCGCCGACCTCGGGGAGCTGGGCGTAGACGACGTCACCGAGCGCGTTGGCCGCGAACTCCGTGATGCCGACCGTCGCGACACCGTCCTCGGTGGCCGACAGCCACTCGTGCTCCTTGCTGTAACGCAGCTGCTGGGGGTTGCTCATGGGGTGAATTCTCCTGTACGCGGGGTTGTGCTGGGGAACGGGAAGAGTGCGGTGCGGGTCACTTCTGACGCTTGCGCGTCACTTCTGCCGCTTGTAGAAGGGCAGCGCCACGACCTCGTACGGCTCGTGGGTGCCCCTGATGTCGATGCCCACGCCCGCCGTGCCCGGCGCGGCGTGCTCGGCGTCCACGTACGCGATGGCGATCGGCTTGCCCAGCGTCGGGGACGGGGCGCCGGAGGTGACCTCGCCGATCACCTTGCCGTCGGCGACGACCTGGAAGCCCGCGCGGGGCACCCGGCGGCCCTCGGCGATCAGGCCGACCAGCTTGCGCGGGGGAGCGGTCTCGGCGCGCTCGGCGGCCGCGACCAGCGCGTCGTGGCCCACGAAGTCGTCCCCGTGGGAGGTCTTCTCGAACTTCACGACGCGGCCGAGACCGGCGTCGAAGGGGGTGAGCGCGGTGGTCAGCTCGTGCCCGTACAGCGGCATGCCCGCCTCCAGGCGCAGCGTGTCGCGGCAGGAGAGGCCGCAGGGGACCAGGCCCTCGGCGGCGCCCGCCTCGGTCAGCGCCTGCCACAGCTTCTCGGCGTCGGCCGGGGCGACGAACAGCTCGAAGCCGTCCTCGCCGGTGTAGCCGGTGCGCGCGATCAGGGCCTGGACGCCGGCGACGGTGCCCGGCAGGCCCGCGTAGTACTTCAGGCCGTCCAGGTCGGCGTCCGTGACCTTCTTGAGGATGCCGGGGGACTCGGGGCCCTGCACGGCGATCAGCGCGTACGCGTCGCGGTCGTCGCGCACCTCGGCGTCGAACCCGGCGGCGCGCTCGGTCAGCGCGTCCAGCACGACCTGGGCGTTGCCCGCGTTGGCGACGACCATGTACTCCTGCTCGCCGAGCCGGTACACGATCAGGTCGTCCAGGATGCCGCCGTCCTCGCGACAGATCATGGTGTAGCGCGCCCGGCCGACGCCGACGGAGCCGATGTTGCCCACGAGGGCGTGGTTCAGCAGGTCGACGGCCTGCGCGCCGATCACCGCGATCTCACCCATGTGGGAGAGGTCGAAGAGGCCGGCCCTGGTCCGTACGGCGTTGTGCTCGTCGCGCTCGGAGCCGTACCGCAGCGGCATGTCCCAGCCCGCGAAGTCGGTCATGGTCGCACCCAGCGAGCGGTGCAGCGCGTCGAGGGCGGTGAGACGGGGGACGTTGCTCATGTGTGGGACTCCCAGGGCATGACTGGCGAGGACGATCCTCCCCATCTGTCATCGGAACCTGAGAGGTTCACCGGGAGTCCCGGCTTGCACCTTGGGTGGGACCGCACGGTTCGGTGGGAACGGCGGCCCGCTTTTCAGATCTGCCTCACCCGCGCGGTACGGGGCCTGAGAGATTCAAGGGAGGAACTTGCTCCTTCGGCGCCCGGCCGCACTGTGGCTGGCCGGGACTCTCCCGCGCGGGTTCAAACGGCCGGTATGCAGTTGGCGCGCACATCATTGCACGCCCGTCCCGGGCGGCAAATCTGTTGTGACGCATTACCCGTTCTTTACACTTCATGGGCAAGGGTGTCTTGTCCGACAGGGGGAAGGACGATGAGCTTGCGAGAGTCCCGTGCTCGGGCCGCCACGAGCGGTGTCCCGGTCGGCGGCGTACCGGCGCAGCCCGGCGCCCCGGCAGGCGTCCCCGTGGGCGCGGCGCGGGCCGGGAGCGGGCCGGTGCCCGTGCCCGTCGTGCGGGACCTGCGGGACCGCGCGGGGCGCGGCCCGCGCGCGCTGGACTTCGCCCCGGGGGACGTGCTGGTCGTCTCGGGACTGCCCGGCAGCGGCAAGACGACCCTCATGAAGCGGACCGTGACGGCGCGGGCGATCGACTCCCAGGACGCCAGGGACCGCTGGGCCGCCCTGCTGCCCGGCCCGCTCCCGTACGCCCTCTACCGCCCGCTGGTGCGCGCCGCGCACTACCTGGGGCTGCGGCGGGCGCTGCGCTCGGGGGAGAGCGTCGTCGTCCACGACTGCGGCACGCAGGCGTGGGTGCGCCGCTGGCTGGCGCGCGCGGCCGCGCGCCGGGGCCGCGCGCTGCACCTGCTGCTGCTCGACGTGGAGCCGGACGTCGCGCGCGCGGGCCAGCGCGAGCGCGGGCGCGGGGTGTCGGGGTACGCCTTCGCGCGGCACCGCAGGGCGGTGGGCCGCCTGGTGCGGGACGCCGAGCGCGGCGTCCTCCCGGCGGGCTGCGCCTCGGCCGTCCTGCTGGACAGGGACGCGGCGGGGGCGCTGAAGCGGGTCGGCTTCCGGGAGGCGTGAGGGCCGTGCCGCGCGGTGCGGTCCGGTCCGTCCCGGGCGCGGCCGGGGCCCGTGCGGCGTTAGGGTGCTGCCGCAGGACACGGGGCGTGAAGGGGAGCAAGTGGACCAGCCACTCGACCACAGCCGCAGCGACGGCGACAGCGGCAGTCCGGCCTGGCCGGTCAACGAGCTGGAAGAGGTGCTCGCCGCCTCCGTCGGCGTCCCCGGCGCGGGCAGCAGGCTCGTCGAGGTGCTCGGCCGCAGCCAGGTGTGGGTGCCGCTGCCCAAGGGCGGCAGCACCGAGAGCCGCGACCTCGACCTGCCCACGCTGGAGCTGGACGGCCTGCCGTACGTCCCCGTCTTCAGCTCCGAGCAGCAGTTCCTGGCCGCCGTGGGCGCCCACATGTCGTTCACGGTCGCGCCCGCCAGGGAGTTCGCCCGCGGGCTGCCGCCGCAGCTGGGCATCGCCGTGAACCCGGGCGGCGCGGTCGGCATGCCGCTGCCGCCGCCCGCCGTCGCCGAGCTGTGCAGGGCCGGGCGCACCGCGCTGGACGGGCCCGCGTCCGGCGGCCGGGTCCGGCTCTTCGAGCCCGACTGGCAGGAGGACCCCGTCGACTTCCTGACCGTCGCGGGCGAGGAGTTCGGCGCCACCGAAGTGGTGCTCTCCGCCCGCCGCGCGCTCGCCTCGATCGAGGGCGGCGACCCGGTGCTCTTCGTCGGCGTCGAGTTCTCCACCTGGGACGGCGCGGGCCGGGGCGCCCCGATGGAAGCGCTCGGCAGGGCGCTCGGGCGGGTCTCCGTGAAATGGCCGGTCAACCTCGTCCTGCTGGACGTGGCGCAGGACCCCGTGAGCGACTGGATGCGGGAGAGGGTGCGGCCCTTCTACAGCCGCGAGCAGCGCGGACACCCCTGATCCCGGCACCACGTACGGCCCGGCGCGTCAAGTCGGTGTCAGGGGCGCCGCTTAAGCTGGTTTCATGACCGGGCCGCACGCGTGTGCAGCGCTGCCGCGCCGGGGGCGGCCGGCCGGCGGGCGGTGCACGAGGGCGGATCGAGCGAGCCGCCGGGCGGATCGAGCGGATCGAAGCGGATCGAAGAGGGGCGGGACCCAGGGTGAGTGCGTCAGGCACCGCGGCGGCCGGGCAGGTCGAGCACATGCTGCGCCAGGTGACGCCCGGACGCTACGACGCGTACGAGGCGCTGCTCGGTGCCCTGGCGGACGGCCAGATCTGGATGCTGCTCTGGCACGGCACGGCCGGGTCGCCCGAGGCCCAGTACGGGAACATGGAAGTGGCGGGCCTCGGCTACGCCCCCTGCGTGACCTCGGCCCAGGAGCTCTCGGTCTCCGGCTGGAACCGCGCGCACGAGGTGGTCTCGGGGCGTGACGTGGCCCGTGCGCTCTTCCCCGATCGGTGGGGGATCTGGCTCAATCCGCACGCGCCGGGCGGCGGCGTCGGGATTCCCTGGCTGGACCTGCGGCGCATCGCGCTCGGGCTCGACCGGATGCCCGCGGGGCCGCTGCGGCTCGGGGAGCCCTCGATCGACATCCCGCAGTTCTACGCACAGCTCGCGCAGAACGCGCACCGGACGCCCGCGGTGCGGTCGCTGCGGCGCGCGTGGGTGCAGCCGGCGCTGGGCGCGCCGTACCTGGCGATCGGGCTGGACCTGTACGACACGGGGCAGGCGTCGGTCGACTCCGTGCGGGCGATGATGCAGCAGTCGATCGGGGCGGTGCCCGAGGGGCTGCCGGTGTCGACGGTGGCCATGTCGGACGAGTACGACCCGGTGGCGATGTGGCTGAGGGCGAACGCGCGGGCGTTCTACTCGCGCGAGGCGCACGCGCCCGTCGGCGGCGGTGGCGGCGGCATGGGGTACGGCTACCCGCCGGTGGGGTGACGGGGCGCGGCCACGTCTCATTTGGGTATCGCCGCCATCCGGACCGTTCACGAAGGTCAGCGGTGAACCATAAGGTTCGGCACCAGTTCCCGATCTCGCATCTCGCACCACCGTACGCAGTACTCGGACGCACAGCCGAACTCTGGGGTGGACCATGCGCATACCGAACTCCCGTTCCTTACGGGGCCTCACCGCTGCCGTGGCGATCGCCGTGGTCGCGGTCGGCTGCTCCAGCGACAGGGACAAGGCCGACGGCGAGGAGGGCAAGGGCGGGGACACGTTCGTCTTCGCCTCGCCCGGCGACCCGGCCTCCCTCGATCCCGCGCTCGCCAGCGACGGCGAGACCTTCCGCGTCACCCGGCAGTCCTTCGAGGCGCTGCTGAAGCACGAGTCGGGCGGCTCCGAGCTGACCGGCGCGCTCGCGGAGACGTGGAGCGGCGACAAGACGGGCAAGGTCTGGACGTTCAACCTCCGCAAGGGCGTGAAGTTCCACGACGGCGAGGCGTTCAACGCCGCCGCCGTGTGCGCCAATTACGACCACTGGTTCAACTGGAAGGGCACGTACCAGTCCAGCGCGGTCTCGTACTACTGGCAGACGGTCCTCGGCGGCTTCGCGAAGAACGAGGACGAGGAAGCGCCGAAGCCCAACTACAAGTCCTGCGTGGCCAAGGACGAGAACACCGCCGTCATCACGGTCGGCGAGACCTCCGCGAACCTCCCCGGCGGCTTCTCCCTCCAGGCCCTCGCGATCCACTCGCCGAAGGCGATCAAGGAGTACGAGAAGCAGGAGGCGACCGCCAAGGGCGACGCGATCACGTACCCCGAGTACAGCCAGAAGGCCGGGACCGTCGCGGGGACCGGACCGTACAAGATCACCAAGTGGAACAAGGGCAACAAGGAAGTCTCCCTGGAGCGCTTCGACGGCTACTGGGGCGAGAAGGCCAAGATCAAGAAGCTGGTCTTCCGGACCATCGACACCGAGGACGGCCGCCGCCAGGCCCTCCAGGCGGGCGACATCAACGGCTACGACCTGGTCGCGCCCGCCGACGTGAAGACCCTGGAGGGCGCGGGTTTCCAGGTCCCGACCCGGGACGTCTTCAACCTGCTCTACCTCGGCATGACCCAGTCGAAGAACAAGGCGCTGGCCAAGCCCGCCGTGCGGCAGGCCATCGCGCACGCCGTCGACCGCGAGAACATCGTCAGGACCCAGCTGCCCGACGGCGGCAAGGTCGCCACGCAGTTCATGCCGGACACCGTCGCCGGACACTCCCCGAACGTGAAGAAGTACGCGCACGACACGGCGAAGGCCAAGACGCTGCTGGCGAGCGCGGGGGAGAGCGGCCTGAAGGTCGACTTCTGCTACCCGACCGAGGTCACCCGGCCCTACATGCCCGCCCCGCAGGACATCTTCGAGTCGCTCAAGGCCGACCTGGAGAAGGCGGGCATCAAGGTCACGCCGAAGCCCATGAAGTGGAACCCGGACTACACCGACGCCACCGAGGCGGGCTCCTGCTCGCTCTACATGCTCGGCTGGACCGGTGACTTCAACGACGGCTACAACTTCATCGGCACCTGGTTCGCCCAGTTCGACACCCAGTGGGGCTTCAAGGACCGGGCCGTCTTCGACGCGGTGACCGCGGGCTCCAAGGTCGCCGACCCGGCCGGGCGCACCGCCGCGTACCGGAAGGCCAACGAGAAGATCATGGAGTACCTGCCGGGCGTGCCGCTCACCTCGTCGCCGCCCGCCATCGCCTTCGGCAAGAACGTCAACCCGCCGAAGGTCTCCCCGCTGACGCAGGAGAACTTCTCCGAGACCAGCTTCAAGTAGCCATGCGCCCGCCGGCGGGCCCGCCCCACCACGGGCGGGCCCGCCGGGACTCGTACCCATGAAAGGGGCACGCGGGGTGCTGCGGCTCACGTTGCGACGACTCCTCCAGCTCGTACCGACCCTGTTCGGCCTGTCCCTGCTGCTGTTCCTGTGGCTGAACAAACTGCCGGGCGGACCCGCGTCCGCGATCCTCGGCGAGCGCGCCACCGAGGCCGAAGTCCGGCGAATCAACCGCCTGTTGGGGCTGGACGAGCCCCTGTACGTGCAGTACGGCCGCTTCCTCAAGCGCATCGTCCGGCTCGACCTCGGCACCTCCACCCAGACCGGCCAGCCCGTCTGGGACGAGTTCGCGCTGCGCTTCCCGGCCACCGCCGAACTCTCCATCGCCGCGATGCTGATCGCCGTCGTCGTCGGCGTGCCGCTCGGCTACTTCGCGGCCCGCAGGCGCGGCGGCTGGCTGGACGTCTCGTCCGTCTCCGCCTCGCTGATCGGGATCTGCGTCCCGGTCTTCTTCCTCGCCCTGATCCTCAAGGGGATCTTCGCCGTCGAGCTGGGGATCTTCCCGAGCTACGGGCGCCTGTCGACGGGCCTGGACGCCACCGAGGTCACCGGCTTCGCCGTCCTCGACGGCGTCCTCACCGGCGAGTTCGACGCCTCCTGGGACGCGCTGACCCACCTGGTGCTGCCCGCCGTGACGCTCTCCTCGATCCCGCTCGCCGTGATCGTCCGGATGACCAGGGCCAGCGTCCTGGAGGTGCTCGGCGAGGACTACGTGCGCACCGCCGAGTCCAAGGGCCTCCAGCGGCGCGTGGTGCGCGGCCGCCACGTGCTGCGCAACGCGCTGCTGCCGGTGATCACCGCGGTCGGGCTGCTGACGGGGAGCCTGCTGTCGGGGGCCGTGCTCACCGAGTCGGTGTTCTCCTTCGGCGGCATCGGCTCCTTCATCCGCACCGCCATCGACGGCCGCGACTACCCCGTCCTCGTCGGCTTCATCATGTTCATCGCGATGCTCTACGTCGTGATCAACCTGCTGGTCGACCTGGCCTACAGCCTCATCGACCCGAGAGTGCGGGTGCACTGATGACCACAGCCAGAGCGGAGAAGATCGACCGGCTCGCCGCACTCACCGCGCGCCAGGAGACCGGGGAGGGCGCCGGGCTGTGGCGCGAGGCGCTGCGCCGGCTGCGGACCAGCAAGACGGCGCTCATCGGGGCCGCGGTGATCGCGGTCTTCGTGGTCCTCGCGGTCGTCGGCCCGTGGATCGCGCCGCACGCCCCGACCGCGCAGACCTGGCGCGGCGAAGTCTTCCCCAACCAGGGGAAGTTCGTCGGGCCGCGCGGCGAGAACTGGCTGGGCCTGGACCACCTCGGCCGCGACGAGCTGTCCCGGCTGCTGGTCGGCGCCCGCCAGACCCTGCTCGTCGGCGTCGTCGCGATGCTCATCGGGCTCGTGGCCGGGGTGCTCGTCGGGGCGCTCTCCGGGGCCGCGGCCACCCTCGGCGGAGCGGCGGGCCGCCGGATCGACTCGGTGGTCATGCGGATCACCGACATGATGCTGGCGCTGCCCTCGCTGCTCCTCGCGGTCTCCGTCGCGGCGGTGCTCGGCCAGTCGCTGACCACCGTGATGATCGCCATCGGCGTCGTCAACGTGCCGGTCTTCGCCCGGCTGCTGCGCGGCTCGATGCTCGCGCAGGGCGGCCGCGACCACGTCCTGGCCGCCAAGGCGCTCGGGGTGCGCAGACGGCGCATCGTCCTCACCCAGATCCTGCCCAACTCGCTGAGCCCGGTGATCGTCCAGGCGACCCTCAACCTCGCCACCGCGATCATCGAGGCCGCCGCCCTGTCCTACCTGGGCCTGGGCAACCCCGACCCGGCCGTCCCCGAATGGGGCGTGATGCTCTCCCAGGCGCAGCGGTTCTTCGACAACGCGCCCATGATGTCGGTCTACCCGGCGCTCGGGATCGTCGTCGTCGCCCTCGGCTTCACCCTGCTCGGCGAGGCCATGCGGGAAGCACTCGACCCGAAGCTGAGAGGCTGATGCCGTCGTGCCGCTCCTGACCGTCGACGATCTCACCGTCACCTTCCGCGGCGCCCGCGGCCGCCCCGACACCCGGGCCGTGGACGGCGTCTCCTTCGCCGTGGACCAGGGGCAGGTCGTGGGCCTGGTGGGGGAGTCGGGCTGCGGGAAGTCCGTGACCTCGCTGGCCCTGATGGGACTGCTGCCCGCCAGGGGGGTGCGCACCGGGGGCCGCGCCGACCTCGACGGCGCGAACCTGCTGACCATGGGCCAGGGGGAGCTGCGCGACCTGCGCGGCCGCCGGCTGGCCATGGTCTTCCAGGACCCGCTCTCCTCGCTGAACCCGGTCGTCCCCATCGGCACCCAGGTCACCGAGACCCTCTCCCGCCACCGCGGCCTGAAGGGCGAGCCCGCCCGCAAGGAGGCCGCCCACCTGCTGGAACGGGTCGGCATCCCGGATCCGACCCGGCGCCTCAAGGAGTATCCGCACCAACTGTCGGGCGGCATGCGCCAGCGCGCCCTGATCGCGATGGCCGTGGCCTGCGCCCCCGGCCTGCTGATCGCCGACGAGCCGACCACCGCCCTGGACGTCACCATCCAGGCGCAGATCCTGGAGCTGCTGGGGGAACTGGTCGCGGAGGAGGGCACCGCCCTGCTGATGATCACCCATGACCTCGGGATCGTCGCGGGCCTCTGCGACCAGGTCAACGTGCTGTACGCGGGCAAGGTCGTCGAGTCCGCCGCGCGCCACGAGCTGTTCGCCCGCCCCGCCCATCCGTACGCCCACGGCCTGCTCGGCTCGATCCCGCGCCTGGACGCACCGCGCGGCGAACCGCTCACTCCCGTCAGGGGCTCCGTCAACGACCGCATCGACTGGGCCGACGGCTGCGCCTTCGCGCCCCGCTGCGACTCCTACGAGCTGGAGTGCCTGACCGGTGCCCTCCCGCTCACCGAGCCGCTCGCGCCGGGCCACCGGGTGCGCTGCGCGCACCCCGTACGGCCCGCGGCGCCCGCCGCCAAAGGCACCGAGAAGGCCGAGGAGGCCACCGCATGAGCCTGCTCGAACTGCGCGACGTCAAGGTGCACTTCCCGGTCAGGAAGGGCGTCCTCTTCGACCGCACCGTGGGACACGTCCACGCCGTGGACGGCGTCTCGCTGAGCATCGCGGCCGGGCAGACGTACGGCCTGGTGGGGGAGTCCGGCTGCGGCAAGACGACCCTGGGGCGGGCGGTGCTGCGGCTGGTCGACATCACGGCGGGCCAGGTCGTCCTGGACGGTACGGATCTGGCCGCGCTGCCCGCCGAGGAGATGCGCCGCTTCCGCCGCCGCCTCCAGATGGTCTTCCAGGACCCGCTCGGCAGCCTCAACCCCCGGCAGAACGTCGAGTCGATCCTCGCCGAGGGCATGGCCGCGCACGGCATCGGCGCCGACCGCGCCGCGCGCAGGAAGCGCATCCTGGCGGTGCTCGACCGGGTCGGGCTGCCCGCGTCCTCGCTCTCCCGCTACCCGCACGAGTTCTCCGGCGGCCAGCGCCAGCGCATCGGCATCGCCCGCGCCCTCGTCCTGGAGCCCGACGTGATCATCTGCGACGAGCCGGTCTCGGCGCTGGACGTCTCCATCCAGGCCCAGGTGGTCAACCTGCTCGAAGAGCTCCAGGAGTCGCTGGGCCTGACCTATCTGGTGATCGCCCACGACCTGGCCGTGGTGCGCCACATCTCGGACGTGATCGGCGTGATGTACCTGGGGGCACTGGTGGAGGAGGCCCCGAGCGACGCGCTGTACGCCGCGCCCAGGCACCCGTACACCCGCGCCCTGATGTCGGCCGTGCCGATCCCCGACCCGGCCGTCGAGGACGCCAGGGAGCGGATCCTGCTGGTCGGAGACCTGCCGTCGCCCGCGGACCCGCCCGCGGGCTGCCGCTTCCACACCCGCTGCCCCTGGAAGCAGGAGACCCGCTGCGCCACGGACCGCCCGCCCCTGGCGGACGTCGGCGGCGGCCACCGGGTCGCCTGCCACTACGCCGCGGGCATCGCCGACGGGAGCGTCGCGCGGAGCGCCGCTTCGGCACGGGACACGGCCTACGCCCCCTGAGGGCGGCAATGCCCGGTTCTGCGGGATCTGGTGGCGATGTGATGTACATGTCGTACGTTGCGGGGTTCCCGCCCCAACTGCCCCGCGTCCGTACCCCGTTCAGTGACGTCCGGATAACGGAATGCGCCTGACCTCATCACGTTTGAGCAAACATTCCCCTGGGGGGCTGGCGGGTGATCGCGGCCACATTGAAGACTCCCCGCTAACACCGGGCAGTCGGCCCTTTGTGCGAACTGGGCGCCAAGTGCTCTCTCGCACTTCACGGGGCATCTTCCGTAACGACAGACCCAGTTGACTTCCAGTTGAGTTCCACCCAAAGCGAGCCAGGCCGTCACTGCGGCGAGTACGGGCCGGCCACCGCCGGCCGAGAGGGGTCAAAGGCACTGTGACCGCACCGATCGAGACCACCGGATCGGCTGCCGAGGCGCAGCCGGAGGCAGTCCTCACGGGGGCCAAACAGAGCCAGATCGAGGGCCGTTCGCTCGGTCAGATCGCCTGGACCCGCTTCAAGCGGGACAAGGCGGCCATGGCCGGCGGAATCGTCGTCCTCCTGCTGATTCTGCTCGCGGTCCTCTCCAAGCCCATCCAGGCCTGGTTCGGACTCGACCCCAACGCGTTCAACCAGGACCTCGTCGACCCGGCGCTGCTGGCGCCCAAGGGCGAGTGGGGCGGCATGAGCTGGGACCACCCGCTCGGTGTCGACCCGCAGTACGGGCGCGACATCATGACCCGCATCATCGAGGGCTCCTGGGTCTCGCTGCTCGTCGCGGGCGGCGCCACCCTGCTCTCGGTGGTCATCGGCGTGATCATGGGCATCATCGCCGGCTTCTACGGCGGCTGGGTCGACACCGTCATCAGCCGCACCATGGACACCTTCCTGGCGTTCCCGCTCCTGCTCTTCGCGATCTCGATCTCGGCCTCGCTGCAGAGCGGCGCCTTCGGCCTGGACGGGCTGCCCCTGCGGATCAGCGTCCTGATCTTCGTGATCGGCTTCTTCAACTGGCCCTACATGGGCCGGATCGTGCGCGCCCAGACCATGACCCTGCGCAACCGCGAGTTCGTGGAGGCGTCCAGGTCGCTCGGAGCGCGCGGTCCCTTCATCCTCTTCCGGGAACTGCTCCCGAACCTGGTGGCGCCGATCCTCGTCTACGCGACGCTGCTGATCCCCACCAACATCCTCTTCGAGGCGGCGCTCAGCTACCTCGGTGTCGGAATCGCGCCGCCGCAGGCGTCGTGGGGCGGAATGCTCTCCAACGCCGTCGAGTACTACGAGCCCGATCCGCAGTACATGATCGTGCCGGGCCTGGCCATCTTCATTACGGTCCTGGCGTTCAACCTGCTGGGCGACGGGCTGCGCGATGCGCTCGACCCCCGCAGCAAGTAGTGCGCGGCGTGCAGCCAACTCCCGCGCCGCAACCAACGATTGAGGGGGCAACCTCAGGTGAAGACTAGAAAAGCAACGGCCGCCATCGCCACGGCCGTGGTGCTGGGGCTGACGGCCACCGCCTGTGGTGGCTCCGACAGCAAGGACGAAGGCGGCAAGGGGGGCTCCGGCGCCACCGACGCCGCGCTGAACTCCATCGTCAACCCTTCCACCACGAAGGGCGGCACCCTCAAGATCGAGATGTCGGACGAGCCCGACTCCCTCGACCCGGGCAACACCTACTACGGCTGGGTGCAGAACGTCTCGCGCCTCTACAGCCGTACGCTGATGTCCTTCAAGCCCGCCGCGGGCAAGGCCGGCCTGGAGGTCGTCCCCGACCTCGCCGAGGCCAAGGGGCAGCCCAGCCCGGACGCCAAGACCTGGACCTACAAGCTCAAGAAGGGTCTGAAGTACGAGGACGGCACCGTCATCACGTCCAAGGACGTGAAGTACGCGGTCGAGCGTTCCAACTTCGCGCCCGAGGCCCTGTCCAACGGCCCGACGTACTTCAAGGCGCACCTCATCGGCGGCGACAAGTACAAGGGTCCGTACAAGGACAAGAACCCGGCCGGCATCGCGTCCATCGAGACGCCGGACGACAACACCATCGTCTTCAAGCTGAAGAACGCCTTCGCGGACTTCGACTACCTGGCGACCTTCTCGCAGACGGCCCCCGTGCCGCGCGGCAAGGACAAGGGCGCCGACTACGTCAAGGGCATCGTGTCCTCCGGCCCGTACAAGTTCTCGTCGTACAAGGAAGGCCAGTCGGCCGAACTCGTGCGCAACGACAACTGGGACGCCAAGACCGACCCGATCCGCCCGGCCCTGCCGGACAAGGTCACCCTGCGCTTCAAGGTCAAGCAGGAGACGGTCGACAACAACCTGCTCGCCGACAACATCACCGTCGACGGCTTCGGCACCGGTGTCGCCCCGGCCACCCAGGCCAAGGTGCTGACCCAGAAGAAGTACAAGTCGCAGACGGACAACCCGTACGCGGGCGCCACCTCGTACATCGGTCTGAACCCGAACGTGAAGCCGTTCGACAAGCTGGAGTGCCGCCAGGCCGTCCAGTGGGGCGTCGACAAGGCCTCGGTCCAGGCCGCGCAGGGCGGTGACCCGAAGGGTGACGTCGCCACGACGCTGCTCCCGCCGTCCGTCGCCGGTTACACCAAGTTCGACCTGTACGAGACCGAGGGCCACAAGGGCGACGTCGCCAAGGCCAAGGAACTGCTGACGAAGTGCGGCCAGCCGAACGGCTTCAAGGCCAACCTCTCGGCGCGTGCCGACCGCCCGGCCGAGATGGCCGCGGCGACCGCCATCCAGGCGTCGCTGAAGAAGATCAACATTGACGTCGAGATCAAGTCCTTCCCCGGCGGCAAGTACTTCCAGAACTTCGCGGGCAACCCGAGCTACGTGCACGCCAACAAGCTCGGCATGATCATGACCGCGTGGGGCGCCGACTGGCCGACCGGCTTCGGCTTCCTCGACCAGATCGCCAACGGCGCGGCCATCAAGCCCTCCGGCGGCAACAACGTCCAGGAGCTCAACGACCCGAAGGTCAACGAGGGCCTGAACAAGGGCATCGCCAACACCGACGACGCCGCCCGTGAGAAGGGCTGGGGCGAGGTCGACAAGCTCATCGCGGAGACGGCGACCGCCGTGCCGCTGATCTACCGCAAGAACCTGCTCTTCCGGCCGAAGTCCGCGACGAACGTCACGGTCACCCAGGCCTACCTCGGCCAGTACGACTACCTGCTGATGGGCTCCTCGAAGTAATCGAGGGACCGGGCAAAACGAGAGTTTCGAAAGGCAGGTGATGGCATCGGTGCTCGCCGGTGGTCCGGCCGCTCCTCATGAAGGAGCCGGCCGGACCCCGGCGGGCGCCGACGCCGGATAGCTGTGGCTGCGTACATCATTCGACGCCTCTTCGGCGCGGTGCTGCTGCTGTTGATCGTCAGCGCAGTCACCTTCGCGATCTTCTTCCTAGTCCCCCGGCTCGCCGGGCAGACGATGGACCAGTTGGCGGCCCAGTACGTGGGCAAGGACGCCAACCCCCAGTCCATCCAGGCGGTCAAGCAGAACCTCGGCCTGGACCAGCCGCTCTACGAGCAGTACTGGGACTTCATCCGCAACATCGTCACGGGCACGACCTACAAGTTCGGCCCCGACGCCTCCGAGTGCAGCGCCCCGTGCTTCGGCTACTCCTTCAAGAACCACGTCGAGGTGTGGCCGCAGATCACCGACCGCATCCCGGTCACCTTCTCGCTGGCCATCGGCGCCGCCGTGATCTGGCTGATCAGCGGCATCGCCATCGGCATCGTCTCGGCGCTGAAGCGCGGCAGCATCCTCGACCGCTTCTTCATGGCCATCGCGCTCGCCGGCGTCTCCCTCCCGATCTTCTTCACCGGCATGCTGGCGCTGGGCGTCTTCACCGTCCAATGGCCGGTGTGGGACGAGGGCATCAACTACGTGCCGTTCACCGAGAACCCCGGTGAGTGGGCGTGGAACCTGCTGATCCCCTGGTGCTCGCTCGCCTTCCTCTACTCCGCGCTCTACGCCCGTCTCACCAGGGCCGGAATGCTGGAGACGATGGGCGAGGACTACATCCGCACGGCGCGGGCGAAGGGCCTCACGGAAGCCAAGGTCATCGGCAAGCACGGCCTGCGCTCCGCGCTCACCCCGCTCGTCACCATCTTCGGCATGGACTTCAGCCTCCTGATCGGCGGCGCCGTCCTCACCGAGACGGTCTTCTCCTTCAACGGCCTCGGCCGTTACGCGATCGACAGCGTCCAGAAGAGCGACCTGCCGGTCGTGATGGGCGTGACCCTGATCGCCGCGTTCTTCATCGTTTTCTGCAATCTGCTGGTGGACCTGGTGTACGCCGCCATCGACCCCAGGGTGAGGTACTCGTGAGCGAGGTTTCCAAGAAGGCCAAGGACGCGGCGGTGGGCGAACCCGTGCCCGCGCAGCGGTCCGGGTCCGGCTCGGAGGAAGCCTTCCTCTCCGTACGCGACCTGCGCATCCACTTCAAGACGGACGACGGCCTCGTCAAGTCGGTCGACGGCGTCAGCTTCGACGTCAAGCCGGGCCAGACGCTCGGCATCGTCGGCGAGTCGGGCTCCGGCAAGTCGGTCACCTCGCTCGGCATCCTCGGCCTGCACCGCACCGCGCCGAACGCCAACATCTCCGGTGAGGTCTGGCTGGACGGCGAGGAGCTGATCGGCGCCTCCGCCGACCGCGTGCGCGCGCTGCGCGGCCAGAAGATGGCCATGATCTTCCAGGACCCGCTCTCCGCGATGCACCCGTACTACACGGTCGGCGCGCAGATCGTGGAGGCGTACCGGGTCCACCACAAGGTCACCAAGAAGGTCGCCCGCACCCGTGCGATCGAGATGCTCGACCGCGTCGGCATCCCGGAGCCCGGCAAGCGCGTCGACTCCTACCCGCACGAGTTCTCCGGCGGCATGCGCCAGCGCGCGATGATCGCGATGGCGCTGGTCAACAACCCCGAGCTGCTGATCGCCGACGAGCCGACCACCGCGCTCGACGTGACCGTGCAGGCGCAGATCCTCGACCTGATCAGGGATCTCCAGAAGGAGTTCGGCTCCGCGGTCATCATGATCACGCACGACCTGGGCGTGGTCGCCGAGATGGCCGACGACATCCTGGTGATGTACGGCGGCCGGTGCATCGAGCGCGGCAGCGCCGAGAAGGTCTTCTACGAGCCCCAGCACCCCTACACCTGGGGCCTGCTGACCTCGATGCCGCGCATCGACCGCGAGGGCTCCGAGCGGCTCATCCCGGTCAAGGGCTCGCCGCCGTCCCTGATCAACGTCCCGTCCGGCTGCGCCTTCAACCCGCGCTGCCCGTACGCGGACGTCCCCAAGGACGGCATCACCCGCACCACCCGTCCCGAGCTGACCCAGGTCAGCAGCGGCCACTACTCGGCGTGCCACATGTCGGCCGAGGAGCGGACCCGGATCTGGACCGAAGAGATTGCGCCGAAGCTGTGAGTGAGGCCGAAGCAGTGAGCAAAGCCGCGAACAAGGCCGCGAGCGAGGCTGCCAGCGACAACGAGGCGGGCGCCGGGGAGGTGCTCCTGAAGGTCGAGAACCTGACGAAGCACTTCCCGATCCGCAAGGGCCTGCTCCAGCGGCAGACCGGCGCGGTCAAGGCCGTCGACGGCATCTCCTTCGACGTGCGCGCGGGGGAGACCCTGGGCGTCGTGGGCGAGTCCGGCTGCGGCAAGTCGACCATGGGCCGGCTGATCACCCGGCTGCTCGAACCGACCGGCGGAAAGGTCGAGTTCGAGGGGAAGGACATCACGCACCTGTCCATGGGGCAGCTGCGGCCGATGCGCCGCGACGTGCAGATGATCTTCCAGGACCCGTACTCCTCGCTGAACCCGCGCCACACCATCGGCACGATCGTCAGCGCCCCCTTCAGGCTCCAGGGCGTCACGCCCGAGGGCGGGGTCAAGCAGGAGGTCCAGCGGCTGATGGGGCTCGTGGGTCTCAACCCCGAGCACTACAACCGCTATCCGCACGAGTTCTCCGGCGGCCAGCGCCAGCGCATCGGCATCGCCCGCGCGCTCGCCCTGAACCCGAAGATGGTCGTCGCGGACGAGCCGGTCTCGGCGCTCGACGTGTCGATCCAGGCGCAGGTGGTCAACCTGCTGGACGACCTCCAGGACGAGCTGGGCCTCACGTACGTGATCATCGCGCACGACCTCTCGGTGATCCGGCACGTCTCGGACCGCATCGCGGTCATGTACCTCGGCAAGATCGTCGAGCTCGCGGACCGCAAGTCGCTGTACGAGTCGCCCATGCACCCGTACACCAAGGCGCTGATGTCCGCGGTGCCGGTGCCGGACCCGAAGCGGCGCGGCCAGAAGAGCGAGCGCATCCTGCTCAAGGGCGACGTGCCCTCGCCGATCTCGCCGCCGAGCGGCTGCCGGTTCCACACCCGGTGCTGGAAGGCGACGGAGCTCTGCAAGACGCAGGAGCCGCCGCTGATCGCGCTGAAGACCGGCCACCAGGTGGCGTGCCACCACCCCGAGAACGCCGAGGACCAGGCGCCGAGCGACAAGGCGCTGCCCGGGGCGCGGGAAGCGGTGGAGATCGTGACGCTGCCCGGCGCGTCCGTGTCCGAGGAGGCGGAGGCGCCCGAGGCCGCGGAGGCACCCGCGAAGGCGGAAGCGTCCGACGACACCCCGGCCGAGGGCGACGACGCCTCGACCGAGGACGAATCCGCTGCCGCGGACGACTCCTCCGCCGAGGGGGACTCCGGCGGCAGCGGTACCCGGAAGGACCTCACCAAGGAGTAGACCCGGCACAATCGTCCGGTGCTCCATGAATTGTTCACGCCCTCCGTCCAGCATGCGCTCGACCTCATCGGGATCTTCGTCTTCGCGATCTCCGGTGCTCTGCTCGCCGTACGCAAGAACTTCGACGTCTTCGGCATCGCGGTACTCGCAGAGGTCACGGCGCTGGGCGGGGGGCTCTTCCGCGACCTGATCATCGGGGCGGTGCCGCCCGCGGCCTTCACGGACCTCGGCTACTTCATCACCCCGCTCTTCGCCACCGTGCTCGTCTTCTTCCTCCACCCCGAGGTGGAGCGGACGCAGCACGCGGTCAACGTGTTCGACGCGGCTGGCCTCGGGCTCTTCTGCGTGACCGGCACCACCAAGGCGTACGACTACGGGCTCGGCCTCACCGCGTCGGCGACGCTGGGCCTGGCGACGGCGGTCGGCGGCGGCGTGCTGCGCGACGTCCTCGCGAACGAGGTGCCCTCGCTGCTGCGCTGGGACCGCGACCTGTACGCGGTGCCGGCGATCGTCGGCTCGGCGATGGTGGTGCTGTTCATCCGCTTCGACGTGGTGAACGCCTTCACCAGCGGGCTCGCGGTGGTCACCGCGTTCGTGCTGCGGCTGCTCGCGATGCACTTCCACTGGCGGGCGCCGCGCGCCTGGAACCGGAAGTCGGCGAGGTCGGAGACCGAAGAAGCTACCGCTCAGTAACCCCGTTCGGGTACGGTGCCCGCATGGCTCAGGCGACACAGGCAACCATCGGCAACAGCGAGTTCGACCGGGACACCGCGGTCGTCCCCCGCCCCGGCGAGCCGGGCGTGTACGACGCGGAGCTCTCGGCGGGCTGGACGATCATCCACGCCGTGAACGGCGGGTACCTGCTGGCGGTGCTGGGGCGGGCGCTCGGCGACGCGCTGCCGCACGCCGATCCGTTCTCGGTCTCGGCGCACTACCTCACGGCGTCCGTGCCGGGCCCCGCGGTGATCCGTACCCAGACCGTGCGCAGCGGGCGGACCGTCTCGACCGGGCAGGCGTCGCTCCTCCAGTACGAGGAGGACGGCACCGAGGTCGAGCGGATACGGGTGCTCGCGACGTACGGCGACCTGGACGCGCTCACGGACGAGGTCCGCACGACGGCCCTGCCGCCGGCGATCCCGCCGTACGAGCAGTGCCTGGGCGCCGCGGACGGGCCCGCGCCCGCGGCGATCCCCGGCTCGTCGGCGATCACCGACCGCCTGAACATCAAGCTGGACCCGGCGACGGTCGGCTGGGCGGTCGGCGCGCCGTCCGGCAGGGGGGAGATGCGGGGCTGGTTCGGCCTCGCGGACGGGCGCGACGCGGACGCGCTGTCCCTGCTGCTGACGGTGGACGCGCTGCCGCCGACCAGCTTCGAGCTGGGCCTGAAGGGCTGGACGCCGACGGTCGAACTGACCACGCACGTCCGCTGCCGCCCGGCTCCCGGCCCCCTGCGGGTCGCGATCACGACGCGGAACCTGGCGGGCGGGTTCCTGGAGGAGGACGCGGAGGTCTGGGACAGCACGGACCGCCTGGTGGCCCAGTCCAGGCAACTGGCGAGGGCGCCGCGCTAGGGGGCGCCGTCGCGCCCGCGGCGGGCGGGGGAACCGCACGAGAGCGGGGCACGCCCCGGGCCGACGGTCCCAGGAGGAGGCACGCCATCCTGGGGGCGTGAAGTCCGACCGGCTGCTCTCCATCCTCCTGCTCCTCCAGACCCACCACCGCCTCCCCGCCCCCGACCTCGCCACCCGCCTGGAAGTCTCGGTCCGCACCATCTACCGGGACGTCGAGGCACTCTCCGCCGCGGGCGTCCCCGTCTACGCCGAACGCGGCCGGCACGGCGGCATCTCCCTGCTCCCCGGCTTCCGCACCGACGTCACCGGCCTGACCGCCGACGAGGCCCGCGCCCTCTTCGTCCTCGCCGCCGAGGGCACCCACGCCGCCCTCGGCCTGGACGAGGCGCTGGGCTCCGCGCTCCGCAAGGTGATGGCCGCGCTGCCCGCCCCGCACCGCCCCGCCGCCGAGCAGACCAGCCGCCGGATCCTGGTCGACCCGGTGCGCTGGATGCGCGCCCCGAAGACCCCGCCGCCCGCCGTGGACGTCGCGGAACTCCAGGACGCCGTCCTCACCGACCGCCGCCTGCGCCTGCGCTACCGGCACAGCGGGGCGGGGGCCCCGAGGACGTACACCGTCGACCCGTACGGCCTCGTCGTGAAGGCGGGCGTCTGGTACCTCGTCGCGGACCGCCGCCGCACCCCCCGCCTCTTCCGCGCCGACCGCGTCCAGCGCGCCGGGACGACCGGCGACCCGGTGCGCCGCAGGCCGGGCGTGGAGCTGGCCGACGTCTGGGAGGTGCTGCGGCGGCAGGTCGAGGACCGCCCGACGGGCGTCCGCGTCCGCGTCAGGGTGCACACCTCCCGCGTGGACCTGCTGATGCGGATCTACGCGCCCCAGCTCACCGGCCCGCCCGAGCCGACCGGCGACGACCCCGCCTGGCAGGAGGCCGAACTCGCCTTCCCCACCGTCCAGGGCGTGCGCTCGCTCCTCGCCCTCGGCGAAGGCCTGGAGGTCGTCGCGCCCCCGGAGGCCCGCCGCGAGATCGCCCGCGCGGCCGCCTCGGTCACCGCGCTGTACGCGAAGGACGCGGGGCCGCACCCGGACGCCGCCGCGCCCCGCCCCGGCTGATAACGGCCTGCGGCCGGGCCGCCCGCTCCGGTCCGCCCCACCGGCTCGTAGAATCGTGCCCACCATGGCTTACCTCGACCACGCCGCGACCACCCCGATCCTCCCGGAGGCGGCCCAGGCGTTGACCGCCCAGCTCGCCGTCACCGGGAACGCGTCCTCGTTGCACGCCGCCGGCCGCAGGGCCCGCCGTACGGTCGAGGAGTCCCGCGAGACGCTGGCCGCCTCCCTCGGCGCCCGGCCCAGCGAGGTGGTGTTCACCTCCGGCGGCACGGAGGCCGACAACCTCGCCGTGAAGGGCCTGTACTGGGCCCGCAGGGACGCCGACCCGCGCCGCGTCCGCGTCCTGGCCAGCCCCGTCGAGCACCACGCGGTGCTCGACGCGGTCGACTGGCTCGGCGAGCACGAGGGCGCCGAGGTCGAGTACCTGCCCGTCGACTCCCACGGGCGCGTGCACCCCGAAGCGCTCCGCGAGGCGATCGCCCGCGACCCCGACACGGTCGCGCTCGCCACGGTCATGTGGGCGAACAACGAGATCGGCACGGTCATGCCCGTACGGGAACTGGCCGAAGCGGCGGCCGAGTTCGACGTGCCGCTGCACGCCGACGCGGTACAGGCGTACGGCCAGCTGGAGGTCGACTTCGCGGCCTCCGGCCTCGCCGCGATGACGGTTTCCGGCCACAAAGTCGGCGGCCCCTACGGGATCGGCGCGCTGCTGCTGGGCCGCGAGTACAGCCCCGTGCCCGTGCTGCACGGCGGCGGCCAGGAGCGGCACGTGCGCTCCGGCACCCTCGACGTCCCCGCGATCGCCGCGTTCGCGGTGGCCGGGCACCTCGCCGCCGAGCGCCGCGAGGACTTCGCCCGCGACATCGGCGGTCTGCGCGACGAGCTGATCGCGGTCGTACGGGCCGCGGTGCCGGACGCGGTGCTCGGCGGCGACCCCGTGGACCGCCTCCCCGCCAACGCCCACTTCTCGTTCCCCGGCTGCGAGGGCGACTCGCTGCTCCTGCTGCTGGACGCGCAGGGCATCGAGTGCTCGACGGGCTCGGCCTGCACGGCGGGCGTCGCCCAGCCCAGCCACGTCCTGCTCGCCGCGGGCACCGACCCGGACCTGGCGCGCGGCACCCTGCGCTTCTCGCTGGGGCACACCTCGACCAAGGCCGACGTGGCGGCCGTCGCCGCGGCGATCGGCCCGGCGGTGGAGCGGGCCAGGACGGCGGGGCTCAGCTAGCGCGGGCCCCCGAGGGCGTCGGGGACGGCTCCGGCGCCGCCAGCGCCGCCCGCACCAGCTTCAGGTACCGGTCCCAGTCCCAGTGCGGCCCCGGGTCCGTGTGGTCGGCCCCCGGCACCTCGGAGTGCCCGATGACGTGCTCCCGGTCCGCCGGCATGCCGTACCTGCGGCAGATGTCGGCGGTCAGCCGCGCGGAGGCCGCGTACATCGCGCCCGTGAAGTCCCGCGGCCGGTCCACGAACCCCTCGTGCTCGATGCCGACGCTGCGTTCGTTGTACTTCCGGTTGCCCGCGTGGAACGCCACGTCCAGCTCGCGGATCAGCTGGGTCACCGTCCCGGCCTGCGTCACGATGTAGTGCGTCGCCGCGCCGTGCCCCGGGTCCCTGAACGCCCGTACCGCCGAGTCGTAGCTGCCCTGCGTGACGTGGACGACCACCCGGTCGATCTCGTAGTCGTCCGGCCTGTCCGCCCGCCGCAGGTTCGCGTTCGACGCCGCCCTCCACCGCGCGCCCGCGTGGTCAAGCTCGCCCTCCTTGCGGGGCCTGGTCACCCCGGGCAGCCGCCACCAGGCGTCGCCGATCTGCTCGCGCGCGAGCAGCGCCGTGCCGGCGGCCGCCGCCGCTCCGCCGACGAGCAGCGCCCGGCGGGTGATCCGAGGATCCCGTTTCTCCCCCATGCGACCGTCAACGCGTACTCACGGGCATTCGGTTCCCGGCGCCCCGTACCCTGGAAGGGCTATGACTCAGACTCCTCAGGGCACCCCCCAGCGTCCGCACCCCCGTCCCCTCCGGGTCCTGGCCGCCATGTCCGGCGGCGTGGACTCCGCCGTCGCGGCCGCCCGCGCGGCCGAAGCGGGCCACGACGTCACCGGCGTGCACCTCGCGCTCTCCGCGAACCCGCAGTCCTTCCGCACGGGCGCCCGGGGCTGTTGCACCATCGAGGACTCCCGCGACGCCCGCCGCGCGGCCGACGTCATCGGCATCCCGTTCTACGTCTGGGACCTCGCCGAGCGGTTCCGCGAGGACGTGGTGGAGGACTTCGTCGCGGAGTACGAGGCGGGCCGCACGCCCAACCCGTGCCTGCGCTGCAACGAGAAGATCAAGTTCGCCGCGCTGCTCGACAAGGCGCTGGCGCTGGGCTTCGACGCGGTCTGCACCGGCCACTACGCGACGGTCGTACGGGCCGAGGACGGCACCCGCGAGCTGCACCGCGCCTCCGACATGGCCAAGGACCAGTCGTACGTGCTCGGCGTGCTGGACGAGAAGCAGCTGGCCCACGCGATGTTCCCGCTCGGCGACACCCTCACCACCAAGGACGAGATCCGCGCGGAGGCCGAGCGGCGCGGTCTGGCCGTCGCCAAGAAGCCCGACAGCCACGACATCTGCTTCATCGCCGACGGCGACACCCAGGGCTTCCTCGCGAACCGCCTGGGCAAGGCGGAGGGCGACATCGTCGACGAGGCGGGCAACAGGCTCGGCACGCACGAGGGCGCGTACGGCTACACGATCGGCCAGCGCAAGGGCCTGCGCATCGGCCACCCGGCCCCGGACGGCAAGCCGCGCTACGTCCTGGACATCTCTCCCGTGAACAACACCGTCACCGTCGGCCCCGTCGAGGCGCTGGACGTCACGGCCCTGACCGCGATCAAGCCGCGCTGGTGCGGCACCCCGCCCGAGGGCCCCGGCACGTACACCGCGCAGCTGCGCGCGCACGGCGGCGAGACGGAGGTGAGCGCGGAACTGCGCGACGGCACGCTGCACGTCGCGTTCACCGAGGCGGTCCGCGGCGTGGCACCGGGCCAGGCCATCGTGCTGTACGACGGCACGCGCGTGGTCGGCTCGGCGACGATCGCCACCACCGAGCGGCGCAGCACGGCGGGCGCCACCGCCTAGCCCGCGAGGCCCAGCAGCGGCGCCTCGGTGCCCGCGAAGAAGTCCGTGAGGACCGGGGCCAGGACCTGCGGGGCCACCTCGTGGGTCTGGCCGGTCAGCGTGCGGTGGCGGGCCCTGGGCACCGCGTCGGCGACCGCGCGCGCCGCCGAGCGCATCCACTCGGGGCTCGCGCCGCCGCTGATCACCAGGGTGCGCCTGGCGACGGCCGCGAGACCGGCCAGCGGGGGCTCTCCGTCGCCCATCACCGCGTAGTCGTACGCCAGGGTGGGCGCCAGCGCCTGAAGCCCCGGCCACATCGGGGCGCGCCGCATCTGGTCGAGCATCTCGGGCGGCATGCCCGTGCCCGTCAGGAACAGCTCCAGCGCGCCCGTCCGGTCGCCCGCCGCGACCAGCTCGCGCAGCCGCGCCCGGTCGGGGGCGGCCGCGGCCCGGCTCGCCGGGTCCAGGTCGTACGGCGGCTCGTACACCGCGACGCGGTCGACGGGCAGCCCGGCGGCGACCGCCCTCAGGACCAGCGCGGCGCCCGACGACATGCCGTACACACCGGCCCGCCCGCCCGCCTGGGCGAGAACCGCCGCCAGGTCCTCGACCTCGCGCTCCACCGCGTAGGGCGCGGTGTCACCGCTGGAGCCGCGGCCCCGCCGGTCGTAGCGGAACACCGTGAAGCGCGGCGCGAGGAGCGCGGCCAGGGCGTCGTCCGTGGCGGCCGTGGACAGGGCGCCGGTCACCAGCACCACCGAGGGGCCCGCGCCCTGCCGCCGAAAGGCGATGGGCGTGCCGTCTTGCGAGAGGGTCTTCTCCATGTGAGGGCAGACCGCGTGCCGCCGCAGAACTCATCGTTCGGCCGGAAAATACTTTCGCGCCGCAGGTGGGAGGGGGTACGAAGGGGCCCGCCCGGCCGCTTGTCACACCCGGCCCCTACCGTGGACGCATGAACATCTGCGTCTTCCTCTCCGCCGCCGACCTCGACGAGCGCTACGTCCGCCCCGCCCGCGAATTCGCCGAGCTCATCGGCAAGGGCGGGCACACCCTGGTGTGGGGCGGCTCCGACGTCGGCCTGATGAAGGTCGTCGCGGACGGCGTCGAGGCCGCGGGCGGCAGGCTCGTCGGCGTCTCGGTGGACTTCCTCGCCGACAGGGCCAGGCCCGGCGTCGACGAGATGGTGATCGCCGGGGACCTCGCGGAGCGCAAGGCGCTGCTCCTGGAGAAGTCCGACGCGATCGTCGTCATGGTCGGCGGGACCGGCACGCTCGACGAGGCGACCGAGGTGCTGGAGCTGAAGAAGCACGCCAAGCACACCAAGCCGGTGGTGCTGCTCAACACCGCGGGGTTCTACGACGGGCTCAAGCTCCAGTTCCAGCGCATGGAGGAGGAGGGCTTCCTGCCGATACCCCTCACCGACCTGGTGTTCTTCGCGGAGGACGGCGTCGCGGCCCTTGCCCACCTGGAGGAGTCCCACGGGGTGCGCTGATGCGAGCATGGTCCCCATGGCTACACATGTGATCACTGGTGCCGGGTCCGGGATCGGCGCGGCCGTCGCGCGCCGGCTGCACGAGCGGGGCGACGACCTCGTGCTGCTGGCCCGCGACGCCGGGCGCGCCAAGGAGCTCGCGGCCGCCCACCCCGGCGCCCGCACCCTCGTCGCCGACCTGGCCGACCCGGACCGCATCTCCTGGGCGTTCGGCCACCAGTCGCTGCCCGACCGCGTCGACTCGCTGCTGCACGTCGCGGGCGTCGTGGACCTCGCTCCGGTCGCCGACCTCACCCCCAGGACCTGGCGCGAACAGCTCAACACCAACCTCCTCGCCCCCGCCGAACTGACCAGGCACTTCATCCACCAGCTCCGCCTCACCCGCGGCCACGTGCTGTTCGTCAACTCCGGCGCGGGGCTGAACGCGCACGCGGGCTGGAGCGCGTACGCCGCCTCCAAGCACGGCCTGAAGGCGCTCGCCGACTCGCTGCGCCACGAGGAGCACGAGCACGGCGTGCGCGTCACCACCGTCTACCCGGGCCGCACCGCCAGCCCCATGCAGGCCAAGGTGCACGCCCAGGAGGGCAAGGAGTACGACCCGGCGCGCTTCATCGACCCGGAGTCCGTCGCGACGACGATCCTGATGGCCATCGACCTGCCGCGCGACGCCGAGGTCAACGACCTGACCGTGCGGCCGGGCCGGTGAGCGCGGTGACCGCAGCGGCCGAGGGCGCCTTCCCCTGGGGCCCGGCGACCGGCGTCGGGTCGATGCCCGGCGGCGACGCCCGCGAGGCCGCCAGGACCGTCACGGGCTCGTTCGACGACGCCCCCTTCCCTTACCTCGCGGAGCTGCCCGCGCGCGGGCCCGGCGCCGACATGATCGGCCGGACCATCGGGCTGCTCGTGGAGATGTACGCCCACGTCGAGCCCAGCGGCTGGCGGGTCAGCGACCGGCCGGGCCGCGACACCCGCAGGGCCAGGTCCTGGCTGGGGGAGGACCTCGACGCGCTGGAGGAGTTCACCCAGGGGTACGAGGGCCCGCTCAAGGTCCAGGCCGTCGGCCCCTGGACCCTGGCCGCCGCCCTGGAGCTGCGCGGCGGCGAGGCGCTGCTCGCCGACGCCGGGGCCTGCCGCGACCTCGCGGCCTCGCTCGCCGAGGGGCTGCGCGGGCACCTCGCGGCGGTGCGGCGCAGGGTGCCGGGCGCCCGGGTGGTGCTCCAGCTCGACGAGCCCTCGCTCACGGCCGTGCTGCGCGGACAGATCAAGAGCGCCAGTGGGTACAGGACCTACAGGGCCGTCGACCGCCAGGTGGTCGAGAGCGCGCTGCGGGACGTGATCGCGGTGACCGGCGACGAGCCGGCGATCGTGCACTCGTGCGCGCCCGACGTGCCGTTCGCGCTGCTGCGCAGGGCGGGGGCCGCCGGCCTGTCCTTCGACTTCGGGCTGTTGACCGAGCGTGACGAGGAGGCGATCGGTGAAGCGGTGGAGGGCGGCACGAAGCTCTTCACCGGCGTCGTGCCGTCCACTGACGCCGGATTGTCAGACCCGGCTAGTAGCGTCATGGGTGTCAGGACGCTGTGGCGCAGGCTGGGGCTGAATCCGGGGACCCTCGCGGAGTCCGTGGTGATCACCCCGTCGTGCGGGCTGGCCGGGGCATCGCCCGGACACGCGCGCGCGGCCCTCGCCCACTGCGCCCGCGCCGCGAGATCGCTCGCAGACAACCCTGAGTAACGGGGCCCCGAGCCCAACGGGAGGACGAAAACGGTGGCTGGCGAACAGCAGGCGGCACTGCCCGCGGACGTGCGGGAGCAGCACGCGCAGATTGCCGAGCAGGTCGAGGAGCACCGCTTCCGGTACTACGTGAAGGACCAGCCGGTCATCAGCGACGGCGACTTCGACAAGCTGCTGCGCTCGCTGGAGGCACTGGAGGAGGAGTACCCCGCGCTGCGCACGCCCGACTCGCCGACCCAGAAGGTCGCGGGGGCGTACGAGACGGAGTTCACCGCCGTCGAGCACCGCGAGCGGATGCTGTCGCTGGACAACGCCTTCGACGACGAGGAGCTGACGGCCTGGGCCGAGCGCGTCGCCAAGGACGTCAACACCGACGACTACCACCTGCTGTGCGAGCTGAAGGTCGACGGCCTCGCCGTCAACCTCACGTACGAGAAGGGGCGGCTGACCCGCGCCGCGACGCGCGGGGACGGCCGCACCGGCGAGGACATCACGCCCAACGTCCGCACCATCGCCGACGTCCCCGACCGCCTGGAGGGCGAGCGGATCCCCGACCTCGTGGAGATCCGCGGCGAGGTCTACTTCCCGATGGAGAAGTTCCAGGAGCTCAACGCCCGGCTGATCGAGGCGGGCGACAAGCCGTTCGCCAACCCGCGCAACGCGGCGGCGGGCTCGCTCCGCCAGAAGGACCCGAAGGTCACGGCGACCCGCCCGCTGCACATGGTGGTGCACGGCATCGGCGCCCGCGAGGGCTTCGACATCGACTGTCTCTCGCACGCCTACGACCTGCTCCGCGGGTGGGGCCTGCCGACGTCCGCGAACAACAGGGTCGTGGACTCCCTGGACGGCGTGCGCGACTTCATCGCGTACTACGGCGAGAACCGCCACTCGGTGCAGCACGAGATCGACGGAGTGGTCGTCAAGCTCGACGAGATCCCGCTCCAGGGCCGCCTGGGCTCCACCTCGCGCGCCCCGCGCTGGGCCATCGCCTGGAAGTACGCGCCCGAGGAGGTCAACACCAAGCTGGTCAACATCCGCGTCGGCGTGGGCCGCACGGGCCGCGTCACGCCGTACGCCCAGGTCGAGCCGGTCACGGTCGCGGGCTCCGAGGTCGAGTTCGCGACCCTGCACAACCAGGACGTGGTGAAGGCCAAGGGCGTCCTCATCGGGGACACGGTCGTGCTCAGGAAGGCCGGGGACGTGATCCCCGAGATCCTGGGCCCCGTCGCCGACCTGCGCGACGGCACCGAGCGGGAGTTCGTGATGCCCGCCGAGTGCCCCGAGTGCGGTACCGCGCTGCGTCCGATGAAGGACGGCGACATCGACCTCAGGTGCCCCAACTCCCGCTCGTGCCCTGCCCAGTTGAGGGAACGTCTCTTCTATCTGGCGGGCCGCAAGTCGCTCGACATCGAGAACTTCGGGTACGTGGCGGCCGCCGCGCTCACCAAGCCGCTGGAGCCCGCCGACCCGCCGCTCGTCGACGAGGGCGACCTCTTCGACCTCACCATCGAGCAGCTGCTGCCCATCAAGGCGTACGTCCTGGACCAGGACAGCGGCCTGCCCAAGCGCGACCCCGAGACCGGCGAGGAGAAGATCGCCACGGTCTTCGCCAACAAGGAGGGCGAGCCCCGCAAGAACGCCCTGTCGATGCTGGAGAACATCGCGGCGGCCAAGGAGCGCCCGCTGGCCCGGATCATCACCGGCCTGTCCATCCGCCACGTGGGCCCCGTCGCGGCCGAGGCGCTGGCCAGGGAGTTCCGCTCGATCGACCGCATCGAGCAGGCCACGGAAGAGGAGTTGGCCGCCGTCGAGGGCGTGGGGCCCACCATCGCCGCCTCGCTCAAGCAGTGGTTCGACGAGGAGTGGCACCGCGAGATCCTGCGCAAGTGGCGCGCCGCCGGGGTCCGGATGGAGGAGGAGGGCTCGGGCGAGGACGAGGGGCCGCGCCCCCTCGAAGGCCTCACCGTGGTCGTCACCGGCACCCTCGTGGCGCACACCCGGGATGGCGCGAAAGAGGCGTTGCAGAGCCGCGGAGCCAAGGTGACGGGTTCCGTTTCGAAGAAGACGTCCTTCGTCGTGGTCGGGGACAACCCGGGTTCCAAGTACGACAAGGCGATGCAGCTGAAGGTTCCAGTTCTGGACGAGGACGGCTTCGCGGTCCTGCTGGAACAGGGACCCGACGCGGCTCGGGAGGCGGCGGTACCCATCGAGGAGTAGGCCCACGAACGCACAGGACCGGCCGACTTGGGCCACCCGTTCAGCGCATACCAGATGGATAAGGGTGGCCGGGTCGCATTCGGGCAAGAGCTGTAGAGCGCTGCCCGTCAGAGCCTTCTGCGGCCTACTGTTGAGGTGTGCGCCTGCCGAGCACAGCTGCGAATGGGGTCTCCCCTGCTCGTGGAGAGCTTGGGGAAGGGATTTCGTGGCGGCACGTCATCGTGCCGTCGCGTGGCATCGGCACCGCCGGCTGTGAGAGGGACGGGAATGAATCCGACCGAGAGCGCATCCCCGGTCGCGCGGCTGCGCGGTTTCGCGGGCCTCGCCCCGAAGCTCGCGGCCGCCGTCGTGGCCATCGCGACCGTCGTCCTCGCCGTGGGCTTCTGCCAGGCGGTCCGAGGCGGCCACGCGCTCTTCCCCGACGGCACGCCCGGCTGGTCCTTCGCCGTGCTCACGGGGCTCATCGTGGGACACCTGGTCGCGCTGGGCCGCGACCGGTGGTGGGGCGGCACCGGCTCGGGTGCCGCCCTCACTCTCTCCGTGCTCCTCCTGTACGGCTGGGTCCCCGCCGGGCTCGTCAGCCTCGTCGTGGTGGTGCTCGTCGGAGTGGCCCGCAGACACCGCTGGGGGCAGGGCGTCCTGCACGGCGCGGTCGACATCCTCGGCATCGGCGCCGGAGCCCTGGTCCTCGCCGCCTTCGGGGACGTGCCGACCGTAGAGGAGTCCTGGTCGCCGCTCGACTGGGACTTCGGGGCGCTCCCCGAGGTGGTCCTGGTGGCGGGGGCGTACCTCGTCACCACCCGTCTGCTCCTGTGGTACGCGTTCTTCTCGCCTGGCGGCGGGCTGCCGACCGTCGCCCGCACGGCGCTGCTGCGGCAGGGCCTGGTCGCCGTCGCGCTGCTCGGCATCGCCCCGCTGATCTGCGTGGTCGCCGTCGCCCTGCCGGTCCTGCTGCCGCTCTTCGCCGTTCCGCTGATCGCCCTCGACTCCACGCTCTGGATCGCCAGGGCCAGGGCCGAGGAGCAGCTGCGCGACCCGCTGACCGGGCTCCCCAACCGCCAGTGGCTCCTGGAGCGCACCTGGACGGCGCTGGAGGACGCGGAGAGCGTCGGCGCCAGATCCGCCCTCGTCCTGATCGACCTCGACCGGTTCCGCTCGGTCAACGACACGCTCGGCCATCTGGCGGGCGACCGGCTGCTGCTCCAGATCGCCGACCGGCTGCGGCTCGCGCTGCCGCGCGGGGCGGAGGCGGCCCGGCTCGGCGGCGACGAGTTCGCGGTGCTGCTGCCGACGGCCGACTCCACGACGAGCGCGCAGCGCGTCGCCAGGCACCTGGTCGCCGAACTGTCCTCGCCGCTCGACCTGGACGGACTGACGCTCGTACTGGAAGCCAGTGCGGGCGTCGCCGTCTCTCCCGACCACGCGCTGGACGCCGAAGGGCTGCTGCGCCGCGCGGACGTGGCGATGTACCAGGCGAAGCGGGACCGCACGGGCGTGGAGGTGTACGAGTCGAAGCGCGACTCCAACACGCCGGACAGGCTCGGGCTGCTCGGCGACCTGCGGCGCGCGCTGGACGCGGGCGAGGTGGAGCTGCACTACCAGCCCAAGGTCCGCTTCGACGGGCAGGTCGCGGGGCTGGAAGCGCTGGTGCGCTGGGTGCACCCGGAGCGCGGGCGGGTCCCTCCCGACGAGTTCATCGCGATCGCCGAGTCGTCCGGGCTGATGCCGCACCTCACGGAGTACGTGCTGGAGACCGCGCTCGCGCAGGTCGCGCGGTGGCGGGCGCAGGGCCTGAACACGCCGGTCGCGGTGAACGTCTCGCCGCGCGACGTGCACACCCCCGGCTTCGCGGGCGCCGTCGCCGCGCGGCTCGCCCGGCACGGGGTCCCCGCGGGGGCGCTCCAGCTGGAGATAACGGAACACGTGCTCCTGGAGGACCCGCAGCGGGCCGCGGACACGCTGGCCGGGCTGACCGGGCACGGCGTGAAGATGTCCCTCGACGACTTCGGCACGGGGTACTCCTCGCTGGTCCACCTGCGCCGCCTGCCCGTCAGCGAGCTGAAGATCGACCGCTCGTTCGTGGCACGGCTCGCGGTGGACACCGAGGACGCGGAGATCGTGCGGTGCACGGTGGACCTGGCGCACTCGCTGGGCCTCCTGGTCGTCGCGGAGGGCGTCGAGGACGACGAGACCTGGGAGCGGCTGCGGGACCTGGGGTGCGACGCCGTCCAGGGCTGGCTGGTCGCCGCGGCGATGCCGCCCAGCGAGACGACCGCGTGGCTGCGGGCGCGCGGCTCGCGGGGCTGGCGGCGCCCCGCTGAGCTGGCGGCGGAGGCGGCGGCCGAGGCGGGCGCGGGCGACACCACGGAGGCCGGCAGCCCGACGAGCCCGGTGGTGAACTAGCGGGGCGCGGCCCGGCCCGGCGCGGCGCGTTTCGCCTGCGGCGGGCCGCACCCCACCCCGCCCCTTTCAGGGGTGCGGGGAACTGCGCGAGGGCGGGACACACGCCGCGCGTACCCACCCGCCCCGCAGGGCCCCCGGAGGGTTTCGGGAAGGGGCGGGGCGGGGGAACGCCCCGCGCGGCGGACCCGCACCACCGCTCCGCCGCGAAACCGTTTCACGGGCACGGGGCCGCGCCCCATAGGATTGGGCGCAAACCACACACGCACCCCGTGAGGATCCGCATGCCTGGCATTACGCGCGAGGAGGTCGCCCACCTCGCCCGGCTGGCGCGTCTGGAGCTGAAGGACGAAGAGCTCGACCACTTCGCCGGACAGCTGGACGACATCATCGGCGCGGTCGCCCGCGTCTCCGAGGTCGCCGACCAAGACGTGCCCCCGACCTCCCACCCGCTGCCGCTGACCAATGTCATGCGCGCGGACGAGGTCCGTCCGTCGCTCACCCCCGAGCAGGCGCTCTCCGGCGCCCCGGCCCAGGAGCAGCAGCGTTTCAAGGTGCCGCAGATCCTGGGGGAGGACTAACCACCATGACGGACAGCAACATCATCAAGCTCACCGCCGCCGAGACCGCCGCGAAGATCGCTTCGGGCGAGCTCACCGCGGTCGAGGTCACCGAGGCCCACCTGGCCCGGATCGACGCGGTCGACGAGAAGGTCAACGCCTTCCTGCACGTCGACCGCGAGGGCGCCCTCGCCCAGGCCCGCGCCGTGGACGAGAAGCGCGCCAGGGGCGAGAAGCTCGGCCCCCTCGCGGGCGTGCCCCTCGCACTGAAGGACATCTTCACCACCGAGGGCATCCCGACCACCGTCGGCTCCAAGATCCTCGAAGGCTGGATCCCGCCGTACGACGCGACGCTCACCAAGCGGCTGAAGGCCGCCGACGTCGTCATCCTCGGCAAGACCAACATGGACGAGTTCGCCATGGGGTCCTCGACGGAGAACAGCGCGTACGGGCCCACCGGCAACCCCTGGGACCTGACCCGCATCCCCGGCGGCTCCGGCGGCGGCTCGTCCGCCGCGCTCGCCGCGTACGAGGCCCCGCTCGCCATCGGCACGGACACCGGCGGCTCGATCCGCCAGCCCGCCGCCGTCACCGGCACGGTCGGCGTCAAGCCGACGTACGGCGCGGTCTCCCGCTACGGCATGGTCGCCTTCTCGTCCTCCCTGGACCAGGGCGGGCCCTGCGCCCGTACGGTCCTGGACGCGGCGCTGCTCCACGAGGTCATCGCCGGGCACGACCCGCTCGACTCGACCTCCATCGACGCCCCGGTCCCGCCGGTCGTCGAGGCCGCCCGCAACGGCTCGGTCGAGGGCATGCGCGTCGGCGTCGTCAAGCAGTTCTCGGGCGAGGGCTACCAGGCGGGCGTCGTCCAGCGGTTCAACGAGTCCGTCGAGCTGCTGAAGTCCCTCGGGGCCACGATCGTCGAGCTGGACTGCCCGTCCTTCGACCTGGCGCTCTCCGCGTACTACCTGATCGCGCCGAGCGAGTGCTCCAGCAACCTCGCGCGCTTCGACGCCATGCGCTACGGCCTGCGGGTCGGCGACGACGGCACGAAGTCCGCCGAGGACGTCACCGCGCTCACCCGCGAGGCGGGCTTCGGCGACGAGGTCAAGCGCCGCGTCATCCTCGGCACGTACGCGCTGAGCTCCGGCTACTACGACGCGTACTACGGCAGCGCCCAGAAGGTCCGCACGCTCATCAAGCAGGACTTCGACAAGGCGTTCGAGCAGGTCGACGTGATCGTCTCGCCGACCACGCCCACCACCGCCTTCCCGATCGGCGAGCGCGCCGACGACCCGATGGCGATGTACCTCGCCGACCTGTGCACCATCCCGACCAACATGGCGGGCAACGCCGCCATGTCGCTGCCCTGCGGCCTCGCGCCCGAGGACGGCCTGCCGGTCGGTCTGCAGATCATCGCCCCCGTCATGAAGGACGACCGCCTTTACAAGGTGGGCGCGGCCGTCGAGGCCGCCTTCGTGGAAAAGTGGGGTCACCCGCTGCTGGAGGAGGCTCCGTCGCTGTGAGTGCACTGACCAAGGCCAAGGGCTTCAAGAAGTCCAAGACCGGTACGTACCTGTCCATCGGCACCACCGCGTTCGGTGCGATCAGCGTGCTGAAGCAGGCCAAGAAGGCCCGCAGCGAGCACGACACGCTGAAGCTGCTGGACGCCGTCGTCTCCGCCGCCGCCATCGCCACCGGTGTCGCCATCCTGCTGCGCGAGCTCAAGCGCATCGGGGACGACGACGTCCTGTTCGGCTGAGAGGGAAAGTTTCACCGTGACCGTCACTGAACTGGTGTCGTACGAGGACGCCCTCGCGGCGTACGACCCCGTCATGGGCCTTGAGGTCCATGTCGAACTCGGCACCAAGACCAAGATGTTCTGCGGCTGTTCGACCGAGCTGGGCGCCGAGCCCAACTCGCAGACCTGCCCCACCTGCCTCGGCCTGCCCGGCTCGCTCCCGGTCGTCAACGCGATCGGCGTCGAGTCGGCGATCAAGATCGGTCTCGCGCTGAACTGCGAGATCGCCGAGTGGTGCCGCTTCGCCCGGAAGAACTACTTCTATCCGGACATGCCGAAGAACTTCCAGACCTCGCAGTACGACGAGCCGATCGCCTTCAACGGCTACCTGGACGTCCAGCTGGAGGACGGCGAGGTCTTCCGCGTGGAGATCGAGCGCGCCCACATGGAGGAGGACACCGGCAAGTCGACGCACGTCGGCGGTGCCACCGGCCGCATCCACGGCGCCTCGCACTCCCTGCTCGACTACAACCGCGCGGGCATCCCGCTCATCGAGATCGTCACCAAGCCCATCGAGGGCGCGGGCGAGCGGGCCCCCGAGGTCGCCAAGGCGTACGTCGCCGAGCTGCGCGAGGTCATCAAGTCGCTGGGCGTCTCCGAGGCGCGCATGGACAAGGGCCAGATGCGCTGCGACGTGAACCTGTCGCTCCGCCCGAACGGGACGGAGGCGTTCGGCACCCGCAGCGAGACGAAGAACGTCAACTCGCTGCGCTCCGTCGAGCGCGCCGCCCGCTTCGAGATCCAGCGGCACGCGGCCGTCCTGAACGGCGGCGGCACGATCGTGCAGGAGACCCGGCACTTCCACGAGGAGGACGGCTCCACCACGTCGGGGCGCATCAAGGACAACGCCGAGGACTACCGGTACTTCCCGGAGCCCGACCTGGTGCCCGTCGCCCCGGCCCGCGAGTGGGTCGAGGAGCTGCGCGCCGCGCTGCCCGAGATGCCCCGCGCCCGGCGCAACCGGCTCCGCGAGGAGTGGGGCGTGTCCGAGCACGACATGCAGTCCATCCTCAACGCGGGGGCGGTCGACCCGATCGTCGCCACGATCGACGCGGGTGCCCCGGCCGACCAGGCCCGCAAGTGGTGGATGGGCGAGCTGGCCCGCAACGCCAACGAGCAGGGCAAGGCGCTGGACGAGCTGGCGATCACCCCGGCGCAGGTCGCCCGGGTCACCGCGCTCGTCGCCTCGGGCGACCTCAACGACAAGCTGGCCCGCCAGGTCATCGAGGGCGTGCTGAGCGGCGAGGGCGACCCGGACGCCGTGGTCGAGAAGCGCGGCCTGAAGGTCGTCTCGGACGAGGGCGCGCTGACCGCCGCCGTCGACGAGGCCATCGCGGGCAACGCGGCCATCGCGGACAAGATCCGCGGCGGCAAGGTCGCGGCCGTGGGCGCGCTGGTGGGCGCGGTCATGAAGGCCACGCGAGGCCAGGCGGACGCGGCGCGCGTCAAGGAGCTGATCCTGGAGCGCCTGGGCGTCGAGGGCTGAGGCCCGCGCCCGCTCCGTGGGCTCCACGGACGTCGGGGCGGAGGGGCGGTCGCACCACGCGGTGCGGCCGCCCCTCCGCCGTACGTCCTACCAGTCGCCGTCGCGGCCGACGCCCAGGCCGGGCAGGGTGAAGATGCCGTGGTCGTTGCAGCTGACGTCGTACGGCTCCAGGTCCTTGACCTCCTGGGCCCCGCGCGCCCGCACCTCGGCGACGATGAGCCGGGCCGCCGCGGCCGCCGTCTTCTCGTCGGGCTCGGGGAAGGTCGCCTCCCAGTCGTAAGCGGTCCGCACCTGCCAGCCGCGCTCCTTCATCTCGGCCGCCCGCTCCGGGGTGTCCTCGCCCGTCCTGTCGTCGATGCGCAGGAACAGCTCGTCGTCCTGGAGGGAGACGAGCAGCCGCCGCCTGCCGTCCGGCTTGACCAGGAGGCTGAAGCTCGCCCAGTCGCCCGGCACCTGTACGGGAATCTGCTCGGCCCAGGCCGCCAGCATCAGCCGCAGCGCCTCCTCCAGGTGCTCCCAGCACGCCGCGAGCCGTCCGCCGGGCCAGAAGGACGGGGCGGTACCGGGGCCCTCGCGGTCCAACTGCCATATGTAGGGCAGCATGTCGAAGTCGTGCGGCTCGTTCGCCGACCAGGCGCCGCCCCACTTGAACGTGCGGTTCTCCTCGCCCTCCAGCTCGTCCGTGACGTGCACCGAGAGCCGTACCGCGAAACCGTCGGCGGCGAGCAGCACCAGCCGCTCGTCCGAACGCCAGCGCACCGAGGGGCCGTCCGCTGAGCCGCCGAGGAGCGTCGGCTCGCCGATCCGGCCCACCACCGCCTCGTACACCCGCCGGAAGGTCTCCCTGCGGTCGGGCAGGGTGCCCATGTTGCCGTACCTGGCCACCTCGGCCGGGGGCTTGCCGAAGTGCGCCTCGGGCGAGGTGAAGTAGGTGTGGGCGAGCTCCGCGACGTCCGCGGCGGTCATGTTCTCCATGAACACATCGTCGCAGCCGCCACTGACAACCCGGTGGGCGGCAGGTGACTTGGACTCTTCGCGGCGCCTCTTGGACGTTCACTCCACAGCAGTCGCGAGGTCTTCTCCAGTCCACTCGCCCTCACTACCGTCCGGGCCGTACCGTCCAATGGCTCACACACTGACCATTGGCTTTCGACTGGGAGGTCGGGCTTGTCACCGGAGATTTCACGCAGGCGGATGTTCGCGCTCGGGGCGGGCGCCATCGGCGCCGCGGCGGCCGGCTCGCTGCTTCCGCCCTCGCTGCAGACGGCGCTGGCCGCCGAGCCGCTGGAGGGCGGTCTCGACGCGGTGGAGCACGTGGTGATCCTGATGCAGGAGAACCGTTCCTTCGACCACTACTTCGGCATGCTGCGCGGTGTCCGCGGCTTCGGGGACCGCAACGCCATCGAACTCCCCACCGGCAAGCCCGTCTTCGAGCAGCCGGGCCCGCTCGGCCGCACCGTGCTGCCGTTCCCGGTGCGCGGCGCCGCCGAGACGCAGAAGAAGGACCTCCAGTACATCGGGGACCTCGACCACTCCTGGAACGGCGGCGCCAAGGCCTGGCACGAGGGCTGGATGGACGGCTGGGTCTCCGCGAAGACCGCCGCCACCATGGCGTACTACGACCGCTCCGACATCCCCCTGCACTACGAGCTCGCCGACACGTTCACCGTCTGCGACGCGTACCACTCCTCCGTCCACACCTCCACCAGCCCCAACCGCAACCACCTGTGGAGCGGCTGGACCGGCTTCGAGGCCGACGGCTCGCGCGCGGTGAGCAACGCCGCGTACGCGGAGGGCACCCACCCCGGCTACCCGTGGCCCACCTACGCCGAGCGCCTGGAGAAGGCGGGGCTGAGCTGGAAGACGTACACGGAGTGGGAGAACTTCACCGACAACAACATCGAGTTCTTCACCACCTTCAAGAAGATCGCGCGCAAGGCGCTGGCCAGGACCGGCGGCCACACCTTCATGGAGTCCTTCTACGCGAAGGTGCGCGAGACCGGGGACGCCGCCGAGCGGGCGCGGCTGCTCGGCCTCCTGGAGGAGGGCGTCAAGACGCTCACGAAGCAGGAGCGCTCGCTGTTCGAGCGGGGCCTGCGGCGCGTGGAGTCCGGCACCCTCGCCGACGCCTTCCGCGCCGACGTGGCGGCCGGGAAGCTGCCCGCGGTCTCCTACCTGGTGCCGTCCGCGATCGACTCCGAGCACCCCGGCTCCTCGTCCCCGATCGCCTCGGCGACCCTCGTCTACAAGATCCTCGACGCGCTGGGCTCCCACCCCGACGTCTGGCGGCGCACCGTCGTACTGATCAACTACGACGAGAACGACGGCTTCTTCGACCACGTCCCGCCGCCGGTGCCGCCCGCGGACGACACCGAGGAGCGCTGGCAGGGCAGGCCCACCGGGCTCGGCATCCGCGTCCCGCTGCTCGTCGTCTCGCCCTGGTCGGTCGGCGGATACGTCTGCTCCGAGACCTTCGACCACACCTCGGTCATCCGCTTCCTGGAGCGCTGGACGGGCATCGAGGAGCCCAACATCACCGACTGGCGGCGCCAGGTCACCGGCGACCTCACCTCGGCGTTCGACTTCCGGCGCGGCCACCGGCAGCCCGCCGTCGAGCAGCCCGGCGAGATCCCGCCCTTCACCGGCCGCTGGCGGCCCGTGCCCCCGGCCGAGCAGCACATGCCGGTCCAGGAGGAGGGCGTGCGCCGCGCGCGTCCGCTGCCCTACCGGCCGGACGCGGACAGCAAGGCGAAGGGCGGCGCCCTCACCGTCTTCCTGCGCAACACCGGGCGCGCCAGCGCGCACTTCGCGCTCTACCCGTACGCCGGGGAGTTCGCCGTCCCGCAGCACCAGGACGTAAGGGGCACGGCCCAATGGCGGGTGCCCCTTACCGGGCTCGCCGAAGGGCGCTACCGCTTCACGATCACGGGCCCCAACGGCTTCCGCCGCGAGTTCGCCGGAGCCGCCGACTCCGCCGCCGAGGTCACCTCGTACATCAACCACCGCGGGCGCGACCTGCACCTCACGCTCGCCAACCGGGGCCGGCGCACGCTGACCTTCACCGTGAAGACGATCGGCTACACCGACGACGAGCGGGTGCGGCGCATCACGGTGCGGCCGGGCCGCAGCCGCATCGTCGCGCACTCCACCGACCGCACCCACGGCTGGTACGACCTGGAGGTCACGGCGGAGGGCGGCTTCCGCAGGCGCCTCATGGGCCACATCGAGAACGGCAGGGCCAGCGTCTCCGGCTGACCGGCCGGGGTCCGGCACCCGCGCCGCCGCGCGGGTGCCGGACCCGCACTCCGAGGGGACTGGACCCGTACCTCCGCGGGTACTGGATCCGCACCTCATCGGGCCCCGGATCCGTACAGCTGTGAGTAAACCCACGAAAGGGGCAAACGATCACGATTGGCTGCCAGAGTGACCCTGCGTAGGTCATGCGTTCTTTGCGGGCTGTTCCCGGTCAAAGATCCACGAACCGCTCAGGGAGCACATCCGTTGGCAGCCATCGCCCGGTGGTGCGTACAGCACCGCCTCACAGCCGTACTGCTCTGGCTTTCCGCCCTCGTCGGCACGGGCGTCGCCGCCGGTCTCGCCGGTTCCGCGTACTCCAACGACTACCAGGTGCCGGGCACCGAGTCCGGCCGCGCCACCGCCCTGCTCGACCGGGGCTTCCCCGGCGGCGGCGGCGACACGGCCACCGTCGTCTGGCACGCCGGGGGCGGCACGACCGTCCGCGACGCCGAGGTGCGCCACCGCGTGACCAAGGCGCTCAACGCCATCGCCGAGTTGCCCGGCGTCGCCTCGGTCACCAGCCCCTACGGCTCCGACGACCCGGGCCCCGACGGCACCGGGGGCGCCGCGCGGATCAGCGCGGACGGCCGCACGGCCCACGCCGACGTCGCCTTCGACGAGCAGGCCGACGACATCGCACCCGCCCGTGCGCGGGCCGTCGTCGACACCGCGAAGGCCGCCGCGACCGACACCCTCCAGGTCGAGCTGGGCGGCAGCGTCGTCGCGCTCACCGAGGCACCGTCCGCGCACCTCGCCGAGGTCGTGGGCGTCGCCGTCGCCGCCGTCGTGCTCTTCCTCGCCTTCGGCTCGCTCGCCGCGAGCCTGCTGCCCATCGCCACCGCACTGGTCTCCGTCGGCACCGCCTACGCGGGCATCACCCTGCTCGGCCACGCCATGACGGTGGCCGACTTCGCGCCCATGCTGGGCACCCTCATCGGGCTCGGCGTCGGCATCGACTACGCGCTGTTCATCGTCACCCGGCACCGCAAGGGCCTGCGGCGCGGCCTCACCGTCCAGGAGGCCGCCGTCAGCGCGACGGCCACCACCGGGCGCGCCGTGGTCTTCGCGGGCGCCACCGTCTGCATCGCGCTGCTCGGCATGCTGATCCTGCGGCTGTCGTTCCTCAACGGCGTGGCCGTCGCCGCCTCGCTCACCGTCGTCCTGACCGTCGCCGCGTCCGTGACCCTGCTGCCCGCGCTGCTCTCGCTGATCGGGACGCGCGCGCTGAGCCGCCGCGAGCGCCGCCACCTCGCCGAACACGGCCCCGGGCCCGAAACGCCCACCGGGTTCGCCGCCCGCTGGGCCGCCTTCGTCGAGCGGCGCCCCAAGCTGCTCGGCGCGCTCGCGGCCGTCGTGATGGCGGTCCTCGCGCTGCCCGCGCTCTCGCTCCACCTCGGCACGTCCGACCAGGGCAACAACCCCGCGACCGCGACGACCCGCAAGGCCTACGACCTGCTCGCGGACGGCTTCGGGCCCGGCGTCAACGGCCCCCTCACGCTCGCCGCCGAACTGCGCGGCCCCGCCGACCAGGCCGCCATGGACCGGCTGCCCGCCGCGCTGCGCGCCGCCGACGGCGTCGCCTCCGTGGGTCCCGTCGCCTACAACGGCGCCAAGGACACCGCGGTCGTCACCGTCGTACCGACGTCGTCCCCGCAGTCCCAGGACACCAGCGAGCTGGTCGACCGGCTGCGCTCCGACGTCCTGCCGCGCGCCGAGAGCGGCAGCTCGCTGAAGGTCCACGTGGGCGGCGTCACCGCCTCCTACGACGACTTCGCCGAGGTCATCGTCGGCAAGCTGCCGCTCTTCGTCGGCGCGGTCATCGCGCTCGGCTGCGTCCTGCTGCTGCTCGCCTTCCGCTCGATCGGCATCCCGCTCAAGGCCGCGGCGATGAACGTGGCGGCGGTCGCCTCCTCCTTCGGGATCGTCGTCGCGATCTTCCAGTGGGGCTGGGGGAGCGAACTGCTCGGGCTCGGCAGCGCGGGCCCCATCGAGCCCTTCCTGCCCGTGATCATGGTCTCGGTGCTCTTCGGGCTCTCCATGGACTACCAGGTGTTCCTGGTCAGCAGGATGTACGAGGAGTGGCTGGAGACCGGCGACAACCGGCGCGCGGTCCGGGTCGGCCTCGCGGAGACCAGCCGGGTGATCAACTCCGCCGCGGTGATCATGATCTCGGTCTTCCTGGCGTTCGTGCTGAGCGGGGACCGGGTCATCGCGATGTTCGGCATCGCGCTGGCCGCCGCCGTCGCACTGGACGCGTTCGTCCTGCGCACCCTGCTGGTGCCCGCCCTGATGCACCTGCTCGGCGGCGCCAACTGGTGGCTGCCCGGCTGGCTCGACCGCAGGCTGCCGCGCATCAGCATCGAACCGCCCGAGTGCCGCGCCGCGGCCCGTGGGAAGATCCCCGGACAGCGCGCGGGCGAGGACGAGGAACTGCTCGTGCCGTGACGGGCGGAGGAACCGATGTTCGCGATATCCCTGGGAGACGACGGCGCCGAGCTGCGCCCCCTGGAACCCCACCACGCAGAGGAGTTCTTCGCCTCGATGGACCGCGGCCGTGACTACATCGGCCGGTTCATCCCGCTGCCCGACTTCGCGAAGGACGTCGCCGGCGCACGCGCCTACCTCCAGGGCTACGCCGACAAGGCCGCGCGCGACGCCGGACGCACGTACGGCATCTGGCAGGACGGGACCCTCGTCGGCGGCGTCCTCTTCCGCACCATGGACACCGCGATGGGCACCGCCGAGGCGGGCTGCTGGCTGGAGCCGTCGGCCGCGGGGCGCGGCCTGGTCACGCGCGCCGCGCGGATCATCATCGACTGGGCGGTCGAGGAGCGCGGCATCCACCGCGTGGACTGGCTGGTCGCCGCGGGCAACACCGGGAGCATCAACGTCGCCGAGCGCCTCGGGATGACCCACGAGGGCACCCTGCGCGGCAACTACGTGTACCGGGGCGTGCGCCACGACACGCAGGTCTGGTCGGTCCTCGCTCCGGAGTGGCGCGCGGCGCGCGCGAAGTAGTCGAAGCAGGCGAAGCAGGCGGGCGTACGGCCCCGGGGCCGGTGCGCGCCCCGGGCCCGGGTCAGCAGGACACGGCCCCGTTGAGGCGCGCGATCACCTCCCCGGCGTCCGTGCCCTTCCCGTACAGGCTGCCCGCCGTCACGGCCTGCCGACGGCCCTGCGGGTCGCCGAACACGAACGCCACGCTGCCGTGGATCCCGCCGGTGTGCCCCCACAGCTCGCCGCAGCCGAGCCCCTTCAGGCTGTCCAGCCGCTGGATCCCCAGCCCGTACTCGACCCCGAGCCCCGTCTTCACGGTGCGCTTCATCTCGGCCGCCTCGGCCGGGCGCAGCAGCCTGCCCTTGAGGAGCGCGGAGTAGAACCGCGCCAGGTCGGCCGCGGTCGAGACGCCGCCGCCCCCCGCCCCGGCGGAGGACGGGTTGAGCAGCGTGGTGTCCACGGGGCCCGAGGGCAGCAGGGTGTAGGCGCGCGCGTGCGGACCCTTGAGCAGCGGCGAGGTGTGCGGCATGGCGGTGTCGCGCAGGCCCAGCGGGCGGACGATGCGCCGCTCGACCTCCTGGTTCCAGGTCCGGCCCGTGACCCGCTGGATCAGCATCCCGGCGACGAGGTAGTTGGTGTTGGAGTAGTGCCAGCCCCCGCCGGGCGGGAAGTAGGGCGCGTGCCGCGCCGCGTCGGCGACGATCTCCCGGTCGGTGTACGTGCGCCAGCGGCCGAAGCGCACCCACTGCTCCCGCCCCGCGTCGTCCACCGGCACGTACTTCGGATCCTCGGTGTAGTTGAACAGCCCGCTGGTGTGGTTCAGCAGCTGCCGTACGGTGATGCGCCCGCCGTTCGGGACGACGCCGGGAAGGTACCTCTCCACCGGTGCGTCCAGCCGGACGCGGCCCTCGCCGACCAACTGGAGCACGACGGTCGCGGTGAACGTCTTGGTGATGCTGCCGATCCGGAACCGCCCGTCCGGATCGACGCGCGCACCGGTCGTGCGGTCGGACACTCCGGCGGCGCCCTTCCACACCGTACGGCCGTCCTCGACGACCCGCGCCAGGTCCCAGGTCACCGCCCCGCTGTCGACCACCGCACGCAGGGCGGCCTGTCGCGCGGCGGGTGCGGTGGCGGACGCCACGGCCGCTGGTGCGGGTGCGGTGGCGGTGGCGGCCGGGGTGAGGGTCCCCACCAGCGCGGCGGCGGCCAGGACGGCCGCCCCGGCCCCCACGGCGGCCCGCCTCCTCACGCTCCTCGCGTCCTTCACGCCCGTCGCGTCCTTCACGCCCCGCGCCTGGCCGTTCATCCCGAACCTCCTCGATCGAGCACCGGCGGACTTCCCGCCGGTCCCGACTCTAGGAATCCGCCCCCGTACCGGACCATGGCCCCAACTCCCGCACGGAGGAGGGAGACCGCTCCCGCCCGAAGGGTGTAGCCCGCCCCCTGTCACCACACCCCCGCCCCGCCCTCCTCAGGCCGCGCACCGCCGCCTAAGCACCCCCACCGGCTCTCTAAGGCACCCCGGGCCCGCGCAGATGCGGCACTCTCCCGATGTGCCCGCACCCCCTGGGGGACGAGAGTCGAGGCATCGAGAACGAGGCCCGCGACAAGCGGGCCGACCACCCCAGGGAGACACCAGATGTACGAGTTCGAGCTCCAGAAGATCCGCATCGCCGAGCTGATCCGCGAGGCGGACGGCGAGCGACTGGCCCGCCGGGCGCGACCGGGCCGCCGCGTGCGCCGCACGGTGCGCGTCGAGGGGGAACACGCGACGGAGGGGCGGGTGAGTCAGCTCCGCGACCTGTTCACGCACGCCGCATGACCACCCAGGTCCGTCCGCCGCGGCGGTGTGCGATGCTCGGCACCGTGGAGACCCGATCCCTCAGCCCCGTGTTCGTCGGCAGGACCGGCGAACTGACCTCGCTCACCGACGCGCTCTCCCGCGCCACCGCGGGAGAGCCGCAGGCGTTGCTGATCGGCGGTGAGGCCGGGGTCGGCAAGACCCGGCTGGTCGAGGAGTTCCTGCGCGAGGCGTGCCGCGAGGGCGCGTTCGTCGCCCTGGGCGGCTGCGTGGAGATCGGCGCCGACGGATTGCCCTTCGCCCCCTTCTCCACCGCGCTGCGCTCCCTGCGTCGCCGCCTGCCCGAGGGCGAGCTGGACGCCGTGTTCGCGGGCCAGGAGGGCGAGCTCGCCAGGATCCTGCCGGAACTGGGCCAGTTCGACGGCGCGGCGCTCGGCGAGCACGGCACCGCCCGGCTCTTCGAACTGACCGCCCGCCTCCTGGAGCGCATAGCCGCCGACCGCACCGTCGTCCTGGTCGTCGAGGACCTGCACTGGGCCGACGCCTCCACCCGCAACCTCCTCGCCTACCTCCTGCGCACCCTGCGCCGCGGCCGCCTCGTCGTCGTCGCCACCTACCGCTCCGACGACATCCACCGCCGCCACCCCCTGCGCCCCCTCCTCGCCGAGCTGGAACGGATGCGCGCCGTCCGCCGCATCGAACTCGCCCGCTTCAGCCGCTCCGAAGTGCGCCGCCAGCTCACCGGCATCCTCGCGACCGTCCCCGATCCCGGCCTGGTCGACGACGTCTTCACCCGCTCCGACGGCAACGCCTTCTTCGTCGAGGAACTGGCCTGCAGCCTGGAGGGCGGCAGCTGCGACGGGCTCAGCGACTCCCTGCGCGACCTGCTGCTCGTCCGGGTCGAGGCGCTGCCCGAAGACGCCCAGAAGGTCGTGCGCCTGGTCGCCGAGGGCGGCTCCACCGTCGAGCACGAACTCCTGGCGGCCGTCGCCGGGCTCTGCGAGGACGACCTGATCGCGGCGCTGCGCGCGGCCGTCGGCGCCAGCATCCTCACCCCCACCCCCGAAGGCGACGGCTACCGCTTCCGGCACTCCCTGGTCCGCGAGGCCGTCAGCGACGACCTGCTGCCCGGCGAGCGCTCCCGCCTCAACCGCCGCTACGCCCAGGCACTGGAGGCCGACCCCGCGCTCGTCCGCGCGGACGAGCGCACCACCCGCATCGCGGGTTACTGGTACCACGCGCACGACGCCGCCAAAGCCCTGCCCGCCGTGCTCCAGGCGTCCGTCGAGGCCCGCAAGCGCTTCGCGCACTTCGAGCAACTGCGGCTGCTGGAGCGGGCGATGGAACTCTGGGACAACGCCCCGGAGGACGTCAGGGCCACCCTGAGGCCCGCCGAGTACGCCGAGGCCTACCCTTCCGACAGTTCGGCCGGCTGCCCCGAGGGCGCGACCGCCCCGCTGCGCTACCTCGACCTGATGGCCGAGGCGACCGTCGCCGCCCGCTACGGCGGCGACCGCGAGCGCGCCCTCGCCCTCGCCAAGAAGGCCACCAGGGCGCTCGCCGAGGAGAACGACCCGCTGCGCTCCGCGTGGTTCTGGGTCAAGCGCGCCCGGCTCATGCAGGACCTCACCAGGGGCGACGGCCGCGAGGAACTGGCCACGGCCCAGGACCTCGTGCGCGGCCTCCCGCCGTCCGCCGTGCACGCCGACATCCTCACCGCCGTCGCCACCTGGGGCGCCCTGCACGAGCCCGGCCCCGACTCCCTCGCCGACGCCGACCGCGCCGTGGAGTTCGCCAGGCTCGTCGGCGAGGAGTACATCGAACTCCAGGCCAGACTCACCCGGGGCTGGCTCACCGTCGACGCGGGCGGCGTCGAAGAGGGCATCGCCGAGATGTACGAGACCCGCGAACGCGCCGAGACCCTGGGCCACATCGGTGTCATGGGCCGCGCCAGCATCAACCTCCCCTCCACCCTCGAAAGCATCGGCCGCTCCGAGGAGGCCGTCACGGCCGCCCGGCACGGCATCGAGGTCTGCCACGCCCACGGCCTGCCCAACATGGAGGCCTGGGTCCAGATCAACCTCGCCCGGTCGCTCTTCTCGCTCGGCCACTGGCGCGAGTGCGAACAGGCCATCGAAGCCGCCGAGCGCGCCTCGCAGACCGACAAGTCCCGCGGCCTGGTCGCCTCCTACCGGTCCGAGCTGGCCCTCGAACGCGGCGAGCCCGACGAGGCCGACCGCCAACTCGCCCTGGCCATGCACTACTTCGGCCACCACGACCGCCGGCCGCAGCACCTCGTCCCGCTCGCCAGGCACGGGATGGTCATCGCGGCGACCCAGGGCAGGCTCCTGGACGCCCGCGCCGAACTCGCCCGCGCCGTCGAGTGCGGCTTCCCGCCCGGCACCCAGCGCTACGCCCTGCCCCTGCTGCGCACCGCCGCCGCGATCGAGGCCGACGCCCTGGGCCAGCCCGCCGCCGCGTACGACCGCCCGGCCGTCCTCGCCATGATCCGCGAGGCCGCCAGGAAGCTCCCCACGTTCGTCCCCGTCTGGGCGGCGCACGGCCTGTTCCTGGAGGCCGAGCTGGCCCGAGCGGAGCGCCGCGACACCCCGGACCACTGGGAGCGCACCGCGGCCGCCTTCGCCCCGCTCTCCCGCCCCTACGAGACCGCGCAGATCTGCTACCGCTGGGCCGAGGCGCTGCTCGCCGCGTCCGGCGACCGCGCGACCGCGGCGGGGCTGCTCCGCCGGGGCCACGCCGCCGCGGTGGAGCTCGGCGCGCGCCTGCTGGCCGAGGACGTCGCGCTGCTCGCCACCCGCGCCCGCGTCGACCTCGCCGACCCGGGGGAGCCCGGCACGGACGGCGGCGGCCACACCCCGGAGTCCCTGGGCCTGACCCCGCGCGAGCAGGACGTCCTGCGGCTGGTCGCCGAGGGCCGCAGCAACCGGCAGATCGCCCAGGCGCTCTTCATCTCACCCAAGACGGCCAGCGTCCACGTCTCCAACATCCTCGCCAAGCTGGGCGTCTCCGGCCGGGGCGAGGCCGCCGCCCTGGCCCACCGGCTGAGGCTCTACGACTCCGCCGAACCGTCCGCCTCCGAGGCGGCCCTGGCCTCCGGATCCGTCTGAGGACCCTTTGAGCCGTCCTCGGGCGCGGGGTCCGGCAGGCGTATGACCACGCGGCCCGACGAGAGGTCTATCGGCCCCCTGCCCGGATCGCCGTCCCCGAGGTCCACCCGGGTCAGCTCCTGCCGCTTCGCCTCGTCGTCCGTGTGCTTGCGGCCAGGGGCGAACAGCGCGTCGATCATGTTGAACACGGGACCGCGTCCTTCCTGTCGTGGCTGTCCACCTGCGCGGCCGGCGCACCCGGTCGCGGCTACCGCACCTTCAGCTCCAGGATCCTGTCCTCGCCCGGATCCACGCTGCCCCGGCCGTCCGTATCGCTGGTGACCAGCCAGAGCCTGCCGCCGCCCGCCGCCACCACCGTGCGCAGCCGGCCGTACTCCTCCTTCAGGAACGCCTGGGGCTCGGCGGATCGTTCCCTGCCGTCCAGCGGGATCCGCCACAGCCGCCTGCCGCGCAGCCCCGCCATCCATATGGAGCCCTCCTCGTAGGCGATGCCGCTGGGGGAGGCGTCCGCCGTCTTCCACTGCGCCACCGGGTCCACGAACCCGGGCTTTGAGCCCTTGCCCTCCACCGTCGGCCAGCCGTAGTTCCCGCCCGGCTCGATCAGGTTCAGCTCGTCCCAGGTGTCCTGCCCGAACTCGGCGGCCCACAGCCGCTTGTCCGCGTCCCAGGCGAGCCCCTGCACATTGCGGTGTCCGTAGGAGTACACCACCGAGTCCGCCGACGGATTGCCGTGCACCGGCTGCCCGTCGGGGGTCATCCGCAGGATCTTGCCCGCCAGCGACTCCTTGTCCTGAGCGAGCCCCGTCACGCCCGTCTCGCCCGTGCCCGCGTACAGCATCCGGTCCGGGCCGAACGCTATCCGCCCGCCGTTGTGGATCGAGCCCTTGGGGATGCCCCGCAGGATCGTGTCCGGCGCCCCCAACTGCTGCCCGGCCGGCTTCTTCGGGTCGTACAGCATGCGCGCGATGCGGTTGTCCGACGCGGTGGTGAAGTACGCGTAGACCATGTGGTCCGTGGCGTACCCGTCCGGCGAGACGGCCAGGCCCAGCAGCCCGCCCTCGCCGTCCGGCGCGACCCCGGGGACCTTGCCCACCAGGGTCTGCTTGCCGCCCCCGGCCGCGACCAGGGTGATCGTCCCCTCGTCGCGCGAGGAGACCAGGAGGTCGCCGCCGGGCAGCGCGGCGACGCCCCACGGAGACTTGAGCCCCTCGGTGAGCGTGGACACCACCTTGACCGAGCCCTTGTCCGGCGGCACGGCCCGGCCGTCGCCCTTCTCGGGTCCGCCCGAGGGCGCGGCACCTTCGGACTTCCCCGGCGCCGAGGGCGACGCGCTCTTCCCCGCCTTCGCCGAGGGGCCGTTCCCGCCGTCCGACGAGCACCCCGAGACCATCAGCAGTGCGGCGGCCGCCAATACGGCCATCACAGGAGGACGTTGCACGGAATTGATCCCTTCGACGGCTGCACGACTACTGTTCATACACCGCCCGGCCCTGCCGGGTTCCCGAAGTTCCCGATCAATACGGGCGGACCCGTCGACCACGCGGCCCGCCCCGCCGCGCGAGCACCGCTCGCCCCGCCCGGCCCCGCAGCCCCGGGACTCCCGATCAGCCCCGGGACTCCAAATCAGTCCCAGGCCCCCGATCAGTCCCAGGACCCCCGCGCCGCGGGCAGCGCCGCGAGCTCCGCCAGGTCAGCCGCCGTCAGCCGCAGCCGCGCCGCGCCCGCGTTCTCCACGGCCCACCGCTCCCGCTTCGTCCCGGGCACCGGCACCACGTGCCGCCCCTGGCTCAGCGTCCACGCCAGCGCCACCTGGGCGGGCGTCACCTCGGGCCCGTGCCGCCGCGCGACCCGCCGCAACCCCACCACCACCGGCTGGTTCGCCGCCATCATCTCGGCCGTGAAGCGCGGGTGGCGCGCCCGCAGGTCCTCCGGCTCGAAGCCGCCGCCCGTGGTCAGCGTCCCCGTCAGATAGCCGTTCCCCAGCGGCATCGCCGCCAGGAAGCCCACCCCGCGCGCCACGCACCACGGCAGCAGCGCGGCCAGCGCCTCGGGCGACCACACCGAGAGCTCGGCCTGCACCGCGCTCACCGGGAACACCTGCTGCGCCCGCTCCAGCAGGCGAATCGTTCCGTCGTGCAGCCGCGCCCCCGGGGTCCTGCGCGCCGCCCGCGCGCCCATCGCGCACAGCCCCAGCGCCCGCACCTTCCCCGCGGCCACCAGCCCCGCCATCGCGCCCCAGGTCTCCTCGATCGGCACCTCGGGGTCGACCCGGTGCAGCTGGTACAGGTCGATGACGTCCGTACCGAGCCGCCGCAGCGAGGCGTCGCACGCCCGCCGCACGTACCCGGGCCGCCCGTTCGCCACGATGTGCTGATCGCCCACGAGGAGACCGCACTTGGTGGAGACGAAGGCCTCCCCGCGCCGCTCCTTGAGCGCCCGCCCCACCAGCAGCTCGTTGGTGAAGGGGCCGTACATGTCGGCGGTGTCGAGCAGCGTCACCCCGGCGTCCAGCGCCGCGTGCACCGTACGGAGCGAACGCTCCCCGTGCTGCTGCGAGGCGCTGTAGGCCCAGCTCATCGGCATGCACCCGAGCCCGACCGCCCCCACTTCCAGCGCGCCCGCACCGATTGTCCTGCGCTCCAACTGCCCGTACCCCTCCCTGTGCCGCCCCCAAGCTAACCGCACCGCGCCGCCCGCCCCCGCAACGCCCTCGCCGCGCCCACCGCTCCGCCGCCCGCCCCGCTCCGTCGCGTGCCCCTTTCACCTAGCCTCCTGACCATGACTTCCGACGTTTGGCTCCCGTTCCCCGCCGCCGACATCAACGGCCTCCCCGCCCCCGGGACCTCCGGTCTCAACTACCGCGAATGGGACGGCGGTCCCGACTTCCCCGCCGATCCGGCCGACTGCGTCTTCTACGTCGTGCCGTACATGACGACCTCCGCCATCGCGACCAGGCCCCTGCCCGCAATGGCGTCGGTGGGGGTCGTGCAGACCCTCACGGCGGGCATCGACCACGTGGAGCCGGGACTTGCTGCTCTGCGCCCCGGTGTGCGCCTGTGCAACGCGAAGGGCGTCCACGAGGCGAGCACGGCGGAGCTGGCCCTCGCGCTCACCCTCGCCTCGCTCCGCGGAATCCCGCGTTTCGTGGACGGACAGCGACGGGAGGAGTGGCGGTCCGGCTTCTATCCCGCACTTGCCGACAAGTCCGTACTCATCGTCGGATACGGGTCGATCGGCGCCGCCATCGAGGACCGGCTCGCGCCCTTCGAGTGCGCGCGGGTGGTGCGCGTCGCACGCTCCTCCCGGGACACCGCGCGCGGCCCCGTCCACGCGTTCGGCGAGCTTCCCGCGCTGCTGCCCGAGGCCGACGTGGTGATCCTCTCCACCCCGCTCAACGCCTCCACACAGGGTCTGGCCGGGGCGTCCTTCCTCGCGGCCATGAAGGACGGGGCGCTGCTGGTGAACGTCGCCAGGGGACCGGTCGTCGACACCAAGGCCCTCCTCGCCGAGACGGAGAGCGGGCGCATCACCGCGGCCCTCGACGTCACGGACCCCGAACCCCTGCCCCAGGGGCACCCCCTGTGGCACGCTCCGGGTGTCCTGATTTCGCCCCACGTCGGTGGTAGTACGTCCGCATTCCTCCCCCGGGCCCACCGGCTGCTGGCCGGTCAGCTCACCCGATTCGCCGCGGGAGAGTCGTTGCAGAACGTGGTAATCACCACCACATAGCCCTTTCGGGGGCGCACGGATGCACGGAGAGAAATCGAACGACTGCACCCCGTGCCGACGGCCTCGCAGACGGTCACGGAGAGTAGAGGAACTATGTCCCTGAGTGACGAGACTGGTGTATCGTCCCGACCTGGGGGCTGTGCCGCACATGAAACGGCGCGGGGGAGCAGCCAGGATTCAAGGGGGGCGACGGGTGATGTACGGCCAATGGGCGAACGATCCGACGCGGCGGGGAAGCCGGAGTCGGCCGCGCCCCTCACTCACGCGTCCGCGGTGCGCCGCGGGCGGTCCCGGAAGCCCGCACGCACCGACGGCGGCGAGGGCCGCGCACCGGACGCCGAGGACCGCGCACCCACCGGCCCGGCGCCGGGGAGCCCCACCGAGCCCGCCCCGCCCCGCCGTCGAGCGGCCCGCGGGGGCGGTGCGCGCGGCGCGGACGCCCCGGACCGAACCGGGCCCACGGACCGCACGGGCCGCGCGAACCATTCAAGCCACGTGGACCACGCGGGTCACGGTCCCCGCGAAGACCGCCCCCTCGGGTGGAGCGGCCCGGTGAGCGCGCAGAGTGCCCTCCTCTCCCGGAAGCCGGTCTCCGGCGGCGGGGCGGGGCTGTTCTCGCAGTTGCTGCTCGCACTGGTCTGCGCCGGTTACGCCGTCGGCGCCGCCCTCGGCTGGGGCTCGCCCCAACTGGCCCTGATCATGGGCGACTTCGGACTCTCCGTGGCCGCGTCCGCCGCCGCCGTCTCCTGCTTCCTCTACGCCCGCACCCGCGAGAGCCGCTTCCGCCCCGCCTGGCTGCTCTTCTCCGCCTCGTCCGCGATGGCCGCGGCGGGGAACGCGGTCTGGGGGTGGTACGAGGTCGTGCTCGACGTCGAAGTGCCGAGCCCGTCCCTCGCCGACCTCTTCTTCCTCTGCTTCGCCCCGCCCGCCATCGTCGGGCTCCTCGTCCTCGCCAAGCGCCCCGTCACCAAAGCCGGTTGGGTCTGCCTCGCGCTCGACTCCTGGCTGATCGGCGGCTCGCTGCTCACCCTCTCCTGGAGCCTGGCCCTCGCGCACACCGCGCACTTCGAGGGCGAGAGCGTCGCCCAGGCCGCGCTCTCCCTGGCGTACCCCCTGCTGGACATCGTCCTGGTCAGCATGGTGCTCGCGCTGCACTTCCGGCGCTCCAACGCCAACCGCGCCGCCATCAACACCGCCATCGCCGCGCTCGCCCTGACCGTCCTGTCCGACGCCATGTTCACCTCGCCGCTGCTCCGCGAGAACTACCGCTCGGGCCAACTCCTGGACGCGGGCTGGTTCGCCGGATCGCTGCTCCTCGCGTACGCCCCCTGGGGTGCTCGCCGGGCCGCGGAGGCGCTCGGCCCGCCGCCGGGGCCGCAGCGCCACGCGGGCCGCCCCATCGCGGGCTCGCTCGCCGCGCTGACCCCGTACCTCGCGGCGGCCGTCTGCACGCTCGGGATCCTCTACAACGTCCTGGACGGCCGCAGGATCGACCGGGTGGTCCTCTTCACCGGCTGCACGGTCGTGCTGGCGCTCGTCGTGCGGCAGGGCATCATGCTCGTCGACAACATCGCACTCACTCACGAACTGGCCCAGAAGGAGAACCACTTCCGCTCCCTGGTCCAGGGGTCGAGCGACGTGATCATGATCGCCGCGCCCACCGGCATACTGCGCTACGTCAGCCCCGCCGCCGCCGGCGTCTACGGGCGCGAGGCCGAGGACCTGGTCGGCGCCGAGCTCGCCTCGATCATCCACCCCGAGGACCTGGGCCGCGTCGTCCACGAGGTCCGCAGGTTCCTGGCCGCGCCACCCGCCGACGAGCCGACCACCCGCATCGAGTGCCGCTTCCGCTCCGGCACGGGCGACTGGCTGAACGTCGAGTCCACGGTCAACCGCCACCAGGGCGGACTGATCTTCAACAGCCGAGACGTCACCGAGCGCGTCCGCCTCCAGGCCCAGCTCCAGCACAACGCCGAGCACGACCCGCTCACCGACCTGCCCAACCGCGCCCTGTTCACCGAGCGCGTCCGCAAGGCGCTCACCGGCCGCAGGGCCGCCGACCCCGGCACCGCCGTGCTCTACATCGACCTCGACGGCTTCAAGGGGGTCAACGACCGCCTCGGCCACCAAGCGGGCGACGAGCTGCTGATCCAAGCGGCCCGCCGCCTCCAGGAATCGGTACGGGCCGGGGACACCGCGTCCCGGCTCGGCGGCGACGAGTTCGCCGCGCTGATCGTCGGCGACGGCACCCGCGACCAGGCGGCCCGCGAGTACCAGGTGCACGAGATCGCCGACCGGCTGCGGCTCACGCTCTCCCAGCCGTACCGCATCGACGGCAACGACGTACGGGTCGCGGCCTCCATCGGGGTCGCCTTCGCCGAGCCCGGCATCAGCCCCACCGACCTCATGCGCAACGCGGACCTCGCCATGTACCGCGCCAAGGCCGGCGGAAAGGACCGCGTCGAGCTGTACGCGCCCCAGATGCAGGCCGAAGTGGTCCGTCGCTCCGAACTGGCCGCCAGACTGCGCTCCGCGCTCCACGACGGCGAGTTCGCGCTGCTCCACCAGCCGGTCGTGAACCTCGCCACCGGCCGCATCGCCGCCGTCGCCGCCCAGGCCCGCTGGCGCTCCGCCCAGGGCATCCTCTTCACTCCGGCCGAATTCCTCCGGGTCGCCGACGACAGCGACCGCACGGCGGAACTAGGCCGCTGGCTCCTCGAAGAGGCCGTCGAACAGGCCGCCGAGCGCAGCAGGGCGGGCCACCACGCGCCCGTGGCGGTACGCCTCTCCGCGCGCCGCCTGCTGGACAAGTCCATGCCGCTCGGCTCCATCGAGGCCCTGCTCACCCGGCACGGCCTGCCGTCGGGCTCGCTCGTCATCGAGCTGGCCGACAGCGACCCCAGGATCTCCTTCGACGAGCTGGAGCACCGGCTGGTCGCGCTGCGCAGGCTCGGCGTACGCATCGCGCTGGACGGCTTCGGCAGCGGGTACGCCGCCATCAACGCGCTGCGCAGGCTCCCCATCGACGTGCTGAAGCTCGACCGGGGGCTGGTCGAGGGGGTGGTGGAATCGGCCAGGCTGCACAAGATCACCAGCGGTCTGCTGCGCATCGCCTGCGACCTCGGCATGGAGTCCGTGGCCGACGGGGTGGACGTCCCGGAGCAGGTGTTGGCGCTGCGCGCCATGGGGTGCACGCACGGGCAGGGAATGGCCTTCTCCGGTCCGCTGGACGAGTACCGGCTGCGCCGCTCGCTGGTCCGCTCGGAGTTCCCCGTGCCTGGTGGGGAGGGGCGTCCGGCCCTCTTCGGGGGTGGCTCACGGCCGACCGTGATCGGCTCACATTCCGAGACGCCTGTCCCACCCACTTGACATCCATGCAGCGCGGGGGGGAGGGTCAGGGCCATGCGCACCCGAATTCTCGTACTTGGAAAGCGCGTCGGCTGAAGCTGGGACACCACCGAGTGATCCCCGCAGACACAAGCCCGACGCGCTCCCCTCGCCTGCCTCACGGCACGAGGGGTTTTTTGTTGCACCGGCAGCCCCAGACGTACCCCACGAACCGCCCAAATCCTCGCAAAACCCTCATCCTTGAGAAGAGATTGCCGATGACCGAGCAGGCCACCGGGGCCCACCATCCGCAGCCCCGGCCCCGTAGCGGTGGACAGCCCGCCGCCACCGTCGAACACGTCACGGGTGCGAAGTCCCTCATCCGTTCGCTCGAAGAGGTCGGGGCCGACACGGTATTCGGCATTCCCGGCGGCGCGATCCTTCCGGCGTACGACCCGATGATGGACTCCACCCGGGTCCGGCACATCCTGGTCAGGCACGAGCAGGGCGCGGGGCACGCGGCCACCGGATACGCGCAGGCCACCGGCAAGGTCGGGGTGTGCATGGCGACCTCGGGCCCCGGCGCGACGAACCTGGTCACGCCGATCGCGGACGCCCACATGGACTCGGTCCCGCTGGTCGCGATCACCGGCCAGGTCTCCTCCAAGGCCATCGGCACGGACGCCTTCCAGGAGGCCGACATCGTCGGCATCACGATGCCGATCACCAAGCACAACTTCCTGGTCACCAAGGCCGAGGACATCCCGCGCACGATCGCCGAGGCGTTCCACATCGCCTCCACCGGCCGCCCCGGTCCCGTCCTGGTCGACATCGCCAAGGACGCCCTCCAGGCGCAGACCACCTTCTCCTGGCCGCCGCAGACCGACCTGCCCGGCTACCGCCCGGTCACCAAGCCGCACGCCAAGCAGATCCGCGAGGCCGCCAAGCTGATCGTCCAGGCCAAGCGGCCCGTCCTGTACGTCGGCGGCGGCGTCCTCAAGGCGCACGCGACGGCCGAGCTGAAGGTCCTCGCCGAGCTGACCGGCGCCCCGGTCACCACCACCCTGATGGCGCTCGGCGCGTTCCCCGACAGCCACCCGCAGCACGTCGGCATGCCCGGCATGCACGGCTCGGTCACCGCCGTCACCGCGCTCCAGAAGGCCGACCTGATCGTCGCGCTCGGCGCCCGCTTCGACGACCGCGTCACCGGCAAGCTGGACAGCTTCGCGCCGTTCGCGAAGATCGTCCACGCGGACATCGACCCGGCCGAGATCGGCAAGAACCGCACCGCGGACGTCCCGATCGTCGGCGACGCCCGCGAGGTCATCGCCGACCTGGTCCAGGCCGTCCAGGCCGAGCACACCGAGGGCCACACCGGCGACTACACCGCCTGGTGGGCCGACCTGAACCGGTGGCGCGAGACGTACCCGCTGGGCTTCGACCACCCCGCCGACGGCAGCCTCTCCCCGCAGCACGTGATCCAGCGGATCGGCGCGCTCGCCCCCGAGGGCACCGTCTTCGCGGCGGGCGTCGGCCAGCACCAGATGTGGGCCTCGCACTTCATCCAGTACGAGCAGCCCGCGACCTGGCTCAACTCCGGCGGCGCCGGGACGATGGGCTACGCGGTCCCGGCCGCCATGGGCGCCAAGGCCGGCATGCCGGACCGCACCGTCTGGGCCATCGACGGCGACGGCTGCTTCCAGATGACCAACCAGGAACTCACCACCTGCGCCCTGAACAACATCCCGATCAAGGTCGCCATCATCAACAACGGCGCCCTGGGAATGGTCCGCCAGTGGCAGACCCTCTTCTACAACCAGCGCTACTCCAACACCGTGCTGCACAGCGGCCCGGAGTCGGACGGGTTCGCGCAGGACGGCAAGGCCAGCGGGGGCACCCGCGTCCCGGACTTCGTGAAGCTCTCCGAGGCCATGGGCGCCGTCGCCCTGCGCTGCGAGCGCCCCGAGGACCTGGACAAGGTCATCGCCGAGGCCAACGCCATCAACGACCGGCCCGTCGTGGTCGACTTCATCGTCCACGAGGACGCCATGGTGTGGCCGATGGTCGCCGCCGGGACCTCCAACGACGAGGTCATGGCCGCCAGGGGCGTCCGCCCCGACTTCGGCGACAACGAAGACGACTGAGGCCAGAGGAGCAACTGACCATGTCCACCAAGCACACGCTCTCGGTCCTGGTCGAGAACACCCCCGGCATCCTCGCCAGGATCGCCGCGCTGTTCTCCCGTCGAGGCTTCAACATCGACTCGCTCGCCGTCGGTGTCACCGAACACCCCGACATCTCCCGCATCACCATCGTGGTGAGTGTCGAGGACCTGCCGCTGGAGCAGGTGACCAAACAGCTCAACAAGCTGGTCAACGTCCTGAAGATCGTCGAACTCGAGCCCACCGCTGCGATCCAGCGGGAGCTCGTCCTGGTGAAGGTCCGCGCCGACAACGAGACCCGCTCCCAGATCGTCGAGATCGTCCAGCTCTTCCGCGCCAAGACCGTCGACGTCTCCCCCGAGGCCGTGACGATCGAGGCGACCGGATCGAGCGACAAGCTGGAGGCGATGCTCAAGATGCTGGAGCAGTTCGGCATCAAGGAGCTCGTCCAGTCCGGGACCATCGCCATAGGGCGCGGAGCCCGGTCCATCACGGACCGCAGCCTGCGCGCGCTGGACCGCACCGCGTAAGCGGCCGTGGCCTCGCCCGCATGGCGAGACCCAGTGACCACCTTCCTCACGCCCGCCGTACGGTGGGTACAGCAACACCTGTACACAAGGAGATTTTCCAGTGGCCGAGCTGTTCTACGACGACAACGCCGACCTGTCCATCATCCAGGGCCGCAAGGTCGCGGTGATCGGTTACGGCAGCCAGGGCCACGCCCACGCGCTGTCGCTCCGCGACTCGGGCGTCGACGTCCGCGTCGGTCTGCACGAGGGCTCCAAGTCCCGTGCGAAGGCCGAGGAGCAGGGCCTGCGCGTGGTCACCCCGGCAGAGGCGGCCGCCGAGGCCGACGTCATCATGATCCTGGTGCCGGACCCGATCCAGGCGCAGGTCTACGAGGAGTCCATCAAGGACAACCTCAAGGACGGCGACGCGCTCTTCTTCGGCCACGGCCTGAACATCCGCTTCGGCTTCATCAAGCCCCCGGCCGGCGTGGACGTCGCCATGGTCGCGCCGAAGGGTCCGGGCCACCTGGTCCGCCGCCAGTACGAGGAGGGCCGCGGCGTTCCGTGCATCGCGGCCGTCGAGCAGGACGCCACCGGCAAGGCCTTCGAGCTGGCCCTCTCGTACGCCAAGGGCATCGGCGGCACCCGCGCCGGAGTCATCAAGACCACGTTCACCGAGGAGACCGAGACCGACCTCTTCGGCGAGCAGGCCGTTCTGTGCGGCGGCACCGCCGCACTGGTCAAGGCCGGGTTCGAGACCCTGACCGAGGCCGGCTACCAGCCGGAGATCGCCTACTTCGAGTGCCTCCACGAGCTGAAGCTGATCGTGGACCTCATGTACGAGGGCGGCCTGGAGAAGATGCGCTGGTCCGTCTCGGAGACCGCGGAGTGGGGCGACTACGTCACCGGCCCGCGCATCATCACGGACGCCACCAAGGCCGAGATGAAGAAGGTCCTCGCCGAGATCCAGGACGGCACCTTCGCCAAGCAGTGGATGGCCGAGTACCACGGCGGTCTGAAGAAGTACAACGAGTACAAGACCCAGGACGAGAACCACCTCCTGGAGACCACGGGCAAAGAGCTGCGCAAGCTCATGAGCTGGGTCGACAACGACGACGCGTAACGGCGTCCGCAGGGGTGGGGCGCCGGGTCCTCCCGGCGTCCCGCCACCTGCTTGTCCGCGCCGTCACACTCGTGCGGGTGATCCTGCCAACGCGGCGCATCCGGAACCACCGTGCACCACTAGACTGCCCAACACATACGCGTCAGGCCCACAGTGTCGTGCGTCTTCGCGGCTAGCCCCCTCCACCGCCTGCGGCCGTCGGGACGGCCGTCCGCACTGGACTTGTGAGGACTCACGTGAGCACTGCGTCTCGTAAACCCGTCGTACTCATCGCTGAAGAGCTGTCGCCCGCCACCGTGGACGCGCTCGGACCGGACTTCGAGATCCGGCACTGCAACGGCGCGGACCGTGCGGAGCTGCTCCCCGCCGTCGCGGACGTCGACGCGATCCTGGTCCGCTCCGCCACCAAGGTCGACGCCGAGGCCATCGCCGCGGCCAAGAAGCTCAAGGTCGTCGCCCGCGCCGGAGTCGGCCTCGACAACGTGGACGTCTCCTCCGCCACCAAGGCGGGCGTGATGGTCGTGAACGCCCCGACCTCCAACATCGTCACCGCCGCCGAGCTCGCCTGCGGCCTGCTCGTCGCCACCGCGCGCAACATCCCGCAGGCCAACACCGCGCTGAAGAACGGCGAGTGGAAGCGGAGCAAGTACACGGGCGTCGAGCTGAGCGAGAAGACGCTCGGCGTCGTCGGTCTCGGCCGCATCGGCGTGCTGGTCGCCCAGCGGATGTCCGCCTTCGGCATGAAGATCGTCGCGTACGACCCCTACGTACAGCCCGCGCGCGCCGCGCAGATGGGCGTCAAGCTGCTCTCGCTCGACGAGCTGCTCGAAGTCGCCGACTTCATCACCGTGCACCTCCCCAAGACCCCCGAGACGCTCGGCCTCATCGGCGACGAGGCGCTGCACAAGGTCAAGCCGTCCGTGCGCATCGTCAACGCCGCGCGCGGCGGGATCGTCGACGAGGCGGCGCTGTACACGGCGCTCAAGGAGGGCCGCGTCGCGGGCGCCGGCCTCGACGTGTACGCCAAGGAGCCCTGCACCGACTCCCCGCTCTTCGAGCTGGACCAGGTCGTCTGCACGCCGCACCTCGGCGCCTCCACCGACGAGGCCCAGGAGAAGGCGGGCATCGCCGTCGCCAAGTCGGTGCGCCTCGCGCTCGCCGGCGAGCTGGTGCCCGACGCGGTCAACGTCCAGGGCGGGGTCATCGCCGAGGACGTCAAGCCCGGCCTGCCGCTCGCCGAGAAGCTCGGTCGGATCTTCACCGCGCTGGCGGGCGAGGTCGCGGTCCGCCTCGACGTCGAGGTGTACGGCGAGATCACCCAGCACGACGTGAAGGTGCTCGAACTCTCCGCGCTGAAGGGCGTGTTCGAGGACGTCGTCGACGAGACCGTGTCGTACGTGAACGCCCCGCTGTTCGCGCAGGAGCGCGGCGTCGAGGTGCGGCTCACCACCAGCTCCGAGTCGGCCGAGCACCGCAACGTCGTCACCGTGCGCGGCACGCTCGCGGGCGGCGAGGAGGTCTCGATCTCCGGCACGCTGGCGGGCCCCAAGCACCTCCAGAAGATCGTCGCGGTCGGCGACCACGACATCGACCTGGCGCTCGCCGACCACATGCTCGTGCTGCGGTACGAGGACCGGCCCGGCGTCGTCGGCACGGTCGGCCGGATCCTCGGCGAGGCCGGTCTGAACATCGCGGGCATGCAGGTCTCCCGGGCCGAGGAGGGCGGCGAGGCGCTGGTCGTGCTCACCGTCGACGACGACGTTCCGCCGGCGGTGCTCGCGGAGATCTCCGAGGAGATCGGCGCGGCTTCGGCCCGGTCGGTGAACCTGGCGGGCTGAGTCGGGCGGGCTCGCTGAGTCGGGCGGGCTCGGGCTGTCCCGGGCCGACCTCGCGGTACCTCACGACGCACCCGGCGTCCGGGCACTCGTACGACACGAGTGCCCGGCGCCGGGTGCGTTGCTGTCGGGGGAGGGGGAGGGGGAGGGGCGGGGGCGGTGGGCCGGGGGCCGGGGGAGTCACTCGAAAGTGTGGGTCTTCGACTCGGATGTTCCCATCATCTGGATGCTGTGGGTATCTTGAATGAGGTGGCGTCGGGAGGGAGCATCGGATGGTCCGGCTGACTCGGGCTCAGCAGCAGGAGCGCACGCGCGCGGCCGTACTCGCCGCGGCGAGGGCGGAGTTCACCGAGCGCGGATACGCGGCGGTGAAGGTCGACGACATCGCGGAGCGGGCCGAACTGACCCGTGGCGCGGTGTACTCGAACTTCCCCGGCAAGCGCGCCCTCTATCTCGCGGTACTGGTCGACACGTTCGAGCACGGCGCCGCCGACGAACCGGCGCCGCCCCCTCCGGCGCTGTCCCCCTCCGAAGCGCTGGGCGCGTTCGCCCGCGCCCGGCTCGACCGGCTGCCCCTGGCCGACGGCGCGTCCGAGGCGGGGAGGCCGCAGCCGCACGCGCTGGCCGGGGTGCTCGACGACGAGACGATCCGCGAGGCGTTCCGGCAGACGACCCGGCTGGAGGCGCTGCTCCTCGCGCTCGCACTGGAGACGTACGAACCCGCGGGCGCGCGGCAGGTGCGGCGGGCCGAGCTCGTGCTGCGCCTGTTGGACGGGCCCGGCGCACCGGCCGATCCCGGGCTCGGCTGCGGCGACCCCTTCGACATCGCCCTGGCCTGTGCGCACCTGGCAGGGCTCGCCCTCGACGACACCTGGGACCCGCCGTACCTGCCCTACGTCTCCGCCGCGCGCCCCTGCCGGGACGTGTGGAGCCCACCGGCCCCGCTGCCTGACCTGCTCACGGGCCACCCCGTCGGGTTCGCCGACGACGGGGTGATCGCGGTCCTCGGCACCCGGCGGCTCGAAGCGGCAGAGGAGGCCGTCCGCGCCGCACGCCCCGGCGACACGGTCACCGTGGCCGTCGCGACGGCCGACCCGGCCGAGAGCGGGCGCCTCGTCCACGTGAGGATCGGCGAATTCGCGCACAGCCTGCGGCGCGTGTTCGCCCGGGAGGACCGGCCGCGCCTGCGCCTCGTCATGGACGACCGCGGTCTGCTGGCGTCGGCCCTCGGGGTGCCGGACGCCGACGACGCCACCGAGTGCGCGGTGCGGATCGAACGCGGCGAACTCGTCGCGCGGGCGCGGGGGAGGGGAGCCGCGCACGCGGCGGCGACCTTCGGCCGTACCGGCGGGGACGCCTCCAGGACCGGAGCCGACGTCACCCGGGCCGATGCCCCCGGGACCGGAGCCCACGCCACCCGGGCCGATGCCCCCGGGACCGGAGCCGACGTCACCCGGGCCGACGCCACCCGGGCCGATGCCGACCCTTCCCGCACGGCACGCCCCCGCGCAGCACATCCCCGCACCACACAGCACGGAGCCACGCCATGACCCACTCCGTCACGCCGGGACCTGGCACGAGCACCGATCTGCTGGTCCTGCACACGCTGCGCTGCATCGGCTTCTCGGAACCGGCCTCGGTCGCGGCGGCGACCGGGCTCGACGTGTCCGACGCCGAGTCGGAGCTGATCGACCTCGCCGTGGCCGGGTTCGTCACGCGCTCCCCGGGGCCCTTCGCCGGATGGGGCCTCACCGATGCGGGGCGGGCCGCGGACGCCGAGCGGATCGCCGACGAACTGACGGCGGCCGGTGCGCGGCCCGCGCTGACCGCGGCCTTCGAGCGGTTCCTCGTGCTCAACCCCGAGCTGCTCGACCTCTGCACGGCGTGGCAGACCCGCACCTTCGACGGTGCCGTGACGATGAACGACCACACCGACTCCGCGTACGACGCCCGGGTCATCGAACGGTTCGTGGAGTTCGACCGGCGGGCCGGGCCCGTCTGCGCGGAGCTGGCCGCCGCGCTGCCCCGGTTCGGGCGCTACCGGACCAGGCTCGCCGACGCCCTCGCCGGTGCCCGGGGCGGTGAGCTGGAGCGGTTGACGGACAGCACCTCCTCGTACCACACCGTCTGGTTCCAGCTCCACGAGGACCTGTTGGCCACGCTCGGGATCCCGCGCCGATGACCTGGATCCACCCGCTTTCGGCGGAGACCGGGGAAACGGCCGAGGTCATCGGCGGCAAGGCACACGGGCTGATCGCACTGCGCCGACTCGGGCTGCCGGTGCCCCCGGGGTTCGTCATCAGCGCGGAGGCGTGCCGCGCGTTCCTGCGCACGGGGCGGTTCCCCGCCGGCCTCGACGCCGAACTGGCGGACGCCGTCGCCTCGTTGGAGGTCGTCACGCACCGCAGGTTCGGCGGGCCGGAGCGGCCGTTGGCGGTCTCCGTGCGCTCCGGCGGCAGCGTGTCGATGCCCGGGATGATGAGCACGGTCCTCAACCTGGGCCTCACCGCCCCGGCCGCCGCCGCGCTCGCCGAGGAGACGGGCGACCCTCGGTTCGCGTACGACGCGCGGTTGCGGTTCCTGTGCGGCTTCGCCACCGAAGTCGTCGGCGTGAGCCGGGACGTCGTGGAGCGGGGGGCGGTGGAGCGGGGCGCCGTGCCGGGGCGCATCGCGGCGGCGGTCCGAGGTCTCGAACGGCTCATCGGGGAGCGGGAAGCGGAGCCCGAAACCGAGGACGCGGCACGGCAGTTGGCGCGGACCGTCGCCGCGGTGTTCGCGTCGTGGGACACCCCGCGCGCGAAGACCTACCGCGCGCTGCACGACATCCCGGGCGACCTCGGCACGGCCGTGACCGTCCAGGCGATGGTGTTCGGCAACCGCGACCGGCGCAGCGGGACGGGCGTCGCGTTCAGCCGCGACCCCGGCACCGGTGAGCACGTGCCGTTCGGCGAGGTCCTCTTCGGCCGCCAGGGCGACGACGTCGTCTCCGGCAGGGCGCTGACCCGGCCCCTGCGGGAGCTGGCCGACCGGGAGCCCGCGGTGTGGGCCGGGCTGCGGGACGCCCTGGAGCGCGTCGAGGAGCACTACCGCGACGCGTGCTACTTGGAGTTCACCTTCGAGGCGGGAGAGCTGTGGATCCTCCAGGTGCGGCCCGGCCGGTTCGTCGGGCGCGCCGCCGTCCGGGTCGCGGTCGACCTCGCCGACGCGGGCGCGATCGGGCGCGACGAGGCGCTCCTGCGCGTCCGCCCGCACGATCTGAAGCAGGTGCGGACGCCTCGGATCGCGGTGTCCGAAGCGGAGGACGTGCTGGTCCGGGGGACCGGGGCGTCGCCGGGCGTCGCGGTCGGCAGGGTGGCGACCTCCGCCGACAGCGCGGTCAGGATGGCCGCGCGGGGCCCGGTCGTACTGCTGCGCCCCGAGACCTCACCGCTCGATCTGCACGGCCTGGCCGCCGCGGCGGGAGTCGTCACCGCGCGCGGCGGTCCGGCCAGCCACGCGGCGGTCGTCGCCAGGTCGATGGGCAAGCCCGCCGTCGTGGGCGCGGCGGACCTCACGGTCGAGGAGTCGGCGGGCCGGGTCCTGACGGGCGGCCGCAGCCTGCCCGAAGGCACGCTCGTCGCGATCGACGGGACGGGCGGGGAGGTCGTCGCGGGCACCCCGCGCATCGTCACCGCCGCGACCGACCCGAGGCTGCACCGGCTGCTCGACTGGGCCGACGAGATAGCGGGGAGCACTCCGGATGAGGCCGAAGCGGAACGCCTCACGGCGGCCCGCACGGTTCTGCTCCGCAGCCGAAGCAGTGGCCGAGGCAGTGGCCGAGGCAGTGGCCGAGGCAGTGGCCGAGGCAGTGGCTGGAGGGGGTGACAGGGACGGGCGGCCGGGGCGGGTGAACGTACACGCCAAGGTCCGGGCCAAGAGCGGTCCCCTACAACCCCTACAACCCCTGCAACCGCTACAACCGCGCCCGCTTCAGTGCCATGTGCAGCAGCAGGCGGTCCTCGCCCTCGGCCAGGTCCAGGCCGGTGAGCTGTTCCACCCGCGACAGCCGGTAGTACAGGGTCTGGCGGTGGATCCCCAGTTCCGCTGCCGTACGGCCGGCCTGGCCCGCGCAGTCGAGGAACGTCTCCGCCGTGCGGGCCAGCTCGCGGTGGGCGGTGCCCAGCAGCGAGGCGACCGCGGGGTCCGGGGCCGCGGGCTCCGGCAGGGCCGTCAGCAGGCGGTACGGACCGATGTCCGACCACTGTGCGACCGCCCCCAGCACGGACTCCGCCGCCGCGGCCCGCGCCGCCGACTCCGCCTCGCGCCACGCGTCCGCCAGCTCGGGCAGTCCGCGCCGGGGCGTCGCCACGCCCGCCCGCGCCGCCTCCCCGGCCGCGTCGCGCAGCCGGGCCGCCGCCGACAGGGCGGGGTCGGGGGTCTCAAGGGAGCGCAGCCGTACGAGCGCGGCGAGCCGCCGACCGCCCGAGGCCGCGGGGAGCGTGCAGATCGCGGACGTCGCGGGCACGGTCCTGACCGAGGGCGCGTCGTCGGACGGCCACGGCGTGACGCACACCACCGCGTGCAGCCCCTCCGCGCTCGGCCCGAGCGCGGTGCGCAGCGCCGCCAGGGCCATGTCACGCTGCCAGCCCCGCTCCGAGGTCAGCGCGGCGGCCAGTTCCCGGGAGAGGTCGGCCCCGGCCTGCTCCTCGTCCGCGAGGAGCGTGCCGATCCTGGTGGTCACCGCCATGGCCTCGGCCAGCCGGGCGGCGGTGGGCCGGGCCGCGCCGGGGTCGGCCTCCAGCAGCCAGACGTATCCCAGGACGACACCCCGATGGCGTACGGGAAGGCAGAGGCGGCCCCGGAAGACCCCGGCCTCCGGCGCCGCCGGGATGTGCACGGGGCCCGTGGCCCGCGCGATGCCGAAGCCCTCGAACCAGTCGCGGACGGCGGGGGAGGACTTGCGGGTGAGGATCGAGCGGGTGCGGACCGGGTCCATCGCGAGGTCGTCGTCCGAGTCGTGCGCACCGAAGGCGATCAGGCCGAAATCCCGGTTCTCGATGGTCGCGGGGGCGCCCAGCAGGGCGGAGATCTCGTCGGCCAGCTCTTGGTAGTCGCCTTTCACGGGACCATTCTCGCACCCCTTCAGACAGGTGTATGAGATCCCGGCCACGGATGCGTGACAGCTGTCGATGGCAGAGGATCGGAGCGATCCTTAAGTTTCACGGTGGTTCTCCGTGCCGTTCCGGACTTGTCGCGTACGTGTCCGTCAGCGGTGCTCCGTCCCTTCTTTCCCCGTGGAGGTGCCCCGTGCTGGGTCCTGTGATCCTCGCCGCTTCGCGCAGCGACAAGATGCGCCGTTTCGTCTCGGCCGCCCCCGGCACCAAGCAGGTCGTCGACCGCTTCATCGCCGGTGAGACCGTCGACCAGGTCGTCGCCATCACCGAGGACGCCGCCGCGAAGGGGCTTGAGGTCACGCTGGACGTCGTGGGTGAGGACATCACCACCCGCGAGCAGTCGTTCGCCGCGCGCGACGCGTACCTGGAGCTGATCGGGCGTCTGGCGGAGCTGGGCCTGGGCGAGCGCGCGGAGATGTCCGTGAAGCTCTCGATGTTCGGCCAGGCGCTGGAAGGCGGCCACGAGCTGGCCCTCGCGAACGTCCGCCCGGTCGTCGAGGCCGCCGCCGCGATCGGCACCACGGTCACCCTGGACGCCGAGGACCACACGACCCTCGACTCGATGTTCGCCATCCACGAGGAGCTGCGGAAGGACTTCCCGCAGACCGGCTGCGTCATCCAGTCGTACCTCTTCCGCACCGAGGACGACGCCCGCCGCCTCGCCGCGAACGGCAGCCGCGTGCGCATCGTGAAGGGCGCCTACAAGGAGCCCGCCGAGGTCGCGTACCTGGACAAGGCGGAGATCGACAAGGCGTACGTCCGCATCCTGAAGATCCTGATGGAGGGCGAGGGCTACCCGATGATCGGGTCCCACGACCCGCGCCTGATCGCCATCGGCCAGGAGCTCGCCCGCCGTGCGGGGCGCAAGCTGGACGAGTACGAGTTCCAGATGCTGTACGGCATCCGGAGCGACGAGCACCTGCGGCTGGCCGCCGAGGGCCACCGGATGCGCGTCTACACGGCGTACGGCACCGACTGGTACGGATACTTCATGCGCCGTCTCGCGGAGAAGCCCGCGAACCTGCTGTTCTTCGCCCGCTCCATCCTCACCAAGGGCTGAGCAACCCGCCTCCCCCGACCCCTCTGAAGGAGATACGGAACTCATGGACGCTGTGACCCAGGTCCCCGCCCCGGTCAACGAGCCGGTCCACGGCTACGCTCCCGGTTCGCCCGAGCGCGCCCGCCTTGAGGCCAAGCTCAAGGAGCTGGCCGACAACCCCATCGACCTCCCGATGACCATCAACGGCGAGAAGCGGATGGGCGGCGGCGACGAGTTCAAGGTCGTCCAGCCGCACAACCACCAGTCCGTCATCGGCACCTTCCGCGGCGCCACCCAGCAGGACGCGCAGGACGCCATCGACGCCGCGCTGGCCGCCGCCCCGGCCTGGCGCGCGATGTCCTTCGACGACCGCGCCGCGATCATCCTGCGCGCCGCCGAGCTGCTGGCCGGTCCGTGGCGCGAGACGCTGGCCGCGTCCACGATGCTGGGTCAGTCGAAGACCGCTCAGCAGGCCGAGATCGACACCCCGTGCGAGCTCGTCGACTTCTGGCGCTTCAACGTCGCCTACGCCCGCGAGATCCTGGCCGAGCAGCCCCCGGCCAACGCTCCCGGCGTGTGGAACCGCATGGACCACCGCCCGCTGGAGGGCTTCGTCTACGCGATCACGCCGTTCAACTTCACGGCCATCGCGGGCAACCTGCCGACCGCCCCCGCCCTGATGGGCAACGTGGTCGTGTGGAAGCCGTCCCCGACGCAGACCCACTCCGCCGTGCTGCTGATGCAGCTCCTGGAGGAGGCGGGCCTGCCCAAGGGCGTCATCAACCTGGTGACCGGTGACGGCATCGCCGTCTCCGAGGTGGCGCTGAACCACCGCGACCTGGCCGGCATCCACTTCACCGGTTCGACCCGCACCTTCCAGCACCTGTGGAAGACGGTCGGCACCAACATCGAGAAGTACCGTTCCTACCCGCGCATCGTGGGCGAGACGGGCGGCAAGGACTTCGTCGTCGCGCACCCGAGCGCCGACCGCGCCGTGCTGAAGACCGCGCTGACCCGCGGCTCCTTCGAGTACCAGGGCCAGAAGTGTTCGGCCTCCTCGCGCGCCTACGTCCCGGCGTCCATCTGGAACGACGGGTTCAAGGAGGAGTTCGCGGCCGAGGTCGACGGCATCACCATGGGTGACGTCACCGACCTGTCGAACTTCATCGGCGCCGTCATCGACGACCGCTCGTTCGCCAAGAACAAGGCCGCGATCGACCGCGCCGCGGCCGACCCGGCGTGCACGATCGTCGCAGGCGGCACGTACGACGACTCGGTGGGCTACTTCGTCCGTCCGACCGTCATCGAGTGCACCGACCCGGAGAACGAGGTCTTCAAGGCGGAGTACTTCGGCCCGATCCTCGCGATCCACGTATACGACGACAGCTCGGCCGACAAGTACGACGAGATGCTGACCCAGATGGAGTCGGTCTCGGACTACGCGCTCACCGGCGCCGTCATCTCCAACGACCGCGCGGCCGCCGCGTACACGATGGAGAAGCTCCGCTTCGCCGCGGGCAACTTCTACATCAACGACAAGTCGACCGGCGCCGTCGTCGGCCAGCAGCCCTTCGGCGGCGGTCGCGCGTCCGGCACCAACGACAAGGCCGGCGCCCCGCAGAACCTGATGCGCTGGACGCTGACCCGCGCCATCAAGGAGACGCTGGTCCCGCCGACGGACTACACGTACCCGCACATGGGCTGAGTGTCCGCCTCCTGACACCGCCCCCGTCCTGGCCCCCCAATCCAGGACGGGGGCGGTTCCATGTCGGCAGCTTGTTGCTGGCGGACGGTGGAGGCCGGGGCTCCGCGGCAAGAGTGATCCGGTAAGCACCGGATCACCGTTGGGAGTCCTCCATGCGCATGTCCAAGTCCACGTCCGTCGCCAAGGCCGGGGTCGTCGCGGCCACCGCGCTCGCCGCGTTCGCGATGAACGCGGCTCCGTCCAGTGCGGCCACGGGCACGTTGCAGCGGTCCTCGTGTCTGAGCAACGGGACGCAGGTCTACTTCGTCACCTGGTTCACCGGCACCACCTGCTTCCAGGGCAGTGGTGACCTCGCCTCCCCGATCGGGCTGCCCTGGAAGCCCGGCACCTGGGGCGCGGGGCAGAACTCCGGCTGGTTCACCTACAACGACGCCAACGGCGTGGAGCAGCGGGTGAACTTCAGCGCGGGCCAGACGGGCAACGGGCCGAACGCGTACATCAAGCACCTGCACGTCAACTAGCGGACGGCCCGGGCGGGCGGCGGGACACTGGCCGGAAAACGTTGTCACGCGGGCGTCGCACTCTTGCGTCTTGGTAATGAACATGCCAAGTTTCTTCATCGGTCCCCCCATGTTCCCCGCACGGTCCCCCACGGGGGCGTCCGCGGGAACGTCCACCGATGAAGGAGATCCCCCGCGATGAGACGTCTGGCACGCACGCGTACCGCACTCTCCGCTCTCCTCGCCGCCGGGGCGGTCAGCTACGGCGCCGCCGCCCCGGCGGGCGCCTCGCCCGCCCCGGTCCCGCCGCCCGCCCCCACCGCGGCGCTCTACTCGACGAACGCCCGCGTCGCCCAGGAGCTGGGCGCCGGGAGCGCGGGCACCTACGTCGACGCGGCGACCGGCCGCCTCGTCGTCACCGTCACCACCGACCGCGCCGCGGCCGCGGCCCGCGCGGCCGGGGTCGACGTGAAGCGGGTGACGCGCACGGCCGCCCAGCTGAACGGCGCGATCGCCCGGCTGGAGCGCGACGCGAAGATCACCGGCACTTCCTGGGGCATCGACCCGCGCACCAACCAGGTGGCCGTCGAGGCCGACCGGTCGGTGTCGGCGCGCGACATGGCCAGACTGCGGGCCGTGGCCGCCGCGACGGGCGGCGCGGTGCGCATCGCCCGCGTCCCGGGCACCTTCCACCGCGAACTGGCGGGCGGCGACGCGATCTACGGCGGCGGCTACCGCTGCTCGTCGGCGTTCAACGTGACCAAGGGCGGGGCGCGCTACCTGCTCACCGCGGGGCACTGCACCAACGCCGCCGCCAACTGGTCGGCCACGTCCGGCGGTCCGGTGATCGGGGTCCGCGAGGGCACCAGCTTCCCGACCAACGACTACGGGATCGTGAAGTACAACGACGGTTCCGGCGCCACCGGCGACGTCAACCTCTACAACGGCAGCCGCCAGGACATCGCGTCGGCGGCCGACGCGGTCGTCGGCCAGGCGATCAAGAAGAGCGGTTCGACCACCAAGGTCACCAGCGGCACGGTCTCCGCGGTCAACGTCACCGTGAACTACTCCGACGGCCCGGTCTACAACATGGTCCGCACGACCGCCTGTTCGGCCGGCGGCGACAGCGGCGGCGCGCACTTCGCCGGCACCGTCGCCCTCGGCATCCACTCCGGCTCGTCCGGCTGCTCGGGCACCAGCGGCTCGGCGATCCACCAGCCGGTGAAGGAGGCGCTGACGGCGTACGGGGTCACGGTCTACTAGCCCCGCCGGCGGCCCCTCACACCCGGCGCCAGCGCGCCATCACGAAGGAGAACAGCCCGAACAGGACGAGGCCCAGGGCCATGAGCGCGAGCAGCCAGGGCCCTGCGGGGGTGTCGGCGAACGCGCGCAGCGTGTCGTCGACGCCCTTGGCCTCGTCCGGCTCGTAGCGCACCGCGGCCCGCACGGCGAAGGTCCCGGCCGCCGCGAACAGCAGGCCGCGCGCGACACCGCCGCCGACGCCCGTCACGTCGGCCGCCCGCCGCACGCGCCGCGACATCTCGCCCAGCTTCAGGTGCTTGTGGTACTTGCGCAGCGCGGCCCGCCCGGCCGAGACCAGGCCGAAGCCGATCAGGGCGGCGCCCGCGGCGCCCACGATCCACTGCCCGCCGGGGAGTTCGAGCGCGCGGGCCGTGACGTCCCGCGACTTCTCGTCGCTGGAGCCACCGGCGGCGCCGCCCCCGCCCCCGCCCCCGCCCCGGTCCCCGGCCGCGAAGGCGAGGACCGAGTACGCGACGAAGCCGTAGAACACGGCCCGCCCCGCCTGGAGCAGCCGCTTGCCGGTCTCCGAGCCGAACACCGCCTCCGACAGCCGCCACAGGGCCATGCCGACCAGCCCGATGCCGAGCACCCAGAGCATCGCCGTGCCCAGCGGCTTCTCCGCGAGCTCGGCCAGCGCGCCGCTCCTGTCGGCCTCCTTGCCGTCGTCGCCGCCGAACGCGACGCGCAGGGCCAGCGCGCCGACGAGCACGTAGAGCACGCCCCGCGCCGCGAAGCCCCAGCGGGCTCCCGCTTCCAGTGTGGTGTTGCCCGCCTGGGCGGTGGTTGTCGTCACCCGACGGCGGGTGCCCGGCGCGGCGGCGCGGAAACCTCGGCGGGATCTCCGGAGGATTCCGCCGAGGCCCCTGAGGCCCCTGAGGCTCCGGGAGGCCCCTGAGGCGCCGGGGAAGTCCCTGCGCCGGGCGGCCCGTCCGTCAGACCTCGGTGAGGACCTGGTCCAGCGACTTGCGTACGAGGTCGGGGACCTCGCAGTCGTCGGCCGGATAGCCCACCGGGATCACCGCGAACGCCTTCTCGTTCTCCGGGCGGCCCAGCACCTCGCCCAGGAACCGCATCGGACTCGGCGTGTGCGTCAGCGCGTACAGGCCCGACAGGTGCAGCGCGCTCAGCAGCATGCCGACCGCGATGCCCACCGACTCGTCCACGTAGTAGTGCTTGCGCTTGGTGCCGTCCTCGCCCAGCCAGTACCGCTGCTGGAAGACCACGATCAGCGCGGGCGCGTCGGTCAGGTGCGTCTTGACGGCGTCCGTGCCCAGCGGGCGCAGCGCCGCCAGCCACTCCTCGCCGAGGCGCCCGTCGTAGCTGATCCGCTCCTCCTGTTCGGCGGCCTCGCGGATCGCGCGGCGCACGTCCGGGTCCTTGACCAGCACGAACGACCAGGGCTGCTGGTGGGCCCCGGAGGGTGCGGTGGCCGCGCAGGCGATCGCGTCGCGTATCGCCTCGTCCGGCACGGGGTCGGTCGAGAACTGCCGTACCGTACGCCGCTGCTCCAGCTGTGCGCGCAGCCGCGCCGCGCGCTCGACGGACTCCGCGGCGGGCATGCGCTCCGGGCGGTACGGGACGGGCTGGTAGGCGGCGCCGTGGGTGGGCGTCCACCGGTGTTCGACTGTGGATGACATGGTCAGAGTGTGCTGCCTCGCGCCCCGCCCGGTGGGCGATTCGCGGTCACGGGCCGAAAAAACCGGAACCTACGCCCAGCCCGCCACGATCAAGGAGAGGCCGATCGTGAAACCGCCGCCGAGCAGCGCCAAGTACAGCGGGTAGCGCCTGCGGTGACGGCGCATCAGCAGACCGAACGCGGCGAAGCCGAGCCCCACCGACAGGGTCCTGGCGCCGCGTGCCTTCGCCGCCTCGGCCAGCCACTCGCCCGTGCCGATCCCGGCGCGCCCCGCTTCGGAGCCGTACACCTTGAAGGGGATGCCGTTCCACGGCTGGTGGCGCACGGCCGCAGCCGACTCCACGGCCAGTTCGTGCCGCACCTCGGCGCGCATCCGGTCCGTGGTGAGCGGCGCGGGCAACCGCACCCCGGCAGAGGCGAGTTGGAGCGCGAACAGGCCCCCGACGAGGCTGCCGGCGAGCGCCGCGACGGAGAGCTTCGGCGCCGCCCTCGGCGCCGCGACGCACACGACCGCCAGCAGCAGCTCCGGCATCAGCGGCCAGCTCAGCGCCTCCGCGCAGGCCCACAGGAACGCCAGCGGCACGCCCAGGCGCGCGGTCGCGACGGCCGCCACGCGCCGCCTGACCCCGGAGTCGGGCAGCGTCTGCGCGGCCGTACGGGTGTGCAGCGCGGCCACCGCGTCGCGGGCCTCGTCCGGGCTCACCGACGGGGGCAGCGGGTCCCCGATCCGCACCCGTACCAGCGCCGAGCGGAGCTTGCCGTGCTTGGGCAGCAGCCGTTCGGTGCCCGCGATGCCCACCGGGACCACCGGCACCCCGGCCGACTGCGCCAGCAGCAGCGCGCCCCGGTGGAAGGAGCCCACCTCGCCGTCCTTGGCGCGCGTGCCCTCGGGGAACAGCACCACCGCGCGGCCCGCCCGCAGGTCGTCCGTCATGGCGAGCAGATCGGCCGTGCCGCCGCCCGTGCGGCGCACCGGGAAGCCCGCCGCGAGCCTGCGGCAGATCCGCTGCCGCCACGGCGAGGCGAACCAGTAGTCGGCCGCCGCCCCGATCGCGGGCCTGTGCCGGGCGTCGAGCGCGGCGAGCAGGGCCGCGGTGTCGGCGTGCGAGGAGTGGTTGGCGACCACCACGCAGCCGCCGCGCGGCAGCCTGCCGCGCCGCTCCATGCCGCCGGTCACGGTCAGCGTCGTCCACCACAGCGCGCGGCGCAGCGCGGCGGCGACCCGGGAGGGGCGGCGGCCGGAGGCGGTGCGGCGGGGCGCGGGGGAAGGACAAGGGGGAGAGGTAGGGGAAGGAGGGGGGACGGCAGGGGGGTTCGCGGGATCCACGGCGTTCACGGGGCCACCACCATCGCGAGCAGGAGGGCGATCAACAGGGAGTCGACGCGGTCAAGCAGACCGCCGAAGCCGGGCAGCCAACTGCCCGCGTCCTTCACGCCCGACTCCCGCTTCACCATCGATTCGAGCAGGTCGCCGAGGACGCAGCCGAGCAGTACGGCCGCCCACAGCGGAGCCGTCCAGGCACCGGCGGCGGCCAGTGCCGCGCCCGTCGCGAGCGCCGCGCCCAGCACGCCCGCCCAGGTCTTGTTCGGGGACAGCGGCGACAGCGGCCGGGCCAGCGGGCCGCGCCTGCCCAGCGCCGTACCGCCGCACCACGCGCCCACGTCGCCCAGCGCCACGGCCAGGCCGACCGCGACGGCGGTGTCGCCGAGCACCACCAGACCGGTCAGCGACACCGGGATCCACAGCAGTGCGAAGACCGTGCGCGCGGCGCGCGTCCAGCCGTCCTGGGCCGCGCCCGAGAGCAGCGCGGGCAGCGCGGCCAGCAGGAGCAGCAGCCCCGCCGCGCGCAGGTCGAGCCGGTCGGGGGCCTGCCAGGCGAGGAAGGGGAGCGCGAGGGCCGCGGCGCCCAGGACCGCGAGGTCGGCGCGCGGCAGCCGGGCCATCCTGGCGTACTCGCCCACCGCGACGGCGCCGAGCGCGGCGGCCAGCACGGCGGGGCCCGCGCCGCCCAGCCAGTAGGCGCCCAGGAAGAGCGGGGCCGACAGGGCCCAGGTGCGCCAGCGCTTGCGCAGCTCGGCGCGCATCGCGAGGCGGGCGGGGAGGGCGGCCATGACGACGCCGGTGACGCCGAGGGTGCCGCCGACGACGAGCGCGGCGCGCGCGACGGGGGTCACGGCCGGGTCCTCGCGGGGGAGGCGGTGGCCATGACGCGGGTCGCGTCCGCCCTGCCGCTGTCGTACGCGCCCAGCTCGCGCCACAGCCGTGCGCAGCGCAGCGCCGCCGTCAGCAGCGAGCCCGCCGCGACCACCCAGAGCAGCGGGACGAACCAGCCCGTGCCCGCGGCGACCACCGCCAGCAGGCAGCGCTCGGTCTTGCCGACCGGGCCGCCGTTGAGGCGCCGCGCGCCCGCCGCCGCGCCCGCCAGCGACACCCACGAGGGCAGCGTCGCCGCGAAGGCGGCGGTCGCCACCAGCCACAGCGGCGCCCACGGCAGGAAGCCCGCCAGCACCACCAAGTCGGCTCCCCTGTCCCCGAGTTCGTTGAGCAGCGAGCCGCGCCGGGTGGTGCGTCCGGTGTCCCGGGCGAGGGCGCCGTCGAGGTTGGCGAACGCGAGGCGCGCGGCCAGGAGGACGGCGACCGGGAGCGCGGTGAGGGCCGTCAGGCCCTCGGGGAGCGCACCCGGCAGCCAGGCGAGCGTCGCGGCCGCGGCCGCCGCGCAGAGCACGCCCGCGGCGGTGAGGGCGTCGGGGGACACCCGGTGGCGTACGAGGGCGGCGCGCAGGCCCGAGAGGCGCTCGGCGTACCAGGGCTTGAGGGCGTACAGGCCGCTCATGGGTGTGGGCATGGGCACCACTCTCGTTGTGGCGCCCGCCACAGGGATCGGGGCGGGTACTCAAATGGGGGCTGAGTACGTGTCACGGGGGAGGGGCGCGGGACGGGGGTGCGGTGCGGGACGGGGGTGTGGCGCGGGGGTGCGGTGCGGGACGGGGGTGTGGTGCGGGCTCGTCACCGCCCCTTCAGTTCCACCAGCATCTTCCCCACGTTCTCCCCCCGCAGCATCCCCAGGAACGCCGGCACCACCCCGTCCATCCCCTTCACCACCGTCGCGTCCGCGAAGACCGCCCCGCTCCTGAGGTGCGGCACCAGGAAGTCCTCGAACTCGCCCTGGAGCGCGGTGTGGTTGCGCACCATCACACCCTCCAGGCGCAGGCTCTTCTCCACCACGTCGAAGAGGTTCCGCGGCGCCGCCGGAGGGTTCGCGAGGTCGTTGTACTGGGCCACCGCGCCCACCCACGCGATCCGCCCGTGCTCGCGCAGCGCGGCGATCGCGCCCTCCAGGTGGTCGCCGCCCACGTTGTCGACGTACGCGTCGATGCCGTCGGGGGCGAGCGCCGCCAACTGCTCGGCGACCGGACCCGCGTGGTAGTCGAACGCCGCGTCGTAGCCCACGCTCTGCGTGAGGTGCTCGGCCTTCGCCGCGGAGCCCGTGCTCCCGATCAGCCGCCCCGCGCCCAGCAGCCGCGCGATCCGCGCCGCCGCCGTGCCGACCCCGCCCGCCGCCGCCGAGACGAACAGGTCGTCGCCGGGCTGGAGCCGCAGCGTCCTGGTGAGCGCCACGTACGCGGTCAGGCCCGTGCCGCCGAGGATCGAGAGGTACGCGGAGAGCGGCACGCCCTCGTGCCCGGGAAGCGGGCGGGTGCCGTGCTCGCCCGGGGTGACCAGGGCGTGGCTGCGCCAGCCGTGCCGGTGGTGCACGAGGTCGCCCTCCGCGAGGCCCGCCGCGCGGGACGCGACGACCCGGCCCACCGCCCGGCCCTCCAGCGGGGCGTGCAGCTCGTTGTCGGAGTCCATCAGCTCGCGGTGGTACGGGTCCACGGAGAGGTAGAGGTTCTCCACCAGGGCCTGGCCCGGGGCGGGGGAGGGGAGCGGGGCCTCGACGAGGGCGAAGTCGGACGGGACGGGGAAGCCGTCGGGACGGGCGGCCTGCTGGACGGTGATCATGCGCTGGTCGGTCATGGCAGGGACCGTACGGAGGAATGCGCGGGCCGGGCAGGGGGTTGGGCTCATGCGACCGCCCTTTCCATGAGCGGTCCTCATAGAGCCAGGTGAACGGGGTGGGGGAGAGATGAGCGGGGCGATGTCCGACGATCTGGGGCCGCACGAACTGCGCGTGCTCGTCGCGGTCGAGCGCGAGCGGAGCTTCTCGGCCGCGGGCGGGGCGCTCGGGATGACGCAGTCCGCGGTGTCCCACTCCGTACGCACCAGTGAGCGCAAGATCGGCGCGGTGCTCTTCGAGCGCGGGCGGCGGGGCGCGCGGCCCACTCCCGCGGGCGAGCGGGCCGTGGTGCACGCGCGCCGGGTGCTGCGGCTCCTCGACACCCTGCGCGCCGAGGCCCGCGCGGCGGCCGCGCCCGGCGGGACGGACGCCGTGCTCACCGGGCCGCTGCGCATCGCCGCCTTCCGCAGTGCCGCGCTCCATCTGCTGCCGCCCGTCCTGGAGCGGCTGGCCGCGCTGCACCCCGGCATCGAGCCCGAGGTGCGGATGGTGCGCGAGGTCGGCAGGGGCACGGCGGGCGAGGTCGCGGACGGGCGGGCGGACCTGGGGATCGCGACCGTCGGGACGGGCTCGCCCGTGCCGAAGGGGCTGGTCGGGGGCGTGCTGCTGCGCGAGGGGTACGCGCTGGTGCACCCGGCGGACCGGACGGACGCGCCGCGCTCGCTGCCGCTGGTGGACTGGGCGGAGAACTGCACCTCGTACACCAGGGACTGGTGGGCCGAGCAGGAGTGGATCCCGCGGGCGACCGTCACGGCCGAGGACGACGGAGCGGTGCTCTCGATGGTGAGCAGTGGTTTCGGCATGGCGATCATGCCCGAGCTGTCGCTGGTCGGAGCGCCGCTCTCGGTCCGGATCACCGATCTCGGACCGGCGCGGCCGACCCGGGACGTCGGCTACGTCACCACCCCCGAGCTGGCCGGGAGCCGCGCCGTGCGCGCCCTGATCAGGGAGCTGAGGGCGCAGGCGGGGAAGGTGGTTGTCTCAGATAGTAGGAAGTCCGACTAACTGTGGAGACAGACAGGCTTCCCTCACTTAGCTTTGTAGGAGCCGAACGTCTCGCTCGATCCAGCGAATGGCGGCCGCGCGCCGACGCCCTCCGTGCAGGTAACCCCCTGCGGCGTCTGCCCCCGCCACCTTCCGGCGCCTTCATGAGACACCGATCTCCAAGGAGTCGTACCCCCATGTCCGAGACGACTGTCGCCCCCCGCCGCGTCCGCCACACCGCCCGCGGCACCGAAGCCGACCGCAAGAACGCCGCCGCCGCGCTCCAGCGCGCGCTCGACCGCAGGGACAACGGCGGCGAGACCGGTCACTGACCGGCCCCGCCCCCGTCCCCCTGCTCCCTGTGGTTGTCCCCTAGGCTCGCTAGCCCCGCCGCACCTCGAAGTGGTCGATGCGCTCGCCGGTCTCGGCGAGCGCGGAGACCCGCAGCACCGGCCGCGCTCCGGCCTCCGCCTCCACGGCGAGGAAGGAGAAGCCGGTGTAGCGGACCCGGGACCACTCCACGGTGTCCGGGTCGGGCAGCCGCAGCTTCGTCCAGTGGAACGTCACGATGTGGTCGTGGTCGTGGACGTTGCCCTCGTAGCTGTCCTTGACGCCGAGCCCGAAGCCGTACAGGTCCTTGCCCGCGCCGCCCGCCGTGACGTAGACGATCCCGTCGCGCCGCGGATCGGTGGACGCGCCGACGGGCACGGGCCTGCCGACGGCGCCGTTCAGGATCGCGTCGGTCCGCTCGTACACGTGGTTGTGGCCGTTGATCACCAGGTCCACCTGGTGCTTGGCGAACAGCGGCACCCACGCGTCGCGCACGCCGCCGTCCGAGGCGTGCGTGGAGGTGGAGTAGGCGCAGTGGTGGAAGAAGACCACCACGAAGTCGATTTCCGGGCGGGCCCGCAGCTCGCCCAGGCGCCGGTCCAGCCACGCGGTCTGCGCGCCGCCCGTGTAGCCCTTGTTGGCGGGGATCTCGTAGCTGACGTCGTTGGCGTCCAGTGCCACGACGCCGACGTTGCCGTACGTGAAGGAGTAGACGCCCGGCGCGTTCACCGGGTCGGGGCCGTTGTCGGGGAGCGAGAAGCGCGCCGACTGGCCGCCGTAGCCGTTCGGCGAGTACCACGCCTCCATGTCGTGGTTGCCCGTCGTCACCATCCACGGCACCCGCGCCGCCACCGACTCGGTCTGGGCCAGGAACTGGTCCCAGACGCGCGCGTCGTAGGTGTCCGACTCCTTGCCCTGGCCGCTGGAGTCCGCGTAGCAGATGTCGCCCGCGTGCAGGTGGAAGGAGGGGTTCTGGCCCAGGATCAGCTGGTCGTTGGCGAGCGCGTGGTAGCTCACGCCCTGGTCGCCGAAGGCCGTGAAGACGAACTTCTCGGGCACGGCAGGCGCCGTGCGGAACGAGCCGACCGTCGCCAGGCGCTCGGGCGACGCCGGGTCGAAGCCGTCGTGGCCCACCCCGTAGTAGTACGTCGTGCCGGGCCGCAGCCCGTCGAGCCCGGCGTGCAGGTAGTACTGGTCGACGGCGGGCAGCTTGCGCGACAGCGGGGGCGTGTGCAGCGCGCGCACCTCGGCGGGGACCTTCCGGCCCAGCTCCCACGGCTTGAGGCCGACGCGCAGGTACGGCCGCTTGACCGCGAACGGCACCTGCCAGGAGATCCGCATCTGGGTCTTCGGATCGGCGCCGAACGCCAGGTGCCGCCCGAACGGCGCCACCAGCGAGCCGTCCACCTTCGCGGTGACGGAGGAGGCGAGCAGCGCGGGGGACGTGGGCGGCGCGGGGGACGCCTGGGCGGCGGCCGGGGCGGCGACCGCCAGGGCGGAGGCGCCCGCGGCGGCGGCACCGCCGCTCAGCACGCGGCGGCGCGACAGCCGGGACCGCAGGTACTCGTGCTGCTCGGGCATGCTCATGCGGCGGGCGAGGCGCTCGGGGATGCCGACCCGTGGGGTGTCGTCAGTCATGGAACGCAACTTGCCAGTAACTTACGACTTTCGGCCGTACGTGCGGTGAACGGGGCGCGACGCCTGGTCGCAGGTCCACATGGTGGACGTCATGTGTCATGAATTGGGACGCGGAGTTAGGGTGCCGACATGTCTCGCAGCATCAATCTCGCAGTCATTCCCGGTGACGGCATCGGCCCGGAGGTCGTCGCCCAGGGCCTCAAGGTTCTCTCCGCCGTCCTCCCGCAGGATGTGAAGCTGGAGACCAGGGAGTACGACTTCGGCGCCAAGCGCTACCACGCGACCGGTGACACCCTCACCGACGCCGACGCCGAAGAGCTCAAGGAGCACGACGCGATCCTGCTCGGCGCCATCGGCGACCCCACGGTCCCCTCCGGCGTCCTGGAGCGCGGCTTCCTGCTCAAGCTCCGCTTCCTCTTCGACCACCACGTCAACCTGCGTCCCTCGAAGCTGCTCCCCGGCGTCGCGACGCCGCTCGCGGGCCAGCCCGAGATCGACTTCGTGGTCGTCCGCGAGGGCACCGAGGGCCCGTACACCGGCAACGGCGGCACCATCCGCAAGGGCACCCCGCACGAGGTCGCCACCGAGGTCTCCGTGAACACCGCCTTCGGCGTGGAGCGCGTGGTCCGCGACGCGTTCGCCCGCGCCCAGGCCCGCCCGCGCAAGAAGCTCACCCTGGTCCACAAGAACAACGTCCTGGCCTACGCGGGACACCTGTGGACCGAGGTCTTCAACCGGGTGGCCGGCGAGTTCCCCGAGGTCACCACCGACTACGTGCACGTCGACGCGGCCACCATCTACCTGGTCACCGACCCGGCCAGGTTCGACGTCATCGTCACCGACAACCTCTTCGGCGACATCATCACCGACCTCGCCGCCGCCGTCTCCGGCGGAATCGGCGTCGCGGCATCGGGCAACATCAACCCGAGCCGCGACTTCCCCTCGATGTTCGAGCCGGTCCACGGCTCCGCGCCGGACATCGCGGGCCAGGGCAAGGCCGACCCCTCGGCCACCGTCCTCTCCGTCGCCCTGCTGCTGCGCCACCTCGGCTACGAGGCCGAGGCCGTGCGCATCGAGGACGCCGTCTCCGCGGACCTCGCGGAGCGCGGCGCGGCTCCCCGTAGCACCGAGGAGATCGGCGACGCGCTCGCCGTACGAGTAGCGAGCTGACCCGGCGGTCGCATCGCACGCACGAAGCCGCCGGGTCGCATCCGCACCCGGCGGCTTCACCTTTGCGGTCTCCGGGTGCCACCATCGAGCCCAGGACCGCAATCACGCCCGTTTCGTACAGTGTCTCCCACGCGCGATAATCGAACGTGGGACCGCACCCACGCCATGCGGGAAAGCTCGGACGTCCAAGCAAGTGACTGGGCGTGAGCGCGGTCCGTCACACACAACCGGTGAAGGACACGCAGACATGACGACGCCCACGATCGAGCTCAAGCCCACTTCCACGCCGCTGTCCGACGCGGAGCGCGAGGTGATGATGGTCAACCCCGGGTTCGGCCGCCGCTTCACCGACCACATGGTGACGATCAAGTGGACCGAGGGGCTCGGCTGGCACGACGCCGAGCTCGTGCCGTACGGCCCGCTGACCCTCGACCCGGCGAACATGACGCTGCACTACGCGCAGGAGATCTTCGAGGGCCTCAAGGCGTACCGCCGCCCCGACGGCTCGGTCGCGACCTTCCGCCCCGAGGCGAACGCGCTGCGCTTCCAGAAGTCCGCGCACCGCCTCGCCATGCCCGAGATGCCCGTCGAGCTCTTCATCGCCGCGTGCGACGCGCTGGTCCAGCAGGACAAGGCGTGGGTTCCGGCGCACGGCGGCGAGGAGTCGCTCTACCTGCGCCCCTTCATGATCGCCACGGAGAACGGGCTGGGCGTGCGGCCCGCGAACGAGTACCTCTTCGTGGTCATCGCCTCGCCCGCGGGCGCGTACTTCTCCGGTGGCGTCAAGCCCGTCTCCGTCTGGCTCTCCGAGAACTACGTCCGCGCCGTGCCCGGCGGCATGGGCTACGCCAAGACCGGCGGCAACTACGCGGCCTCGCTCCTCGCGCAGGCCGAGGCGGCCGAGAAGGGCTGCGACCAGGTGGTCTGGCTCGACGCGCTGGAGCACAAGTGGGTCGAGGAGATGGGCGGGATGAACCTGTACTTCGTGTACGGGGACCGCATCGTCACCCCCGAGCTGACCGGGTCGCTGCTGGCCGGCGTCACCCGTGACTCGCTGCTGACCGTCGCGCGGGACCTCGGGTACAGCTCCGAGGAGGGGCGCGTCTCCACCGAGCAGTGGCGCCGCGACACCGAGAGCGGCGAGCTGACCGAGGTCTTCGCGTGCGGCACGGCCGCGGTGATCACGCCGGTCGGGTTCGTGAAGTCCGCGGGCGGGGAGTGGACGCAGGGCGGCGGGGAGCCGGGCGAGGTCACGATGAAGCTGCGCCGGGCGCTGCTCGACATCCAGACCGGGGCCGCGGAGGACGTCCACGGCTGGATGCACGAGCTGGGCTAGGCCCGGGGCCGGTCTCCGCTTCTGCGAGAGCCCGCTTCCGGTGCGCACGCGCACCGGAAGCGGGCTCTTCGCGTACGGGGGACGGGGTGACGGCCCCCCGGGCGCCGTTTTTCGCCTGCGGCGGGCCGGTCCCCTACCCCCGCCCCTTCCCGAAACCCTGCCGGTGGCTGGGTGGTGCCTTGTGGCGAGCCCGCTCGGGGTGGGTGGGTTTGTTGCTCGTGTGCCCCACTCTCGCGCAGTTCCCCGCGCCCCTGAAGGGGCGCGGGGAACCGGCGTCGCTGCTTGAGCAGCGATCTAATTTGATGACCTTACTAGGCCGCACCACCTTGCATTCCTACGCACTCCATTTAGAGTAGCGTTCAAACAAGGAGGTACGTACCCCGTGCGACTCACCCCCACCGAGCGCGACCGCCTGCTCCTCTTCGGCGCAGCCGAACTCGCGCGGGCCCGCAAGCGCCGCGGCCTGCGGCTCAACGTCCCCGAGGCGACCGCCCTCGTCGCGGACGCCGTCTGCGAGGCCGCCAGGGACGGGCTGCGGCTCGCCGAGGCGATCGAGGCGGGCCGCTCCGTGCTCGGCCCGGACGACGTCCTCCCCGGCGTCGCCGACCTCGTCCGCGAGGTCCACGTGGAGGCCGTCTTCGACGACGGCTCCCGCCTCGCGGTCGTGAGCGACCCGATCGGCGGCACCGAGGGGCCGGACGCCCCCGGCGCGCTGCTGCCGGGCCCGGGGTACCCGGAGACCGAACCGGCCGTGACGGTCGCCGTCCACAACACGGCCACCGTCCCCGTCTCCGTCACCTCCCACTTCCACTTCTTCGAGGCCAACCCCCGCCTGGACTTCGACCGCTCCGCCGCGTACGGCATGCGCCTCGCGATCCCCGCGGGCGCCTCCCTGCGCTTCGGCCCAGGCGAGCGCGGCGACGCCCCGCTCGTCCCCATCGGCGGCGACCGCGTCGCCATCGGGTTCGCCGGGCTCGTCGACGGGCCCCTCGACGCGCCGGGCCAGAAGGGCCGCGCCCTGGAGCGCGCCGCCGCCTGCGGCTACCTCGGGGCCGTGCGCGGGAAGGAGGGCGCGTGATGGATCCGTACCAGTACGCCGCCTCCTACGGCCCCCGCGCGGGCGACCGCGTCCGCCTCGGCGACTCAGGCCTGACCGTGCGCGTCGAGTCCGACGCGCAGCTCCCCGGCGACGAGTTCCTCGCGGGCTTCGGCAAGACCGCCCGCGACGGCCTGCACCTGAAGGCCGCCGCCGTCCGCGAGACCTGCGACGTCGTCATCAGCAACGTACTGGTGATCGACGCCGTGCAAGGGATCAGGAAGGTGTCCGTCGGGATCAGGGAAGGGCGCATCGCGGGCATCGGCCGCGCGGGCAACCCCGACACCCTCGACGGCGTGGACGTTGTCGTCGGTACGGGCACCTCGATCGTCTCCGGCGAGGGGCTCATCGCCACCGCGGGCGCCGTCGACACCCACGTGCACCTGCTCTCGCCGCGCATCATGGAAGCGTCCCTCGCCTCCGGCGTCACCACCATCATCGGGCAGGAGTTCGGGCCCGTCTGGGGCGTCGGGGTCAACTCGCCCTGGGCGCTGCGCCACGCCTTCAACGCCTTCGACGCGTGGCCGGTCAACATCGGCTTCCTGGCGCGCGGCTCGTCCTCCGATCCGGCCCCGCTGGTGGAGGCGCTGGCCGAGGGCGGGGCCTGCGGGTTCAAGGTGCACGAGGACATGGGCGCGCACACCCGCGCCCTGGACACCGCGCTGCGCGTCGCCGACGAGCACGACGTGCAAGTCGCCCTGCACAGCGACGGGTTGAACGAGTGCCTGTCGGTGGAGGACACCCTGCGCGTCCTGGAGGGGCGTACCATCCACGCCTTCCACATCGAGGGCTGCGGCGGCGGGCACGTGCCCAACGTGCTGAAGATGGCGGGCGTGCCGAACGTCATCGGCTCCTCCACCAACCCCACCCTGCCCTTCGGCCGGGACGCGCTCGCCGAGCACTACGGGATGATCGTCTCCGTCCACGACCTGAAGACCGACCTGCCGGGCGACGCCGCCATGGCCCGCGACCGCATCCGCGCCGGGACGATGGGCGCCGAGGACGTGCTGCACGACCTGGGCGCGATCGGGATCACCTCGTCCGACGCGCAGGGCATGGGCCGGGCCGGGGAGACCGTGCGCCGGACCTTCCAGCTCGCGGGCAAGATGAAGGCGGAGCGCGGCGAGGCGGGGTACGAGGGCGAGGACGACAACGCGCGCGTCCTGCGCTACATCGCCAAGCTGACCATCAACCCCGCCATCGCACACGGCCTCGCCCACGAGGTCGGCTCCATCGAGAGCGGCAAGCTCGCCGACATCGTGCTCTGGCGGCCCGACTCCTTCGGCGCGAAGCCGCAGCTCGTCCTGAAGGCGGGCTTCCCCGCGTACGGGGTGACCGGCGACCCCAACGCCGCGACCGACACCTGCCAGCCCCTCGTGCTCGGGCCGCTGTTCGGCGCGCACGGCGCGGCCGCCGCCGACCTGTCCGTGGCGTTCGTCGCGGCGGCGGCGCTCGGCGGGGGCGACGACACGATGCCGACCCGCCGCCGCAGGGTCGCCGTACGGCACACCCGCGGCATCGGCCCCGCCGACCTGCACTTCAACTCCCGTACGGGACAGGTCGACGTGGACGGTCGCACCGGCCTGGTCACCCTCGACGGGGAGCCGCTGCGCTCGGAGCCCGTCGACTCCGTCCCCCTCAACCGCCTCTACTTCCTCTAGGACTCCGGGAACCCCCACGATGAGCACCTTCCGCATGCCCCCCGAGTGGGCCCCGCACGCACGCACCTGGATGGCCTGGCCGGGCCTCAACCCCACCTTCGCCGACGCCGCCGAACTGGCGCGGGCCCGCGAGGCGTGGGCCGCCGTGGCGCACGCCGTGCGCCGCCACGAGCCGGTCACGATGGTCGTCGCCCCCGGCGACGCCGCGTCCGCGCGCGCCCTGCTCGGCCCGGACGTCGACCTGGTCGAGCAGCCGCTGGACGACGCGTGGATGCGGGACATCGGCCCCACCTTCGTGACCGACGAGCGCGGCCGGCTCGCCGCCGTGGACTGGGTGTTCAACGGCTGGGGCGCCCGCAGCTGGGCCCGCTGGGAGCGCGACGCGCTCGTCGCCCGGAAGGTCGCGGCGCTCGCCGACGTCCCCGTGCACCCCTCGCCGCTGGTCAACGAGGGCGGCGGCATCCACGTCGACGGCGAGGGCACCGTCCTGCTCACCGAGACCGTCCAGCTCGGCCCCGAGCGCAACCCCGGCTGGACCCGCGCGCAGGCCGAGGCGGAGATCCACGCGAAGCTCGGCACCACCAAGGCGGTCTGGCTGCCGCGCGGCCTCACCGGCGACCACGCGCCCGACGGCTACGGCACCCTCGGCCACGTCGACATCGTCGCCTCCTTCGCCGCGCCCGGCGTGGTCCTCGCCCACAGCCAGCCCGACCCCGACCACCCCGACCACGCCGTGTGCCGGGAGCTGATCGCCCTGCTCCGCGCCCAGACCGACGCCAAGGGCCGCCCCCTGGAGGTCATCGAGGTCAAGGCCCCCACGGTGACCCGCGACGAGCACGGCGCCTGGGTCGACTACTCGTACATCAACCACTACCTCTGCAACGGCGGCGTGGTCCTCTGCGCCTTCGACGACCCCAGGGACGAGGAGGCGGCGGCCCTGTTCCGCGAGGTCTTCCCGGACCGCGAGGTCACCCTGGTCGACGCGCGCGAGATCTTCGCGGGCGGGGGCGGCATCCACTGCATCACCCAGCAGCAGCCGGCGGCGGGCGCCTAGGGGCGCCGACGTGCGGGTGAAGAGCCGCTCCGCGCGGCAGGATCGCAGCGCGTTCGCGTGGGGCTACAGGGCGGAGTTGAAGGTCGACGCGCGCGTGCGCGCGACGGAATCCGTGGGCAGTACCCGGGCGAGGCGTCGCTTCGCCTCCGGGCTGGTCGTGTCCAGGGCGGCCAGCGGCGTACGGCCCTGGCGGGGAGTGGCGGCCGACGCCGCAGTCGTGGTCATGCCGCCAGTATGGGGGCGGGACCCGCGATGCACCGGGGCGATCGGAGTTCCTGATCGGGGCCCCGCCCGCCGGGCGCTGTCCCCGCGAGGGGGTCCGGCAGACGGGCCCGAGTGCGCCGCAGCCAGCGAGCACGGATGGGACACGGGCAGTGTGGCAGGAGGGTCTGACAGCGGGCCCGACGCGACGAAGGGCCCCCCGCCCGAGGCCGGGAATCCGGCCGACCTCCACGCCTCGCGGTACGCACCCGTCGTGCACCTGGGCCGCGCTTCCCCGCAGCCCGCAGCCCGCGGCGTGTGCCCGGGGGCGCCCCGCCCCCGGGGCTGTCGTACCGTCCCGGTATGAGTTCCGCAGCCCCCGGCACCCCGTCACCCGGCCCGCCCGGTCCTTCCCGCGCGCCCCGCCGCCGCAACAACGCGGCGCCGCCCCGTGAGGTCGTGCTCGGGGCCGCCATGGACGCCATCGCCGAGCACGGCCTGGAGAAGCTGACGATGGCCGGGCTCGGGCGGCAGGTCGGGATGTCCAGCGGGCACCTCCTCTACTACTTCCGTTCCAAGGACGAACTGCTGCTCCAGACCCTGGAGTGGAGCGAGGAGCGCATCGGTGTCGCGCGCCGCACCGCGCTCGCGCGCCGGGCCCCCGTGCGGCGACGGCTCGACGCCTACGTCGAGCTGTACGTCCCCCGGGGCCCCCGCGACCCGCAGTGGACGCTCTGGCTCGAACTGTGGAACAGGGCGCACGGCTTCGACGACGGCGCCCGCGACCGGCTGCTGGCGATCGAGCTCGCCTGGCACCGCGACCTGGTCGCGCTGCTGGTGGAGGGCGGTGTCGGCGGGGCCGACCCGGACCGGCTCGCGACGCGCGTGCGGGCGCTGCTCGACGGCTTCAGCACGCACGTGGCGATCGGGCTGCCGGGCGCGGAGCGGGACGAAGTGCTGCGCAGGGTGGGGGAGTTCCTCGACGAGACGTTCGAGGGCGCGGGGGGCTGAGGGCCTGCGGGCGCCAGCACGTTCCGCAGCCGCGCGGGAACGCAACGTACGCAAGTAGGCCCGATCGTTGCCCCGCGCGGTCTTGTCGCCCCACCGCCCCTTCCGGCACGGTTCGACTCCATGGGACGAGAGCACTGGAAGAAAATCTGGGTCGGTTCGGCCGGCAACATGGTCGAGTGGTTCGACTGGTTCGTGTACGCCACGTTCGCGGTGTACTTCGCGGACTCCTTCTTCCCCAAGGGCAACGACACCGCCAACCTCATGAACACCATGGGGATCTTCGCGGTCGGTTTCTTCATGCGGCCCGTCGGCGGCTGGCTGCTCGGCCGCATCGGCGACCGCAAGGGCCGCAAGGCGGCGCTCACCACGACCGTCACCCTGATGTCCGCGTCGGCCGTGCTGATCGCCGTCGCCCCCACCTACGAGGTCGCCGGGTACGGCGGCGTCGCCGTCCTCATGGTCGCCCGCCTCCTCCAGGGCCTGTCCGTCGGCGGCGAGTACGCGGCCAGCGCGACCTACCTCACCGAGGCGTCCGCCCCCGGCAAGCGCGGCTTCGCCTCCTCCTTCCAGTACGTGTCGATGACGGCGGGCCAGCTCTGCGGCCTCGGCCTGCTGATCCTGCTCCAGCGCACGATGTCGGAGTCCGCGCTGCACGACTGGGGCTGGCGCATCCCCTTCGTCATCGGCGCGCTCGGCGCCGCCATCGTCTTCTACCTGCGCCGCAACATGCTGGAGACGGAGGTGTACGACGAGTCGGGCGCCGCCCAGGACGAGGACCGGGGCACCCTCAAGGCGCTGTGGGGCCACAGGCGCGAGGCGTTCCTCGTCATCGCGCTCACCATGGGCGGCACGGTCGCCTACTACACGTACACCACCTATCTGACGAAGTTCCTCTCCAAGAGCGCGGGCATGGAGAAGCAGACCGCGACGCTCGTCTCGTTCTGCGCGCTCTTCGTCTTCATGTGCCTCCAGCCGCTGGCCGGAGCGCTCTCCGACCGGATCGGGCGGCGGCCGCTGCTGATCACCTTCGCGGTGGGGTCGACCTTCCTCACCGTGCCGATCATGACGATGCTCAAGGGGGCGGACACCTTCTGGAAGGCGTTCGGCCTCGCGCTGCTCGCGCTGGTCGTCGTCACCGGCTACACCTCGATCAACGCCTGCGTGAAGGCGGAGCTGTTCCCGACGGGCGTGCGCGCGCTGGGCGTCGCCTTCCCGTACGCCATCGCCAACGCGCTGTTCGGCGGCACGGCGGAGTACGTGGCGCTGTGGTTCAAGAAGGCGGGCCACGAGTCGGGGTTCTACTGGTACGTCGCGGGGTGCGCGGCGGTGTCGCTGATCGTCTACCTCACGATGCGCGAGACGCGCGACATCGACCTGGGGCGGGTCGGGAAGAAGGCGGCGGCGTCGCCGGAGAAGGCCGCCAGCACGGTGTGACGGCGGCACGAAGGGGGGCGGGCCCGGTCGAGGGCCCGCCCCCGTGCCCCGCTACTCCGTGGGCTCGACGCCCGCGCGCAGCAGCCCGTACGTGTAGGCGTCCTCCAGGGCCTGCCAGGACGCGGCGATCACGTTCTCGCCCACCCCCACGGTCGACCACTCCCGCTCCCCGTCCCCGGTGGTGATCAGCACCCGGGTCGTCGACTCCGTGCCGTGCCGCCCCTCCAGGATCCGGACCTTGTAGTCGACCAGCTCCAACTTCGCGAGCTGCGGATACATCTGCTCCAGGGCCACCCTGATCGCCCGGTCCAGCGCGTTCACCGGGCCGTTGCCCTCCGCCGTGGCGACGATCCGCTCGCCCTTGGCCCAGAGCTTCACGGTCGCCTCGTTCGCGTGGATGCCGTCGGGCCGGTCCTCGACGATCGCCCGCCAGGACTCCGTACGGAAGTACTTCCGCGCCCGACCCGCCGCCTCCGCGCGCAGCAGCAGCTCGAAGGAGGCGTCGGCGGCCTCGTACGTGTAGCCGCGCAGCTCCCGCTCCTTGACGCGCTCCACGACCCGCCCGACCAGTTCGCGGTCGCCGCCGAGGTCGACGCCCAGCTCCTGGCTCTTGAGCTCGATGGAGGCGCGCCCGGCCATGTCGGAGACCAGCATCCGGATGCGGTTGCCGACCAGACCGGGGTCGATGTGCTGGTACAGGTCCGGGTCGACCTTGATCGCGGAGGCGTGCAGCCCCGCCTTGTGGGCGAACGCGGACACGCCGACGTACGGCTGGTGGGTGGAGGGCGTCAGGTTGACGACCTCCGCGACGGCGTGCGAGATCCGGGTCATCTCGGCGAGCGCGCCCGGCGGCAGCACCCGGCGGTCGTACTTGAGCTCCAGCGCGGCGACGACCGGGAAGAGGTTGGCGTTGCCGACGCGCTCGCCGTAGCCGTTGGCGGTGCACTGCACGTGCGTGGCGCCCGCGTCGACGGCGGCCAGCGTGTTGGCGACCGCGCAGCCGGTGTCGTCCTGGGCGTGGATGCCGAGCCGCGCCCCGGTGTCGGCGAGCACCGTGGCGACCACGGCCTGGACCTGCGCGGGGAGCATGCCGCCGTTGGTGTCGCAGAGGACGACCACGTCCGCGCCCGCCTCGGACGCGGCGCGCACGACGGCCTTGGCGTACTCGGGGTTGGCCTTGTAGCCGTCGAAGAAGTGCTCGCAGTCGACGAAGACGCGGCGGCCCCGGGAGACGAGGTACGAGACGGTGTCGCGGACCATCTCGACGTTCTCGTCGAGGGTGGTGCGCAGGGCCAGCTCGACGTGCCGGTCGTGGGACTTGGCGACGAGCGTGATCACCGGGGCGCCGGACTCCAGCAGGGCGTTGACCTGCGGGTCCTCGGAGGCCTTGCCGCCCGCGCGGCGGGTCGCGCCGAACGCGACGAGCTGGGCGTGCTTGAAGTCGATCTCGGCCTTGGCGCGGGCGAAGAACTCGGTGTCGCGGGGGTTGGCGCCCGGCCAGCCGCCCTCGATGAAGCCCACGCCGAAGTCGTCCAGGTGCCGGGCGATGGTCAGCTTGTCGGCGACCGTCAGGTTGATGCCCTCGCGCTGCGCGCCGTCGCGCAGCGTGGTGTCGAAGACGTGGAAGCCGTCATCGACGCGGAAACTGTCGTCTGTGGTCATCCTGCTGAACTCCTGTCGGGTTCGTGGCTCCGGAAGGACTGGCTCCACTTGCCCCCATCTTCGCGTGCGCTCCGGTTTCCGCCGGGGTGGGGCCGGAAAACGAAAAAACCCCTCGCGGGTGCGAGAGGTCTGCGCGCGGGTCTGGGGCACGGTGGTCGACTCCGTACGTGGTGGTACGGGCGATCACTGCGGACCGGCGCGCCTGCTGCCGATAATCATGGCGAACGTAAGCACGGCAGAAGTCTGGCACAGCCCGGCGCGGACGCCGGGGGGCGTCTCAGGATGCGGTCGGCGGGGGTGCGGGGGCGGGCTGCGGGACTGCGGGGGCACGGGGCGGGGGTGCGGCCCCGCACCCCCGCCCGGTTCACGTGGTGTACTCCGCGTTCACCTTCACGTACCCCGCCGACAGGTCGCAGCCGTACACCGTCGCGCTCGCGCCGCCCGTGCCCAGCGTCACTCCGATGTGGACCTCGGGGCGGCGCATCGTCGCCGTGAGGCGGTCGAGGACGTCGTGGTCCGCCTCGCGCGGGTACACCTCGATGTCCCCGAACCGCACCGTGACGTCCTCCGGTCTGATCTCCAGGTCCTCGGGGCGCTCGGTGTTCTTGCCGATCGCCATCACCACCCGCCCCCAGTTCGGGTCGGCGCCGTGCACCGCCGTCTTGACCAGCGGCGAGTTCAGGACGCTCTTCGCGATGCGCTTGGCCTGGCCGTGGTCGCGGGCCCCGGACGCCGTGACGCGCAGCAGCTTCGTCGCGCCCTCGCCGTCCCGCGCGAGCTGGAGGGTCAGGTCCAGGCAGAGGTCCGCGAGCGCCGCCGCGAACTCCGCGCGGTCGACCGGGCCCGCCGCGCCGTTGGCGAGCAGCGCGACCGAGTCGGACGTGGAGGTGTCCGTGTCGACGCTCAGGCAGTTGAACGTGCGGTCGACGGCCGAGCGCAGCGCGGCGTCCGCGTCGGAAGGGGCGAGGGCCGCGTCGGTCACCACGTACGCGAGCATCGTCGCCATGTTGGGCTCCAGCATGCCGACGCCCTTGGCGACGCCCACGATCCGGGCCGGTCCGACCTTGCGCACGGCGGTCTTGGGGCGGGTGTCGGTGGTCATCATCGCGCGGGCCGCGTCCAGCGGGCCGGCGGTGAACGCGGCGGCCGTGACGCCGTCGAGGTGGGCACGTACGGTGTCCATGGGGAGCGGGCGCCCGATGACGCCGGTCGAGCCGATCATCACCTCCTCCCGCGGGACGCCGAGGACCGCGGCGACCTTCGCGACGACCTCGGCGGCGTTCTCCTCGCCCGTGCGTCCGGTGGCGACGTTGGCGTTCTGGGCGAGGGTGACGACCGCGCGCAGCGAGCGCCCCGCCGCGTGGGCGCGGCTCAGCACGACGGCGGGCCCGGCGAACAGGCTCCGGGTGAACATCGCGGCGCTGACGGCGGGCCGGTCGGACGCGATGACGGAGATGTCGTCACCGCCGGGCTCGCGCAGACCGCCGTGACCGGTGTAGGCGCGGAAGCCGGTGGGCCAGGCGAGATCAGCGGCTGCATGAGTATGCTTCATATCGCATATGTTTACGGTTCATTGGGTGCGGTGTCCAGGAAATTCTCGGGCTCGCGACGCGTGTCGGCCGCACAATGGGCGCTTCCGTCGAGTCGGGGGAGGGGTGGGGAGCGCCGTGCCGTCGTTGTCGCTGTCGCTGTCACGGAGGATCGACGCCGTGCCCTGGAGCACGCTGACGCACGCGTACGGGAACGCGGCCGACGTGCCGGGCGCGCTGCGCGCCCTCGCGCACCCCGAAGGCGCGACCGACGAGGAACTGGCCGAGATCCTCGGCGAGTTGGACATGGCGATCTACCACCAGGGCGGCTGCGTCTACTCGGCGGGCGCCGCCGCTGTGCCCTTCCTGATCGAACTGGCCGCCGCGCCCGGCACCGCGCACCGCGCCGACCTCGCCGAGATCATCGGCCAATTCGCCTGCCTCCACAACGAGATGGCCGAGCCCTGGCGCTCCGACGGGAACGCCCGCGCCTGCCGGGCCGCCCTCGTCGCGGGGCACGACACGCTGCTCGCGCTCGTCGCGGACGAGGACCCCGCCGTACGGGCCCAGGCGGGCGGATTCCTCTGGGACTACGCCCGCTGGGCGCCGCGCGCCGACGAGGCGGTCGCCGCGCTCGTCGCCCGCGACGCCGACGAGGACGACCTCGCCCTGCGCACGGCGCTGCGCGCGCAAGGCGCCCGGACGGCGGTCGAGGCCCGGGACGCGGGCGCGGCTTCGGCGCCCGTGCTGCTCGCCGGGGTGCGCGCGCTCCTGGACGCCACCGGGCCCGCCCTGGAGTTCGCCCGGCTCGGCGCGCTGCGGCTGATCGACCCGGAGGCCGCGCCCTGGTGCGCGCTGCTCGGCGTCGCGCTCGCCCCCGTCACGCCGCGCGCCGCGTACCGCGCGTGGCGCGAGGACGGGGCCCGGCTCGGCACGGAGCTGGCCGCGCTGTGCGGCGACGACGACCCCGAGGCGCAGTACGGCATCGTCCGCGTGCTCCTCGCCGACCACCGGGCGCCCCTGCGCACCGGCGCGCTGCGCGCGGCGGGCGACGTACTGCTGCACAGGCGCTCGGCGGCGCACGTGCTTGGCCCGCTGCTCGTGGCGGCCCTCGACGATCCCGAGCCGGTGCACCGCGCCATGGCGGCCGACCTGCTGGCAGCCGTGAACTGGACCGGTCCGGACGGGGATTCGGCCTTCGCGGACCGGCTCGCCGTCCTGCTCGGCGAGGGCGGTGACCGCGCCGCACAGGCCGCCTGGGCGCTCGCCCGCCGGGGTGATTCCAGAGCCGTACCTCTCCTGCTCCGCGCCCTCGGAGAGGGGGAGTGCGCCACCGGGTTCGGGCCGTCCTCGTACTACGGCGGATCGTTCTACTGGTTCCAGCCGCCACCGCTGCGCGAAGCGCTGGTCGCCTGCGCCGCGCACCACCCGGCGCCGCTCGTGCCCGCCCTGCGCGCCGCGCTCGCCACGGCGGCCGACCTGCCGCGCGTCCACCTCCTGTGCGAAGCCCTCGCCGCCTGCGGCCCGGCCGCCGCCGACGCGCTGCCCGAACTGACGCCGCTGCTCGCCACCGCCCACCGCCGCCCCGCGCTCGACGTGATCGAGGCCCTGGGGCCGGCCGCCGCGTCCTGCGCGCCCGCGCTCGACGCCGCGTACGACGCGCTCGTCGCGGAAGGCGACCGGCTCGGCGCGCTCGCCGCCGCACGGGCGAGGTGCGCCGTGACGGGCGAGGCCGCGCCGCTGCTCGCGGCGGTGGACGCCGTGCCGCTGCCGGAGCCCGGCGCCCGCCCGGCCGGGTCCGCGCCCGCTCGGCCCGGCGCGTCCACGGTCTTCGGAGCCGTCGCCGCCGCGCTCGCCCCGCTCGGCCCCGAGGCGGCGGACCGCGTCGCGGCTTGCGCCGACTGGCTGCGCGCCCACGAGGAGTGGTGGCCCACCCACGAGGCGATAGCCGTCGCGGCGGCGCACCGGCGCGTCACGGGCGACGCCGACCTGGCCCGCCGCGTCGTCGCCCGGGTGCTGGAGCGCGGCGCCGCACACTCCTACAGCCCGGTCCAACTCGCCGCGCTCCGCCTCGCCGTGGCGTTGGGCGAGGACGCCCGCCCGCTGGCGCCGCTGCTGCGGGCGTGCGCGGAGGCGGACGTGCGCCTCACGGGCGGCGGCGGGTGGCGCGGCATCGCCGAGGACGAGGAGGCGCGACGGCTGGCCGCCGCCGCGCTCGCCGCGCTCGCCGGGTGACCGGACTCCGAGGCGAGAGTGAACTGCGGATGGGAAGTCCCGTCAAGACTTGACGCGTTCAAAGACTGAACGCACAACCGTGGGAGCGTGCCCACCCGTTGGGATCGTTCGAATCTCGACGTGAACTCTTGACGGCAAACAAGCGCGGCGGTTAACTCACCGCCCAACGCCGGTACCGGTTCCGGAACCGGTACCGAGAGCGCTCTCAAGATCTTCGCACCCGGCCGGCCGAGAGGTCCCACCATGCGCGTCACCATTGCCGACGTCGCCCGCGAGGCGGGCGTGAGCAAGACCACCGTCTCCAGGGTGCTGAACACCAAGGGCGAGGTGGACGGCAGCACGGCCGCCCGCGTTCGTGAAGTGATCGCAAGCCTCGGCTACGTACCCAGTTCGGGCGCGGTCGGTCTGGCCCGCGGCTCCAGCCGCACCATCGGCATGCTGGTGCCCTCGCTGACCTGGCCGTGGATGGGCGAGGTGCTCCAGGGCGTCGTGGACACCGTGGAGGCCGCGGGCTACGGCCTGCTGCTCTTCACCTGCAACCGGGGCGCCGAGTCCGTGGAGCGCTTCACCGGCCAGGTCTCGGCCCGCGCCTTCGACGGACTGCTCGTCGTCGAACCCGAGAACACCCTGGAGACCATCACCGCGCTGCACCGCAAGGGCCTGCCGGTCGTCCTGATCGACGACCGGGGCCACCACCCCGAGTTCCCCTCCGTCGTGACCACCAACCGCGAGGGAGGCGCGTCCGCGGCCCGCCACCTGCTGGCCGCGGGGCGCACCAGGCCCCTGATCGTCACCGGGATCCGCCACTTCGGCTGCGTGCGCGAGCGGCTGGAGGGGTTCCGGGAGGTGTTCCCCACGGACCTCGTGCACGACGGGGACTTCACCGAGCGGGCGGGGCGCGAGGCCGTCGAGCGGTCGATCGCGGCCGGCACCCCGTTCGACTCGGTCTTCGCGCACAACGACCTCAGCGCGGCGGGCGCGGTGCGCGCGCTGCGCGCGGCGGGGCGGCGGGTGCCGGAGGACGTCGCGGTCGTCGGCTTCGACGACATCCCGCTGGCCCGGCACACCGAGCCGCCGCTCACCACCGTGCGGCAGCCGATGCGCGCGATGGGGGAGGCGGCGGCGGGGATGCTGCTCGGGCACCTGGGGGGCGGGCCGGTTCCGGCCGCGCCCGTGGTGCTTCCCACGGAGCTGGTCGTACGGGAGTCCGCGCCGTAGTTCCTCCCGGGGCGGGACGGGGCGGGGCGGGTCCCGTCGCCTGTGCGGGCCCTCCCTCCCCGGTCGTTCGTCGCCTGCGGCGCGCGCCCCGCTCCCGCGCAGTTCCCCGCGCCACCGAAGGGGCGCCCCGCTGAACGGGCCCGTTCGGCACGGGCCGCCCGGGGGCGCGGGCGGCCCACCGCTCAGCCGCAGTTCACATCCGCCACCACCCGACTCCTGGAGCCCTCATGCCCACGCACCCGCAGTCACCGCGGCCGGTCGCCGCGAAACCGTACTCCCCAAAGCTCCGGGTCCTCGCCGCCGCGCTCGCGGTGGGCGCCCTCGCCGTCGGGTGCTCCGACGCCAATTCCGACGCCAACCGCTCCAAGGGCCGCGCCGCCGGCGTCCTGACCCTCGGCAAGCCGGACGGGCCGCAGACCAACAACAGCAACCCGTTCCTGAACACCTCCGCGGGCGCGGTCCACGGCTACCGCTACATGATCTACGAGCCGCTGGCCATGACGAACATGATCAGGCCGACCGACAAGGCCGACCCCTGGCTCGCCACCGACTGGAAGTGGGAGGCCAACTTCACCAGGGTGACCTTCACGCTCGACGCCCGCGCCAAGTGGCAGGACGGCAAGCCGCTGACCGCGGACGACGTCGCGTACACCTTCGAGCTGCTGAAGAAGCACCCCGCGCTCAACGGCAACGGCATCCCCTTCGACGGGATAGCCGTCCGGGGCGAGCGGGTGGTGCTCACCTTCAAGGAGTCCCAGTTCGTCAACCAGAACAAGATCATCCAGACGTTCGTCGTGCCCAAGCACATCTGGCAGGGCGTCAAGGATCCCGCGACCTGGCCCAACCGCAACCCGGTCGGCTCGGGCCCGTACAAGATCAAGACCTTCACCCCGGCGACCGTCACCCTCACCGCCACGCCCGCCTACTGGAAGGGCGAGACGCAGGTCAAGGAGCTGCGCTACACCAGCTACAACGACAACAGCGCCCAGACCACCGCGCTGGCGAGCGGCAGGACCGAGTGGTCGTTCGTGTTCATGCCCAACTACAAGCAGCTCTTCATCGCGAAGGACCCCGAGAACCACAAGCTGTGGTTCCCCTCCGGACTCGGCATCCACGGCCTGTGGTTCAACACCACCCGCGGCCCCCTCGGCAACCCCGCCCTGCGCAGGGCCATCGCGATGGTCGTCGACCGCAAGGCCATCCACGTCCAGGCCGAGGCCACCCTCTATCCGGAGATCACCAACCCGACCGGCATCCCGCTGCCCGCCGGAGAGCCCTTCCTCGCGCCCGAGTTCAAGAACGCCACCACGGCGCCCGACGTCGAGGGCGCCAAGAAGGTGCTCAAGGACGCCGGGTTCACGCTGGAGGGCGGCACGCTCAAGGACCCCGGAGGCAAGCCGGTCAAGCTCACCTTCACCGACCCGGCGGGCTGGAACGACTACATCACCACGCTGTCGATCATCAAGGACAACATCAAGCCCCTCGGCATCGAGGCGCGGGTCAAGACGCAGACCGCCGAAGCCTGGGGCGCCGACCTGGCCAACGGCGACTTCGACGCCACGCTGCGCTGGACCAACAGCGGCGCCACCCCCTACGACCTCTACCAGAACGTCATGGACGGCGCGCTCCTCCAGCCGATCGGCACGAACGCCCCGCTCGGCAACTTCGGCCGCTTCGACAGCCCCGAGGCGACGAAGCTGCTGAAGCGGTACGCGAACGCCACCGACGACGCGACCCGTACGGCCGCCATGAACGGCCTCCAGAAGATCATGGTCGAGCAGGCGCCGATGGTGCCCACCGCCGCCGCCCCCATTGGCGCCGAGTACTCCACCAAGAACTGGACCGGCTGGCCCACCGAGGCCGACCCGTACGCCCCGCCGCAGCACACCCAGCCGACCTCGCTGGAGATCGTGCTCCGCCTGAAGCCCGCGAAGTGACCGGCCATGACTGAACCGGTCACCACCGAAACCGTCCTCGAAGCGCGCGGCGTCACCAAGCACTTCCCCGTCCGCCGCACCGGCCGCGACCTCGCCACCCGCACCCGCCGCACCGTCCACGCCGTCGACGACGTCTCCCTGGAGCTGCGGCGCGGCACCGTCACCGCGCTGGTCGGCGAGTCCGGCTCCGGCAAGTCGACCGTCGCCCGCCTCCTCGCCCAGCTCCACCCCCTCACCTCCGGCGAGATACGGCTCCACGGGGCACCGGCCGAGGCGGGCCGGGGCCGCGCCTTCCGGGCGTACGTCAAACAGGTCCAACTGATCCTCCAGGACCCCTTCGCGTCCCTGAACCCCGTCCACACCGTCCGCTACCACCTCACCCGCTCCCTGAAGATCCACGGCAGGGGCGCCACCGAGGAGAACCTGCACGCACTGCTCGAACGGGTCCAGCTCACCCCGCCGGAGAGCTACGCCGACAAGTTCCCGCACGAGCTCTCCGGCGGCCAGCGCCAGCGCGTCGCCATCGCCCGCGCGCTCGGCGCCGACCCGCAGGTCCTCCTCGCCGACGAGCCGGTCTCGATGCTCGACGTGTCGATCCGCCTCGGCGTGCTCAACCTGCTCAAGGACCTCAAGGAGCGGCTGCGCCTGGCGGTCCTCTACATCACCCACGACATCGCCTCCGCCCGCTACTTCGCGGACACCACGCTGGTGATGTACGCGGGCCGGATCGTCGAGGGCGGCGACAGCGAGACCGTCACCCAGCGCCCCGCCCACCCCTACACCCAGCTCCTCATCGCCTCGGCCCCCGACCCCGACCGGGTCGCGGACCCGGGCGCGGCGGACGAGGCGGACGGCGGCGAACCGCCCTCGCTGATCTCCCCGCCACCCGGCTGCCGCTTCCACCCCCGCTGCCCCAGGGCCATGGAGCGCTGCCGCACCGAACTCCCGCCGCGCTTCGACCTCGCGGCCGGACAGTGGGCGGCCTGCTGGCTGTACGCGGAGGAAGGGACGGGCCCGCGGTGAAGTACGTGCTCCAGCGCCTCCTCTTCTACGCCTTCACCGCCTGGGCGGCCGTCACCATCAACTTCCTCATCCCGAGGATGATGCCGGGCGACCCGGTCCAGGCCCTGATCGCCCGCTTCCAGGGACAGTTGGACACCACAGCCGTCGACTCGCTCAAGGCCCTCTTCGGCCTCGACGAGAACCGCTCGCTCTGGCAGCAGTACACCGACTACTGGTCCCACCTCATCGACGGCGACCTCGGCCTGTCCTTCACCTTCTTCCCGACCCCGGTCGGCGAGGTGATCGCGCAGTCCCTGCCGTGGACCCTGGCCCTCGTCGGCATCACCACCCTGATCAGCTTCCTGCTCGGCACCGGCATCGGCGTGTACAGCGGCTGGCGGCGCGGCTCCTGGCTCGACGGGCTGCTGCCCGTGACCACGTTCATCTCCGCCATCCCGTACTTCTGGCTCGGCCTCATCGCCATCGCGCTCTTCGCGGTGAAGTGGCCGCTGTTCCCGGCGGCCGGGGGCTACGACAGCTCGCTCGTCCCCGCCTTCGACGTGCCGTTCGTCTCCAGCGCGCTCTACCACGGGGTGCTGCCCGGCGTGACGATCGTGCTCAGCGCGATCGCCGGCTGGATCCTCGGCATGCGCAACATGATGGTGACGGTCTCGTCCGAGGACTACGTGACCGTCGCGCACGCCAAGGGACTCTCCGAGCGGCGCGTGATGTTCTCCTACGCCGCGCGCAACGCCGTGCTCCCCAACATCTCGGGATTCGCGCTCTCGCTCGGCTTCATCGTCGGCGGCACGCTGCTGGTCGAGATGGTCTTCTCCTACCCCGGCATCGGCTACCAGCTGTTCCAGGCGGTCGGCGCCAAGGACTACCCGCTCATGCAGGGCGTCTTCCTGATCATCACGCTCTCCGTGCTCGCCGCGAACCTGCTCGCCGACATGGTGTACGTCCTGCTTGACCCCCGTACCAGGAAGGAGGGCTGAGCGCGATGCGGCTGAGATTCCTGCGCGGCGGCAAGACCCTCACGGGACTGGCGATCCTCGCGTTCTTCGTCCTGCTGGCCGTGATCGGGCCGTGGATCGCCCCGTACGACCCGGACGGGATGAGCGACGAGATCCTCCGGCCGCCGTCCGCCGACCACTGGTTCGGCACCACGCAGACCGGCCAGGACGTGCTCTCGCAGATCCTCGTGGGGACGCGGGGCGTGCTGGTGGTCGGCTTCGTCGCGGGCTTCTTCGCGACGGTGCTCTCCGTGCTGGTCGGGGTGAGCGCCGGGTACCTCGGCGGGCTCGCCGACGAGGTGCTGTCCGCGCTGTCCAACGTCTTCCTGGTCATCCCGGGACTCCCGCTGATCATCATCATCGCGAGCTTCGTCTCCGACACGGGGGACCTGCTGATCGCGGCGGTGATCGCGCTGACGTCCTGGGCGTGGGGAGCGCGGGTGCTGCGCGCCCAGACGCTGTCGCTGCGCCGCCGCGACTACGTGGAGGCGGCGCGCGCGACGGGCGAGCCGACCTGGCGGATCGTCGTCTGCGAGATCCTGCCCAACCTGACGGCGGTCATCGCGTCCGGCTTCGTCGGCACGGTCGTCTTCGCGGTGCTCTCCGAGATCACCCTCGCCTTCATCGGCGTCGCCGACATCTCCGACTGGAACTGGGGCACCGTCCTGTTCTGGGCCCAGTCCAACCAGGCGCTCGCCCAGGGCGCGTGGTGGTGGTTCGTCCCGGCCGGCCTGTGCATCGCGCTGCTCGGCACCGCCCTCGCGCTGATCAACTTCGGCATCGACGAGTTCGTGAACCCCCGGCTGCGGACCTCGCGGGGCGGGGCGGCGGGGAAGGGGAGAGGGAAGGGGAAGGGGAAGGAGAAGGAGAAGGTGCGGATGAAGGTCGGTTTCACGCCCGTGGTGCGTACGGAAACCGTGGTGCGTACGGAGAAGGAGCCCGCCCCGTGACCGGACCGGTCCTCACCATCGAGTCCCTGAACGTCCACTACGGTACGGGCGCGGGCGCCGCGCACGCGCTGCGCGACGTCGACCTGACCCTGCGCCGGGGCGAAGTCCTCGGCCTCGCGGGGGAGTCGGGGTCGGGCAAGTCCACGCTCGCGTACGCCGTGACGCGCCTGCTGGCCCCGCCGGGGGTGATCACGGGCGGGGAGGTCCACTACCACCCGCGCGGCGGCGCGCCCGCGCTGGACCTGCTGGCCATGACCCCGGCCGAGCTGCGGGCCTTCCGCTGGCAGGAGCTGTCGATCGTGTTCCAGGGGGCGATGAACTCGCTCAACCCGGTGCACACCGTGCACAGCCAGCTCGACGACGTGCTCAAGGCGCACCGCCCCGGCACGGCGCGCGCGGCGCGGCGGGCGCGGGCGGCGGAACTGCTGACCCTGGTCGGCATCTCGGCCGACCGGCTCGGCAGCCATCCGCACCAGCTGTCCGGCGGGATGCGGCAGCGCGTGATGATCGCGATGGCGCTCGCGCTGGAGCCCGAGGTCGTCATCATGGACGAGCCGACGACGGCGCTCGACGTGGTCATGCAGCGCCAGATCCTCCGTCAACTGGTGCGGCTGCGGCGGGAGTTGTCGTTCTCCGTCATCTTCATCACGCATGACGTCTCGCTGCTCGTGGAGTTCTCCGACCGGATCGCGATCATGTACGGCGGGCGGATCGTGGAGGAGGCCGGGGCGGCGGAGATCTACCGGGATCCGAAGCACCCCTACAGCGAGGGGCTGCTGCGCTCGTTCCCCGCGCTGCGCGGCGAGCGCCGCGAGTTGGCGGGGATCCCGGGGGCGCCTCCGCACCTGGCCGCGATGCCGCCGGGGTGCGCGTTCCACGTGCGGTGCGGGAAGGCGCTGGCCCCCTGCGGGGAGCGGGTGCCGGAGCTGGGTTCCCCGGTGGGGGAGGGGGCCCGGCGGGTCGCCTGCTGGCTGCACGCGGAGGCGGCGGTGTAGCGCGGGTGCGGGGTGCCCGTGGCGGGCCCGCCGGGGGCGGGCGGGTGCGCGCGGCATCCGCCCCGCCACCGGGCCGCATCCGCCCACCCGCACCCGCCGCCCCACCCACCCCCTCGCCCTCGCCCGCGCCCTCGTCCCGACCGTCCGAACAAGAAGGAGCCCCGCCCCCGTGAACCTCGTCCCTCGTCCCGTCCCCCACCTGCCCCGCTCCTTCCGCTGGGGCGTCGCCACCGCCGCGTACCAGATCGAGGGCGCGGCCGCCGAAGACGGCCGCACCCCCTCGATCTGGGACACGTACTCCCACACCCCCGGCAACACCGCGGGCGGTGACACCGGAGACACCGCCTGCGACCACTACCACCGCATGCCGGAGGACGTCGCCCTCATCAAGGGCCTCGGCGTCGACACGTACCGCTTCTCCCTCTCCTGGTCCCGCCTCCAGCCCCACGGACGGGGCCCGGCCAACCCCAAGGGCGTCGCCTTCTACGACCGCCTCGTCGACGAACTCCTCGCGAGCGGCGTCACGCCCTGGGTGACCCTCTACCACTGGGACCTCCCGCAGGAGCTGGAGGACGCGGGCGGCTGGCCCGCCCGCGACACCGCGTACCGCTTCGCGGACTACGCGGCCCTCGCCCACGACGCCCTCGGCGACCGCGTCGCCCACTGGACCACCCTCAACGAGCCCTGGTGCTCGGCGATGCTCGGCTACGCGTACGGCGACCAGGCCCCCGGCCGCCGCGACTTCCCCGCCGCGGTCCGCGCCGTGCACCACCTCCTCCTCGGCCACGGCCTCGCGGCCGAGCGCGTCAGGGAGGCCGCCCACACCCGGGACCACCCCCTCGAACTCGGCATCACCCTCAACCTGGGCACCGCCACCCCCGAGCACGACACCCCCGAGGACCGCGACGCCTGCCGCCGCGCCGACGGGCTCGGCCGCCGCGTCTACCTCGACCCGCTGGTCAAGGGCGTCTACCCGCAGGACGTCGTCGCCGACCTCGCCGCCCATCACGGCGCCGAACTCCCCGTCCGGGACGGCGACCTGGAGACCATCTCCGCCCCGCTCGACGTCCTGGGCGTCAACTTCTACCGGGGCACCCTCTTCTCCGGCCGCACCGAGGACGGCGCCCTCCAGGACGAGCGGGGGCGCCCCGTCACCCGCGCCGTCGAGCGCGACCTGCCCCGTACCGCCATGGACTGGGAGATCACTCCCACCGCGCTCACCGACCTGCTCCTCTCCCTCCAGAAGGAGTACGGGGTTCCGACCGTCATCACCGAGAACGGCGCCGCGTTCGAGGACACCGTCGGGGCCGACGGCGAGGTGCACGACGCCGACCGCACCGCCTACCTCGCCGACCACATCGACGCCGTCGCCGAGGCCCGCGCCCAAGGGGCCGACGTCCGGGGGTACTTCGCCTGGTCGCTGCTGGACAACTTCGAGTGGTCCTACGGTTACGCCAAGCGCTTCGGCATCGTCCGCGTCGACTACGACACCCAGCTGCGCACCCTCAAGGACAGCGCCAAGTGGTACCGCGACACCATCCGGCTCACCCGGGAGGCGTGACACCAGGGAGGCACGATCCCGCCGTGCGCCCCCGCCCTCGCCTCCGCCCCCGCCCCCGCCCCCGCCTCCGCGCAGGGCATCCCCGACGTCGCCGCTGCGTTCGAGCGGGGGCCCGTCCACGTCGGCCCCCGCGCCGCGGCCCAGCTCCCCGCCGTCTATCCGGCCGACAGGGCGGCTTCTGACCTCCGGCCGCTGTGGAAAATACCCGGCGCCCCCTGCCCCCGCCGGGTACCCTCGTGCCTCCGTCGAGCTTGATCAACAGGGGGACAGACCGTGCGCAGTGCCGTGGTGACGCCCGAGGGCGATGCGATGCGTTGGGTGGAACTGCCGGGGGACGGGCCCGCCAGGGTGTACGTGCACGGGCTCGGCGCGACCGCCCCCGCGTACTACGCCGCGAGCGCGGTGCACCCGCTGCTGGCCGGGCGGCGCTCCCTCCTGGTCGACCTGCTCGGGCACGGCCACAGCGACCGGCCGACGCACTTCGACTACACGATGGAGTCCCACGCGGACGCGCTCGCCGAGGTGCTGCGGGCGGCAGGGGTGACGGGCGCGGAGCTGGTCGCGCACAGCATGGGCGGGGCGGTGGCGATCCTTCTGGCCGTGCGCCACCCGGAGCTGGTCTCGCGTCTGGTGCTGGTCGACGCCACCCTCGACCCGGTCGAGCCCGCGCCCGGCGGAAGCGCCGCGGGGATCGCGTGGTACTCGGAGGAGGAGTTCCTGGCCGGGGGCTGGGAGCGGGTGCGCGAAGCGGTGGGGGCGCACTGGTGGGCGACGATGCGACTGGCGGGCCGCGAGGCGCTGCACCGCAGCGCGGTGCACCGGGTGCGCGGGACCGAGCCCGCGCTGCGGGAACAGCTGGCCCGCCTCGACGTCCCGAGGACGTTCCTCTTCCCGGAGGAGGACGGGCCGCTCCCCGGCGCGGCGGAGCTCGAAGCGGCGGGCGTGCGGGTCGTGGCGGTGCCCGACTGCGGGCACAACATCATGCTCGACAACCCGGACGCCTTCGCGGCGGCGGTGGCCTGAGGACCCGCGCCCGGGGGGCCGGGAGCGGGCCCTCAGACGGGCGGCAGCAGATCGCTCCCGCTGACGGTGTACGTCAGCGGGGGATAGCCGAAGTCCGTCTCGTGGTTCTCGCGGCGCCGCAGCCGGTAGAACTCCCGCCGCTGCTCCTCGTCGGCCGTCACGAGCCGCGCCCCCTGCGGGAGGTGCGGCTGCCCGTCGCGGAACCGGACGAGGGTCTTCGACGTACGGAAGGTCACGCCCAGCCATTCGTCGTCGGCCGCCCGCCCCGCCGCGTCCAGCACGATCTTGTGCCTGAGCAGCCGGTTCGACGCGACGGAGAACACGACGAAGCCGTGGTGGGCGAGCGGGACCTCGTACGTCCCGCCGTCCGCCCCCTTCGATTCGACGACCAGCTTCCGCGGCGCACCCGCCCCGGCGTTCCGGTAGCAGGAGAAGACCGCGATGTACGAGTCGGCGGCCAGGTCGAGGGCCTGGTCGCTGTGGCCGCCCATGGTGGCGTAGGCGTTCGTGTAGCGCTCGGCGAGGGCGTTGTTGAAGCCGACCGGGAGCGCCGCGCGTTCCCTGACCTGCCGCGCGAGGCGCTCGTGCACCGCCCCGAAACGCTGCGCCGGGCAGCCGTACTGGGTGGTGGTGCGCACGAGGGGCACGCCGCCCGCCTCGTCGACCCTGGTGAGCACGGCGCCCCTGCGGCCCTTGCCCACGTCCTCCCAGCGGATCGACGCGGACAGTTCCGCGAAGACGTTCTCCTCGGCGGGCAGGTCGTACGGGAGGACCAGGTCCGCGATCCTAGGCGCGGGGAGCAACGTAGTCCCCCTGGTTCATGCTGAAGGGGAACGCGTCGCCGTAGTCGACGAAGGACGAGGTCCTGTTCTCCTCGGCGTACAGCCTGCGCAGCTCGTCCATCCCGGCCGGGGTGGGCGGTTCCAGCTCCACCAGGCCTTCGGCCCGCTTGAGGAACGTGCTGCCGTTCTTGTGGACGGCTTCGGCGCTCGAACAGCGCACCACGTATCCCAGCCGGGTCGGGAGCAGCCCGGCGTCCAGCCCCGAGGGCCGGATCTCGTGCGTGTACAGGCGGTTGGTGGACAGCGGCACGAAGAGCACGGAGCCGGGGTGGAGGGTCAGGGTGAACTGCGCGGGCAGCGCGGTCCCGTCGGTCTCCGCGGCCGGATCCTTGAGGCGGAAGCGGAGCGAGGTCAGCGCGCTGACCCCGTTCACGCCGTGGTCGAAGCCGTCGTCGGCCAGGGGACGCAGCCGGTCGAGCCCGTCGTAGAAGGTGCAGAAGGCCATGATGCCGTCCGCGGGCATGTCCTTGGTCTTGTCGGCGTGGGACGAGATCCTGGCCTTGGACTGCTTGCGCTCCGCCGTGGCGAGGGTGTTGTGGTAGATCTGCGCGAGCACGTGGTTCAGCGGCGCGTGGTCCCGGAACACGGCGGCGGCCTCGCGGTTCAGGGCGTCGACGACGTGCGTGTCGGTCGGGCGGAAGCCCTCGGTCGGCCCCGAGAGGTTCGTGGAGCAGCGGAGCAGGCGGAAGTGCAGCTCGTCGCCGTCGCGCGTGACGGGCGTCAGGTAGATGCCGCTGCGGTGGGCCGTGCCCGGCTTGGTGGACTCCGTCAGGGACTGGAACTCGTGCTCCGCGCGGATCCGCCCGAAGTGGTCGGCGCCGGGCTCGAAGAAGCGGGGGTAGTAGACCCCGACGCCGTGCGCGCGGAGGGGGACCCGGCCGATGCCTACGGTGGTCCAGGGCCCGTCGCCGTCCTCGCGGTGGCCGTGCGACAGCTCGCGCACGACGAACACCCGCTCCGCCGTGCGCAGTCGGCCTCCGTCGACCGCGGACGCGTCGCCGCACAGGTAGACGGTCTTGCCCGCGAGGCCGGACGGGTCCGGGGCGAGGTCGTCCGGGGTGACCACGGACCCGAAGAAGTCCCTGACCAGGCCGGCGCCCCGCGCGGTGTCGCGCACCGAAGAAGGCGCGACCAGGACGTTGTCCGCGTCCTCGATGCGGGCCTCCTTGTCCTCGATGCGGGCCTCCTTCGGCTCCGCCGCGTGCTTCGGCTCTGTCGTGTGCATCGGAAGACGCCCGTCGTTCGTGGATCTCGGTGGACTGCCCGCAGTGGACCGCCCGAAACCGTGGACATGCTATCCACGCCCCCCTGGTGGCTCCCGGTTCCCTGGGGCACCATCGTGCGTGCACCGCCTGCCACCCCCCACGTGTGCCCCACACCCCGCAGGAGGCCACCATGAGAATCCGTTCCGCACTCGGCACCCTCACCCTGCTCGCCGCCACCCTCCTTGCCCCCGGCTTCGGCGTCCTCACCGCCGCGTCCGACGCGCAGGCCGCCACCAGGATCAGCCATGCGACCGCGACCTCGATGTTCCGCTCCTCCGGCATCACCTGGTCCTCGTCCGGTGGCTGTTCGGACCGCAACCGGCCGACCTGCACGTCGTTCGAGCAGCTGAACCTCGACACGGCGAAGGGCGCGCAGACCCTCAAGAGCGCCACCGGCTGCGCGCTCAACATCACGGGCGGCACCGAGACCGGCCACGCCGGCGGCACGTACTCCCACTGGAACGGCTACAAGCTCGACTTCGGCAAGAGCACCTGCGTCACCAACTACGTCAAGAACACCTTCACCTACATCGGCCCGCGCGGGGACGGCGCGCCCCAGTGGCGCTCCGGCTCCGGGAACGTGTACGCGGACGAGGGCAACCACTGGGACGTCACCTACTACAACTGCGGCGGCTGCTAGGGCCCGCCCTACGCCCGGCGCAGCGCCGAGCGGCCCGCGTAGCGCGCGTGGTCGCCCAACTCCTCCTCGATGCGGATCAGTTGGTTGTACTTCGCCGTGCGGTCGGAGCGGGAGAGCGAGCCGGTCTTGATCTGGCCGCAGCCGGTCGCCACCGCGAGGTCCGCGATCGTGGTGTCCTCCGTCTCGCCCGAGCGGTGCGAGACGACGGCGGTCCAGCCCGCCCGGTGGGCGGTGGCCACCGTGGCCAGCGCCTCGGTCAGGGTCCCGATCTGGTTGACCTTGACCAGGACCGAGTTGCCGATGCCGGTGCGGATCCCCTCGCGCAGCCGCGCCTCGTCGGTGCAGAACACGTCGTCGCCGGTGAGCTGGCAGCGGTCCCCGACCCGGGCGGTGAGCTCCCGCCAGCCGTCCGGGTCGTCCTCCGCCATGGGGTCCTCGACGGAGACGATCGGGTAGGCGTCGATGAGCCCGGCCAGGTAGTCGGCGTGCTCGGACGGGGTGCGGCGCACCCCCTCGCCCGCGTAGTCGTACACCCCGTCGCGGAAGAACTCCGACGACGCCGGGTCCATGACCAGGCCGATGTCCGGGCCGGGGCGGTAGCCGGCCCGCTCGACGGCGGCCGTCACGAAGTCGAGCGCCTCCTCGGCGGTGCGCAGCGCGGGCGCGAAGCCGCCCTCGTCGCCGACGCCGGTGGAGTGCCCGGCGGCCAGCAGGTCGCGGCGCAGGGTGTGGAAGACCTCGCTGCCCATGCGTACGGCCTCGGCGAAGGTGTCCGCGCCCACCGGCGCGATCATGAACTCCTGGAAGTCCAGCGGATTGTCGGCGTGGGCGCCGCCGTTGACGATGTTCATCATCGGCAGCGGCAGGAGGCGGGCGCCCGCGCCGCCGAGGTAGCGGTAGAGGGGCTGGCGGTGGGCCGCCGCGGCGGCCTTCGCGGCGGCGAGGGAGACGCCGAGCACCGCGTTGGCGCCGAGCCGGGACTTGGCCGCCGTGCCGTCGAGCGCGATCAGCGCGGCGTCGAGCCCCGCCTGGTCCGTCGCGTCCCGGCCGCGCACGGCCGCCGCGATCTCCCCGTTGACGTGCGCCACCGCGCGGTCCACGCCCCTGCCGTGCCAGCGCGCGGGGTCGCCGTCGCGCAGCTCCACGGCTTCCCCGGCGCCCGTGGAGGCGCCGGAGGGGACGGCCGCGCGGCCCGCGGACCCGTCCGTCAGGACGACGTCGACCTCCACCGTGGGGTTGCCCCGGCTGTCGATGATCCGGCGGGCGGTCACGGTCTCGATGGCGGGTGCGGCCACCTGTACGGACATGGGAGTTCCTTCCCGTGGTCGGGTGCCGGGCCCCGGCTGCGACAGCGCTGGCGCTGAGCCCGACGCGATGGAACAGTACAGCAATGCTGCTTAGTTTTGCTGTTCAGTTTCGCTGAACAGCATTGCTGTGCGAACCGTCGCGACCGGGGCGCGCGCCGCCCGCGGCCATCGCGCACGTCGCCCGCACGTCGCCCGCACGACCCCGCTGACCAGCGGGGTAAAGTGCCCTATGCCCACCCCGGAAGCCGCCGCCATCGCCGTCGAACTGCGCACCGCGATGGGCAAGCTCACCCGACGCGTCAAGCACGAGGACCGCATCCCGCTGGGCCAGGCCGCCGTCCTCGGCACGCTCGACCGCAACGGCGCCATGACCACCAGCGACCTCGCCGCCGACCAGCGGGTGCGTCCCCAGTCGATGGCCAGGTCGGTGGGGCTGCTCATGGAGCAGGACCTGGTCACCCGCAGGGCGCACCCCACGGACGGCCGCAAGTCGCTGGTCGAGCTGTCGGAGGCGGGCCGGGTCGCGCTCGAAGCGGAGCGCGGCCGCAGGGCCGGTTGGCTCGCGCGGGCCATCGAGGTCGAACTCACCGACGAGGAAAGGGCGTTGCTGGCGCGGAGCGCCGCCCTGCTGGAGCGGCTGGCCGCGCACTAGCCCCTCCGGGGACGCCTCCGGAACCGCCCCGCTGACCAGTGGCTATGCTGCGCCCCAGATGTTTCGGGGAGGGGACACGCCATGGTTTTCCGCAAGCTGTTCGGGTGGGGGAAGAACGACGCCGCCGATCAGGATCCGCCGGAGATCGACACGCAGATCTCCACGGTGACCCTGCTGCCCGGCCGTGAGGTCGAGGGGGAGATCCTCCTCAAGGGCGGCGGCGCGGGCCTCAAGGTGAACCACCTCAAGCTGGAGGTCGTCGCCAAGGCGCTCACCTACGACGGCGGCTCCAGGGAGCGCTACGTGGACCGGCTGAGCGCCCGCCGCAGCAGCCTGGAGGTCGCGGCGGGCGCCGAGGAGCGGATCGCGTTCAGCGGGAGCCTGCCCTGGGAGTGCCCGGTCACGGAGCTCGCCGGCCGGGCGCTCGGCGTCGACGTGTCGCTGACCACCAAGCTCGACTGGGAGTCGGACTCCCCGGTCAGGGACCTGGACTTCCTGCACATCGCGGCCCCGCCGCTGTACGAGGCGGTGCTGGACGAGTTCGCGCAGGAGGGGTACTTCGTCGACGGGTCGCAGATCGTCGACTCGTACATTCCCGACGCAGAGGCCCGCAGGAGCCTGCACCAGATCTTCTTCCTCGGCGACCCCGCGCGCGGCCCGGAACAGTTCGGGGAGCTCGAAGTGGTCTTCCACCAGAACGTGCTCGGCGCGACGGTCCACGTCCGCCGCGCCGCCCGCGCCGAGCACTCGTGGTCGAACAAGCCCCCGACCCGGGTCTTCCAGGCCGCGCACCACGAGGTGGGCGAGGCCGACTTCGGCGAGCGGGTCCGCGCGACGCTCACCGCGATCACGCTCATGGGGCGCTGAGGCACGGGCCCCGGGAGGCGAAGGGTCCCGGGAAGGCGCGGGGGCGAAGGGCCCAGGGAAGGCCCGGGGCGCAGGCCCCCGGGGAGGGGCCGGGCGCAGGCCCTTACGCCCCGACGGTGACCGTGAAGCGCCGCGGGTTGCCGTCGTGGGCGGCGCCCGAGACGTCGGGCTGGCCGTCGGGGCGCACGTCGTCGTACGGGAAGGCGTACCCGATGGGCGAGTTGGCGTGCACCACGCGCGACCAGTGGTTGGTGACCGCGTCCCGGTAGTAGTCGGCGGTCGTGGTGCCGTTCGGCTGCGAGGGGTGGCTCAGCAGGATCGAGCGGTTGAACCCGGCCGCGAGCCGCGCCAGGATCGCCTTCTTGTCGTCGCTGTCCCCGGGGTTGTTGGCGAAGGGCCCGTGGTTGCAGGTGAAGACGTCCTTCGAGGCCGGTTTGGTGAAGGCGTGGCCCCCGGTGAACGTCAGGACGTCGCCCGAGACCCGTCCCGTGCGCACGCCCCGGCCGCCCTGGAGGTCGATCCGCAGGTCCGTCGTCCGGTACTTGGCCCACACCGCGTCGACGTACGGGGCGAAGTAGGAGCGGAACGGCATCTGGTCGGGGCGGTCGAAGTACGGGGCCATGAGCTGCGTCGGGGAGACGACGCGCAGCACCCTGCCGTCGCCGCCCCGGGTGACCAGCCGGTCCCAGGGCTGGCCGTCGCGCGCGGCCTGCGCGGTGAGGTCGCCGGCGATCCGGTCCACGGCGCCGTTCGGCAGCGGCGCCACGGTGTGCGTGCCGTCGCCGGTCAGGGTCAGGCCGATGGGGAGCGCGGTCACCAGGTCGACGTAACTGATGTTGGCGTACAGCTGCTGCGGGTTGAAGGTGAACTCGCAGAACGACCAGGTGCGGTGGTAGTTGGGGTCGGTCGGGGTGGCGAAGGCGGGCTCGACCAGGGCGGGGCCCGGGTTCAGGAAGAAGTCCAGGCGTCCGTCGCGCACGAAGTAGACCCGGGCGCCGAACATCTGGGGCAGCGTCAGCACGCGGGGCGCCGATCCCGGGCCGCCCAGGGGTATCGCGCAGTCCACCGGGAGCGGGGTCATCGGGGCCGCGGGGGAGTCGGGGCGGTAGACGCCGCCGTCGGGGCGCAGCAGGAGCCAGCGGCCCGTGCCCTGCTCGTGCCCGGTGACGTAGGCGTGCACGGTGCCGGGCAACGACCTGTTGGCCAGGGCCAGTTCACAGGTCGCGGGGGCGGCGGACGCGGTACGGGCGGTGGCGGGCGGGGCGGCCAGCGCGGCGGCGGCCGCGGCCGTGCCCGAGAGGAAGAGGCGTCGCGGGATCGAGGGAGTCACGGGAAGCTCCTGGGGTGTGTGGGGGTTCACCTCACCTTCCCGGGGGCCGTGAACACCGTCAAGACGTGTGGCTGAGAGCGCTCTCAAGAGGCTCACATCTTCACAACTCGAAGACGGGCGGGCGAAGTCGGGCCGTGCCGGGTGCCCCACGGCAAGCGCCCGCCCCGCGCCGCGGGGGACGGCGGGGACGGGCGCGTTCTTGGCGCCCCGGTGTCCGGGGCGGGCGCGGGCGGTCAGCCCTGCTTGATCGCCGAGATGTCGAAGGTGAGCTTGATCTTGTCGCTGACCAGCACGCCGCCGGTCTCCAGCGCCGCGTTCCAGGTCAGGCCCCAGTCGGAGCGCAGGATCTCGGTGCGGCCCTCGAAGCCGACGCGGTCGTTGCCGAACGGGTCCTGCGCGGAGCCGGTGAACTCCAGGTCGATGGCGACCTCGCGGGTGACGTCCTTGATCGTGAGGTCTCCCGTGATGCGGAAGTCCTCGCCGCCCAGGAACTCCGCGCCCGTGGTGCGGAACGTCATCAGCGGGAACTGCTCGGCGTCGAAGAAGTCGCCGCTCTTCAGGTGGCCGTCGCGGTCGGCGCTGCCGGTGTCGACGCTGTCCATCCTGATGTCGAGCGTGGCGGTCGAGCGCGAGACGTCCTCGCCGTCGAGGTGGAGCGCGCCCTCGTAGGAGGTGAAGGCGCCGCGCACGTTCGTGACCATCGCGTGGCGGGCGGTGAAGCCGAGCCGGGAGTGGGCCGCGTCGATCGCGTAGTCGCCGGTCAGGGCGGCCAGCGCGGGGGCCAGTGCGGGGGTGGTGGTCGTGGCGGCGGCGGCCTGCGGCTGCTGCGACTTGCGGGTGAACAGAGCCATGGCTCCTCCTCGGTGCGGTGTGCGTTGAAGTCGGGGTTGTTTAACCTTCAACGAGATTTACTGTAGACCTATCTCGTTCAAAGTTCAACCTTTACGGTCCCGGCGTGGCCGGCCCCTCGACCGCGGGCGGCGTCGGAGCCGGTTCCTGGCCCGTCGGCGTGCGCAGCAGCCCCGACGTGGCCGCCCCCGCGAGGATCGTCGCCGCGGCCGTCGCCACCGCGACGGCCACCGCCGTCGCGGGCGCGCCCAGCGCCGCGACGCTGCGCAGGTTGCGCACGGCGGCCCACGGCAGCCGCGCGGCCACCGCGGTGCGCCGCTCCCACCACAGCCCGAGCAGCAGCCCGAACGCCGTCACCTCGCCGACCCGCAGCAGCAGCGCCACCGCGATCCGCCCGTCGCCCGCCGCCTGCGGGAAGAACACCAGCAGCACCTCGGGCAGCACGACCGCGCCCATCAGCGCGGCCGCCTTGCCGAGCGGCGCCCGGCCCGGCAGCAGCGGATAGAAGTACCCGTAGACGAATCCGTACGCCGCCCAGCGCAGCGCGTGCCGCACCAGGTCCAGGATCTGCACGGTGGCCAGCGACGGCAGCCAGGACCGCAGCACCGACACGTCGTACAGCACCATCGGCAGCGACAGCACCAGCGCGGCGTACGTCCCCGACAGCCCGTTGTGCCACGGCCGGTAGCCGCAGTCCGTGCCGAGCGCCCGCTGCTCGTCGGTGCACGCCCCGTCCGGCCCGCGCGGCGTCCGGTACCCGCCGAGGGCGCGCCACCGCTCGTCGAACCCGGCCACCGTCAGGTCGCCCGCCGCGATCTGCCCCGCGGCCGTCCGGCTCACCGCCTCCTTCGCGCGGTGCAGCAACTGCCGGCGCGCGAAGCGGCCGAGCCGCCTGGCGTGGGTGCGCCGGTCCACCGTCAGCTCGGCCAGGTTCCCGGTGCGCCGCGCGGGCAGCAGCAGCGCCCCGAACGTCACCGTCGTCAGCGCGGCCAGCAGTACGAAGTACCAGGTCGGAGCCGTGAACACGACGACGATCGGCTCCACGAGGAAGACCAGCGCGGCCAGTGCGACGGGCGGCATCCGCCGGTCGCCCAGCGCGGCGGCCCGCTGCCCGCGCCGGTGCAGCAGCACGCCCGCCGCGCCCAGGGCCGCGGTCGCCGCGATCGTCGCGCCGATCACCCCGTACGCGAGGAGGGAGCGCGGGGTCCCGCCCTCCTCGTGGAACGCGGCCCCGGGGAACAGGTCCCAGGTCGGCCAGGCGTCCCCGGACGCCCCGAGCCGCACCTCCGCCCACCGGGGGTAGCCGGAGGCCAGCCACGGCACCGGCAGGTACAGCAGCGCGGCCGCCACCGCCCCGACGCAGGCCCAGCACCAGCGCAGGGGCTCCGACCGGAAGAGCCCCACCCCCGTGAGCACCAGCGGCGCCAGCCACAGCAGCCCGGCGGGCAGCGCGGCGAAGGCCGCGCGCGGCGCGTCGTAGGGGGCGTACGACTCCAGCAGGAGCGTGCCGAGCACGGCCGACAGGTAGAGCAGCCCGCCCAGCAGCCAGGCCGGGGCCAGGTCGCGGCGGCCGAGCAGCCACGGCACCGCGCAGGCCGCCGCCGAGCCGATCAGCAGCGCGCAGGGCACCCGCCAGACGCCGTCGAGCGTCGGCGCGCTGTTCGCCCGGTGCAGCGAGAGCCACAACAGCGGTACCGCGGCGACCGTCAGCAGCACCACGGTGAGCAGCACCACGGCGGCCCGCTCGCGCCAGACCCGGGGCAGCGAGGTGTTCCTGCCCAGCGTCGTGGCCAGCGCGAAGGGCAGCACGAAGGCGACCAGCGGGCCGAGCAGCGCGCGGTACGGGGAGTCGCCCACGCCCGACGGCAGCGCCCCGATCGGCGGGCTGAACGCCACGGCCGCCGCCACCAGCACCGCGATGCCCAGGCCCACCCTGGTCCCGACGGACGGCAGGGGCGCGGCGGCCAGCCGCTCGGCCGCGTACCTGCGGGCCGCCACGACCGTGCCCGCCATGCCCAGGGCGACGGCGGCCAGGACGAGCACGGTGGTGTGCAGCGTGGCGTCGCCGGGGATCGTACGGGGCTCGGCCGCGGCCGACCTGTTCGCGGCCGAGGCCGTCCCGCGCGCGGCGGCCCCGGTCGCCGCGCAGGTCAGGGCGGCCTCGGGCACCCGGTAGTCGAAGGCGAGCGCGGCGGTCCTGGTGCCCACCGAGCGCAGGGAGCCCCCGGCCTCGGCGCGGGCGGCGAACCCGGGACCGCAGGACAGGGCCAGGCTCCAGGAGGTGCCGCGCCACAGCGCGGCGGGTGCCCGTCCCGGGGACGCGGGCCGCAGGTCGAACGTGACGAAGGGGGCGCACAGCCGCAGCCCGCAGGAGGACTCGGTCACGAACCGCAGGGTGACCGCGCCGCCCTTCGGGGCGCCGAAGAACGGCCCCGACGTGCTCGTCTCCAGGCCGGGGCGGAACGTCTCCCAGGGCCGCGACGGCATCCCGGACGCGATGAACAGCGCCTCGTTCGCCGTGAGCCGCTCCGCGCTCCCGGAGCCGCCGCGCACGCGCCGCCACAGCCGGTCGGTGGTCCGCAGCGTGACCGTGTGGGTGATCCGGGTGCGCAGCGTCCTGTCGCGCAGGGTCACCGAGAACGCCGACGACGTGCGGCGGGGCGGGTGCGCGGAGGTGAGGAGGGCGGCGTCCGGCCCCAGGGAGCCGGGGTCCACCTCGTGCGCCCAGGGCGGGGTGCCCCCGACCCCGGTGGCGGCGGTGTCCGTCGGCGCGACGGACTCGTGGAGCGTCACCGCCGACGCCCCCACCAGCAGGAGCAGGAGCGCGACGAGGCAGGCGCGGATCCACCCGCGGGCACGGCCGGTCCCACCGGCCCCGGGCGTTCCCCCGGGAGTCCCACCGGCCCCGGGCGTCCCGCCCGCCCCGCCGTCACCCGTGGCCCCGGCACCGTCTCCGTACGCGAAGTCCCCCATGACGCCCCCGACCGTCACCGTAGCGCCGGGCCTGGACTTCCGGAACGGCGTTGCGGGACTGCCGAATCCCAACCCCGGTACGGGTGTTGACCGTGGTGCGCGCGGGGCCGCCGAACGCACGGGAGCGTGCGGTTCCGGGCGTCCGTGGGGGCGTGCGGGGCGCGCGCGGGAAGCATCAGGCGCCCCATGACGCACTGACGGTGCGACAGGGGGCGGCGTATGCTGGAGAGTTATGTGGGACGGCTTGGGGGAGTCCGTCAACTCACCTGTTGACAGGGTGAGTTGGAGACTGAGGGTGCGCCGCGACGGGCCGCTCGGCGACATCGAGGGGGCGGGCATCCTCCTCTCGCCGGAGTTCGCGCTCACCGCGGCCCACGTCGTCGGCGACCCGGACCACGCGGTCTGGCTGGACTTCCCCGAGGTCCGCGCCCCCGACGGCGCCCCCGCGGTCCCCGGCGTCGCGGCCACCGTCGCCCCCGGCGGCTGGTTCCCGGCCGCCCACGACCCCGCCGACGGCGACGTCGCCGTGCTGCGCCTCGCGGGCCCGCGCCACCAGGGCACCCCCGCCCCGCTCAGCCGCCGCGTGCCCGAGCCCGAGGACGCCCTGCGCATCGGCGGCTACCCGGTCGAGCAGGACGACGGCATGTGGGTGCGGGCCACCCAGAGCGGCCCGCACGGCCAGCTCTACCAGCTCGACCCACGGGCCCAACGCGAGGTCGTCCGCCCCGGCTTCAGCGGCGGCGCCGTCCTCAACCTCGCGACCGAGCGGGTCGTCGGCATGGTGCTGCGCCGCTACGCCGACGACGAGCACGACCGGCCCGCAGAGGAGCGCGCCTACCTCTCGTACATGATCCCGGTCCGCAGGATCGTGCAGATCTCGCCGACCGTACGGCGGCTGTACGCGCTGACCCAGGGCGAGCTGGGGGAGTACGGGCGGAGCCTCGACCACTGGTTCGACCGCGTCCACGAGCACGGCGGCGAGCCCGCCGTGCGCATCACGCCCGTCGTGCGGGACGGCGGTCACGCCGCCGTGCTCGGCCAGCGGCTGCACCGCGCCGACCTCGTCCTCGACGCGGCGGGCGCCGCGACCCGCGACCTCGCCGACCGCATCGCCCGCGCGGGGCCGTGCCGCGACCCGGACGCGCCCGTCGTGGTGGTCATCGGCGTCGACGAGGCCGCCGACCCGCCCTCGCTGATCCGGCTGCTCGGACAGTGCGCGCTGCGCGGGGCGCGGCTGCTGCTGGTGATCCGCGAGCGGGTGGGGCCCGTGTGGGAGCGGCTGGTGGTGGAGCTGCGGCTGCCGTCGGTGGTCGCGCACTGCGGGGACCTGCTGGTACGGCTCCGGAGGGCGGAGGCCGAGCACGACCGGCGGTGGAAGGGCGGCTCGCTCGCGGGCAAGCCGCACATCGAGCCGGTGGCGGTGGCGCGCTACACGGAGTACGCGAGGCTCGCGTCGCTCCCCGACCCGTTCCGCCAGTTGCGCGCGGCGGACTCGCTGGCGGCGCGGCTGCGCGAGGACCTCACGCACGTGGAGGCCCGCTGTGGGCAGTCGTCCCGCTAGGGGCGGAACGGGCGGGCGCGGCGGAGCCCGCACCCGCGGCGGCCGTTCCCCACGGGCGCGCCAGGCGCCGCGCCCCGGCGACCGTTCCCCACGGCCGCGCCAGGCGCCGCGCCCCGCACGGGAGAGGTGGCGCGCCCGCCGCCGACCGCTTCAGGAGAAGACGACCGCTTCGGGGCGAGGGGAGGCGCCATGACCGACCCGCCACCCGGCGCGCGCCGCGCCTGCCCGCACCTCCGGTTCTCCGGCGCGCCCTGCCGCGGCGTCCTCACCGCCACCGGGCACTGCGACGCCTGCGGGCGCGCCGCCACCGACCGCACCGCGTCCACCGCCCTCTCGCCCGGCCCCGAGCAGCTCCTCCAACTCCCCGAACTGCCGGGCACGGAGCCCACGTTGCTGCCACCGGGCCACCCCCTCCCGTTCGGCAAGCGGTGCGGCGCCCCCGGCTGCGGGCGGCGCATCGGGCCGCCGCTCGTGCTCGGCCCCGTACCCCTGGAAGGGCACTGCCCCTCCTGCGGCGCCCGCTACTCCTTCGTGCCGCCGCTGCGCGAACACCTCGTGCTGGGCGGCCAGTACCGGGTGCGCGGCACCCTCGCGCACGGCGGACAGGGCTGGGTGCACCTCGCGGACGACACCCACCTCGACAACACCCCCGTCGCCGTCAAGGGCCTCCTCAACCGCCACGACGCCGGGCTCCAGCGCCTCGCCCGCGAGGAGCGCCGCTACCTCATCGCCATCAACCACCCCGGCACCGTCCGGATCCTCGACTACATCCACCACCAGCACCCCAAGGACCCGCCCGACCGCCCCACCGCGTACATCGTCATGGAGTACGTCAGCGGCTCCACGCTCGACGAGATCGTCACCAGGACCCGGGCGGGCGAGCGGCCGCTGGGGGTGCCGCTCGACATCGAGCACGTCCTCACGTACGGCTGCCTCGTCCTCGAAGCCCTCGCACACCTGCACTCCATGGGCCTGGTCCACGGCGACATGAAGCCGTCCAACGTCATCCACCACCGCGACCGCATCAAGATCATCGACCTGGGCGGGGTCCGCAGGGACGGCGAGCGCGAGCCCGGCATGGTCACCACCCCCGGCTACGCCGCCCCCGAGTCCGCCGCCACGGGCCCCACCGTCGCCCACGACCTGCACGCGGTCGGCCGCACCCTCCAGCAGCTCGCGCGCTACGCCCGCACCAACGGCGTCCCGCCCCAGGGCCTCGACTCGCTGCGCCGCGCGCTGGAACGGGCCACCCACCGCTGGCCCGGCCGCCGCTTCGGCACCGCCGACGAGATGGCCGGCCAACTGCGCGGCGTGCTCCGCGAGATCAGGGCCCTGCGCGGCAAGCACGACCAGCCCGAACCCTCCGCCCACTTCACCCGGTCCACCGTGCTCACCGGCGGCAACGCCGGGGCCGTGCCCGACTTCCGGCACTGGCTGCGCCGCCCGGTCCCCTCTCGCCGCGAGCCCCGCGAGTCCCCGCCGCTGGACCTCGGCGCCCCCACGGCCCGCGCCGTCGCCCTCGGCCTGCCCGTCCCCGTCCCGCACCCCGCCGACCCCGAGGCGTCCCGCTTCGGCCTCACCAGCTACGACCCCGACCTGCCGCTGCGCCAACCGGACGGCGAGCCGTCCGCCGAGGTCGGCCTGCACAACCTCCGCCGCCTGCTGCGCCAGTCCTCCCCGCTCGCCCGCGCCGACGCCGCTGCCGAACTGGCCGGGGCCGCCCGCATCCTGGGCGTCCCGGTCGACCTGCGCTGGCGCCTCTCCTGGCACCAGGGGCTGCTGCGCCTGGTCCGCGCCGACGACGCCCGCAGGGCGCGCGGCCCGGACGGGCCCGAGGAGCGCGGCCACCTCGCGGCGGCCCGGCGCAGCTTCGCCGCCGTGCACCACGCGCTGCCGGGCGACTACGCCGCCAAACTCGCCCTCGGCTACTGCCAGGAGCGCCTGGGCGCCGCGCGCCCCACCGCCGACGAGCTGTACGAGGCGGTCCGCGCCCGCAACCCCTCGCACGGCACCGCCGCCTTCGCGCTGGCCCGCACCGCCCTCGCGCGCGGCGACCGCGAGCGCGCCCTGCGCGTGCTCGAAGAGGTCCCCGAGGAATCCCGCGACCACCGCGCCGCCCGCATCGCCGCCATCCGCATCCAGGCCGCGCGGCTCGCGCCGGGACCCGGAGGGCTGCCGGGCCCCGACGGGCTCCTCGCCGCGCTGCGCACCTTCGTCAGGGCGGTCGGCGACCCCCGGCTGCACCTCGCGGGCGAGACCGGCGAACGCCTCCGCACCGAACTGTGCGAATGGGCCCTGGACATCGTGTGCCGCGCGCCCGACCACCCCGCGACCGAACAGTCCCTCACGCTCCTCGCCCACACCCGCGCCCTCGTCTACGACCGGGGCCACACCCGGCCCGCGGGGGAGCCGACGGCCGACCGCAGGGCCCGCCGCCCGGGGCGCCCTGCCACGGGCGCGCGGTCCCTGCTGCGCCGCCTGGTCCCCGACGAACCCCTCACCCCCGAGCGCAGGGCCCGCTTCCTGCTGGAGGAGGCATACCGAGACCTGGCCGCCTTCTGCGCGCCCGAGGGCCGCGAGCGGCTGGCCGACCTGGCGCAGTCCGTCCGCCCAGGGACCCGCTTCTGACGCGCCGCGGCCCGTACCGCCGCACCGCCCGACCCGCTGGAGCCGCCCCATGCAGTTCACGCTCTCCGTCGACGCCGACGCGACCCGCGTCCCCGCCCAGGGCAAGCAGCGCGTCGACGCGGTCGTACGGGTCGACGCGCGGCCGCTGCCCGGCGAGCCGCCGCCCGACCCCGCGGGCATCGGCATCCTCATCGCCGTCGACTTCGCCCCCGGCCGCCGGGACATCACCCGCGAGACCGCGACGGCCGCGGTCTCCGCCGTCCCCGACGGCGCCTCCTTCGCGCTGCTCGGCGGCGGCGAACGCCCCGTCACCGGCTACCCGTTCAGCGGCGGCTGGGCGGTCGCCGACCGCTCCACGCGCGGCCTCGCCGCCTTCGAGGCGGGCAGGCTGATGCCGCTGAACGCCCCTGCGGGCGCGACCAGTTACGCCACCTGGCTCGCGCTGGCCCGGCGGATGTTCGCCCGGCTCGGCCCGGCCGTCCCGGTGCGCCACCTCCTGATGATCACCGACGGCGTGGGCTCGGGGGCCGACCGCGTCGACCGCGAACTCGCCGCCTGCCACGGCAGGTTCGGCTGCGACGTGCTGGGCGTCGGCGACCGCTGGGACCCCCGCGCCCTGCTGCGCATCGCCGCCCGGCTGCACGGCAGGGCCGCCGCGCTCCCGCTCGACCACGACGGCCCGGCGGCCGCCGCCACCCGCGCGCTCGCCCCCGTCCTGGCCCGGCTGACCGCCGCCCGCAGCCCCGCCCTCGAACTGGGGCTGACCCTGCGCAGGGGCGTGCGGTTCGAGAGCCTCGCGGAGGTGTCGCCCGCCCGCCGCACCCTCCACCCCCGCCGCACCGCCCCCCGGCAGCTCCGCTTCCACACCCAGATGTGGGCCGCCGAGACCCGCTCCTACCTCCTCTCCCTGACCGCCGACCCCGAGGGCGACCCCCTGGAGACCCCGCTCCAGCTCGCCGCCGTGACCGCGACCGCCCCCGCCGCCCCCGAGGCGGCCCCCGCCCCCGGCACCACCCCCGGCACCGCGCCCGCCGCCGTCACCGCCCGCTGGAGCTGGAGCGCGCCGCCCGCGACCGGCGCCGCCGAAGCGGGCCGGAGCGTGGTCTTCCACCTCTCGTACAACGGCATGCTCGACGCGTACGGCGAAGGCTGCATCGCGCTCGTCGCCGACCGCCGCGACCTGGCGACGCGCCGCTTCGCCGTCGCCACCCGCCTCGCCCACCAGCTCGGCGACCTGGAGACCCTCGCCAAGCTCCGCGAGATCGTCGAGATCGAGGACGCCCCGCGCGGCCTCGTCCGCATCCGCGCCTCGGTCAACCACGCCGTCGTCCACGCGGGCCGCCTCAGCTCCGGCACCGGACCCGCCCCGCTGCCGGGACCCGAGCCGCCGCCCGGCGGCTCTGCCGCGCGCTGCCCCGACTGCGGGGCCGACCTTGCGGCCAAGGCCCGCTTCTGCGTCCGCTGCGGGCGGCGGCGATGAGGCGCGCCGCACCGCTCTCGACGCGCCGCAGGATCATCCGGCACCTCGTGGCGGCCGGCGTCTCCTCGCTGGTGGCGCTGAGCGCGCTGGTCCTCTCGTACGCCGGGATCCACCAGCAGGCCGAACGCATGCGCACGACGCTCGCGCCCAGCGTCCAGGGCGTCGCGTCCACCCGGGTCTCGCTCTACCAGAGCTGGAACGAGGCGCGCAGGGGCGAGCTCGACGGGGTGGGGTACCGCAGCCCGCTGCTGGTGGCCGAGCAGACGCTCGCCGACGTGCGCGGACGCCAGATCGCGGGCGCCCAGGGCCGCAGCGGCCTGGAGAGCGTCAACGGCATCCGCAACACCTACAAGAGCGCCCTGGACGACGCGCACGGCCGCTTCGCCGACAACCCCGGCATGCGGACGGTCGCCATGGACGACGCCGAGGACTCGCTCTTCCGCCGGGGCGAAGGGGTCTTCCCGCGCCTGGACGAGGTCCAGCGCGAACAGCTGGAGACCGTGGACCGCGAGGTCGACGGCGGCCCGTCGCGCAGGGCGGGCTGGCTGCTCGCCGAACTGTCCCTGCTCTTCCTGGCCGCCGTGCTGCTCTCGGCGCACCTGATGCTGCGCCGCCGCTGCGGGCGCCGCCACAACGTCCCGCTGTCCGCGGCGCTCCTGCTGACCGCCCTGCTCGCGGCCTTCCCGCTGTACTGGGACCGCGAGACGTACGACGCGCTCGACGCGGCCCGCGACCGGCTGCACGCCATGGACGCCGAGGTCACGAAGGCCAGGACGGACATCGGCCTGGCCACGGCCCGCGTCACCGTCGTGAACACCTCGCGGGACGTCCTCACCGAGATCGACTCCACCGGCGGCAGGGCGGCGCTCGCGGGCTGGATCGCCCTGGCCGCCGCGCTCACCGTGGCGCTCCCCGCGGGAGCGCTCGGCTTCCGCCTCTGGCGCGACTACGAAGGAGGCGTACGGTGACGGGCCGACCGCTGCGGGCCGTGGCCCGGCTGCTCCTGCCGCTCCTGCTGCTCCCCGCGGCGGCCTGCACGGCCGTGCCCTTCGCCGACGAGCCGCGCCCGGTGACCGTGCTGGGCCCGTGGACCGACGCGCAGGCCGACGCGTTCGAGGACCTGCTCGCCGAGTCCGGCGTCCGCTTCGACTACCAGGGCACGGCCGCCCAGCGCGAGGTGCTGCTCTCCCAGGTCGACGCGGGCGCCGCACCCGACCTGGTGGTGCTCCCCAGCCCCGGCGAGCTCTCGGAGTACGCGGGCCAGGGCAGGCTGGAACGGCTGACCGGGCTGTACGACCCCGAGGCGTACGGCGCCCCCTGGACGGCCGGGCAGGACCACCCGTACTGGCTCCCGGTCAAGGTGGACGTCAAGAGCCTGGTCTGGCGCCGCGAGCGGACCCCGGAGCCGCACGCGCCCGTCGACGCCGGGCAGTGGTGCGTCGGGATGCGCGACCCGGGGGCGTCCGGCTGGCCGGGCAGCGACTGGATCGAGGACATCCTGCTCCAGCAGTCGGGCCCCGAGGCGTACGCGAAGTGGGCCGCGGGCGACATCCCGTGGACGAGGGGGCCCGCCGCACGGGCCTGGCGCACCTGGCGCGCGTACCTGCGGGGCGAGGCGGCGGCCGAGGCCCTGCGCCAGGACTACCGGGGCGCTCCGGGGGAGAACGGACTGCTCTTCGCGGGGCGCGGCGAGCCGTCCTGCACGCTGGAGCACCAGGGCTCCTTCGCCCGCGCCCTGTACGACGAGCGCGCGGACGAGGCGGTGCCGGGCGACTCGGCGCCCGTGCTGCCCGGCGGCCCCTACGCGCTGCGGGGCCGCGAGGTCTCCGGGGACTTCGCCGCGCTCTTCCGGCGCACCCCGCAGTCCGAACGGCTGCTGGCCTTCCTGCTGTCGAAGAAGGGCCAGGAGAGCTGGCCCGACCGGGTGCCGGTGCTCTCCGCCCGGAAGGACGTGAGCGGCGGCCACGAGCCGGGCACGGTCTCGGCCGGGCTGCTCGGCCGGCTGCGCGACACCGGCGTGCCGCTCTGCCTGGACGCGTCGGACGTGATGCTGCCCACGATGCGGGACGCCTTCCACGAGAAGGTGCTGCTCCAGCTCTCGCTGCCGGACCGGGACCCCGACGAGGTGCTGGGGAGACTGGAGGAACTCCGGCTGAGCCTGGGCCGCCAGGGGCAGCGGACCGTGCGCCACGAGCAGGTGTGCAGCTAGTCGGCTCCACGGCGACCTGTTGGAACTCTACAAAGGGAGCCCGAGTGTCGCTGGCACTTGGGCTGCACGGGCGGAACGATCTGTCCGGGGCTACCAGGAAAACCGCCCAGAGACTGTACGGAACCAACGGCCGGTTTTCCTTGGTCGGTTTCGTAGGGTCGACATATGACCGTTGTGGACGAGACCCAGGGTGACGAGACTCAGGGCGGGCCGAGTGACACGCGTGGCCGCGTGGCCGAGCTGCACGCGCTGCGAGAGCAGGCGCGACGCGGGCCGAGCGAGCGCGCGACCGAGGCCCAGCACGCCAAGGGCAAGCTGACGGCCCGCGAGCGCATCGAGCTGCTTCTGGACCCGGGTTCGTTCAAGGAGGTCGAGCAGCTGCGGCGGCACCGGGCGACCGGGTTCGGCCTGGAGGCGAAGAAGCCGTACACCGACGGTGTCATCACCGGTTGGGGCACGGTCGAGGGCCGTACGGTCTTCGTCTACGCGCACGACTTCCGGATCTTCGGCGGTGCGCTGGGCGAGGCCCACGCCACGAAGATCCACAAGATCATGGACATGGCGATCGCGGCGGGTGCGCCGCTGGTGTCGTTGAACGACGGCGCGGGGGCCCGTATCCAGGAGGGCGTCTCGGCGCTGGCCGGGTACGGCGGGATCTTCCAGCGCAACACCAGGGCTTCCGGTGTGATCCCGCAGATCAGCGTGATGCTCGGCCCGTGCGCGGGCGGCGCGGCCTACAGCCCCGCGCTGACGGACTTCGTGTTCATGGTCCGCGAGACCTCGCAGATGTTCATCACGGGCCCGGACGTCGTCAAGGCCGTGACCGGCGAGGAGATCACCCAGAACGGGCTGGGCGGCGCGGACGTGCACGCCGAGACCTCGGGCGTCGCGCACTTCGCGTACGACGACGAGGAGACCTGCATCGCCGAGGTCCGCTACCTCATCGCGATGCTGCCCTCCAACAACCGCGAGAACCCCCCGGTCGTCCACTCCGACGACCCGGCCGACCGCCGCTCGGAGGTGCTGCTCGACCTGGTCCCGGCCGACGGCAACCGCCCGTACGACATGCGCAAGGTCATCGAGGAGCTCGTCGACGACGGCGACCACCTGGAGGTCCACGAGCGCTGGGCCACCAACATCATCTGCGCCCTGGCCAGGCTCGACGGCCAGGTCGTCGGCATCGTGGCCAACCAGCCGCAGTCGCTCGCGGGCGTCCTGGACATCGAGGCGTCCGAGAAGGCTGCCCGTTTCGTCCAAATGTGCGATGCTTTCAATATCCCGATCGTGACGCTCCTCGACGTCCCCGGCTTCCTGCCGGGCGTCGACCAGGAGCACGGCGGGATCATCAGGCACGGCGCGAAGCTGCTGTACGCGTACTGCAACGCGACGGTGCCGCGGATCTCGCTGATCCTGCGCAAGGCGTACGGCGGCGCGTACATCGTCATGGACTCGCAGTCCATCGGCGCCGACCTCACCTACGCCTGGCCGACCAACGAGATCGCGGTCATGGGCGCCGAGGGCGCCGCCAACGTGATCTTCCGCAAGCAGATCGCGGAGGCCGAGGACCCCGAGGCGATGCGCGCGCGCATGGTCAAGGAGTACAAGGCCGAGCTGATGCACCCGTACTACGCGGCCGAGCGCGGCCTGGTCGACGACGTGATCGACCCCGCGGAGACCCGCGAGGTGCTGATCTCCTCGCTGGCGATGCTCCGCAACAAGCACGCGGACCTGCCCGCCCGCAAGCACGGCAACCCCCCGCAGTAACCCTGCGACGAGACGTTCGGAGACGACACACAGATGAGCATTCCCGCCGATACCGCTTCCCTGCTGCGCGTCGAGAAGGGCCACGCCGAGCCCGAGGAGGTCGCGGCGATCGCCGCGATCCTGCTGGCGCGTGCGGCGGCCCGCCCCGAGGTCCCCGGCCACCGCGGCCGCACGGCGGCCGGCTGGCGCCGCCTGGAGCGCCAGTCGGGCTTCCGCCCGTCGCACAGCTGGCAGGGCTGAGGAATTCCGTAGCAGTACGCCGAAGGGCCCGCACACCGAAGTGTGCGGGCCCTTCCGCGTACCGGACGGAGAGTCCCGCGCCCCAAGAAGGGGCGCGGGGCCGCGCGAGAGTGGGGCACAGGCCGGGGCCGACTACCTCAGTCGGGCCATCAGGGCGTGCTCGACGAGCGTGATGAGCGCGCTCTTGGCGTCCGCGCGGTGGCGCGCGTCCGTCGTCAGGATCGGCGTGTCGGGTCCGATCTGGAGCGCCTCGCGCACCTCGTCGGGGGTGTAGGGCTGGTGTCCGTCGAAGCCGTTGAGGGCGATGACGAACGGCAGCCCGCTGTTCTCGAAGTAGTCCACAGCCGGGAAGCAGTCGGCGAGCCTCCGGGTGTCGACGAGCACCACGGCGCCGATGGCGCCGCGTACGAGGTCGTCCCACATGAACCAGAAGCGGTCCTGTCCGGGTGTACCGAAGAGGTACAGGATCAGGTCCTGGTCCAGGGTGATGCGACCGAAGTCCATGGCGACGGTGGTGGTGGTCTTGTCGCCGGTGTGGGTGAGGTCGTCGATGCCGGCGGACGCCGACGTCATGACGGCCTCGGTGCGCAGCGGGTTGATCTCCGAGACGGCTCCGACGAACGTGGTCTTGCCCACGCCGAAGCCACCCGCCACCACGATCTTCGCGCTGGTGGTGGAGCGGGCGGTTCCGCCGCTAGAGCTTGCGAAGTCCACTGAGCACCCTTTCGAGCAGTGTCACGTCTGGCTGGCCGCCGGCGGCTTCGTCGCCGCCGGGCTGGTGGATGGCGACTAGTCCGGCCTCGGCCAGGTCGGCTACGAGGATCCGGGCGACGCCGAGGGGGATGGAGAGCAGGGCCGAGATCTCGGCGATCGACTTGATCTCGAAGCACAGCCGGCAGATCCGCTGGTGCTCGGGCAACTGCCCTTGCAGCTGGGACGGATCGGCCGTCGTGCTGACCAGTGCCTCGATGGCGAGCTGGTAGCGCGGCCGGGTACGACCGCCGGTCATGGCGTAGGGCCGCACCAGCGGGTTGTGGTTCCCCATCGGGGGCTGCGCCTGCGCCGACGCGGGCGGCGGCACCCGGTGGGGCTGCTGCTGACGGGGCTGCTGGTACGGCTGGTGCGGTTGCTGGTACGGCTGTTGGGGCTGGTACGGGGGATTCGTACCGTGTCTGCTGGGTGTGGAGGGGAAGTTGTAGCGATTCTGCCCGTGCTGTTCACCCGGATATTGCCGCGGACTCTCGTATGGGTGTCCGCCTGGGGGTGTTGTCACGTTTCCTCCTCCGACTGCCGGTCGCCCGTCCCGTTGGGGCCGCGCCACCGCACCTTATGGTGCGGTGGCGAGAAACGCACTGTCTCTCTGTTGGTTGAGCGTGGTTAACGGCTAGTTGAGGAGACTGCCCTGGAGTTCCGCGCGCAGGTCCGGGGTGAGGACCGTGCCCGCGCGGTCGACCAGGAGGGCCATCTCGTAGCCGATGAGGCCGATGTCCGCCTCCGGGTGGGCCAGTACGGCCAGCGACGATCCGTCGGAGATGGACATGATGAAGAGGAAGCCGCGCTCCATCTCCACCACCGTCTGGTTGACGGCGCCGCCTTCGAAGATCCGGGACGCCCCCGCGGTCAGCGAGGTCAGTCCCGAGGCCACGGCCGCGAGCTGGTCGGCCCGGTCCCGCGGGAACCCTTCGGACATCGCCAGCAGGAGTCCGTCGGCGGAGACCACCACCGTGTGGGACACCCCGGGGGTGTTGTCCACGAAGTTGGTGATCAACCAGTTCAGATTCTGCGCCGCCTGGCTCATCGGGCTCACACTAACGCTCCTGGTCGTAGGTATTACTGGGGTCTGAACCCGCGCTGCGTCCCTGCTGGATGCCGCGGCGGAGGTTGCTCAGCCGGCCGCGCACGTCCTCGGGGGCACGGGAGACCTGGGGGCCGCCCTGCGGGGTCTGCTCGGCGGAACCCTCGACCAGATTGGCCTTGGGCACCCGTCGGGGAAGACCGGACGAGGTCACCCCGCCCGCCTTCGGCTCCTTGAGTCGTTCGGCCCGCTGCCAGCGCTCGTCGTTCTGTGAGCGCCAGTCGTCGGAACCCGCCCCGTCCGCCGACCCGCCCTGTTCGGGCTGAGGCTCTGGCTCCGGCTGCTGCCAGGGCTGCTGACTCCCGCGCCGCGGGAGACCCGCGTCGGTGAGGTCGTGGCCGTTGTTCGGGGTGGAATCCGGACGGTCGAAGCCTACGCGGTCTCCGGCGTTCGCGGGAGCGCCCTGGGCCGATTCCGGTTCCTGCTCGCTCGGTTGTTCGTACGTCGTCGGGTAGCCGGTCCGATCGGTCCACTCGGCCTGCTGGGCGAGGGGATCGAACGGGGCGTCGAAACCGGCCGCGGCCTGTTCGGGAGTCTGATGGGCAGGTTCCGGATAGCCGTTGTTCGGCTGATATTCGCCGTACTGGCCGTAACCCTGCCCGTAACCGTCCTGACCCGGACCGTAACCGTCCTGAGCGGGCTCGTAGCCGCCCTGACCGGGCTCGTAGCCCGTCTGGGGGGCGTACTGCTGCTCGTACTCCGGCTGTACGTACCCCTGGTCGAGCTGCGGGTCGTACTGCGGCGGCTGCTGGGCCTGCTGCTGTACGTCCTGCGCCTGCATCTGCTGGGGCTCGTGCGCCTGCTGGGGGAGGGCCTGCTGCTGCTCGTCGCGGAACAGCGGCCGCTCGTCCTGCGCGTGCTGGGCCTCCAGCGCCTCGATCGCGGCCCGCTGGTTCTCCCGCAGCCTGGCGCGGCCCATCGGGTCCATGCGGCTCGACGCGGGCGAATCGACGTCGGCGGCGCCGGCGCCCGCCGCGGCGTAGCGCGAGTCGTCGAAGCCCAGCTCGGCCGCGGTGCGCAGCGGGGCGGCACCGAAGTCCTGCTCCTGCTGCTCCGGGATGATCGAGGAGACCGTGAAGGAGTCGTCGACGGGGGCCTCGCCACCGCCGCCGTGGGTGATCGCGTCGGGGAGCATGACCAGCGACGTGGTGCCCGCCTGCTCGCCCGAGGGGCGGAGCTGGACGCGGATGCCGTGCCGGTCGGAGAGGCGGCCGACCACGAAGAGGCCCATGCGCTGGGACACCGCGGCGTCCACGGTCGGCGGGTTGGCCAGCTTGTGGTTGATGTCCGCGAAGTCCTCGGCGGTGAGGCCGATGCCCTTGTCGTGGATCTCGACCATCACGCGGCCGTCCGGAAGCCGGGTCGCGGTGACCCGGACCTTGGTCTGCGGGGAGGAGAACGTGGTGGCGTTCTCCAGCAGCTCGGCGAGCAGGTGCACGAGGTCGGTCACGGCCTGGCCGTGGATCTCGGTCTCGGGGACCCCGCTCAGTTCGATGCGCTCGTAGCTCTCCACCTCGGACGAGGCGGCGCGCAGCACGTCCACCAGCGGCACCGGCTGGTTCCAGCGGCGGCCGGGCTCCTCGCCCGCGAGGACCAGGAGGTTCTCGCCGTTGCGGCGCATGCGGGTCGCGAGGTGGTCCAGCCGGAAGAGGTTCTCCAGCTGGTCCGGGTCGGCCTCGTTGTTCTCCAGGTCGGTGATGAGGGTCAGCTGGCCCTCGATCAGCGACTGGTTGCGGCGCGAGAGGTTGGTGAAGATCGCGTTGACGTTGCCCCGCAGCATGGCCTGCTCGGCGGCGAGCCGGACGGCCTCGCGGTGCACCTGGTCGAAGGCGCGGGCGATCTCGCCGATCTCGTCCCTGGAGGAGATGGCGATCGGCTCGACGTGGGTGTCGACGCGGCCCGGCTCCGTGCGCGAGAGCTGGTCGACCAGCATCGGCAGGCGCTGCTCGGCGATGCCGAAGGCGGCGGTGCGCAGGCGGCGCATCGAGCGGCTCATGTGGCGGGCCATGAGACCGGCGAGGATCAGCGAGGCGAGCACGGCGCCGACGACGACGGCACCGGTGAGGATCGCGTCGTTCTTGGCGTCGGAGGAGATCTGGGAGGCCTCCTTCACCGCCCGGTCCACGAGGTCGTCCTCGATCTCGCTGTAGCCCTCGAACTGGAGGGTCGAGGTGGCCAGCCAGGTGCCGGCGGTGACGCCCGACGACTTCAGCCCGCGCAGTTCCTCCGGGGACTTGGCGTTGCTGATCGCCGTCGTCATCATCGAGACGACGTTCTGCTCCGCGCCCTTGGTCGCGTCGATCTTCCCGGCGTCGGTGTCGCCGCTCCGCTTGGCCTCCTCCAGCGTCTTGGCGCCCTCGGCGGCCTTGCGCTTCATGACCTCCTGGAACATGCGGGCGTCCTCCTCGGTGCCCGCGGCGGCGTACTCGCTGAAGGCGATGCCCTCCAGGTAGTTGTACGCGGCGAACGCCCGCACCTGCGCGGAGAACGTCTTCTCGTCCTCGCTCGGGCGCACCAGCAGGTGCGTGCCGATGGAGCGCTGGAGGGAGTGGGCGGCCTTGGCCAGCTCGACGGCGTAGACCATGCGGCCGTAACTGGTGATGTTGCCGGTGCCGAGGCCGAGCTCGTTGGAGAACGCCATCAGCGCGTGCTGGACGGCGACGTACTCCTGCTCCGTCTGTACGGGGTCCTTGGCGGCGGTGTAGGCGGTGGTGCGGGTGGCTTCGAGCTTCGGCTCGGCCTCGCGGACGAGGGCGAGGCGGCGCAGCATGCCCTTCTCCTGGGGCATGTCCCGCACGGCCGCGTCGAACTTGTCGGCCGCCGCGTCGGTGGTGTCGCGGGCCTTCTGTACGGCGGGGTCCTTGCGCTGGTTCGACAGCAGGGGCCTGGCCGTGAGGTCGCGCTCGTTGAGCAGCGCCTGGCCGTACTCGGACGCGGCGCGCACGATCCGCGCGGTCTTCTCGGCGTCCTGGGCCTCGCGCCAGGTGTCGATGGAGCCCTTGACCTGGAAGCCGCCCATGACGAGGGCGACCCCCACGGGTATGAGGAGGATCGCGTTGAGCTTGACGGGCACGCGCCAGTTGCGCGGCGACAGCTTGCTGGAGCTGCCGCCCGCGGGCCGGGGGCCCGGCGGGTTCGCAGGCGATGCCGCTGTCCGCGACGGCGGGGTGAAGTTACCCCGTGACTGCTGCGCCGCGGAGCTCGTCTTGCTTCGCCTCACTCGACCAACAACCTCTCGGCGTCGGCACCTACGTTGTGCCGGTGTTTCGTTCAGGGCCGTACTACTCGGAAGTTCAGGGAATTCCAGCATGCAGGGCGGCCCGGCTCCAAACACTGGAGAGAAGCCGGTGGGAGTGGCGAACACCTCGGATAAACCGGGCATAAAGAGCGAGCCCCGTCAAAAGGCGGGGCTCATGTGAGCGTAGCGGCACCAGTTGTATGCGTCGTGTGTCCGAGACGGGGCAATTCTCTGTCGAAACGTTATGAACCCCGGGGCGGGCCGTGTCCAACGACACAGCCCGCTCCCGTGAGTGCCTATGACAACTTCCGTACGGCCCCGATTACTTGAGTCGGGCCATCAGGGCGTGCTCGACGAGCGTGATGAGCGCGCTCTTGGCGTCCGCGCGGTGGCGGGCGTCGGTGGTGAGGATCGGGGTGTCGGGTCCGATCTGGAGCGCCTCGCGCACCTCGTCGGGGGTGTAGGGCTGGTGTCCGTCGAAGCCGTTGAGGGCGATGACGAACGGCAGTCCGCTGTTCTCGAAGTAGTCGACCGCGGGGAAGCAGTCGGCGAGCCTCCGGGTGTCGACGAGCACCACGGCGCCGATGGCGCCGCGTACGAGGTCGTCCCACATGAACCAGAAGCGGTCCTGTCCGGGTGTACCGAAGAGGTACAGGATCAGGTCCTGGTCCAGGGTGATGCGACCGAAGTCCATGGCGACGGTGGTGGTGGTCTTGTCGCCGGTGTGGGTGAGGTCGTCGATGCCGGCGGACGCCGACGTCATGACGGCCTCGGTGCGCAGCGGGTTGATCTCCGAGACGGCTCCGACGAACGTGGTCTTGCCCACGCCGAAGCCACCCGCCACCACGATCTTCGCGCTGGTGGTGGAGCGGGCGGTTCCGCCGCTAGAGCTTGCGAAGTCCACTGAGCACCCTTTCGAGCAGTGTCACGTCCGGCGCGCCGCCGGTCTCTCCGTTGCCCGGCTGGTGGATCGCCACCATGCCGGCCTCCGCCAGGTCGGCGACCAGAATGCGGGCCACCCCGAGCGGCATCGACAGCAGGGCCGAGACCTCCGCGACCGACTTCACCTCGCGGCACAGGTGGCAGATCCGCTGGTGCTCGGGGAGCAGGCTCGACAGGTGCGCGGGGTCTGCCGTCGTGCTGACCAGCGCCTCGATGGCGAGCTGGTAGCGCGGCCGGGTCCGGCCACCGGTCATGGCGTACGGGCGGACCAGCGGCTGGTCGCCTTCGCCGTCGTACGACGCGTCGTGCAACGCGCCGTAATGATCGGGCGAGGCGGGCGGCGGGGTCATAAATCCTCCGGGCGTGACAGCAGGTTCTCGGCTTGCCGTCTGAGGTGGCCGGTGGGGGGGATCTGAGGGCGGCCGGACGGGGCGGTGGGCTGAGGGCGGATGTGCGGGGTACGGCAGTACGGCACAGCCCGCTAGTGCAGCAGGCTGCCCTGGAGTTCCGCGCGCAGGTCCGGGGTGAGGACCGTGCCCGCGCGGTCGACCAGGAGGGCCATCTCGTACCCGACGAGGCCGATGTCCGCCTCCGGGTGCGCGAGTACGGCCAGCGACGATCCGTCGGAGATGGACATGATGAAGAGGAAGCCGCGCTCCATCTCCACCACCGTCTGGTTGACGGCGCCGCCTTCGAAGATCCGGGACGCCCCCGCGGTCAGCGAGGTCAGTCCCGAGGCCACGGCCGCGAGCTGGTCGGCCCGGTCCCGCGGAAAGCCTTCCGACATGGCGAGGAGCAGCCCGTCGGCGGAGACCACCACCGTGTGGGACACCCCGGGGGTGTTGTCCACGAAGTTGGTGATCAACCAGTTCAGATTCTGCGCCGCCTGGCTCATCGGACTCAACTAACGCTCCTGCTGGTGAGTGGGGCCGGGACCGAAGCTTCCGGTCTCGGAGTTCGCCGGGCCGTTGTTGGCCTGACGGCCCTGCTGGATGCCCCGACGGAGGTTGGTCAGCCGGCCGCGCACGTCGTCGGGCGCACGCGAGACCTGAGGACCGCTCTGATGGGACTGCTGCTGTGCCGTACCCGCCACCAGGTTGGCGCGCGGCACGCGGCGCGGCAGACCTGAGGTGGTCACACCGCCTGCCGCGGGCTTCTTGGCACGCTCGGCCTGGCGGACGAGTTCGTCGTTGGGCGAGGTCCGCCAGCTGCCGGTGGTGGCCGCGGGGGTGGCGCCGGTGTTGCCGAGCGCGTCCTGCTGACCGCGCTGGGGGAGCGGCGGCGCGGAGCGCTCGGGCTGCTGGGGCTGGTGCGGCACGCCGGGAGCCTGCTGCTCCTGCGCACCGTGGAACCAGTTGGTCTCCAGGGTGTCGTACAGCGGCGTGCGGCCGTCGCCGGGGCTCTGCGCGGGCGGCAGTGCCTCCGGCTGGTGCGGCTGGCCGAGCTGGTGCTGCGGCTGCTGGTGCTGCGGCGGCTGCGGGAACGGCTGCTGCTGTACGTGCTGGCGCGGCGCGGCGGCCGGTCCGAGCCCCTGGGCCTGGGCCGGGGTCTGCGGCTGCTGCTGGTGGGCCTGCGGCTGCTGGTGCTGCGGCGGCAGCGGCGCGTCGAAGTCCGGGCGCGGGAACTCGGCGGTGGCGGTGGGCTCCTGCGGGCCGGGCACCTCCGGGCGCTGGAACTGGCCGGTCTGCTGCGGCAGCTGCGCCGGGTCCACGGGACCGCGCACGTCGGCGCGCTCGAACTGGCCGGTCTGCGTCACGGGCGACGGCGGCACGGGGCCGCGCACGTCCGGGCGCTCGAACCGGCCCGAGGTCTCTGCCTCTTCGTGGCCGCGCGGCTGGTCCGCGCCCCAGCTCGTCCCCGGGCGCTGGGCCAGGGGCTGCTGGTTCTGCGGGTCCTGCGGGTCCTGCGGGTTCTGGCCGAACTGCGGGTTCTGGCCCGGCTGCGGGATCTGCGGCTGGGGAAGCTGCGGGTTGCCCTGGCGCTGCGGGTGCTGCGGTGCGGGGTTGCCGCCGGGCAGCTGGGCGCGCGGTCCGCCGGGCGGGGGCAGCTGGCCGCCGCCCTGGCCGGGCCTGCCGCCCTGCAGGGAGCCGGGGAAGCCCTCCTGCTGGGCACGCGCGGCCTGGTGCTGGTTGCGCGTGCTCATGCCGCTGAGGCCGCTGGTGCGCGGCTGGGCCTGGCGCGGGCCGGTGTTGCCGAAGGCGTCGGCGCCCTGTCCCGTGCGCTGCCCCGCGTTCCGCGCGGGCAGCGCGCCGCGGTTGCCGGACCCCGTGGGGAGCTGTCCGCCCTGGCCCGCGGGACCGCCCGCGCCCCCAGGGCGCTGGCCGTCCGCGCCGCCGGGAGCACCGGGCAGGCGCCCGGCGGGCGCCCCGCCGGGCTGGCCGGCACCGGGCTTGCCCTGCGGCTGCTTGCCGCCCTGGGCGACGTCGACGGGCAGCATGACGAGCGCGGTCGTGCCGCCGGAGTCGGACGGGCGCAGCTGGATGCGGATGCCGTGTCGCAGGGACAGGCGGCCGACCACGAACAGGCCCATGCGGCGGGAGACGGAGACGTCCACGGTGGGCGGCGCGGCCAGCCGCTCGTTGATCGCGGCCAGGTCCTCGGGGGAGAGGCCGATGCCGGTGTCGTGGATCTCGACGAGCACGCGGCCGTCGGGCAGCGCGTGACCGGTGACGCGGACCTTGGTCTGCGGCGAGGAGAACGAGGTGGCGTTCTCCAGCAGCTCGGCGAGGAGGTGCACGAGGTCGTTGACGACGCGGCCGGCGACCTCGGTCGCGGGCACGGCGGCCAGTTCGATGCGCTCGTACTGCTCCACCTCGGACGCGGCGGCGCGGAGCACGTCGACCAGCGGGACCGGGCGGGTCCAGCGGCGGCCGGGCTCTTCACCGGCGAGGACGAGGAGGTTCTCGCCGTTCCGGCGCATGCGGGTCGCGAGGTGGTCGAGCTTGAAGAGCGAGGAGAGCTGGTCCGGGTCGGCCTCGCGGGACTCCAGCTCGGAGATGAGCGAGAGCTGGCGCTGGATGAGGCCCTGGGAGCGGCGCGAGAGGTTGGTGAACATCGCGTTGACGTTGCCCCGGAGGAGGGCCTGCTCGGCGGCGAGGCGGACGGCCTCGCGGTGCACGTCGTCGAAGGCCGCGGCCACCTTGCCGATCTCGTCGCGGGAGTGCACGCCGACCGACTCCACGGAGGTGTCGACGTCCTGCGGGTCGGTCTCGGAGAGCTGCTTGACGAGCTCGGGGAGGCGGTCCTGGGCGACCCGGGTCGCGGTGTCCTGGAGGCGGCGCAGCGAGCGGATCATGGACCGGGCCACGACGAAGGCGCCGACGAGCGAGACGCCGAGGACGAGGAGGATGAGCGCACCGTTGAGCAGTGCGGTCTGCTCGGACTCGTTGCGCAGCTTGCGAGCGGTCTCCTCCATGTCGCTGAGGAGGTCCGACTCGATGGTCTTCATCGTCTTGATCTTGGTGGAGGACTGGTCGTCCCAGTCCTTCCAGGTGCGCAGCTCCAGCTTGGAGATCCCGTCGGCGCTGTAGAGCGCCGCCCGGATGTAGTTGTCCGCGCTCTTGGCCTCGGGGTTGCCGTGCTCCAGCGGGAGCAGCAGCTCGTTGGGGTCCTTCCCGGAGCCCGCGTAGATGCTCTGGAAGGAGGTGAGGTCGGCCTTCTCCTTGCGGAGCGCCGAGACGGCGTAGAGGCGGTCGTTCTCGCTGAGCTGGGCCTTGCGGCCGGCCTTCTTGTCCGGAGGCAGGGCGCCGGCGATGATCGCGCGCTGGATCGACGCGTACTCCTTGGCCCTGGAGAAGGTCGCCAGGGCGCGGGTGCGCTGGATCATCTGGGGGTTGCTGGTGGCCTGCGCCATGTCCTGGGACAGGCTGAGCAGCGAGCTGATCAGGCGGTTGTACTGCTCGACCGTCTGCGAGGTGCTCTGCTTGTCGGCGTAGGCGGTCTTGCGGATCTCGGTGAGGTCGCGCAGCTGGGCCGCGATCTGGCTCACGTTGGCGCGGATGCCGTCCAGCGAATGGCGGTCGTCCTCGTCGTCGACGGTCTTGGTCGCGTTGAGGAAGGCGATGACGCTCGCGTTGGTGTCGTTGCGCGGCGTCGCGACCTTGTAGTCGGTGTCATGCACGTTGTTGGAGAGCGGACCCGCCGTGGAGTCGCGCTCGTTCTGCAGCGCCTCGGCCAGCAGGGTCGCCTGCTGGGTCATCCTGGTCAGCAGCTGCATGTTGTCCAGCTGCTCCATGTCCTTCAAGGACTCGTTGATCCGCAGGCCGCCGAGGGTGGTCGCGGCGACCACGGGCAGGGCCAGCAGGGAGACCAGCCTGGTGCTGATGCGCCAGTTGCGCAGGGCTATTCGCGAGCCCACGTTGACGGGGTCCTTCGACCGGGGGGCGGTCTTGGACTCGGCGGCGGGGGCCTCGGCGGTCTGGGGGCCGGGAGCCTGGGGACTGGGGGTCGTCCCGCGGTCCCGGGACTCTCCGGCGGAGGCCGGGCCCTGGTTCTGGGTGTGCTGGGGCGAGGAGCCGCGGTCGGTCCCGCCGTGCGGCTCCTGTTCCGCCGCAGCGCTGCCATCCCTCTTGAAACGTCCCTGCACTAGCGTCGCAACCTCTGGACCAGGCGCCCCTCCCGCGCGTGCGGTCGAGGCGGTGTCGGCGTTGTCGGGACGCCGGAGGCGCCCCTTGGTGGTCGTCAGTGACGGGCGCTCTTCCCCCTCGGTTGCGCCGCCACTCGGCGCGGTGATGCGCCCCTGCGCGCCGGTCCTTCCGAACCTGCGGCGGTGCGTGGAATTCCAGCACAGTGCTGGATCTCCAACAAGGCCCGTCGGGCGCGTCGCAACAGGTGTGACCTGGTGTGATCGTGGAGTTACGGGATGTGGAGCGCGCTGTGGTGCAAATCCGGCATTCCGGTGCGGCGCACCCGGGTGCGGGGGGTGTCCCAGTCGACATGATCAGGGGCGGAATGGTGGGTTCAATAGCGCAATGTCCGTTTCAGTGACAGGTGTTCACTGTCTCGAATGCACCCTTTGTCCACTCGCTCGTGAGCAAACTCACATGATGATCGCCGTCTCCATCGGACTTTCCCCGGGAATCGGATGTTTAGCCTGGCGCTTTACAGGGATGGCGAATCCGACAACCGGCGGCCGCACCGCGGCGCCCACACGACAGGGGCCCAAGGGCACATGAAGACCTCCACGATCACCAACACGGCCAACCCCCGCCGCACCACGCTGGCCCACCTCGGCAGCGCCGCCGAGCTGGCCGCCCCCGAGCTCCCGCAGCACCGCGCGGAGCTGCCCAACGTGACCGCGAACCCGCGCCGCACCATCCTCATGGAAGCCCCGGTCCAGCCGCAGCCCGCCGCCTGAGAGCCGCCGCCCGAGCCGCCGGGCGCCCCTCACCCGCGTTAGCCTGGAGCGATCAGTCTCCAGCCAGCAAGCAGCAGTGAGGGGCGGCAGCATCCCGTGCGCATCGCCAGGTTCTCCATCGACGGCAATGTCGCCTTCGGAGCGGTCGAGGGCGACAGCCCCGACAGCCTCGTCCTCGACATCATCAAGGGCATTCCCTACACGGACTACGAACTCTCCGGCACCAAGGTCCCGCTGAGCAAGGTCCGCCTCCTGCCGCCGGTGCTCCCCAACAAGGTCGTGGCCATCGGCCGCAACTACGCGGAGCACGCGGCCGAGCTGGGCAACGAGGTCCCGGAGTTCCCGGTCGCCTTCTTCAAGCCCACCACTTCCGTGATCGGCTCGGGCGACGCCATCGAGTACCCCTCCTTCTCCGCCGAGGTGCACCACGAGGCCGAGCTGGCCGTGGTCATCGGCCGCATGTGCCGCGACGTCCCGCGCGAGCGCGTCAAGGACGTGGTCTTCGGCTTCACCTGCGCCAACGACGTCACCGCGCGCGACGCGCAGAAGCGCGAGAAGCAGTGGGCCCGCGCCAAGGGCTTCGACACCTCCTGCCCGCTCGGCCCCTGGGTGGAGACCGGCATCGACCTGGCGACGGCACAGGACCTCACGGTCCAGTGCACGGTCAACGGCGAACAGCGCCAGCTGGGTCGTACGAGCGACATGATCCGCTCCATCGAGGACCTGGTCGTCCACATCACCGAGGCCATGACGCTGCTCCCGGGCGACGTCATCCTCACCGGCACCCCCGCCGGGGTCGGCCCCCTCAACGTCGGCGACGAGGTCGCCGTCACCATCGAAGGCATCGGCACTCTCACCAACAAGGTGATCAAGCGTGGCTAACGCGACTCCCGTACGCGTCCGTTTCTGTCCCTCCCCGACCGGCAACCCCCACGTGGGCCTGGTCCGCACCGCCCTCTTCAACTGGGCGTACGCCCGCCACAACGGCGGCACGTTCGTCTTCCGCATCGAGGACACCGACGCGGCCCGCGACTCCGAGGAGTCGTACGAGCAGCTGCTCGACGCGATGCGCTGGCTCGGCTTCACCTGGGACGAGGGCCCCGAGGTCGGCGGCCCGCACGCCCCGTACCGCCAGTCCCAGCGGATGGACGTCTACCGGGACGTCGCGGACAAGCTCCTCGCGGGCGGCTACGCGTACCCCTGCTACTGCACCGCCGAAGAGCTCGACGTCCGCCGCGAGGCCGCCCGCGCCGCCGGGAAGCCCTCGGGCTACGACGGCCAGTGCCGCGACCTGAGCGACGAGCGGAAGGCGGCGTACGAGGCCGAGGGCCGCGCCTCCATCGTCCGCTTCCGGATGCCCGACGAGGCCACCACCTTCAACGACCTGGTGCGCGGCGAGATCACCGTCCAGGCGGAGAACGTCACCGACTACGGCATCGTGCGCGCCAACGGCGCCCCGCTGTACACGCTGGTCAACCCGGTCGACGACGCCCTGATGGAGATCACCCACGTCCTGCGCGGCGAGGACCTGCTCTCCTCCACCCCCCGCCAGATCGCGCTCTACAAGGCGCTGATCGAGCTGGGCGTGGCCAAGGCGGTCCCGGAGTTCGGCCACCTGCCGTACGTGATGGGCGAGGGCAACAAGAAGCTCTCCAAGCGCGACCCGCAGGCGTCCCTCAACCTGTACCGCGAGCGCGGCTTCCTCCCCGAGGGCCTGCTGAACTACCTCTCGCTCCTGGGCTGGTCCTTCTCGGCCGACCAGGACATCTTCTCGATCGAGCAGATGGTGGAGAAGTTCGACCTCGCGGACGTCAACGCCAACCCGGCGCGCTTCGACCTCAAGAAGGCCGAGTCCATCAACGCGGACCACATCCGCATGCTGGACGTGAAGGCGTTCGCCGCGGCCTGCGAGCCCTGGCTGAAGGCCCCGCACGCCAACTGGGCGCCCGAGGACTTCGACGCCGCCGCGTGGGAGGCCATCGCCCCGCACGCCCAGACGCGCCTGACCGTCCTCTCGGACATCACGGCCAACGTCGACTTCCTGTTCCTCAAGGAGCCGGTCGAGGACGAGGCGTCCTGGACCAAGGCGATGAAGGGCGAGCCCGTCGCCCTGCTCACCACCGCCCGCGCCAAGCTCGACGCCGCCGACTGGAACGACCCCGAGTCGCTCAAGAACGCGGTGCTCGCGGCGGGCGAGGAGCACGGCCTCAAGCTCGGCAAGGCCCAGGCCCCGGTCCGCGTCGCGGTCACCGGCCGCACGGTCGGCCTGCCGCTCTTCGAGTCGCTCCAGATCCTGGGCAAGGACAAGTCCCTGGCCCGCATCGACGCGGCGCTCGCGAAGCTCGCCGCGTAGGCGTTGCCCGTACGTCCCCGGAGGGGCGGCCGCCACCCGGCGACCGCCCCTCCGGCGTCCGGCCCTCCGGAGTCCGGCCCCGGTGGCGCGGGTACGTTCGCTGTCATGGCGACCGATGAGATCCACGCCGTCCTCTGGGACATCGACGACACCCTCTTCGACTACACGAGCGCCGACCGCGCCGGGATGCGCGAACACCTGAAGACCGAGGGCCTGCCCGACGGGATCGACACCGTCGAGCAGGCCCTCGTCCGTTGGCGGGAGATCACCGAGCACCACTGGGCCCGGCACTCCGCGGGCGAGGCCGACTTCCAGGGGCAGCGGCGCGACCGCGTCAGGGACTTCACGGGGCGGCTCCTGAGCGACGCGGAGGCCGACGAGTGGTTCGACCGCCACGTCGTCCACTACGAGGCCGCCTGGAAGCTCTTCGCGGACACCGTGCCCGTCCTGGACGCCCTCGCCGCCGACTACCGCCACGCGGTCCTCTCCAACTCCGCCCTGAGCGTCCAGGACCGCAAGCTGCGCGCGCTGGGCGTGCGCGACCGCTTCGAGGCCGTCCTGTGCGCCGTCGACCTGGGCGTCTCCAAGCCCCACGCCGCCGCGTTCCACGCCGCCTGCGACGCCCTGGGGCTGCCCCCCGAGCGGGTCGCGTACGTCGGTGACCACCCGGACATCGACACGGTCGGCGCCGTCGCGGCGGGGCTCAAGGGCATCTGGCTGGACCGCCGCGGTCGCGGCGGCCGGCCCGAGCTGCTGCGCATCACGGAGCTCTCCCAGCTCCCCGGGTTGCTGCGCGGGCATACCCGTTTTGGAGCCCAGGACACCTTCGGGTAATGTTCTTCCTGCGCCGAGGGGAGCGGGAAGAAAAGCCCGAAACCAAAAGCGCAAAACCGAACAAGATCCTTCTGGCGGAGGGTCGAGTTTTGGTGGCCTATGGTGTAATTGGCAGCACGACTGATTCTGGTTCAGTTAGTCTAGGTTCGAGTCCTGGTAGGCCAGCTCGCAGAGCTCATCTGCAACGCCCCCGTTGTGTAGCGGCCTAGCACGCCGCCCTCTCAAGGCGGTAGCGCCGGTTCGAATCCGGTCGGGGGTACAGATCCTTCCCGCGGGATCACCTGGGTCGCACCCGGTGAACTCGATGCAGGATCGCTAGGGCCCCCGTTGTGTAGCGGCCTAGCACGCCGCCCTCTCAAGGCGGTAGCGCCGGTTCGAATCCGGTCGGGGGTACTGGTCTAAACCACCATGGCCTATGGTGTAATTGGCAACACTACGGTTTCTGGTACCGTCATTCTAGGTTCGAGTCCTGGTAGGCCAGCTCGCAGAGCTCATCTGCAACCGCGGATCTGATCCGCAAGGCCCCCGTTGTGTAGCGGCCTAGCACGCCGCCCTCTCAAGGCGGTAGCGCCGGTTCGAATCCGGTCGGGGGTACGTGAAGAAGAAGGCCCCTCGCGAAAGCGAGGGGCCTTCTCGCGTGTCCGGCGGACGGTCCAACGGCCGTACCGCTCAAGGGAGTTCCGCATACACCACGGGCCGGTCGCTGCGGCGTTGGAGCGACCGGCCCGGGGCGGTGGAAGGGGAGTGGGGTGGGGGAGGAGCGTCAGCTCGCGCGGCGCAGCGCCTCGCTGAGGCGGCCCGCGGCGTCGATGACCGCCTGGGCGTGCATCCGGCCCGGGTGGCGCGTCAGGCGCTCGATCGGTCCGGAGACCGAGACGGCGGCGACCACCCGGTTGGACGGGCCGCGCACCGGCGCCGAGACGGACGCGACGCCCGGCTCGCGCTCGCCGATCGACTGGGCCCAGCCCCGGCGCCGTACGCCCGACAGGGCCGTCGCCGTGAAACGGGCGCCCTGGAGGCCCCGGTGCAGCCGCTCCGGCTCCTCCCAGGCCATGAGGATCTGCGCGGACGAACCTGCCTTCATCGTGAGCGTCGAGCCGACCGGTACCGTGTCCCGAAGTCCGGACAGCCGTTCCGCCGCGGCGACGCAGATGCGCATGTCACCCTGGCGGCGGTAGAGCTGGGCGCTCTCGCCCGTCACGTCGCGCAGGTGCGTCAGGACCGGGCCCGCCGTCGCCAGCAGGCGGTCCTCGCCGGCCGCGGCCGACAGTTCGGAGAGCCGGGGGCCGAGAATGAACCGGCCCTGCATGTCCCGCGCCACCATGCGGTGGTGTTCGAGGGCCACGGCGAGACGATGTGCCGTGGGTCGTGCGAGCCCGGTGGCCGCGACCAACCCGGCGAGGGTGGCCGGACCGGACTCCAGGGCGCCCAGGACAAGGGCTGCCTTGTCGAGAACGCCTACGCCGCTAGAGTTGTCCATGCAACGATACTCCCGTCTCACTCTGTGAAACGCAAGTTCAATTTCCCCGGGAAGTTGTCAACCTGTACGGACGGTCGCCCGGCGGCCGGACGCCACCGCCCGGTACGGGGGTCTGACGGAGGCGCACCGAATCTCTAGATGGGTCGGCGACGCCGCCGACCGGAGGGACAGCGATGGGTAGGACACTCGCGGAGAAAGTCTGGGACGACCATGTCGTCAGGCGCGCCGAGGGCGAGCCGGACCTTCTCTTCATCGATCTGCACCTGCTGCACGAGGTCACCAGCCCGCAGGCCTTCGACGGACTGCGCCAGAACGGCCGCACGGTCCGGCGGCTCGACCTCACCATCGCCACCGAGGACCACAACACCCCGACCCTCGACATCGACAAGCCCATCGCCGACCCGGTGTCCCGCGCCCAGTTGGAGACCCTGCGCAAGAACTGCGCGGAGTTCGGCGTACGGCTCCACCCGCTCGGCGACGTCGAGCAGGGCGTCGTCCACGTGGTGGGACCGCAGCTGGGACTGACCCAGCCCGGCACCACGGTCGTCTGCGGCGACAGCCACACCTCCACCCACGGCGCCTTCGGCGCGCTGGCGTTCGGCATCGGCACCTCCCAGGTCGAGCACGTGCTGGCCACCCAGACGCTGCCGATGGCCCGCCCCAGGACCATGGCCATCACGATCGAGGGCGAACTGCCCGACGGCGTCACCGCCAAGGACCTGATCCTCGCCATCATCGCGAAGATCGGCACCGGCGGCGGCCAGGGCTACGTCCTGGAGTACCGCGGCTCCGCCATCGAGAAGCTCTCGATGGAGGCCCGGATGACCATCTGCAACATGTCCATCGAGGCGGGCGCGAGGGCCGGGATGATCGCCCCCGACCGGACCACCTTCGACTACCTGAAGGGCCGCGCCCACGCCCCCGAGGGCGCCGACTGGGACGCCGCCGTCGCGTACTGGGAGACCCTGCGCACCGACGACGACGCGGTCTTCGACGCCGAGGTCGTCATCGAGGCCGCCGAGCTGGCGCCGTTCGTGACCTGGGGCACCAACCCCGGCCAGGGAGCGCCGCTTTCCGCGAGCGTCCCCGACCCCGCTTCGTACGAAGACGCTTCGGAGCGCCTCGCCGCCGAAAAGGCGCTGGAGTACATGGGGTTGACCGCGGGCCAGCCGCTGCGCGACATCCGGGTCGACACGGTCTTCGTGGGCTCCTGCACCAACGGCCGCATCGAGGACCTGCGGGGCGCCGCCGACCTGCTGCGGGGCCGCAAGGTCGCCGACGGCGTGCGCATGCTGGTCGTCCCCGGCTCCGTCCGGGTCGCCCTCCAGGCCGTCGAGGAGGGCCTGGACAAGGTCTTCACCGAGGCCGGCGCCGAATGGCGGCACGCGGGCTGCTCCATGTGCCTGGGCATGAACCCCGACCAGCTGGCGCCCGGCGAGCGCTCGGCCTCCACCTCCAACCGGAACTTCGAGGGCCGGCAGGGCAAGGGGGGCCGCACCCACCTGGTGTCGCCCCAGGTCGCCGCCGCCACCGCGGTACTGGGCCACCTGGCGTCCCCGGCCGACCTGTCCGACGCCCCCGACGTCCGTACGCCCGCTGGAGTCTGATCAGCCATGGAAGCATTCACCGCGCACACCGGCCGGGCCGTCCCGCTGCGCCGCAGCAACGTCGACACCGACCAGATCATCCCCGCCCACTGGCTCAAGAAGGTGACCAGGGACGGCTTCGAGGACGGGCTCTTCGAGGCCTGGCGCAAGGACCCGGAGTTCGTGCTGAACCGCCCCGAGCGCCAGGGCGCGTCGGTGCTGGTCGCGGGCCCCGACTTCGGTACGGGCTCCTCCCGCGAGCACGCCGTCTGGGCGCTCCAGAACTACGGCTTCAAGACCGTGCTCTCCGCCAGGTTCGCCGACATCTTCCGTGGAAACTCACTGAAGAACGGTCTGTTGACCGTCGTGCTCGACCAGAAGGTGATCGACGCCCTCTGGGAGCTGACGGAAGCCGACCCGACGGCCGAAATCACCGTTGACTTGGAGCGCCGCCAGGTGCTCGCGGAGGGCATCACCGCGGACTTCGAGCTGGACGAGAACGCCCGCTGGAGGCTGTTGAACGGCCTCGACGACATCAGTCTCACCCTTCAGAACGAAGCGGAGATCGCTTCTTACGAGGCGTCGAGGCCCACTTTCAAGCCACGTACAATTGACGCCTGAGCAGCGCTTTTCCGTGACTGCGCCCCCTGCCGTGAGGTAGGGGGCGCAGTGGCTTGTTGGGGCCCCGTTGGGCGACAACTCGCCCCAGATGGCACAATCGGTGCATGGAAGGCGACAACCAACTGGGTCTCTACGAGGAACTCGCCGACCGACTGAAGGAAGCGCACGCCGTGGTGCGTGAACTGCAAGTCCCGGAAGGCGTACGGATGGCGCTGTCCCGGAAGCTGTTGGTCGTCACGGCCGCGGCGAAGCACGATCTATCGGATGCGGCAAGGCGTCTGAACCGGTTGATGAAGGACCTCGATGAGGGTCGATTCCCCGAAGGAGACTGACGCCCGGAACTCCGCAATGCCCCACTTCGTTGCGGCAGTAGGGTGATTAGCCCGTTTCGTGTTTGATTTGCGGTATATATCTGCCTAACGTGCGAAAAAGCTTGAACACTTTCGTTCTGGCAATGTCTCCGAAGGGGAAGACGTGAACAAGGCGCAGCTCGTAGAAACCATCGCCGACAAGCTCGGTGGCCGTCAGCAGGCGGCCGACGCCGTCGACGCCGTCCTGGACGCCATCGTCCGCGCGGTCGTCGCGGGGGACCGGGTCTCGGTCACCGGCTTCGGTTCGTTCGAGAAGGTCGACCGCCCCGCGCGGTACGCCCGCAACCCCCAGACGGGAGAGCGCGTCCGGGTCAAGAAGACCTCGGTGCCCCGCTTCCGTGCCGGTCAGGGCTTCAAGGACCTGGTCAGCGGCTCGAAGAAGCTCCCGAAGAACGACGTGGCCGTCAAGAAGGCCCCGAAGGGCAGCCTCACCGGTGGCGCCTCCGCGACCGTGAAGAAGGCCGCCGCCAAGAAGGCGACGACCGCGAAGAAGGCGGCCGCCAAGAAGACCACCGCGGCAGCGAAGAAGACCACCGCCGCGAAGAAGACCACGACGGCCAAGAAGGCCACGACGGCGGCGAAGAAGACCACCACCGCCGCTGCCGCCAAGAAGGCGACGACCGCGAAGAAGGCGGCGCCGGCCAAGAAGGCGACGACCACCGCCGCGAAGAAGGTGACGGCCAAGAAGACCGCGCCCGCGAAGAAGGCGACGGCCAAGAAGGCGCCCGCCAAGAAGACGACGGCGCGCAAGACCACCGCGAAGAAGACGACCGCCAGGAAGAAGTAACGGCGCCGTTCAGCGGTACGGCAAGGCCACGCACCGGGCCGGGCCTCCCCCCAGGGGGATGCCCGGCCCGCGGCGCGTGGTCTCAGAACGTCTGGAGCGTCACCAGGGTGATGCGGGCGTCGTCCCGCTCGATGCGGACCCGTTGCCCCGGACGCAGCAGCCGCAGGCCGCCGGCGTCGAACGCCGCGGCGTCGAAGTCCACCGGGGTGCCGTCGTCGAGCAGCACGCTGCCGCTGCGGGTCTCGGAGTCGTAGGTGTACGCGGTCGCCTGCATGGCCGAAGCCTAACCGCCCGGTCTCGCCACCTGCCGCAGCGCCGCGGTGTGCGGGCCCACTCCCAGGGCCAGGGCCACCCGCAGGTCCTCCCAGGTGTCCACGTCCTGGCGCACGGACAGCGCCTCCCGCGGCCCGTCGGGGAGGATTTCCACCGCCCCCGACGCCAGGTGCCGATCCCGCGAACGGCCGCCGAATGCCGGAGCCAATTCCACGCCAGGCGCCGCCGACAGGAATGTAGTACCGATTTCGGCCGCGTCCCGGAGAAAAGCCCGACGGAATTGGGCGGCGATATCAAACACCCGCGCCAATTCCCCCGGACGCAGCGCGGGCAGATCCGCGTTCAGCGCCGCTACCGCCGCGTCCGGCCGCACCGCCCGCACCGCCCGCGCCCCGTGCGCCAGCGCCGCGTTGAGTCCCGCGCCCGGCGCGTCCGGCACGACGCGGGCGCCCGCCGCCGTCAACGCCGCCCCCGCCGCGGGGTCGTCGGTGACGACGACCACATCGCGCACCGCCGCACAGCGCACCGCCGCGGCCACCGTGTCCTGCGCGAACGCCAGGGCCAGGCGGGGGCGCAGCGGGTCGTCGGGGGCGGCCAGCCTGCTCTTGGCCAGTGCGAGCGGCTTCAGGGGGACGATCAGGGACCAGAGGTCGGCGCTCGGGGCGGTGTTCATCGAGGGATATTCTCGCTCGCCCGTACGAGAGTCCGTACGAGAGCCCGGAGGGCCGGGCTCCAGAGCGGGGCGTACGGTGTTCTCGACAGAGCAGGGGCCTGGGGCGACACTTGACCGTCAGTAGCCAGGCCGCAGAGGAAGGTGTCCGAGTGTCCCGCCGCAGAATCGGCTTCTGGTACCGCCTGGCGGCGGTCATCGCAAAACCGCCACTGGTGGTGCTGTTCAAGCGGGACTGGCGAGGAATGGAACACATTCCGGCCGAGGGCGGATTCATCACCGCGGTCAACCACAACTCGTACCTGGACCCGCTCTCCTACGGGCACTTCCAGTACAACACCGGCCGGGTGCCCCGCTTCCTGGCCAAGGCGGGGGTCTTCAGGACGCCCGGCGTCGGGGCGATCCTGCGCGGCACGGGCCAGATCCCGGTCTACCGCGAGTCCACCAACGCGCTGGACGCGTTCCGCGCCGCCGTCGAGGCCGTCGAACGCGGCGAGTGCGTCGCCTTCTACCCCGAGGGGACCCTCACCCGCGACCCCGACGTCTGGCCGATGGCGGGCAAGACGGGCGCCGCGCGCGTCGCGCTCATGACCAGGGCACCGGTCGTCCCGGTCGCCCAGTGGGGCGCCCACGAGGCCATGCCGCCCTACGCCAAGGAGAAGAAGGTCCGCCTCTTCCCCCGCAAGACCCTGCGGGTCCAGGCCGGTCCGCCGGTCGACCTCAGTCGGTTCTACGACAAGGAACCCACCCCCGAACTGCTCCGGGAGGCGACCGAGGTCATCATGGCCGGGATCACCGAGCAGCTGGCCCTGTTGCGCGGCGAGACGCCGCCCTCCGAGCCGTACGACCACCGCAAGGCCCGTGCAGAACAGCGGCGCAAGGCCGCAGGAGAGGGACCCAAGTGAGCCGTGCCGTCAAAGCAGCAGTGTTCGGCACCGGCTCCTGGGGCACCGCCTTCGGCACGGTGCTCGCGGACGCGGGCTGCGAGGTGACCCTCTGGGGCCGCAGGCCCGAGCTGGCCGAGGCCGTCAACACCACCCGGACGAACCCCGACTACCTCCCGGGCATCGAGCTGCCCGCGGGGCTGCGCGCCACCACCGACCCCGCCGAGGCCGCGGACGGCGCCGACTTCACCGTCCTGGCCGTGCCCTCCCAGACCCTGCGCGGCAACCTCGCCGCCTGGACCCCGCTGCTCGCCCCCGGCACCGTCCTCGTCTCCCTGATGAAGGGCGTCGAACTGGGCACGGCCAAGCGGATGAGCGAGGTCGTCGCGGAGGTCGCCGGAGTCGGGGACGAGCGGGTCGCCGTCGTCACCGGGCCCAACCTCGCCAAGGAGATCGCCCAGCGCAGGCCGGCCGCGGCCGTGGTGGCGTGTGCCGACGAGACGGTCGCCCAGCGGCTCCAGGCCGCCTGCCACACCCCGTACTTCCGCCCGTACACCAACACCGACGTCGTCGGCTGCGAGCTGGGCGGCGCCGTCAAGAACGTCATCGGCCTCGCCGTCGGCATCGCGGACGGCATGGGCCTGGGCGACAACGCCAAGGGCTCGCTCATCACCCGCGGCCTCGCCGAGACCACCCGCCTCGGCCTCGCCATGGGCGCCGACCCGCTGACGTTCTCCGGACTCGCGGGCCTGGGCGACCTGGTGGCGACCTGTTCGTCGCCGCTCTCGCGCAACCACACCTTCGGCACCAACCTCGGCAGGGGCATGACCCTCCAGGAGACCATCGCGGTCACCAAGCAGACCGCCGAGGGCGTCAAGTCCTGTGAATCCGTACTGGACCTGGCGCGCAGGCACGGCGTCGACATGCCCATCACGGAGACCGTCGTGGGCATCGTCCACGAGGGCAAGCCGCCGATGGTCGCGCTCAAGGAGCTGATGTCGCGCAGCGCCAAGCCGGAACGGCGCTGAGGCGGCGCCGCCGGGGGAACGGGGCGCACGGGGCCGGCGGGCACTGAATGTTCGAGTGGCAGCGGGTAGTCTCGACGCGATATGAGCACCGAGAACCTCCTCCAGAGCCCTGAGCAGCCGCGCAAGCCGCGCGTCGCCGTCGTCTTCGGCGGACGCAGCTCCGAGCACGGCATCTCCGTCGTCACCGCGGGTGCCGTGCTGTCCGCCATCGACCGTTCCACGTACGACGTGCTGCCGATCGGCATCACAGCGGACGGCCGTTGGGCGCTGACCGCCGACGACCCGGCCCGGATGGCCATCACGGACCGGAAGATGCCGGAAGTGGCGCAGCTCGCCGAGTCCACCGAGGGCGGCGTCGTCCTCTCGGTCGAGCCGGGCAACCGCGAGGTCGTCTACACCGAGCCGGGCTCGGTGCCCAAGGCGCTGGGCGAGGTCGACGTCGTCTTCCCGATGCTGCACGGCCCGTACGGCGAGGACGGCACCCTCCAGGGCCTGCTGGACCTCGCGGGCGTCCCGTACGTCGGCTCCGGCGTCCTGGCCTCGGCGGTCGGCCAGGACAAGGAGTACATGAAGCGCGTCTTCATCTCCTACGGCCTGCCCGTCGGCCCGTACGAGGTGATCCGCCCGCGCGAGTGGGACAACGACCCGGCGGCCGCCCGCAAGAAGATCGTGGACTTCGCGGGCGAGCACGGCTGGCCGCTCTTCGTGAAGCCCGCGCGCGGCGGCTCCTCGATGGGCATCACCAAGGTCAACGACCTCTCCGGGCTGGACGGGGCGATCGAGGAGGCCAGGCGCCACGACCCGAAGATCCTCGTCGAGTCGCTGCTGCGCGGCCGCGAGATCGAGTGCGGGGTCCTGGAGTTCGAGGACGGGCCGCGCGCGAGCGTGCCCGCCGAGATCCCGCCCGTCACGGCCCACGAGTTCTACGACTTCGAGGCGAAGTACATCGACTCGGCGTCCGGGATCGTGCCCGCCCCGCTGACGGCCGAGGAGACCGCCGAGGTCCAGCGCCTCGCGGTCCAGGCGTTCGACGCGGTCTCCTGCGAGGGCCTGGTCCGCGCGGACTTCTTCCTCACCGACGACGGCGAGTTCGTCATCAACGAGATCAACACGATGCCCGGGTTCACGCCCATCTCCATGTACCCGCGCATGTGGCAGGAGAGCGGCGTCTCCTACCCGGAGCTGGTGGACCGGCTCATCCAGGCGGCCCTGCGCCGCTCCACGGGCCTGCGCTAGCCGTCCCGAACGGCCCGGGGGCGCCGCGGTTCAGTCCGCGACGCCCTCGGGGACCGTCTTCTTCACCGGCGCGGCGAACTCCGTCAGCAGCCCCGCGCCGTGCTCCCGCGCGTGCTCCGCGTCCAGCGTGACCTCGACGTACGCGAGCCGCAGCCCGGTCGTGAACCGGTAGCCGCCGTCCTCCAGCTCCTCCACCAGCCAGGCCACCCCGTCGACGGACATCCCGTCCTCGCCGGGATCGGTCATCTTGGCGGGCCTGGGCACCCCGCAGCGCAGTACGATCGCGGAGTCCCCCCATGCGGCGGTCAGCGTCGACTCCGGTTCGGGGTCGCGCCGTTCGCCGCCCGCCACGTCCTTCGGCAACTCCCGGTCCAGGGAGTCGCAGAGCGCGGCGGTCTTCTTCGACGGGGTGGGAACCGTGATCGTCGCGGCTGCGTCCGTGGAGGAGCAGCCTGCCGCGAAGAGCAGCAGGAGCGCGGCGGACGGGCCGAGAAGCCGGTGGCGGAAGGAAGGCACCGGCCCAGCGTAGACGGGGCTACAGATGGACCACGGGGCAGGTAAGGGTGCGGGTGATCCCGTCCACCTGCTGCACGCGGGCGACCACCATGCGGCCCAGCTCGTCGACGGTGTCCGCCTGCGCGCGGACGATCACGTCATAGGGTCCTGTCACGTCCTCGGCCTGAATGACCCCCGGGATCTTGGAGATGAGCTCGGCGACGGTCGACGCCTTTCCCACTTCGGTCTGGATGAGGATGTACGCCTGTACCACGGAACCTCCAGGGCGGCCACGAGGATCTTGTGGGGGGAAGAAGGGACGCCACCGTATCGCGTCGCCACGGGCCGCGGGGAGAGTTGCGCGACCCGGGGCGCCCGCGGCGACGCGCCCGGCAAACAGAAGTTGACGTACGTACTGACGGTACCTAGAGCAGTGATGGCTCGCGACCGCAAGCGCACTGGGGCAGAAGGGGCACACCGATGAAGGGCACTGTGGGCGAGTTGGGGGAGTTCGGGCTCATCAGGGAGCTCACCTCCCGGCTCACCTCCACTCCGGCCGTACGCCTGGGACCCGGCGACGACGCCGCGGTCGTGGCCGCCCCCGACCGCCGGGTCGTGGCGAGCACCGACATCCTCCTGGAGGGCCGCCACTTCCGCCGCGACTGGTCCACCGCCTACGACGTCGGGCGCAAGGCCGCCGCGCAGAACCTCGCGGACATCGCCGCGATGGGGGCCGTGCCGACCGCGCTGCTGCTCGGCCTGGTCGTGCCCGGCGACCTGCCGGTGACCTGGCCCACCGAGCTGATGGACGGCATCCGCGACGAGTGCCAGGTCGCGGGCGCCGCCGTGGTCGGCGGGGACGTGGTCCGCGGCGACACCATCACCGTCTCCATCACCGCGCTCGGCGACCTGCGCAACCACGACCCGGTGACCCGCTCGGGCGCGCAGCCGGGCGACGTCGTCGCGTACACCGGCTGGCTCGGCTGGTCCGCCGCCGGGTACGCGGTCCTCTCGCGCGGCTTCCGCTCCCCGCGCGCCTTCGTCGAGGCGCACCGCCGCCCCGAGCCGCCGTACCACGCGGGCCCCGCGGCCGCCGGGCTCGGCGCGACCGCCATGTGCGACGTCAGCGACGGGCTCGTGGCCGACCTCGGGCACATCGCGGAGGCCAGCAAGGTCCGCATCGACCTGCGCTCCGGGCTGATCGACATCCCGTCCCAGATGAGCGACATCGGGCAGGCGGTCGGCGTCGACCCGATCCAGTGGGTGCTGACGGGCGGCGAGGACCACGCGATCGTCGCGACCTTCCCGCAGGACGTGAAGCTGCCCGCCCGCTGGAAGGTGATCGGCGAGGTGCTCAACCCGTCCGCGCTGCCGCAGGTGACGGTGGACGGGGCGCCGTGGACGAAGAAGAGCGGCTGGGACCACTTCGGCGAGATCGAGGACTGAGCCGGTCCGCGGGGGACGGGGGACGGGGGCGGGGTCCGCACGGCGTACGGCTAGATTCGCCGCATGCACATACCACCGCGCGTGCTCACCGTCGCCGGGTCCGACTCCGGCGGCGGCGCGGGCATCCAGGCCGACCTCAAGACCATGCTGGCGCTCGGCGCGCACGGCATGAGCGTGCTCACCGCCGTGACCGCGCAGAACTCGCTGGGCGTCCAGGGCGCCTGGGAACTGCCGGTGGAGGCCGTCAGGGCCCAGTACCGCAGCGTCGTCGACGACATCGGAGTCCAGGCGGTGAAGACCGGCATGCTGGCGTCGGCGCCGCTCGTGGAGGCCGTCGCCGAACTGCTCGCGGGCACGGACGCCCCGGTCGTCGTCGACCCGGTCGGGGTCTCCAAGCACGGCGACGCGCTGCTCGCCGCGGAGGCACTGGATTCCGTACGGCAGCGGCTGCTGCCCGTCGCGACCGTCGCGACCCCGAACCTGGACGAGGTGGCGCAGCTCACAGGCGTACGGGTGGAGAGCGAGGCCGACATGCGGCGCGCGGCGGCCGCCGTGCTGGCGTTCGGGCCGCGCTGGGTGGTGATCAAGGGCGGTCATCTGGCGGGGTCGGGCTCGGCCGAGGCCGTTGACCTGCTCACCGACGGGGACCGCGAGCAGTGGCTGCGCGCCCCGCGCCTCGACAACCGGCACACCCACGGCACGGGCTGCACCCTGGCGTCCGCCATCGCGTCGGGCCTCGCCAAGGGGCTCGACGTGCCGGAGGCCGTGGCGGCGGCGAAGGAGTACGTGACCGGGGCGATCGCCGCGGGGTTCCCGCTGGGATCCGGGATCGGCCCGGTGGACCACGCCTGGCGGGTGCGCGACCGGAGTGACCGGCCCTGAGGGCCTGATTCCGACCGCGCGCGGGCATGGCGAAAGGCCGGTCCACCGAGGTGGACCGGCCTTCAAGGCAACCGCAGGGGCTGCGCTACGACGAACCTCGTCGGCGTTAGCGCGAGACCTTGCCGGCCTTGATGCACGAGGTGCAGACGTTGAGCCGCTTCGGCGTCCGACCGACCACGGCACGCACGCGCTGGATGTTCGGGTTCCAGCGACGGGACGTACGGCGGTGCGAGTGCGAAATGTTGTTGCCGAAGCCCGGCCCCTTGCCGCAGACGTCGCAGTTGGCAGCCACGGGTCACTCCAAAGACTTCAGATTTACAGTGAATTCCGGCGCGCCGGAATCAGGAGACTGAAGGTGGCTTGCCGGGGGAATGGCCCGACTTTCGCCGGGCAACCGAAGCAGCATACAACGCCTGCTCCGATAGAACGAAACTACCATGGCTCGCCGGTCCTCCGCCCCGGCCCCCCAGGTCGGCGGCCCTCCCTCGTGCTGCCGCTGGGCTGGGACTACCCTGCGGATCCGGTCGGCGGACCGCGCCGGCTTCCCGCTCCGTACCCGTCCGGTACCCGTCCCGTATCCGCTCCGTTCACGCCCCGAGTCACGTCCCGAATCACGCCCCGAGTCACGTCCCGAGGAGGACCCAGGTGACGCAGCCCTCCGCTGCCGAGACAGCCGCCGTAGCGGTACGGAACTGGTGCGCGCTGGCCCTGGAGGCACTGGGCCGCGAGCGGGCGGAGATCGACGCGATCAACGTCTATCCGGTGGCGGACGGGGACACGGGGACGAACCTCTACCTGACCGTGGAGTCGGCCGCACAGGCGGTCGAGGCGGTCTTCACCGCGTACGAGACGGGTTCCACGGCGCCCGATCCGGCGGACGCGGTGCGGGCGATGGCGCACGGCGCGCTGATCGGCGCGCGCGGGAACTCCGGGACGATCCTGGCGCAGTTCCTGCGCGGGGCGGCGGGGGTGCTGGCGGAACGCGGTCCGGGTGCCGAGGGGTGGCGGGCGGGCGGGGTGCTCGGGGCCGCGTTGCGCAGGGGCGCGGACCTGGCGCGCGAGGCCGTCGCGCACCCCGTCGAGGGGACGGTGCTGACGGTCGCCGAGGCGGCGGCGGTCGCGGCGGTCGCGGTCTCGGACGGTGCTTCGAGCGGCTCTCCCGACGGTTCTTCGGACGGTTCGACGGACGGTGCTTCGAGCGGCGGGAACGTGACGGAGGTCGCACGGGCGGCGTACGAGGGGGCGCGCAGGGCCCTGGAGGAGACCCCGGGCCAGCTGGACGTGCTGGGGCGCGCGGGGGTCGTGGACGCGGGCGGGCGGGGCCTGGTGGTGGTGCTGGGCGCGCTCGTGGAGGCGGTGGGCGGCGAGGCGGTGGCCGTGCGGCGGTACGGGAGGCCGGGGAGCACGGCGGAGCACGCGGCCGAGGGGTGCGGCGACGGGCACGGCCCCGGGCCCGAGGACGGGTACGAAGGGCCGGCCTTCGAGGTGATCTACCTCCTGGAGGCGGACGACGCGGCGGTGGCCCGGCTGCGCGCCCGGCTGGACGCGCTCGGGGACTCCCTGGTGGTGGTCGGCGGCGACGGGCTGTGGAACGTCCACGTGCACGTCGACGACGCGGGGGCGGCGGTCGAGGCGGGCGTTGAGGCGGGCCGCCCGTACCGCATCCGCATCACGCACTTCGCCTCGTCGGGCCAGGCCGTCCCGGAGCGGGTCCAGCGGGCGGTCGTCGCGGTCGTCCCGGGGGAGGGGCTCGCCGGGCTGTGCGCGGACGCGGGCGCGACGACGGTGCTCGCGCGGCCGGGGGAGCCGCACGCGAGCGGCGAACTGGTGGACGCGATCCGGCGGGCGCACGCGCGCGAGGTGGTCCTCCTGCCGAACTCCGCCGACCTGCGGCACACCGCGGCCGCGGCGGCCGAACAGGCGCGCACGGAGGGCGTACGGGTCGCCCTGATCCCGACCCGGGCGGCCGTCCAGGGCATCGCGGCGCTGGCCGTCCACGAGCCGGAGCGGCGGTTCGACGAGGACGTGGTCGCGATGACGGCCGCTGCGGGCGCCACGCGCTACGCCGAACTGGCGGTCGCCGAGCGGCAGTCGTGGACGACCGCGGGAATCTGCCAGGCGGGCGACGTGCTGGGGCTGATCGACGGGGACGTGGCGGTGATCGGCGAGGACCTGGCGGCGACGGCGAGGACGGTCCTGGACCGGATGCTCTCGGCGGGCGGCGAGCTGGTGACGCTGGTGCTGGGGGAGGGGGCGCCCGAGGGGCTGGGGGAGACCCTGGAAGGCCACGTGCGGGAGGCGTACCTGGCGGTCGACACGGTGAGCTACGCGGGCGGGGGACGGGTCCCCCTCTCGGTGGGCGTCGAGTAGGCCCCTGCCGTAGGGTGCGCGCCGCCCACCGGCCCGCCCCCGCCCCCTGCCGCCCCGCCTGCCCCCGCCCCCTACTCCTGCCCCTCCGCGTGCTCCAGGATCGACTCCGCCTCCGCGACCCGCTCCCGCGCCCCCTCGTCCGTACGGCCCGAGTACACCTCCCTGACCCTCCGCGCCCGAGCGGCCGCCGCCGCGCCCCGGCCCAGCTCCGCCTCCAGCCACGCGGCCATGAGCTCCGCGCCCGTGCGCGGGTCGAGGAAGTCGGCGCCCGCCGCGCCGTACCCGGCGACCGCCCTCTCCGCGTACCCGAGGGCCGTCTCGCGGTCACCGCTCTCGGCGACCAGCTCCGCGCTCTGGCGGTGGGTGTCCGCCAGCTCGGCGAGCCACTCGGCGGCCGCCCCGCCCGCCCCGCCGTCCGACGGGGCGAGCATCACCTCGCACTCCCGCGCCGCCGAGGCCATGAACGCGACCGCGTCCGCCGCACGCTCCTCGCGCAGGGCGATCCACGCCCGCACGCGCAGCGTCCGCACCACCGCGCGCACGTCGCCGAGCGAGCGCCACAGCTCGCCGGCCCGCTCGTACGCCCGCTCCGCCTGCGCGTGCAGCTCCGCGCGGAACAGCGCCTCGCCCGCGAGGTTCGCGAGCACCGCGTGGTCCCGCTGCTCGGGCCACGCGCTCGCCAGCTCCGCGCCCCGCAGCCAGTGCTCCGCCGCCGCCCTCGGCTCGCCCAGGGCGGTCAGGGCGTCGCCCAGCCACCACAGCGTCTGCACGACCGTGCCGTCGCCGTGCCCCTCGACCGTGAGGTCGGGCAGCACCGCCTCCAGCACGGCCGCCGCCTCCGCGCTCCGGCCCAGCCGCAGCAGGTGGCCGCCCAGCTGGTGCCTGGCGTACGCCCCGAGGCCCGCGCTCTCGCCCGCCTCGTCGGCCCAGTGCGCGCCCTCCAGCGCGTGCTCGGACGCCTCGGCGAACTCGCCCGCGCCCGCGAGCAGCTCCGCCACCTGGAGGTGCAGCCGGGCCCGACCGCGCGCGCCCGCGCGCCCCGCGCCGTGCTCCAGGGCCGAGCGCGCGGCCCGCAGCGCCGTGTCGAGGTCGCCGAGGTGCCGCGCGGCCCCGGCGAGCCGCATCCACGGCTCCACCGCGAACCACGGCAGCCCCGCCGCCTCGTAGACCTCGGCCGACCGCGCGTACAGCTCCACCGCGCCGGTCACGTCCTCGCCGTACGCGGCGACGTCGCCCAGCGCCGTGTACGCCTCCGCGACGCGCGCCGCCACCCGTTCCTCGTCGCGGCGCGGTTCGGCCAGGGCAAGCACCTCGCGCGCCGCGCGCCCGACCTCGGCCACCGCCTCGTCGGACTCGCCGAACCGCTCGGCGAGGATGCGCACCCGGCACAGCAGCGCGCCCGAGGCCTGCCGGGTCGTCGCCCCGCCCGCCGCGTGCAGGGCGAGCGCGCGGGCGCACGGCTCCTCGACGGCCGCGAGCGCCTCCTCGTACCGCCCGTCGAGCGCCAGCGCGTACGCGCCGCGCGCGCGTGCCGCCGCAGCCTCGCCGAGGTCGCCCGCCTCCTCGTACAGCGCGGCGGCCGACGCGAACAGGGCGACCGAGCGGGCCGGTTCGGTGGCGCCCGCCATCGCCCGGTGGTCCTCGATCTCCGCGCGGTCCCGCACCGACAGTTCGGTCCCCGAGCGCTCCGCCTCGTCGGCGGCGGCGGCCCAGGTCCGGCCCGCGTCCGGGTGCTGGGCAGCCGAGAGCCGCCTGGCTTCGGCGAGCAGCCCGGCGAGGTCGGGGGCCCCGGCGCCAGGGGTTTCGGGCACCGGCACGGCGCTGTCGCGGGGCGCCGCGTCCTCCCGTACGGGCGTGCCGGAAGCCGTCGCGGGGGCGAGCCGCGCCGCCCGTACCCCCAGCGGCAGCCGCTCGGCCAGCGGCCGCCGGTCCAACTGCGTCCGCACCGCCGTGCTCACCGCGTCCGTGCCGTTGCGCGCGTCGAAGCGGCCCGCGAGCGCCAGCGCCCGCTCGCGCGCGTGCCCGGCCAGCGCGCGGGCCGTCCAGCGGCCGTCGGCGGGGCCCGGCACGTCCTGTTCGCCGTGGCCGATGGCGGTCAGCCGGTCCATCAGGAGCGCGGTGACCGCGAGGAAGTCCAGCAGGCTGTCCGGGTCGCCGCTGTCGGTGAAGTACGAGGGACGGTCGGCCAGGATCTCAAGGGCGCGCGGTTCGTTGCCGGTCAGCGCGCAGAACTCCACGTGCCGCGCGACGGAGGACCGCATGCTCTCCATCTCGCGGACCATGCGGTACCCGCGCAGGTGGTTGGCGCGGGCCTCGCCCGTCCTGCCGAGCCGCACCAGCGGCAGCAGTGACGACGCCAGCACGGCGTGCGGCTCGTGGGCGCAGGTGTGCTCGCCCGCGAGGACCGGCTGCCAGGTCTCCAGGGCGCGCTCGTCGTCCCCCAGCTCCCGGTGCCAGCTGCCCTGTCCGTGCAGCTCGCAGGCGTGGCAGTCGCTCATCCTGTCCCGGTCGGCGGCCAGCCACGCGGCGAACGCGCGTTCGGCCCGCGTCCGGTCGCCGACGTGCCGGGCGACCCGGAACTCGCTCTGCCGCACGGCCCGTTCGGAGTGGCCCGCGATGCGGTACCTGTGCTCCATCTCGCCCAGCCACTTCTCGATCGAGGCGAGCGGGATGTGCGGCTGGTCGAGCATGCCGCTGGAGACCCACTTGAAGATCCAGTGCAGGGAGTGCGCCTCGTGGGCGTCGAAGTCCCCGGGCCGCTCGTCCCAGATGCGCAGCAGCCGCGCGAAGGGGACGAGCATCTTGTCCTTCTCGGAGCTGTAGTTGTAGACCTGCACCTGGTGGCCCAGTGCCTCGACGAGGGCCAGCGGCTCCCGGATCCGTTCGGCCTCGGCGAGCAGCAGCTCGGCGCGGGCGTTGCGCGCGGGGCCCTCGGGCCGGGCGTGGTTCTCCCGCAGCGCCTCGCGGAGCGCGTCGAAGGTCATCGTCATGCCCGGTCGTCCCCCTGCTGGTCGTTCTCGTCGTTCCGGTCGTTCTCGTCGCGCCTGCCGGCGGGGTGTTCCCGGTCGTGCGTGGCCCACTCCAGGAGGCCGCCGAACGCCCGGTTGAGCAGCGCCGTGTCGGCGGGCCGCAGCGGCCGCTGGGCCATCAGCAGCGCCTGCCCGTACAGCGACTCGACCGCCGTGCCCGCCAGCTCCCGGTCGGCGATGCCGCTGATCCGGCGGACCAGCGGATTGAGGTGGTTGAGCACCAGCCGGGCGCGCGGCGCGGTGCCGCGCAGCGACCCGAGGATGCCCGCCCACAGGTCGTCCGCCTGCTCCTCGGCCTCCGCACGGGCCCGTTCGTGGCGGGCCGAGCGGTCGTCGAGGTGCAGCGCGGGCACGGTCAGCGGGTGGAAGGAGCGCAGGGACACGTCGCAGTCGAGCGGATCCAGCGTGGCACGCGCCACTGACAGGAAGCCCGCCAGCACAAGCTCGTCCGCCGGGTCCACCGCGTCCAGGTGCGCGGTCACCGTGTCGGCGTCCAGCTCCGCGACGGACGCCCCGGGCCGCACCAGCGGCAGCCGCTCGACCAGCTCGGCGTCGTACGTGTAGCCGCCGTTGACGACCCCGATGCCCTGCGCGGACGCGATCGGCGCGACCTGCCGGAACTCCTCGACGGTACGGGTGAAGTGCACGACCGGGTGGCGGCGGGCGAACTCGTCCAGGGACAGCCGCCCGTCCGTCGTCTCGAACGGCAGCCACGGCAGCATCGTGCGCAGCATCTCCGCGTCGTGCCGCGCCAGCGACTTCACCCCCAGGTGGTGCACGGAGAGGAACTGCCCCAGCCGCTCCGGATCGCCGGTCGCGAGCCCCGTGAGCCAGTCCCTGATCCGCTCGCCCAGCGCCTCCCGCACGGCGGCCAGGGTCTCGTCCGCGTACAGCGCCTCGCGCGAAGCGGTGGGCCGCAGGCTGTCCGTGTCGATCACGCAGCGCACGAAGAACGCCCATTCGGGCAGCAGGTCGTCCGCCCGGTCCGTCAGCAGCATCCCCTTCAGGTGCACCCGGTGTCCGGCGCGCTGCGCGGGGGAGACCGCCGACGGCAGCACGTGCGCGACCCCGCGGACGCCCGCCGCGGGCAGGTCCAGCTCGATCGAGTCGAGCGGCGAGAACCCGAACTGCTCGTGACAGTGCCCCGCGAGCGCCACCCGCCGGGCGGCCGGGCTCGGATGCGGCCGGTCCCAGGGCGCGGGCAGATCGGTGACCGGCTGTTCGCCGACCCGCACGTCGTACGGCAGCAGCGAGCCGAAGTCCCTGGCCAGCGCCAGCACCCGGTCCTGCGCCAGCCACTCGGCGCTGCCCGGCCGCGCCACCAGGTGGACGGTCGTACCGGGCTCCACGCGCGCGTCGCCAGGCAGCGTACGGACGGTGTACGAGCCGTCGTCGCGCGCCGCCCACTCCACGGGCGGTGCCTCCGGCCGCCGCGCCGACCTGCTGACGACCCGGATCTCCTCGGCGACGACGAAACAGGCGAGCAGTCCGATGCCGAACTGCCCCAGGAACTCGGCCCGCGCGCTCTCCAGGCCCTCGCTGCCCCCGCGCTTGGAGCTGCGCCCGATGGTGGCCAGCAGGTGGTGCACGTCGTGCTCGGTCAGCCCGATGCCGCTGTCCTCGACGCGCAGCCGCCCGTCCTCGGCGTACAGCCGCACGCGCGCGGGCGCGTCGGGCTGTTCGGCGCGGCGCGCGGTGACGGCGTCGACGGCGTTCTGCAGCAGCTCGCGGAGGTAGACCCGCGGCGAGGAGTAGAGGTGGTGGGAGAGGAGGTCCACCAGGCCGCGCAGGTCGACCTGGAAGGTGTGCGGAGTCTGGGTCTGATCAGGAGTCATCGTCGCAGCGCCGGTGGGGGGACGGGCGAAGGCGCGGGTCTGGCGGCCCCGGATGAGAGGTGACCGCGAAGGGGCGGATGGGGTGGGGAGGAGCGCAATCCTAGGGTTCAGCCCGCCGTACTGACCAGGGCGTTCCGGCGGTCGCGGCGACGATTGTCAGCGCTGTGGTGTGCAATGGAGGGCGTGCCTGCGCTCGATGAACCACTGAAGAAGTCGCTCGGCGGAACCACCGCGAAGGTGATGGCCGAGCACCTCGGCCTGAACACGGTCGGGGACCTGCTGCACCACTACCCGCGCAGATACGCCGAGCGGGGCCAGCTCACCCGCCTCGCCGACCTCCCGCTCGACGAGCACGTCACGGTGGTCGCCCAGGTCGCCGACGCCCGGGTGCTGACCTTCAACGGCGGCCGGGGCAAACGCCTGGAGGTCACCATCACGGACGGCAGCGGCAGGCTCCAGCTCGTCTTCTTCGGGCACGGCGTGCACAAGCCCCACAAGGAGCTGCCGCCCGGCACGCGCGCGATGTTCGCGGGCAAGGTCGGCACCTTCAACCGCAAGCTCCAGCTGGCCCACCCCACCTACCAGCGGCTGGACGCCGACGGCGACGACAGCGCGGCGGTCGGCGCCTTCGCGGGCCGGCTGCTCCCGCTCTACCCGGCCTGCAAGCAGATCGACTCCTGGAAGATCGAGAAGGCCGTCGACACGCTCCTGGCCCTCTTCGAGGCGGAGCGGTGGCAGGGCGTCGTCGACCCGCTGCCGCCCGCCCTGCGCGACGGCCGCGGCCTGCTCCCGCTCCCCGAGGCCCTGCTCAAGATCCACCGCCCGCGCGACAACGCGGAGATCGCCGCGGCCAAGGACCGCCTCAAGTGGGACGAGGCCTTCGTCCTCCAGGTCGCCCTGGCCCGCCGCCGCCACGCCGACGACCAGCTCCCCGCGGTCGCCCGCAGACCGGTGGCGGACGGCCTCCTCGACGCCTTCGACGCCAAACTCCCCTTCACGCTCACCGAGGGCCAGCAGAAGGTCTCGGCGGAGATCTTCGGCGACCTCGCCACGGAACACCCGATGCACCGCCTCCTCCAGGGAGAGGTCGGCAGCGGAAAGACGATGGTGGCGCTGCGGGCCATGCTCGCCGTCGTGGACGCGGGCGGGCAGGCCGCGATGCTCGCGCCCACCGAAGTGCTGGCCCAGCAGCACCACAGGTCGGTCACCGAGATGATGGGCGAGCTGGCCGAGGGCGGTCTGCTCGGCGGCTCCGAGCTGGGCACCAAGGTCGTGCTGCTCACCGGCTCCATGGGCGCGGCCGCCCGCCGCCGGGCGCTGCTCGACCTGGTCACGGGCGAGGCGGGCATCGTGATCGGCACGCACGCGCTGATCGAGGACAAGGTGCAGTTCCACGACCTCGGCCTGGTCGTCGTCGACGAGCAGCACAGGTTCGGCGTGGAGCAGCGCGACGCCCTGCGCTCCAAGGGCAAGCAGCCGCCGCACCTGCTGGTCATGACCGCGACGCCCATTCCGCGCACGGTCGCGATGACGGTCTTCGGGGACCTGGAGACCTCCGTCCTCGACCAGCTCCCCGCCGGGCGCTCCCCGATCGCCAGCCACGTCGTCCCCGCCCAGGACAAGCCGCACTTCCTGGCCCGCGCCTGGGAGCGGGTGCGCGAAGAGGTGGAGAACGGCCACCAGGCGTACGTGGTCTGCCCCCGCATCGGCGACGGCGAGGACGAGCCCAAGAAGAAGCAGGCCGCGGAGGAGGCCGACAAGCGCCCGCCGCTCGCGGTCGTGGAGACCGCGGAGAAGCTCGCCGGCGGCCCGCTCGCCGGGCTGCGCGTCGAGGTGCTGCACGGGCGCATGGCCCCCGAGGACAAGGACGACGTGATGCGCCGCTTCGCCGCGGGCGAGGTCGACGTCCTGGTCGCGACGACGGTCATCGAGGTCGGCGTGAACGTCCCCAACGCCACCGCGATGGTGATCATGGACGCGGACCGGTTCGGCGTCTCCCAGCTCCACCAGCTGCGCGGCCGCGTGGGCCGGGGCTCGGCCCCCGGGCTCTGCCTGCTGGTCACCGAGGCCCACGAGGCGAGCCCGGCCCGCGCCAGGCTCGGCGCCGTCGCCGCCACCCTGGACGGCTTCGAACTGTCCCGCATCGACCTCGAACAGCGCCGCGAGGGCGACGTGCTCGGCCAGGCCCAGTCGGGCGTCCGCTCCTCGCTGCGGGTCCTCGCGGTCATCGACGACGAGGAGGTCATCGTCGCCGCCAGGGAGGAGGCGACGGCCGTCGTCGCCGAGGACCCGGAGCTGACCGCGTACCCGGAGCTGCGCACGGCGCTGGACGCGCTGCTGGACAAGGAGCGGGAGGAGTACCTGGACAAGGGGTGAGGAGGGACGGGGAGGGAGGCACTCCCTCCCTCCCCGCCCCTCCCCGCCCCGTACGGCGGTCCCCGCGCGGGCCCCGTGCCGTCGGGCCCCATATCGTGGAGAGCCCCGACCCCTCTCCCCGCGAAGGACCCCACAGAGATGACCCGCGTGATCGCCGGTACGGCCGGCGGACGCCGCCTGGCCGTACCGCCGGGCAACGGCACCCGCCCCACTTCCGACCGCGCTCGCGAAGGGCTCTTCTCCACGTGGGAGTCGCTCCTCGGCTCGTTCCGCGGGACGCGCATCGCCGACCTGTACGCGGGCTCCGGCGCCGTCGGTCTGGAGGCGCTGTCCCGGGGCGCCGTGCACGCCCTGCTGGTCGAGGCGGACGCCCGTGCCGCCCGCACGGTGCGCGAGAACGTGAAGGCGCTGGGCCTGCCGGGCGCCGACGTCCGCGCGGGCAGGGCGGAGCAGGTCGTGACGGGACCGGCGCCGCAGGACCCGTACGACATCGTCTTCCTCGACCCGCCGTACGCCGTCGAGGACGACGATCTCCGGGAGATCCTGATCACACTCCGCGCGGGGGGCTGGCTCGCGGAGGACGCCGTCGTCACCGTGGAGCGCAGCACGAGGGGCGGGGAGTTCGGCTGGCCCGACGGCTTCGAACCGGTGCGGGCCCGTCGCTACGGCGAAGGCACGCTTTGGTACGGTCGCGCCGCCTCTACGTGCGAAGACGCACGATGACCGGACCTGGGAGCGAGGGACTTCAGTTGCGCCGCGCCGTCTGTCCGGGGTCGTTCGACCCCATCACCAACGGACATCTCGACATCATCGCCCGAGCCTCGAAGCTGTACGACGTCGTGCACGTCGCGGTGATGATCAACCAGTCCAAGAAGGGCCTGTTCACCGTCGACGAGCGGATCGAGCTGATCCGCGAGGTCACCGGTGACTTCGGCAACGTCCAGGTGGAGTCCCACCACGGCCTGCTCGTCGACTTCTGCAAGGAGCGCGACATCCCGGCCATCGTGAAGGGGCTGCGGGCGGTCAGCGACTTCGACTACGAACTCCAGATGGCGCAGATGAACAACGGCCTGACGGGCGTCGAAACCCTGTTCGTGCCGACCAACCCCACGTACAGCTTCCTCTCCTCCTCGCTGGTGAAGGAGGTCGCGGCCTGGGGCGGCGACGTCTCCCACCTGCTGCCGCCCACCGTGCACACGGCCCTCGTGGAGCGCCTGAAGCAGCGGTGACCCGGCGGCCGCCGGGTGACGGGCCGTCATCGGGTGTCCGGCGGGCGCCGACTGGCCGTACAGTCGTGCCGTCCGTCTCCCAACCAGCTGTAGAGAGTGGCGAGCACACGGTGGACGTGCAGAAGAAGCTCGACGAGATCGTCGAAGCGGTCGGTAACGCCCGCTCCATGCCCATGTCGGCGTCGTGCGTGGTCAACCGCGCCGAGCTGCTCGCGATGCTCGAAGAGGTGCGCCACGCGCTGCCGGGCTCCCTGGCCCACGCCCAGGAGCTCATCGGCGGGCGCGAACAGCTGGTCGAGGAGGCCCGCCAGGAGGCGGAGCGGATCATCGAGGCCGCGCACGCCCAGCGGGGCACGCTGATCTCCGACACCGCCGTGGCCCGCCAGTCCCAGGACGAGGCGGACCGCATCCTCTCCGAGGCCCGCCGCGAGGCCGAGGAGATCCGCGCGGAGGCCGACGACTACGTCGACTCCAAGCTCGCCAACTTCGAGGTCGTCCTCACCAAGACCATCGGCTCCGTCGACCGGGGCCGCGAGAAGCTGCTGGGCCGGGGTCCCGGCCTCGACCCGCAGGGGTACGGGGACGAGGACGCCCCCGAGTACACCAGCGACCCGGCCGCGCTGATCCAGCGCGCCGACGAGTACGTGGACACCAAGCTCGGCGCGTTCGAGGCGGTGCTGGCCAAGACCCTGGAGGCGGTCGGCAGGGGCCGCGAGAAGCTGCTGGGGCGCGTCGCGACGGACGACCTGGGCGCGCACATGGCGGCGCAGGACGCGGCGGACCCGCAGACCCGCACCAGCGACGCGGACTACCTGGCGGGCCTCGCGGAGCTGGCCGACCCGGTCCCGGCGACGCCCGCGGCCCCGCCCGCGCCCCCGGCCCACCAGCCGCAGATCCCGGCCCAGCAGCCCTACGCGGACCCCTCGTACGCCGAATCCGCCTACGCGGACTACCAGGACGTCCCGCAGCCCGCAGGCCAGGACGCCTACGCGGGCTACCCGGCGGCGGCGCAGCACCAGGATCCGTACGCCTACCAGCAGCCGCAGCAGGGCTACGACCAGACCTACGGCGGCGGCACCTACGGCGGCGGCTGGCCCCAGCCCCCGCAGCACCAGCCGGACGTGCACCAGCAGCCCCACCAGCTGGACGCACACCAGCAGCACCAGCAGCACGACCAGCACCAGCCCCAGCACCAGCAGGGCGGCGCGCTGGACGAGACCAGCTTCTTCGACACGAGCATGATCGACCTGGAGCAGCTGCGCAGGTACGAGCAGGGGCGCTGACCGACCGGATTGGGCCTATGGCGAACGGTCCAGTATCCTGGCTCTTCGGTCGCGTGCATGTCCGCGATCCAGGCTGCCCGGATCCAGTGTCCGCAGGCGGCCCACCCCACGAACCGAACGAATCCGAAAGCGGGAGAAGCCCTGAACGGCCGCCTTGACCACCGAAACCCCCTCGTGTTCGACACGCACGAGCTGGGTCGGCGTCCCGGTGCGCTCCAGCGGCTGACCCGCTCGGTCGACGCCCCGGCCGACTTCGGCGTCGCGGGTGTCATCGGAGTGCCCGAGGGCGCTCCCGTGGAAATCGAGCTCCGCCTCGAATCCGTCATGGAAGGGGTGCTTGTCACAGGCACCTCCCGTGCAACGGCCGAGGGTGAGTGCGTAAGGTGTCTGGAGCCGCTGCGCCAAGAGGCCGTGGCGGACTTCCAGGAGATGTTCTCGTACCCTGACGCCGACGACCGGGGCCGCCCCAAGGCGGAGCCGGGCGACGACGCCGAGGACGACGAGGACACGCTCTTCCTCGAGGACGGCTTGTTCGACCTCGAACCCGTGCTGCGTGATGCGGTGGTGCTCGCACTGCCGATGCAGCCGGTGTGCCGGGAGGACTGCGCTGGGCTGTGTTCCGAATGCGGAACCGGGCTCAACGACGACCCGGACCACCACCATGACGCCGTCGACATTCGTTGGGCGGCACTGCAGGGACTCGCCGAGACCATCCAGGACGGCGAGAAGGACAACATGAGCGGCGCCGAAGCGAATGCGGGCGTCGACGAGAAGCAGGAGAAGTAGCCGTGGCTGTTCCGAAGCGGAAGATGTCGCGCAGCAACACGCGCCACCGCCGGTCGCAGTGGAAGGCTGCGGTCCCCACCCTGGTTTCGTGTGAGCGTTGCCAGGAGCCGAAGCTGCAGCACATCGCGTGCCCGAGCTGCGGCACCTACAACAAGCGCCAGGTCCTGTCGGTCTGATCGGGCTGGTGAGAGGCGCGATGTCTGGTTCGTCCAACAAGGCAGACAACACCAACGCGGCCTCGTCCCACACGCTTCTGGAAGGGCGGCTCGGCTATCCGGTCGAGTCCGCCCTTCTGGTGCGTGCGCTCACCCACCGTTCGTACGCGTACGAGAACGGCGGCCTGCCGACGAACGAGCGTCTGGAGTTCCTCGGGGACTCTGTGCTCGGCCTCGTCGTCACGGACACGCTGTACCGCACCCACCCGGACCTCCCGGAGGGCCAGCTGGCCAAGCTCCGGGCCGCGGTGGTCAACTCGCGCGCGCTCGCGGAGGTGGGCCGAGGGCTCGAACTCGGCTCCTTCATCCGGCTCGGCCGGGGCGAAGAGGGCACGGGCGGCAGGGACAAGGCCTCCATCCTCGCCGACACCCTTGAAGCGGTGATCGGCGCGGTCTATCTCGACCAGGGCCTCGACGCGGCGTCCGAGCTGGTGCACCGGCTCTTCGACCCGCTGATCGAGAAGTCCTCCAACCTCGGAGCCGGCCTGGACTGGAAGACCAGTCTCCAGGAGCTCACCGCGGCGGAAGGGCTCGGCGTCCCCGAGTACCTCGTCTCGGAGACCGGCCCCGACCACGAGAAGACCTTCACTGCTGCTGCCCGCGTCGGTGGTGTCTCGTACGGCACCGGCACCGGCCGCAGCAAGAAGGAAGCGGAACAGCAGGCGGCCGAGTCCGCCTGGCGGGCGATCCGCTCGGCAGCCGACGAACGGGAAGCGGCCGCCAAGGCCGCAGCCGAAGAGGCCGCGGCCTCCCCGGTCCCGTCCGAGGGCACCGCAGCCGCCTCCTGACTCCACTTCTGAACCCCGTCGCACTCCGGTGCGGCGGGGTTCTTCTGTTGGACACGGTCCCTTACGGGCCGGAAGAAGGGCGAGGAGCAGAGGAGCGGCGGTGCGCGCGAGCAACGAGAACCGGTCGGAGCACTCCACCGTGGTCGCCTCCGTCGCCACGGGCTGGCCGCCGACGGAAGTCCCGCGCGGGCGGACTGGGGAGAAGCCGCGCGAGGGCCGGAGGTACGCTGCCGTCGACCCCGTACAACCAGTGCCTTGAGGAGCCGTCCGTGCCCGAGCTGCCCGAAGTCGAAGTCGTACGGCGCGGACTCGAACGCTGGGTCAGCGGGCGCGTCGTCGCCGGGGCCGAGGTGCTGCACCCGCGCGCGGTGCGCCGCCACCTCGCGGGCGGGGCGGACTTCGCCGCGCGCCTGAAGGGGCACCGCATCGGCGTCGCCCGGCGGCGCGGCAAGTACCTGTGGCTGCCGCTCGCCGACCAGGACGCCTCGGTCCTCGGCCACCTCGGGATGAGCGGCCAGCTCCTCGTACAGCCGCTGGACGCCCCCGACGAGAAGCACCTGCGCATCCGGATCCGCTTCGACGACGCCCAGGGCACCGAGCTGCGCTTCGTCGACCAGCGGACGTTCGGCGGGCTCTCGCTGCACGAGAACACCCCCGACGGGCTGCCCGACGTCATCGCGCACATCGCGCGCGACCCGCTGGACCCGGCCTTCGACGAGGCGGCGTTCTTCGCGGCGCTGCGCCTGCGCCGCACGACGGTCAAGCGCGCGCTGCTCGACCAGTCGCTGATCAGCGGCGTCGGCAACATCTACGCGGACGAGGCGCTGTGGCGCGCGAAGCTGCACTACGAGCGGCCCACCGCCACCCTCGCCCGCCCCCGCGCCGCCGAACTGCTCGGGCACGCACGGGACGTGATGACGGCCGCGCTCGACGTCGGCGGCACCAGCTTCGACAGCCTGTACGTCAACGTGAACGGCGAGTCGGGCTACTTCGACCGCTCGCTCGACGCGTACGGGCGCGAGGGCGAGCCCTGCGGGCGGTGCGGCACCGCGATCCGCAGGCGGCCGTGGATGAACCGCTCCAGCTACTTCTGCCCGCGCTGCCAGCGCCCGCCGCGCGTCAGCGCCTGAAGCTCCTGGAGTCCCCCGAAGCTTCAGAAACCGAAGTCCTGGGTCCACCAGGGGCCGCCCGCACCGAAGTGCACGCCGACGCCCAGCGTCTTGTAATCGCAATTGAGAATGTTTGCTCGGTGGCCTTCGCTGTTCATCCAGGCGTCCATCACGGCCTGGGCGTCCGCCTGGCCGCGGGCGATGTTCTCCCCGCCGAGCCCCTTCACGCCCGCCTTCTCGGCGCGGTCCCACGGGGTCGCGCCGTCCGGGTCGGTGTGGTCGAAGAAGTCCCGCTCCGCCATGTCCTTGCTGAACGCGGCGGCCAGCGCGGCCAGCTCGGCGCTGGGCCGCACGGCCTGGCAGCCGACCTTGGCCCGCTCCTGGTTGACCAGCGCGAGCACGGCCGCCTCGGCGGACTCGGAAGCCGGGGTGCGGTCGCGGGAAACGGCCGGGGCCTCGGTGCGCCCGGCCCGCTCCTTCGCGCGCTCGGCGCTCTCCGACTCCCCGGTCGCCTCGGGGGACGCGCTCTTTCCGGCCTTCTCCTCGACCTTCTCCCCGGCCTTCGGCTCCGCCTTCTCCGAGGGCTTCGCGCTCGGCTTTCCGGCCGTGGGAGTGGGGGAGGCCGAGGGGGTGTGCACCCGCTTCGTGCCTTGTCCTGGCAGGGCTACGGCGCCGTCGGCGGGCGCGCTCGACCTGCCGCCCTGGGTCTGCGGATCGGAGGTGGCGGCGTCGGCGCGCACCTGTCCGCCGGCGCCGGGCCCGCCGCTCACCTGGAGGGTGTCGCCGCCGGGCAGCAGCCCCGAGGCGACGGCGACCGCGCCGACCGCCATGGCGGCAGAGACGCCGAGCAGACCGGTGCGCACGGGCACGATCGCCCGCTTCTTCCGGCGCGCACCGCCCCGGAGCCTGCCTGCCGCACCGGTCGAGCGGTCCGTCGAGCGGTCCTCTGGGGCGGGTGCGGCGGCCGAGCGACGGTGGCGTCCCATCTGCTGTGCCTTCCTCGTGCTTACTACGGTCCATGCGACTAGCCCGTACGGGTGAGCCTCATTGCGTCCGGACTGTACGCGATGGCGGAAGGGGGCGAAGTGCTCCGTGAGCTATTGGCCGGTTAGCGTGCACCCATGAACGAAGATGCACGGCTCACCGCCTGGGTACGCGGCCGAGTACAGGGAGTGGGCTTCCGCTGGTTCACCAGGGCAAACGCTTTGGAGATCGGCGGCCTCACCGGCTTCGCCCTCAACCTCGACGACGGCAGGGTGCAGGTCGTGGCCGAGGGTCCGCGTGAGAATTGCCACCGTCTGCTCGACTGGCTGCGCTCCGACGACACGCCGGGACGGGTCGACGGTGTGACTGAGATCTGGGACACCCCACGAGGCGGCTACGACACCTTCGCGATTCGCTGAGCGGACCCGATCGGACCCCGAACGGACCCCGAACGGCCCCCGAGCGCCCCCGACGCCCCCCTTCCGCGCCGGTGCTCCGGTGCGTGCGCGTGGTGGAAACGGCCTGGTAGTTGCCAACATGGGGTTGTCGTGCCAGGCTGCGGGGGCAGATAATGATCACCACGCCCCCCGGGCCCCGTACGAGACAGCCGCCGCCGCGCATCCGCGGCCGCGCGCCGGGGACGCCCTTGGATACGGGGCGTGATCGTGTTGACCGTCAAACTTTTTGGTGAGACGCTGGAAGCCCCGCGCACCTTGGCTGTTTGGCGGTAAGAACGGCAGCAGGATCAGCACACTGCCAGGCACCGCGGGTGCGAATCCCTCACGACCCACCACCGCTTCGGTCGGTCACTCAGTGTGGAGGACCATCCATCATGGCAAAGGCGCTTCTCGGTTACGTCGGCGGTTCCGACCCGCGACTCCTCGCCGAGATGCGACGGCTCCAGCAGCGCGTCCAGGACCTTGAGTCCGAGCTCACTCGGATTCACGCCGAGAACGACGCGTTGACGGCCGCCGCTCAGCACCAGGGAGAGTCGCTGCTCGACAGCATCGACATCGACGTACCCCAGGCGGAGCCTGCGCTCACCTGATCACGGATCGCAGTCTCGTCACCGCGTAAGGATATGCAAGGGACGCTTCGGCGTCCCTTCTTTCTGCCGCGGTGCCCCCTCTTCTTCTGCCGCACTCCCGCAGGGCTCTCCCGGCACCCTTTTCTTAACGTCTGATGTGCCCTGCACCTTCAGAGGTGAAACAGAAGCCGACCGGTAGAGTCGGGCCGCGTGCATCTCAAGGCAATGACCCTCCGCGGCTTCAAGTCGTTCGCATCGGCGACGACGCTGCGCTTCGAACCCGGCATCACCTGTGTCGTGGGGCCCAACGGCTCGGGCAAGTCCAACGTCGTGGACGCACTCTCCTGGGTCATGGGCGAGCAGGGCGCCAAGTCGCTGCGCGGCGGCAAGATGGAAGACGTCATCTTCGCCGGGACGACGGGCAGGCCGCCGCTGGGCCGTGCCGAGGTGTCCCTCACCATCGACAACTCCGACGGCGCCCTGCCCATCGAGTACGCCGAGGTCACCATCACGCGGATCATGTTCCGCAACGGCGGCAGCGAGTACCAGATCAACGGCGACACCTGCCGCCTCCTCGACATCCAGGAACTGCTCTCCGACTCCGGCATCGGCCGCGAGATGCACGTCATCGTCGGCCAGGGCCAGCTCGACTCCGTCCTGCACGCCGACCCGACGGGCCGCCGCGCCTTCATCGAGGAGGCGGCCGGCGTGCTCAAGCACCGCAAGCGCAAGGAGAAGGCGCTGCGGAAGCTGGACGCGATGAAGGCCAACCTGGCGCGCGTCCAGGACCTCACCGACGAACTGCGCCGCCAGCTCAAGCCGCTCGGACGGCAGGCGGCGGTGGCGCGGCGGGCCGCCGTCATCCAGGCCGACCTGCGCGACGCGCGACTGCGGCTGCTCGCCGACGACCTCGTGCGCCTCAGGGAGGCGCTGGGCGCGGAGATCGCCGACGAGGCCGCCCTCAAGGAGCGCAAGGAGGCGGCGGAGACCCGGCTGAAGACCGCGCTGGCGCGCGAGGCCGAGCTGGAGGGCGAGGCGCGCGGGCTCGCGCCGCGCCTGGAGCGGGCACAGACCACCTGGTACGAGCTGTCGCAGCTGGCCGAACGGGTGCGCGGCACGATCTCGCTGGCCGACGCGCGCGTCAAGAGCGCCACCGCCCAGCCCCCGGAGGAACGGCGCGGCCGGGACCCGGAGGACATGGAGCGCGAGGCGGCCAGGATCCGGGAGCAGGAGGCCGAGCTGACGGCCGCGCTCGAAGCCGCCGAGCACGCCCTGGAGGACACCGCAGGGCACCGCGCCGAGCTGGAGCGGGCCCTCGCCCTGGAGGAGCGGCGGCTCAAGGACGCGGCGCGGGCCGTCGCCGACCGCCGCGAGCACCTGGCGCGCCTCGGCGGCCAGGTGGGCGCCGCGCGCTCGCGGGCCGCGTCGGCGCAGGCCGAGATCGACCGGCTGGCCGAGGCGCGCGACGGCGCCCGGGAGCGCGCGACGGCGGCCCAGGAGGAGTACGAGGCGCTGAAGGCCGAGGTCGAGGGGCTGGACGCGGGCGACGCGGAGCTGGCCGCGCTGCACGAGGCGGCGAAGGACGAACTGGCCGGGGCCGAGGCCGCGTCGGCGGCCGCGCGCGAGGCCGCGACGGCCGCCGACCGCAAGCGGGCCGCGGTCTCGGCCCGGCACGACGCGCTGGCGCTCGGCCTGCGCCGCAAGGACGGCACGGGCGCGCTGCTCTCGGCGGGCGAACAGCTGGCCGGGCTGCTGGGGCCCGCGGCGGAACTGCTGACGGTGACGCCCGGCTACGAGGTGCCGGTGGCAGCGGCGCTGGGCGCGGCGGCGGACGCCGTGGCCGTACGGGACCCGGGGGCGGCGGCCGAGGCCATCCGGCTGCTGCGCAAACAGGACGCGGGACGGGCGACGCTGCTGCTGGCCGGGGCGCCCGAGGAGCGGGACGGGGCCGACCCGGCGGACGGCGAAGGGCCGCCGCGCGCGGCCGACCTGGTGCGCGGCCCCGACGCGTTGCTGCCCGCCGTGCGGCGGCTGCTGCGCGGCACGGTGGTCGTGGGCACGCTGGAGGACGCCGAGGACCTGGTGTACGCGCGGCCGGGGCTGACGGCGGTGACCGCGGAGGGCGACGTGCTCGGCGCGCACTTCGCGCACGGCGGTTCGGCGGGGGCGCCGAGCCTCCTTGAGGTGCGGGCCTCGGTGGACGAGGCGGCGGCCGAGCTGGCGGGGCTCGACGTGCGGTGCGAGGAGCTGGCGCGGGAGCAGCGCGCGGCCCAGGAGCGGCGCGCCGGGATCGCCGCGCGCGTGGACGAGCTGGGGGAGCGGCGGCGCGCGGCCGAGCGGGAGAAGTCCGGAGTGGCCCAGCAGCTCGGGCGGCTCGCCGGGCAGGCGCGGGGCGCGGCGGGGGAGGCGGAGCGTTCGGCGGCGGCCGCCGCGAAGGCCGATGAGGCGCTGGAGCGGGCGCTGGCGGAGGCGGAGGAGCTGGCCGAGCGGCTGCTGGTGGCCGAAGAGGCGCCCGTACAGGAGGACCCCGACACCTCCGTGCGGGACCGGCTGGCGGCCGACGGGGCCAACGCGCGGCAGACCGAGATGGAGGCGCGGCTCCAGGCCCGTACGCACGAGGAGCGGGTCAAGGGGCTCGCGGGGCGGGCCGACTCGCTGGACCGGGCGGCGCGCGTCGAGCGCGAGGCACGCGCGCGTGCGGAGCGGCGCAGGGCCAGGCTGCGGTACGAGGCCCAGGTCGCGTCCGCCGTCGCGGCGGGCGCCCGCCGGCTGCTGGCGCACGTCGAGCTGTCGCTGGTCAGGGCGGGCGAGGAGCGCACGGCGGCCGACGCGGCGAAGGCGGAGCGGGAGCGCGAGCTGGCCGCCGAGCGTGCCCGGGGGCGGGAGGTGAAGGCGGAGCTCGACAAGCTGACGGATTCGGTTCACCGGGGCGAGGTACTCGGTGCCGAGAAGCGGATGAGGATCGAGCAGCTGGAGGTGAAGGCCCTTGAGGAACTGGGGGTGGAGCCCGCCGGGCTCGTGGCTGAGTACGGCCCCGACCAGCTCGTGCCCCCTTCGCTGCCCGCCGAGGGGGAGGAGCTGCCGGAGGACCCGGAGCACCCGCGCAACCTGCCGAAGCCCTTCGCCAGGGCCGAGCAGGAGAAGCGGCTGAAGGCGGCCGAACGGGCGTACCAGCAGCTCGGGAAGGTGAACCCGCTCGCCCTTGAGGAGTTCGCCGCGCTGGAGGAGCGCCACAAGTTCCTCTCCGAGCAGCTGGAGGACCTGAAGAAGACCCGGGCTGACCTCCTCCAGGTGGTGAAGGAGGTGGACGAGCGGGTCGAGCAGGTCTTCACGGAGGCGTACCGGGACACGGCCCGGGAGTTCGAGGGCGTGTTCTCGCGGCTCTTCCCCGGCGGCGAGGGGCGGCTGGTCCTGACCGATCCGGACAACATGCTGACCACGGGCGTGGACGTCGAGGCCAGGCCGCCGGGCAAGAAGGTCAAGCGGCTCTCGCTGCTGTCGGGCGGGGAGCGGTCGCTGACGGCCGTGGCGCTGCTGGTCGCCATCTTCAAGGCGCGGCCCAGCCCGTTCTACGTGATGGACGAGGTCGAGGCCGCGCTGGACGACACCAACCTCCAGCGGCTGATCAGGATCATGCGGGAGCTCCAGGAGTCCTCGCAGCTGATCGTGATCACGCACCAGAAGCGCACGATGGAGGTCGCGGACGCGCTCTACGGCGTCTCGATGCAGGGCGACGGCGTCTCGAAGGTCATCAGCCAGCGCCTTCGGTAGCTCACCTCGCTTCGGTGTCCAAGTGGTGGGTGACGGCAAGTTATGCGCCACTTGAGAGAGGTTTCAGACACAGGCTCTGAGAGATCGCCCCCCACGTCCGGCGCCGCAGCCGGATTCCAGGAGTCCACGTGACCAGCACTGCGCAGGCACCTTCGCCCGGAGGCCGGGAGACCGCGCCGGACCATCTCGGCCATGTCGTCTTCATCACGGCGGCTGCCGCCATGGGCGGTTTCCTCTTCGGCTACGACAGCTCCGTGATCAACGGTGCGACCGTCGCCATCCAGCACCGCTTCGACGTCGACGCCAACATGCTCGGCTGGATCATCGCCACCGCGCTGCTGGGCTGTGCGCTCGGTGCGGCCATCGCGGGCCGGATCGCCGACCGCATCGGCCGCATCCGCTGCATGCAGATCGCCGCCGTGCTCTTCGCCGCGAGCGCCATCGGCTCCGCGCTGCCCTTCGCCGCCTGGGACCTGACGGTCTGGCGCCTCATCGGCGGCGTCGGCATCGGCATGGCGTCGGTGATCGGCCCCGCGTACATCGCGGAGGTCGCGCCGCCCGCCTACCGGGGCCGGCTCGCCTCCTTCCAGCAGGCGGCCATCGTCATCGGCATCGCCGTCTCCCAGCTGGTCAACTGGGGCATCCTGAACATGGCGGACGGCGATCAGCGCGGCAAGATCGGGGGCCTGGAAGCCTGGCAGTGGATGCTCGGCGTCATGGTCGTCCCGGCCCTCCTCTACGGCCTGCTGTCCTTCGTCATCCCCGAGTCGCCGCGCTTCCTGATCTCCGTCGGCCGCGACGTCGAGGCCAAGAAGGTGCTCGGCGAGGTCGAGGGCACGGGCGTCGACCTGGACGCGCGCGTCGCCGAGATCGAGGCGGGCATGCGCAGCGAGCACCAGCCGTCCTTCAGGGACCTGCTGGGCAAGGTCGGCTTCCTGCCGATCGTCTGGATCGGCATCGGGCTCTCGGTCTTCCAGCAGCTCGTCGGCATCAACGTGATCTTCTACTACTCGAACCAGCTGTGGCAGTCGATCGGCAAGGACCCGTCCAGCTCGTTCCTGTACTCGTTCGAGACCTCGATCGTGAACATCGTCGGTACGGTCATCGCGATGATCTTCGTGGACCGCATCGGCCGCAAGCCGCTCGCGATCATCGGCTCGGTGGGCATGGCGGTCGCGCTGTTCACCATGGCCTGGGCGTTCTCCTACAAGACCGGCTCGGGCGACACCGTCTCGCTGCCCAACGCGCAGGGCATGACCGCGATCATCGCCGCCAACGCGTTCGTGCTCTTCTTCGCCCTGTCCTGGGGCGTGGTGGTCTGGGTGCTGCTCGGCGAGATCTTCCCGAACCGGATCCGCGCCGCCGCGCTCGGCGTGGCCGCGTCCGCCCAGTGGCTCGCCAACTTCGCGATCACCAAGACCTTCCCGAGCATGTCCGAGTGGTCGCTGACCGGCTCGTACATCATCTACGGCGCCTTCGCCGCGCTGTCGATCCCCTTCGTCATGAAGTTCGTCAAGGAGACGAAGGGCAAGTCTCTGGAAGAGATGGGTTGACCCCTCCGCCGCGCTCTCCTCCGATGAGCGCCGCCCCGGCTCAGCCCTTGAGCCGGGGCAGCGCGCTTTCCGCGAACAGCCGCAGCGAGCGCCACCCTTCGTCGACCGGCATGCCGCCGCACAGCGGATGCAGCACCAGGCTCTCGGTGTCCAGCGAGGCGCACTCCTCGGGCGTCAGCACCCGGTAGACGCCCTCGGCGCGCAGCTCCTCCACGGTCGTCGCCTTCGAGCGCACGGCCGACTTGATGTCCGTGGACTGCCAGGAGGCGTAGGTCCGCGCCTCGTGCAGGAAGTGCTCGCCGTACAGGGCCCAGGTGCGGTCCGGGTCGTCCGAGAGGTGCAGCAGCGTCGTCCGTGCCGGGGGCATCATCGTCCAGCCCTCGGTTCCGAACGCGGCGCACTGCTGCCGGTAGTACGCCTCCAGCTCGGGCAGGTGGGCGCTGGGGAAGAACGGCAGCCCGAACCGGGCCGCCCGGCGCGCCGCCGCCTTCGACGAGCCGCCCACCAGCAGCGTCGGATGCGGTCTGCTGTACGGGCGCGGAGTCACGCGCACTGTTCTGCCTCGGTACGCGAAGGGCTCGCCGGTCCAGGCCAGGAGCAGCGTTTCGACCAGCTCGTCCTGGAGGGCGCCGCGTCTGCTCCAGTCGACGCCCAGCTGGGCGTACTCCTCGGGGCGGTAGCCGATGCCCGCGACGGTCACCAGCCGGCCGCCGCCGATCAGGTCGAGCACGGCGACGTCCTCGGCGAGGCGCAGGGGTTCGTACAGCGGCCCGATGATCGCCGAGACCGTGCAGGCGATGCGTCCCGTGGCGCCGAGGACCGCGCCGGCGAAGGTGAAGGGAGAGGGTAGCCAGCCGTTGGCGGCGCCGTGGTGCTCCTCGGTCTGGACGGTGTCGACGCCGTGCTCGTCGGCGTAGCGGGCCATCTCGATCGCGGCGCGGTAGCGGGCCGCGAGGGAGCCGGGCGAGGCCGCCGGATCGACGAGGTTGAACCGTACGACTGTGAAGGCCATGACGCGAACGTCCCCCTCCGCCGGGTGTCGAACGTGGCAGAGGGGGACGTTAGCTGACGTCGCGTCAGATGGACATGGCCTTACGCGGCCTGCTTGGCGCGCGGCAGCACCGCGTACAGCGCGGCGGCGACCAGGATCGTGACCGCCCAGCCCAGGCCGTTCTCGCCGATCCAGGACGAGGCGAGCGGGCCCGAGAACCAGTCGACCTTGGTGAAGAGCAGTCCGACGACCAGCGCGACGCCCCAGGCGGCCATCGCCGACCAGGCGAAACCGCCGCTGTACCAGTAGGCGCTCGTGCGGCCGGTGTCCATCAGCGCCTCGCCGTCGTACGTCGTGCGGCGCAGCATGTCCACGCCGAAGACGCCGATCCACGCGGAGAACGCCACGGCCAGCAGCGTCAGGAAGGAGATGAACGAGCCGATGAAGCTGGTCGCCACGACCATCAGCAGGAAGCCGAAGACCAGGCTGATGACCGCGTTCACGCTGACGGCCCAGGCGCGCGGGACCTTGATGCCGAGGGTCTGCGCGGTGAAACCGGCGGAGTACATCGACATGGAGTTGATCAGCAGCATGCCGATGAGCGCGATGAGCAGGTACGGGACGGCGATCCAGGTCGGCAGGATCTCGCCGAGGAAGGAGACCGGGTCGCCGGCCGACGCCAGGTCCGGCGTCGAGACGGCCATGACCGCGCCCATCAGCACCATCGGCAGCACGACGATCCCGGCGCCGCCGATCGAGGCGCCGACCATGCCCTTGGACGATGCGGTGCGGGGCAGGTAGCGGGTGAAGTCGGGGGCGGAGGGCACCCAGCTGATGCCGCCCGCCGCGATGGTGCCGATGCCCGCGATCATCATGGCGGTGGAGCCCGCGGGCTTGTCGAAGACGGCGCCCCAGTCGGTGTCGGCGACCAGGTAGATCAGTACGAGGACCGAGAACGCGCCGAAGAGGTACGTGGACCACTTGCTCGCCACGCGCAGCGCGTTGATGCCCAGGCCCGACACGACGAACGTGCAGGTCACGAAGAGCAGCAGGGTGACGACGATCAGCGGGGTGTTGGACTTCACGCCGAACAGCAGGTCCAGCACGGTCAGCAGGGCGTACGCGCCGGTGACCGCGTTGATCGTCTCCCAGCCCCAGCGGGCGACCCAGATCAGGGAGCCGGGGAAGAGGTTGCCGCGCTGGCCGAAGACGGCGCGCGACAGGGCCATGCCGGGGGAGCCGCCGCGCTTGCCCGCGATGGAGATCAGGCCCACGATGCCGTACGAGAGGACGGGCGCGACCGCCGCGACGACCAGCACCTGCCAGATGTTCAGGCCGTTGAAGACGATCAGGCCCGCGCCCATGGTGAGCAGCAGCACGCTGATGTTGGCGGCCACCCAGGTCGGGAAGAGCTCCCGCACGCGTCCGGTGCGCTCGCTGTCGGGGACCGGTTCGAGGCCCCTGGTCTCTACGGCGCCCTCCGCGGGGCCTTCCGGTATCGGGCTCGGGCCCTCGGGCGCGTCGGTCGACGGGGTGGCGGTGGTGCTCATGGGTGGGGGTCCATGCCTCTCGCTCGGCTCGGCGTTGAACCGTCGTGGGGAGTGGGGTCGGTCCACGGGTGACCGGGGTGTGATCCACGAGGACTCTACGCGCGTTGATGGCGCCTCTTCCATCGTATTTTAGTCCGACTTGCAGCCTCCAGGGGCCTTTGTCCTTGGTGTGAAGCTACAGACGGGGCTTCCCGGGGGCCCATGGCCGATACTGGGTGGGTTATGGAAATCCTCATCCTTGCCGTAGTCATCGCTCTGGTCGCGGTCGGCGCGATCAGCGGCCTCGTGGTCAGCAGCCGCAAGAAGAAGCAGCTGCCGCCATCGGCGCCGTCGAGCACGCCGACCATCACCGCTCCGCCCGCCGAACCGCGTGTCGGCGAGGACGCGGAGACGCCTCGGGACGAACCCCGTCGCACCGTCGAGGAGGTCGACCTCCCCGGCGCGCCCGCCGAGCCCGAGGCCCAGGACGCCGCCCCGGCGCCCGCCGGGCCCGAGGCTCCCGCCGCCCCCGAGGTGGAGGTCCCCGAGCCGACCGCCGGCCGTCTCGTACGGCTCAGGGCGCGGCTCGCCCGCTCGCAGAACTCGCTGGGCAAGGGGCTGCTCACGCTGCTCTCCCGCGAGCACCTCGACGAGGACACCTGGGAGGAGATCGAGGACACCCTGCTCACCGCCGACGTCGGCGTCGCGCCCACGCAGGAGCTCGTCGAGCGGCTGCGCGAGCGCGTGAAGGTGCTCGGCACGCGCACCCCCGAGCAGCTGCGCGAGCTGCTGCGCGAGGAGCTGGTCGCGCTCCTCGGCCCCGACTTCGACCGCGCGGTCAAGACCGAGGGCGGCGAGGGCACGCCCGGCGTCGTGATGGTCGTCGGCGTCAACGGCACCGGCAAGACCACCACCACGGGCAAGCTGGCGCGGGTGCTCGTCGCGGACGGGCGCAGCGTGGTGCTCGGCGCCGCCGACACCTTCCGGGCCGCCGCCGCCGACCAGCTCCAGACCTGGGGCGACCGGGTGGGCGCGCGCACCGTGCGCGGGCCCGAGGGCGGCGACCCCGCGTCTATCGCCTTCGACGCGGTCAAGGAGGGCATCGCCGAGGGCGCGGACGTCGTGCTCATCGACACGGCGGGCCGCCTGCACACCAAGACCGGGCTCATGGACGAGCTGGGCAAGGTCAAGCGCGTCGTGGAGAAGCACGGGCCGCTGGACGAGGTGCTGCTCGTGCTCGACGCCACGACCGGCCAGAACGGGCTCGTGCAGGCGCGGGTCTTCGCGGAGGTCGTGGACATCACGGGCATCGTGCTGACGAAGCTCGACGGCACGGCGAAGGGCGGCATCGTGGTGGCCGTCCAGCGGGAGCTGGGGGTGCCGGTGAAGCTGGTCGGGCTCGGGGAGGGCGCGGACGACCTGGCGCCGTTCGAGCCGGGGGCGTTCGTGGACGCGCTGATCGGCGAGTAACGCTGCGCTGTGCTTGAGCGGGGCCCCGGGGGTGAACGTCGCCCTCGGGGCCCCGTCGCGTTTCGGGGGCGTCAAAAGACCGCGCAGTTCCCCGCGCCCCTTTTCAGGGGCGCGGGGAACTGCGCGAAAACGGGGGCTGGGGCAGCGCCCGCCGCGGGCGAAACGGCCGCCCCGGGGCGCTGGGTCCTGAAAGGGGTGCCGCCCCTAGTGGCAGGCCCGGTGGGCCAGGTAGGCGAGCGTGCCGAGCAGCAGCCGCGCCGGGGGCGGCGTCGCCGTGTCCAGCGTCGGGGGCCGAAGCCAGGTGACGGGGCCGAGCCCCGCGTGGTCCGACGGGGGCGCCGTGATGTGCGCGCCGGGCCCCAGCGCGTGCAGGTCCAGGTCCGCGCCCTCCCAGCCCATGCGGTAGAGGAGGGAGGGGAGTTCGGCCGCGGCCCCCGGGGCGACGAAGAAGTGCACGCGGCTCGTGGGCGTCGCCGCCACGGGCCCCAGCGGCAGCCCCATCCGCTCCATCCGCACCAGCGCCCGGTGCCCCGCGGGCGCCACGACGTCCAGTACGTCGAACGCGCGCCCCACCGGCAGTAGGATCGCCGCCCCCGGCACCTCGCCCCACGCCTTCGTCGCGTCGTCCAGCGTCGAGCCCGCCGGGACCTCGGGGGCGAACGACAGGGGGTGCGCCCCCGGCGCCGTACACGAGGATTCGCCGCAGGAGCAGGCGCCCGCCGCGGCGCGCGCGCCCGGGACCACGTCCCAGCCCCACAGGCCGGTGTACTCGGCGACCGCGGTGCATTCCAGCGACATCGCCGCGGCCGCGCGCCCGCGGCGCCGCCCGCCGGGACGCCGTGTGCCGGGGAGGTTCTCCCGGATGCTCCGGCTGCCGCCGATCGTGAAGCCCATGCCCCCTCCAACGGGTCGAACTCGCCGGTGGTTACGAGCAGCGCCCGGTGGCCTCTGGGGTTGTGCGGAGCTTTCTGCGCGCCCCGGCGTGCACCGCTCCACCCACCGCTGATCGTCGTATGTCAAGTGAAGCGCGCCTCGCCGCAAGGGAGTTCATTCGAAGGGGTGGCGAATGGTGGCGTTTATGGAATCGCCATGGCCGGAGGGGTGATCGTAGGATTACTTTCGGTGCACGAACCCTGGGAGGGACTGCCGTCGCGGGTATGCCGGAGGCAACTCGGTTTCCTGTTCGATGGCGTGCAACCTCCCTGCGGACTGCCTCGACTCGCGGCATTCTGTTAAGAGTTCGCGCGACAAGGTTTCGGTGGGATGGGGGCATCCAGTGGGCGGCAACGGCGCAGGCAGCGAGAATGCCGGCAAGCGCCCGAACGAGCAGCTGAGTTCGTGGTTCGTACGCAGCGGCTGGTCGAAGGGCGAGTTGGCGCGGCAGGTGAACCGCCGGGCCCGGCAGCTGGGCGCGCATCACATCTCCACGGACACTTCCAGAGTGCGCCGCTGGCTCGACGGCGAACAGCCGCGCGAGCCCATTCCGCGCATCCTTTCCGAACTGTTCTCCGAGCGCTTCGGCAGCGTCGTCGCCATCGAGGACCTCGGGCTGCGCACGGCGCACCAGTCGCCGTCCGTCTCCGGCGTCGACCTGCCCTGGGCGGGTCCGCAGACGGTCGCCCTGCTCAGTGAGTTCTCCCGCAGCGACCTGATGCTCGCCAGGCGGGGCTTCCTCGGCAGCTCCCTCGCGCTCGCCGCCGGCCCCTCCCTCATCGAGCCGATGCAGCGCTGGCTGGTGCCCACCGCGGCGGCCGACCCCGGGCAGCGCGCGACCGCCGTCTCCCGCCGCCCCTCCCGGCTCTCCAAACCGGAGCTGGAGCTGCTGGAGTCCACCACCGCGATGTTCCGCCAGTGGGACGCCCAGTGCGGCGGCGGCCTGCGCCGCAAGGCCGTCGTCGGCCAGCTCCACGAGGTCACCGACCTCCTCCAGGAGCCGCAGACCGACGAGACCTCGCGCCGCCTCTTCCGCTGCGCCGCCGAACTCGCCGAGCTGGCGGGCTGGATGAGCTACGACGTGGGCCTCCAGCCCACCGCCCAGAAGTACTTCGTGCTCGCGCTGCACGCCGCCAAGGAAGCAGGCGACAAGCCGCTCGGCTCGTACGTCCTGTCCAACATGAGCCGCCAGATGATCCACCTCGGACGGCCCGACGACGCCCTCGAACTGATCCACCTCGCCCAGTACGGCAGCCGCGACTGCGCCACGCCGCGCACCCAGGCCATGCTGTATGCGATGGAGGCCAGGGCGTACGCCAACATGGGACAGCCCAGCAAGTGCAAGCGCGCCGTGCGCATGGCCGAGGAGACCTTCGCCGACGCGGGCCTCGACGGCGAGCCCGAGCCCGACTGGATCCGCTTCTTCTCCGCGGCCGAGCTCAACGGGGAGAACGCCCACTCCTTCCGCGACCTCGCCTACGTCGCGGGCCGCAGCCCCACGTACGCCTCGCTCGCCGAGCCCGTCATGGCCCGCGCCGTCGACCTCTTCAGCGAGGACGAGGAGCACCAGCGCTCGTACGCGCTCAACCTGATCGGCATGGCCACCGTCCACCTGCTGAAGAAGGAGCCCGAGCAGTCGACCGTGCTGGCGGGCCAGGCACTGCGGATCGCCAAGCGCGTCCGCTCCGAGCGGGTCAACACCCGCCTGCGCAAGACCGTCTCCACGGCCGCCAGGGACTTCGGCGACGTCCAGGAGGTCGCCGAGCTGACCGACCTGCTCACCGCCCAACTGCCGGAGACCGCGGAAGCGGTCTGAGCGCCCCCGGTCGGCTGCCCGCCGACCGGGTCCGGCCGTGCCCCGACCCGCGCGCAGGGTACGCCCGCGGGCCCCGCCCGCACCCGTGCTTCATGTCCGCGTAACACCGCGGACCCCTTCGTCACTGCCGCGAAACATCGGGCGGCATCGACGGAAACCGCGCTGCGCCAATCTCCTGTCGCATCAACCGGCCCGCACCGCCCGCACGCGGCCCGCACCGACGACGAGGAGACGCCGATGCCCCCAGGCATCACGACGCTCGCCGCAGAGACCCCGAGCCTCTCTGCCGCCAACACCGGCTTCATGCTGATCTGCTCGGCCCTGGTCATGCTGATGACGCCCGCCCTCGCCTTCTTCTACGGCGGCATGGTCCGCGTCAAGTCCACCCTCAACATGCTGATGATGAGCTTCATCAGCCTCGGCATCGTGACCGTGCTGTGGGTGCTGTACGGCTTCAGCCTCGCCTTCGGCACCGACGCCGGATCGGTCGTCGGCTGGTCCGCCGACTACGTGGGCCTCAGCGGCATCGGCGTCACCGAACTGTGGGACGGCTACACCATCCCCGTCTACGTCTTCGCCGTCTTCCAGCTGATGTTCGCGGTCATCACCCCCGCCCTGATCAGCGGCGCCCTCGCCGACCGCGTCAAGTTCACCGCCTGGGCCCTGTTCATCACGCTCTGGGCGACCGTCGTGTACTTCCCCGTCGCGCACTGGGTGTGGGGCACCGGCGGCTGGCTCTTCGAGATGGGCGTCATCGACTTCGCGGGCGGCACCGCCGTCCACATCAACGCGGGCGCCGCCGCACTCGGCGTCATCCTCGTCATCGGCAGGCGCGTCGGCTTCAAGAAGGACCCGATGCGCCCGCACAGCCTCCCCCTCGTGATGCTCGGCGCCGGGCTCCTGTGGTTCGGCTGGTTCGGCTTCAACGCCGGGTCCTGGCTCGGCAACGACGACGGCGTCGGCGCCGTGATGTTCGTCAACACCCAGGTCGCCACCGGCGCCGCGATGCTCGCCTGGCTCGGCTACGAGAAGCTGCGCCACGGCTCCTTCACCACCCTCGGCGCCGCCTCGGGCGCAGTCTCGGGCCTCGTCGCCATCACCCCCGCGGGCGGCTCCTGCTCCCCGCTCGGCGCCATCGCCATCGGCGCGATCGCCGGACTCCTCTGCGCCATGTCGGTGGGCCTCAAGTACCGCTTCGGGTACGACGACTCGCTCGACGTCATCGGCGTCCACCTCGTCGGCGGCATCACCGGCTCGCTCCTCGTCGGCCTCTTCGCCACCGGCGGCGTCCAGTCCGACGCCAAGGGCCTCTTCTACGGCGGCGGACTCGAACAGCTCGGCAAGCAGGCCGTGGGAGTCTTCTCCGTGCTCGCCTACTCCCTCGTCGTCTCCGCGCTGCTCGCCCTCGCCGTCGACCGGCTGATGGGCATGCGGGTCGACGAGGACGACGAGGTCGCCGGCATCGACCAGGTCGAACACGCCGAGACCGCGTACGACTTCAGCGGTGCGGGCGGCGGCGCCGCGCCCCGCAAGGCGGTCCCCGCCCCCGTGACGATCAACAAGAAGGTGGACGCATGAGGCTCATCACCGCGGTCGTGAAGCCGCACAGGCTCGACGAGATCAAGGAGGCCCTCCAGGCGTTCGGCGTCCAGGGGCTCACCGTCACCGAAGCCAGCGGCTACGGACGCCAGCGCGGCCACACCGAGGTCTACCGGGGCGCCGAGTACACCGTCGACCTGGTGCCCAAGATCCGCATCGAGGTCCTGGTCGAGGACGAGGACTCCGAACAGCTCATCGAGGTGGTCGTGAAGGCCGCCCGCACCGGAAAGATCGGCGACGGCAAGGTCTGGAGCGTGCCCGTCGAAACGGCCGTACGGGTCAGGACCGGCGAACGCGGCCCCGACGCACTCTAAGGAGCAGCTGGGTGACGAGCCTCAACGACGTGAGCGGTACGGAAACGGAAGACTCGGGGCCCAGCGGCTACGCGGCGGCCCGGCTGCGCCTCCTCGGCGGGGAGGCGCGGTCCGGGCCGCCGCGCCGTGCGTCCCTCGCCGAGATCACCGACGACTGGCTGGCCGCCCTCTTCGCCGCGGCCTGCCGGGTGCGCGGCGCCGCCCTCGTCGCCGTCGGCGGCTACGGGCGCGGCGAACTCTCCCCGCGCAGCGACCTCGACCTGCTGCTCCTGCACGACGGCAGCGCCGCGGCGGACGAGATCGCCGCGCTCGCCGACCGCATCTGGTACCCGGTCTGGGACCTCGGCATCGCCCTCGACCACTCCGTGCGCACCCCCGCCGAGGTCAGGCGCGCCGCCGCCGACGACCTCAAGGTCCAGCTCGGGCTGCTCGACGCCCGGCACCTCGCGGGCGACCTCGGACTCGTCACCGGAGTCCGGTCCGCGGTCCTCGCGGACTGGCGCAACCAGGCGCCCAAACGCCTGCCCGAACTGGCCGAGCTGTGCCGCGAACGGGCCGAGCGCCACGGCGAACTCCAGTACCTCCTGGAACCCGACCTCAAGGAGGCGCGCGGCGGACTGCGCGACGCGGGCGTCCTGCGCGCCGTCGCCGCCTCCTGGGTCGCCGACGCCCCGCGCGAAGGGCTCGGCGAAGCGCGCCGCACCCTGCTCGACGTCCGCGACGCACTGCACCTCGCCACCGGCCGGGCCACCGACCGCCTCGCCCTCCAGGAACAGGACGCGGTCGCGAAGGAGCTGGGACTGCTCGACGCGGACGCGCTGCTGCGCAAGGTGTACGAGGCCGCGCGCACGATCTCCTACGCGGGCGACGTCACCTGGCGCGAGGTCGGCCGGGTCCTGCGGGCGCGGGCCGCGCGGCCCCGGCTGCGCGCGCTGCTCGGCGGCAAGCCCGCGACGCCCGACAGGACCCCGCTCGCCGACGGCGTCGTCGAACAGGACGGCGAGGCCGTCCTCGCCCGCACCGCCCGCGTCGAACGCGACCCGGTGCTGCCGCTGCGCGCCGCCGCGGCCGCCGCCCAGGCGGGCCTGCCGCTCTCGCCGCACGTCGTCCGCAGGCTCGCCGCCGCGGGTCCCCTGCCCGTGCCCTGGCCCGCCGAGGCGCGCGACGAACTGGTCCGGCTGCTCGGCGCGGGCGAGTCGGCCGTCCCGGTGTGGGAGGCGCTGGAGGCCGAGGGCCTGGTCACCCGGCTGCTGCCGGACTGGGAGCGGGTGCGGTGCCGTCCGCAGCGCAACCCCGTGCACACCTGGACCGTCGACCGGCACCTGGTGGAGACGGCGGTACGGGCCGCCGCGCTCACCCGCCGCGTCGGCCGCCCCGACCTGCTGCTGGTCGCGGCCCTGCTGCACGACATCGGCAAGGGCTGGCCGGGCGACCACTCCGTGGCCGGGGAGACCATCGCGCGGGACGTGGCGGCGCGGATGGGCTTCGACGCGCACGACGTGGCCGCCGTCGCCGTGCTCGTACGCCACCACCTCCTCCTCGTGGAGACGGCGACCCGGCGGGACCTGGACGACCCCGCGACGGTCCGCTCGGTGGCCGAAGCGGTCGGCTCGCCCGGCACGCTGGAGCTGCTGCACGCCCTCACGGAGGCCGACGCGCTGGCGACCGGGCCCGCGGCGTGGAGCTCCTGGCGCGCGTCGCTCGTCGCCGACCTGGTGAAACGGGTGGGCGCCGTACTGGCGGGCGGGGTGCCCGATGAGCCCGCGGCGGAGCCGGGCCTCACGGCGGCGGAGGAACGGCTCGCCTTCGAGGCGCTGCGGATCGGGGGACCGGTGCTCGCGCTGCACACCCAGATGGGGACCGCGGGCGCCGACGCGGCCCCGGGCGCCGAGCCGATAGGAGTGGAGCTGCTGATCGCGCTGCCCGAGCGGCCCGGTGCGCTGCCCGCCGCCGCGGGGGTGCTCGCGCTGCACCGGCTGACCGTGCGCGCGGCCGAACTGCGGGTCGTCGAGCTGCCGGACGGTCCCCGGGGCGCGGTGCTCCTGCTGAACTGGCGGGTCGCGGCGGAGTACGGCTCCCTGCCGCAGGCCGCGCGGCTGCGCGCGGACCTGGTGCGGGCGCTGGACGGCTCCCTGGACATCACGGCGCGGCTCGCGGAGCGCGAGGCGGCGTACCCGAGGCGGCGCGGGGCTCCGGCCCCGCCGCCCCGGGTGACGCTCGCCCCCGCGGCCTCGCACCTGGCCACGGTCATCGAGGTCAGGGCGCAGGACGCGCCGGGGCTGCTGCACCGGATCGGGCGGGCACTGGAGGGGACGGGGGTACGGGTGCGGAGCGCGCACGCCTCCACGCTGGGGGCGAACGCGGTGGACGCGTTCTACGTGACGGGCCCCGAGGGGACGCCGCTGGCGCCGGGGGCGGCGGGCGAGGTGGCCCACGCGGTGGAGGCGGCGCTGCGGGGGTAGGGGGGCGGGGGTTGGGGGCGGGGGCCGGGTGGGTACGCCCGGCGTGCGCCCCACCCTTCCCGCACCGCCCCACCACCGTCCTCCCGCCCCCGCGGCACCGCCCCCGCGAGCCCCCCGCCCCATGGGGGCAGACTGCATCGGGGCGGGCCGGATACCCTGGAGGGCGTTCGTGCCAGCCCGCCCCCGAGACCCGAGGACCCGCGACCACCGTGTTCGACACCCTCTCCGACCGCCTTGCCGCGACATTCAAGAACCTCCGGGGCAAGGGCCGCCTGTCCGAGGCGGACATCGACGCCACGGCACGCGAGATCCGTATCGCGCTGCTCGAAGCGGACGTCGCGCTCCCCGTAGTCCGCGCCTTCATCAAGCAGGTCAAGGAGCGCGCGGCGGGCGCCGAGGTCTCCCAGGCCCTCAACCCCGCCCAGCAGGTCATCAAGATCGTCAACGAGGAGCTCATCGGCATCCTCGGCGGCGAGACCCGCCGCCTGCGCTTCGCCAAGAGCGGGCCCACGGTCATCATGCTGGCCGGTCTCCAGGGTGCCGGTAAGACGACGCTCGCCGGAAAGCTGGGCTTCTGGCTCAAGGGGCAGGGCCACACCCCGCTCCTGGTGGCCTGTGACCTCCAGCGCCCGAACGCCGTCAACCAGCTGAGCGTCGTCGCCGAGCGCGCGGGCGTCGGCGTCTACGCCCCGCAGCCGGGCAACGGCGTGGGCGACCCGGTCCAGGTCGCCAAGGACTCCATCGAGTACGCGAAGACCAAGCAGTACGACGTGGTCGTGGTCGACACCGCAGGCCGCCTCGGCATCGACCAGGAGCTGATGCAGCAGGCCGCGGACATCCGCGACGCCGTCAGCCCCGACGAGGTCCTCTTCGTCGTCGACGCGATGATCGGTCAGGACGCGGTCAACACCGCCGAGGCGTTCCGCGACGGCGTCGGCTTCGACGGCGTCGTGCTCTCCAAGCTCGACGGCGACGCCCGGGGCGGTGCCGCGCTCTCCATCGCGCACGTCACGGGCAAGCAGATCATGTTCGCCTCCAACGGCGAGAAGCTGGACGAGTTCGACGCGTTCCACCCGGACCGCATGGCGTCCCGCATCCTCGACATGGGCGACCTGCTCTCCCTGATCGAGAAGGCCGAGCAGACCTTCAGCCAGGAAGAGGCCGCCAAGATGGCCTCCAAGCTGGCGTCCAAGAAGGGCCAGGACTTCACGCTCGACGACTTCCTGGCCCAGATGGAGCAGGTCAGGAAGATGGGCTCCATCTCCAAGCTGCTCGGCATGCTGCCCGGCATGGGGCAGATCAAGGACCAGATCAACAACATCGACGAGCGGGACGTGGACCGTACCGCCGCGATCATCAAGTCGATGACCCCGGCCGAGCGCCAGGAACCGACGATCATCAACGGCTCGCGCCGCGCCCGCATCGCCAAGGGCTCCGGCGTCGAGGTCAGCGCGGTGAAGAACCTCGTCGAGCGGTTCTTCGAGGCCCGCAAGATGATGTCGAAGATGGCCCAGGGCGGCGGCATGCCCGGCATGCCCGGGATCCCCGGCATGGGCGGCGGCCCCGGCCGTCAGAAGAAGCAGCAGAAGCAGGCCAAGGGCAAGCGCAAGAGCGGCAACCCGATGAAGCGCAAGGCCGACGAGGCCGCCGAGGCCGCGCGGCGCGAGCAGGCGGCGCAGGGCGGCGGCGCGTTCGGCCTCCCGGCGGGCCAGCAGGGCCAGGACTTCGAGCTGCCGGACGAGTTCAAGAAGTTCATGGGCTGACGCCGCGAGGCACCGGTCGTACGGCGCCGGGGGGGGGGCCCCCCCCGGGGGGGGCCCCGCCCCGGCCGGGGGGGGGGGGGCGCCCCCCAACACCCCCACCACCCCCCCCCCCCCCCCCCCCCCCCCCCCCCCCCGGCGGGG